>CAYVHU010000007.1:0-148139 GCA_964451415.1 uncultured Magnetovibrio sp.
GTTTGCCGCTGTATATGTTGTTTTTTCTGGGTTTATTACTTGTCTGGGGCTGGGGCTGGGACGCTTCCCACAAGACGCGATAAACGGTAACCGGTTGATCGAAACCTTTCATTTGCAAATCACCGAATTTATCAAATTTCAGGTTCTTCCCCTGGCACAGGCCCTGCACCGAACCGGACACCAAAATGCATCCCGCATCCGCCTTGTCCACGATCCGCGCCGCCAGTTGTACCGTGGAACCAAACAGATCATCGTCTTCGGAAATGGGTTCCCCCGCGTTCAGCCCGATCTTCAACGCCAACGGGCGATCAAGATGCGCCGCACTGTGCGCCTTGATTTTTTGCTGGATATCACAGGCAGCCTCGACACCGGAGGCCGCAGAGGCAAACGATGCCATGATGCCATCGCCGGTATGTTTGATCTCCTTACCCGTAAACACCTGGATCGCCTCGCGCACAATGGTGTTGTGGATACGCACAATTTCCTGTGCGCCTTCGTCCCCCAATTTTTGCGTCATGGCGGTCGAACCGACAATATCGGTAAAAAGCACGGTGACGGGCTGGCGGCTTTCCACCTTCGGCGTGGGCATATCCCATTCGGACATCACCTTGACCAACATTTTGCGCGGGCTCTGTTGATTCTCAAGATACGCCGTCATGGCCGCGCGTCCCGATTGAAACATTTGCGAATAGCGCGAATTGGAAATCAGGTATTCGTCCGTGTTTTCGATGAAATGCTCCGCGCGCTCTTGAGAAAGACCCAATTCACCCAGCGCATGGGTGGCCATTCTTTTGAACGTATCTTCATTAATGTTGCGTTGGTGGCGCAACGCCTGCGCCGCCCCCACCAAAAACAGCACCAGCCCAAAGACCATGTGTGCATCGCGATTCTCAAGACCCCCCTGAACCACGCTCAGGACGTCGGTCGTAAAGGTCTTCATGATGATCGTTTCATCCTGCATCGCGTCACGTTCTTGGTGGTTGCGCCGCGTTTCTTCCAAGGCCGTCTGGCGGGCCTCTTCTTCATGCGCCTTGGCCACGGTTTCGGCTTCGGCTTCGGCCACGGTTTCGGCTTCGGTTTCGGCCTTATGGCGCGCTTCCAATTCGGCCAAACGCGCCGCATCGAGATCGGCATTGCGCAACGCCGTGACCCGCAGGCGCGCAGCCGGGCGTTGTGGCCGGGGCGCACGCGGCGACGCGGGGGGAAGCAAGGGCTTAAGGTTGGACAGAATGCGCGTGATCAAAGCCAGGGCGGTGATTGCGAAAACCAGGATGAAAATCACAATCAAAAAATCATCCCGGTTCATGAACCCGATGACCCGCGTCTGACGCAACACCATGGAAACAAGTTGTGTAACCACAATGGCCCCGACAACCGCCATGGCCAGGGCAATCAGGGTCTTCAAAAAGGCCCCGAGCAAGGGCGTGCGACGCGCACCTGCTTTCGCGCTTTCTTTCAAGGGCGGCGGCGTGGATGTCATGGCGTCCGACAAGGACCCCCCGCCGGACGCCGCGGAAGATGAAGATCGAGATTTGGCGAAAGATCGCTTGTCGCTCGTCTTGGTCTTTTTATTGGCAAGACGCGATTGCGCACGCAAGGACTGAGGCGGCGGCTTCGCGGCGTTCTTGATCTTGGATTCGTAGACTTTCACCGAACGGCTGCTACGCGTTTTTTTGTCGTAATATTCCTTCACCACCTTGACGGCTTTGATGGTGGAGACCCGTTCCAAGGATTTGGCATCGTTGACGGCCAGGCCTTGTTCCTTCGCCCCATAAACGCCCTGCGCTTCCCACCGAGAATCGGTGAGAATCAACACCTCAAACGTAATCTCTTCCTTTTTCGCCATGCGTCCTGACTGCGGCCCCAAGCACAAACACCTCTTCCGCCGAGTTTCTCCCCGGCGGACACCCCTTTTATCGTCCCCGTAATGTACGCTGAAAATGCCGATTTCCCAAGGGCTTGCCTGTAATTATTCCTCAAGGCCTTATGCGCTGTTTGCCAAGACATGCACGATTGCATACTCTGCGCCGCGTTTTCCATGAAAGGGTTCCCCGTGAAAGTCGATCTGTTCGATTTCGATCTGCCTCAAACGCACATTGCCCAGCATCCGGCGCAGCCGAAAGACGGTGCGCGCCTGCTGGTAGGGCCAACGGACGTGGGGGGCATGGCGGATAAAGGCGTTCTCGATCTGCCCGATTTTCTGCACCCCGGCGACGTTGTTGTGTTCAACGATACCCGCGTCATCCCGGTACGCCTGTTTGGCCGGCGCAACACGGCGGGCATCAACATCACACTGCACAAACAAGAAGCTGCCGACACCTGGCGCGCCTTTGCGCGTCCGGCAAAAAAACTGCATGTGGGGGACCGTGTGGCTTTTGCCGACGGTTTTGCGGCAACCGTTCAGGCCAAGGGTCTGGGCGGTGAGGTCACACTCGTCTTCAATGTTTCCGGCCCCGAATTGATGGCGGCACTGGAAGCCCAGGGGGCCATGCCGCTGCCGCCTTATATCAAGCGCGCGCGCGGTGGCGAAGGGAAAGATCGAAGCGATTACCAGACCATCTTCGCCGCGCACCCCGGTGCGGTAGCCGCCCCCACGGCGGGCCTGCACTTTACAAGAAGCCTGCTTGAAGCCATCGAGAAACGCGACGTGAAAATGGTTAAAGTCACCCTTCACGTCGGCGCGGGAACATTTTTGCCCATCAAAGTCGCCAACACGCAAGATCACGTCATGCATACAGAATGGGGCGAAATCACTCTGGAAGCCGCAAACATCATCAACAAAACGCGGGCCGCCGGCGGCCGTTTGGTCGCGGTGGGCACCACGGCATTGCGCCTGCTGGAAAGCGCCGCCGAGGCCGACGGACGCATTGCCCCTTTTCAGGGTGAAACCGGAATTTTCATTACGCCGGGCTACCGTTTCAGGGCCGTCGATGTCTTGATGACCAATTTCCATCTGCCCAGGTCCACCTTGTTCATGCTGGTGTGTGCCTTCGCTGGATTTTCACGTATGAAGGCGCTCTATGCCCACGCCATCGCCGCGAACTACCGTTTTTATTCCTACGGCGACGCCTGCCTGCTCACCCGCACAGAGGACCCCACCTTATGACAACCTTTGGCTTTGAGCTTTTCACCACCGACGGGCCCGCACGGCGCGGGCGCATCACCACGGCACACGGATCCATTGAAACCCCTGCATTCATGCCCGTAGGCACGGCGGCGACGGTGAAAGCCATGCGCCCCGAAAGCGTTGCGCAAACGGGAGCGGAAATCATCCTCGGCAACACCTATCATCTGATGTTGCGCCCGGGGGCCGAACGCATCGCGCGTCTGGGTGGGCTGCATGAATTCATGAACTGGCCGGGTCCTATTTTAACCGATTCGGGCGGCTATCAGGTGATGAGCCTGAGCGGCCTGCGCAAACTGAACGAAGATGGCGTAACCTTTCGCAGCCACATCGACGGTACGTCCCATAGGCTCAGCCCGGAACGTTCCGTTGAAATCCAGAACCTGCTGGATGCCGACATCACCATGTGTTTCGACGAATGTCCGCCTTACCCCAGCGACAAGGAGAACGTCGCACGCGCCACCGAATTGTCCATGCGCTGGGCGAAACGCTCCAAAAACGCCTTCGTCGAACGCCCCGGCTACGGCCTGTTCGGCATCTGCCAGGGTGGTGTACACGAGGATTTGCGGCAGCAATCAGCGGAAGCCCTCGGCAAAATCGGCTTCGACGGATACGCGCTCGGCGGTCTGGCGGTCGGCGAGGGCCGGGAACGCATGTTCGAAGCGCTGGACTTCACCGTCCCCTTGCTGCCTGCGGACAAACCGCACTACCTGATGGGCGTCGGCAAGCCCAAGGATATTGTAGGCGCTGTGGCACGCGGCATCGACATGTTCGATTGCGTCCTGCCGACGCGCTCTGGACGCACGGCACAGGCGTGGACGCGCCGTGGCCCCCTCAACATGCGCAACGCCCGTCACAACGAAGACCCGCGCCCCCTGGATGAACACTGCACCTGTCCGGCGTGCCAGAACCACAGCCGCGCCTATCTGCATCATCTGACCAAGGCAGAGGAAATTCTGGGCGCCATGCTTTTGACCTGGCACAATCTGCACTACTATCAAGACTTGATGCGCGACATGCGCACCGCCATCGACGCCGGACGTTTCGCAGACTTTCAACGTGAATTCGACGCGGCACAGGAACGGGGCGATATCGCACCTTTGGAGACCCCCTCGACATGAGCAAAAAGAAGCCTGAAAAGCTGCATCAACTGGGGCACGATGTCGCCCCCGCCGCCTCGCCCGAGGCCGCCATTTTGGAGACGGTCCCCAACGCACACGAGGGCGTGGATTACGTCGCGCGCTTTACCATCGCAGAATTCACCTCGCTGTGCCCGATCACCGGCCAGCCCGATTTTGCTCACATCGCCATCGACTACATCCCCGCCAAACGCCTGGTGGAAAGCAAATCCTTAAAACTCTATATGACAAGTTTTCGCAACCACGGGGCATTCCACGAAGCCTGCACCATCGACATTGCACAAAAAATCATTACCGCCGCCAAGCCCAAATGGCTACGCATCGGCGGCTACTGGTATCCGCGCGGCGGCATTCCCATCGACGTCTTCTGGCAAACCGGCACACCGCCCGAAGGGGTGTGGATTCCCGACCACGGCGTCGCCCCCTATCGCGGACGGGGATAGTCCGGCAGGACAGAAAGCGTTAGGCGCTCACCGGCAGGCGCGCCTCGCGGCGGCGCATGATCCACCACACCACAATGGCGCCCAAAAGCTTCGATGCCGTCATGGTGGCAATGCCCTCCATCGAGGCCATACCGATACCGAACAGGAACACCGCACTGTCCAACGGGGCGCTGACGAGAGACGAATAAATAATCCGTTCCGACATGGCGCGTTTGGTGAAGGTATAGACCGCCCAATCGCCGATCTCACTGGTCAAAAATGCGATCGCCGACCAAATGGCGATGTGCGGATTGGCCATGAAATAGGACAACACCACACCAACAACCATGGCCAGCAAAACCTTATGGCCGATTTCGCGCTGCGCAAAATCGCGCACGATGAACACGAAGCCAACCACCAAGGACAAGGGCGGCCACATGGCGCCGCCAGGCAAATGAACCAGCGGCACGACGGAAAATCCGTAGTTCACGGCCACGATCAACGCGACGTAAAGAAATGTATAACGATAAGCCATGTTTGTTTTCTCGGTTGTTTTGAAGTTTCTTTTATGAGCCCCGGTAGGGGACAGGGTCTTTCTCACCGGCTTCACGAAAGCCCTTCAGGCGCAACTGGCACGAATCGCAATGTCCGCACGCCACGCCGTTCTCATCGGGATCGTAGCACGAAGCGGTCAAACCGTAATCAACCCCCAAAGCCAACCCCGTCTTGATGATCTCAGCCTTGCTCAGGTCGATCAAAGGGGTGTGAATGTGCACCGGCAGCACACCTTCGACGGCGCCCCTCGTCGCAAGGTTGGCCATGGCCTGAAAGGCCGCAATATAATCCGCACGACAATCGGGGTAGCCGGAATAGTCCAGGGCGTTGACGCCGATGAAAATTTCCCCGCTATTCAGGCTTTCCGCCCACGCCAGCGCACAGGACAAAAAGACGGTGTTGCGCGCGGGCACATAGGTTACCGGAATCCCCGTCTTCATCGCAATTTCGCTGCGATCCTTCGGCACGTCAATATCCGCGGTCAAGGCCGAACCGCCGAATTGCGATAAATCCAGATCCAGAACCACATGACGAACAGCGGCTTTATGAGCAATGGCGGCGGCGCACTTCAGTTCATGCGCATGACGCTGACCGTAACGAAAACTGAGCGCATACACTTCGTACCCCTGCGCTTGAACGAGCGCCAGGACGGTTGCGGAATCCAGTCCGCCGCTCAACAAAACAACGGCCTTTTCAAGGGGGGCAGCGCTCACAATATCTCTCCGGACATCGCGCCCCTTGTCCGGTGCGCGACTTTGAGCCAAGATTTAACCTCCTTTCACAGCCAAGACAACCCTGCACGAACATGATCCACGGCGACGACCTCAAGCAGCGCATTCGCGAAAAAGCCAAGGAAATAGGCTTCTGCGCGACCGGCTTCGCCCCCGCGCACCTGACGGCGCGCCATGGCACGAATTTGGCGCGTTTCGTCGCCGAAGGCCGCCACGGCGCCATGGCCTGGATGGAACCGCGTCAATATCAACGCGCGTCCCCGGATCACCTGTGGCCCGAAGCCAGATCCGTCATTGTGCTGGGGGTCAATTACGGTCCGGCGAGCCCCCCCCAACCCGCACCCGAAGATCGCGCAACCGTGTCGGTTTACGCACAAAACCGTGATTACCACGATGTCGTGAAAAAACGCCTGAAACAATTGGGCCGCTGGATGGCATCGGAATTCGATTGCGATCTCAAGGTCTTCGTCGATACCGCCCCGGTCATGGAAAAACCCCTGGCGCAACGGGCCGGGTTGGGCTGGCAGGGCAAACACACCTGTCTGGTCAGTCGCGACTTCGGTTCGTGGTTGTTCCTGGGCGAGATTTTCACCACTTTGGCGCTGCCCCCGGACCCCCCCATGGTCGATCATTGCGGGCGGTGCACCGCGTGCCTGGAAGCATGTCCCACCGGCGCACTCACACCCTACAAGATCGACGCGCGCAAGTGCATTTCCTATCTCACCATCGAATACAAAGGCGACATCGCCGCACAACTGGCCAAGAATATGGGCAACCGGATATACGGTTGCGATGCTTGTTTGGCCGCGTGTCCATGGACCAAGTTCACCCAGGCGCACGGGGAAGCAAAATTTCAACCGCGCGGAGACCTTCTTCAGCCGCGCCTTGGGGAACTGGCCAAATTTGACGACGCCGCATTCCGTCGATTTTTTTCCGGTTCTCCTATTAAACGCACAGGGCTCGGCGCGTTCACCCGCAATGTGGCAATCGCCATGGCCAACGCGCACACGGACAAATCCGAAAATTCAGCACTGGACGAATAAAGTCCGCATCCCTTAAACTTCCCCTATGCGTGTAAAAGTTTCCGAAATGTTCGTTTTTGCCGTCCTGACGACGTTCTTCCTTGTCGCGCCCGCCCACGCCCTGACAAAGAAAAACGACTATTTCGCCGGCTTCAAGGACTGCAAGTCGTGTCCCGAACTCGCCGTTATTCCATCCGGGACCTTCATCATGGGGGCCGACAGTCGCTATGAATCCGAAGGCCCCGCGCACCGTGTCACCATCGCCAAACCCTTCGCCATGGGCATCTATGAAGTCACCTTCGACGAATGGAAAGCCTGCTTCAAGGCCCACGCCTGCGGCAAGGTCATGCCCGACGACCATGGGTGGGGCCGGGGCAAGCGCCCGGTCATCAACATTACCTGGTACGGCGCCCGCCGTTACGTGCGCTGGCTTTCGAAAAAGACCGGAAAAACCTATCACCTGCCTTCAGAAGCGCAATGGGAATACGCCGCACGCGCCGATGCCAAAAGCACATACTGGTGGGGCAACGCCGTTGGCAAAAGCCGCGCCAATTGCCGCGACTGTGGTGTGAAAATCAGCCGCAAAAGCGAACCCGTAGACAGCTTCAAACCCAATCCCTGGGGCCTTTACAATGTTTCGGGAAACGTCTGGGAATGGGTCGCGGATTGTTGGAACCCAACCCATATCGGCGCCCCCGCCGACGGCGCCGTGCGCCTGAGCGGAGACTGCCGCCAGCGCGTGATGCGCGGCGGATCGTGGTATTATTTTTCCAAGAACATGCGCTTGGCGTGGCGCTTCAAAAACGACGCCCGGGTGAAGAGCTACGGCATCGGATTTCGCGTCATGCGCGAATTGCCCTGAGCCGTCCTTCAGTCTTTTTTCGATACTTCGTCAAGTTGCTTACGCAATTGATCGACCTGGGCGCGCAAACTTTCAATCTCGTTTTTGTCTTTTGCGCTTTTTGCGGTACCCGTCCCCGGCGTCACGCCCGATAGGGGGGTCATGAGCGGATTGAACGCCTTCATGGCGGTTTCAAACGTTTCCATATTCTGACGCGTCATATCCTCAAACGCCGCCATCGGATTTGCGCCCGCCGTCACCGAGCCGAACGCCTTTTCCATCGTCTCACGGATATGCACCTGATTGCCGCTGAAGGCTTTCATGGTCTGCTCAAGATAGCCCGGCACCATGGCTTGCAGACTGTCGCCGTAAAGCGCGATCAATTGGCGCAGGAAGTTCAAAGGCAGCATGTTCTCACCCTTGCTTTCCTCATCAACGATGATGTGGGTCAGAACCTGATGGGTGATGTCGTTGCCGGTCTTGGCGTCGATCACCTCGAAATCGGTTCCTTCACGCACCATTTGCGCCAGATGGTCCAGGGTCACGTAACTGCTGGTCGCCGTATTGTAAAGACGCCGGTTCGCATACTTTTTAATAATAATGGAATCTTTGTCACGCGTTTCGTCCGCCATGGGAGTTCCTTCTCACGATCTTTACGTTCATACGTGGTGACACTGTGTGCGTCATGTTGCTGCGATGCAATAAAAAAATGCTGCGCAAAAAGTGACATTTTTGTGCAACGCGGCATTTTTCCTTGCGTGCGCAACGGCTTCCCCCTTAATCTCCGACGATCCTCGCGCATTGCGCATTTCCCCTTATAGGAGCACCCGTCATGCCCACACCCGAGCTAGAAATCGTTATCGCCAGCGCGGCGCGCACACCCGTCGGCACGTTCCTGGGATCGCTTTCAACCGTCGATGCGCACGAACTCGGGCAAATCGCCATTTCCGAGGCCCTGAACCGCGCAGGCGTCGCGCCGGAAGATGTCTCTGAAGTGGTCATGGGGCAGATTTTAACGGCCGGTGTGGGACAAAACCCCGCACGCCAAGCCGCAATCGCCGCCGGCATTCCGGTCGAACGCACAGCCTACACCATCAATCAGGTGTGCGGTTCGGGTTTGCGCGCCGTGGCACTGGCGGCACAAGCCGTCCGTTTGGGCGACGCCGCGATCGTCGTTGCGGGCGGTCAGGAAAACATGAGCCTGTCACCGCATTGCTCGATGTTGCGCACCGGCACCAAAATGGGCCCCAATGAACTGATCGACACCATGATCAAGGACGGCCTGTGGGATGCCCTCAACGATTATCACATGGGGGTTACGGCAGAAAACGTGGCGACACAATTTCAGATCACCCGCGAGGCTCAGGATGCCTTCGCCGCCGCCTCGCAACAAAAGGCCGAGGCCGCGCAAAAAGACGCCAAGTTCGACGATGAGATCATTCCCGTGACCATCAAGACACGCAAAGGCGAAACCGTTGTCGAGGCTGACGAATACCCTCGCCACGGCACCACGGCGGAAAAACTTGCAAAATTGCGCCCGGCCTTTGCCAAGGACGGCACGGTAACGCCCGGCAACGCCTCGGGGATCAACGATGGAGCTGCGGCCCTGGTGGTGATGACGGCGCAGGAAGCGAAAAAACGCGGCATCGAACCGTTGGCGCGCATCAAAAGCTGGGCCACCGCAGGGGTGGATCCGAAAATCATGGGCACGGGTCCCATCCCCGCCTCCACGGCCGCACTGGAAAAAGCCGGTTGGTCGGTGGACGATCTGGACCTGATCGAAGCCAACGAAGCCTTCGCCGCCCAGGCCATCGCCGTCAATCAGGAAATGAAGTGGGACACGGACAAGGTCAACGTCAACGGTGGTGCGATCGCGTTGGGCCATCCCATCGGCGCCAGCGGCGCGCGCATTTTAGTGACGCTGCTTCATGAAATGAAACGCCGCAGCGCGGCCAAGGGCCTCGCCACATTGTGCATCGGCGGCGGCATGGGAATTGCCCTCTGCGTGGAACGCGCTTAATTGCACCCTATGCGCGGAACGCACTTAATTGTAAAGTGCGCGCCCACAAACCTACCTGAAGACACAGGGCAACCGTGTGCGCCGCGCGCGCATCCCGGCAAGGAGAAAAAAAGACAATGAACAAAGTTGCACTTGTCACCGGGGGTACGCGCGGCATTGGCGCGGCCATTGCCCAGGCTTTGAAAAATGATGGCCACACCGTCGCCGCCACCTATCAAGGCAATGACGAAGCCGCAAAGGCTTTCAAAAAGGAAACGGGCATTGCCGTGTTCAAATTCGACGTCGGAGACTTCGATGATTGCGAACGCGGTATTGACGAGGTGGTGGACAAGCTCGGCCCCGTCTGCGTACTGGTCAACAACGCCGGCATTACGCGCGACGCCATGTTACACAAGATGACGGCGGAAAACTGGCGTGCCGTCGTCACCACCAATCTCGATTCCGTGTTCAACGTCACACGTCATGTTATCAAGGATATGCGCAAACGCGGCTTCGGGCGCATCATCAACATCAGTTCCATCAATGGACAAAAAGGCCAGATGGGCCAGACCAATTACGCCGCCGCTAAAGCGGGCGTGATCGGCTTCACCAAATCGTTGGCACAAGAAAACGCTTTCAAGGGCATTACGGTCAACTGCGTTACCCCGGGGTACACCGCCACCGAGATGGTGAAGGCCATCGCGAAAGACGTGCTGGAGACAAAAATCATCCCCTTCATCCCCGTGGGGCGGCTGGCTGAACCGGAAGAAATCGCGCGTTGCGTAACGTTCCTCGCCTCCGACGACGCGGGGTTCATCACCGGCTCCACCTTGTCCGTCAACGGCGGCCAATACATGGTCTAATGAACCCGAACGTTCGTTAGGCATCCTTCGGCGGCTGGGTCGAAACCATGAAATCGCGCGTCTCGATCTGCTCCAGCCACGCCCCCAAGTTGGGCCGTCCCCCGCGCACGTCTCCGACGATCTTGCGAAATTCCAGCCACAACGCACACACCGCCACGGATAAAACACCGATGTCGGTGCGCGCGCCGAACGTCGCGGCCTGTGCTTCGATGGCATCCAGACCCGCATTGACCTTGGCGGTTTGGAAATCCACCCACTGTTGCGAACGCACGGCTGCATCGCGTCTGTTTTCCAAAAGGACCAAAATTCCGGCTTCCATAATGCCGTCGGCCAGGGCCTCCAAGACAAGGGCGCGCCAACGCTCTTCGCTGTCTTCGGGCATCACCGTTGCGCTTTCGCCCACGCTCGCCAGATAGGCGCAAATCACCGAACTTTCGATGAGGATGGAACCGTCGTCGCGTTCCAGCGCCGGAACCTTGTTCAAGGGATTGATTTTTGTGTATTGCGCACTCTTGTTGTCAACCGTGACCAGTTCAACCCGCGCCGTAAGGCCCGTCATTTGCACGACGATGCGGGCCTTGCGGCCAAAGGGTGAGGTCAGGGAGGTGTAAAGTTTCATGGTGTTTCAATCCTTGTCCGAAAAAATCCTTGTCCGAGAACATCAGAACCGATCTTTTTGATGACGCAGTTCAGCGAAGACCTGATCGGCTTCTACCCCTTGCAAACCCAATTGCGCTTTGAACGCGGGAATATCGCAGCGTAAAAACGGATTGCACGCAGCCTCGCTTTCCAACGTCGACGGCACGCTCGGCTGCCCGGCTTCGCGCAAGCGCAAAACCTCGGTTGCCCGGGCCTTGAGATCAACATTTTCCGGATCGACACTCAAGGCGAACTCGGCATTGGCGGCGGTGTATTCGTGCGCCCCGTAAACGCGGGTTTGCGGCGGCAGGGAACGAAGCTTTTTCAAACTGCTCCACATGTGTTGCGCCGTCGCGTCAAACAGTCGCCCGCAGCCGAGTGAAAACAAGGTATCGCCGCAAAACAGCGCCTGGGCATCCGCAAAATAATAGGCGACATGGTGTGCGGTGTGACCGGGAACGTCAAAAACCTCGGCTTGAAACGTCCCCACATCAATTCGCTCGCCCTGCTTCACCCCATGGGTGCAGTGGGGAATTTCGTTCATATCGGCGTGACTGCCATAAACTTCCGCCGCAAATTCAGACACGATTTGCACCACGCCATCGGTATGGTCGCTGTGTGGATGAGTGATAAGAATATGGGAGATGGACCAGCCGCGATCCTTCACCGCACGGATCACCGGCGGCGCGGCGGCGGGATCGACGCACGCCGTTGCGCCGCTTGCGGGGTCGTGAAGCAAATAAACGTAATTGTCGTTCAAAACCGGAACGTTAAGAATATCCAATTCGTTCATGGGCTTTTTCTCCCTTCGCCAGGATGGAGACTATCACCCTTTTGTCCGATTCTGCTACAGTGCTGCGATGTGGATAGATGCCGTCGATTTACGCGAGTTTTACGCCAATCCCATGGGCCGTGTGGCGCAGCGCATCATTCGCCGGAACCTGCGCGAGATATGGCCGGATGTCACGGGGTGTTCGGTGCTCGGCGTTGGTTACACCACACCGTACCTCGGCTTGTTTCGCCCCGAAGCCGCACGCACCATCGCCGCCATGCCCGCACGCCAGGGCGTCTTGCACTGGCCCCCGGGGGAACCGGGCCTCACCACCTTGGTGGATGAAGGCAATCTTCCCTTCGCGGATTTCAGCATGCACCGGGTGTTGATGGTTCATTCCCTGGAATGCGCCGAACAATTGCGCTTCATGTTGCGCGAAATGTGGCGGGTGATGGCCGACAACGGACGCATCCTTATCGTCGCCCCCAATCGCGGCGGCATCTGGGCACGCCTGGAACGCAGCCCTTTCGCCCATGGGCAGCCCTATTCACCGAGCCAGCTTTCACGGTTGCTGCGCGACAACATGTTCACCCCGGTACGATCTCACATCGCCCTTTACATGCCGCCCTCACGCGCTCGTTTGGTGCTGGGTTCGGCACGCGCCTTCGAAGGTGTGGGGCGTCGTGCGTTCCCCGCCTTCGGCGGTGTGGTGATGGTGGAAGCGGTCAAGGAAATCTACGCCGGACAAGTGGCGGGCGAAGAAACCACACGGCGCACCTTTGCCCTGGCTCCGCCGGGGGGCGGGCCGAACCGGATCAGCCGCCCCCGCGTAGCAAAAACACCGCCTTTTCGCCGAACCAGTTGGCCATGAAGATCGAACGGCCGAAGGTGCTGAATTGGCCTGCATCATCCAAAAACAGGCTGCGTTCAATGACAAGCCCCATGTCTGCCGCCAATTCCACGAAATCGCGAATGGTGCAGAAATGGATGTTCGGCGTGTTGTACCATTCGTAAGGCAGGTTCTCACTCACCGGCATGCGACCTTTGAACATTAAATAAAGGCGCAACCGCCAATAGGCGAAGTTGGGCACCGAAACGATGGCATGTTTGCCGATACGCGTCATCTGCGCCAAAACCTCTTTCGGGTCCATCATGGCCTGAAGCGTCTGGCTCAAAATGACATAATCGAAGGTGTCGTCGGGATAGTCCTTCAGGTCCGTTTCCACATCGCCTTGAACCACGGACAAACCATGGGAAACACAGGCTTGAACGCCGTCGGTGCTGATTTCGATGCCGCGCCCGTCGGTTTGTTTGGTATGCCACAGGTATTCCAGCAGCGCGCCGTTGCCGCAACCGACGTCGAGCACGCGGGTTC
Source organism: uncultured Magnetovibrio sp. (assembly GCA_964451415.1). GTDB lineage: Bacteria > Pseudomonadota > Alphaproteobacteria > Rhodospirillales > Magnetovibrionaceae > CAYVHU01. The sequence goes on from CAYVHU010000007.1 coordinate 13,483, forward strand.
CCGGTTCGATCATTTCCGCAATGCGTTGCAGATCAACGCGAATCGCTTTGGGATTGGCCAGCATCACGTGGGCGTTCCTTCCAATCCTCGATGTTCGGCGCATCCTTCAAGGAACCCTTCGAAGACCTTATGAAACGCGGGCTCGTCCAGAAGAAATGCATCGTGACCCTTATCAGATTCAATCTCCACAAAACTGACATTCGCCGCCCCCGCGTTCAGCGCATGGACGACCCTGCGGCTTTCGCACGTGGGATAGAGCCAGTCCGATGTAAACGACACCACCAAAAAGCGCACCGGCGTGTTTTTGAACGCGCGCACCAATTGGCCGTCGTAGCGTTCCGCCAGATCGAAATAGTCCATGGCGCGGGTGATATACAGATACGCATTGGCGTCGAAACGGTCGACAAAGGTGCTGCCCTGGTGGCGCAGATAGCTTTCCACCTGAAAATCCGCTTCGAACCCATAGGTCACCGCGTCGCGGTCTTGCAGATTACGCCCGAATTTGCGCGTCAACGCGGCCTGTGAAAGATACGTGATATGCGCCGCCATGCGCGCCACCGCCAAACCGCGGTGCGGGCGCTTGCCTTGCACCAGGTAATTGCCGCCGCACCAGTTCGGGTCGGCCTTGATCGCCTGGCGCCCGACTTCGTGAAAGGCAATGTTTTGCGCCGAATGGCGTGCGGTCGTGGCGATGGGCACCGCGGCAAACACATACTCGGGATAGCTGCTGGCCCATTCCAGCACCTGCATGCCGCCCATGGAGCCGCCCACCACGGCGAACAGTTTTTCGATGCCCAAGTGCTCAACGAGACGTTTTTGCGCCCGCACCATGTCGCCGATGGTGATCACCGGAAAGTCCAACCCCCAGGCCTGGCCCGTCACCGGGTTGATGGCTTGCGGCCCGGTGGTGCCCATACACCCGCCGAGGATATTGGAACAAATGACGTGGAAACGCCGCGTATCAATGACCTTCCCCGGCCCCACAAGGCGTTCCCACCACCCAGGCTTGCCGGTGTAGGGGTGCGCGCCCGCCGCATAGTGGTCGCCCGTCAAGGCATGGCAAATCAAGATGGCATTGGATTTATCCGCATTCAACCGCCCCCAGGTTTGATAGGCGATATCAAGGCCGTGCAACTCCACACCGCTGTCCAGGCGCAACGGCGGATTCTCGGCCACATGGGCGCGATACCCCGGCAAACTCCACGCACCGGGGGCGTAGGCCTGATTGGCGGCGGCGGAGAAATTCCGTTCGGCAGTCATAATTCAAGATCGTCCCATTTTGCGTTATTGCTAGATTTGCCGTCGGCAGGTGTCAATGTTTTCTTTGATTTCCGCGCGCGATGCTATTATCACTCTTGCTCCTTACCATACGGCTTTTCCCAACATGGAAACAGTGACGCTTCCCATGGCACGAGACCTTTCAGAGTTGCGGCGTGAAATCGACGACCTTGACGATCAGATTCACGCCTTGTTACGCCAGCGCACGCTGATTGTCGAAGAAGTGCGCGCCTATAAGAAGGAAGAACGCGTCAAAATCCGTCCCGCCCGTGAAGCGGAAATCATTTATCGTCTTTTCGCCCAGCACTCAGGAGCTTTTCCCAAACCGGAATTGTTCCGCATGTGGCGCGAGTTGATCGTCGCCACGTTGCGCATGGAAGGCCCCTTTTCCGTCGGCGTGTTCATGGACGAAAGCAACTGCGGCTTTTGGGACCTGGCGCGCGACCAGTACGGCAGCTTTGTCCCCATGAGCGCGTATCCCTCCGCACGGCGCATTATCGAGGCGGTGCAGAAACAAGAAGTGATCCTCGGCATCCTGCCGTTGCCTGAACGAGCGGAAAAAGACCCGTGGTGGCGTCGCCTGGTGTTCGAAGGCGCAGATGCGCCACGCGTCATCGCGCGCCTGCCGTTTGTACCGGGCTCCAACGCGCGTTCCGCAGACCATGAGGCGCTGGTCATCTGTCCCGTGGCGCAACAGCCCACGGGCCGTGACCGCAGTTATCTCGCCATGGAAAGCACCCGCCAGCTTTCTGCGGACGCCTTGAGCAAGGTCTTCGCCGATGTGGACATAAACGTGATCTTTTTCACCGATTGCCACGATGCCAACCATCCCCAAATATGGCAAAGCCTGATCGAAGTGGACGGCTTCGTCGCCGCCAACGAACCGCGCATCAAGGCCGTTGAGGACACCCAGAACGGTGCGATTCTACGCGTTGTGGGTCTAGGCGGGTACGCCGTGCCGGTGAGTGCGGCTGAATTGGAGTAAAGCCCTTGGCCAACGCCGTCCCCCCACGCCAAGGCGTGATGAACATCAGCCCTTATGTCGGCGGCGAATCAAAACTGAACGGCACGGCGCGAGTGATGAAACTGTCTTCGAACGAAGGCCCCTTCGGCCCTTCGCCCAAGGCCCTCGCCGCCATGACGCAAGCCGCAAAAACCGCGCACCGTTATCCCGACACTACGGCGTCGGCCCTGCGCGAGGCGATCGGCCGGCGCTTCGCCCTGGATGCGCAACGCATCGTATGCGGGGCCGGATCGGATGAATTGCTGTCACTTTTGTGCAGCGCCTACGCCGGGCCGGGTGATGAGGTGGTGTATTCGCAGCACGGATTTTTAATGTATCCCATCGCCGCCCACGCGGCAGGGGCGACACCCGTCAAAGCCCTGGAAACAAACCTGCGCACGGATGTCGAGGCCATCGTGAACGCCGTGACGGACAAAACGCGCGTCGTGTTCATCGCCAATCCCAACAATCCGACCGGAACCTATCTTACGCGTGCGGAACTGGAGCGTTTGCGCGCGGGCCTGCCCGAAAACGTCCTGCTGGTGATTGATGCGGCCTATGCCGAATTCGTCCAGCGCAACGATTATTCCCCAGGCCAGGAGCTTGTGGATGCGGGACAGAACACCGTGATGACGCGCACCTTTTCGAAAATTTTCGCCCTGGGCGGTCTGCGCGTGGGGTGGGGATACTTCCCCAGCGAGATCGCCGATGTCATCAACCGCGTGCGCGGCCCCTTCAACGTTTCGGCAATGGCCCAGGCGGCGGCCGTTGCGTCGCTGGCGGACCTGGAATTCGAGACCCATTCGCGCGAGCACACGCAACGCTGGGTGACCAGAATCGAAGCCGCGTTGAAGGCACATGGCCTGTCCACCACCCGCAGCGTCGGCAATTTCGTGCTGGCGCGCTTCGCCACCACCGAAGCCGCACAACGCTGCGATGCCTTTCTGCGCGAGAACGGCATCATCGTAAGGTACATGTCCAGCTATGGACTTCCCGAGGCCCTGCGCATCTCCATTGGCACCGATGATGAAATGAAAGCCTTTCTCAACACCATGGACGCCTTCAAAGGAACAACACCATGATTTGTTGCGAGCGCATCGCCTTGATCGGCGTCGGATTGATCGGCTCTTCGCTGGCCCGCGCGATCAAAAAACACGGCCTTGCGAACCATATCGCCATCACCACGCGGCGGCCTGAAACTCTGGCCAAGGCCCAGGAACTAAACCTGGGCGACAGCTACACCCTGGATGCCGCCGAGGCGGTGCGCGATGCGGATATGATCGTGATCTGCACCCCCATGGGAGCCTATGAAGGGGTGGTCAAAACCATCGCCGGCGCGCTCAAATACGGGGCCATCGTCTCCGACGTGGGCTCGGTCAAGGCAGCGGCCATCGAAGCCATCGCCCCCCACCTGCCCGACGGCGTGCATCTGGTGCCCGGCCATCCCATCGCGGGAACCGAGCATTCAGGCCCCGAAGCGGGGTATGCGGAGTTGTTTCCCGGCCATTGGTGCATCCTCACCCCGCAAGACGGCTGCGATGAAACCGCCATTGCAAAGGTTCGGGCTTTGTGGGAAGCGTGCGGCACAAAGGTCGAAATCATGCTCCCCGCACACCACGATCAGATTCTCGCCATCACCTCACATCTACCGCACTTGATCGCCTACACCATCGTCGATACGGCTTCGCAACTGGAAGACGACACTCAACGCGAAGTGATCAAGTTTTCCGCCGGCGGCTTTCGTGACTTCACCCGCATCGCCGCCAGCGATCCGGTCATGTGGCGCGACGTCTTTTTGAACAACCGTGACGCGGTTCTGGACATTCTGGGCCGCTTCAGCGAAGACCTGAGCGAGTTGCAGCGCGCCATCCGCAAGGGCGACGGCGCAAAACTGGAAGCCGCCTTCACCCGCACCCGCGCCATCCGCCGTGGCATCATCGACATCAAACAACATATTCCCGACGTCAAACCAAACGGCGATGCCTAGGGTCGGACCCTAGGGTCGGACCCTAGAAAACCGGCGGCGCATTCTTGTAATCGCGCACTTGAGGTTTCTTGATTTTGATTTTCGCAAACCCCCAGTCGATTTCAGGGATTTTGACGAGGAACACGGGACCGAGAGACAATTTCCTGTTTTGCACACTTACCGACAGACTGATCGAGGACGTCGCGCCGTCCTTGGGCCGAGTGCTGAACGCCGCCAGCACCATGGTGGCCAATACGGCGTTGGGACCTTGGATCAAGCCCCGGGTGCGGAGGATTTCCAGGACCGAAAACAACCCCCTCATTTTGGCGGAAAATGCACCGCGGGGCTGAAAATTCTTGTCCAATGCCACGCTTCCCGACGCACTCAAGGCAAAAGGACCCGCACGCAGGTTCACACGTTCCATCCGAATCACGCCGCCTGCGTCCCGCCAGTGAGCCAGACGCGTTTTCAGGGTTTTCCCCGCACGCAGCGCACCGTTCATACGCAAGCTCACGTCAACGGTGTCGATGCGGTTTCCCAGCCCCCAGCCGCCGTGCAGCGGCAAAGTCCAACCGTGGCCCGCTAGCGTTAAGCTCAGAGCTTGATTGTGGCGCGCGCCGCGCAGGCTTAAATCGTCCACGACCACCGGGGAAGAGCCGCTCATATGCAATTTACGAACCTCCAAGACGAGGGTCTCCAACCATTCCCGGCCCGACGTGAAAATAACGCTCACGCTCTTCGCCTGACCCGCAAACTTCATTTTGCGCGCCCCCCAGGTCACTTCAAGCCTGCCCAAAACTTCGCCCCGCAGCCGCCACGGCATCCAGGGACGGGCGGAAAGAACAACTGCGTCACCGCGCCAATCGACGCTTTCGCCAAAGATCACGCCCCGGTAGTGGGGCTTGACAAGGCGCACGACGATGCGTGAGGGATACCCCGAAACCACAACCCCGGCAGACTTCGCAACGCCACCGTGCGCATCTTGATCCGCCATCCAGCCCTGGATATTGCCCTGCACCCAGAACGCAGCGCCGTACCATAACAAAGACCATGCCCCCACCGCCAAAACGATACTGACCAACACGCTCACCAACGCGCGTGTGCGCCGCAAGGCCTTCGGCGGACGATAGGTCATCGCCGGATGGGTGTCGTTCCCCCAATCGCGCTGCACACGGCGTTCCATAGGCCCTAAATTCCTTTTCTACCCCGCTCGCTTCCGTGCGACAGTATACAGGAGCAATGCCTTGAGGGAGAAGCCGCAAAGCGTAGGATCCAGGCAATGATGTTTCCCGATCGCCATGTCGATTTCTGGGTCTTTGGCTATGGTTCCTTGATGTGGGATCCCGGCTTTGCCTATGCCGAAGTCGCCCCGGCGCGCATTTACGGCTTTCATCGCCGCTTATGCGTGCTGTCCACAATCTATCGCGGCACACCGGAAAAACCGGGGCTAGTCCTCGGTCTGGAACGCGGCGGATCGTGCACGGGGCGCGCCTTTCGCGTACGCACGCAGCACCTCAACGAAACGCTGGCTTATCTCGACGAACGCGAACAGCTTACCAAAGTTTACTGCCCGCATATCGCCGCCACCAGATTAAGCGACGGACGCATCGTTCAGGGCTACACCTTCGTCGTGCGCCACGAACATGAACAGTATGCGGGAAAACTCAGCCTCGACGAACAAACCCGGCTGATCGCCCAAGGCGTGGGAAAGCGTGGCTCATCCCTGGACTACATGATCAACACGATCAAGCACATGAACGAATTGGGAATCAAAGACACGCCCTTGCACCGAGTCCTTGAAAAAGCCCTGAAACTTTAACCGCACTTCGAATACCCACACTCCAAACAAGTGTCGCAGCCTTCCTGCCTGGTAAGACCCGGCTGGCTGCATTTGGGACAAAACCGCAAACGCGTATCCTGCGACGGCTTCTCTTCGCGTGCATCTTCGGCAGATCCGGCGTCCAGATTGACCACCAATGCTTCACGTTCCGGCATTTCGCGAAAGGGCGTGCCGCCCTTCAAGAAGCCAATGGCGATCATATGCTTCTCGATCACTTCACCCAAGGCCGCCAGCAAAGACGGGACATAACGCCCGCCGACCCAATGACCGCCGCGTGGGTCGAAGACGTTTTTCAGTTCCTCGACCACGAACGACACATCACCGCCGCGGCGAAACACCGCAGAAATCATACGACACAACGCCACCGTCCAGGCGTAATGTTCCATATTCTTCGAGTTAATAAACACCTCAAAGGGGCGTTCGCGGCCGTCATGAAGAAAATCGTTGATGGTCACATAGAGGGCATGTTCGGATTCCGGCCAGTTGAGTTTGTATGTACTGCCCTTGAGGGACTCCGGACGCTCCAACGGACGAAACATCTGATGCACGGTCGAACCCATGTCGCCTTTGGCTGCGGGCCGGTTCGCAACGGACGCACCGAACGGCAAACTTGCTTGTTGCGGCTCCTTCGTGCGCGTTTTTTTGCGCCCTCCTGATTTGCTGCGGACCTCCAACACCGCGCCGGTGATATCATTGGGACGGTACGTGGTGCAGCCCTTCAAACCCAGTTCATAGGCCCGTTTGTAGATGTCCTTGAAGGCTTCGAACGAAATGTCTTCGGGACAGTTGATGGTCTTGGAGATGGAACTGTCGATATATTTCTGCACCGCCGCCTGCATCGCCAAATGGTCCTGCGGGGCAAGCTGTTGCGCATCCACGAAAGCCTCACTCAACGGCGCATCGTCACCTTTAAGTTTACGGTAAAGACGATAGGCATAGTCCGTCACATATTCTTCCTTGCGCGTGCCGTCGGGTTGGAGAACATGGCGGGTATATTTAAAACTGAACACCGGCTCCAGGCCACTGGATACATTGTCGGCAAACAGGGAAATGGTGCCGGTCGGCGCAATCGAGGTGATCAGCGCGTTACGCACACCATGCGCGGCGATGGCCCCTTGCACATCGGCGTCCAGACGTTGGATCATTTCCCCTTTCTGGTATTTTTCCTTGTCATAAAGCGCAAAGGCGCCCTTTTCACGCGCCAGATCAGCAGAGGCCAGATAGGCCGCACGCTCAATAGCCTTCATCCATGTCTCGCACAAGCGTACTGCCTGCGGTGAACCATAGCGCACATTGCACATAATCAGCGCATCGCCCAGACCGGTCACGCCCAGGCCGATGCGGCGCTTGGATTTGGCTTCTTTTTCCTGCTGCGCCAAGGGAAAACGCGACACGTCGATCACATTGTCCAACAGGCGCACCGCCGTCGTCACCAAGGCTGAGAGCGCCGCCATGTCGATCGCTGCATCGTCGTCAAACGGATCGCTGACGAGCCGCGCCAGATTAACCGACCCCAAAAGGCACGCGCCATAGGGCGGCAGCGGCTGTTCGCCACAGGGGTTCGTCGCATGGATGGTTTCGATGTAGTTCAGGGTATTCAAGCGGTTGATGCGGTCAATGAAAATCACGCCCGGTTCGGCATAAGCGTAGGTGGCGCGCATGATTTTGTCCCACAACGCGCGCGCGGATACGGTTTTGTAAACTTCGCCATTGAAAGACAGGTCCCAACTGTCGTCCGCTTCAAGCGCCGTCATGAACGCATCGCTCACCAGGACCGAAAGGTTGAACATGCGCAGCCGTCCCGGCTCCTGTTTGGCGGCGATGAACGCTTCGATATCCGGATGGTCGCAGCGCAACACCCCCATCATGGCGCCACGGCGCGACCCGGCGCTCATGATGGTGCGGCACATGGCATCCCACACATCCATGAAACTCAGCGGGCCCGACGCATCCGCACCGATCTTCTTCACCCGAGCGCCCTTGGGACGCAGTGTGGAAAAATCGTAGCCGATACCGCCGCCTTGCTGCATGGTCAGCGCGGCTTCCTTAAGGCTGTCGAAAATACCCGCCATGGAATCCGGCACATCGCCCATGACAAAACAGTTGAACAAGGTCACATTGCGCGCCACACCCGCGCCCGCGATGATGCGGCCGGCCGGCAAAAAACGAAAATCACAGAGGATATCGAAGAAGCGTTCCCGCCAACGCCCAGGGTCATCTTCGCGTGCCGCCAGGGCATGCGCAACCCGTCGCCACGTCTCTTCGATGGTTTTGTCCACAGGGTGCCCGTCCGCCCCTTTCAGACGGTACTTCATATCCCAGATTTGCTGGGAAACAGGGGAAATGGGAGCCATAGTTCGCGTGCTTTTTTCTTTACATCCACATTGAAGCCAGAAGTCCCTGGGGTTCCCAATACGTTGGGAGAAGGCGAGACCGTTCAAAATGCCTCAGAGAATAGCGGAACTCATTGCAATCAAACGATATTTTAGATGCCACCCAGACCCAGTGTACGCGCGAAGCCAAGATCGGTCAACGGATGTTCCTGTTATGTTTCAGATGGCCCCCCAACGGGGCTCTGCCCCCTGGGCGCATCCTACACAACGCACCGATTTTGACACGCGTTTCTTCATGCACATATCCACAGCAATCTGGGGAAAACCTTCCGGGAAAAAGTCCACAAAGTTTTCCACAGGCTGTTTTGTAATATTAATATATCGTAAACTATATGTGGCCAACGCTTTGAAAACTATTATTTCACACCGTTATGACCATGGTTATTTTCCACCGCACACGGATCAGGCGCCACCGCCAATGCATGGGGGTATCTCATCCGGGCATCCGCCACCAGCACCTTTGTGGCCTCTTCCATACGGCATTCGAGCGTCGCCATGAAGGTCTTGCGATCAAGCCCCGGCGCGATCGCCGGCAGAATTTCGATGGTCACACACCCCGGACGTTTCAAAAAACTGCGCCGTGGCCAGAATAAACCGGAATTCACGGCAAAGGGCACTACATGTACGGCGCACCCCTTGTAAAGTGCGGCGACACCCGGGTGATAAACACCAGGCTCATCGAGGGCGGAACGGGTGCCTTCGGGAAAGATAACAACATCCTGCCCGCGCGCCAAACAGGCCCGCGCCCCGCGAACCATCGCTTTCAAGGCCGATGCCCCCGCCTTTCGGTCTATGGCGATGGCACCACCGCGCGCGACATACCAACCAAAAAAAGGAATAGTGAGCAGTTCTTTTTTCAAAATGTAGGCAGGATCGCGACGCAACAGATAAAAAAAGCCCGTTTCCCATGCACTTTGGTGCTTGCAGGCGAATATGCACGGTTCGTCAGGCAGGTTCTCCAGCCCCTTGAGTTTCCAACGCAGGCCGACAACAACCCTTAAAAACCACATCATACTCAGCGCCCAGGCCTTCAAACCCCATTGCGTGGCGGTTCGTGGCAAAAGCAGACACGGCAGCAAAAGTACGGCAAGCAGCAAACCGCCACCGAAAAACAGCACGTTGAATAATATAGAGCGAAAAAGCATCATGGGAAAAAACCGAGTAAGAAGTGACGTGTCCAGGCGATAAGAAACTTGTTGTATTCACCGATAAACAAATCCGCGGTGCCCGGCCAAGCCCACCAGTTGCGCCGCTTCACATGGGACGGAAAGACCGGGTGCGGAACCAGCACGATCGTGGGCATGGCGTGCTCGAATTCCAATATTGAGCGCGGCATATGATAGGCGCTGGTTACAAGACGAAGCGACTTCACGCCATTCTTTCGCACCCATTGGGCGGTCTCCAGCGCATTGCCGATGGTATCCTCGGCATAGCCGACGCTGACGCAGCAGTTGAGGTCGTCCGGATTCTGCCGGTAGGCCTCCAGAAGAGTTCTCACGTCCACGCCCTTGTAAACGCCGGAAATAAACAATTTGTCCGCTTTTCCGGTCTTCAACAGCTTCAACCCTTCGGCCAGACGTCCACTGCCCCCGGTCAGAACGACAATGGCGTCGGTTTTTGTGCGCGTATTCTCCCCTTGCGTCGGAATCGAATCGGCATAACGAAATAGCCCCACACCCCACACGCCCACAAGAACGACAAACAGCGCCGCAAACCGTTTGATGACGACCCCCGAACGCCGGCGGGGGGAGAAACGCGACAGGGAAGAACGGGCCATGTCAAAGCATCCCCTTCAGGTTTCGCATCACGGTAATGTACGCCGTCGCGCCCGCGACCAGCCCCGCCGCCACCGGCAAGCCCGTCAAGGAAAGCCAACCCGATACCGGCAACGCAACGTTCGGTATCAGACCGGCCTCCATCCGCCCCGCCACGACTTGCAACGCCAGCAACGTCGGCCCCGCCAGAGCGAGACCGTAAAATCCGCCTTTGAGCCCAAGCCTCAGGGCGCGCGCGGCAAATTGCCGGGCGATATAGCTGTCATGCGCACCGGTTAAGTGCAACACCTCGATCGCCTCGGCATGCACGGTCAGTCCGGTGCGCGTGGCGAACACCACCGTCGCGCTGGCAGCGGCGAAAATCAGCATCAAAACGGCAAACGCCAATGCTTCCAAAGAGCGCACCATTTCGATCAACCGCACCAGCCATACGCCGTGGTCGTCCACCTGAACACCGGATACGGCCCGATCGAGTTTTTGCTGCAAAACGCGCACATCCACGCTCAACGCAGGGTCCGTTTTCACGTCGATCAAGCGCGGCAAGGGAACGTCGGCGGCATTGATCTGGCCAAGCCACGGACTTAAAAGCTGCAAAACCTTGTCGTCTGAAATGACGCGCGTGCGCACCACTCCGGGAGTCGCGGCCAACATGTTCACGACGGTTTGCAACCGCCGCGTGCCGGAACCTTCATCGCCTTGCGGATCGGCGGGCACCTGCACACTCAAGGTCGTTGCCATGCCGGTATCCCAACGTTGCGCCAAATGATCCAGACCGATCAGGCCCGCTTGCGCCAACGCCGCCAGAAACACCATAAAAGCAACCAGCCACGGTAAAAAACGCCCCAGGGCGTCTTGATCCAAAGGCAGGTCGGAACGACGGGAGAACATTATATGCGTTTCCCACCATCCAAAACGCCAAAATCGCTATTCGCACGCATCCCCGGCGTGATCATCAAGCGACCCGCATCAAGGCGCATCACCGGATGACCTAGCTGGCGCACCATCGCTTCGTTATGGGTCGCCACGACGATCGTGGTGCCAAGCTTGTTCAGCTCCTCGAACAAATGCATGAGACGCAAACCCATCCGTTCATCCACGTTCCCGGTGGGTTCGTCCGCCATCAGCAGGCTGGGACGCGAAATGACCGCCCGCGCAATGGAAACGCGTTGCTTCTGACCACCCGACAGGGTCGGCGGGCGGGCGAGCATATGATTTTTCAAGCCCACCCAAGTCAACAGTTCCTCCACATGGCGTTTGACATCGCTTTCGCGGATATTGGCAACACGCAGCGGCAACGCCACGTTGTCAAAGGTGGAAAGATGATCGAGCAAACGGTAGTCCTGGAACACCACCCCGATGGAACGACGCAACGCCGGCAAAGCGCCGCGCTGCGTCGTGGCGATATCACACCCGAACAGGTGCACCAAACCACGCGACGGCCGGTGCGCCAGATACATCAGCTTCAACAAAGACGACTTTCCGGCCCCCGACGGACCAACCAGAAAATGGTAGGATCCGGGAGCTAGATCAAACGTCACATCTTGTAAAACCTCTCGGCCCATACCGTAACGAAGCCCGACATTCTCAAACCGAGCGATCAATGTATCCGGGGGTATATCCACAAAACCGCGCCTTCGTTCAACCTCGGCGCACATCGCGCCACCAAGCCTTACGATGGCATGGCCGGGGGCGTAAAGTCCACAAATTGATAAACCGCCTTGCTTGCGTTGAACTCTGCAAACGCCTATAAATGGCAAGAGGTTAACGCGCTTCAAACGGGTCCAAAGTCGCCGATGATCATCACCTGTCCCCATTGCGGAACACACTACGACATTCCTCCAAACGCCATTAAACCCACCGGGTCGATGATGCGTTGCGCGCGTTGTGGCCATACATGGCAGCAATCTGTAATCCATTCCATCGAGGTGCGCGAACAGCAAATAACCCTCCCGGCGGCAACCCCGCCCCCAACTCCGGCGGCGCCCCCAACCCCGGCCCCAGCGGCGCCCGCCCCGCCGCCACCTGCGCCGGAACCCGTCTTCGTCGCCGCGCCGGAACCCGCACCGGAACCAGAACCTGCGCCACCCCCGGAACCTGCGCCAGAACCAGGGCCAGAACCGAAAGAAAGCCCCCTGTCCCAGGACGATCTGGACGACATCTTTGGCGAAGCGGAACCCGATCCCATCGAATCCGTGGTCAACGCCCCTTCGGACGCGGAAACGACCAATGAAGAAATTCAACCCGAAGACATCCCGGACCCGGACCCGATTCCCGAAGCCTTCGCCATAGACGACGACGAAATCCCCATAGGCCGCCCGCGTTTCCACCGTCCGCAGCAAAAAAGCACGGGCAAGTTGAAAATCGCCTTGTTTTCCATCGTCGGGCTATTCGTCGCACTCTCGTTGGTGATCGTGCTTGCCAAAGGCATGGTGATGAAATACGTCCCCGCCAGCAAAAGCCTCTACGTCCTTTCCGGCCTGTACACGCCCGACCCCGGTGAAGGGCTCGTGCCGCAGGACATCACACCCACACGGGATGTACGCGGCGGCGTGGAATACCTGATCATCACCGGCAAGATCGTCAACATCACGAAACAACCCATCGTCGTACCGCCTTTGAAAGTTTCGCTAACGACCCCGCAAAACAAAGTTCTGGCGCATACGGTCATGAAGCTGTCCAAGGACGTCTTGAAAGCGGGCGGCAGCATTGCGTTCAAGGCGGAGTTCAAAAACCCGCCCGGAACCGCCCGCCAGATGACCGTCAAGTTCATCAGCCCCGAAGCGGGAAAAGCCGAGACATCCCCAGAACATTAATTTTTGCACCCATCGCAGAGTACCGCGAATCACGCTTCCAGCCAGGGGGGAAGATGGTCTAGAGCGATAATCTCTTCGACCGAAAAACGCGCACGCACAATGGCGAATTGGTCTGCGTTCACCATCACCTCGGCCACCAAAGGTCGAGTGTTGTAGGTTGATGACTGAACCGCACCATAGGCTCCCGCCGTGCGCACCACCAGAAGATCCCCCGCCATGATGCGCGGCAAACGGCGGTTTATGGCGAAGGTATCGCCACTTTCGCAGATCGGCCCGACAATATCGACGTCGATGAGATCCTGATCAGGCTGCGGTTCCTTCTCAGGAACGATGCTGTGGTGCGCGTCATAAAGCGTTGGACGGATCAAGTCGTTCATGCCCGCATCGACAATCACAAAGGTCTTGCCTATCCCTTCCTTGACATAGATTACGCGCGTCACCAGCACACCGGAATTACCGCTGATCATACGTCCAGGTTCCAGCACCAGTTCAACGTCCAGCCCCCCCAGCGTTTCGTGGATCGTTTTCGCGTAAGCCTCCGGCGAGGTTGCCTGTGCTTCTTCTTCAGCACAGTAAGGAATGCCGAGACCGCCGCCGAGGTCCACAACATCCACCTCCAAGCCATCGGCGCGCAGCATGGCCGTGAGATATCCAATACGCATAAAGGCGTCGCGAAACGGCTGCAAATCCAGCAATTGCGAACCGATATGCACGGCCAGGCCCTGAACCTTGATCCCCGGCAGATTGGCGGCTTTTCCATAGACCTCACGGACACGGGTCCATTCGATGCCGAATTTATTCTCCTTGCGCCCGGTGGTGATCTTTTCGTGCGTTCCCGCATCCACGTCGGGGTTGACGCGCAAAGCCACCGGTGCGATGACGCCCATGCGCATGGCCAGTGCGCTGACGTGTTCCAATTCAGGTTCCGATTCCACGTTGATTTGCTTGACGCCCGCTTCCAAGGCGGCTTCGATTTCGTGTGCGGTCTTGCCGACCCCGGAAAAAACAATCCGCGAGGCAGGAATGCCCGCTTCCAGGGCACGCGCCAATTCACCGCCCGAAACGACATCCGCACCGGCCCCCAACCGTGCCAGCGTCTTGATCACCGCCTGATTGGAATTGGCTTTCACCGCATAGCAAACCAGGGCGTCCAGACTGGCCAGCGCCTTGGCGAACACGTTGAAATGGCGCGTTAATGTTGCCGCGGAGTAGGCGTAAAATGGCGTCCCTACCTTAGCGGCGATCTCGCTAAGTGCCACATCTTCGGCGTACAGGCGGGCATTCTTGTACGAAAAATAATCCATGGATTCGTTCTTTTACCGATTGGGGTATTGACCGGGATAGGTGGTCCCCGGCGGGTCCGCCGGCGCGCCACGGCGACCGCATGCGCTCACACTCACCGCCACCAGTAGCGCCACGATGGCGAGGCTCACAAATCGTATCATTTCAAATACCTTTCACGCGCTTCGCGCACGGCCACCGCCACGTTGCGCGGCGACGCACCGCCGTAACTGGCGCGACTGTTCAAGGAATCGCTCACGCTGAGGATGGTGAAAACATCGTCGGTAATACCCGCTTCGACGCCCTGCATGTCAGCAAGGGGCAGATCTTCCAGGGCGTAGCCGCGATCTTCGGCCATTTTCACCAGCGCGCCGGTGATATGGTGGGCATCGCGAAAGGGCAACCCCAGAACGCGCACCAGCCAATCCGCCAGATCGGTCGCGGTGGTGAACCCCTTGCCCGCGTCGGCCTTCATACGCTCGGTGTTGAAGGTGGCCGAACGGATCATACCGCTCATCGCGCTGAGGCAAAGCTCCATGGTGTCCGAGGCATCGAACAGCGGCTCTTTATCTTCCTGCATGTCCTTGCCGTAGCTCAGCGGCAGACTTTTCATCGTCGTCAACAGGCCCATCAAGGCCCCAAACACCCGGCCCGTTTTGCCGCGCACCAATTCAGCCGCGTCGGGGTTGCGTTTTTGCGGCATGATGGAACTACCGGTGGAAAATTCATCGGACACGCGCATGAAACCGAACTGTTCGGAAGTCCACAACACCATTTCCTCAGCCATGCGCGACAAATGCACGGCGAGAATCGACAAAACGCTCAAATATTCCAAAGCGAAATCGCGATCCGACACGCTGTCGAGGGAATTGCGCGTCGGGCGATCGAAGCCCAGCGCCGCCGCTGTTTGTTCGCGGTCGATGGGAAACGACGTTCCCGCCAGCGCCGCCGCACCCAAGGGACATTCGTTGAGCCGCACCCGACAATCATGAACACGCGAACGATCCCGCCCCAGCATTTCACCATAAGCCAGAAGGTGATGGCCCAACGTCACCGGTTGCGCCGCTTGAAGATGGGTAAAGCCCGGCATGGCGCTGGCGGCATGTTCTTCGGCGCGATCAATCAACGCCGCCTGAAAATCCCTAAGCGCGCCATCTACACCGTCCAGGGCGTCGCGCACCCAAAGCTTCACGTCCGTGGCCACCTGATCGTTGCGTGAACGCGCCGTGTGCAAACGTCCCGCCGCATCGCCGATCAATGCACGCAAGCGATTCTCCACATTCATGTGGATGTCTTCAAGGGCTCGGGAAAATTTGAAATCCCCCGCCTTGATCTCATCTTCAATGCGATCCAGAGCTTGTAAAATAGCCTTGCCGTCGGCAGCACCGATGATCCCTTGGTGCGCCAGCATTTGTGCATGGGCGCGTGAAGCACGGATGTCCTGAACATAGAGACGACGGTCGAAATCTATGGAGGCATTGATGTCTTCCATCACCGCAGACGGGCCCGCCTGAAAACGCCCCCCCCAAATGGTGCTCGTATTTTTTGCCGCCATGGTGGTCATCTTGTCTTTCATAGGGTTTGAAATCCGCCGGAAAAACCTTCGTTACACCGTTTTTCATCGTAAGGAAAGGCCCAGACAATCGCGTTTGGATTCTAGCCCGTGAAGAGTGTATAGACATAGTGGAGCAATACTTAAAAAAAACAACTTTACCCTGAATTGATCAATGCGAGAATATACGTTAAAAACGGACCTAAATGAACGCGCAAATGTCCATCTCCAAGACATCCGAACATGTCGGCGGCCCCGAACAGCGGCTGCGCGATGTCGTATCGACGCTTAAGGACTGGATTTGGGAAACCAATGAGGACCACGAATTTATTTTCGTTTCCGAACGCTTCGAGGAAAGCACCGGTCTGGACACAACAACCCTGATCGGCAAAACCCTGCAACAAGTCGTCCTGGCCGATGACCACGTGCACGAACGCGGCCCCATCTTGTTCAACCTGAACGACCACGAACCCTTTAACGACATCGCCTGTTCCTTGCGCTCGGCCGAAGGCGATTTCCTGCATTTCACATTGAACAGCACGCCTTATTACAATGACAAAAACATGTTTCTGGGCTATCGCGGCGCAGCGCACGACATCACGCCGCTACTAAACGGCCAATGCTCCCATCATAGAAGGGAAGTAACCTCGGCGCAGAACGAAGCGCGCTATTGCAAACTTGCCGAAATGATACCCGATCTCACTTGTACGCTCCACAATGGCATCATCACTTTCATCAACAGCGCCGGCGTGAAGCTGCTGAAAGCGAACGCGAAGGCCCCCTTCATGGGGCATCGTTTCCGTGAATTTCTTCATCCGGACTTTCACGCGATCTTCGACAACGATGTGAAGACATTAAAAACCCACGGTACGTATCGTGCACGTCTGACATGCTTGGACGGCTCCACCATCGAAGTCGAATTAACGGCATCTTCATGCCGCGAGCAACCTTCCACAAACTTGATGCTGGTGGCACGCAACGTCTCACAGCGCATAGAAACAGAAGAAAACCTGCGCGTCAGCCGCGAACGTTACGAACTCGCCGTCAACGGCGCGGGCGACGGCATCTGGGATTGGGATGTCGAAAACGACCAACTCTATATCTCGGCCAAGGTGCGCGAGTTGACGGGCTACAAAAGTTCTTTCATCAAACTTTCATCATGGCGCCGCCTGATCCATCCGGACGACAGGGAAGAATATCGCACCCATCTGGTCCGCCACCTCAAAGGAGAAACTCGGGATTTCATCGTCGAATGCCGCTTGACAGGTCGCGGCAAAACAGAACGCTGGATCCGAATTTCCGCAACCGCGCTACGCAATGCATCGGGGCGGGTCTACCGCATGGCGGGATCGCTCAGCGACATCACCGACAAGATCGCCTTTGAACAAGAACTCATTCGCGCCAAGGAACATGCAGAGGTCGCAAACCGCGTCAAGACCGAATTCTTGGCCAACATGAGCCATGAATTGCGCACGCCATTGAACGCCATCATCGGCTTTTCCGATGTCATGCTGTCGGAATTGTTCGGTCCCATCCGCAAACGTTACCGAGACTACATTCAAAACATTCGCAAATCGGGAGTCCATTTGTTGGGCACCATAAACGATATCCTGGACGTCTCGCGGATCGAAGCGGGGGGCATCAATCTTGAGATCGAACCGTGTGCGCCACGCCTTTTGATCGACACCGTCGTGCGCACGATCCAACCGCACGCCCTCGACAAAGAACTTGCCTTGAGTTATCGCACCGCCAAAAAACTTCCCGATGTGCTGATCGACATTCAACGTTTCGAACAAATTCTCCTCAACATTCTTTCAAATGCCGTGAAATTCACGCCCAAGGGCGGACGCATTCTCGTCACCGCCACGTTGGACCGGACAACCCGCGATGTCGTTCTCGCCGTGCGCGATTCCGGAATCGGCATGTCCGCGCAAGACCTCAAAACCGCCCTTTCGGCATTTCGCCAGGTGGACGGTACCTTGTCGCGCAAGTTCGAGGGGCTGGGGCTGGGGCTTTCTCTCAGCAAAAAAATCGTGGCCTTGCACGGCGCAAAATTACACATCGCCAGCACCCACGGCGGGGGAACCGTGGTCTCGATCCACATTCCGCCGGAACGCCACGTCGTCTGATCCGCGCCGTGTGATTTTGTCTTTCGTGTATACTGAAGACTATGACCAACGATTCACGCACCGTGCGCCCCAATTCAAATGCCGTGCGACTGGCCACCTTCAACCTGGAAAGTCTGGATGAACCGCCGCGTGGTCGCGCCTCGTTGGAAAGCCGTATCCAGGCCCTGCGTCCGCAACTGCAACGGCTGCGCGCCGACATCGTCTGCTTGCAAGAGGTCAACGGCCAAAGCGAAGCCAAGGGAATGCCGCGAAGTCTGCATGCTCTGGACCGGGTGCTGGCGGGCACACCCTACGCGGATTACCATCGCGTGGTCACGCAAAGCCCCACGGGTCATGGGGTACGCGACCGCCACAATCTTGTGATCCTCTCGCGTTTTCCCATCGTCGCAACGCAGGAAGTGTGGACCCAACTGGTCGATCCGCCACTCTATCGCTGCCAAACCTCGGACCCGCCGCAAGACGAACCCCAGCCCGTCGTCTGGGACCGCCCCATGCTGTATGCCGACGTGGATCTGGGTGCAGGGCGGAAAATGGTGGTGATCAACGTACATTTGCGCGCCCCGCGCGCCGCGTTCGTGGCGGGACAAAAGCGCGACCGGCACAATTGGAAAACCCTGTCCGGCTGGGCGGAGGGGCTGTTCCTCGCCACGCTCAAAGCCGCCGGACAAGCGCTAGAGGTTCGAACCTTCCTGGAGCGCCTGTTCGATCTGGACAAGGACGCCCTGGTTTGTGTTGCGGGCGATTTCAACGCCGAGGACACACAAGCCCCGGTTCGCCTCATAGCCGGCGACGAGGACGACATGGGCCAGGGAACATTGATCTCGCGCATTTTGATCGCCGCGGAACGCGGCTTGCCGGAATCGCAGCGTTTTTCCACCATTCACCGGGGACGCCCCCATATGGTAGACCATATCTTACTATCGCAGAACCTAATGGGCTGGCTGCGTCATGTGGAATGCTACAACGAGGCCCTGCATGATGAAGTGTCCAGCCCGGCGGCGGTGCAAGACGCCCCGGAATCGTACCATGCGCCGCTGGTATGCGAATTGGTCCCGCCGGATTGACCCTCCGCTTGCCACCTTAGGAAAGACTCATTTTGAACGGGTGTTACCTTGGATACGACCCTTTATCCCATTTCTTACGACCCCACTTTATGCGCGAAACTGCGCACGCGGCTGAAGGATGACGGCCTGAACGGTTTTCTCATTCCCCACGCCGACGCGCATCAGAGCGAGAGCCTGCCGCCGGGCGATGAGCGTCTGGCGCGGCTCACCGGCTTCAGCGGCTCGGCGGGGTTCGCCATCGTCTTGGAAGGGGTGGCGAGCGTGTTCGTAGACGGACGCTATACGCTTCAGGCGGCAAACGAGGTGGACAGCGAAGTCTTCGCAATCCACCACAGCACCGAGACACCGGCGGAGGCATGGCTGAAAGACCACCTCAAGCCCGGCGATGAGATCGGTTACGATCCCTGGCTGCACACCCCCCAAGGCGTGGCCCGTTTTTCCCAAGCCTGTATCGAGGCGGGAGCGAAACTGGTGGCATGTGCGGAGAATCCCATCGATGCCCTGTGGCATGATCGCCCGCCCCCGCCCGCCACGACACTTGAAATCCATGACATCGCCTACGCCGGACGCACAAGCGCCGAAAAACGCGCCATCGTGGCCCAAGCCCTTAAGGAACAAAAGGTCGACGCCGTCATTCTGGGTGCGGGCGACAGTATCGCGTGGCTTTTCAATATCCGCGCTTCGGACGTCCCTTATACGCCATTGGTACTGGCCTTCGCCCTGCTCGGCGTCGACGGACGGGCAACGCTGTTTATAGACGCCGGACGCGTAAACGAAGCGGTCGCTGCCCATCTCGGACCCGATGTCGTTATCGCCGCACCCGATCAATTGGCAACGACGCTGGAATCACTGGGAAATCACAAGGCACACGTTCTGGTCCCCCACGACGGCACCGCGGCGTGGCTTTCGCAACACCTGGAACGTAGCAGGGCATGCGTGCTTTTTGGTGACGATCCCTGTGCGGCTCCCCGCGCGGCAAAAACGCCGACAGAAATCGACGGGATGACGCGCGCACACGTGCGCGATGGGGTGGCGATGGCGCGGTTCCTGGCGTGGCTGGACGAAACCGTGTTGCGCGGTGATCTCAGTGAGCTTTCTGCCGCTGCAAAGCTGGATGCGTTGCGTGGCGAAAACGCGCTGTTTCGCGGTCTAAGTTTCCCGACCATTTCCGCCGCCGGCCCCAACGCCGCAATCGTGCATTACCGCGTGGGTAAAGAGAACGATCGCACCCTTGAACCCGGAACGTTTTATCTAGTGGATTCCGGAGCGCAATATCAAGACGGCACCACGGACGTGACACGCACCGTCGCCATCGGCCCGCCCTCGGCAGAAATGAAAGACCGTTTCACCCGCGTGCTCAAGGGTCACATCGCCCTTGCACGCCAACGTTTTCCCAAGGGCACCTGCGCGCGACAATTGGATGTTTTGGCCCGGCACCCCCTGTGGGATGCCGGGCTAGACTACGACCACGGCACCGGTCACGGTGTGGGCGTCTACCTGAGCGTTCACGAAGGGCCGCAACGTATCGCCAAACGGGGGCCTGATGTGGCCCTGAAAATCGGCATGGTGACGTCGAACGAACCGGGATATTATAAAGCGGGCGCTTACGGGATCCGCATCGAAAACCTCGTCACCGTCTGTGCCGCAGCGCAGGGACAGGATGAGGAACGCGAGATGCTGGCGTTCGAGCCCTTGACGCTGGTGCCGATCGACCTCAACGCAATTGCGCCAGAGTTGATGACCGAAACCGAGAAAAACTGGCTCAACGCCTATCACGCCCATGTCCGCACAGCGCTGAGCCCGCTGCTTGAGGGGTACGCGAACGCATGGCTAAAGAAGGCAACCCGCATCTTTTAGGAGAAAAGTTAATTTTTTCGTAGGATTCAAGCGTGTAACAATAGACTCTACGAGCACGCATTCAGGATCGTAGTCATCAGAATCGTGGTCGAGAGGTTTGTAAAAATGGGCCTTTTCAGTTTTGGCAAAAGCGATGACGCCAACAATCCCCCACCGATCAGCAAACCGGTTGATCCCGTTTGGGCGCATACGTCCGAAGGCGGCTTCTTTTCCTTCCTGGATATCGACCCGGAAGAACTGGGATTAAGCGGTGTGGGGGGCGTCTACATGATCTGGCATGCCGGCATCCATCCGGAATGGGTGTTCGCCGGACATAGCAACGACCTCGCCGCCGCCCTGCACGGCGCAGGCGACAATCGCGACATTACGGACTATGAGAAGAATGGCGGGTTGTTCGTCACCTGGGCGCCGGTAAGCGAACCGTACCGCCCCGGTGTCGTCAAATATATCGAACACACCTTCCGCACCTTGATCGCAAACCCTGGTTCCTATAGCGACAAAACCTACCCCGTCCCCGTTATCGCGCCGAGGCGCAAAAGCGCCACATAACCCAACGCGTTTCCACGAAGTGCGCCATAAATACCATAGACAGCATCATTATCCATAACGCGCATGGATTTTTCCCCCTGTACGCATTACCTCTTATACGATACATAGCGCCTGTTACAATACATAGCGCCTGTGGGGACGTAAGATCAGACAATAACAATCAAGCTTTGAGATGCGGCGGTCTAGCGTCGCGCCGAAAGACTTGCGGGATCGTGCCGGGAACATGCCATGAGCGGATTTGACATCCTCTCCTCCGATGCTTTTTTGGAAACACTGCGCGCCATTATCGTCGCCGGGCTGTTCGTGTTCGCGTTCTCACTGGGACGCAAAACCCGTCAACACCGCTACAAGGGCTGGTCCATGCTCATCTGGGGGCTGGCTTTGCTGATGATGGGCACGATCCTGGACATTACCGATAATTTTCCCCAATTGAACCGTTTCATCGTCATTGGCGAGACACCAACCCAGGCCTTTCTGGCGAAAGTGGTGGGTTATATCGGCGGCTTTTTGTTGCTCTACGTCGGCTTGCGCGCCTGGTTGCCTCACGCCATAGCTCGAAACAACGCCGATGAGGGCGAGGCCCAGGAAGAAATTCGTCAACGCTATCGCGATCTGGTGGACATGGCTCCCGACGCCGTTATTTTGCACCGCCTCGGCAAAATTATCTACGCCAATGCCGTCGCCGCACAATTGGCCGGCGTGGCGAAACCGAAAAATCTGATCGGCAGGAACATTCAGGATTTTGTCCATCCCCAATATCGGGTCTTAACACGCGAACGACTGCTGTCCCTCAGCGCAGGCCGGTCCAAAACCCCCCTTATCCACATCAAGATGATCGCTGACGACGGCGTGGAACGCGACGTCGAGGTTGCCTCTGGAATCACCTATTTGCAGGGGAAGAAGGTAACCCAATCGGTATTGCGTGATATCAGTCAGCGGATTCGGGCGGAACTGGCGCTCAAGGAATCCGAACGCGACTTGCGCTCCATTTTCGAAAACATGGCGGAATTTTACTACCGCACGGACTTGAACGAACGCGCCGTGCGCGCCTCCGGGGCTGCGGAGGAGATCACCGGTTGGACCCGTGAAGAATTCATCGGCCTCGATATAACGAAA
This sequence comes from uncultured Magnetovibrio sp., assembly GCA_964451415.1. Classification (GTDB taxonomy): domain Bacteria; phylum Pseudomonadota; class Alphaproteobacteria; order Rhodospirillales; family Magnetovibrionaceae; genus CAYVHU01. The sequence continues at coordinate 36,099 of CAYVHU010000007.1, forward strand.
CATTACAAGGACCCGGACGGTCGTGCGCGTTTTTTACAAAGTCTTGAAGAATCCGGTGGACGATTGCGCAATTTTGAAATCCAGATGGTGCGCAAAGATGGACGCCGAATCTGGGTATCGGTCAACGCGCAGTACTATAAAGACAAAGATGGAAACATCCTGGGCATCGAAGGCACGGTGCGCGATATCACGGACACCGTGCAAGCCCGCGACGTTCTGGAACACATGGCCATGCACGACGTTCTGACGGGTCTCGGCAATCGCCGCAGCTTCGACAGCCGTCTCAAAGAAGCCCTGTCGCGCACACGACGCAGCGGCGTGGGCGGCGCGGTTTTGTATTTCGACCTGGACGGCTTCAAGTCCGTGAACGACACTTACGGTCACGATCAAGGTGATAGTGTCTTGCGCGCCGTGGGTCGGCGGATCAAGGCGCTGGCCCGCGAGACGGATTACGTGGCACGTATCGGGGGCGACGAATTCTGTCTGATTATCGAAGGCACCATCAACAACAACGCCATTGAAAACGTGGCGAACAAACTGATCGATGCCGTAAGAAAACCCTACGACATCAACGAACACAGCATAACCCTTGGGCTCAGCGTCGGCATTGCGGCTTTCAGCGGCCAAAAGGACACCGATACGGTGCACAAAATTGTCGTCCGCGCCGACAAGGCGATGTACCGTGCGAAAAACAACGGCGGCAACACATTTTGCTTTTCCCCAGGCGACATTTAGGGTCCAAATACCTTTTATGGTCAGGCTGACAAAAATTTACACAAAGACGGGCGACGGCGGGCAAAGCGGGCTGGTGGGCGGTGCGCGTGTGAAAAAGTCTCATATCCGTTTCGAAGCCATCGGCGCCGTGGACGAAGCCAACGCCCAGATCGGCCTGGCGCTAGCCCTGTCGCCTGCCGCAACGGCGCGTGACGCCCTTTTGCGCGTGCAAAACGATCTTTTCGACCTCGGTGCCGATCTGGCCGCCCCCGGTGAGAAGGAAGGGACCTTGCGGATCGAATCGAACGCAACGGCGCGCCTGGAAAGCGAAATCGACGCCCTCGGCAAAGCCCTGGGTCCGCTCAGCAGTTTTGTTTTGCCCGGCGGAACGCCGGGGGCGGCCGCTCTGCATGTGGCACGCACCGCCGTGCGCCGCGCGGAACGCACCGCCGTGCGTCTTTTTGAAAGCGACCCCATAAACCCTGAAATTCTAAAATACCTGAACCGTTTGTCGGATTTGTTGTTTCAGATGGCGCGCGTGGAAAATAGGGGCGAAGACATCCTGTGGAAGCCCGGTGAAAACCGCTGAGAGCGCTCTTGGCCCACAATTTTTTTGCACCTGCGAAAAGAAATTGCGAAGGGTTCGAAATGTTTCTAATGTGAACATCCTTTCAATCGCAGACACCGTGGAAAAACAAGATGAAGAAGGTCTTGGTCGCGATCAAACGCGTGATCGACTACAACGTCAAAATCCACGTCCGCGCCGACGCCTCGGGCGTGGAAAGCGCGGGCGTGAAAATGTCGATGAACCCCTTCGATGAAATCGCCATGGAAGAAGCCGTGCGCCTGAAAGAAGGCGGACAAGCCGAGGAAGTCATCGCGGTTTCCATCGGCGCCGCGGCCGTCCACGAAACATTGCGGACCGCCCTGGCCATGGGCGCGGACCGCGCCATCCACATCGAGACCGATCTCGCCTTAGAACCCCTGGGCGTGGCGAAGGCCCTTTGCGCCTTGGCAAAGCGCGAAAACCCGGACTTGGTTTTGCTGGGCAAACAGGCCATCGACGACGACGCCAACCAAACGGCGCAGATGCTGGCAGCCTTGATGGACTGCGCGCAAGGCACCTTTGTCTCGAAACTAGAAATCATCGACAATCAGGCCTTGGTCAGTCGCGAAATCGATGGCGGGTTGGAAATCCTGAAGCTGAACTTACCGTGTGTCGTCAGTGCCGATTTGCGTCTCAACGAACCGCGCTACGCATCCCTACCCAACATCATGAGAGCAAAGAAAAAACCCCTGGACCAGATCGCCCTGAGTGCGCTGAATGTTGACGCTGCGCCGCGCCTTGAGATTTTAAGTGTGGAGGAGCCTCCACAGCGCCAGGCGGGCGTAATCGTGGCATCGGTGGGCGCGTTGGTCGAGAAACTCAAAAACGAAGCTCAGGTCATCTGATGCGCATCTTAATTCTGGCTGAACACAATACACACACTCTCAATCCCCAGACCTTGCACGTGGTCACGGCGGCCCGTGCGCTCACGGCGAAGCACATCACGGTTTTGGTGATGGGCGAAGCTTGCCGCGCCGTGGCGGAAGAAGCCGCCAGCATTACCGGCGTCGATCGCGTCTTGCTTGCGGACGATCCCCTCTACGGCCACCTGCTGGCGGAAACCGCAGCGCCCCTTCTGGTCAAACTGGCCGATGATTTCGACGTCTTAATGGCTCCTTCAACCACCACGGGCAAGAACATCATGCCGCGCGTGGCGGCCCTTCTTGACGTTCAACAGATTTCCGACATCTGCGCGGTTGTCGATGAGCGAACCTTCAAACGTCCCATCTATGCGGGCAACGCCATCGCCACTGTAAAAAGCCGGGATGAGAAATTGGTCATCAGCGTCCGCGCCACCGCCTTCGATGCGGCACCACTCCACAATGAGAAAGCTGAGATCGAGACACTCCAGGGTGTTCCGACCACGGCGCCCAGCACGTTCGTAGAAGCGCAATTGACGCAATCGGCACGTCCTGAACTAAACGCGGCGCGCGTCATCGTGTCGGGCGGACGCGGCCTTGCGGCAGCCAAAAATTTTCCACTTCTCGAAGCGGTGGCGGACGCCCTGGGCGGCGCGGTCGGTGCATCACGCGCGGCGGTGGATGCAGGTTTCGCCCCCAACGACTTCCAGATCGGCCAGACCGGCAAAGTGGTTGCGCCGGAACTTTACATCGCCGTTGGCATTTCCGGCGCCATCCAACATCTGGCCGGAATGAAGGATTCGCGCGTGATCTGCGCCATCAACAAGGATGAAGACGCGCCGATTTTTCAAATCGCCGATTACGGTCTGGTTGCGGATTTGTTCGATGCTTTACCGGAACTGGCCCGAGCTCTGAATAAGCCGGAATAAACATATAGCGTGCACTGTGCAACGCAACAACGGAAAGGACGTCCACCATGTCATTGGATAACATCAAACTGATCGGCATCATCGGCGCGGGACAAATGGGTTCCGGCATCGCTCATGTGGCGGCGCTGGCGGGCTATGACGTCCATTTAATGGACGCAAACGCCGATCAACTTCCCGTCGCTATGGATAAAATACGCGGTTTTATGGACCGTCAGATCGAAAAAGGGAACCTGACGCAAAATAACGTGGATGCTGCTCTCCAACGCATTCGCAGCGGCAGCGAGATGGCCGAACTTGCCAATGCCGACATCGTCATCGAAGCCGCAACGGAAAACGAAGAGATCAAAAAAAGCATTTTGCGTGAATTGTGCCCCGTGCTCAAACCAGAGGCTTATATCGCCACCAACACGTCGTCTATCTCCATCACGCGTCTAGCGGCACGCACCGACCGCCCTGGCAAGTTCGTCGGCATGCATTTCATGAACCCTGTGCCGGTGATGGAACTGGTGGAAATGATCCGTGGCATCGCCACCGATGAAAGTACCTTCAAGACGGTCTCCGCCCTGGCGCAGAAGCTGGGCAAGATCCCTGTTCCCGCAGAGGATTTTCCGGCTTTCATCGTGAACCGCATCTTGATGCCGATGATCAACGAAGCCGTCTATACCCTTTACGAAGGAGTAGGTTCCGTGGCGGCCATCGACAACGCCTTGAAACTGGGGGCGCATCATCCCATGGGACCTTTGGAACTGGCGGACTTCATCGGCCTGGACACCTGCCTTGCGGTAATGAATGTGTTGCATGAAGGTCTGGCGGACAGCAAGTATCGCCCCTGCCCCTTATTGGTAAAGTATGTTGAAGCCGGCTGGCTGGGGCGCAAAGCCGGCAAGGGCTTTTACGACTACACCGGCGAAGGAGACCCAATCCCGACACGTTAAACAGCCTGCTATTTAATCGTTACAATTCCGTCACTTCCATGACGCAGAAGATTCATGCGTCCGTCATGCAGGCATCACCGGAATCCCCGTAATCTTCCCGGAATTTGGGAAGCTAACGCAAAGAAGAGGGGCATGCCGTGCAACCTTTAATCGTGAACAATCTGGAAATACGCTTGGCGGAAACGGAACGCGAAGTTCAGGCTTCTCAACGGTTGCGCTATCGCGTCTTCTATGAAGAAATGGGCGCCAAAGCGACCCCGCGCGTATTGCAATCTGAACTGGACTTTGATCCTTACGATGAATTCTGCGATCACCTTCTGGTCATTGACCGCGATCGCGGCGATACCCACACCCCGTGCGTCGTCGGAACGTACCGTCTGTTACGCGGTGACATCGCCGATGAATACGCCGGTTTTTATTCAGAAAGCGAATTCGATCTCCAGGCCTTGATCGCGCGTTCGTCTCAGGTGCTGGAATTGGGACGCAGCTGCATCGACGCCAATTACCGCTCACGCGGCACCATGCAGCTGTTATGGCGCGGAATTTCAGAGTTCGTCTTTGAAAATTCAATCAAGTATCTGTTCGGCTGCGCTTCCATTCCCGGAACGAACCCTTCAGAGATGCGCTTGCCTTTGTCGTACCTTTACCACCATCACCTGGCGCAAAAATCCATCCGCACCCATGCCCTGGACGAGCGATATGTGGAAATGAACATGATGACGAAGGACGAAATCAACGTGGGTCAAGCGCTGCGAGAACTGCCGCCGCTGATCAAAGGTTACTTACGCATCGGCGGCGTGGTTGGCGACGGGGCGGTGATCGACTATGATTTCAACACGGTCGATGTCAATATCATTGTCGAAACGGCAAGCGTTACGGAAAAATACCTGAACCATTACACGCGGGAATCAAACAACGCCGCAGAGGCCCGCAAAGAACACGTCGCGGAGGCGAATATCATGCGAGACACGCGCCAATGAAGTTCTCGCGCATCAGGGCAACGTATCGCGCAATCGGTTTCGCCGTCCTGGTGGGCTCGCTTCTGGGTCCCTACGCGTTGATGCTGGCGCTGAACCCCAAAAAACGTCACATCATCGCGGGACTGTTTTTCAAGGGCTGTCTGAAACTGACCGGCGTTCGCGTACGGGTGCATGGCTGGGCCGCTTACGACGTGCGTCTTTACGCCGCGAACCACGCTTCGTATCTCGACATTCCCGTTTTGGGCGCGGTGCTAAGCCAGGGCGTTTTCGTCGCCAAAAACGAAGTGGCCGCTTGGCCGTTGTTCGGTTTTCTGGCACGCATTTCACGCACCATCTTCATTAGCCGCAACGGCACGGACGCGCAAGCGCAACGCGACCTTCTGGCCAAGCGCATGAACCGCGGCACACGCCTCATACTGTTCCCCGAGGGGACTTCAAGCGACGGAGCGCGAGTGCTTGCGTTCAAAACCTCCTTATTTTCCGCCTTGCAGGATGTGGAACGCGAACCCTGGGTACAGCCGGTGAGCATCGTCTACGCGCGTGAGCGCAACGGCAGGATGCTGACGCAAGCCAAGCGCAACCTTTTCACTTGGTTTGCAGACATGACCCTAGCGCCACATTTGCTCAATGTGTTCGGCATCAAGGGCTGCGAAGTCGATGTCATCTTTCACGCTCCGCTTAGCGCGAACGCCTTCGCTGATCGCAAGCAACTGGCCAAAAGGTGCCAGGAAACCGTGGCGCGGGCGCTGGAATCAACCTTGAATCAAGACTGCCTACCAGGGCCCACTCCCGCTTCCTATCCGACGGCGGAAACAGAACTGGTGCTGGATGCGAACGGCCTGGAAATGCCTCCACCGCGGCCGGAACACATCGTAGCGGGCAACGGAACGAACCTGCCGTTATAGGCAAAAGTGCTTATTCCATATACCATCCATGGCTGACCACAAGAGACTGGCCGCTCAGGGCATTGGTTGGGAAGGCGGCAAACAGCAAGGCCACATCGGCAACGTCTTCGATGGTTGTGAACTCGGTGTCCACCGTGCCGCCGAGCATGATTTTTTTGACGACCTCTTCTTCACTGATGCCCAGTGCACGTGCTTGTTCGGGAATTTGTTTTTCCACCAGCGGCGTTTTGACAAACCCCGGGCAGATGACATTGGCGCGTACGCCGTGCGCGGCCCCCTCCTTTGAAATCACCCGTGCAAGACCGAGAAGACCGTGTTTCGCCGTGACATAGGCCGATTTCAAGGGCGATGCCTCCTTGGAATGAACGGAGCCCATATATATGACCGACCCACCGCCGCGTTTGTACATGTGGGGAATACAGGCTTTGGTGGTTAAGAACGCACCATCCAGATGAATGGCGAGCATTTTCTTCCACTGGGCAAAAGGATAATCCTCGATTTTATGGACGATCTGAATGCCCGCGTTCGAGACCAGAATATCAATGCCGCCCCACTGATCGACGACGCGTGCCACGCCCGCGTTCACCGCATCTTCATCACTCACATCCATGGCGATCCCTAAGGCGCTTCCCGGCCCCATAGCGGTAAGATCGCTTGCTGTTTTTTCCGCCGCCGCCAGTTCAAGATCGGCGATCGCAACGCGTGCGCCCTCGGCGACGAAACGCTTGGCGATGCCCGCACCGATACCTCGCGCCGCACCGGTGATCAGGGCCGTTTTGTCCTTCAATTGCAACGCAGATGTCATGATTCTTTCTCCTTCAAGGCGCGCTCGCCAGATCGTACACGTTCACACCCAGTTTCGGTTTCTCACGCATTTTCCAGGCCTCATGTGCGAACGTGCGCTCCACGGCCGCAATTCCGTCATTCCAATGTTCGTCAATCGACGCCCGGGAAAACTCATAGTCTTTGGATTGCGACGAATATGTTTTGCGTTTATGGATCAAATGCACGATCGACACGGCCGCGTTGCAGCTGGACTCGCGCAAAAACATGGCATCGGGATCGTTCTTCATATCGTCCGGAAGTTTCCCCAGCAAGCGATGCGTGGCACGCCTGATGGATTGGGTGTGGCGAAAAACATCCGTATTGAGACGCGTCCGGCTGGAGTAGCTGATATCTTTTTGCCGTTCGGCGACATCGGAAAGGTTAGACGGCTGCGGGCCGTGCGCGCTGAAAAGATCTACCTGAAATACCAGCATATCGCGGCGCGGCCGTTCATCAAGGACATACTGAAGCGGCGTATTGGAAACCAGTCCCCCATCCCAGTAACGCCCGCCGTCGATTTCAACCGCATCGAAACCGGGCGGCAAGGCTCCGCTGGCCATGATATGTTCCGCCGTAATGGTCTGATGATCGCTATCGAAATATATGAAATTTCCGGTTTCCACGTTGACCGCCCCGACGCTCAAGCGGATCGGACCTTCGTTGATCAAATCGAAATCCACAAAACGCTCCAGCGTATCTTGAAGTTGGTCCGTTTCGTAATAGCTTAAGACCCCCGTTCCGTTTGAGCCGTACGAAAAAGGTGCGCCAATGCGCGGAGCGAAGAACCCCGGCGCCCCGAAGGCGAGGGTAAATGCGGCACTCGTCTTATTGTAAAATTCGCGCGCCTGCTCGCCTGGAATGAGCGGCGGAAGCGTAAAATGGGAAGACACCAAATCCCAGAAATCACGCAGCCGCTGGATTCTGCGTTCGGCCGGGTTGCCCGCGATAAGAGCGGCATTTACGGCCCCGATGGAAATGCCGGAAACCCAGTCCGGCGTGTGGCCGTTGTCGCTAAGGGCCTGGAAGACGCCGGCTTGATACGACCCCAACGCGCCGCCGCCTTGAAGAACGAAAACGGTACGTTCTTGATCGTACGATTCTTTTCGGGTCATATTCATGTCCCATCCATATCCCGACTTCCGGGGGAAAGCCCCCCGCGAGCTGCAAAAAGAGAACCTCTCGTAGAAGTCGAAAGTGTATGCGGGAAACATGTCGTTGCCGTGGCAATATTTCGCACTCGCACACTTATTTCAGAATTTATTTCCCGGCGCGGATTTCATCTTCGCTCAAAGCCTCAGCGTGATCCATCGCCACGCCGGCTTCCTTGAACATACGTTCGGAAAACCGGCCCTTTTCGTTCCACCGCGTCTGAAAATCCGCATCCGCAGCCGAGGCCTTGTCCACAACCACGCGTTTAATTCCCACCTGCAAGATCGCGCGCGCGCAATCGGGGCATGGCACATGGGTCACGTAGATGGTGTCGTCCAACAACGTCTGGCCGGTACGCGTGGCATTATAGATGGCGTTGCGCTCGGCATGCTCGGTCCAGTCGTACTTGTCGGGCCGCTCGTGGCGTTCCGCCGCATCATCATCGATATCGCGTGGAAAGCCGTTGTAGCCGTAGGAACTGGGCGTTTTATCCTCTGCCACGATCACCGCACCGACGCGTGTCGAGCGGTCCTTGGACCAAGACGCGATCTCGCGTGCCAGACGAATAAAGCGCGCGTCCCATTTTTTCGACATCGCAAGCCTCGTCAGTTCAACTCCGCACGAATAATCTGGCGCAGGGCATCGATGGGCACCAGTTGGCCCTTACGTTCCATATGCCAGAACTGCCATCCATTGCAACTGGGCGCTTTTTGAACGTAGGCGCCGGTCTGGTGAATGGAGCCCTTGAAGTCGGACGTCACCAGTGTACCGTCGGCGCGCACCTTGGCCGAATAGCGCCGTCGTGGATCATAAAGCACATCGCCGGGCTTGAGCATACCACGTTCGACCACCTGGCCGAAGGGCACGCGCGGCTGGCTGCGTTTGCTTGGGGTGCGCAACAATTCCACATCTTTTCCCGCAACGGTTCGGTGGATGCGGCGCTCCGCCAGATCGGCATATTCGGTATTTTGTTCCAGACCGATCCAATTGCGCCCCAGTTTTTTCGCCACCGCTCCCGTGGTGCCCGTGCCGAAAAATGGGTCGAGAATGACATCGCCCGGCTGCGAGGAACTGAGGACCACGCGATACAACAGGCTTTCCGGTTTTTGCGTCGGATGCGCCTTGACCCCGTCTTTCTTCAAGCGTTCCGCACCGGAACAAATCGAAAGCGTCCAATCCGAACGCATCTGCAAATCGTCATTCAATGCCTTCATCGCCTCATAATTGAAGCGGTAGCGTGCCGCCTTATCCTTCGCCGCCCAAATCAACGTCTCATGGGCATTGGTAAAACGCCGTCCGCGAAAATTCGGCATGGGATTTGTTTTACGCCAAACCACATCATTGAGAATCCAGAACCCCAGATCCTGCAAGGACGAGCCCACGCGAAAAATGTTGTGGTAGCTGCCAATCACCCACAACGTGCCGTCGGGCTTCAACAGCCGCCGCGCAGCCGTGAGCCAGCGCAGCGTGAAATCGTCGTAGGCGCGGAAACTGTCGAACTGGTCCCAATCGTCATCGACCGCAGCGACCTTGGAGTTGTTCGGGCGATGCAAATCCCCTTGCAGTTGGAGATTGTATGGCGGATCGGCAAAGATCACGTCGATGGAGCCCTCGGGCAGGCTTTCCATGGAGGCAATGCAATCCCCGATCAGGATTTTGTTCAGCGGTAAGTTTGTGTCGCTCATGGGCGCACCATGGACGAGGTGCGAATCTGCGTCAAGAAAATAAACGGAATCAATACGTTAGTAGAGACTCTTAGAGCTATATGTTGGGATTTCGGATCACCCCGGACTCAACATCTTGCGAATGGGGGCAAAACTTTTGCGATGCAAAGGCGTCACCCCAAGCCGTGCCAGAGCTTCCTGGTGGCGCTTTGTGCCATAACCCGCGTTTTGCGCCCAACCATAACCTGGATGCACGCGATCATAATCCGCCATGATACGATCTCGCATGACCTTGGCGTAAATCGACGCCGCCGCAATGGTGCACGAACGCCCGTCGCCCTTCACCACAGCACGCGCACGGCAGGGAAACTCCCGGGGCAATCGGTTGCCGTCGATAAGGGCGAAATCGGGCGTTCGTCCAAAATTTTCGGCCAGATCCTCCACCGCACGGGTCATTGCCAGAAACGTGGCCTGCAAAATATTGATGTCGTCGATTTCCGCCACACTGGCCTGCCCCAGCCCCAAACTCACGCCCGGCGTCGTTTCAAGACGCGCGAGCAATGCTTCCCGCGTGCGCGGTTTCAGTTTTTTGGAATCGTCCAAAGCATCGCGCAGATCGCACGGCAAATGTGCGGCATCAAGGATCGCCGCAGCCGCCACCACGGGACCTGCCCATGGCCCGCGCCCGGCCTCGTCCACACCGCACACGACACCCGAGATTTTGCGTTCAAGTAAAAAATCCGGCACGCCTTACATGCCCGGCGTCTGGATTGTCATGACCATTTGCATCGCCAGTCCCTTTTCGCGCAAACAGAGCGTTTTACGGCCATCGCGCGGCAAGCGCACCCCCAGATCCTTACACAACAAGATCATCGCCGTCAGCACAAATTGTTCGCTCAAAGGCACCTTATAGGGATGCCTGGGATCGGCGGTGATAAATTCAAGTTCCACCCTGGGCCGGTTGCGACTGTTCGCGGAATCGATGAAATTGACTTTCTGGATTTGTGAATTGGGAACGTCAATACCCTCAGCCAGGCATTCGCTCAAAAGCGCGAAGCGCAGAACGTTGTCAGGGAAAACCAGTTCTCGGCTTTCTAATATCATCCAGGCCTCTATCTTCGATTGAGACACGCGCTCTTATCTCTACTTTGTTACTGTACATTTCATGAATTTCAAAACAAATTCAATCTCATTTCCAATTTCAAGGGTGCCTTTTAAACCGTGGTAGGCTTCCAGCATGCTTAGCGTCGTCATTCCCGCCCACAACGCCGCGGACACTTTGGCCGACACCATCGACAGCGTGCTTGCACCGGCACGCCATGCGGACGTCATCGTCGTGGACGGAGGTTCATACGACGCCACACGAACCATTGCGGAAACCAGGGGCGCCCGGGTGATCGAAACGCGCCCCGGTCGGGGCCGACAACTCGCCACCGGCACGACGCACGCACAGAACGATTGGTTGTTGTTCCTCCATGGCGACACACGCCTGAGCACCGGCTGGATAGGCGACGTTGATCATTTTATCGCCGATGACAAAAACCTTGCGTGCGCGGGATATTTCCGGCTGACTTTCGATGAGCAAAGCCGCGAAAGCGCGCGCGTGGCGCGCCTCGCCAACTGGCGGGCGCGGGCTCTGGGGCTGCCCTACGGCGATCAGGGGCTGCTTATACATCGCGCGTTCCTGAGCTCCATCGGCGGCTACCGCGAGGACCTGGATGTGATGGAGGACGTGGACCTTGTGCGGCGCATCGGCAAAAAACGATTACGGTGTTTATCGACATCGTGCATCACCTCTGCACGACGCTATCGCGCACAAGGCTGGTGGCGTCGCCCGGCACGAAACCTGTTATGCCTGACGCTTTATTTTCTGGGCGCGCCGTCCCCTTGGATCAAAAGGCTTTATGCATGAAAAACCATCTGGTTCTGATGGCCAAAGCACCGCGCATCGGTGCCGTGAAAAGCCGCCTCGCGGCGGGCATCGGGATGGTGGAAGCGTGGGCCTTTTATCGTCGCACCTTGTTCGCCACCGCCCGCGAACTGTACAATCCGCGAAACACCTGTTGGCTCTACGTCACCCCCGACACAAGTGTTTCCAAGTCACGTCTGTGGCCGCACAGCTGGCGGAGGATTCCCCAAGGCGATGGCGATTTGGGGGTACGCATGTTGCGGCCAATGCAAATGCTGCCGCCGGGGCCGGTGGTGGTGGTCGGCGCGGACATCCCAAGGCTAAACCGGGCGCACATCGCCGCCGCCTTTGCCGCGCTCGGCGAAAACGATTTTGTGTTCGGACCCGCCACCGACGGCGGTTTCTGGCTGGTGGGAGCCAAACGCCGCCCGCGCCTTTTCGATCCCTTTCAAGGGGTGCGCTGGTCCAGCCCGCATGCCCTTGGCGATACGCTGGCGAACCTTCGCGACGGGGCGAGGATCGGCTTTGTCGAAACCTTGAGCGATGTTGACGACGACGACGCGCTCAAAGATGTTCTTTAAGCCGCGGCATCAATTCCACCATATTGCAAGGACGGGTGCGCGCATCAAGTTGATGGACTAGAATGTCGTCCCACGCATCCTTGCACGCCCCCGGAGAGCCCGGCAATGCAAACAGATACGTTCCATTCGCCAGTCCCGCCATGGCGCGCGATTGAATGGTGGAGGTTTTGATTTTCTGATAACTGAGCCAACGAAACATTTCACCGAACCCAGGAATTTCCTTCTCGCATACGCGTTTGAAGGCTTCCGGCGTGACATCACGTCCGGTCAGCCCGGTACCGCCGGTGGCGATCACCACATCGATTTCGGGGTCCGCGATCCAACGTTCCAGAACCGTGACGATCAAATCCGCTTCGTCCTTGACGATCTCGCGTGCGCCCAGAACATGGCCCGCAGCTTCAAGACGTGCCACCAGGACATCCCCGGATTTATCACTTTCAGCCGTACGTGTATCGGACAGCGTCATAACGGCGATACGCACGCTCAAAAACGCGCGGTCTCCTTCAATTTTCGACATTGCTGGCCACCTGGGCGGGTTTTTGACCAAGCGCGCGATAGATCGGCCACACGCCCGATGCAACGGCGTCCAAAGACAGCGCGGGCTGACCCAGACGGTTGCGGTAGATCCACAAATTGGCGAGCACGCGCTCGATGAAATCACGTGTTTCGCGCGACGGCAGACTTTCGATAAAAAACAAGGGATCGCCCATATCATCGGTACCGCGACGCCATTTGTTCAAGTTGCCGGGACCGCCATTCCACGCCGCCGCCATCAAGAACAAATCGCCGTTTATCTTGTTGTCATCGAGCAGCATGGAAATATATTTCTGCCCCAGTTTCAAATTGAAGGCCGGATCGTACAAGTCGGCGCGTTTCGACCAGCGCAAGGTTCGGTCGCTGGCGATAAAACTGGCCGTTCCGGGCATCAATTGCATCAACCCGCGTGCCCCCACCGCGGATTTTGCCGTGGGATTGAAACGCGATTCCTGACGCACAAAGGCATAAACCAGGGCGCGATCAACCTTGAAGCCGCCGCGCGGCCGCCACGCAGGCAAGGGGTACGCCGCCCCATCGTAACCGCCGCCATTGGGATACAACATGGCGTCCAGTCGCATCGCCAGCCCCGCCATGCCCGCATGCGCAGCAATCGCCAAAATACCCTTTGCCGCCGCAGGCGACGCCAAACGCGCGACCTGGCGCATTTCCTTTTCCGCACGCACGTTCTGCCCCACCTGCAACAACGCCAACACGCGGCGCACACCAGCGCTTTGCAGCAAACGGCGCATGCCCGCGCCGTTCATCGACGGTATATCCCAGTTGAACGCCACGCGGCGGCCCAGCAGTTTGCTGGCCAGCATGCCGTAAAACGTACGCGGATGTTGTGCTGCGGATTCCAGCAACGCCATCACCCGTTCTGGACGCCGTGCGATCAAATTCGCGCGTGCCGCCCAAAAGGCGCTGGCCGCATGGGACCAAGGTGAGGAATCAAAGGCGACAGATTGCTCGAAATTCTGCGCGGCCGCGTCCATATCGCCCAAACGCCAACTGGACAAACCGGCGATCCAGAAGGCCTCGGGCAGATACTTTCCCGAACGCCGGGCGGCGCGTTCGGCCCATTGCAAGGCCCACTTGTCCCGGCCCGCCATAAAATAGCTTTTAGCAAGGCGCGCGCGCGCCCAATCCATCTCGTAGGCGCTGAACAGCCTTTTGACTTCCGCCGTTTCCAGCAGGCGTTTGACCGCCAGGGTATAGCCTCGGCGCAAGCGGCTGCGGATGACAATCTTCAACCGCGCCACACGGCGGCGCTGCTGGCGGGTCAGTCTTTTGCGCGGCGGCCGCATCTTCCGCGCGGCGCTTTGTGCAGAGGACACATCATACAAAGCGTGACCGATTTTGGGTCTTGCGGGATATTTCCAACCCCGCGGACGGCGTTTCAGGGCCAGTTTATAGATTTGCCGGGCGTAATGATAATCGTTGTAGGAGCCCAACCACGCCTTGAGTTCTTTGTATTTGGAACGGTATTTGGTCGGATGCAGGTAGCGTTGCGCCAACACATCGCCCATCAGAATACGGTTCGAAAGCCTGGCAATTTCACGATCCGCCTTGCGCCACTGGCCTTTTTTCTGCACGGCGAAGATACTGCGGTAAAGGGCCTCATCCACCGCTGACAACACGCGCGGCAATTCGGCACGTCCGATTTTCATCGTCGCCGGCGGCAGCGAGGCTTGAACCGTCACCGGCACAAGCGGCGCGGCCCTGGGCACGGGAGCGAAAAGCTGCCGCTGCGGGACAATTTCGCCCGCCCATGCAGAACCGACCCACGCCGGACCACCCCCCGCGAAGCCTGCCACAGCAAGCCCCACATACACGCCGATACGCACGGCAAAGGAAGATGGTCGTGCAACAGTTATCATGGGTGCAACTTCAAGAACACATGCTCAAAACAAGGGCTCTACTCAGCCCTGTATATTTTTATTTCATAAGGGTTAAGATTTCGGCCTGATCGAGCCTCACCCCGCAACTGCGTCGAAGAGACTTATACGCGATCCGAACCCAAGAGGCAAATTACGCCCTGCCGGCGCCGCGAACGGCTGTCAATGCGCCGAGTTTACGCTGAATCCCTAATAAATCCCGCCACGCCTGACGCTTCATGGCGGGCGAACGCAACAAATAGGCGGGATGATAAATCACCGTAGCCGCGATGGGGCGCGACATGCGCGGCGTTTCAAACGAGAACCACCGCCCCCGCAACTTGCTCACGCCGCCTTGCACGGCCAGCAAGGAATGGGACGCCGGCCCGCCCATCGTAATCAATACGGCGGGGTCTATGAGTTCGATCAAACGCTCCACAAAGGGCAAACATGCCGCAATTTCGCCGGCGTGGGGCGTGCGGTTTCCCGGGGGTCGCCAGAACACCGTGTTGGAAACGAAAACCCGGGAACGCGTCAGCCCGATACTGGCCAGCATTTTATCAAGCAGGCGCCCACTGGCCCCGACAAACGGCAGCCCCTGGCGATCTTCATCCGCGCCCGGAGCTTCGCCTATCAACACCACATCGGCCGTGGGATCGCCATTACCAAAAACCAAATTCATCGCTGTCTTTTTCAACGCGCAACCTTCAAAACGGGCCACCGCGTCGCGCAGCGCATCAAGGGTCGCCGCACCATGGGCCAACTCTACTGCGGATTTCACCGCCGCATCCGCCCCCCCGCCAACCGCCGGGCGCGGCGGTACGGCGAAACGCCGAGGCATCGCATACCGCCGGGGCATCGCATACCGATTGAGCGGTTCCTCGCCCATGGCTTCGTCCACGCCGGCATCTAAGTACCAGCGCAATATCCGTTCAGGATGATCCAGTCTCTCCATGGCCCCACTTTAGCTTGGAATTTACCTTTTGCTCAAGGAACGCTACAAAGCTTGCGAACAGAAAAGAAGAAAACCATGCAGCGCGAGTCCATGAATTTCGATGTGGTGATTGTCGGCGGCGGGCCTGCGGGCCTGAGTTGCGCCATCCGTTTAAAGCAACGCGCCCGCGAGGCGCAACGCGACGTCTCGGTGTGCGTTCTCGACAAGGGCTCGCAAATCGGCGCACACGTTCTCTCCGGCGCAATCATCGATCCCAGGGCGCTAAAGGAACTGTTTCCCGATTGGCGCGAACGCGCCGCACCGCTCAAAACCGAAATCACCCACGACGTATTTCTGCTGCTGAGTGCAAAACAAGCTTTCAAATTGCCGCGTCCCCCAAGCTTGCATAATCAAGGGTGTTACGCCGCAAGCCTGGGGGCTTTGACGCGCTGGCTGGGCGAACAGGCAGAAGCACTGGGCGTCGAAGTGTTCGCAGGCTTCGCCGCCACCGAAGTGCTGTATGCGCAAGACGGGCGCGTCACAGGCGTCGCCACCGGCGATATGGGACGAGACAAAAGCGGCGTGCCCGGCCCCAATTTCGAACCCGGCGTGGAATTGCGTGCCCCCTACACGGTATTCGCCGAGGGCTGTCGCGGGTCGCTTTCTCAAAGCCTGATGGACCGCTTCTGTCTGCGCAAGGGCATTGAAGCGCAAACCTATGGCCTGGGCATCAAGGAAGTGTGGGAGGTCGCACCCGAAAAACACAAACCCGGCACCGTGATCCACTGCGTGGGATGGCCGCTGGACAACGCCACCTACGGCGGTTCCTTTCTGTATCACATGGAAAACAATCAAGTGGCGGTTGGTCTCATCGTCGGTCTTGATTACGAGAACCCCTACCTATCCCCCTTTGAAGAAATGCAGCGCTTCAAGACGCATCCCAAAATCCACCCCTTGTTTTCAGGGGCGCGGCGCATCGCTTTCGGCGCACGGGCATTGAACGAAGGCGGTTTTCAATCCATCCCCAAATTGACCTTTCCTGGCGGTGCCTTGATCGGCGCGGCAGCGGGGTTCATGAATGTGGCCCGCATCAAAGGCAGCCACACGGCGATGAAATCCGCCATCGTGTGCGCAGACGCCATGACCGTGGCGCTGGCCCAAGAAACGCCGGATGGCGAACTGACGGCCTATCCTGAAACGTTGAAGCAATCCTGGGTGTGGAATGAATTGCACAAAGCACGCAACATCCGCCCTGCGTTTCGCTACGGATTGTGGGGCGGTCTCGCCTATGGAGCGTTCGATTCCTACCTTTTACGAGGCCGTGCCCCATGGACCTTCGCTCACCGCGCCGATCACACACGGCTGAAACGGGCCACATTGGAGCGCAAAATCCACTATGCAAAAGCGGACGGCATTCTCACCTTCGACCGCCTCACCTCAATCCATCTCGCCAATATCAATGCCACGGAAAACCAACCCTGCCATCTGAAACTCAAGGACCAAGACCTTCCCGTGGCGGTTAATCTGACCCTCTACGACGGACCGGAAACGCGCTTTTGCCCGGCCCTGGTCTATGAATTCGTGGATCAGGACGACGGCGGAAAACGTCTCCACATCAACGCCCAGAACTGTCTTCACTGTAAAACCTGCGAAATCAAGGATCCACGGCAAAACATCGTCTGGGTTCCCCCCGAAGGCGGCGGGGGACCGAACTATACCGACATGTGATCTTCCACCAAAAACACCGCCATGGCCTGTTGCCCGGAACCGTACGGACCGTTACACTGCGTCCATGCGCAGATATTTTCCCGCCTTTTCGCGTTTATTCGCCACCGCCTTCATCGCATCCTTGTTCAGCCTCTCGCTGGGAAGCGTCCCGGTGTCGGCACGCGAAAACGGTCCCGCCATGAAGAGCGGGGCATGGGGAGATTTTCTAGCCGGATATCATGCCGAAACGATCGGTCAAAATATCCCGGCAATGAATTTTTACACCCGGGCCCTGAAAAAAAACCTGCCCGCCAGCGCCGGCCTGTGGAGCCGCCTCTATATCCTGGGGCTGACCGAGGGACGCATGGATGAGGCCCTGGAAGCCCTGAAACGCGCCGAGGCCCAAAACGCCCACCCCCCGTTCGCCAAGCTGATGCACGCCGTTCAGGCATTCAAGAGCAGTGATTTCATCAGGGTCGAAACCTTGATGAAAAACAACAAAAGCGGCGTTTCTCATCTGCTGGGACCGGTTTTGATCGCCTGGTCGCGCACCGGACGAAAGGATTTCAAAGGGGCTTTACAGGCTTTGGCGCAAAAGGTCGACGCACCGTCCAAAAGCGACCCGTTGCGCCTGTTGCACGGAGCCTTGATTGCACAACTGGCCGGAAAACCGAAAGAGGCCGGAAAACGCTTTGCCTCGCTCCGCAAGGAAGCCGGCCTTTCCCTACGCACCGCACAATTGACGGGTCGTTTTTTCGAACGCCAGAACCGTCCCGATCAGGCTATGGCCTTGTATAAAATCACCACCGGCACAGGCGGCGGCGATATTTTGTTCGCACAGGCCCAAGCGCGCATCAAAGCAGGAACCAAACCGGCATTGGACGTCGCCGACGCGCGAAAGGGAGCTGCAGAAGCCTTATACAACATTGCTTCAATTTTGCTCTCTCAAGGGGCATGGGAAAGCACGCTCGCGCTCGCGCATATGGCCGACACCCTGCGCCCCGGTTTTCCCTATACCGCGCTGATCCTGGCCGAAGCCATGGAACAGACTTCCCGGCGCGGGGACACCCGCGCGGGCGCCTTGTACAAAAGCATCCCCTTGTCCTCACCGGTATCGTGGACGGCGCGGCGACGTCTGGCCGCCAATCTCGACCAACGCGGCCAAACCGAACAGTCCATAAAGCTGCTGAACACCATGGCAGCAGAACGTCCAAACTTCACCCAACCGCTGCTGGACCTGGGCAATACATTGCGTCGCCATCAACGTTACCGCGAAGCGGTGGACGCCTATGATCGCGCCATCACACGGCTCAAGAAGGCCTCTGAAAAGGACTGGCCGCTGTATTACGCGCGCGGTGTCGCCCATGAAAAAACCGGCCAATGGCCCAAGGCCGAGGCCGATTTTCTGAAAGCCCTGTCGCTCAAAGCCGACCAGCCGATGGTCCTCAACTATCTGGGCTATTCTTGGATCGACCAGGGCGTACACCTGAAACGCGCCTTGAGCATGATCAGAAAAGCCGCGGACCTGCGTCCACGCGACGGCTACATCGTCGATAGTCTGGGCTGGGGGCTGTATCGCACCGGTGACTATGCCGGCGCCGTCAAACATCTGGTGCGCGCGGCAACTTTGTTGCCCACGGACGCGATCGTCAATTCCCATCTGGGCGATGCGTTCTGGCGTGTCGGCCGGCTGCGTGAGGCGCGCTTTCAATGGCGGCGCGCCATGACCATGAATCCCGACGCGGATATGGTCAAGGTGTTGAAAAAGAAACTGCAAAGCGGCCTTTCCGCACCGCAGTCCTGATGTTGGCGTGATGAGCGCCCCCCCGGCAACATCCCCCCTCAAGGCAAACGCCTACGCCAAAATAAACCTTTATCTTCACGTCATCGGACGGCGCGATGACGGCTACCATGAACTGGATTCCCTGGTCGCCTTCGCCGAACTAAGCGATACCCTCACCGTGCGAAGCGCCGACGTGCTGGAATTGGAAATCAGCGGTCCCTTCGCCGCCGCGCTGTCCCCCGACGGTGAGGACAATCTGGTGTTGAAAGCCGCCCGCGCGTTGGCCAAACACGTCGGCCGCGTGCCCCGGGCGCATATAACCTTGGGAAAAAACCTGCCGGTGTCCTCGGGCATCGGGGGCGGGTCGGCAGACGCGGCGGCTGTTCTGCGCCTTTTGGATGAACTGTGGGGATTGAGCCTTGACGATGATATTTTGCGGCGCAGCGCACGCAAGTTAAGCGAAAATGCGGATGGGGCGCGCACCTTGAAAGCCCTGTTTGCACTGTGGCGTGACGAATTGAACGACGCGATGCTGCACCGCGTGGGTCTGGCGCTTGGTGCGGATGTGCCCGCGTGTCTGCTCGGGCGCACCGTGTTCATGGGCGGCATCGGCGAGAAACTGGACCTGGCGCCGGCCTTGCCGCCGTCATGGGTAGTGCTGGTCAATCCGGCTCTAGGCGTCTCCACACCCGCCGTGTTTCAGTCCCGCACGGGGGAATACTCAAGCGCGAAACGCTTTTCCATCGCCCCGCGCGACACCGAAGAGTTGGCCCAAGTGCTGCGTGAGAGACGCAACGACCTCAGCACCCCCGCCCTTGCGATAGCCCCGCCCATCGGCGACGTGCTGGCGGCCCTGGAAGCGCTTCACGGGGCATTGCTTGCGCGCATGAGCGGCTCCGGAGCAACCTGTTTCGCACTCTTCGCCCACGAAAGCGAGGCGCGAATCGCGGCGGCACACCTAAGGCGGAAACATACCGATTGGTGGGTCGCCGCCGCGCGTTTGGTCGAACCCGGCCTCGATCTCATCCAAACTTCCCGCACGGATTAAAGCTCCCCCTAATCCGCGCTTGCCCTCGCCGATCTTTCCGACTATTTTCCCGCCACCGATGGGGCGTAGCCAAGTGGTAAGGCAACGGCTTTTGATGCCGTGTACCGTAGGTTCGAATCCTACCGCCCCAGCCAAATCCGCAATCCAATCGACACGATCGTTAGCGCATGGACTTGTCTGAATAAAGGGGACAGTTCAATATCGGAGTATAGATCCTTAAGTGGGGGAAACTTCTTGATGGCCTCTTCAATGAATTCGAGATTGTCCATCATCTCTCATTCCCATTCATTGGTTTTTACAGCCGCGTCAATATCAATCTTCTTTTTCGTTTTGGCCTGATTGTTTATGACGCGCGTACTGACGATCACGCCAAAGATAATCAACGCGATACTGAACAACTCGATAGCCGCAGGATAGCTATGGTCCCAAAGATGTTCGTAGACGATGCTTGAAATGGTTTCAAACACAATGACCTGACCCATGATGACCGTGGGCAGATTGCGTGATGAGATATTCCACAACAGCGTCGCCAGCCAGGATACGACGACGCCCAACACGAGGCTCCCCAGAAGAAACTGGATCATCGTTCTGTTTACATCTGTGGAACCTGAAATCATAAACGGCTTGTCCAGAATGCCGAAATAGAGAACAAAACCCAGAGTTGCCTGAACTGACGTGCACAGACCGACAGCCGCCGCCCAGGACTGGCTGCTCACCGCCCCCCTTTTTTTCAGATAGAGCGAGTTGTGCACGCCGTACCACGTCCATGAGAACAGAGCTATCATGGCGAGAATGAAACCGATCTTAACCTCGCCTTCCTGTGTGGGGAGGGTGGTCTCGATTTTATACCTGTGAATAATAATCAACCCCGACAAAATAGCGATGCAGGGAATAACCAGTCTTTTAAAATCAATTCTTTTCTCAATAAGATTGCCCACTATCATGGTTGTGACGGGCAGAATACCGATGATCAAGGCGCTTAGGGTTATGCCGCTGTAGTGTATTGCCAAGGAGAGCAACACGTAGTAGCCGACGTGGCCGCAGATGGCGAACCAAAAAGCAATCAACCAGTCACGACAGGTCAACAGCTTGAATATCTTAGGTCGGAAGGCAATAACAACCAAGGCGACCAGACCGTAGCTGATATAGCGGCCAAAGGCTATCGCGACAGGATTGACATCGGGTATGGCGTAGGGAACAAAAAATGCCAAACCCCATATCCAACTGGTGAGGATAGCCAAACCGACAGAGATCGTCTGATTCATGGCGAACACTCGCTACCGTCTTCAATCAAGAGAGCGCCGCTCACTCAACTCAACTCAACTCACCTCCGCGATCAGGCTACGTGAGACCAGAGTTCCCTCCCGTTATGGGGAGAGCCCAGTTTCAAAACATTGCCCCTTATGGGCACTTTGGTCAAGCCGATAGGGGGCCACGTCTGAGGCCGCTTAAAAACATCTTCGTTCAAAAGGCATTCCTTACATCACAATGCATTAAAATGAAAAAATATGACCCGCACCGTTTCCCGATTGACGCCTCACGAGGCAGCGCGATAGATTTCAAGTGTCCGAGAGGGTTGCGACGACTTGAATGACAAAGAGGAACGCCGTGCCTGAACACGCCATACGACACGGCCCCGTTCGACGCGGCACCTTGTTTCTGGTGGTGGGTCCCAGCGGCGCCGGAAAGGAAAGCTTGATCAAAGGGGCCAAAGCCGCGCTTCGTCACGACGGACGCTTTATTTTTCCCCGCCGCTATATTACCCGCCCGGCCATCCCGGGCACCACACCGGGCGCCGAAGACCATATTCCCGTTTCCGAGGATTTGTTCGACACCATGTTACAGCGCGCAAAACTGCCCCTGGAATGGCGCGCCCACAATTTCCGTTATGGCGTGCCCGCGTCCATTCATGAACACCTGAGCCGGGGACGCCATGTCATCTTGAACGTCTCGCTCACCGTTGTGGACCATGCGCGGAACACGCTGTCGCCGGTGTGCGTGCTTTGTATCAGCGTCACCCATGAGATTCTCGCCCAGCGCCTGCGCTCCCGGGGTCGGGAATCGGAACGCGAAATTCAACGCCGTCTGGTACGCGCGCAAGAATACGCAATCACCGGCGAAGATGTCGTGACCATCGACAACAACGTCACGCAGGAAGAATCCCTCACAACATTTTTAGAGACCATCTGCGCTACAAAGGAACCCTTCTGAGCAACACACTCCCTGCTTCCGGCCCTAAACTTTCGTATTGAAACACGATACTTTCGTATCACTCTTCCCATACCTATTCACGCTTGGCAAAATCATCTTTTCAACACTAAGATCAAGGTGTTTAGGAAAATGGCCAGGAGGACCGTGAGGAGGGCGTGGTCGCACACACCGCACATGTTCTTTCTCCTCCTCCGATTTCTGATTCCGGCGCAGGCGTATTTCCCATCCGTTGTAAAAATAAAACCGGGCATACAAAAAGGGTCTCAAAACAGTTTTAAACATCATCTTCGAAAGTATGTCGGCTTCAATGGGAAGGGATCGCAAGAGCCGGTGCCATCTAACCTTACTCACAATCAAAACCCGGACTCTTGGCGCCGTAGTGCGCCAGAGGGCGAACGTATGGAAAAAGTCAGCGCCATCCGGTTCTTGATGACTCTCGTGCTATCCGTTCTTCCTGTGCCCTTTCCGGTTTTCGCCGCCACGGACCTTCCGCGCACCACCACCACACTGACAAATGGGCCCATCATCGCCTTGCTGGCGGCTCTGTTGATCGGGCTCACCTTGTTGATTTTTGTGACTTTGCGTCTGCGCGCCACAAAAAGACGGGCCCGCGAGGCGGAAACCATCCTGAAAACCGCCATCGAAAACATTTCCGCGGGCTTTCTCATCTTCGATGAGCGCGATCGACTGGTGATGCGCAACGAGCAGATTTCACGCATGTACCCGAGTATTGCAGATTTATTCGTCCCCGGGGCCGTCTCCGCCGAGCTCGCACGCGCACTCAATGCAAGCGGCACCACCACCTCCACCGGCGAAGGCACGGTGCAGGACGGCGAGGGAGAATTCGAAGTACGCCTCAGCGACGGACGCTGGATCCAGCACCGCGACCGATCCCTGCCGGACGGGGGAACGGTCAGCATCCGTTCCGATATTACGGGGCTGAAAAACCGCGAAAGCGCTTTACGAGAAAGCGAACAGCGCTATCGCGCCCTGGTCGAACGCTCCCCCGTGGCCATCTTTGTTCACCGCGACAATGTCGTGTTGTACGCCAATACGGCGACGGCCAGGATCCTCGGCTACCGCAACGCCGCAGAGGTCCTCGGCAAAAATATTTTCGATCTGATTCATCCCGACAACCACCTTCTCGCCTACCGACGGGTGAAACTCATCGAAGCCGATGACCGCCCCCTGCCCCAGGTGGACATGAAGTTCCAGCGCGCCGACGGAACCGTGGTTTATGTCGAAGACCAAATCACGCGCATCGAGTACAATGACACACCTGCGCTTGAAAGCATTTTGCGCGACATCACCGCACGTCGGCGCACCGAACGTGCGTTGATGGAAAGCGAGCGGCGCTTCCGCAATCTGTTCGAACTCGCCCCCGACGCCATCATCGTTCACAGCCAAGGCAATATCCTGTTTGCCAACGCCGCCGCAAGCCAGATGTTTTGCGTCAATCAAGACGACGACCTTTTCAACGTCAATATTCAGACCATCATCAAGGAACCGCAAGACTGCAACATCCTGAAGGCCGATCCCCTAAATATAAGAAAAGAGACCGGTGCGAAATCCTGTGTTCTGAAACGCCTTGACGGCAGATCTTTTGACGCCGAAGTGGTGAGCACACCAACCAATTATCACGGTGAAGAAGTCATTCAGAGCATTATCCGCGACGTCACCAAACGCAAACGCCTGGACGCTTCGATGATGCAGAATTCAAAACTGGCGGCCTTGGGCAGCATGGCGGCGGGTCTCGCCCATGAACTGAGCCAGCCCCTGAACATCATGCGTTTCGCCGCCGAAGGCGGGATGCTGAAAATGTCCAAGGGCAAGGCCAACGATGCCCTGCACACACGCAATTACAATTTGATCCAGGATCAGGCCGAACGCATGGGCGAGATCATGGATAATATGCGCATTTTCAGCCGTAAAAATCCCGGCCCCATGCATGACTTCGACTTAACACTGGCGGTACGAAACATCACCCATCTGGTGCGCAACCCCTACCGTATAGAAGATGTCCATATCGACTTGAAAGGTTCCGTATCGGGAATCATGGCCCATGGCAACACCATTCAGTTGGAACAGGTGATGCTGAACCTTCTGAATAACGCCCGCGACGCCATCCTCTACCATCGCAGCCGCACGCAAATCGACGAACCCGGACGGATCAACGTTGCATGTTCCGTCAACCCGTCACGCGATACGGCTATCGTTTCCGTCAAGGATAACGGCGGCGGCATCGACCCTGCCGATTTGGAATATATATTTGATCCTTTTTTTACCACCAAAGAGGAAGGCGCGGGAACGGGCTTGGGGTTGGCGCTGAGTTTTGAGATCATCACCTCCATGTCGGGAACGCTCACCGCACACAGCACCAAAGACGGCGCGTGTTTCACCATCCGCCTGCCCTTGGTCGAAACGAAAAAAACATCAACAGCACCCCTGACGCATGCGCATTCGGTCCCTATCGCAGCCCAGCCTAACAGACAGCCGGATCTACCCGTACCGTTCGTCAGTCGCCATATCCTGGTGGTGGAAGACGAGATCGAAGCCGCCCGGGCCATGGCGGATTTTCTTGAAGAAGAAGGGTTTTTCGTGTCCTTGGCGCACAATGGCCGTGACGGATTGGAATCCTACCGCGCGTTACATCCGGATATCGTGATCACCGATATCCGCCTGCCGGGGATGGACGGCACAGGCCTGATCAAGGCAATTCGCGCCGAGCAGCCGGAGTTGCCCATCATCGCCGTCACCGGCCATATGAGCAGCGGCGCACGCATCGACGCCGGGCCCGGCCTTAAGCCCGTCAAGGTTCTGCAAAAGCCGGTCAGCCTGATGACCTTGCGCCGAGAAATCGACAAGGCGTAGGTTTCTCCCGTTTCCGCGAAGAAACTCCTGGTAAACACCTCTTTCCAAGACCATCTCTTGAACAGCACGGTTGCTTTTCTCCCATATTCGTCTCTACCATACGGGGAGAACATGAAAAGCGATCATAGATGCAGCAAACGTTGCTTCAAGGGGGGCATTTCCGCCGATGCGCATTTTGTTTGCCGACGACCACACCATGGTCCGCGAGGGCATCAGACCCTTCTTGGAGGAACTGAGCAGCGACGGCGTTACGGTCATCGAAGCAGAAAGCCTGCCCACCGCAAAAGCGCAGGCCGAAGGGGCGGGGAAATTGGACCTGATCTTGCTGGATCTCAAGATGCCCGGCATGAACGGTTACAACGGGATCAACGACTTTACGCACAGCCATCCCGACGTTCCCATCGTGATCTTGTCGGGGCACTACAATCGCAAGGACGTCCTGGCCGCCCTGGATCACGGCGTATCTGGTTATATTCCCAAAAATATCGGCGGCATGGCCATGGTCAATGCTTTACGTCTGGTTCTCGCGGGTGAAAAGTTTCTTCCGTCAGAGGCCTTTACGGAAAACGGACGCACCGATGACAGTAGCGTGCTGAGTTCACACCAAGACGAGCAAATCGTGGACCCGCGTTTCACCATGTTGACGCAACGTGAGGCGGAAATTTTACGTCTTTTGGTGGATGGACTGACGAACAAACGCATTGCGCTTGAGCTAGGTCTCAAGGAAATCACCGTTAAAATCCACGTCCGTAACATCTACCGTAAAATCTGCGTCCAAAACCGCGCCCAGGCCGTTAAGGCAACCCTGGAATCTGGCTGGTTTCACGCCTGATCCTTCCCCCTCCCAACTGACAAAACCCATACTTTAGTATTACACAAATCAAAGTGTTAATACGAAATTTCCTGTGCATACTACCTCCGCGCAGAGGATTTCATTTCGTTTTGTTGATAATATATGCCAATCGCTACTTCTCGCAAAACGCGTGCTAAACGCTGACATCAGAGCGTTTTGCGACGACGTCATGCTTTCAAACAGGGATTGGCCACCATGGATATCGTTCTTGCAGACGACCATACGCTGGTTCGAGACGGTCTTAGGCCCTTTTTGGAAGAGCTGGACGACAATGTCCTGGTCATCGAAGCGGAAAATTTAGAGCACGCATTGCGCGCCGGCGCGTCGGCTCACGACCTGCGCCTGATCATTCTGGACTTGGGAATGCCGGGTATGGACACCTTGAAGGGGGTGCGCAAAATGATGGAAACGTATCCTGCCACACCGGTGGTCATTTTGTCAGGCACCCACGATCAAGGCCTGATTCTCAAAGCCTTCAACATGGGCGTCGCAGGCTTTATTCCCAAAAGCGCCGGCAGCAACGTCATGATGAGCGCGCTGAAATTGGTAATCGCCGGCGAACGCTTTATTCCCGCACATATTCTGGCAGGTGCCGGGAATGAACTGGCAGCGGACCTTGCGCATGGAATTTACGCCGATAACACGGCAAAAATCAACGAAACAGACCGATTGCAAAAGCTTTCCAAACGTGAACGCTCGGTGTTGGAACTTCTTGTCAACGGCATGACCAACAAGGAAATCGCGCGCGCCATAGACCTGCAAGAAGCGACCATAAAAATTCATGTCAAGAATATCTATCGCAAAATGGGTGTAGCCAACCGCGCGCAAGCCGTACGCAGCGCCATCGAACCAGACTGGCATACCCCTCAGCCACTTCCGACGTCTCACTGAAAATCACCGCGCTATCAGGCGCACCGTAAGCAAGTCTAAAAAGAAACCAAAGGAAACCAAGATGATGCAACAACATGGAAACCATCCGATTGTTCAACTGAAACTAACAAGCCGGATGCTGCGTGAGCAAACATCCTTCGCCCAACGTCAAGCCGTAAACAACGCATCGCGCGCGCGCGATGCCTGTGAAAGCATTGCCGCGCTGAATATGGAAAGCTCCATGCGTCAATTACGCCAGATGATTGCATTGCTCACCAGTTGAAGACGGTGAAGATCACGCATTTATGGCGTTGCGTGTTTCTGCGGGCGTTTCGCGTGCGAGTTGCAAGGTCCGCAGTTTTTGCGCCACAAGACTAAGACTGAACGGTTTATAGAGAATATCGGTAACCCCGGGAAGACCGTTTTGCATTTCAGAACTGTCCTGAACACCGCCTGTCATAATAAAAATCGGGATGTCGGGGGCGCGTGCGTGCAGGCGTCGCACCAATTCCTCACCCCCCATACCGGGCATTTTCATATCCGTGATCACGGCATCGGCAGGATCGGAGTCGAAAAGCTCTAAAGCTTCTTCTCCATTGTAAGCGATGTAAACCATGTAGCCCATTTCTTGTAAAAAATCGGCCAGAGTTTGTGCGGCGCCAATCTCGTCGTCGGCAACGAGAATCGTTGAAATCGCGTTGCGTCCCGATACGGATTCCCCACAGCCAGCATGGCTCGAGGTGGTACCGCCAGCGTGATTGGCGGCATTTTGATTGGTAAACAGCCATGCGGTTTCGTCCGCCTTGGGTAAGGTCAAAACAAAGCGTGCACCAGCAGATACGTTTGCGACTTCAATCGTTCCCTTCATGCTCTGCACGATGCCGAAACTGATGGACAAGCCCAGTCCAGTACCGCTACTAGCGTCCTTGGTGGTGACGAAAGGCGCAAAAATATGGGGCAAAACGTCGTCGGGAATGCCACCGCCGGTGTCCTCGACTTCGATGACCACACCGCGCTCTTGTGCTTCGCGTACACGCACGGTGATCTGCCCCGCAGCGCCTGCACCATCGCCATTGCGCAAGCCCTGCGCCAAAATGGACTCCCGCGCGTTGCTCAACAAATTCAAGAGCACCTGTTCAAGGCGGGTGGCATGACCCAGTACGGGCGATACATAATCTTCGGCCTCAACGTTCAGGCGCACCGCGCCGCCTTTCAGTTGTGCGGAAAACAGCTTGCAGCCGTCGCGCACCGCAAGCAACGGGTCGAACGGGGCCTGACCTTGGGTATCGATGCGCGTGTAGGCACGCATATGGGTGACAATATCCGACATGCGGATGATCTGGCTTTCCACCTTGCGCAAGGTTTTTGAGAGCTCCGCGACATCGCCCTGACCGCGTTGAATCTTAAGAAGCGCAGCTTCGACACCCAGGCGAATGATATTCATCGGCTGGTTCAATTCGTGAGTCATGCCCGAGGCCATTTCGCCGATGGTCGCCATTTTCGCCGATTGCAACAATTGGCTCTGCGCGCGCTGTCGTTCTTCGATTTCGGTTTCCAGTTGAACGGTGCGCTGCTCCAGCACGGATGTACGTTCCCGAATGCGCCGTTCCAATTCCCCACATGTGTTTTTCAAGATCGTCTCGGTGCTTTGCGAACACGATGGGGAGGCGACGTTCCGAGACGCCTGAGACACCTGAGACGACAGGGCCGCGAATTTATTACGTTCCTCCGCAAGCCTGGCATCGGCCTCACCTACACGCGACAACAACTCACCTACACGCGACAACAACACAGCCACCACAACGCCCAAAAAAAGCACCAACGCACCGGTAAACAGCGTCACCCACGCCATGGTGTTCTGAACCTGAAGGGCTTGCGTTCCCCGGCCCGCGGCGATCACAGTGTTGATGCGTATCAAGGCCTGCACGCCAAAAAACGCGACGCCCCCCGCCACGGCAAAAATTGAAAGCCCGACGAAAAGCGCAAAACGACGCGCCACGCCAAGGCGTTTGGGCAAAAAATTAATCACGGGTTACGTATCCTACTATTACCTGTTTTGATTGTAGAGACGCAACGGGGGCCATGGCAAGAAATCTTCATACAAAAAACCGAGGAGGACGGGTCGCGGGGAGATGGACACCATCATCGCACAGCGTGGCAAGCCAACACAGAACGCCTTCATTGAAAGCTTCAACGGACGCCTGCGCGATGCGGGACATTGTCTTCTTCGTTGTCGGTCGTGTCAGCGGCCGCACTCCGCCCATAATGGGAGGGAACTTGGATCTCACGTCACGGCTCAACCGTCTTTGACGTCTGAATTCAGGATGTAGACACGTTTGCATCCACGCTGTCTTCTCCTGAGCCAAGGGTGATAACACCACCCGTACCGGCGGTAATGTGTGTTTCCAGCATCTCGGAAACGCCGTGGGCTCTGTTCGCCGCCCATTGCATTTTCGCCGCCGCGTTGTGCTTGCCCTGCTCGGTCGCCTGTTGCGTCAAAATGTGCATGCCGCCTTCCAGCATGGCAAAGGCGTGGCTCAGGGCCGAGGTCTGATCGGCGCTAAAAGCAAACCCGCCGGTGGTTTCGAAAGCATCGGCCAGTTCTTCAAACAACGCACCGGTGTGCGCCAGATCGCCCGGGTCCGTATCCGGTTCCACATCCCCCAGACGTTCCGCCAAATGGCGCACGACTTTGGCGAAAATCAGGGCTTCTGAATCCCGGGACTGGTGGTCTTGTTCCATGCTTTGGGGCCTCATGGTTTCACGTTCATAAAATTGCGTCTTGTTCAGGCTAGGTGTCCAAGCCAGTCGTGGAGGACCTCCGCGGTGTGTTCCCCCAACCCCGGCGCGCTGCGCCGATAGGTGGGCGGCGTGGCGGACATCTTGATAGGATTGGCGATGGTTTTAACCTTCTTTCCCCCCGCCGGTCCATGGGGCATTTCCACCACCATTTCCCGGTGGCGCACCTGCGGGTCCGCGAACGCGTGGGCCAGATCGTTCACCGGCCCGGCGGGAACATGAAGTTCCGCCAGACCTTCCAGCCAGTGCGCCATGGGATGACGGCGTGTCATGGCCTCGATCAGGGGGATCAGTTGGGCACGATGCGCAACCCGGGCGTTGTTGGTGGCAAAACGCGCATCCGAAGCCAGGTCCTCCGCCTGCGCAAAATCACAAAACCTTTCAAACTGCGCATCATTACCCACGGCCAGCACAAAATATCCGTCGACGGCGGGGAACGTTTGATACGGCACGATGTTGGGATGCGCGTTGCCCAAACGCGGCGACACTTCACCGGAAATCAGGTAGCCTTGGCCCTGATTGGCAAGCCAGGCCATCTGGGTATCAAGCAACGCCAGATCAATGTATTGCCCTTCCCCCGTGCGTTCACGATAATGCAACGCCGCCAAAATGGCGTTGGCGGCATACATTCCGCACATGATGTCGGCGATGGCGACGCCGGTTTTCATGGGCGCACCATCGGGCTCGCCGGTGATGCTCATTAACCCACCCATGGCCTGAATTTGAAAATCGTACCCCGCATGGCCCGCTTTGGGTCCGTCCTGACCGAAGCCGGTGATGGAACAATAAATCAAGGCGGGGTTGTCGGCCTTCAGATCGTCATAGGCCAAACCGTATCTGGCCAGCCCCCCGACCTTGAAGTTTTCCACAAAAACATCGGCGTGGGCAGCCAGTTCACGCACCAACGCCGCCCCTTCGGCGGTGGCCATATCGACACCCACGGATCGCTTGTTGCGGTTGGCGGCCAGAAAATACGCGCTTTCACCCGTGGGGTTGCCGTTTTCATCCGTAACGTAGTGCGGCCCCCAGCGCCGCGTGTCGTCCCCTACACCCGCACGCTCAACCTTGACCACGTCCGCACCCAGATCGCCCAACATCTGCGTGGCGTAAGGTCCGGCCAGAATGCGCGTCAGATCCAGCACTTTCAGGCCCGAAAGCGCGCCGCAGGAAGGGGAAGAAACTGGGTTGTGCGTCATGGCGACATCATGACCACGCCAGAAGGGCCGGGCAACGGATTTTTAGGCGTATTTATGTTTCTTCGAGCAAAAAAACGATTTTAAAGTGTGCGCCGTGATGCTTTTCAACAATGACGATTGCAGCCCCATGAAGTTCGGCCACCGCCCTGACCAGCGCCAGTCCTAAACCGTTGCCGGGGGTGCTTCTGCTTTTTTCAAGGCGGTAAAAACGATCGAAAATCTTTTCGTGATTGTCTCGCGGAATGCCCGGACCGTCGTCGATGACATGGCCGACAGGACCGCTGCGCGGGTCGTCTTCCAGCAAAATCTGAACCGTTGTGCTGGGCGGCGTATGCTTAAGCGCGTTTTCCACAAGGTTCACCAACATCTGAACCAGAAGCTCCCGGTCCCCGCGCACCGTGAGGTCCGGTTCAATCCCGGCGACAATGCGCTTGCCCATGTCTTCGGCGACCGCCGCATAGGTACTGGCCACGCTTTCAAAAACGGCACTTAAATCGACGCTTTGAAAGGAATCCCGGCGCGTCGTCGCCTCGATCTGCGCAATGCGCAAAAGGCTGCTGAAGGTCGCCAAAATGGCGTCGGCATCGACCAAGGCCCGATCGACAGCCCCGTCATAGTCTGCTATGGACTTGGAATCCAGACGTGCGGATTCCAGGTTCTGCCGCAAACGTCCCAGCGGCGTTCTCAGATCGTGCGCGATGTTGCTGGAAACCTGTTGCAGGCTTTCCATCAAAGCCTGAATGCGATCGAGCATATCGTTCAAGTTAACCGCCAACTGGTCCAGTTCATCGTGGGTTCCAGAGGTGCGAATGCGTTCGGTAAAGCGACCGTCTATGATGGCATGGGCAGTGCGGTTGATCTCGTCGATGCGGCGCAGGAATCCAATACTGAGCATCGCGCCGCCGCCCAGAGCCAACAGCAGGACCGCCCCCATGGCCCAAAAAAAAGCCTCGCCGATGGCCTCCTCGGACTCATCGTTTTGAAACGTGCTGTTGCCCACGGCCAGGAAATAACCGTCCGACAAAATACCGCCCAGCACCAGCGCCCGGCGTTTGACCGCATCCTTTGCGCGCTCACTCGCGGACGCTGCGGAAGGGGCGCGAATTTTGCGTAGGCCATCGAAAGGGTCCATGGACGGCAAGTTGCCCGCCAATTTACGACCGCGGACATCTTGTAGAAGATAATAGACAAGCGGATGTTTTCCGGATCCTATGCGTTGTTTGATTTCGTCCGCCAGTTCCCCCTCATGGCCCTTGCGGTATTCGGCTTTCAGGGCCGACCATTCACCTTCGACGGAAAAGACCGTCTGTTTGTAAAGCGCCCCGAGCGTCAACCAATAAACAATGCCGAAGACCACCAGTGAGGAAACGCCGAAAAGCACCACATACAACGCGGCCAGTTTGAAACTTGCGGTGCGAACGAACCTAATCGGCTTCATGAAGACTGTATCCTGCACCGCGCACGGTATGAATCAACGGGCGGTCGAAATCGCGATCAACTTTCCCCCGCAAACGGCTGATGTGGGTTTCCACCACGGTCGTTTGCGGATCGAAATGGAATTCCCAAACGTTTTCCAGAAGCATCGTTCGGGTCACGACTTTGCCCGCGTGGCGCATGAGATATTCCAGAAGCTTGAGTTCCTGAGGCTGCAAATCTATTTTGCGCCCGGCACGTACGACCGTACGCTTCAACAGATCGAACGCGAGATCGTCAACCTGCAACACCGTTTCCACCGGAACCACACAGGACCTGCGGGCCAGGGCCTGAATGCGCGCATGGAGTTCTTCGATGGCGAAGGGCTTGACCAAATAATCGTCGCCGCCAGCCTCGAAACCCGAAACGCGATCGTCGATGCCGTCCAGGGCGGTCAAAAACAAGACCGGCGTTTGCACGCCCGCACTGCGAATTGTTTTGACGATTCCCAAACCGTCGAGTCCAGGCAACATGCGGTCCACAATCATCACGTCATAGGCCTCACCGGCGGCCAGCAACAAACCGTCGCGACCGTTTGTCGCCTGATCCAAAACGTGCCCGAATTGACGCAGGCTCTTCACGATATGCGACGCCGTCGATACGTCGTCTTCAATCACCAGAATTTTCATGATTTCACGGCCCCCAAAACCAATTGCGGCCATCATAACCTAAACAAGGGGTTACGACGTCCGCAGTTTGGCGTTCTTCTAAACTTTATTGGTTTGTTTACGACGAGAATATCTTCTGTAACGTGCCGTGGCCCTTGACTTGATGGAGCAAGGCGAGGCCCGCATGGGCCAAAAGATAGGTCCACATGAGATTGCCGAAGCCCGAGTGCAGCGACAAGATCAACCCACCCGCCGGGCTCAAGGAACCATCGGCCCCCATCATCACATAGAGCACGCCGCCGGTTAGGCCCAAGACGGTGGCCGTCAACAGCCCCAAACCGTGAACCGCGCTGGCAACCGGGGACTCCTTGTCCGCAGCAGGTAACTTGCCAGCCTTCACCGCCTTGAAGTACACCGACAAATCACCAAACACCGCCTTGATGCGCGCTCGCGAAAACCACGGGATCAAGGCGCCCACGGCGGTGCCGTGGGCGCGGCGCATCAACATCCACAACCAGAAAGCACCGATGATCGCAAGACCGGCCAAACCCACGGACTGGTGAAGCTTATATCCCAAATCTCCTGTCGCACCATACGGTTCCGGAATCAGCATGAAAAGAGAACCGACAAGCTGAAAGATGATGGTGGCGAGCATCAAAAAATGCAGCAAACGAGTTGGAAGTGCATGTTTCATCTTATAAATCCTCGATTGTGCGCAAGAGAAGAAAAACTTCAGTGCGGTGAATTTGGCCGTCAAGCGGACGACGGGTTCTCAGTTTTTAATTGTCTTCGCTCGCCTTGCTCCGTGCGGCGGAAGCTTTGACGATTTTATTGGAAACGCCATCCAGAAACACCTTGCGCACGGCGCCGTTTTTGACGACTTCAACGAGAATCGTGATCTTGGGGCCGTCGCTTTCCTTGATGTGCGCATCAATGGCTGTGCCGCCGGTACGAAGTTCGGCCTTTTGCACGGCTGCGATCAGGTGCACATGGCCCGCCTTCACACGACCGGACATCTCGCCGTCTTCTTCCCTGTTGACCAGACGTTCAAGCATATTTCTCGTTTTTGTGCTTATGATCCGACCGTTCGCAGGGTCGAGCTTGATGAATTTTGTCCGCCCGTCGTTGATCCCCGAAATTTCGTAGTAAACGGAACCGTTGTTCGTTTCTCCCTTGATGCTGAAAATCTTGCCGCCGTGGTTCTTTTCGGCAATCCGGATAGCCTGGATCAAAGAGGTCCGCGCGTTGACCAGCCGAGAGATTTCGCTGCGGCCGCTTTGCGCGATGGGACGCGCTTTCGCCAGCGCCACCCCCTGTGCGCCAAGCGTGACCAAAGCAACCAGTGCGGTCGTCTGAATGAATTTCGAAGGACGCATAATACAATCTCCTTAAGTGCGAGAGCCCACTGATTACGGGGCCGATGCAGCGCACTATAGGAAATCTGACTTTGCGAAAACTTGGCGGAATCTATACAAATCCGTAAGATTACAAACGTGTCTACATGCTCACGAAAACACCTGCAAACTACGGATTTAAAGTCATGCCCGCGGATATTACACCGTGTATTATTGACACCGTGGAAGAATTGAATTCGCATTACGCCAATACGAAAGCCATCCTTGCGCGTGCCGCGCACCGGGCACCGAGACGAGGCGTACGCAAGTCGAGTTGTCTTCGGCACGAACAAATGAACGCGCAACCCAACTCGGCACAGTCTTATCCTCAGCGCCGGTATAAATAATTTGCGGGATGCCCCTTAAACGAGACACATAGTCAATGGGATTCAGCGAACCGACTAAGGGAGAAACACCCCTGGCTGCGTTCAGGGAAACCTGATCCAAATTACCCGAAATCGTGCGCAAAGAACGAATATCAGTACGTTGGGCGGCCAGCAAGGCGGCAATGGCGCCGCCACCGGAAAACCCAACAAGGTGAAAGGCTTGTACGCCAAGTTGTTTTTTAAGATTGTCTAAAACGTCGTTATAACTTTGTAAAACTTCTTTTGAAAAACGATAATCGGTCCAATATTTCTGATCGCAGTTCGGTTCTTGATCCAGGTTCACGTACTGGCAAGGCCTTGCAATATAAAACACACTTTGCGATGTATCCAACACTGCGAGCTTAAGTGCAAACGGGTTTCTGGGCGTCGGATTGGGAGAAACCGTGTAACGGTCGATCCAGGCAAAACCATCCCCTTCGATGTAAAGCGTCGGGACTTTTTGGGTTTTTGAGAATTTATAGAACCCGGCAAGTCGAAACATGCCTGCCTGCATTGTAAAGGGTTGGAAGCCCGCCTGGGTGGCGATTTGATACGCCTCATTTTGTCGTTCACTCACGGAAAACGTACTGCATCCGGCCAGGGCGATCCCAACCAGGGCGATCCCAGCCAGAAACAAACTCAAGATCCGAATATTCATGACTGAAACTCTCATGCTTTTATAAGGGCGTTCGCCGCGCATAACGCAAGAATTGAATGAATATAGTCCAGCAAATATTGCTTGTGATCTGAATCCCCACTTTCTAGGGGTTTGTCGTTTCTGTTCAACGTCAATTCACCTTTATCCACATGCCCGCGCACGAGATCGACAATTTTCTCTATCGTGTTTTGACCATCCACATATTGAATAACTAGGCGCTGATCGTCCGTTAATTTTACATTTTGCTGCAACATATTGGCAATCAGCGCGTGATCTAAAGCCTGCAACCGTGCCGGCGCAAAAACTTCCGGCTTCTCAGAAATCTTTGATATGCAACCTGGTTTGCCCATCGTAATGGAAAAAGCCCCTTTTAAAACAAGTTCGGGTATCAACGCCCCGAAGGTCGCGCGAATATCTTCATCTTGATCATCGTTTAAATTCTTTTTCGCCAATACCACGAGTTCATCCAGCGTTTGCGGCACCGGCATCGCCTTCAGAAGTTCCAGATAGCATGCACACACCGACCTGCCTTTAAGTGTCAACTTTGCGTCTGAATTTGCGATGCCAACCAGATCCAAGCTTTCTGGTAAGGGCTTGATGTTACTTAAATCCACATCCTTCAAAACATAATTTGGCAGAAACGAAAGGTCTTCGATGCTTGATAAATCAATATTTCTTTTAAGTTCAACACCTTCATGCACCAATAATGTGCTGCGGAACTTGCGGTTATTGATAAAATCCAGATACTGTTCTTGATTAATATTGTTATCCAACTGCATAAGCGTCTTGGAAACGGTATCTGTATGATTGCCCAAATACATGGACGGTAAATCAGAATCCCCCAAATATTGCAGGCCGTATTTTTGCGCCAAATCCATAAATTCATAAAAATAGCAAGGCACGTTTGTTTCTTCTAGATAATCGTGCAAAACAAAATTATCGTCTTGGGACTGTACGGTCTTAATTTCCTGTTCCATAAATATTTTATGGGCACCTGATTTTTCCTGAATATTTTCCGAGACAAAGTTCAACATCTTGCGGGCTTCCTGGACCTTTTGCGCAGGATCACTGAACTTTTGACCATGATACAACATCATATCCCGGATTGTTTTAACTGAATTCCAACCCGGCAGTGTGTTGTAACTGATGTAGGCTATGCCCTTTTCAGAAAGATTTTTGCTGCAGATTTCCAAAATACGTTTTTGCACGTCTTCACGAACCCAGGAATAGACCCCGTGGGCAATAATAAAATCAAATTTTTCGGACTTGAATTCAAAATCCAAAATGGATTTCGCGTAAAACTTTACGTTATCGAGATGTAACGTTTGAGCAGTCTTTTGCGCCAATTCGATTTGCGCCTTGGAGAGATCAACGCCGACAAACGTCGCCTTTGGGTGGCGCGCAGCCAGGGGGATCATATTCCCACCGGAGGCACAGCCGATTTCAAGCACCCTGGAATTTTCCACATCGTGCGGCTTCATACCAAACAGGAGAGCAATGGCGGCTAGATTTTCGGGGGCCGAAGACACGTGGGCATAAATGGGATAGGGAATTTCATCATATGTGGTCATTTTGCTTCTTGTCTTTTGAGGTTTGATCATAAAGAAGAAGCCTCAGGGATATCCCTGAGGCTTCTTTATTTTAGGCAAGTGCCGTTTCAGATTTAGAACTTCACACGGGCCTCAAGTGAGCCGGAGTGGCTTCTGAAGCCGGACTTGAAGCTACCGTCATAATTGGCGCTGACAGACCATGCACCGTCTTCGTAGGTAAAGCCAAGACCAACATTTTCACCCAACTTCTCCACTTTCGCGCCGGTCGTTTTAAACGCGGCACCACCGCCAGTATATTGCCCCGTTGCCGTCGCTTCATCGCCTGCCAGATCATAGCTTAAGCCCGCCCGCAATTCCGGAACGAAGAAGCCCCGGCCGGCTTTGATCTTCGTGCGAAGCTGACCGCCCAAGGACGTGATCGCAGCATCGACGCTATCTGGATTAACCTTCAGGTTCAAACCACCTGCACCTGTTTCCGTGTAGTTATCTGACGAAACATGTGTCCAGGCCACGCCGGCTGTCGGTGTGAAGTAAGTGCTCTGAGAGATCTCCATCGGCAGGCCACCGCTCACGCTCACCATGTACTGGCGAGAGTCGTAGCTGCCCTTAGCGGTACGGTTCAATCCGCCGAAGTTGATGACCCGGCTGGTATCGTTTTTGTTTGCTGCGACGCCAACCATACCGTTCACATAAAAGCTATTGGCTGTGTAATCGCCGTAGACCGTCAACTGATAGCTTTTCGTGTCCGTACTCGACTGACCGGCGCCTTTACCGTCAACATTTGTCTTGGCGTAAGAAAAGGACGCGCCCAGACGAGAGTTGTCCGTAACCAGACTATCCACACCGACCGCCGTGCCATAGGTGTCTGAGCTAAAGCCCTTGATGGCGTCTTTGGTATCTTGGGTAGAACGATTGCCAAAGACCTTCAGCCAACCCGCCTTGTTCAAAGCGGCACCACCGGATGAGAAGCCCGATTTCTCTTTAATCGAAGCGTACTGGTTTCCGGTGCGCATTGCGCTCAAGCGATTTGAGGCAATGCCGAAGATCGTACCGCCCGTCGAAATGGACGTTGCCGTCCCCGCACCCAGGGTATCGGCCTGAACGCCCACCTGTTCCGCCGCCTTTTTGGCTGACGTTCCGCCTGCCGTCAGGACAGCCGTCATTGCAGCAAGCGCAGAAGCATCACCCGTGGCAACCGCTGTGTTCGCGTTGCCAAGAGCCACGGCCTCGTTGTTCGTCACACCCAGTTCAGTCGCCGTCGTCGCAGCAGATTTCTTAACGACGGTAATGGCGATATCCTTGCTAGTGTTGGCTAAAGCCAAGGTGTAATTGAACAAGGCGTTATCTGTAACCGTGAACGAGGCAAGATCGGTGGTATCCATTGCCACGGCAGCATTTTGAAGCAAGGTCACCGTACCACTTGTAAAGGCCGCGTTCGGATTAACCGTTACCGCCCCAGCCGTTTGGTCGAGCGTACCCGTGGAGTCGGCCGCCTTAAACACCGTCGTTCCATTGATCATTGCCGAACCAAGGGTAACGACGTTGCCGTTGCCGGTAGTAAGTGTCCCAGTCGTTGTCACCGTCGCATCGACGGTCAAGTCCGCAGTTGTTGTGAGGGTAATAGTTTTCGCAAAGACCGCCTTATCAAACTGTGTCTTCGACCCGGTATTCAAGGTGACGTCACCAACCCCTGTACTGCTTACACCGACCAAGCTAGCAAACTTTACAAGGCCACCCGTGTTTGAAACCGTGATTTGGCCCTGACCTCCGGTTCCTGTGGTCAGATCGCCCGTCACCGTCTGAGCAGACGTACCATTCAAAGCCAAGGTCCCGTCAGCGGTGAATGTAAAGAGCGTCTTCGCCGTGATATCGCCGGGGATCGCGACCACACCAGAGGCACCCGTATTTGAAAGATTTAGGGTATCTGCATAGACATTTCCGCCAAACGTGGCCGTTTTAGCCGGGGCCGCACCCGCCGTAACGCTTAGCAAGGTCGCGGCGCTGGTACCAACATCCTCGCTAATCACTGTTGTATCCGTTGTGGTTGGAGCAAACGTCACCTCACCTTGACCGGTTGCACTGGTGGTCATGCTACCTATGATCTTCTTGTTGGCGGCAACCGTCGACTTACCCACCGCCGTGAAGTTAACAACACCCGTCACATCGCCGGAGAACGCCGCGGTTCCCGTGCCGGCCAAGTTTACCGTCGTTGCCTTAACGGCGCCAGCAAAGGTACCTATTCCACCCGTAGAGTCGAGGGTAACCGACTTCAAGCTGTTTGTGGCACCGACAGTTCCAGAAACCACCGTAGCGGTCCCACTAGCACCGATTGACAACGTACCTGCGCCATCTGCGCTTGTGGTGTTGTCCACGTTACCATCGATAATTTTACCTACAGCTACTGTAACCGTACCATCGGCTGCCAAGTTGACATCACCAGTCACGTTGTCCGAGAACGCAACCGTTCCCAAGCCGGAATGCGTCGTCGTTGTCACTGTATAGGCCCCCGCAAACGTCGCGGTAACGCCAGACGCAGGAGCAACATTAAGGACTTTAATCGCATTCGTTGCGCCCACGGTCCCACTGACCAATGTCGTATCCGTGCTTGTTGCCGTGAAGTTTACCGTACCCTCGTTGGCGCCCGCATCCACATTACCGACAATCTTCTTGTTGGCAGCGAATGAAGCAACCCCGTCACCCGTGAAGTTAACTGATGTCACCGCGGTGACATCATCGGCAAACGCCGTCGTGCCGGTTCCCGCCAAGGTTACAGTTCTGGCATCGATCGTGCTGCCAAAGGTAGACGTAACACCAGCCCCGGTGTTCACGGTCATGGCAAGAAGAGCCTTACCACTGCCACCAACGGCCCCCGAAACCAACACAGTGTCCGCGGTCGCCGTGGCAAAGGTTAAATTGCCTTGCCCATCGGTCCCCGTTGTAATGCTGCCCATGATTTTTTTATCGGCCGTTAACGTAAGCAGACCCTTACCGGAAATCACGACCGCACCCGTAATATCTCCCTTGAACGCAGCTACATCCGATGAAGTATCACCGGTCACCGTGATCGTGGTTGCCCTGACAGCCTGATTAAAAGTTACATCGCTAGTGTTGATGGTAACATTTACAGCTTTCAAAGTGTTCGTCGCACCAACGGTGCCACTCACCCCAACGATCGCTGAGGTCTGGTCCGCAATCGTAAACGTACCGGCACCGTCGGCGCCGGTGGTGTTGTCGACATTTCCGTCGAGTAAGGCCGCGTTAGCCATGGTCGCGGTACCGTCGGCGGCAAAATTCAAATTGCCGGTGACCGTCTTGGCGAAGGTGTTTGCGTTGACATTCGAAACCGTAATTGTCGTCGCAGCAACGGTCCCACTGAACGCTGCCTTCGTGCCGGCGGCAAGGGTAATGGAAGCAAGGCTTTTTGAGGCACCAACATTGCTTGCTACCGTTGTCGTACCTGTACCTGAAAGCGCCAAGGTACCCGTAGTCGCGGTGTTCGCGTCAATCAAACCGGTAATCGTCTTGCCAGCCCCGGTCAGGGCCAACGTACCACCGGCCGTTGAAGTGCCAACGACGATCTTACCAGCGGCACCAACAGTAAAGGTATTGCTGAGTGTCAGGGTCTTGCCATCGGTGATGGTAACGGTGTTACCAGCGTTTGTAGTAGCAGTATCCCAGGCGCCGGAGATGGTTGAATTGCCTGTAACATTAACAACGATCGCCCCACTTGCGTTAGTGTCAGACACCGCACCAGCGACTACCGCTCCGTTTAGATTCAAGATCGCCTTGCCCGCAGCAACTTTCGCAAGATCCATGGTGCCGTTCATGGTGGTCGTCCCGGTACCATCACCCAAGGTGATGGACGCGATCCGGGTAGCATCAGTCGCCGTGTTGACGAGAATTGCCGTCTGCGATGAAACGGAATCACCATTAATAACCAAAGCATCAGTTTGAGCAGTGGTTCCGCCCATATTGATGGTCAGCGTACCGGCTGTGCTGGCTATACCGCCTGTCAAGGTCAACGTTTTTGCAGCAGTCATAGTCAAGACGGCTGTCGTACCGACTGTATCAAACGAGTTACCGGCCGAAGTTCCGGTCGTCGATGCAAACGTGAAATCGGCATTCGCTGTAACGGTATGGTTGCCACCCCACTTGATGGAATCCGTAGCTGTAACCGGCGCAGCACCCCCAACCCAAGTCCCACTCGCAGTAAGGGATTCAGCGCCACCCGTCGTTTTCTCCGCCGCCATCGCCGACCCGGAAAAGCTGACGACCGCCAGAGCCGCCGCAACCGCTACAACCGCAGTTCCATTTAAAAGATGTTTTTTAAAGTTACTCTTGGAAAGAGTGCTCATAGCCGTATCTACCTTTTCTGTCACGTTGTAGCGTTGATTACGTTTTGTAACGTTGATTACCTTGATGCGTTTAACGGTGGTGCGTTTAACATTGATTTCTTTGTTTCAGCATTGTTTCGGCCCTGAATCTCGTTTGTGGATTTTCCTAAACCCTGCAAGGCTCCACCCGACGGAACCAGTCCCTTAATACCAAGCTCAATTTTCAAACCATAAATCATTATACTTATAAACAAATGCCCGTCTTAGGAGAATCCAAATAAAGACCCGTAGAGAGTTCATAACACTCGCCCTAACGATCTCCAACGTTTAATACAATTTTACGTAAATTTTCAATGTCGTTTTCCCACGATAGTTGCATAATTATCACGCTTGGCCAGAACAGACCTATCGCAACCGGCCAAAAGCCCTGGAAAACCCTTTAAGAGACGCCTTGACGACCGTCACCTTGGTTTGTCCCCAGCCACGAAACCCCACGTTAATTACGTTCCCGGCTTTTAGCGTTCTCACCATTTGGGGGTTCAGGCGCAAACTCGCATCGCACCCGGCGTTTGTGCATTGAAGATAGACGAGTTTGGTTTCTTGCCCCTTGTCGATGCTCAAAACCGCGCCGGGACGCAGATCCACACCCAAGGGCATGCGTACACTCAAGTAAGGGTGACGCTTTTTTGCCTTTGAGTCTTTTATATAAAGAACCGCAAGGCCCAAAACCAAGCCTGCGTTTCTTTGTTTGCCCTTGACCTTTTTAAGCAGATAAAGACGCTGAGAAATCCGGCATGTCGTGGGCTTTTTGTTATTTGCACAGGTCGTTTCCCAAAGGGGCTTTGCCCGGGATTTTCCTTGGGATTTTCCTTGGGCGAATGCCGCCGCTCCAAAGGGCGATGCCACCATAAACGCGGCCACAACAAAAATAGATAAAATCAAACGATAAACGCGCACAATCCGTCCCTTCTCAAATGCCGCATCTACAATCATAGCTATATAAAGAAACAAAGCCTGTAGATGATTCTTCCGGCCATGACGCTATCAGTTAACTGGCCCTTTATACAAGACTAACTTGCGCCTTTTTGGGAAAAGAGATCAACGCCGCCCAAACAGTTTTTCGATATCGCCAAGCTTGAGCTCGATATAGGTGGGGCGGCCGTGATTGCACTGGCCGGAATGGGGGGTCGCCTCCATAGTGCGCAAAAGAGCATTCATTTCATCCGCGTTCAGTCTGCGTCCGGCGCGCACGCTTCCATGACACGCCAGCGTCGCGGCGACGGCGTTCAGGTTCTCAGACAGGCTTATGGCATCGCCCCACACGGTGAGATCATCGGCCAGGTCCCGCACCAGTTCTTGCACATCGACGCGCCCCAACATGGCCGGGGTTTCGCGCACCACCACGGCCCCCTCGCCAAAGGGTTCCAGAATCAGCCCCAGGGCCTCCAGTTCATCGGCGCGCGCGCAAATCCGGGCGGCAGCGGCTTCGTCCAGTTCCACCACTTCGGGCAGCAACAGGCCCTGACGCTTGACGCCGCCGGACGCCAGTGCCGTTTTCAGGCGTTCATAGACCAGACGTTCATGGGCGGCGTGCTGATCGACGATCACGATCCCGTCCGTCGTTTGCGCCACAATGTAGGTTTCGTGCAGTTGCGCGCGCGCCACACCGAGGGGGAAGTTCTGCGCGGACACGTCTTGCGCCTCGACACGCGCGCCGGGGGATAATTCGAGATTTTCCAAGGGAGCCTGAAAGGCTGCCGAGCGCTCTGCCAGACCGCGCGAAACCGTGCCGCCGCGCGCGCCAGAAACCGTGGGGAAGACCGTGGGGGAAAACGCCCCCAGAGCCTGCTGCGAAACCGTGGTCGAGGCGCGGTGTCCGGCGTCCGCAAGGGCATGCTTCAAAGCACCGACAATCAGGCCCCGCACCAGCCCCGGATCGCGAAACCGTACCTCGGTCTTGGCCGGATGGACGTTGACGTCTACTTGATCGGGCGGCAAATCCAAATACAAAGCAACATAGGGATGACGGTCGTGGGCGAGAAAATCCCGGTACGCGGCGCGCACAGCACCATAAAACAACTTATCGCGAACCGGCCGGGCGTTGACGAACATAAACTGTTTCGTGGCATTGCCCCGGTTCAACGTCGGCAGGCCGATGTAGCCGCTGAGATGAAGCCCTTCGCGCACGGCCTCGATCTTGATGGCGTTGTCGGCAAAATCGCGGCCCATGATGGCGCTCAAGCGCTCAAGCCTGCGGATGAACAAGTCGCCTTCGGCCGGGCTCAGGCGAATGATCGTGCGGGTTTCATCCGCCAGCGTAAAGCCCACTTCAGGGTACGCCATGGCCAGACGGTTAATGGTTTCAACCACATGGCCGAGCTCGGTTCGCGGCGCTTTCAGAAACTTCAGGCGCGCGGGCGTGGCAAAAAACAAGTCGCGCACCTCGATGCGTGTGCCGTGTGTGGAAGCGGCGGGTTCGGGGGCAAAGACCTTGCCGCCCTCGATCCTGATCGACCAAGCGTTTTGTGCCCCTTGCGCACGCGAGGTCAAACGCACACGCGCCACCGCGCCAATGGACGGCAGGGCTTCCCCGCGAAAGCCCAAGGATTGGATATGCACCAGGTCGTCGTCCGGTAATTTCGAGGTGGCGTGTCTCTCGAACGCCAACGGCAAATCTTCCCGGTCCATGCCGCAACCGTCATCGGAAACGGCAATGAAAGAACGCCCCCCATCGCGCAGTTGGACATCAACATTGCGCGCACCCGCATCCAGAGCGTTTTCCACCAGTTCCTTCAAGGCCGACGCCGGACGTTCCACCACTTCGCCCGCGGCGATCTGGTTGGCCAGAATTTCCGGCAAACGACGAATGGCCATCTTTACCCCATTTCAGCCAGATAGGTGCGCGTCAGAACCTTGCACTCCTCCACGGCGGGCTGGTCAAAGGCGTTCACCCCCAACAACC
The DNA here is from genome assembly GCA_964451415.1 of uncultured Magnetovibrio sp. Taxonomy (GTDB): domain Bacteria; phylum Pseudomonadota; class Alphaproteobacteria; order Rhodospirillales; family Magnetovibrionaceae; genus CAYVHU01. The sequence continues at coordinate 80,184 of CAYVHU010000007.1, forward strand.
CCGCAGCAATGATGGTCTCCAGCATGAAATGCATCATCAAAGCGCCCATCACCTCTTCGTCCAAACGATCCAGTTCGATCAAACGCGTGGGACAGCCGTTGTTCACCAAGGTGCGCGCCGTGGCGCGTTGTTCGGCTTCCAAAAGATCGCCCATGCGGCGACGTTGCAGGTAGGCAAGCTCGGGTTCCTTCACCAATGCATTGGAAATCAAGCCGCCCTTGCCCTGAACGTTCAAGGTCATGAGGGTGAACATCTTGTCGCGCGGCCCGTCCAGATAAAGCTGCATCTGGCTATGCTGGTCGCGGGTGCCCATGGCCCTGATCGGCGTCGATCCGGTGCCGTCCTTGCCCAGACTTTCCGCCCACAATTGCTGAAACCACAAACCGAAGTTGGCGAGACGATCCACGTAGGGCATCAACACCATATTGGCGACGCCTTTTTTCTGCAAAAACGCAACTTTGAGCGCCGCGCCCACGGCGGGCTCGCTTGCGCTGCGCGCGGAACCTGTGAGCGTTGCTTTCAGCACCGCCTTGGCGCCGCGGCGCACGGCCAGGGAATCCAGTCCCGCTATCATCGCCGGCAGCAAACCGACAAGAGACAGCACGGAAAACCGTCCGCCGAGTCCGGGGTCATGATCGAACACCGGCAAACTCAAGCGATCGGCCAGCGACCGCAACGGATTGCGCCCCGGTTCGGTGATCACAAGAGCGTGTTCAGAAGCACTGTCGCGGCCCTTCAGCGTCATCAACCGATCCAGACACGCGATAAATTGCGCCACCGTTTCGGCGGTGGAACCGGACTTGGAAATGACGATGAAACCCGCACGCGTCAAGTCGAGCTGTTCGTACAACAGTTCAAACGTGTCGGGATCCACATTGTCGAGGAAGTGGATGCGCGGCCCCCCCTTGCGCGGGCCGAAACCGCTGTCGGCCAAGGCGTAGAGCGCCTGCCCGCCCAACGACGAGCCCCCGGTTCCCAACACCACCACGTCGGTGAATTTCCGGCGAAACCGCTGGGCCACGGATTCCAGGTCACGGATATCCGCGGTTTCTTCCGGCAGCCTCAACAAAGGCAATTCACCACGATCCCAGCGCACCGTCAGGGCGTCCAGAATGGGGTCAACGCGTCCTTGGAACTCACGAAACTCGCTTTCGCGAAGACCCTGCGCACCGACGTTGCTCTTGAAGCAATCCTGGATGATTTGACGATAGAGCATATGCGCTCGAAGGTTCCTTTGGGGCAAAAAATCTGCAAATAGGGGAAGCGGTTCGTCAGACTAGCACATCAAAGGCATCAAAAAAGCCCCCGCGATCACGGCGTTGAGACCACGCCTTTGGGACGCCCCACGACCACTATATCAAGTTTTTTCTCATTCAAATATTTGGCCGCGACGCGCTTCACGTCGGCCACGCTCACCTTATCGATCAGGGCGCTGCGCGTATCTAGATATTTAAGGCCCAAGTCGTTCACCTGCATGGCCACCAAAACGCGCGCCACCGCATCGTCTGAGGTGAACCGCAAGGGGAACGAGCCGGTCAAATAGGTTTTCGCACCGCGCACTTCCTTGGCCGTGACGTCACCCGCCGCCATGCGTTTCCAGACCTGGCGGATGATTTTTACCGTGTCGGCCACGCGCGCATTGCGCGTTCCCGCACTGCCGACAATCAGGCCGCTCAATTTCAAAGGATATAGGCTGGAACCCACGGAATACGCCAAACTGCGTTTTTCCCGCACTTCGGTATAAAGGTGAGAGGTAAAACTGCCGCCGCCCAGAATATAATTCATCACCAGGGCCGCATAAAAATCGGGGTCGTTGCGTTTGGGGCCGCGCTGAGCAAAGGCAATGAAACTTTGCGCAAGGGCCTTGTCGATGACCTTCAGACGGCCCGTGGCATGGGCCTTGATGTCCGCCTGGGTGTCGCGCTGGCTTTTTTTCGGCAACGCACCGAAAGTTTCATCCAACACCTTCGCCAGACGCTTTGGTGTGATGTCGCCGACCACGCCAATGTGCAACGTATCGCGCCCCAGACGCGTTTTGACGAACATGGCAAGATCGTCCGCGGTGATGGCCTTCACGGTTTCTTGCGTCCCGTCGCTATGACGCGCATAGCCGTGAGCGGGATAGAAACCCTTGAAAAGCTCACTGTACGCCAGCTTTTGGGGATTTTCGCTGTCGTTGCGAATGCCCACCAGAATCTGGCTTTTGATGCGCGCCAGCGGCTCGGCGTCAAAACGCGGCTGTGTAAGCGCCAGGCGCAGCAGCTCAAAGGCCTGCGCAGAGGTTTTGGTGCGCGTCTTCACAACCCCGGAAAAATGATCCAGTCCCGCATCGAAACCCAATTCAATGGCCTGATCGGCCAGACGTTGCTGAAAAGACTTGCTGTCGAGTTTGCCGGCCCCTTCATCCATGGTATCGGCGGCAAGATTGGACAGGCCCGCCTTTTGCGCGGGGTCTTGTGCCGCCCCGCCATCAAACGCAAAGCGCATGGCAATCACGCGATTGGTGTGATCTTGCACCAGCCACGCCTCGATCCCGCCGGGGCTGACGACGCGCTCAACCTCCACCGCTTGCGCGGAAAAGGGCGTAAGCAATGCGAAAAAGGCAAACAGCGCAAAAAAGATACCGGGGCCTTTGTGAAAAACGCTCATGAGCCGCTCCCCTTTTGCATCTTTGAGTTTTTGTCCTGCGGCAACAACTGCATCGTGATGCGTCGGCGTTCTTGCAAAACGGCCTTCAAAGCCTGCACAACGTCCCGCGCTTGAACCGCCTTGATGCGTTCGGGCCATGCTTCGACGTCTTTGATGCTATGTCCCGCCGCCAGCGCGCCGCCGATCGTCCAGGCTCCGGTCTTCAACTCGTCACGCGCGAACACCGCGGACGCCAGCATGCGCGCCTTGGTACGCGCCAATTCTCCGCGGCGCAAACCGCTTTCCAAAAAACGCTGCATTTCGCTCTTGACCGCTTCGGCGAGTGCGTCCAAATCTTCGCCGGAACGCGGACTGGCGTAGACGACGAAGCGCCCCGGCCCGCGCGCGTTCGGATCGTAATAGGTTCCCGCGTCAATCGCCTTGGGGTGGTTGATGACCAATGCGCGATACAGCCGCGAGGTGTTGTCGCCACCAAGAATCTCGCTGAGGACCTCCAACGCCGCGACGCGCATGGGCATCGCACTACTCAGCGAAGGGGCGATCATCGTTTCAGACCAACTCGGTTGACGCACCAACGGGTCCCGCAGCACCGTTTGCCCCCCACGCCCCGCAGCGAAGGGAAGCAACGCCTTGCGCGGCGCAATCTTCGCCGCGGCAATAACGCCGTAGTATTTTTTCGCCAGGCGCTTGACCGCGGCCACGCTCACATCGCCCGCCACCACCAAAATGGCATTGTTGGGGGCATAGTGCGCTTTGTAAAAAGCGAGAACGTCCTTGCGGGTGAGCGCCTTCAATTCGTCGAGGTTGCCGAGGATCGGACGACCGTACGGATACCCCTTGGCGTAGAGTTTGCGGTTGGCTTTTTCGTTCAGCCGCGCACCGGGTTTGTTTTCCACACGCTGGTTGCGTTCTTCCAAAACGACGGCGCGTTCCATGGTCACGTCTTTGTCCGACAACACCAGATTTGTCATGCGATCGGCTTCCAGCGCCATCACCATGGCCAGGCGGTCCGCAGCGATGGTTTGAAAATATCCGGTGTAATCGTAAGCGGTGAAAGCGTTCTCCTGGCCGCCGTTCTGCGCCACGATGCGTGAAAAAGACCCGCCGGGATTTTTCTTCGTCCCCTTGAACATCAGGTGTTCCAGCAAGTGCGCAACGCCGGATTTGCCCTTGGGCTCGTCCGCCGCACCGACCTTGTACCACACCATCTGCAAAACCACCGGTGCGCGGTGGTTGGGCAGCACCACCACCTGCATGCCGTTCGCCAAGGTGAATGTCTGCGGATTGAAAACGCCCGCGCGTGCGTCATCGCTCCAGCCGATCAAAACGACCAGAGCCGTCAAGATGAGAAGGTTTCGCTTCAAGACGGTCCGCATTGCAAGGGGATCCCATTGTGGTCAAGAGTGGGTTTCAAGGCACTGACGGTGCCAGGTTCATCCCAACGTAACTGGGAAATGGGGCAAAAAAAGGAATTCCGGGTTCACCGCCAAAGTCGAGCGAAACCTAGTTGAACAGTCCCTTGAAAACGCCTTCCAGAGGCGCCTTGGGCTTGGTTTCGATCATCGGCGTCTTGCCGACATTGATGGGACGGCCCAAAGCCTGGTTTTCCTGTATGCGTTTGCGTTCGTTAAGCGGATCCACCACGGTGCCGCGATTGGGGTCGTCGCCGTACATCAGTTTTTCCATGAAAGTCTGGTCTTCCTGGGCGTAAATCGACGTCTCACGATCAACGATGGCGCGGATGTTGGGAACGGCATTCTGCACCCCTGCGCGCGCCAGCAACGCCGCCGTCCCCGGCGTCGCCGCCGTGACCGGCGGAAGCTTGCGCGCGTTACCATTCAACAAAACCCGGCGCACCTTTTCTTGAACGTTCGCGGCCTGCTTCGTTTCCGCCGGGCTGCTGGACGGCGGGCGCAGGCCATAATCCGGCGGCATGCTCAAAGGCGCACGGGTGTAAACCGAGAATTCGTCCGGCGCGACCTTGCTTTGGGTAAGTGTCTTGCTCACATCGGAACAACCGCTCAACAGAACGACGCTCACAACGGCACAAAAGATGATTTTTGTATTCATGTCCGACTCAACTTATCGATTGCACCCAATTTCACTGCGACCCGCCGAACAGCACCCCACAAAACGTCTATTTCTGCGTGTGCGAGGATACAAGCAAGGACTCCAGAACCAAAATCACCGCACCACCTGTAATCGCACTGTCGGCGACATTAAAGGCGGGCCAGTGATAGCCCAGAACGGAGACATCCAAGAAGTCGACAACAGCCCCGAATCGCAACCGGTCAATGACATTCCCTATCGCGCCGCCGATGATAGCCCCGATCCCCAGTGCCGTCCAAAGATTTTCGGATCTCGCCAGCCACCGCGCGAAAACCAGTGAAATCACCAAGGAAAGAACAATTAGAACCCAAGGACCCCACACCCCCAGTTCGTTAAACGCGCCAAAACTGATCCCACGATTCCACACCAAAACGATATTGAAAAACGGAAACACCTCAATGGGGTGCGGATTTTGCGCAAACGCCATCACAATCAGCCATTTGCTGAACTGGTCCAACGCCACCAACGCTACCGCCAGAAACCACCCTTGACGTTTGAAAGAACCAGGGGGCCGACAGACTTTCTCCGGCGCATTCATGCAGGGACACCCGCAAGCAGTTCAGACTCCGGCGCATGAACCGCCGCGTCCGCACAGCGCCCGCAGACGGTGGGATGGTCAACATTCACACCGACATCTTCGGTTATTTTCCAACAGCGCGCGCATTTCTCGCCGACAGCCGGCGCAGACACGACCCCCACACCGGGAACATCATCGAGGACAAACGCACCATCCGGGCTTTCGCCTTCAATCAACTCAAGTCCCGATGTAATGGCGATCTCCGCCAGATCCAGTCCCCTCAGAGCTTCTGCATACTCATGTGCAACATAGACCACCGGCGCAGCCTGAAGGCTGGACCCAATGCGTTTTTCAGCGCGCTCGATTTCCAAAGCGCCGGTGACGACGCGCCGCAACGCGCGCACTTTAACCCACTTGGCGGCCAGAACGTCGTTGCGCCATTCATCGGGCGTGTCGGGAAACAGGCGCAGGTGAACGCTGTCGTCTACGGACGGGAAACGTGTCAACCAGGCTTCTTCGGCGGTGAAGCAGATGAACGGGGCCAACCATGCGCTTAAACGATTGAAAACTTCGTCCAGCACCGTCCTCGCGGCGCGGCGCAGGGTCGAATCAAAGCGTTCGCAATAGAGTGTGTCCTTACGAATATCGAAATAAAAGGCACTTAAATCCACCGTGCAGAACTGGTTGATCTCGCTGAACAGGGCATGAAACTGGTAGGTGTTGCAGGCCTCGCGCACCTTGGCGTCCATATCCCAAAGACGATGCAGGACCCAACGTTCCAGTTCCGGCATTTGCGCGAAATCAAGACGTTCGCGGTCTTCAAAGCCGTTCAAATTACCCAGCAGATAACGCAGCGTGTTACGCAAACGGCGATAAACATCGGCGTGGCTTTTCAAAATGTCGGGGCCAACGCGCAAGTCTTCGGAATAATCGGACCCCACCACCCAGAGGCGTAAAATATCCGCGCCGTACTGTTTCATGACCTGCTCTGGCGGAATGTCGTTGCCCAGCGACTTCGACATCTTCATCCCGTCTTGGTTGAGCAAAAAACCGTGAGTCAGGATTGTGTCGTAGGGCGCGCGGCCTCGCGTACCACAACTTTCCAAAAGCGAGCTCTGGAACCAGCCGCGATGTTGATCGGACCCTTCCAGATACAAATCCGCCGGCCACTTGAGATCGTCACGCCGTTCCAGCACAAAGCCGTGGGTGCACCCAGAATCGAACCACACATCCAAAATATCATCGACCTTATCAAAGTCTTCGATCTTGTACGCATCGCCCAGAAACGTTTGCGGATCATAGGTGAACCAGGCGTCCGAACCGTCCTTTTCAAAGGCCGCAACAATGCGATCCATAACCGCCTGATCGCGCAACGGCTCACCACTTTGCTTGTTCACAAACACCGCAATGGGGACGCCCCAGGCGCGCTGGCGCGAGACGCACCAGTCGGGGCGTTCCGACACCATCGCGTTCAGACGCGTGCGCCCCTTGGCGGGAACAAAGGTGGTGTCCTCAATCGCCTTCAAGGCTTTTTCGCGCAAGTTCGTCTTGTCCATGGAGATGAACCACTGCGGCGTGTTACGAAAAATAACAGGAGCCTTGGAACGCCACGAATGGGGATAACTGTGTTCGATCAGGCCTTTGGCCAGAACCATGCCCAGTTCGTTCAGCTTTTCCAGAACCGCTTTGTTGGCCGGAAAGCGAGTCTTTTTCTTTTTCGCATCGAAAAGCAAAACCGGCACACCTTCGAACATCGGGACCTGCTGCGTATAGGTCCCGTCGTCGGCAACGGTATCGGGAATGGTGATGCCGTTGGCGACACCAAGCTCCCAGTCATCCTGACCATGACCCGGCGCAATGTGCACCACGCCGGTACCGGCCTCAAGGGTCACAAAATCACCCTTGAGTGCGGGCACGTCAAAATCGTATCCGTGATCCGCAAACGGGTGTTTGCACACCACACCTTCAAGCCCTTTGTGGGTGGTCAGTTCAACCCAGTTCGTAATGCCCGCGTCCTCGGCAACCCGTTCGGCCAGGCCCTGGGCCACGATCAACTTTTCACCCACCCGCGCCAGCGCATCCTCCGCCACCGCTTTGACTTCGTAAACGCCATAATCGAAATCGCCATAGGCCACCGCACGGTTGGCGGGCAGTGTCCACGGGGTCGTGGTCCAGATGACCACGCAAGCGCCTTCCATTTCCGCAATGGGGGCCTCGGCCACGGGGAAACGCACATGGACGGTTTGCGAGACGACATCGTGGTATTCGACTTCCGCTTCGGCCAGCGCCGTCTTTTCCACCACCGACCACATCACCGGCTTCGCGCCTTTATAAAGAGAGCCGTCCATGAGGAACTTGCCCAATTCAGCCACAATAAAGGCTTCGGAGGCATAGGCCATGGTGGCGTACGGGTGGTCCCAGTCGCCCACCAGACCGAGGCGCTGGAATTCCTCACGTTGAATGTCGATCCATTTTTGAGCGAATTCGCGGCATTCGTGGCGGAACTCGACGACATCAACCTCGTCCTTGTCCTTGCCGGCGGCGCGGTATTTTTCCTCGATCTTCCATTCGATGGGCAGGCCGTGGCAGTCCCAGCCGGGGACGTAATTGGAATCGGCCCCCATCATCTGCTTTGAGCGCACGATCACGTCTTTCAGGATTTTGTTCAGCGCATGACCGATGTGCAGGTGCCCATTGGCGTAGGGAGGACCGTCGTGCAGCACGAACGGATCGCGTCCCTTCCCGGCTTCTCGCAGGCGATCATAAAGGCCTAGCGCCGCCCAGCGTTGCAGGATTTCCGGTTCGCGTTTGGGAAGCCCCGCGCGCATGGGGAAATCCGTGCGCGGCAGAAACACCGTATCTTTATAGTCCGTACTCATAATATCCCGATCGACTCAAACCTTATCAATCCAAACAAGGGAGCTGTTTTAGCGCGCTTTGCCAAGGATTTCCTTAGCTATTTTGCAATCTTGTATAATTTGCGTCTTGAGCGCGTCGAGACCGTCGAATTTTTTCTCTTCGCGCAGGTATTCGACCAACCGCACGCGCAGATGTTTGCCGTAAAGATTGCCGGAAAAGCCGAATAGATGCGCTTCCAAAACCACATCGTGATCGCCATCGAAGGTGGGGCGACGGCCGACGTTGGCGACACCGTTCCACCACCGCATTTCGCTCCCTTGGTCCTCACCGGCTTGAATGGCGTACACCCCCAAAGCAGGCCGTAAAAATTCGCCCAAATGAAGATTGGCGGTGGGAAACCCCAATGTGCGGCCTCGCGCATCACCATGCTCGACGCGGCCTTCCAACTCGAACGTACGCCCTAAAACGTGTTCGGCCCCGTGCACATCACCGGCTTTCAGGCATTCGCGAATGCGTGTCGAGGAATAAATGACATCGTTTTCATCCGCAACCTTGGACACCGCCGTAAAGCCAAAACCACTCTTGCGCCCCATATGCAGCAGCATATCGCAATCGCCGAGACGCCTCTGGCCGAAACGAAAATCATATCCCGCCACCACATGGCTCGCGCCAAGCCCCTTGACGATGACGTCATCGACAAAATCTTCCGCACTGAGGGCCGCGAACTCGAAATCAAAGTGCTGGATCAAAAGTTCATCCACGCCCATGGCTTCGATCAAATGGGTTTTCATGCGCATGGTGGTGAGACGAAACGGCGTGCAGTCCGGTTTGAACACGGCGTTGGGGTGCGGTTCGAACGTCATCACCGCCCACGGCTTTTGCGCCGCGTGGGCTAAGGATCCGGCTTCGGCGATCACCGCTTGGTGGCCCTTGTGCAACCCATCGAAATTACCGATGGCGACAATGGCGCCCTTGGCATCCGCGGGCAGGTCCGTGTAATGTCTGAAAATACGCATGGCGCGAAAGGTGCCGTCCGCTGCGCCCCGGGTCAAGAAAAAAGCGTGTCCCACACTTCCAAAACGCGCGCCTGTAATGTGCGCGACGTTTATCGCGTCCGATCCAGAAGCGCCATATCGTCGCGATGCACCAGTTCGTCGCGGCCCCTGAATCCCAGAATCGTTTCGATCTGCCTTGAGTTCTTGCCGCTGATTTTTTGCGCATCAGCGGAAGAATAAGCGCTTAAGCCCCGGGCCCGTTCCTGACCATCCACACCCTTGATCACCACGGCATCGCCTTTGTTGAAACGGCCTTCCACCCCCACCACACCGATGGGCAATAGGCTTTTTCCCATCTGCAAGGCCTTCAACGCCCCTCCATCGCAAACGTAGGCGCCCACGGGTTGAAGGGCGCTGGCAATCCAGCGCTTGCGGGCCCGCGCCGGCGTTTGAGAGGGGGTAAACCAGGTGGCCCGCGCACCATCTTCCAGACGTTTGACGGGATTGCCCCCTTCCCCCCTGGCAATCGCCATGGCGCAACCGTTCATCAAGCAGATCTTGGCCGCCGCCAGTTTGGTCACCATACCGCCCGATCCGTGAGACGTGCCGGAACCGCCCGCCATGGCCTCGATTTCAGGCGTGATGGCCTCAAGGCTGGCGATGTGCTCGCCCCCGCCCGCCTCAAGATTGGGGTCAACACTGTAAAGACCGTCTATGTCCGATAACAAAACCAAAACGTCGGCCCCGGCCATGGCGGCGATGCGCGCCGCCAGACGGTCGTTATCGCCAAAACGGATTTCGTCGGTGGCCACCGTATCGTTTTCGTTGATCAGGGGGACGGCTCCATGTCTTAAAATGGCGTTGAGGGTATCGCGGACATTGAGAAACCGCCGCCGGCTTTCGGTGTCGTCCAACGTCACCAGCATCTGCGCCACGGTGATGTCATGATGACCCAAAACGTCCTGATAGACGTGGGCCAGACGAATTTGCCCGGTGGCGGCGGCGGCCTGTTTATCTTCCAGCGTCAACACCCCGTCGGACAATCCCAGTGAGCGTCGCCCCACCGCGATGGCGCCGCTGGACACCAAAATGACATCCTGACCACGTTTTTTCAGACGCTCAACGTCGTCAGCCAGGGCCTCCAGCCACTGACGATGAACGGTGCCGCGCGCCTCGTCCACCAACAAGGCCGAACCGATCTTGATGACAACGCGTTTGGCATGCGCCAGCCGTTCGGCGGTCATAGCTGAAAGTCCCCCTCTTCCTCCCGTTCACTTTCGCTTTCAATTTCGCGGGCGCGGACGGCGCGAACCTCATCGAACAGGCGGTCCATAACCGCCTCAACACCCGTCCCCGCGATCCCGGACATGGTGAAAACATCATGTCCCAAAGCCTGCTCAAGAACGGCCTTTTTTTCCGCGATGACGTCATCGCTCAACGCATCACACTTGTTGAGCGCCACAATCTCGGTCTTGTTTTGCAAAACGGATCCATAAGCGTCAAGCTCTGTGCGCACGGTGGCGTAATTGGCGACCACATCTTCCGCCGTCGCGTCGATAAGATGCAACAAAGCCCCGCAGCGTTCCACATGGCCTAAAAACCGGGTGCCAAGGCCATGGCCTTCACTGGCCCCCGCGATGAGACCGGGGATATCGGCAATGACCATTTCCGCATCGCGACGGCGCACCACCCCTAAATTGGGGTGAAGCGTGGTGAAGGGATAATCCGCGATCTTGGGCCGCGCGCGTGAGACGACGGAAATAAACGTGGATTTACCCGCGTTGGGCAGGCCCACCAGACCGACGTCGGCAATCAGCTTCAGGCGCAGCCATATCCACATTTCTTCGCCCACGCCCCCGGGGTCCGTACGCCGCGGCGCACGGTTGGTCGATGACTTGAACTGCGCGTTGCCGCGTCCAGGGCCCCCACCACGCAATAACATTACGCGTTGACCGATCCGGGTCAAATCAGCCAGCACGGTTTGCTGATCTTCGCCCAGCACCTGTGTGCCGCGCGGCAGTTTCAAGATGATGTCCTCACCCCCAGCGCCGGTGCGGTCCTTGCCCATGCCGTGGTGGCCGCGCTGGGCCTTGAAGTGCTGTTGGTAACGATAGTCGATCAAGGTGTTGAGGCCCTCGACACATTCCAGCACGACATCGCCGCCGCGCCCGCCGTTGCCACCGTCCGGGCCGCCGAATTCGGCGCACTTTTCACGTCGAAACGACATGCAGCCATCGCCACCATCGCCGCTTTTGACATAGACCTTGGCCTGGTCGAGAAATTTCATGGAATGGAAGCCTTAACACACACGAGAAAAGGGAATGGCCCGTGCCATTCCCTTTTCAAAAACTCAATTGAGCCTAAAGAATGCGGACCCTAAAGAACGCTTCAGAGCGCCGGCTCCACACCCACGACGGTGCGGCCCTTTTTCTCACAAAAGGCCACCCGCCCTTCGACCAATGCGAAGATGGTGTGATCCTTGCCGATGCCAACGTTCTCACCGGGGTGATACTTGGTGCCACGCTGGCGAATGATGATGTTGCCGGGAATGACAACCTGACCACCAAATTTCTTCACACCCAGACGACGGCCCGCGGTATCGCGGCCATTGCGGGAGCTACCACCTGCTTTTTTATGTGCCATGGATCGTTACTCCTTTTCAGCCGCAGGCTTTTTGGCCTTCGGTTTTTCCGTCTTGGTTTTTTCAACTTTAGGCGCTTCCGTCTTGGCGGCAGCCTTTTTGGGCGCGGCCTTCTTGGCGGCGGCCTTCGGCTTGGCACCGGTGGCGCTGATGGCGGTGATTTTCACCAAGGTCAGATCCTGACGATGACCGTTCTTGCGCCGGGAATTCTGCCGACGGCGCTTTTTAAAGATGATGATCTTCTCGCCGCGGGTCTGACGGACGACCTCACCGAACACGGCGGCCTTGTCAATCAGCGGGGTGCCGACGGTGGGGGCCTTGCCGTCTTCACCGATCATTAAAACGTCTTTGAATTCAATGGCGGCACCGGAGTCACCCGCCAGCTTTTCGACGACCAGTACGTCGTCGGGGGCAACACGGTACTGCTTGCCGCCGGTTTTGATCACTGCGAACATGGTTTTGTTCTCTTTTTATCTCCGCGTCCTGCGGCGTCGCCCGTCTCAAACTTCGAAGACGGCGAACTTGCACGGCTCCATGGGAGCCAGCCTCGAACTGCGCATTATAAACCCCCGAGGCACACAAAGCCCACGGGCCGGAAAGGCGGCAATATACCCGCAAAAGCGCGGAAGTCAAGGGCTGTGCGGGCAAGACACCAAGCGAAACATCCGATTCAGATTTAAGACTTTCAGTCCCACGCCGACGAACCACCGAGTTGATGGCTTTATCCCATTGATCTTCCTGATCCGCTTAATCTTCCTGGCGATCAATCATTCCGAACGGTACAATCACAAGTACACCACATAAGCAACCACAGATCCGATGTGAAACGCGCGCAATATAAGAAGAAAAACATGAAAACCACGCGACCTCATAAAATACGTCTCGACAAGACCAACAAGGAACGCAATAAAAATAATTTCACTGACATAACAAAACCATGGATTGGTGGAGAAATAAAAGTTGCTGATATTAAACCAACGATACCAATCATAATATTTATTATTACTGTACTGTATTTTGCACTTTTATCTTTTTATACGAATTATAGAGGTATTGATTATTTTGATTTTATAACCAGCACAGGAAATTACGTTTGGATTATGGCTGTGATATTTATCATAGCTATATTATATTTTTCAATAATATTTTACTACCCGTTAGCAATTACCAAAGAACTACATATCAAACACAACATTTCGTACTTATACTTATTTGTTATAAATACAATACCATCTGTCATATTTGTTAATATTTACATATTTGACATTCTAAATAATTCTATTTATTTTGGAATGACGTTAATATTTATTCCACTGCTATTTGTATCATATATTGTCGCACGCATCGCACGAGTATTTGATTATTTTTATATATTATCAATATTTGTAAATATATTTATTGGTATATTCGCGATATTAGCAATCTATGCTATTGTGTTGATAGTAAAAAACTTAGCGCATCTCCCGTCTTATCCAGAAGAAGAAACGACTCTCTTAATAGTAGCGTCTGAATTTATTTATATTCTAATTGAATTATCGTTACTGCGTGCGATAAATAACAGTAAAATAAAATTCATCTTACCTTCTATGTTTTTTGCTACGTTGTTATTGTCTTTTATTTATCCAGGTGGCGTCGCAATAGGCGATGCAGCGCTGCGTTTTTTGGGGGCTGGGGGAAATATCCCGATGCAGATCGTGGGAAAAGCCGCGCCTTTTTGCAGCAAAGACTTGATAAAATTTGTCAAGGACAAGGCGCTCTGCACCAAAAATGGTGAAACGGAAATATCCACAGTGCCGGTCAATGTTCTTCTGATTTCCCGAACAGCGATATACTTCGTGGATTCCAATGGCGTGCAACCACGTGTTGGCAAAAAAACAACCCGACCCATCGTTATCAGTCGGCGTATTGTTTCTGCAATTTTACCCGTTGAGGCAAAAGCAACGCCGTAATGCAAAATTTCCACGCAGCCTCAGCAGCATCCCTGTGCGGGAATATGGACGTTGTGGAGCGGGTGAAGGGAATCGAACCCTCGTCGTAAGCTTGGGAAGCTTCTGCTCTGCCATTGAGCTACACCCGCCTCAGGCGCTGATATAGGCCAAGGCGACCATCGTGGCAAGATTGTACGTTACCCGAACCGCCGTACAGGATAAAATCATAAAGAGAAAATGTACGATTGCGTCATGATAAAGTGAAGTCAGCTGGATAAACAGGTGCACCATGCCCGAAGGCTCACACGAATTTCCGCCGCTTGATCCCGCGAAATTTAAAGACCCCGTGAGCACCGCAACAGGGGAAACCCGCGCGTGGGTAAAGATGACGGCGCTGGAGACACTGTGGTTCAACACCGGCAGCCTGTGTAACATTGAATGCCGCCATTGTTACATGCACTCAAGCCCCAGGAACAATGCTCTGCTGTATCTCTCGCGGGATGAAGTTCAAGGCTTTCTCAACGAAATCGGCGTCCGTGATCTGCCCACAACCCAGATCGGTTTCACCGGCGGTGAACCGTTCATGAACCCCGACATCATCGCCATGCTGGATCAGGCCCTTGAGCGTGGCTTTCGGGTCCTGGTCCTGACCAACGCCATGAAGCCCCTGTGGAACAAACGCAAAGACCTGCTTGACTTGATCGCCCGCCATGGTGCCAAAAACCTCACCTTGCGCGTGTCCATCGACCACCCCAGCGCCAACGTCCACGAACAAGAACGCGGCGCAGGCTCCTGGGCACCTATGGAGCGTGGCGTGAAATGGCTGCGCACCCACGGATTCTCCCTTGAGATCGCGGGACGTTCCCAATGGTATGAACACGATGACGACGCGCGTGCCGCGTATCGCCGTTTGTTCGCAAAATGGGATTTACCCCTCGATGCTTCCGACCCGGCGTGTTTGACGTTGTTTCCGGAAATGGATGAAACCCGCGACGTCCCCGAAATCACCACCGCGTGCTGGGCGTTGCTGGCGGTGCGCCCCGACGCCCAGATGTGCGCGACATCGCGCATGGTGACGCGGCGCAAGGACGAAACAAAGCCCACGGTTGTTTCGTGCACTTTGCTGCCCTACGATGAGGCGTTCGATATGGGGGAAACCCTCGGTGAAAGCCTTGAAGCGGTACGCCTCAACCATCCGCATTGCGCTAAATTCTGCGTTCTGGGCGGAGCGTCGTGCGCTGCATGAAACCATGACAAACTTGCGCTTAACATCTGGACATTTCAGATAAAAGACCCACCTAATAAAGCACGCACACAGCAAGGAACACGAAAGGAGCCGACATGCAACAGCTTGCCCCCGCAAACGAAGGCGTGTACGCGCTGACCACGCACTTCATTACCGTATCGGTGGAACCTGAATTTCTCGAAGACCAGAGCGAACCGGACGAACACCGTTTCGTGTGGGCGTACCACGTGCGCATCCAAAACCAGGGCACGCAAACGGTGCAGCTGAAAAGCCGCTACTGGCATATCATCGACGAACTGGGCAACGTCCATGAGATTTCTGGAACAGGCGTTGTCGGCGAACAGCCGGTGCTGGCGCCGGGCGACCATTTCGAATACATCAGCGGGACGCCGCTGGGCACGCCGTCAGGCATCATGCACGGGTACTATGTGATGCAATCAACGGAGGGCGAACGCTTCGAGGCCTCCATTCCAACCTTTTCCCTCGACAGCCCCGATCTCATGCGCCGCCTCCATTGAAATTCGGAAGGATTTGAGCCGTGGCGCATCGAAAACCTTTCAGCGTCGTCCATGCCCCCGCCTCGTCGCGCCCGTCGCGTGAAGAAGCGGAGCGCGCCGTGCGCACCTTAATTCAGTGGGCCGGCGACGATCCGAACCGCGAGGGCCTGCTGGACACGCCCGCGCGCGTGGTGCGGGCCTACGAGGAATATTACCAAGGCTACAACGCGGACCCGGAAGAAATCCTCCAGCGCACCTTCGAGGAAGTCGAGGGCTACGACGAAATGATCCTGCTGAAGGACATTCGTTTCGAATCCCATTGCGAACATCATATGGCCGCGATCATCGGTCGGGCTCATGTGGCGTATCTGCCGACAAACCGCGTGGTGGGCATTTCCAAGCTGGCCCGGGTGGTGGAATTGTATGCCCAACGCCTGCAAATTCAGGAAAAAATGACCGCTCAGATCGCCGCCACCATCAACGATGTATTGCATCCCGAAGGCGTCGCCGTCATCATCGAGGCCGCACACCAGTGCATGACATGCCGCGGCGTACATAAACCCGGCGTTTCCATGGTGACCTCAAAGATGGTCGGCGCATTTCGCGATAACGAACGCACCCGGCGCGAATTCCTCTCCATGGTCAGTCATCCTTCCGCATCCGCATATGATATGGTCTGATTTTCCCCTTGACCCAAGGCCATAAGCCGGGACAATTGTACGTTCCGCAGGGACAGTGCCTGCAAAGTGCACCGCGGCCCACCGCAACGCCGTGACGGGGAAGCATGCAGGCCCTCTCATGATGGATTTCCGCCCCATATTGATGATCCTGGGTATCTTGCTGGCCACGCTGGCGTTGAGCATGGGCATTCCGGCGCTGGTGGATGCCTCCCTCGGCAATCCAAATTGGCATGTGTTCGCCCTGTCCGGCGCGCTGACGTTGTTCGTCGGAATCTCTCTGGTGCTGGTCAACACCAGCGGTCGGGTGCGGCTCAACGTGCGCCAGGCGTTTGTCATGACGACACTGAGTTGGCTGGTGCTAACCCTTTTCGCAGCCCTTCCGTTCACCTTTTCGGAACTGAAGCTCAGTTACACCGACGCCTTTTTCGAAGCCATGAGCGGCATTACCACCACCGGTTCCACCGTCATCACCGGACTTGATTTCGCACCGCCCGGGATTTTGTTGTGGCGGGGCATCCTGCAATGGCTGGGCGGCCTGGGCATTGTCGTGATGGCCATCGCCGTGATGCCCATGATGGGTGTCGGCGGCATGCAGATGTTCAAGATCGAGGCCTTTGACACCGGCGAAAAAGCCTTCCCCCGCGCGGCGCAGATTTCCGTCGCGCTGGTGAGCATTTATACATTGCTCACCTTGTTGTGGGCGGTTTTGCTGTGGGAGGCTGGCATGAGCCCCTTCGAAGCCGCGGTTCACGCCATGACCACCTTGTCGACAGGAGGATTCTCGACCTCCGACGCTTCGGTAGGACATTTTAAATCAGCACTGATTGACGACATCATTACGCTTGGCATGATCGTCGGCGCATTGCCGTTCTTGCTGTTCTTGCAAGCTTTGCGCGGCAAACCGGCCGCCTTGTGGCGTGACGGACAGGTCCAGGGCTTTTTTGCCATTACCGGAAGCTTCGTTCTTCTTGTGGCGATCATGCTGTGGTTAAAAATGGGAATGGCCCCGTTGGAAGCGCTGCGCTACGCCGCCTTCAACGTGGTGTCGATCATCACCGGAACAGGCTTCGTCACCGATGACTACACGGTGTGGGGCACATTCGCACTGCCGGTGTTTTTCTTTATCATGTTCATCGGCGGCTGCGCGGGGTCCACCACCTGCGGCATCAAGGTGTTCCGTTTCCAGATCCTCTATGCCGCCGCGCGGGTCCAGGTGCGCCACCTGTTGCAGCCGCGCGGCGTTTTCATCGCCTACTATAACCACCGCCCCATCCCTGAAGAAGTCATCGTTTCGGTGCTGTCGTTTTTCTTCGTGTTCGGTCTGACTTTCACGGCATTGACGTTGGGACTGGGCATCTTGGGGCTTGATTTCGTCACCGCGATGAGCAGCGCCGCCACCGCGATTTCCAATGTCGGCCCGGCGCTCGGCGCCGTCGCCGGACCGTCAGGAAACTTTCAAAGCCTGCCCGACGCCGCCAAATGGCTACTCGCCGGCGGCATGTTGCTGGGAAGGCTGGAACTGTTCACGGTCCTGGTGTTATTCTCCCGCACCTTTTGGCGCGGTTAGGATTCACTCACAATGCTTTCTTTTTTTACGCTCGCTTTTTTTGTCGGCATGAGACACGCCCTGGAGGCCGATCACGTGGCCGCCGTATCGTCCCTGGCCTCGAACCAGACCTCCACACGCAACATCGTGCGCACCGGCGCGGTGTGGGGCATGGGGCACACATTGACCTTGATGGCGTTCGCGGGCTCGGTGATTGTCCTGAACGCGACCGTACCGGAGCATTTCACGCAGTGGCTGGAAGTTGCCGTCGGCATTATGCTGATCGGTCTGGGCGGACACATCATGTATCGTTTGACCCGGGACCGCGTTCACTTTCACGCCCACGCCCACGATGATGGACGGGGCCATTCCCTACAGCATTTTCATGCCCATAGCCATACGGGAGCCCCCCCGAACACACATAACCCCGCCCACCACCAACATGATCACAAGACATTCCCCGTGCGGTCCCTGCTGGTCGGTATGATGCACGGCATGGCGGGATCGGGGGCGTTGCTGGTTCTCACCGCATCCACCGCACCGACGCCCCTTCAGGGCTTTGCCTACGTAGCGGTGTTCGGTGTGGGATCCATTTTGGGCATGGCCTCCCTGTCGATCCTGATCGCGGTGCCGCTGACGTTGTCGGCCAGATTCTTGACCCGCGCCAATCAGGTTCTTCAGATGCTGACCGGCACGGCCACGGTGGGCCTTGGGGTGTTCATCATCTCAACATCGGCATTGTGGGGGGGTTAAGTCCTCAGCAGCCACGCTGCCAGATAGCGGTGGATTTCTTTTTCCATCTGGGCGTTAAAATCCGCCATCAGGCTTTCCACCAGGCCCAGCCATGCCTGTTCGCGTTGCGCCAGGGTGGCGTTTTCGCGAATTTCGATGGAGCGCTTCGCCGACGCCCGCACAGAACCGCCCGAACCGGTGAGGGGATTTTTCAAAGTAAACCTTGCCGTCGCGCGCGCAACATAGCGCACCGTCGGCTCATAGGTGAGCAGGCCTTTAAGGCCCGTGGACTTCGGCAGACGCGTTTTAAGGACCGATGCGTCTTCGATCACGAATTCACCGCGTGCCACGTCACCTTCACCACCGGCAGCATGAAGCCGCCTCAAGGCCCAATCGCGTAAAGCACGCTCCGGCGAGGTCGGCATGCGGTATTCCGCATGGGGGGGATCGAGACTCATCTTATAAAGCGAGCGCACATCAATGCGCGCCGCCTTGAACCACAGCATGGGCAAATTCGCAAACCCGATCCGCGGCAAGGGCCCCGAGAGGGGTGGCTCGGACGCGCATGCAGAAAGACCTGCAAGGGCCCCGAGAGAAAGAAGAAAGACTCGACGATCCATGCCCCATGGTGGCGCGAGATTGTGACGGGATCAAGACACTAAGAACAACCCGTCCAGATCGACGGGCGTGAAATCGTAATCCGCCTTGCAAAACTCGCAGACCACCCGGGCGTGTCTGTCCTCGCCCGTAATTTCATCGCGCGGAAAGGATTTGAGCGTCCCGGCGACGCGTGCGCGCGAACAACGACAGCGCTGAAACAGCATGTGCGGTTCATACACGCGCACGCCATCTTCATGATACAAACGATAGAGAAGCTGCTCGGGATCAAGCTCGGGGTCCAGCACCTCATCGACACGCACACTCGCCATCAAGGCCACCGCGCGACGCCATCCATCTTCGCTATCGTGCGTATCCCGCCCGGGCATGCGCTGCACCATAATGGCCCCGGCGCGTGGAACCTCGGCAATTTCAACAGCCAGAAAAATTGCCGTTTCCAACTGTTCGGAAATGCGAAAATACGCCTGCACGCAAGCCGCTAAGGTCCCGCTTTCCAAGGCAACGATGCCTTGATAACGCTCCATATTCGCGCCCTGGTCCACACTGAAGGCCAAATGCCCGTTGCCCAGAAGACGCGGCGCCGACGCACCGCTCTCACACTCCACAGCCCTCACACGATCTTCATCGAAGCGCGCGTAGGCGCGCATCGCCCCGTCGGAGCCGACATCCGCCAGCAACATTGAAATCGGTCCATCACTTTGAACCTGCAATGTAAACTGGCCCTCGTACTTGAGCGCACTGGCCAGCACAACGCCCAGCGTCAAGGCTTCCGCCAACATCTTTGCAACGCAATCGGGATAATCGTGAGCATCAAGCACCCGGGCCAGTTCCGGCCCCAGACACACCAAACGGCCACGCACGTCCAAGCCTTCAATCTGAAAGGTTCGGGCGAAATCGCAGGCGCTATTGGGTGTCGTTAGCCCATGCACCATGCCAAAATCCCCTTTTGCGCGTGCAAACGGTTTTCGGCTTCGTCCCAGACTACGGATTGCGGACCGTCGATAACGCTCGATGCCACTTCTTCATCGCGGTGCGCCGGCAGGCAGTGCATGAACAGCGCATCCGCGTGAGCTAGGCTCATCCGGCTCTCGTTCACCTGGAAAGGTGCCAGCAGGCTGTGACGACGCTGGGCATCTTCATCACCCATGGATACCCAGGTGTCGGTGACAACCAGATCCGCATCCGCGCAGGCCTGATCCGCGTCGTGCGTGATGGTTATGTCCGCAGCATGTTCACGCGCCCAATCCATGACGCTTTTATCCAAGCTGAGGTCTTCGGGCACTGCGAGGCTGAGAGAAAAACCGAAACGCTGCGCCGCATGGACGAAGCTCACCGCCATGTTGTTGCCATCGCCGCACCACGCAACTTTCTTGCCCGCAATGGGGCCACGGTGTTCTTCATAGGTCATCACATCGGCCATCAACTGGCACGGATGGCTGGCATCGGTCAAACCGTTGATCACCGGCACGGTGGCGTATTGCGCAAGGTCGCGCAGCTTTTGCGGGTCGCCGGTACGGATCATGATGGCGTCAACATAACGCGAAAGCACGCGCGCGGTGTCGGCCACGGTCTCGCCGCGGCCCAACTGGCTGCCTTCATCGTCCATCACCACCACACCGCCGCCCAACTGCATCATGCCGACTTCGAAGGACACGCGCGTTCTCGTCGAGGGCTTTTCGAAAATCATCGCCAGCGTTTTTCCACTTAAAACGTGGGCATCGTTCTTCGCCTTGAGCCTCGCAGCCAAATCGAGAATGCCGCGTAGGGTTTCGGAACTCAGTTCGTGCAAATCGAGAAAATGCTTCGGAGCCGTCATCATGGCTCTCCTTTTTTGATTTCAAACGTAACGTTGCGCCACGGTGGCCAGGATCGCGGCGGCTTCCGCCACATGTTCATCGGTAATGATCAGAGGCGGCAAAAAACGCAAAACATTGTCGCCCGCAGGCGCGACCAGAAGGCCCTCGCTTTCCAGTTCCGCCTTGAATTTACGGTTGTTGATGGCGTCTTTGAGTTGGAGGCCCTGCATCAGGCCGTGGCCGCGTGCCTCGGTGAAGATGGTGGGAAACTTACGCACCAATCCGTTCAAAGCCCCATTCAGGCTTTTACCGACTTCGATCACAGCGTCCAAAAAGCCCTCGCCCAGCACAACATCCAGCACCGCGTTACCCACCGCCATGGCCAACGGATTGCCGCCATAGGTGGTGCCGTGGTTGCCGACACGCAGCACCGCAGCCGCCTCGTTCGTCAAACATGCCGCCAACGGAAATCCACCACCGATGCCCTTGGCGGTGGCCAGCACATCGGGCGCGATGTCCGCCCATTCATGGGCGAACAGCTTGCCGGTACGGCCCATGCCGCACTGCACCTCGTCGAACATCAACAAGATGCCGAATTCATTGCAAATCTCGCGCAGGCCTTGCAGGTAGTCCGAAGAGGCCTCGCGAATGCCGCCTTCGCCCTGCACCGGCTCGACCAGAATGGCCGCCGTCTCGTCGGTTATGGCGGCACGCATTTCGTTCAAATTGCCAAAGGCCACATGGTCGAAGCCGTCCATCACCGGGGCGAAGCCTTCCAGAAGCTTCGCCTGGCCCGCCGCCGCGATGGTCGCCAAGGTGCGTCCGTGAAAGGCGTTCTCACAACCGATTACACGGTAACGCTGCGGGTTGCCATTGTCGTCATGATACTTGCGCGCGATCTTGATGGCGGCTTCCAGCGCTTCGGCACCGGAGTTACAAAAAAACACCCGATCGGCAAAACTGGCCTCGACGAAGCGTTGAGCGAGCCTTTCCTGGCCCGCGATGCGATACAGATTGGACACATGCCAGACCTTTTTCGCCTGTTCGTTCAGCGCGTGCACCAGATGCGGGTGGACATGGCCCAGGGCGTTGACCGCGATGCCCGCACAGAAATCCAGATAGCGGCGTCCATCGTGCGTAAACAGATAAACTCCCTCGCCCTTTTCAAAAACGAGATCCGCAGGCGCGTATGTCGGCATCAGCGCGGACATTGTGAATGTTTCCTTGATCTTCGGCGTAAAAATAAAAACCGGGCGCGCGATAAAAGGGTCGCTCGGCCCGGAAAGCCGAGGATTATGGGAATCGAAGGCCCCTGTGTCAACGGGCAGTTTTTGTTTACGGCCTCAGCTTGTAGCCGGTATCGAACATGCGCCAGCAGATCAGCCACAACACCATGTCTACGCCAGCAACCACGGCCACGCCGATCCACACCGGCGCATCGGCCTGGCCGATGAAACCATAACGAAACCCGTCGATCATGTAGAAGAACGGGTTTAACCGCGCGATCCCCTGCGCCGTTTCCGGTAGTCGTTCGATGGAATAAAACGTGCCGGAAAGGAATGACAAGGGGGTCACGATAAAATTTGTCAGAGCCGCGACATGGTCGAACTTATCGGCCCAGATCCCCCCGATGAGGCCCAACAACGAGAGCATCAAAGACGCCCCAACGCCAAAAAAGAGAATAAAACCGACATGGCTGAGCTTCATCGGCACGAAGACGGCAACCACCAAACTCACCACCAAACCCACCATGACCCCGCGCGTCATACCGCCCATGGCGTGGCCGAAGGTCAGTTCATGGGCGTTAAGCGGCGGCATCAAGGTATCGACGATGTTGCCTTGAACCTTGGAAATCAGCATGGAACTTGACGTGTTGGCGAAGGCGTTTTGCACCATCGCCATCATAATCAGGCCGGGGGCGAGAAATTCCAGGAACGGCGTCGTCCCCACCATCCGCGAAGCCCCCCCCAAGGCCAGCGAAAAGACCGCCAAAAACAACAACGTAGTGGCCAACGGACCGATGATGGTCTGCGTATAGACCTTCAAAAAGCGGCGCACTTCACGCACATAGAGCGTGTATAACCCAAGCCAGTTGCTGGCCGTTACCTGCTTCATAAATTTTAGCTCTCTCTTGGTGCCGTCTTCCGCATCTTATATAGTCGCGGCCCATGGTCCATGGCAAACGCAAAGCGGAAAAACGCTCCCCCCGCGCGCTCACAGCGCAGCGGTTGAACGCCATCGCGCTCCGTCATCTGGAACGCTACGCATCCTCAGCGGAAAATTTAAGGCGCGTGCTGCAACGGCGCGTGGACAAAGCAGCCCGCCTTCACGATGATCCAGACCAAGCTATGAACAGCGGCGAAACCCAGGGCTGGATCGAAGAATTGATCGGGCGTTTTGTGGACATCGGCCTGCTCAACGATCGGCTTTACGCACAGAACCGTGCCCGCGCGCTGCTCACGCAAGGCGCTTCCACACACCTGATTCGTCTGAAACTCCGGGAAAAAGGCCTGTGCGTGGACGACATCGAAGCCGCCTTGGAAAGACTTTTCACCGAACACGGCGAACCGGATATGATCGCCGCCATCAAACGGGCGAAACGCCGTCGCCTGGGGCCTTACGGCGACCCGGCCAAACGACGGGAACGCCATGACAGGGATATGGCCGCACTGGCGCGCGCTGGTTTTTCCTACGCCGTAGCAAAACGCGTGATCGAGACGCAGGATGCCGACACGCTTAACGCTCTGTTGGGACCGCAAACCTTGATATAGTACTTACGATTCATTGAGACGGAGACGCCATGCAAAACTTGGAATCGTTGTGGACCTTGGTAAAAGATGTCTGGCGTACAGGCGTGTTCGGCGTGGATATCGGCGCCTTTTTGGTGGCGCTGGGCATCTTCGTCCTGTTCTTGCTGCTGCGCGGTCTGATCACGCGGTTCATCATCGGCGCCTTGAAATTACGTGTGGGCAAGACCAAGACCCTGCTGGACGATGAACTTCTTTATGCACTGGAAGAACCGCTGCGTCTGGTGCCCCTGATTTTGGGGGCGTTCTTCGCCTTTCAAGCCTTGCCGCTGGGCTCGCAAATGCAAACGGTGGCGGACCAGATCGTGCGTTCGCTGATCACTGCGGCGATCTTCTGGGCGTTGTACCGTGCGGTTCATCCCCTGAGCAACCTGCTGAACCGATTGGAAACAATTTTCACCGCCGTCATGGTGGAATGGCTGATCAAAGCGACCAAGGCCTTAATCGGCTTTATCGGTATCGCCGCCGTGCTGGAAATCTGGGGCATTCAGGTCGGACCGATCCTGGCCGGTCTGGGCCTGTTCGGCGTCGCCGTGGCCCTGGGGGCCCAGGATCTGTTCAAGAACCTGATTGCCGGCATCTTGATCATCGCCGAACGGCGCTTCAACAAGGGCGACTGGATTCGCGTCGATGGCGTGGTCGAAGGCACGGTGGAACAAATCGGATTCCGCTCCACCATGGTGCGCCGCTTCGACAAGGCCCCGGTGTTCGTGCCGAACGCCAAGCTGGCGGACAACGCCGTAACCAACTTCACCGCCATGACACACCGGCGTATCTCTTGGACCATCGGCCTCGAATACAGCACCACGCTGGCGCAGCTTCGGGTCATCCGCAACGAAATAGAGGCCTATATTTTGACCTCCGATGAATTCGCGCCTCCCGATGAGGTCGCGACGTTCGTGCGCATCGATCGGTTCTCCGACAGTTCCATCGACATCATGCTGTATTGCTTCACCAAAACAACGGTGTGGGGCGAATGGCTGGAGATCAAAGAACGCCTCGCTTATGCACTCAAGGATATCGTGCAAAATGCAGGAGCTTCCTTCGCCTTTCCCAGCCAGTCCGTATACGTACAAGCACTTCCCGGCGACGCCCCGGACGTGTTTGTGCCGCCCCCCGCCAAAGCCAGGCATTAATCGAGACAGGGACGATCATGGCCATCACCATCTATCACAATCCGCGCTGTTCCAAATCGCGTCAAACGCTGGAACTGATCCGCAATCGAGGCATTGAACCGGAGATCGTGCACTACCTGGAAACGCCCCCCACGGCGGACGAACTGAAGACGATCTTGAAAAAGCTCGCCATGGCAGCGGTGGATATCGTGCGCGAAAAAGAAGCCCGCGAAGAGGGCATAGACGCGCGCGCGCTGGATGAAAACGAACTGATCGAAGCCCTTGTGCAACATCCACGCGCGATCGAACGCCCCATCGTCGTCACGACCCTGAAGGCACGTATCGGCCGTCCCCCCGAAAACGTGCTGGAGATTCTTTAACGCCCCGATGCACCGCAAGGCGTATCAGGCGGCGCGTATCAGGCGGCGCGTATCGTTTGCAAAAAGGCGTTGGCCTCGTCGCGAAGCCGGTCGGACTGACGCGACATCTCGCTCGCCTCGTGGAGGATGGCATCCGCCGAGCGCCCCGTATCGTCCGCCGCCTGAGTGACCTGAACGATGTTCGAAGACACTTCCGCCGTGCCGTTGGCGGCTTCTTCCACATTGCGGGCGATTTCCTGGGTCGCGGCGCCTTGTTCTTCGACCGCAGCGGAAATGGCCGACGAAATTTCACTGATCTGGCTGATCGTGCCACCGATGGAACCGATGGCAGCCACCGCTTCCTCCGTGGCGTTTTGAATGCCGCCGATCTGGGTGGAGATTTCCTCCGTCGCCCTGGCGGTCTGGTTGGCCAGGTTCTTGACCTCGGAAGCCACCACCGCGAAGCCCTTGCCCGCCTCGCCAGCGCGCGCGGCCTCGATGGTGGCGTTCAGCGCCAGCAAGTTCGTCTGGTCGGCAATATCGGTGATCAAGGCCACCACTTCGCCGATTTTTTGCGCCGCCGCGGCCAGGCCCTGAACTTTGGCGTTGGCGCCCTCGACTTCCGTCACCGCCGCACCGGCGACTTGCGCGGACTGAGCCACCTGACGTGAAATTTCATCAATCGAGCTGGACAGTTCTTCCGAAGCACTGGCCACCGTCTGCACATTGAGCGAGGCTTGTTCCGCCGCCGTGGCCACGGAAGTCGCCTGGCTGTTGGTCTGCCCGGCGGTGGTGGAAACGGACTGTGCGGAAACCTCCATTTTCCCCGCTGCGGCGGAAACGCCTTCGACAACGGCGCCGACGGTGGTCTCGAAGCGTTGCGCCATGGCCAGGCGTTGCTCCTTTTGTTCCTCCACGGCACGTTCCTCGGCAAGCTTCCGCGCGGTCTCGCTTTCTTCGGCCTCGCCCAACAGACGCCTCGTCTGGCTCAAAGCGCGTGAAACGGCGCCGAATTCATCCTTGCGCTCACCGTCAAGACAGGCTGTGGCATCCCAATTATGGTCCTGGATGCTGTTGATATCTTTCATCAGATTGTTGATGCTGCGGTGTAGAAAGCGAAACAGATAAACAGCGCTGGCCAGGGCGACAGCCAGTCCCACCCCCGCCAACATCAAGTTCAGACGCTCCAATTCCGACATGCTTCCCTGCACACGGCGCACCCCGTTCACCAGCCCCAAAACCTCATAATCGGTGCTGACATTGACCTTGGAAACCAGGGCGTTGATGTTATTACCCATGGTCTCCGCCACGGCATCGAAGCTTCCGATCATCTGGTTGCCGGCGGCAGGCCCTTGGGCGACATACACCTTGCCCAGAGCAATCCCGGTTTTGTAATAAGGAACGAATGCGGTTTCGACGGATTTGAGGGCATCGAGAACCTGGGGCATGTTCATCCTTTGTGCCAGTTTACGCGCCCGCACAACGTCCGCGGCAAACTGCGCCGCACTGGCCTTGGCCTTGTCAAAGCCGTCATTTTCACCATTCAGCCCCCGCGTCGCGGAAATATCGCTGATCCACAGTTGGACCTCGATAACGTCACGCTGGATGTCCTTGATGGTTTCCAACAGAGGAATTGAGCTTTGCGAAACCTGATCCGCCGTTTTCACCGATGTTTTCAAAAGCGGGATTTCGGCATTCAAATTTACCACCGTGACGCCGGTGGCGATGCCAAAAACGGAAAACATGACCCCTAAAACCAAAATAAGGCGGGTCTTAATCGTCATTTTCTATTCTCCTAATTTTCCGAATCCCGACAAATTTTCCGCCGCAGAGACGACTGCGACGCGCTGAGTCCGTAAAAACACGACATCCACCGGCAAGCACCGCCGTTTTCAATGCCATTCTATAAGTCTTTTGGAGTGTTTCCAGAAGAGAAAAAACATTATATAAATGTGAAGTTCCGTGGCTTCAAATCCCACATATGGCTCGTAGTTTATTCCGAGCCATCTTTCAAGTTTTTTCCACGATTGCTGGTGTCGTTGCGCTGTGCGAAAATCACGCCGGCTTACATCAGGCGGCGCTGATCGTTTGCAAAAAGGCGTTGGCCTCGTCGCGAAGACGGTCGGACTGACGCGACATCTCGCTCGCCTCCTGGAGGATATCATCCGCCGAACGCCCCGTTTCGCCCGCTGCCTGGGTGACGTGAGCGATATTCAAAGACACTTCCGCCGTGCCGCTGGCGGCCTCTTCCACATTGCGGGCGATTTCCTGGGTCGCGGCGCCTTGCTCTTCGACGGCAGCGGAAATGGTCGATGAAATTTCACTGATCTGGCTGATCGTGCCGCCGATGGAACCGATGGCGGCCACCGCTTCCTTCGTGGCGTTTTGAATGCTGCCGATCTGGGTGGATATCTCCTCCGTCGCCCTGGCGGTCTGGCTGGCCAGATTCTTGACCTCGGAAGCCACCACCGCGAAGCCCTTGCCCGCCTCGCCGGCGCGCGCGGCCTCGATGGTGGCGTTCAGCGCCAGCAAGTTCGTCTGGTCGGCAATATCGGTGATCAAGGCCACCACTTCGCCGATTTTTTGCGCCGCCGCGGCCAGGCCCTGAACTTTGGCGTTGGCGCCCTCGACTTCCGTCACCGCCGCACCGGCGACTTGCGCGGACTGAGCCACCTGACGTGAAATTTCATCAATCGAGCTGGACAGTTCTTCCGAAGCACTGGCCACCGTCTGCACATTGAGCGAGGCTTGTTCCGCCGCCGTGGCCACGGAAGTCGCCTGGCTGTTGGTCTGCCCGGCGGTGGTGGAAACGGACTGTGCGGAAACCTCCATTTTCCCCGCCGCAGCGGAAACGCCTTCGACAACGGCGCCGACGGTGGTCTCGAAACGTTGCACCATGGCTAGGCGTTGCTCCTTTTGTTCCTCCACGGCACGTTCCTCGGCAAGTTTTCGCGCGGCTTCGTTCTCTTCGGCCTCTGCCAGGAAATGGCGCGTTTGGATCAAGGCGCGCGAAACGGCACCGAATTCATCCTTGCGTTCACCGTCAAGACAGGCCGTGGCATTCCAATCGCGGTTTTTCAGACTCTGAATATCCGCCAGCAAATCTTCGATGCTACCCTTGATCACGCGAAACAGATAAAGCGCCCCGGCAAGGACGATCCCCAGTCCCACGACGGCTAAAATCATATTCATCCGCACCAGCCCCTCCACGTTGCGCTGGATCGTGTTGACGCCGCCCACCAACGTGGAGACCTGTTTTTTGGTGAGCACGTTGATATCTTTGACCAGCCCATCCATGCTTTCGCCCATGGTCTCGGCCACCGCGTCGAACTGGCTCATCATCGGGTTGCCGCCAGCGGGACCTTCCGCCACATAGGCGTTGCCCATTTTCACGCCGGTTGCGTAATAGGGCCCGAAGGCCGCCTCGGCGGCGTTGAGACCGTCGATGATTTTGCTCAGACCCAGCACGCTCGCAAGCTGCTTAGCGCGCTGGACATCGGCATAAAACCTGTCGGCGTTGGCCTTGGCTTCATCCAAGCCGTCGTTGAGACCGTCCAGGGCGCGGGTTGCGGAAATATCACTGATCCATTGTTGAACCTGAACGACATCAAGCTTGATATCCTTGATCTTCACCAGCAAGGGCAAGGTGTTTTGCGAAACCCGGTTCGCCGTTTGCACGGACGAGCGCAACAAGGGAACTTCTGCGTTCAGGTTCACCACCGTGACGCCAAGGGCAAACCCAAAAACGCAAAAAATCGTTGCCAGAACCAAAATGAGACGTGCCTTGACGGTCATCTTCTTTCTCTCCTTTTCGACCCCCCGGCATCACTATGAGCAGCATGGATTCTGACGTTGATTTCAACGTACCCATGCGGGGCATCCACAAGAATATCTCCACATCAAGCACGTGGTTTCACGTTAATATATTACAAGTTATTTCTCGGCACGAAGGCGTTCGCCGCCCGACATGCCTTGCGGCCGGGGATTACAGGGATCTGAACGCCTTGGGTCGCAAGCTTGCCTCTCCCATCATCGCCGTACGCACCTCGTCGCGCAGGCGCGCGGTATCCCTGGGCACCGTGCCGGCCAAGGCCAGGCAGTTCGACGCATGATTGGAACGGAATATGACGGGCCGGGGCGGATCGAGGTTTTCAAGCAACAAAGCCAGTTCGCCGAGTACGCCCGCGTCGTCTTGTTCCTGAAACCTCCCGCCACGTTTGGCGAAAGATGCGTCGAAACGCGATCGCAAATCCGCTTCCAGACCCAGTTGCAACGTCGAAAGATAGGCCGGCGGTCGGCGGTTGATCAGTGCCGCGGTTCCTTCAATATGTTCGCGCCACAAGGTCTTGCCGCCGAGGCCAAGAATGACGGTCGCCGAAACCTTGAGGCCCACGGCCTCGGCGCGTGCCAACGCTTTTTCCAAGCCCTTGAGGCCGCCTTTTTCAATACGTTTCAAAATATCGTCGCAACCGGATTCAATCCCGAGATACACCAGCTTGAGGCCCCGGTCTTTCAAACGCGCCAGTGCCGCCTCGCTTTTTGCGTGCAAATTCTGCGGTGTTGCGTAACAACTGATGCGGTGCAGATCGCCAAACGCCTCGGCAAGTTTATCAAGGATGGATTCCAAATGATCGGCAGGCAGACACAAGGCATCGGCGTCGGCCAGAAAAATACGCCGCGTATCAGGCCACTGGCGCGCCGCGTCTTCGATATCGGCAAATATTTCATCGCGGCTTCTGGCGCGGAACGCCTTGGTTTTGTACATCGCGCAAAACGTACAACCGTTGAAGCTGCAACCAAGCGTCGCCTGAAGAATCAGGTTGCGACCTTCGGAAGGGGGGCGCCACAAGGGCATATCGTAGATCATAAACCCCACTGTAACGCGGCGCAGCGCCATTTTAAATGGCGATCACGCTCTTCGTCTTGTTCCTTCCCGGGGTCCTATTTTCCTTGAACGCCAGACGGTTGCAATCAATACTTCGCTCAGGAAAACGGTGAGGACCATGGCGACAAGCGAAAATATCTCCAACGCTCCCAAAGACGCCCGACGTTCCGCACCCGCAAGCGCGATTGCGAAAGTTTATGAGCGCGCCGTGGAGCATCACCGTGCGGGTCGCCTCATGGAGGCCGTGCGCGAATACGCACGCGTCTTGCGGCGTGCGCCAAACGCCGAGGTCTACAACAATCTGGGCGTGGCCCTGCGCGCCTTGGACAAGCCCCACGGGGCGGCGGCGTGCTATCGCCGCGCTTTGGCGCTGAAACCGGAAGCGGCGAACATCTATACCAACCTCGGCAACGTATTGCGCGATCTGGGCGATACCGCACGCGCCCTTGAGGCGCACCGTCGCGCCATCAAATATGCCCCTCAATCTCCGCAGGCCCTGTTCAACGCCGCCTTGGCGCTGCGCGCAACCGGCCAGGTCAAAGCCGCCCTGGGACAGTTCAACGCCGCGCTCAAAATCGAACCTGCCTATGCCACGTGCCGGGTTGAACGCGCCATTACATTATTACAATTGGGCGATTGGCCGCGTGGTTTTGCGGAGTTGGAAAACCGTTTCGCCCTGCCCGGACGCGACCCCCGACGCAAAGGTCTCGCCCTGTGGGACGGGGCACCGCTCAAAGGGGCAAGCATCCTTGTCAATTACGAGGGCAACGAGGCCGTTGCGATACAATTCTCGCGTTTTGCCGCCGCCTTGAAGTCCATGGGAGCCCGCGTGGTCATGGAGTGCCCCGAACACCTGATCCATTTGTTCGCTGCCACGGCGGCGATCGACGCCACGATTCTACCGCGCGCGCCCATCACAAACGTCGATGTGCAAATTCCCCTGTTGAGCCTGCCGTCGCGCTTGAAAGTCTCCCTTGATACGCTGCCGGCGGAAATCCCTTATCTGTCCAGACCGAAATCCACCGTTGCGCCGCCAAGTGTTCTTCCGCACACCCGTCTGGCCGTGGGACTGGCATGGTCCGGGCGCGGTGACGCCATGTCACAACAGACCCGGAACACGGCGCAAAATATGATGCTGGAAGACTTTGCGGAAATCTTCGCCATTCCCAACCTGCAATTCTTTGCCCTGGAACACTCATCCGCCACGGACGATATCGCACGCCTGGGATTGCAGGCCTTGATTGAAAACGCCGACGCTTCCATTGTGGATGTGGCCAACCTTGCCGCCGTCATCGAACAATTGGATTTGGTGATCTGCGATGAATCCTCGCTGTGCGCGCATGTCGCAGGGGCCCTGGGCAAACCGGTGTGGATGGTGGCCGGTCCTCAAGCCGACTGGTGCTGGCTTATGGGACGCGAAGACAGCCCATGGTATCCTAGCTTACGTCTGTTCCGCCACGCTTCCCCACACGATGCGGCAAACAGTGTTTCGGCCATCCGCAAAGCCCTGATGGACATTCTGGCGCAAGGCGCATAGCGAGAAATCCGACGATGAACGACACGCCTCAAGCCCCGCCCCCAAAAGATGCCGCCGCCAAGGTCCCCGCACCGCGCAAACCCGGCTTGTTTGCACGTTTATTTGGTTTGGGCGGTCTCATGAGCGCAACGACGGGTGATCATCTGAATGTCGCCATAACACCGTTTCTCGACGCCGCTCAGCAGAACCACGCCCGCACAATCGCGTCAGTCCTGCAAAAAATTAACGGGTTGCGCATACGCATCTTGCGCGAGCCGCCACTCTTACGTCCCAGCACCTACAACAGCGACGACTTTACGGGCGCGCCAAGCACCGCAGATTTGCCGGATGCGTGCGCCAAAGCTATGACCTGGTTGGGAAAATTCAACGTCGATCTGGTGTTGTGGGGTGACGTCCCGCCACCGGGAACCACACTGTTCATTTATTTCGCCGCACCGCCGCCCAGCGACAGCGACCCTTGCGCGATCATTTCTCCGTTTCAACCGCTGAATTTGCCGGTGGAATTCAATCCCGACGATTTCGCAGGCTTGTTGCTCGCCACCGCCCTCGCCGCCATGAACCTGCAAAACGACACTCAGCGCCAAAAACGCCGCACCTTGATCGCCGATGCGCTGGGACACGCTGCCACCAACATGGAGAATTTGCCGTCCGATTTCACCTTGCGTGAGAAAGCCGCGGCGCACGCAGCCTACGCCAATGCGTTGGCGACCTTCGGTCATCTGTTTCCCGGCGGCGAAGTTTACCACCGCGCCGCCCTCGCCTATGAACAGGCCCTCAAAGGCGTGCTGCGCACCGACAGCCCAACCAACTGGGCCTATCTCAACCGCAACCTGGGCGCCGTGCGGCAAGCACTGGGCGAACGTGCCGACGACATAGACCTGCTCGAACACGCCACGACGGCCTACCGTGCGGCCCTGGAAGTCTTCACATTTGAAGCCACGCCGTTTCCCTGGGCAACAACACAAAATCGTTTGGGCGAAGTGCTCTACCGCCTTGACATCAAAAGCGGCGACACCGCAGGTCTGAAGGAGGCCCTGACGGTCTATCAGGCCGCCCTTAAGGTTTTGAATCGAAAATCCACGCCCTTGCTGTGGGCGCAGACCATGAACAATCTCGCACAGGCCGCACAAATTCTGGGGCGCGAACTATCAAACCCGGAACTGGTCGAACGCGCCGTTACGGCATGCGTGCAGGCCTTGAAAGTGCGCACGCACGACCACCACCCGACGCTGTGGGCAACGACGCAGAACAACATGGGCAGTGCTTTGTTTTTATTGGGCCTCATGAGCGGCGAGGACAAATACAATGAAAAGGCGCTCAATGCCTTCATGGACGCGCGTGAAATCTATAGCGCCCTGGGACTGACGCGCATGGTCGAAGTCACGGACAAAAACATCCAGCACGCCCGCGCACGCATGCCCGGCGGTGGCGAAAAAACGAAAAAGAACGACCCCGCCATGTGGTGGCTTGAAGAAGATACCGATTAGTTTGCGGCCACCCCAATGCGCGGCGCCACGATGTTGACCACCGCCGCGGCACCGATGGTCGGGCTCAGCGCAAATGCAATGTCGCGAATTTCATAACGGCCGTCCCATAACGGGACGAAGCGAAACGTCACGCGCGAACGGGCCTTGATGCGCACGCCGTTGACGCAGCCCTTGGCGGGAGCCTTGTCACCAAACTGAATACTGTCCAGCGCCACGCCCTTTTTCAGTAAGTTCGGCGCCCATATGTTATGGGTCCGATCGTCCCTGTTTTCCACCACCAAAATAACGGGGCGGTTCTTTTCCAAATACAGGACCATGGGGCGGTAATCACCGTCAATAATCTGGATTGTATAGGGTTGGACCCCTTTCCAATCGACACTTTGCAACACATCAGCACGATCCGTCACACACACGCCCACGTCGCGCACGGCGTTTTGCGAACTCACGCAGCCCGCCAGGATTGCCGGTAGAATCACCACCGCTAAACTCGTCACAAACGCACGTAAGCGCACGGCAAACCGCGATTCGTTCGCGAAAAACTGCAAAGGTCCACCAAAGGTCACGAGAAATCTCCCCAGCCGCAAATCGAAGATAAGTTAACAGGACCTGAGTTTCACACCAAGTCGTAACTAGGGTCCGAACTCATTCAAATGATCCGCTTTCGTTTGGCAAGAATGCCGTTAGACAAGGAGAGAACTTGCAGGAAATATGGTTTATTTTCAAAAGATCTCGACGTCGTGTGGCGCTAAAGAGTGTCATTTGAATGAGTTTGGACCCTGGAAGCGATCTCATCGCGCGCCGGGGCCGCCGGATAGGCTCCCATGATCTTGATTTCATGGGTGAAAAAATCCAATTCGGCGAAGGCGCGGATCATGGCCGGGTCTTCGGGATGTCCTTCGACCTCGGCGAAGAACTGCGCGGCCAGAAAGCTTCCGCCGACGATATAACTTTCCAACTTCGTCATGTTGATGCCATTGGTGGCAAAGCCGCCCAAAGCCTTGTACAAGGCCGCGGGAATGTTTTTCACGCGAAAGATAAAACTGGTCACTATTTTTCTTTGCGCACGCACCGGCGTTTCCGCCTCCCTCGCCATGATCAAGAACCGCGTCGTATTGTGTTCAGCATCCTCGATATTGCCCCGCAGGTCGCTCAAACCATAGATTTCGCCGGCCAGCTTTGACGCGATCGCCGCTTGCGTATGATCGTTCTGCGTGCTGATCATGTGGGCGGCCCCTGCGGTATCGGCATGCAGCACGGGCTTCAATCCCAGTTCGCGGATCAGGCCCCGGCACTGGTTCAAGGCATGGACATGACTGTGAACGTGGGTCAGTTCCTCAATCTTCGTCTCCGGCAAGGCCAAAAGATGGTGATCGACGCGCTGGTAATGCTCGCCAATGATGTACAGGTTCGAGGCGGGCAACAAATGATGGATATCGGCCACCCGCCCGGCCACCGAATTGTCGATGGGGATCATCGCCAGACGCGCCTTGGCGTCATGCACGGCGGCAAAGGTGTCTTCGAACGCATAGCATGGCAACGTTTGCATATCCGGAAATACGGCGCGACACGCCATGTCGGAATTGGCCCCCGGCTCCCCTTGAAAGGCGATGGTATTGGACGGCTCGCAAGCTGCCTGATCCGTGTCCGTGTGCCCGGTGTTCATTGGTTTCGCCCCCATCACTCAGCCAAAATGGAGCGCGCGCGCTCAAGATCGGCGGGAGTATCGACCCCGAAAGGAACCGTGTCAACGCGCGCCGCCGCAATGTGAAAGCCGTGTTCCAAAGCCCGAAGCTGCTCCAGTTTTTCACGTTGTTCCAAGACCCCCTGGGGCAACGCGACGAAACGTTCCAGGGCCTTTCGCCGATAGGCGTAAATGCCGATGTGATGGTACAAGGGGCCGTCGCCATAGGGGGCGGAAGCCCGCGAGAAATAAAGCGCACGCCCCACATCGCTCACAACGCCATGCCCGGTGGCAAAGCCCACCACGGCCTTGACCACGTTGGGATTGCTCTTTTCTTGCTCATCGGTGATTTCCACGACCAAGGTGGCGATGTCCACATTCGCATCCGCCATCGGCCTCAATACCGCTTGAATGACGCCCGGATCAATGGCGGGAAGGTCCCCTTGAAGATTGACCACGATGTCGTGACGAGCTTTAGGATCAACGGCCTGCAAAGCCTCGAAAATACGATCCGAGCCGGAAGGGTGAGCGGGATCGGTCAGCACCGCGCGCACGCCGTATGGCTCAAGGGCGTCCTTGATCTCAGCATCGGCGCACGCCACCCACACAGGACCGATGTCCGCATCCTGGGCGCGCCTGGCGACATGGGCAACCATGGGCAGCCCCGCAATGTCGGCCAGCGGTTTGCCCGGCAGGCGCTGGGATTCCATACGCGCAGGAATGATGACGATGGGATTGAGGAGAGTCGCAGAAACGCTCATGGGTCACTTCAGCCTTTGTGGAAAGTGTTGCCCACATGATCACACCGCGCGCGCGCGTTCAAGGAGAACGCGAGGCACACATGGTGATACCAAATGGATATGAGCAAGAACAATCTTCCGTTTTGATCGCAACAGCCCCCCTATTGGAGAAGGAAAAAACGCCCTCTTGCCCCAAGGTCTGAACCATGAGCACATCGCCGCGTACCGCCATAGTCCTAACAGTTGTCGCCACATTTTTTTGGGGATCGAATTTTGCCGCGGCGAAATTGTCCCTGACCGGTTTACCGCCATGGACGGCGGCTGCGGAACGTTTCGTGATTGCGGCATTTTGTATTTCGCTGGTTCTTCATTTTAAAACCGGCTTTAAACGCAACGTTCTGCGGCAGAACATCGTTGCCTATGCACTCTTGGGCAGTGTCGGCATCGCCGGTTTTAACGGAGCACTTTTCATCGGCTTGCAAACTGCGGATCCGGTAACGGCGGCTTTGATTATAGCGACGGTGCCTCTTTCTGCAAATTTGTTAGAGGCGGCCCTTGAGCGACGCCTCCCTGGGCGCTGGCGCATTATCGGAACAATTGTGAGCCTGATCGGCGTGGCGATGGTGGTCACAAACGGAACGTTTTTCATGGGCGACGGTTTCAAATTTGTCCCCGGGGATTTGATCCTTGGTCTGGGAAGTCTGGTGTGGGCCGCCTACACCGTGGGGTGTCGTTACTTCGTCAGGGACAGCTCCGCACTGGAAACCACCGCCTGGACGATGATTTCAGGGGCGATCACCCTTGTCGCCGTAGCGTTTGCAACGGAACAGCCGATGGCCGCCGTTGCGGCGGGAACACTGACCAGCCACCTTTCCACGGTTTATCTGGCGATCCCGGGCGCTGTGCTGGCGTACCTGTTTTTTGTCATCGCGATATCCGTGCGCGGTCCGGGCCGCACGGCGGTGTTCGGAAACCTCGTCCCGGTGTTTGCGCTTCTCATTTCCGCCGCACAGGGAAATATTCCCGGCGAAACGCAGGTGTTGGGCGTCGTTGTGACAATCCTGGGCGTGTTGGTCGGGGACGGGATGGTGGTGAACGTCCTCAAGAAGGCAAGAGCGACGCTGTAACCTCAATCAATGAGTCCTGAGCCTAAGGGCTCGCCCGAAAAGTTCGCGGACGACCGGCTTGAATCCTAACGTACTATAAAATGGCACTCACTTGGCGAACGGGACCTTGCGTCATCCCGGCAAGAACGTCCTGACAAACATCCAGAAAAACGCGTTGATCCCCCGCGCGGCAGATCAATTCGAACGAAAGCGTGAGCGCCTTGTCGATTGAGGGTTCAAAGCTTCTGAAAACGACGCCCTCCCTTGGAGAAAGAGCCAGTGAGCTTGAAAGAAACGTCATCCCTTCACCGGCGATTATTTTTGCAAAAAGGGCCTCGCGATAGTTCGGCTTAGAACGAAATTCAGGTCGATAGGAATGTTCCTGAAAAATACGCTCCGCACGATCATAAAGGGTGGGATTGCATGAGCGCTCGATCCAGAACAAGGGAATATCGGGAAGATCTTGAAAGGTGAGCCGCCCGGTTGGCAGATCGATATCAGAGCTGATCACTAGCGAAAGAGATTCCGAAAAAAGCGGCTCTGTCTTGAACCCATTGGGAAGATCCCGCTGGGCCACGATAACAGCCATATCGAGACGTCCTGAAGCAACCCGGGTCATGAGGCGGCGCGAAGTATCGTATTCTTCATGAACCGAGACGTCGTTTCCCCGCGCGTGCAAGGTCCGTTCGATCCCGGGAAACAACGCTGGATTCAAGATCTGCGTAAACCCCAGATTAAGCTGCTCTATCGGTTGCTCACCCGCCCGGCGCGCAGCGCAAACGCCTTGCCGGAGATCGTAAAGAATTTTCCGAGCCTGTTCAGCCAAAACGGCACCTGCCTGCGTCAAATGCACATAATGCGTATTGCGCGTGAACAAGGAAACGCCAACAAGATTTTCCAGCGCCTTGATGTGACGTGACAAGGGAGGCTGCGACAAATTCAGACGTTGCGCCGCTTCGCGAAAATTGAGCGTATCGGCGACGGCAACCAGACATTCCAATTGCCGCATTGAAGGATTGTGGCTCACGTTCAATGTCCTTGAGGGTTGGGACTCGTCATCGGAGCCGCTCTTTTACGTGTCACCCATTTGCGGCGGAACGCTCCAACTCAGCGGCGTCCCTTGGGCTTGCGCATCCATCAACCAGCGGTGCGCGGCGTGATATTTGCGCTTTCGGTTGCGCACGAACTCCATGAACACATCGTAACACGGACCGTTCCTGCGCGCGCGCAAATCGCGGATTCCGGCGGCCAGATTTTCGGCGATGTGCGTCTGCGCATTCAGCCAGTTGGTAATATCTTGTTCAAAAAACAAGGTATCGCAGTGGGCCAGAACAGCGCGCCACTGCTTCGCGCGTTCAAGCTTTGAAGGGATGAAAAAGGGATGATCGACAAGATACTTGTGTATCGCCCGCCACTTGCGATGGCGCAATTTCACCCTCGCAAAACTCTCATCGCACCGCGATACGACAATGGCTTCTTCCTGTCTCAGATCCTGGAAAATCCGGGGCCACGCATCTACGAACCCGTTGAATTTTTCGCCGTCCGTGGGATTGCTTGTGCAACTCATACCTTGAATATAGGACATGCAACGGGAGGATTGAAGCGCAGCCTATTCGCCAAGCATGGACAGGGCCGCAAGGTTGGCGTTCGCCGGACCGGGGGTGTTCAGCGAATCGGACTTACCTTGATCCTGGGTGGCGAAATCATGCCAACGAACAATTTCCAGATGACCGTTTGCATGCTCCACCAAGGCGGAGCAGCTTTCCACCCAATCGCCGTCGTTACAATACAAAACACCGCCGATCTGACGAGTCTCGGGATGATGGATATGGCCGCAAACGATCCCGTCCAGAGCACGTCGGCGCACAATCTCAGAGACCGATTCTTCATAAGCCGCAATATATTTCACCGCATTTTTGACCTTGTATTTCAAATACGCAGACAAAGACCAATACGGAAACCCCAGCCGTTGGCGGATGCGGTTGTACCATTGATTGAGGACCAGGGTGAACATGTACGCGTTGTCGCCGATCATCGCCAGCCACTTGGCATAGCGCACGATGGCATCAAATTCGTCGCCATGGGTGATCAGAAGTTTGCGGCCATCCGCAGTTTCGTGAATGACATCACGCAAGACTTCGACGCCACCAAAATGATGGCCAACATAAGCGCGCGCAAACTCGTCGTGATTGCCGGGCACATAGATGACCCTCGTCCCCTTGCGCACCTTGCGTAAAATTTTCTGTACCACGTCATTGTGCGCCTGGGGCCAGTACCACGAGCGCTTCAAGCGCCAGCCGTCGATAATGTCCCCGACCAGATAAAGATTGTCCGATTCGTTATAGCGCAAAAAATCGAGCAAAATTCCAGCCTGGCACCCGATGCTGCCCAAGTGCAGATCGGAAATCCAGATGGTGCGGTACCTTTTCCCTCTCAAGGGTTGGTCTTGTTTTCGTGCGTCCATGCCCACCAACGCTCCCCCGCCATGGACACGGCGTCCGTGACTGCGATAGCCTCAATATGAACACAATACCTATTACAAATTGATGGCACCCACCCTTGATCTTGATATTTATTATCGACCTTTAGGGGCCAAACTCATTCAAATGATACGCTTTAGTTTGGCCCCTAATAAAAGCCGTTGGCGCGTTGCATGGCGCGGACATAGGCGATGATCGCTTGCAGATCGCCCGCGCTGACCTGAGGCTGCGCCGGCATGGGGCCAAAGGACCAGTGATGCGGACGCACACCGTTTTTCACGGCCCGTAAAAATGCCCCGTTATCGTGATGGGAAGGAACGTAAAAGGCGTTCAGGAACGGCGGTCCCTGATCCGTTCCGCCAGCATTTTTACCGTGACATTGGATGCAGTTGGTGTTGAAAGCGGCCTCGCCTCGTTTTTCGCTCAAACCCAGTGCGGGCACCATG
The DNA here is from genome assembly GCA_964451415.1 of uncultured Magnetovibrio sp. Classification (GTDB taxonomy): domain Bacteria; phylum Pseudomonadota; class Alphaproteobacteria; order Rhodospirillales; family Magnetovibrionaceae; genus CAYVHU01. The sequence continues at coordinate 119,640 of CAYVHU010000007.1, forward strand.
ATTTGCGCCCGCTGTGCGGCCGTGAGGCCCTGCCCCTGGGGCATGGAGGAGCTTGCCCCGGTTTTCGAAGCGTCGAATTTCGAAACGGTGACCGCAACCCCGGCAACCAAAAAAGCGGCAATCCCGACCATAATGACTTTGGAACTCATCCCGACCTCCTTATTGAAAATTCGGCAGGAGGATGTGCCTTCCCCCAACGGGAAGGTCAAGACCATAAAATACGCTTTATGACAGCTTCATCAAAGCCTCGTCCAACGCGTCGAAATGTTCAATCAATGCTTCACTCCCCAGTTCCTTCACCGGCGTTTTGCTATAACCATGGCTGAGCAGGACGACCGGCAGGCCCGCCGCGTGCGCGGCCGCAACATCGTTGTGATTGTCGCCGATCATGGCGCACGCGTGAGCGGGTACGTTCATCTTTTCCAACGCCGCCAGAAGATGTCGGGGGTCCGGTTTTTTAATACCAGCCAACGTGTCGCCACCGATCACGGCATCGAAATAAACTTTCAAGTTCAATGCCTTGAGGATTTTCAGCGTCGCGCCATAGGGCTTGTTGGTGCAGATGGAAAGTTTGACGCCTTTGGCCCGCAACCGTTTCAAAGCATCGATTGCCCCACGATAGGGCCTGGTCAGTTCGGCGCTGCGCGGTTCGTAATCTTTGATGAAGGCGTTCACATGCCTGCGCAGTTTATCTTCCGGGGGAAGGCTGCCGGTGGCCTCGAAACAACGCTCCACCAGCTTCGGCACACCGTCGCCGATCATCATCTGCACCTCTTTCAGGCCGACTTCGCGCCGTCCCAGCGCGTGCAACATACGGTTGGCCGCCCCTTGAATATCCGGCGCGGAATCGATCAACGTACCGTCCAGATCGAAAATCAGGGCCGTGATCCGCTTAGCGTTAGAACTCATGGCTGAAATAATCCGTAGCAATCTTTGTCTTGGCGCAGACCATGGGTTATGGCACCTTGCGCAACGCATAACAACACCATGGAAATCGTGAGTCGGAACACCCGGAATGTCAAAGCAAAAAACCGCCGCCATCATCCTCGCCGCCGGGCTGGGTACGCGCATGAAATCCACCCAATCCAAGGTAATGCACCCCCTCGGCGGACGTCCCATGATCAACCATTTGCTCGCCACCCTGGGCAAAATGGAAATCGATAAAACCGTGGTGGTGGTCGGCCCGGACATGGCGGATCTGGAAGCCGCCGTGGCACCGCACAAAACGGCCGTGCAACACGAACGCCTTGGCACCGGCGACGCGCTCAAAACGGGCATGGCCGCCCTTGAGAGCTGCGACGGCGATATCTTGGTGCTTTATGGTGACACACCCTTGTTGAGCCAGCAGACTTTGAATGCAATGCTGGAAGCCAGGCGTACCGGCAAAGGTCCCTTATGCCCGTCCGTCGTGGTGCTGGGGTTTGCGCCCCAGGACCCTGGAACCTACGGTCGCCTGGTGATGGATGAAGATGACGGCGAACTGATGGCCATCATCGAAGCCGCCGACGCCTCGCAAGAAGAACTGGCCAACGAACTGTGCAATTCCGGCGTCATGTGCTTCGACGGCGCGTTGCTGCCGCAGTTTCTGCCGCGCTTGAAAAATGACAACGCCAAGGAAGAATACTACCTGACCGATTGCGTCGCGCTTGCGCGTGAAGACGGCTTCGGATGCACCGTCGTCTTCGGCGAAGAAGAAGAATTGATCGGCGTGAATTCGCGCAGCGATCTGGCCCAGGTGGAAACCCTGTTTCAAGATGCCTGTCGCGACCGCGCGATGAAAGGCGGCGCAACACTGTTGGACCCGTCCACGGTCTATTTCAGTTTCGATACCAAAATCGGCCGCGACGTGGTGATCGAACCCAATGTTCACTTCGGCCCCGGCGTGAACATCGCAGACAACGTGACCATCAAAAGCTTTTGCCATATCGAAGGGGCCTCCATCGCCACCGGCGCAACCGTGGGACCGTTTGCGCGTTTGCGCCCCGGAACCAGGCTGGCGGAAGACACCAAGGTCGGAAACTTCGTCGAGATCAAAAACACCGACATTAAAGCCGGTGCCAAAATCAGCCACCTGTCCTATGTCGGCGACGCGAAAGTGGGACAAGGCGCCAACATCGGTGCGGGAACGATCACGTGCAATTACGATGGTTTCGCGAAGCATAAAACCGACATCGGCGCGGGGGCCTTCATCGGCTCCAACACCGCGTTGGTGGCACCGCTGAGCATCGGCGAGGGGGCCATCATCGGAGCCGGTTCGACCGTGACGCGGGATGTTGCGCAAGACGCCATCGTCACCGCGCGAGGGGAACAAAAGGCGCTGGAAAATGCCGCCCCGCGCTATCGCGCCAAAAAAGACATCGCTAAACAATAGAAAGGCTGACTTCGGACATGTGCGGTATCATCGGTATCATCGGCAAGCGAGACGCCACGGCGCATCTTCTCGAAGGGCTTAAGCGGCTCGAATATCGCGGCTACGATTCCGCGGGCATCGCCACCTTGAGCAACGGCGCGATTGAACGCTGCCGCGCCGAAGGCAAGCTGGACAATCTGGTGCGCGCCCTGGAAGCCCATCCTCTCACCGGCGACGTGGGCATTGGCCACACCCGCTGGGCCACCCACGGCATCCCCAACGAAGTCAACGCCCACCCTCACGCAACGGCACGCGTCGCCGTGGTGCACAACGGCATTATCGAAAATTTTCAAGACATCAAAGACGACCTCACGGCCAAGGGCCATGTGTTTGCGTCCGACACCGATACCGAAGCGGTGGTGCATCTGATCACGGCGTATCTGGAAGACGGCCTTGCGCCGCGCGCTGCCTTGCACAAAACATTGAGGCGTCTGGAAGGCGCGTTTGCGCTGGCCGTGATTTTCGCCGGTGAGCACAATATTTTGATCGGCGCGCGCCGCGGCAGCCCGCTGGCGGTCGGCTATGGCGACGGCGAGATGTTTTTAGGCTCCGACGCCATCGCGCTCAGCCATTTGACCAACAAGGTCATGTATCTCGAAGACGGCGACTGGGCGGTGCTGACGAACGGCGGGGCCGAGGTTTTCACCGAAGCGGGCGAGGCCGTGGAACGCCCGGTGCGCATCAGCGAACTGTCCAATGCCTCCGTCGGAAAAGGCGGCTACGCGCACTTCATGCTCAAGGAAATCTACGAGCAGCCCCAGGTCATCGGCGACACCTTGGGCGGCTTCATCAACCCCGCAAAGCGCACCATCACCATGGGGGATTTGTCGTTCGATCTGGCAAAGGTGACACGCCTGAGCCTGGTCGCGTGCGGCACTTCGTATTATGCCTGTCAGACAGCGCGCTATTGGATCGAGAAATTGGCGCGCATTCCCGTCGATGTGGATGTGGCGTCTGAATTTCGCTACCGCGACACCCCCCTGGCCGAAGGCGGTCTGGCGGTATTCATCTCCCAGTCCGGCGAAACGGCGGACACCCTGGCCGCCCTGCGCCATGCGCGTACCAAGGGCCAGTATATCCTGAGCATCGTCAACGTCCCCGACAGCACCATCGCGCGCGAAAGCGACGCCGTGCTGCCGACCTATGCGGGACCGGAAGTCGGTGTCGCCTCCACCAAGGCATTCACCACCCAGTTGGTGGTTCTGGCGTGCCTGTCCATCGCCATGGGCCGGGCGCGCGGTACCATCGAACACGACCGCGAAGCGCGTCTGGTGGAAGCCCTGGTCGAAGTCCCCGCGCGCGCGGCGGAAGTTCTGAACCACGATGAGCGGCTCAAGGAACTGGCGCGCGAAATCGCCGAAGCCCGCGACGTGCTGTATCTGGGCCGCGGCACGAATTTTCCCATCGCCATGGAAGGCGCGTTGAAGTTGAAGGAAATCACCTACATCCACGCCGAAGGCTATGCGGCGGGAGAAATGAAACACGGCCCCATTGCGTTGATCGACGAACGCGTGCCGGTGATCGTCATTGCGCCCAGCGATGCGTTGTTCGACAAAACCGCCTCCAACATGCAAGAAGTCATTGCGCGCGGCGGGCGGGTGATTTTTCTTTCCGACGAAACCGGAGCGAAAAAGCTCGGAAGTCTGGCTGCGGCAACCATCGCCCTACCGCACGTCGATGCGTTCGTCACCCCCATCCTCTACGCTATCGTGGTGCAACTTCTGGCCTATCACACCGCCTGCATCAAGGGCACCGACGTGGACCAACCACGCAACCTTGCAAAGTCGGTAACGGTTGAATAGCTTGTTATGTATGGCTTCGTTTACGTTCTGGGAAGCCACGGCGCAGGAGGACCGCGCACCTACGTGGGTTGGACCCATGATCTGGACGCCCGTCTGGCAGCACACAACGCCGGGCGCGGGGCGAAATCCACACGGGGACGAACCTGGACGATTCTATACGCCGAACGTCTGGAAAACCGGCATGCGGCCATGAGCCGCGAATGGCATCTCAAACGCGACCGCGCCTTGCGCAAGGTGCTTCTGACAGGCGCGTTTTAAACCGCGCCTACTTGTTGCGACGCGCCTGCGAAGTTTGTGCGCGGATGCTCCAACGGCTTTTGATAAAACTCAGCACCGACCAGATTTCCTCATCGGACAGCTTGTCGCCAAACCCCGGCATGCCGCTTTTGAAATCCGCAGGCGCAAGGGCCTGACCGCCCTTTTTGACATAATTGAAAAGCGTTTTGTCGGAATGGTGCCAAGTATGACCGCTGTCATCGTGCGGCGGTGCCGGGAAGGTCCCGTCGGCCTTCTTGACCCGCCAATTGGGTTGACCTTGCAGGTTTTTGCCATGACACACCGCGCATTGCACGGCATAAATATTTTCTCCTGCCGCAACGGCTTTGGAGTTGGTGACATCGGCGCTGTTCAGGGTTTTGCCGCATGCGGCGAGACCGAGAACGGCAAAAACGCTGAGTGCGCCCAAACGAACCGCTGTTTTATCACGCATAAAATCCCCCTCTTCGCATCAAGACGCCCACAAGCTGAACGCCGCTGTGCATCGTGTTGCACAGCCTAAGCATTCCACGAGCAGGAAGGTCAATTGCCATTTGTGATTCTCCTTATACTCTGTGCGGTTAACAGCCGGGTTTGCAACGTTTATACTGCTCTTTTTTATGATCCTCCCAATCCTGAAAGTTGTCTTATGAATCTTAGCGATGCTCAGCTTTTTCGCCAGCAGGCCTACATCAACGGAAAGTGGTGCAATGCACACAGCGCCGCGACCTTCGACGTCTTGAACCCCGCAACGGGCGCAAAAATCGGTGTCGTCCCCGACATGGGCGCGGCAGAAACACGCACCGCCATTGAAGCCGCAGACGCCGCCGGGCCGGCATGGCGCGCCAGAACCGCAAAGGACCGCGCAAATATTTTGAGAAAATGGTTCGATCTGGTGATGGCGGCGGCGGACGATCTGGCCGTCCTGATGACGCAGGAACAAGGCAAACCCCTGGCCGAAGCGCGCGGCGAAGTGGTCTATGGGGCGGCATTCATCGAATGGTATGGCGAGGAAGGTAAGCGACTTTACGGCGAAACTATCCCCAGCCCCGCGCCGGACAAACGCCTTGTGGTGCTAAAACAACCCATCGGGGTGGTGGCGTCCATCACGCCGTGGAATTTCCCCATCGCCATGATCACGCGCAAATGCGCCCCCGCTTTGGCGGCAGGCTGCACCGTGGTCGCCAAGCCCGCCGAAGACACCCCTTTTTGCGCACTGGCGTTGGCGGAACTGGCGCACCGCGCCGGCATCCCGGCGGGCGTATTCAACGTGGTCACGGGCGATCCGGTGAAGATCGGCGGCGAAATCACCGCCAACCCCACCGTGCGCAAGGTCTCGTTCACAGGCTCGACGGAAGTTGGCAAACTGTTGATGCGTCAATGCGCCGATACGGTCAAAAAAGTAGCGTTGGAACTGGGCGGAAACGCGCCGTTCATTGTCTTCGATGATGCCGATCTGGATATGGCCGTCGCGGGCGTGATGGCCTCGAAATACAGAAACGCCGGCCAGACCTGCGTGTGCGCCAACCGAATCTTCGTTCAAAATGGCGTTTACGACGTCTTCGCCGCCAAAATGGCCGAGGCGCTCTCCGCTTTGAAAGTCGGTGACGGCCTCAATGACGGCGTAACCCAAGGTCCCCTGATCAATGAAGAAGCCATTGAAAAGGTCGAACGCCTGGTGGCCGAAGCCGTGCAAAAAGGGGCCAAGGTCATGATCGGCGGCACCCGTCACGAACTAGGCGGAACCTTCTATACGCCCACCATTCTCACCGATGTGACGTCCGAAATGGCGTGTGCGCAAGAAGAAATTTTCGGCCCCGTGGCGCCTTTATACCGCTTTGACACCGAGACGGACGTGATCGCACAGGCCAACGCCACGCCCTACGGTCTGGCCGCGTATTTTTACGCCCGCGACATTGCACGCGTGTGGCGTGTGGCCGAAGCCCTGGACTACGGCATCGTCGGCATCAACGAAGGTATTATCTCCACCGAGGTAGCGCCTTTCGGCGGCATGAAGGAATCGGGCCTGGGTCGCGAGGGCGGTCGTTACGGCATCGAGGAATTTCTTGAAGTCAAATACCTGTGCATGGGTGGTTTGTAATCCGCACCAACCCCATATCCGTTTCTCTCGTTTCTGGTTTGAAGGCAACACCTCATGTCTGAATTCGATTTCGATCTGATCACCATCGGTGCGGGTTCGGGCGGCGTGCGCGCCTCACGCATGGCCGCACGTACCGGGGCGCGTGTCGCGGTGGTGGAAGAAAGCCGCGTCGGCGGCACCTGTGTGATGCGCGGCTGCGTACCCAAGAAGCTGTTGGTCTACGGCTCCCACTTCGCCCACGATTTTTCCGATGCGCGCGGCTTCGGCTGGGACGTGGGCGAGCCCACCTTCGATTGGGCTGCCTTAATTGCCAACAAAAATGCCGAACTGCAACGCCTGGAAGGCATTTACCACCGCATTTTACGCGACAACGCCGTCACGCTACTGGAAGGCCGCGGTGTTGTCACAGACCCCCACAGTGTCGAGGTTGCAGGCAAGACGTACACGGCGGAAAAAATCCTCATCGCCACCGGCTCCCATCCGCATCTGCCCGACGTTCCGGGCATCAAGCACGCCATTACCTCCAACGAGGCACTAGATCTGGAAGACTTGCCCGAACACATCGCCATCGTCGGCGGCGGCTACATCGCGGTGGAATTCGCGGGGCTGCTCAATGCTTTGGGCGCAAAAGTCACCATCATCATCCGGGCGGGCGGTATCTTGCGCGGATTTGATGAAGATATCCGCGCCACGTTAGCCGACGAAATGGAAAAATCGGGTATCGTCATTCATCGTGAGTGTGTGGTTCAGTCCATTGAAAAACGCGACACTCAGTATTCCTTGCGTATGGATAGAAACGAAACTTTCCACTGCGACAAGATTTTCTATGCCACGGGACGCCGTCCCAACACGCGTGGCCTCGGGTTGGACAGCGCGGGTGTGGAAACAAACTCTCACGGCGCCATCACCGTCGATGACTATTTTCAAACCACCTGCGCGTCCATTTTTGCCCTCGGCGATGTCATCAATCGCATCCAGTTGACCCCCGTAGCCATCAACGAAGGCATGGCCTTCGTTGCCACCCACTTCGAAGGACGCCCCACGGCCATGAATTACGACTTCGTGCCGGCGGCGGTATTCAGCCAGCCCACCGTGGGAACCGTGGGTCTGATGGAAGCCCAAGCCCGTGCCAAGGGCCCGGTGGATATCTATCTATCACGCTTCAAGCCCATGAAGCACACCTTGTCGGGACGCAATGCGCATTCCATGATGAAGCTGATCGTGGAACGCGACACCCAGCGCGTGCTTGGCGTGCACATGGTTGGCGACGATGCACCGGAAATCATCCAGGGCTTCGCCGTGGCGCTGAAATGCGGTGCAACCAAGCAGAACTTCGATGCGACCGTCGGCATTCACCCCACGGCGGCGGAGGAATTCGTGACCATGCGCGACAAACTGCCCGAACATGATGAAGACGATTGAACATAACGCTGGAAAATCGAAATAAAGGGCGCTATAGCTCCTGCCTTCGATTGGATAAGGAACCGCCAATATGTCCACAAAATGGACGCCGCGAAGCTGGAGAGATAAACCCGTCAGGCAGATGCCGAACTACCCGGATCAAGCCGCACTGCTGGATGTGGAAGAACGCCTCAGCCGCTTTCCCCCGCTGGTCTTCGCCGGTGAAGCGCGCAACTTAAAGGCCAAGCTGGCCCAGGTGGCGGCGGGTAAGGCTTTTTTGCTGCAAGGTGGCGACTGTGCCGAAAGCTTTGCCGAATTTCATGCCGACAATATTCGCGATACCTTCCGCGTGTTGTTGCAGATGGCCATCGTGCTGACCTTTGGCGCCGCCATGCCGGTGGTCAAGCTGGGACGCATGGCGGGTCAGTTCGCCAAACCGCGTTCCGCAGACAACGAAACCATCGACGGCGTAACCTTGCCATCGTACCGCGGCGATATGGTCAACGGCATGGATTTCACGCCCCAGTCGCGTATTCCCGATCCGGAACGTCTGGTCCAGGCGTACAACCAATCGGCAGCAACGCTGAACCTGCTGCGCGCCTTCGCCCAAGGCGGTTTCGCCGACCTGCACAAGGTGCAGCGTTGGAACCTTGGCTTCGTCGAAAACTCGCCCCAGGGCGAACGCTACCGCGACCTGGCCACGCGCCTTCAGGAATCCCTGGACTTCATGGCTGCGTGCGGCATGACGTCGGCAAACACCAAGGCCATGCGCGAAACGTCGTTCTTCACGTCACACGAAGCTTTGCTGCTGAATTACGAAGAAGCCATGACCCGCATCGACAGCCTAACGGGGCTGAGCTACGACACCTCGGCGCATCTGCTGTGGATCGGCGAGCGCACCCGCCAGTTGGACGGGGCGCATGTTGAGTTTCTTAAAGGTGTAAGCAATCCCATCGGATGTAAGATCGGCCCGACCATGGAGCCGGATGAATTGATCCGCCTCATCGACGCCTTGAACCCAAAGAACGAACCGGGACGGCTGAGCCTCATTACACGCATGGGGCAAGACAATGTAGAACGCGTCCTGCCGGGGCTGATCCGCAAGGTTCAGCGCGAAGGCCGCCACGTGGTGTGGTCGTGCGATCCCATGCACGCCAACACCGTGAAAAGCTCCAGCGGTTACAAAACCCGTCATTTCGACCGGATATTGGACGAAGTTCTGGCCTTCTTCGCCGTGCATAAGGCCGAGGGCACCCACGCCGGCGGCGTCCATTTCGAAATGACCGGCAAGGACGTGACGGAATGCATCGGTGGCGCTCAGGAAATCAAGGAAGCGGATCTGGCGGCACGCTACCACACCCATTGCGACCCGCGCCTGAACGCAACGCAATCCCTAGAACTGGCATTTTTGCTTGCCAAACAATTGAAGCAGGACCGTCAGCACGAACGCACGCACCGCGTGGACCGCGTGGCTCAGGGCTAAAAATTATAAGGCCCGGCGTCGTCCCTTTCCAAGGGAAGAAAACGTGCGTTCCAACGCCGCAGGCCCGCATCGTGTACGCGCATGTTGCGGTAGCCTTGGTTGTAAAACAAGACGTAGTTGATGGCCGCGCCGGTTCCACCGAAACAGGTCATCAACAAGGGCTCGTTTTTTGCGATCATGCCTTTTTTCAACAAAGGTGGCATTTTACGGGCGTCTATGAAGAAACGGCCGTTGCGATCCTGGCGGACATAATCTTCCCACGGCTGACTGACGCTGCCGGGGATGCGCCCGTAGCGGGTATTGGCCGGATATTTTCCCTTACCTGCAAAATAAGCGGCAGGACGTCCGTCAACAACAGTGTAATTGCCGTGAATGGCGTAAAGCTCGTCGGTATTGATGGCAAGTGCCGGCAAGGTGTGGGCAACGAAGGTTCCCGGCTTTACTGTCGCGGAAGCGTCCTCGACTTCCCCCCCGTCCGCCAACCACCCCGACCAGCCACGTTCGAGCATCGCCACATTCGTGTGACCGAGATACGTGAACAGCCAGTCTAAATAGTATGCCCCCAAAATCTCATTGATATCGTCACCCTTGTAGTAGATGACCACACGGTCGCTTTCGTTCACGCCCAGGGCGCGGATATTACGCGCCAGCATCTTCGGCGGCAGGTGCACGAGGGCACCGTCAATGGCTTGCTCACGCCAGAATGATTTTTCCGTAAACACGGCCCCCGGAATATGGCCGTCGAAATTATATGACGACACATTGGACATTTCGATAATGGACAGGTTCTTGTCGTGCAGATGCTTCGCCAGCCATTGATCGGTAACGACCGGGGCCATGGCATTGGCCAGAAGTGGGAAAGAAACCATCATCATAAAAAGAACGGCGGCCCTGAATATCAGAGTCTTCATGTCCCGGCACCCTTTACAAAAAGTCCCCTCGCCCAAAGAGCGTCCGCTTAGTCCTCTTTCACCGCGTTCAAGAACGTATCCACCTGAGCCCGCAACGTCACGGAAAGCTCCGCCAAGGTCTTCGAGGTCATCAGCACTGCGTTTGACGCTTCGCCGGTTTCCGCCGCCACCTTATTGACCTCATTGATGTGTGAGGAAACTTCATCGGTCCCCATGGAGGCCTGATCGACGTTGTTTGCAATTTCGCGGGTTGCGGCGCCTTGCTCCTCCACCGCGGCGGCAATGGTCGCCGTGATCTCGTTCATCTGATCGATGGTCGCACCGATACCGCGAATGGCCTGAACCGCGCTTTCGGTAGCGCCTTGGATGCCGGAAATCTGGCCGGCGATTTCTTCCGTCGCCTTGGACGTCTGCATGGCCAAATTCTTCACTTCACTGGCGACCACGGCGAAGCCCTTGCCCGCATCACCGGCACGCGCCGCTTCGATGGTTGCGTTCAACGCCAACAGGTTGGTCTGTTCGGCAATGTCCGTGATAATGGACACCACTTCACCGATTTTGTTAGCGGCCTGCGCCAATCCCTCGATTTCCTGGTTGGTCCGTTCCGCCTCGTGCACAGCACTACTCGCCGTTTCGGTCGATTTTGCCACTTGAGCACCAATTTCAACAATGGATTTGGACAATTCGTCCGCCGCCGCCGCCACAGTTTGCACATTTTGCGATGCATTCTGTGCGGCGTTGGCGGCATTGCCCGACTGCTCACTGGTTTGCTCGACGTTGTGGGACATGGTGTTCGCCGCCAGTTCCAGGTCTTTCGTCGCATCGGAAACAGCCTGCAACATCTGCGAGACTTGTTCGTCGAAGGTACTTGTTTCCTTGTCGCGCCGCATCATACGCGCTTCACGGGCCTGTTGCTCGAAGCTCTGCTCCTCCGTCAGGCGCTGGGTTTCAACCATGTTGTCCTTGAATACCTGAACGGAAGCGGCCATCTCTCCCAGTTCATCGTGGCGCTCCGTCTCCGGAATCTTGGTCGCCAGATCGCCTTGCGATAGGGCGTTCATGGCCGTCGTCATTTTACGCAAAGGACACACCAGCAAACGACGCAGCAAAAGGATAAGAACCCCCAAAGTCACAACAAACGCCGTCAATTCAGTGAGGGCACTGATCCAACTCACCCGGCCACGTGTTTTATCAAGCATCACCTGCGCATTTTCCATTTTCTTGCTGTATTCTTGAAACCGTTTCTTCTCCTGCGTGCGCAAAGCTGCGTTTCTGTCTTCAAGGCTGTTCAGTTCCTTCTTCTGACGCATCGTCAGCATGGAGATTTCCTGGTCCGCCTTGTCTTTGACCTTGATCAGGTCCGCACGTGAAACCGCCAATTCAATGACGCCGCGCGGGACCTTGGTCTGGCCATGGCAGGCCTGACATTCTTCTTCGTTTTGCAGCACAAAATAGGAGAAATTCACCGGTACCGTACCCTTGACGCCTTTAACCTCGCCTTGAATGACAATGTCGTCTCTTCCCGTTTTGACGGCCCGGGCCAGCGCTGCCGCTCGTTCGCCTTCGATGCGCACGGCGGGTTCGGATTTGCGCCGCGCAAAGGACGCACCGGTGCGCGCATTGACGTCATCAAGGGTCTGGTTATCAAGGAAGGCCAGTTCGCCGGTGGAGCGCCATAGTTTGACCGAAGCGATACCTTCTTCCTCGGTCAGAGTCTCAATCATGTTCTGCACGGTTTCGGCATCACCGGCCAGCATGGCGGCCTTGACCAGTGCCGCCACCGTGGTGCTGATGCCTTGGCGCGTACCTTCCAGGATATTGATCTCGCGATTGATATTCGCCGTCATTTTCTGCATGCTGAACTTGTGAGCAAGATTGATTTTATCTTCCTCAAGCTTCAACCTTTCGGTCTGATTCTTAAGCAAATCATTTTTCTGCATGTCACTGGAAGCGCGCATGCTTTCGATCATGTTGTCAGACGCTTTTTTCAACGTCGCGTTGGTCGAACTGCTCATAAAGAAATTAACGGCGAAAGCGATTGCCACAACGAAGCTCACGGCACCGGTTATTTTGGCACCTAAGGATTGCATGCTGCGCATAAGAGAGTCCTCAATTCAAACATGACCGTTTTGGAGCCCTTGTGGCTTTCCAACCAAACGAGACCCAGCCCTGATTCACTTTGCGAAATCCAAACGGACCGCCTTATTTAGGATAAGCTAAATCCCATCCTATTTCCAAAGCTTAAATACGCCAATATCACGTTAAATAGTACGGCCTGATGACAAAACTTCGGGGCGCACTACTTTCCGAGGCGCAAGCGCAAGGCGTTAAGCTTGATAAACCCTTGTGCGTCGCGCTGATCGTAAACGCTGTCTTCCTCGAACGTGACCATAGCCTCATCGTAAAGGCTGTCAGGGGATTTGCGTCCGGTGATGATGACGTTTCCCTTGTACAGCTTCAAGCGCACGGTTCCATTGACACGTCTTGAAGCCGTGTCGATGGCGGCTTGCAGCATTTCGCGCTCCGGTGCGAACCAGAACCCGTTGTAGATCAACTCCGCATAGCGCGGCATCAGTTCGTCTTTAGTATGCATTGCGCCGCGATCCAGGGTCAGGCTTTCCATGGCACGGCGCGCATGGAACAGAACGGTACCCCCCGGCGTTTCGTAAACACCACGCGATTTCATGCCGATAAAGCGATTTTCCACGATGTCCAAGGCCCCGATACCGTTGGCTCCACCCAAAGCGTTCAACTTGGCCAGCAGCGTCGCAGGCGACAGGGTCTCACCATTGACGGCCACGGGATCGCCGTGTTCGAAATCAATGGTGATCTCGGTGGGTTTGTCAGGCGCGGCCATCGGCGTGACCATCCGGCTCAAAATCAGATCATAGTCCGGCTCTTTCCACGGATCTTCGAGGATTTTACCTTCCGACGAGATATGCAGTAAATTGGCGTCCTGGCTGAAAGGCGCTTCGCCGCGTTTGTCCTTGGGAACCTGGATTTGATGTTTTTGAGCGTACTCGATCAACTTGGTACGGCTGTTCAAATCCCATTCTCGCCACGGCGCAATGATCTTGATGGCCGGGTTGCAGGCGTAGTATCCCAACTCGAAACGAACTTGATCATTCCCCTTCCCGGTCGCCCCGTGAGATACGGCATCCGCACCGACCTCACGCGCGATTTCGACCTGACGCTTGGCGATCAGGGGGCGGGCGATGGAGGTGCCCAGCAGGTACGTGCCTTCATACAAAGCATTGGCGCGAAACATGGGAAAGACATAATCGCGAACGAATTCCTCACGAAGGTCCTCAATGAAGATGTCCTTGATGCCCATCATTTCGGCTTTTACGCGGGCGGGTTCCAATTCCTCACCCTGCCCAAGATCAGCGGTAAAGGTCACGACTTCACAGCCGTAGGTTTCCTGCAGCCAGCGCAAAATGACGGAGGTATCCAGACCACCGCTGTACGCCAAAACAACTTTCTTGATTTCGCCCGCCATAATGGGGTGTCCTTGTGTGGCCCGTGCGATGGCATCGGGAGGTGGAAAAGCGCGCGCAGTATAGGCGAAAAATTGACGCATTCAACTGCTCAGACAGAGTTTCGGCGTTTGCAAAACATCCCTGAAACGACGAAAAGCCCCGGTTTGCCGAGGCTTTTCGATGGTGGGCGCGCCTGCGAACGCTTTGCGTTCGCTTGGTTTTTGTATGGTGGGCGCGACAGGGATTGAACCTGTGACCCCTGCCGTGTGAATGGGCCAAATAGAGTAAATACATAGTAAAATCAATGCGTTGTTCGGGTGCTGTTGTGCCTTTATACCGAATAGCGGGGATTAAGAGGGATTTAAACGGGATATGGCTGGGCGAGGTCTGGGCGCAACTCAGACTAAGCCGATCAAATTGCTTACTCTTCGACTTCCGGGATACATTAAACCTTTAGAACATCGTATGTAGTTCTCAAAATGCCCCGCGCTTGCGCAATAATTTTCTCTTCAATTTCTTTGGATTGAGCTGGTCCCACATGTTGGACAGTCTGGCAACGAATCTTCTGAACAAACGGATTGCCGCAGGTTAGAAGAGTTCGTCAGATTTTAGGTCGTTTATGGTATGATATTGTTGACTTCATACCCTAAAAGCTATTCGTATAGGCAATTATGCGATACCATATAATACATGAACAACTAAAAATGATGATGCAAAAGCTATGAAACCGCTTCGCCAAAAGAATTTGCCAGAGAATATCCGGCGCGAGATCAAGAGCGCCCGGCTTGCGCGCGGCTGGAGCCAGCTTGAGCTCGGCGAAAAGACCGGCCTCGCTCAACGCCATATCTCCGGTATTGAGACCGGCAAGATCGCGCCGCGATATGACACGCTGATTGAAATCCTGCGCGTGCTTGAGCGCGACCTCGTTCTTGTTCCCAGAGAGTTGCTGTCGGCGGCGCAAGCCCTTATCAGGGACTATCGCAATCAAACGGCACATGGTCTCACCGGCGAGCGATCGCTTTATGCCGCCGATGATAATGATGATGACGATGAAGAAGAGCACCAGCCGGAGCTGGACAATGAATGAGCGCCGTAAAAACGAGCCATCGGCATTGGCTGTCCACCTTAATGGTCGGCGGATCGGCATCATCACGCGCCTTGTCGGTGAACGGAACCTCTTTGCCTTCGACGAAGATTATGTCGAAGACCCCAAGCGTCCGACCCTGAGCCTGTCTTTCAAGGCGGCCTCAGGCGGACTGGTGACGGATATACGGCCCGTCAACACACGCGTCCCGCCATTTTTCTCCAACCTGCTACCGGAAGGCCACCTCAGGGAATACCTCGCGACCCGTGCAGGCGTGAAGCCGGGGCGAGAGTTCTCCCTCCTCAATGTTCTTGGCGCCGATCTTGCGGGTGCGGTAACGCTTAGGCCAACCGATGGCGAAACCGCCCATGACGACCATGGTCATGCCGATGATGATCATGGCCATGATAATAGTGGTGCACTCCGGTTTTCACTAGCGGGTGTCCAATTGAAGTTCTCCGCCATCATGGAGGCCTCTGGCGGTCTCACAATTCCCGCAAACGGTATCGGCGGGAACTGGATTGTGAAGCTCCCATCGGCACGGTTTTCGGCTGTACCGGAAAACGAATTTGTCATTATGGAGCTTGCCCGCCGTATCGGCATCTCCGTGCCGAAGCTTAAGCTCGTGCCTGTTCAGGAGATCGCCGGATTGCCGACAGACGTAGGTGAAATGGGTGGCAATGCCTTGGCTGTCGAGCGCTTTGACCGCCTACCCGATGGCCGTCGCGTCCATATGGAGGACTTTGCCCAAGTCTTTGGACTGTTTCCTGAACGCAAGTATGAACGGCGCAGCTACGCCAACATCGCCGCTGTTCTTTGGGCTGAATCAGGCGAAGAGAGTGTTCACGACTTCATGCGTCGTCTGGTCTTTTCCGTGCTGGTCGGTAACGCCGACATGCACCTGAAAAACTGGTCGTTGATTTACCCGGACGGCCAAGTTCCTGCGTTGTCACCCGCCTACGATTTTGTGGCGACGATCCCCTATCTGCCGAATGACCGTCTCGCGCTTACCTTCGGCGGCAGCAAGGATATCAACGAAATCACCCAGGCACAGGTTCGCCGTCTTGCCGATAAGGCGGGACTGGCCGTCAGCCCGCTGTGGCGCATTGTCGAGGAAACGATAGAGCTAAGCGTTGAAGCGTGGCGCGACCACGACGCAAAGGAAAGGCTTCCCGACAAAATTCGAGCAGCAATCGACCGCCATTTGGCGCAAGTTGCCGCCCGCACGCTGTCCGTCAATGCGCAGTTGGGATAGCCATGGCGACGAGCACCACGTTGGTCGGTCGCCTTGCCAGCATTGCTTCTAACCACACAGATCGCTTTTTCTTGTCACGGCGAGACCATCGCAACACCGCGCGTGCGCCATGCACCAACAGGCGCCGAAGATAGGGGATGAAGACGGAGACGGCCACCGTTCATACGTTACCGCCCCGGCGTTACCTCACACGTGAGGAAGCCGCCGGATGGTTGGGCGTATGCGTGGATACGTTTGCGGGTTTCGACATCCCTTATGTGAACCTTGGCCCGCGCTGCAAGCGGTGGGACGTGGTTGATATTCAGACCTACGCAGAGCAGAATAAATCCGGCAACAGCGCCCGAACTTCTGCACAGCAGAGGAGAAGGCAAACATGCGACTTTTCAAGAATCCCAATTCACCAAACTGGTGGGTTGATTGGCGGGACCCAATTGGAGGCCGCCACCGTAAAAGCACTGGGACTAAAAACAAGAAACTCGCCCAGGCCCTTGCTGCCAAATGGGAGCAAGACAACTTCATGACCCGTCACTTCGGAGCCATTCCCGAAGTCCCGTTTCGTGATGCACTTGTCCGGTACGGGCAAGAACGCCAGCGGGAGAACCCGCCAACTTATGAGGACAACGTGCGCTTTCGACTGCAATTGCTATTGGATCATTTTGATGACCTGAATGTTGGGGAGATTACCTTCCAACGCATTCAGGCCTTCACCGATATGCGGTTTCAAAAGGTCAAAAACGGCACGGTTCAGAAAGAACTGGCCACGCTGAAAGCGATCCTCAACAAAGCTTGTCGGGAAGGATATCTGGCAAAGGTGCCACCGTTCCCTAAGCTAAAGCCCGTCAAGGGCCGAACCCGTTGGTTAACGTTGGAAGAGGAGCGGCGGCTACTCGAATTTGCAAGACCCCGCCCTCATCTGCACAGCATCATTCAGTTCGCGCTGGATACGGGCGGGCGGCGTTCCGAAATTCTTGGGCTTAATTGGCGCAATGTCGATCTTAAGCGGGGCTTCGTGACGTTCACCAAGACCAAGAATGGTGAAGACCGCGCGGTCCGTCTCACAAAGCGCGCACAGCGCGTATTGAAGGAACAAGGGTCGGAAACCATCCGGCCCGGTGTTCACGTTTCATGGCAAGGAAATGCGGTCCGTACAGACCTCATTCACCGTCGCCGTGCGGAAGGCGGGTCTGGAAGATTTTCGTTTCCATGACTTGCGGCACACGTTTGCGTCCCGTTTGGTGCAACAAGGGGTGTCCTTGTACGAAGTCATGCACCTGACCGGGCACAAAAGCTTCCAAATGGTGCAACGATACGCGCACCTGGCACCGGAGTTTCAAGAACGCGCAATTGCCGCCCTTGAAGCCTATGGCAAGGAAGAGAAAGACGGGGTTGATCCCTGCCCTGAGAACGCTCAGGGAACAAACGGGCACAATCTGGACACAGTGACCCGTAATCCGGTCTTGGAGAAGCTATCCCTGGAACGACGAAAAGCCCCGGTTTCCCGAGGCTTTTCGATGGTGGGCGCGCCTGCGAACGCTTTGCGTTCGCTTGATTTTTGTATGGTCTCGCCACAAGAAAAAGCCCAGCCTTTAGGGCTGGACTTCTTATGGTGGGCGCGACAGGGATTGAACCTGTGACCCCTGCCGTGTGAAGGCAGTGCTCTCCCGCTGAGCTACGCGCCCGATATTGTGCAACTTTAACCCGGGTCGTATACGGCCCCCGCTTAATCCTGTCAAGTTCAGAAGGTGACGTTGAGCACCTTGAAACGCCCAACCCTTTGGGTTAGTCTCCGCGCGCCTCGACCTGCGGAAGTAATATACGGAGAGATGCCGGAGTGGTCGAACGGGGCGGTCTCGAAAACCGTTGTGCTCTTTGAGTACCTAGGGTTCGAATCCCTATCTCTCCGCCAATATTCTATCGGCAACTGTCTCTCTGCGAGACGGTTGCCGCCAGAAACCCCAGCTTCTGCGCCCCTTCAAGAATGAAGCTGTGAGCTTGAGGTGCCCCTAGATTTGTAGACGCCTTGCTTGGTAATTTTGGAAGCAAGGAGATTTATCATGTCAGGACGTATTCGCTTTAGTGACGATTTCAAGAAAGACGCTGTTCTGCAAGTTTTGGACCGTGGTTATATTCGGACCCATGAGGGCTGGATATATCTGGCCGTCGTCATTGATCTATTCTCGCGGCGCGTCGTCGGCTGGTCAATGCAATCGCGGATGACGAATGGCGAAGGTCGGTGGAACACCACCATTTTCTATTGCCATACAAAGCATCATCACCCCCGAATAAGTGTTGCATTATTAGGCAAACAAGGCTTTTCCCGCTCAAATGATTAAAAAATGGCCATTTCCCCCTTGCGCACAGCAAGAACACAGGGCAACATCCAATCATAATGGAGGCTAGGGTTCCGGTTTACGCCACACGAAAGGCGTAAATGTCTGGTCCGAGAGCCACCGCCCTGCAGGATGCATCCGCGGGGTACACGGAGGGGAAAAAACCCGGGAGACCTTGCAGGTGTGGCTTTGTGCCGCCGACAGGCTCCGCCGTGACCGTCAAAACCCCGCAAGGTTCATGGGACTGAACCATTGGAGTTTTGACATGAAAAAGCGTTTTACCAAAATTATTGCCGTCTTTGCCATTGTGGCTTTTGTCATCGGCGCTTTGGCTCCCCAAGCTGAGGCTGTCGAAAAAAAGCAGTTCAAACTGGCTTGGTCCATCTATGTGGGCTGGATGCCTTGGGGTTGGGCTGCCGATCAGGGAATCGTCAAAAAATGGGCTGACAAGTACGGCATCAAGATTGATGTGGTCCAGTTCAACGACTATATCGAATCCATCAACCAGTACACGATCGGTGCCTTTGACGCCGTCACCGCCACCCAGATGGATACTCTGGCCATTCCGTCCGCCGGCGGCGTAGACACGACCGCTCTGCTGATCGGGGACTTTTCCAACGGCAACGACGCCCTGATCCTGAAAAAAGGGACCAAGGTCAAAGACGTTCTAGGCCAGAAAGTGAATCTGGTGGCACTGTCCGTTTCTCATTATCTTCTGGACCGCGCCCTTGAAAGCGTCGGAAAGACGGAAAGGGACGTGACCGTGGTCAACACCTCCGATGCGGACATGATTGCCGCTTATCAGACCAGTGATGTAACCTCAGTCGTAACTTGGAACCCGCTGGTGGCGGAAATCCTCGCCATGCCCAACGCCAATAAAGTCTTTGATTCCTCCAACATCCCTGGGGAAATCATGGACCTGACCGTGGTCAACACCAAGACCTTGAAAGACAACCCGGCCTTCGGCAAGGCTCTGGCCGGCGCTTGGTATGAAACCATGGCCATCTTGAGGTCCGACACAGCCGAAGGCAAAGCCGCCCGGGCCGCCATGGGCAAAGCCTCCGGCACGAACCTGGCTGGCTACAACATGCAATTGGCGAGCACCAAGATGTTCTTCACGGCCAAGAATGCCGCTGCTTTCGGGCGCTCAGCCAACCTGGTGAGAACCATGGATTCGGTGCGTGGCTTCCTATTCGACCATGGTCTTCTGGGTGACGGCGCCCCGAGCGCAGATGTGGTCGGTATCGAGTTCGTCGATGGCTCCATCCTGGGTGATAAGAAGAATGTGAAATTCCGCTTTGACAACACCTACATGGACATGGCCGCCGCAGGGGCACTGTAAGACAAAAGACGATTCGGCGGGAAGGGCCATTCTCCCCGCCGTTTCCTCCCTCATTTTCGACCAGGACGAACAATGACCCGATTGATAAACAAGCATCCAGACCGGGCGAGCGGCTTCTTCTTAGCCGCTCTGCCTTTCGTAATCCTGATCGTCGTCTACGTAATCAATTCAGAAATCCGCCTTGCGGAAAATCCCCTCGACAAACTGCTGCCGTCCTTTTCCACCATCGCCGACGGCATCCAGCGCATGGCTTTCCTGCCCGACAAACGCACCGGAGATTACCTGCTGTGGAAGGACACCGCAGCCAGCCTACAGCGCCTTTTTGGCGGCGTCCTCCTGGCCTCTGTCTTTGGCACGATCGTGGGCGTCCCCATTGGCCTTCTGCCGGTTGTGCGGCGTACACTTGGTAACTTCATGTCCGCCATCGCCATGATTCCGCCCCTGGCCATTCTCCCCATTCTCTTCATTATTTTCGGCTTGGGCGAACTCTCAAAGGTCATCCTTGTCTTTTCCGGCGTCGCCCCCTTCATCGCCCGGGATATCTCGCTCCGGGTCGGGGAACTGCCTGCCGAGCAGATCATCAAGGCGCAGACCTTGGGGGCTTCAACGTGGCAGATTTGCACGCGAGTGGTCCTGCCCCAGATGTGGCCCCGCTTGATCGATTCTGTCCGACTGTCCTTAGGAGCTGCCTGGCTGTTTCTGATCGCGGCGGAAGCCGTGGCATCCCAAAGCGGATTGGGCTATCGCATCTTCCTGGTGCGCCGCTATTTGGCCATGGACGTCATCTTGCCCTACGTGATCTGGATCACCATTTTGGCCTTCACTTTCGACTGGTGCCTGCGCCGGCTACAGACCCGCCTTTTCCCCTGGTTCAGCGGGGATGGAAAATAGACCATGACGACGCTCCAGGTTAAAAACCTTTGGAAAGAATATGGGGACCAAATGGTGTTGGAAAACATCAGCATGGATATCGCCCCCCATTCCTTCGTCTCTCTGGTCGGGCCTTCCGGCTGCGGCAAGTCCACCTTCCTGCGCATTCTGCTCAGCCAGGAAAAGGCCACCCGAGGACAAATCCTTATGGACGGGAAACCCCTGCCCGAAGAACCCCAACCGGACAGGGGCGTGGTCTTTCAAAAGTACTCCGTCTACCCCCACCTGAGTGCGGTGGAAAACGTCGCCCTGGGACTGGAATTAGAACAAGCTCCCCTCACGGGCCGCTTGTTCGGGGCCGCTCGTCGCAAGGTTCTGGCCGAAGCGGAGGAGATGCTTAACGGCGTGGGCTTAAGCGCCGCCCGCGATAAATATCCCAGTCAATTGTCGGGCGGCATGCAACAGCGTCTCGCCGTGGCTCAGGCCCTGGCCAAAAAGCCGCGCATCTTGCTGCTGGACGAACCTTTCGGAGCCCTGGACCCCGGCATACGTTCTGACATTCACGACCTGATGCTCGACCTGTGGTGGGATACCAAGATGACCGTTTTCATGGTCAGCCACGACCTGCGGGAGGCCTTTTACCTGGGTACGCGGATTATTGCTTTTGATAAAACGCACGACAGTACCGAAGAGCCGGAGCGCTATGGGGCGCGAATCACCTTCGACCTCATGCTCGATCCTTCAAGCCCCATCAAGGAACGCATCAGGGAAACGGAAGGCGAAGCCCTGATTCCAGAACTGAGAGAGGAGTTAAACACCACAACGAACAGACCCGGCCAGGACGACCTGAGCGCGAAAAGGGATGCAAAAAGGGACGGCCCAAACACAAACCATGAAGAGGCACCATGACAGACGAACCATCATCCCTTCTTTATGAGGGCAACCTTCCTGGCGGCACCCACTGGTCCTTCACCGCGCGTCAAGGCGTGACCCTACGGCTCATCGACAAGGAAGGCGGGGGCAACGTAGGCATGTTGTTCCACAACCCGACCAATCTTCTGGAACGCTACAACGCACCCGATACCCTGAAGTGCCAGCACACCTTCAAGCTGACCAGGGGCAACTGCCTCTTTTCGGACATGGGCCGCATCTTCTGTTCCATAACCGAAGACAAAGTGGGCTGGCACGACACGGTGGGAGGCAACCTCACTGCGGCCATGGTGCAAGAGCGCTGGGGCGAAAAGTCTTACCAGCAGGCCCGCAACGACTGGACCCTGAATGGTCGCGATAGCTTCCTCATAGAAGGTGCCAAGTACGGGCTAAGCCGTCGCGACATCGCCGCCAACGTCAACTTCTTCTCCAAGGTTGCAACCGATGCCGAAGGCAACATGTCCTTCGATCCGGACAACTCACAGGCTGGAGATTATGTGGACCTTCGCTTTGAAATGGATACGTTGGTGCTCTTCCACACCTGCCCCCATCCCATGGACCCGGCCAAAACCTATCCCCGCAAGCCGCTTGTCTACCAATTCCATAAAACCGCAGCCCCATCGCAGGACGACTATTGCCGCACCTTCTGCCCCGCAAACGCGCACGGGTTCACCAATACCGAACTCTACAACACCTGCGCACCGCTTGGCCGGCACCAAAGAGGGGCCGGACAATGATCAAAGAAAGTACGCTCAAAGTCGAAAACGCCGTCCTGCGCGAAACGGTTGGCGCCGGGGACTATTGGATGAAGGTGGTCAAAAAAAGCCAAACCATCCGCATTCTCGACACGCAAGGCAACCAGGCCGCCGATACCCTGTTCTACAACGCCGACGACCCGGCAGAACATTACAGCGCCATGGACACCCTCCGCGAACAGGGCAACGTCTATCTATCCGCAGGCAGCAAGCTCTTATCCGATGCGGGCAATGTGATGTTGAGCATCACCGCAGACACCTGTGGACGTCACGATACCTTGGGCGGGGCCTGCGCCACCGAGTCCAACACCGTGCGGTACGCCTTGGAAAAAAGGCATATGCACGCCTGCCGGGACAGTTGGCTCAAGGCCGTCGTGGAACACCCGGAATTCGGCCTGGACAAACGCGACATCACCCACAACATCAACTTCTTTATGAATGTCCCCATTACCCCAGAGGGCGGCTTAACCTTCGAGGACGGGATCAGCGACGCGGGAAAGTACGTGGAAATGCGGGCCGAAATAAACGTGATCGTCCTGATCTCCAACTGCCCACAGCTCAACAACCCCTGCAACGCTTACAACCCCACCCCGGTTGACCTTCTCATTTGGGATTGAGCTGATGTTTAGAACCGTCCTCGTTGCCAACCGCGGCGAAATCGCGCGCCGCATTATCCGCACCCTCAAAGGATTGGGCGTGACTTCGGTCGCCGTCTATTCCGATGCGGACCGCCACGCCCCCCATGTGCGTGAAGCCGACAAAGCCGTTCGCCTCGGCCCACCTCCCGTGGGCGACAGCTACCTCAATGTTGAGACTGTCATCGCCGCCTGCAAGGAAAGCGGGGCCGAGGCCGTACATCCCGGCTACGGCTTTTTAAGCGAGAACGTCACCTTTGCCAAAAGATTGGCCGAAGAAGGCATCCGTTTTATTGGTCCACGCCCGGAACACCTCAAACGCTTTGGCCTGAAACACGAGGCACGCGACACCGCCAAGACGGCGGGTGTGCCCCTCTTGCCCGGCACGGACCTTGTGGCCGATCTGGAAAGCGCCAAGACCGCTGCCGGGGAAATCGGCTATCCGGTGATGCTAAAAAGCACGGCTGGCGGCGGCGGCATCGGGTTGCGCCTCTGCCAGAGCGAAGAAGACCTGAACGCTGAATTCGAGGTCGTCCGACGCCTCGGTGCGGGCAACTTCGGGAACGATGGGGTCTTCTTGGAAAAGTTCGTTCAAACAGCCCGCCATCTTGAAGTGCAAATTTTCGGGGACGGCAAGGGCAGCGTCATAGCGCTGGGTGAACGGGACTGTTCCTTGCAGCGCCGCAATCAGAAAATCGTGGAAGAAGCCCCGGCTCCCAACCTGCCCGAAACTGTGCGCAAGTCCCTGCAAGAAGCCGCTTTGGCCCTGGGCAGGGCGGTATCTTACGAATCTGCCGGGACCATAGAATTCATCTACGATGCTGAGAATGAAGCCTTCTACTTCCTGGAGGTCAATACCCGTCTACAGGTAGAACACGGCGTCACCGAAGAGATTTTCGGCATCGACCTCGTGGCCTGGATGATCAAGCAAGCGGCCGGGGACATGCCGCCCCTTGAAACCCTGAAGCTGAAGCAACGCGGCGTCGCCATGGAGGTGCGCATCAATGCTGAAGACCCGGTGCGGGACTACCGCCCCAGCACAGGCACACTCACGAATGTCACCTTCCCCGAAGATGTGCGCCTGGACGGCTGGATTGAAACCGGTTCGCAAATCACGGCCTATTACGACAATTTGCTGGCCAAACTCATCGTCACAGCCCCAACGCGAGAGCGGGCCTGCGCGGCCATGAAAAAAGCCCTCAAATCTTCGCGCATTGACGGGCTGGAAACCAATCTTGACTACCTGGGCCAAATCATGGCCGCGCCCTGGTTCGCCAAGGGCGAATTCGCCACAAAGACCCTGGCCTCCTTCCCCGTCCGGGGGCGCATCCTTGAAGTTTTAGCACCGGGGGCCCAGACTACCGTCCAAGACTGGCCGGGCCGAGTCGGCTATTGGGACGTGGGCGTGCCGCCCAGCGGCCCCATGGATTCTCTATCCTTCCGCCTCACCAACAGACTTTTAGGCAATCCGGAAGGGGCACCGGGCCTGGAATGCACCGTCACCGGCCCAACCCTAAAATTCCATTGCGACGCCATTATCGCCCTGGGGGGGGCGCCCATGAGCGCTCATCTGGACGGCAAACCCGTACCTCTGTGGAAGGCCGTGACGGTTTCCAAGGGCCAGACCCTCACCTTGGACACGATCGAAGGCCCCGGCAACCGGACCTATCTCGCCGTACGCGGAGGCCTGGACGTTTCTCGTTATCTGGGCAGCGGGTCCGCCTTCACCTTGGGTGGCTTCGGCGGCCATGCGACAGGCATGCTGGCCGCCGGCGACGCCTTGCGTATCAAGATGGAGCCCCCGAATTCCCCTTGCGGCAACACCTTGCCGCAAGGGCTTGCCCCAGACCTGAGCCATGAATGGGAAATCGGCGTCCTTTACGGACCCCACGGCGCACCGGACTTCTTTACCGAGGACGATATCAAGGTCCTGTTCGAAACCGCTTACGAAGTCCACTTCAACAGCGCCCGCACCGGCGTCCGCCTCATTGGTCCCAAGCCCCAATGGGCGCGCAGCGACGGCGGGGAAGCCGGTCTACACCCCTCCAACATTCACGATAATGCCTACGCCATTGGGGCCATCGACTTCACCGGAGACATGCCAATCATCCTCGGGCCGGATGGACCAAGCCTGGGCGGTTTTGTTTGTCCTGCGACCATCGTTCAAGCAGAATTGTGGAAGATGGGGCAACTCAAAGCGGGCGACAAGGTGCGTTTCAAAGCTCTGAGCGAAAGCGAAGCCAAAACGCTGCGCATAACTCAGGACACAGCCCTGATCTCTTTCGCCGCACCCAAAACAGTTAACCTGGCTCCTCCCGCTCCACCCACCGGAGCCATACTGGGAGAAGGGATAAGCAACGGCACCCGCGTGGTCTACCGCAGGGCCGGAGACAATTACATGCTGGTGGAGTTCGGCCCCTTGCAGTTGGACCTCACCTTGCGGTTCCAAGCCCACACCTTGATGCAGTGGCTCCAAAACAACCGCATTCGCGGCATTATCGACCTCACGCCAGGCATCCGGTCCCTGCAAATCCACTACGACGGCGCTGAACTTTCCAATGTAAGGCTGCTCGACATCTTGCAGACGGCGGAACACGAACTCCCCGGTGTGGACGACATCGTCGTGCCATCGCGCACTGTGTACCTGCCCTTGAGTTGGGACGATGAAAGCACACAAGAAGCCATCCGCAAGTACCAGAATTTGGTGCGCCCGGACGCCCCTTGGTGCCCATCCAATATCGAATTCATCCAACGCATCAACGGCCTGAATGACGAGCAGGCCGTGAAGGATATCGTCTTTAATGCCGACTACATGGTCTTGGGCCTGGGCGATGTGTACCTAGGCGCGCCCGTGGCCACGCCTGTGGACCCACGCCACCGCCTGGTCACCACCAAGTACAACCCGGCCCGCACCTGGACACCGGAAAATGCCGTCGGCATCGGCGGGGCCTATATGTGCATATACGGCATGGAAGGCCCTGGCGGTTATCAGTTTGTCGGGCGGACCGTGCAGATGTGGAACAAGTGGCGCAACGCGGGAGCCTTTAAAGAGGACAAGCCCTGGCTGCTGCGATTCTTCGACCGGGTCAAGTTCTTCCCCGTGGAAGCCAAGGAACTGACCGAGGCCCGTGAGGGTTTCCCCCATGGGGCCTATCCCATCCGCATCGAGGACGATACCTTCAATCTGGCCGACTATCGTGCCTTCCTGGCGGAAAATCAGGAAAGCACCACAGCCTTCCAGGATAGGCGCCAGACGGCTTTCGACGAGGAACGCCAACGCTGGGAAGACTTAGGCCTGGCCACCATTGCCCAAGAAGATCCCGCCCTCATAGCCGTGGAGGCCGAGGTTTCCATGCCCCCCAACGGCTTTACTGCCGACGTCAACATTCCCGGCTCCCTCTGGATGCTGCTGGTGGACCCTGGCGACCACGTGGAAGCGGGGCAGGATATTGCGGTCCTGGAGACCATGAAATTAGAATTCACGATCACCAGTCCCCAGGCCGGGCAGGTCCATGAGATTCTGGTTCAGCCGGGGCAAGCCGTTCGCAAGGGACAACCTTTGATGATTTTGACACGGGAGTAGCTCTTCCATGACCACATCCATGGACCTTGGCGTTCTCGCCTTACTCAAGGCCTACTCAGCGGGCACCCTGACACCAGAGCAAGTGATTCACGAGGTCTATGATCGTATCGAAGACTATGAAGATCCAGCTGTCTGGATTTCCCTCACCCCTCGCTACGATGCCCTGGCCCGCGCCCAGAAAGTCTCCCCTGACTTACCCTTAAACGGCATCCCCTTCGCGCTAAAAGACAACATTGACGCCCTCGGCCACGATACGACAGCAGCCTGCCCGGACTATGCCTACCGTCCGGATGAAGACGCCTTTGTGGTGAAGAGACTGATCGAAGCCGGCGCTATCCTTATTGGCAAGACCAACATGGATCAGTTTGCCACAGGCCTTGTCGGCACTCGTTCTCCTCATGGTGCGGCGCGTTGCGTCTTTGACAAGGATTACATCTCCGGCGGGTCGAGTAGCGGCTCCGCCGTCGCCGTAGCTGCGGGATTGGTTTCCTTCTCCCTGGGCACGGACACCGCCGGATCGGGTCGGGTCCCGGCAGCCTTTAACAACATCGTCGGCATCAAGCCTTCCCGCGGATTGCTAAGCACCCGAGGCGTTGTTCCCGCCTGTCGGTCCCTGGATTGCGTGACGGTATTTGCCGGCAGTTGCGCAGATGGAGACGCCGTGCGCCGGGTGGCTGAAGACTTTGATGCCCAGGATTCCTGGTCACGCCCCATGACGCCCCGTGCCTTGGCGGACCAACCGACGCTCGGCATCCTCGCCCCCGAAGACCGGGACTTCTGTGGCGACAATGAAGCCGCGCAGCTTTATGCGCAGGCCATTGAGCGCGCCAAATCCCTCGGCTGGACTATCCGTGAATTTACCTACAAACCCTTTAAAGAAGTCGCCCTTTTGCTGTATTGCGGCCCCTGGGTGGCGGAGCGCAAGTCCGCCATCGGGGCCTTCATTGAAGCCAACCCGTCTGCCTGCGACCCAACGGTCGCGAAGATCGTCACCGGCGGGGTCGACCTGGACGCCGTAGCCGCCTTCGAGGGCCTATACAAGCTGAAGGACCTGACCCGAACCTGCGAACGCGAATGGGCCCTTGTAGACGCCCTGTTGCTGCCCACGGCCCCGACCCAGTACAAGGTGGAAGACGTCAACACCGACCCCATCGCCCTCAATGCCAACCTCGGACTCTATACCAACTTCGTGAACCTCCTGGACTTGGCCGCCGTAGCGGTTCCCGCAGGCTTCCGCAACAGCAACGCTCTCCCCTTTGGCGTTACCCTCATTGCCCCAGCCTTCACCGATAGTGCCCTGGCGGAATTGGGGGATGCCCTCCACCGGGCCTTGGGAAGCAATGTGGGAAAGACGCATCATCGCGTTCCCCCCGCTCCCCCCATTGCGAGAAACGCAGAAGAGGGCCTTGTCGATCTTGCCGTCGTGGGTGCGCACCTGACGGGCATGCCCCTCAACCACCAGCTGACCAGCCTTGGCGCGAAACTGATCCGAACCACAAGGACCGCCAAGGACTACCGTCTCTACGCTCTCAAAGGCACCACGCCCCCCAAACCGGGGTTATCGCGCGATCCTGGATTTGAAGGTAAGGGCCTGGAAGTAGAAGTCTGGCGACTGACCCGAGAGGCCTTCGGCACTTTCACCCAAAATGTGCCTCCTCCCCTAGCAATCGGAAGCCTGGAACTCAAGAACGGTTCCTGGGCCAAAGGCTTCGTCTGCGAAGGCTACGCCATCACGCAAGGAGAAGACATCACATCCCTCGGCGGTTGGCGGAATTACATTAAACATGACGTTCCCCCTAAATGTTGATCCATTTTGAGGTTAGGGTCTGAACCCAATTCAACTTATTGAATTATTAACCCAAAACGTGATTCGA
>CAYVHU010000008.1:0-87875 GCA_964451415.1 uncultured Magnetovibrio sp.
CTTTCCAATTTTTTCTGAGATACAACCTGTGGAGGTTCTTCGCAATTTACATGCCCCTTACCCCGTTGCCTTTGAAGAATTGGCCTGGGCGATAGCTTGTTGGAGGTAGGCATGTTCGGCTTTGATCACGTTGGTCGTGTATCCATCCGGCTTACCTTGCATTTTATCTGCGAGTGCATTGTATTCTGTCTGAGTAGCGTTGAACGCTAGTAGCTCGGCAAAGATTTGAGCAGGAGGCATGCCTTCTGCTTTCTTGCTTTCATAAAGCGCTTTTCGAGGGGCAAAAGCAGTTTCATTTGCAGCCGTTACCATAGTGGATTTTCTTAAAAATGCCGCTGTTTCCACCGGTGAGGAATTGTTTGTGGGGATGCCCCCAGACATAACGATGGCTATAGGGTATTTTCCCACCTGACTCGCTTGCTCTGCGGCATATCCTTGGTTGTTCGCGATATCGTCGAGATGGTGTCGAGTGGCTACGGGTAAATTGAGGATAGGTTCATCTTCGCTGGATTGCTGAGTGTTTTTAATCAGCTCTGCAGTTGTCTCCGCCGACAGACGGCTTCCCGTGGTTCCTGTGGCGGCGTTGGATGCTGATGAGGCACTGCCCGTCGTGACAGCCGCGCTGGTTTTGGAATCTGTTTTTTCATCGTTGTCAACGTTGGGTCGATTGGCCTGCGTTTGGTGTGTACTTAACAAAGCTAAAGTTGCTGAACTGTTTTGAACTTGCATGGGACACTCCTCATTGATGGCTTGAATTGGTCGTGAGTGTTCATGCAAATGTTATGCCATCATTGGTAGAGATGACTTGCGGCGGGTGGAGCATAGGCTCCACCCGCCAGACATTAGGTGTTTAGTCCCGAATTGTGATGGTATCGATTATACTGATCCATCATCACGGGAGGCCCTATGGGACAGGTATTACACGGTAGCGCCACGACGACGCACACAATCAGAGCGGCAATACAGCGATCGCAAGCTTCGATCAAAGAGTTGAGCCAGCAATATGGTCTCAACCCGAAGACCGTCAGGAAGTGGAAGGAACGGAACTTTATCGATGATGCCCCAATGGGGCCGAAGGAGATCCGCGCGACAGTTCTCACGCGAGAGGAAGAGGCGATCATTGTCGCGTTCCGCAGGTATACGCTTCTGCCATTGGATGATTGCCTGTATGCCCTTCAGGCGACCATTTCACGTCTGACACGCTCTTCTCTGCATCGTTGTTTGCAGCGCCACGGCATCTCCCGCCTGCCCACGATGGAGGGGGACAAGCCGAAGAAGAAGTTCAAAAAGTACCCCATTGGCTACGTTCACATTGATATCGCCGAAGTCCGCACTGAAGAAGGCAAGCTGTATCTCTTCGTGGCGATCGACCGAACCTCGAAGCTGGCCTATGTGGAACTCCATGAGCGCCAGACAAAGGCGATTTACGCTTTCCGGCACACCTTCGACCGTGTCTGCGATGAACACGAAATTGAACACCGCCTGACCAAAATCAATCACCCCTGGACCAACGGACAAGTCGAGAGGATGAACCGAACGATCAAGGACGCAACGGTCAAACGCTATCATTATGAAAATCACGACGAGCTTCGCGAGCACCTGAAAAACTTCATGATGGCCTATAACTTCGCCAAGCGCCTGAAGACCCTGAAGGGCCTCACGCCATATGAATTCATATGCAAATGCTGGACACAGGAGCCAGAGAGATTCAAAATGAACCCGCTACACCACAATCCGGGACTAAACAAGGGCCTTAGTTTGAGGTGGCCTGTCAAATTTATGGGGAACAACCCAAAAAATGGTGCGGGCGGCCGGACTTGAACCGGCAAGGCCTTGTGAGCCGACAGATTTTAAGTCTGTTGTGTCTACCAAATTCCACCACGCCCGCGAGGCAGCAATGAAAATAAACGCCTGAACCTATTCCGCCCGGCATGGTCTTGCAAGATGCGGGCCCGGAAATTCCTTAAAAAAATTAAGGATTTCGCATTTGCACAATATTTCCGTGGAATCGTAGGCAAACGCGCGATATGGTCTTTTCTATGGAACACATCTCACACAGCGCCGCCCCCACGTTCGATCATGATTTCCAAGAGGAATTCGCCACGTTGCTTCGCTGGCGTCGCGACGTCCGACGCTTTAAGCCCGATCCCCTGCCCGAAGGCAGCGTGGAAGAGCTTTTGCAACTTGCCGCCCTCGCGCCGTCGGTGGGCAATTCTCAACCGTGGCGCTTCGTTCGCGTCGAAAACAAAGCGTCGCGGCGCGCCATCCGTGATCATTTCGAAGCGTGCAACGCAGACGCCTTGAATGAATACGCCGGCGAAAAGGCAAAACTGTACGCATCGCTCAAGCTATCGGGTATGGACATGGCCCCGACGCAAATCGCGGTGTTTTGTGACAGGGATACGGACCTGGGGCTTCGCCTGGGACTGAAAACTATGCCGGAAAGCCTGGATTATTCGGTGGTCATGGCGATCCATACCCTATGGCTGGCAGCCCGCGCCAAAGGTATCGGTGTCGGCTGGGTCTCCATTTTGGAACCTGCCGAAATCAAACGCCAACTCGACGTGCCCGAAAGCTGGGCTCTTGTGTCGTACCTGTGCATCGGCTGGCCCGAAGAAGAACACAAAGACCCCGAACTGGTACGCAACGGCTGGCAAAACCGCGTCAATGTGAACGCTTTCACCACCACGCGCTAAAAACCTTCACAGAACGTCCATCACCATCGCCAACAAAGAAAGATCGGCGGGCGGCATGGGCAGGGTGTTGAGACGGTTCGGGCGCAACCAGCGCAACGTCTGCCCTTCCTTGGGCGCAACTTGCCCTTTCCAGGTGTGACACACATATAACGGCATGATCAGGTGAAAATCTTCGTAGCCGTACGAGGAAAAACTCAAAGGCGCCAGACAACTTTCCGAAATGTCGATGCCCAGCTCTTCTTGCAGTTCGCGCACCAAAGCGGCTTCCGGCGTCTCCGTTTTACGCACTTTGCCACCGGGAAATTCCCATAACCCCGCCAAAGGCTTTCCCTGCGGTCGTTTGGCCACCAGCACACGCCCATCGGCATCCACCAGGGCGACGGCGCTGACCAGAAGCTTCGGCTTGGCCGCCTCGCGTTTAAGCCAATCCTCGGCGCGCAAACGAAAGACCCGCGCCTCGATCTCCGCGCAGCGCCCCGCAAGGCCGATTTCGACCCGGTCGAACGCGAAACCCGCTTTTTCCAACACCCGCGCCGAGGCCGCGTTCTGTGGAAACACAGACGCCGAAAGCTCCGTCTTGCCCGCATTGAGAAAGGCGAAGCGGACCAGAGCCTGAGCGGCCTCGGTTCCGTAGCCGTGCCCCCAGTGATCCTTGGCGATCCAATAGCCGAAGGTATCGGGGCCATCGCCCATGTTGACCTCGATACAGCCGATGAATTCCCCGCCAATGCGCGTCTCGATCCCGAACACGTGGCGCGAGTTGGCGCTGCGGTCCAGCCACGCGCCGTCCAGAAACTCACGCGCATCGCTTTCCTCGAACGGATGGGGGATCAGCGCGGTGTAGCGTGCAACCTCCCACGCGCCCGCGCCCGCGACAATGGCTGGAATGTCGTCTTCTTCCAGGCGGCGCAAACGCAGGCGCGGCGCTTCGATGAGCGCCACGTTGACCGGCAGCAACGCCGACATGCAGCCCCGCTCACCCATGCTCAGGTCCGATAATCGGCGTTGATGGAGATGTAGCCGTGGGTCAGGTCGCAGGTCCACACGGTGGCCGCGCCTTCGCCCACGCCGACGCCGACTTCGATGACGATGTCCTGGCCTTTCATGTGCGCGGCCACCGGCGCTTCGTCGTAGCCCTCGACCCGCATGCCGTAGGTGACTTGCACGCCGCCGATGCGGATGTCGAGTTTGTCGCGGTCGATCCGTTCGCCGGACTTGCCCACCGCCATGACGATGCGTCCCCAGTTGGCGTCTTCGCCCGCGATGGCGGTTTTTACCAAAGGTGAGTTGGCGATGGAAAAAGCGATACGCTTCGCCGCTTGATCGTGATCAGCGCCAGTGACGGTAATCTGCACGAATTTCGTCGCGCCTTCGCCGTCGCGCACCACCTGATGGGCGAGATCGAGAAGCACCTCGTTCAAGGCACGCCTGAAATCCGCCAGTGCCGGATCGTCCGCCGCGTGCGGCATCGCATTGCCCGCCTGAGCCGTCGCAAACAACATCAAGGTGTCGCTGGTGGAGGTGTCGCTATCGACTGTGATGGCGTTGAAGGATTTGTCCGCACCGTCAGCCAGCATGACCTGCAAAACATCTGCGGAAATCGCCGCATCGGTGACGACAAACGCCAACATCGTCGCCATGTCCGGTGCAATCATGCCCGATCCTTTGGCGATGGCATTGATGACGACGCCCACGCCGCCGATTTGCGCGGTACGGCTCGCGCCTTTGGGATAGGTGTCGGTGGTCATGATGGCTTTAGCGGCGGCCCGCCAGTCGGCCGTGCCCAGTTGCGCTTTCATTCCCGGCAGCGCATCGCTTACAAGGGTATGGGGCAACGGTTCGCCGATCACCCCGGTGGAGGCGGAAAAGACCTCCTCCACATCACAGCCCACCACATGCGCCACGGCACGTAAAATATGATCGACGGTTTCTTCACCGCGCCGTCCGGTGAACGCATTGGCGTTACCGGAATTGACGACCAGGGCACGGGCTTTGCCGCCGGGCAAATGTTCTCGGCATTTCAGCACCGGCGCCGAGGCGGTCAAAGACCGGGTAAACACCCCCGCAAGGGTGGTTCCAGGGACAAATTCCGCCAACATCAAATCGGTTCGCCCCTGGTATTTGATGCCGGCGCAAACGGTGGCGAAACGCAGCCCTGCAACGTCGGACAGAACGGGAAAAGCGACGGGGGCCAATGGTGATATCGGGGACGAAGCCATGCAGTTCTTCTTTTTCACAAATCCTTGCAACCTGATGCCATCTATCTGACATTCAATGGTTTTTTAACAATCGTCGCGGCTTTGCGCAACTTCACGATATAAGCTTGCCCCAATTCAGCCGACAAGAGGGCGGCAATTTTGCCGCGCATGATCACAAACGGTGGAATTTTCCGGGAACGCCGTTCCACAACTTTGATGATATTCCAGCCAAGCCGTGTTCGCACTGCGGGATACGATACGCTCCCCACGGGCAAGGACATGGTGACTTTTTCCAACGATGGAATCATGCTGCCCGGCGTGACCCAGCCCAGATCGCCACCATCCTTCGCTTTGGGACCGATGGAATGGGCCTTGGCCAAGGCGGCGAAATCGCCACCGGCTTTCAGTTCCGCGATGATTTTCTTCGCTTCGTCCTCGCCCTTGACCAAAATATGGCGGGCATGAATTCTGAACCGGCCCTTGGCATCCTCAACCAGCGTATCGTAGCGCTTCTTAAGCTTGTCTTCACTCAACTGGCCCCCGATGTAGCGCGACAGCACCATGCGCTCCAACACCTGGTTGCCGATCCGCGCCATGCGGTCCGTATACTCTTTCGTTTTGGCAAGCCCCATTTTCTCGGCTTGCTCCGCAGCCAACCGCGAGTTAATGAGCGAATCCAACAACATGCCGTAAACCTTGTCAAAAGGCGCGCCCTGAAGTTGCGACGGCAACAGATCCTGGGCCTCCTTGACCTCCGAAAGGCGGATCGTGCTGCCATTCACCACGGCGGCAATCGGGTTCGTCTCTGCGGCCGGGGCCGAAGACATAAAACCGGCAAACGCCGCGATGGCGCAAAACGCCCCCAGCGCTCTCGACCCCCCCAGTTTCCTCGAAACACCGAGCGTCTTTCCTTTAGCATTCATAATTGACCCCCCGCAATCCACCGTTCGACGTCACCCCTTTAAGCATATCGCGGACCTACGAACAAGCGCTACAGAGGGCTTTTCGTAATGCGCAAAGTTTCACGCAACCGCCAACGAGGTTTCCTCATTCGCCTTCCCGACGGCCTTGATCTTGCGCTGGCAGGCCGCGCCCAGTTCTTCATGGGCGGGGTCGAACGCGGATTCCAGAATCTTCACCATTTTCGAGATCAACATCGCATCGTGTGGCAGAAACCCGTGGGTCTTGGCGCTTTTGACCATATTGCTGAGGGTCATGCACATTTCAGAGACATGGGCGTAGCGGGTGGTGCGGATGCGCTTGGAAATATCCTCCGAAACAAGAAGCAGGCGCTCGATATTTTCCGCATAGTCTCCGTCGCGCTCCTCCGCGTTGATCTTCGGCAGCAGGTGCTCCAGAAGCCAGCCGATCTGAAAGGCGTGACGCACCACTTTTTGCTCGTTGACAATGGCCTTGGCGGCCTCGACGCTGCGGCGCATAATTTCGTCGCTCACCTGCCCCGTCATACGCTGGCGCAGGGGATTGGGGACGTGGATGGACGCAATTTGTATCCCCGCACGCGGCTTGGAACGCCGATCCGGGCCGATATAATCCGAAGTCACAACAAAACGCTGACGTTTATGAGTCAATTCGATCACCGGATTGATGATGTCTTGGGGCGCAAAAGGCTTCGCCATGATATGGTCCGTCCCGGAATCAATCGCGGCGTGAACAGCCGCGCACGAGGGATCATTGATCAAGGTGACGGTGACCAGGAATGGATTGTCGCCATGCTTCCCATGGCGCAGCTCTCTGACAAAATCGTTGAAACTGCCTTCCGGCAAGGAAGTATCGGCGATTAACAGATCGACATTGCCTTGCCCAACCGCTTCGGCCACCTGCAGCAGATTTCCGGTGTCCTGAATACTTTGGAAACCATATTTGCGTAGGCATGCCTTTAACTCTGCACGCAGTTTCGCGCTCGGTTCGGCAAGGACAACCCGGATGTTGTCGAACTGTGAGATGCTCATGCTTCGTCTCCGTCATTTTACGGCTCTGCGCACATCACACGCCAAAGCCCTGCGGCGTTCCCCGGACAACCGCAATCCATCTCAACCAGGCGCCCCCGCAGGCGCTTCGCAAACTCCCACCCCAACTCGTTTCGCCACCGTAACAATACGGGCCTTAAAAAAGGGCGACTGAAGGCCCTTTACACTCCCACACATACTCCCTTAACCTCGCAAAGATGTCAACACTCCATTCGGCCATATGGAAACCGCCTGGCACTAAAACAAGTCGAAAAAAGTCGTCCTGCGCATCGCCACGCGTTGACAGATGGGCCGGGCCTCTCTAATTCTGTGGCACGGTCGATGGCAAAGGGCGTGTAATCCCTGACGACGACCGCCATTCAACCCGATATTCAAGGTGTTCAGCCCATGCTCGGCGTTCTCGCGAAAAAAGTCTTCGGTTCCGCCAACGACCGCTACATCAAGGGTCTGAGAAAAACCGTCGGCGACATCAACGCACTGGAGTCCGCCGTTGCGGCGCTGAGCGATGATGAAATCAAGGCCCGCACGCCATGGTTTCGCGAACGTTTGGCCGGCGGGGAAAACCTGGACGATATCCTGATGGACGCCTTCGCCACCGTACGCGAAGCGGCAAAGCGCGTTCTGGGCCAGCGTCACTTCGACGTCCAACTCATGGGGGGCATCGTCTTACACCGCGGCCAGATCGCTGAAATGCGTACCGGTGAAGGCAAAACGCTCACCGCAACCCTGGCGATCTATCTCAACGCCCTTTCGGGCAAAGGCGCGCACGTCGTCACGGTCAACGACTATCTGGCCAGCCGCGACGCCCTTTGGATGGGCAAGGTCTACAGCTTCCTGGGCCTCACGGCGGGCTGCATCGTACACGGTCTGGACGACGTGGAACGCAAGGCGGCCTACGAAGCGGACGTCACCTACGGCACCAACAACGAATTCGGGTTCGACTACCTGCGCGACAACATGAAGTTCGACCTGGACGACATGGTGCAGCGCGATTTCAACTTCGCCATCGTTGACGAAGTGGATTCTATTCTTATCGACGAAGCGCGCACGCCGCTGATCATTTCCGGCCCGGCGGAGGATTCATCGGAACTTTACAAAGCGGTGGACCGGCTGTTGCCCAAGCTGTTGGCGGAAGACTACGAAAAAGATGAAAAGGCCAAGGCCGTGACCTTGACCGAAGAAGGAAACGACCACGCCGAAGCCCTGCTGCGCGAGGCCGGTTTGCTTACCGAAGGCGCCCTTTACGATATCGCCAACGTCTCGTTGGTGCAGCACATCAATCAGGCGCTGCGCGCGCATATTATGTACACCCTTGATTCGGACTACATCGTCAAGGACGACAAGGTTGTCATCATTGATGAATTCACCGGGCGCATGATGGAAGGGCGACGCTTCTCAGAGGGACTGCATCAGGCCCTGGAAGCCAAAGAAGGCGTCACCATCCAGAACGAGAACCAAACGCTGGCGTCCATTACATTCCAGAATTACTTTCGCATGTACCCCAAACTCGCGGGCATGACCGGTACGGCGATGACGGAAGCCGGTGAATTTTCGGAAATTTACAAGCTGGAAGTGATCGAGGTTCCGACCCATCGTCCGACGATTCGCATCGACCAAAACGATGTCATTTACCGTACGGCGGATGAAAAAAACGACGCCATCGTCGAGTTGATCAAGGAGTGCCAGACGCGCGAACAGCCTGTTTTGGTGGGCACGGTTTCCATTGAAAAGTCGGAACATCTATCCAATCTTCTCAAAAAATCAAATATCCCCCACAAGGTTCTGAACGCCAAGCACCACGAACAAGAAGCCTTCATCATCGCCGATGCGGGATTACCCGGTTCGGTGACGATCGCCACCAACATGGCGGGTCGCGGCACAGATATTCAGCTGGGCGGAAATTTGGAAATGCGCATCCAGCGCGAACTGGAAGAGATGCTCGAAGGCCCCGAAGGCCCCGAAGGCCCCGAAGGCCCCGAAGGCCCCGAGGGCCCCGAGGGCCCCGAACGCGACGCTGCCGTCACCAAGATCGAGGCCGAAATCGAAGCCCACAAAAAAGTTGCCCTTGAAGCGGGCGGCCTTTTCATCATCGGCACAGAACGCCATGAAAGCCGACGCGTCGACAACCAGTTGCGTGGACGTTCCGGACGCCAGGGCGACCCTGGTGCGTCCGCGTTCTTCCTTTCGCTGGATGACGATCTGATGCGCATCTTCGGTTCGGAGCGCATCAACGGCATGTTGGTCAAGATGGGTCTGCAAGAAGGCGAAGCCATTGTTCACCCGTGGATCAACAAAGCGCTGGAAAAAGCCCAGCAAAAGGTCGAGGCGCGCAACTTCGAAATCCGCAAAAACCTGCTGAAATTCGACGACGTGATGAACGACCAGCGCAAGGTGATTTATTCCGAACGCAAAGAGCTTTTGGCCGCCGAAACCGTGGCCGAAGAAATCATCGGCATGCGTCACAATCTGATCGACGCCTTGATCGCCCGCACCATCCCGGAAAAGGCCTACGCCGACGAGTGGGATGTCCAGGGCCTGCACGAAGAAATTCTACGCATCTTCGGCCTCACCCTGCCCATCGCCGACTGGGCCAAGGAAGAAGGCATCGCGGACCAGGAAATCAAGGAACGCGTAATCAACGCAACCGACCGTAAAATGGCGGAAAAGGCCGCCCAGTACGGCCCGGAAGTCATGCGCGATGTGGAGAAAAACCTCTATCTGTCGATTCTCGACCAATTGTGGAAAGATCACCTGCTCACTTTGGACAATTTGCGCCAGGGTATCGGGTTGCGCGCCTATGCCCAGCAAGACCCGTTGAACGAGTACAAGCGCGAGGCCTTCGGTCTGTTCCACGATCTGCTCGATTTAATTTCCGAACGCGTCACCACGATTCTGGCCCATGTGGAATTGCAGATCATGCCGCAAGAAGGCTTGTTCCCCCATGCCCCGACGCAAATGGTCGAGGGGCATGAAGACCCGGCCTTCGCCCACACACCCGGGGAAGACCCCTCCGAAAGCGGGGCGACGGCCTTCCCGACCATGCCGCTCACCTCGCGCGCCCACGGCACACGCGACCCGAACGATCCCACCACCTGGGGCCGCGTGGGGCGCAACGAAGCGTGTCCCTGCGCTTCGGGAAAAAAATACAAACATTGCCACGGCAAGATATCTTAGCGCAGGGAAAACGTATCTTCCCATTGGAAATCAGGCACTTGATCACTACACGCAATAGTAGCGGTAGAGCCATTTGCTTTAATCCTTAAGGATGTTCTGCAAATTAGCCTTATTTCAAATCGTTAGGGGCAGAACTGCGACCCTTGCGCGAACCAACGCAAGGCCATCGCGGCGTCCATCCGCGATGTGGATTTCGGCTGCCGTTATGGTGGTGATGAATTTTGCCTCATCATGCCCAACGCCATCGCCCAGAGCGGGCCTGAGAATTTCGTCGATTCCGATACCCTAATCAAACAGGCCGACAAAATGATGTATACCGCCAAGGACGAAGCTAAGAAAAAAGTAAAAAGCGCAGGGGTTCATACCATGGTGCAATAAAAGGTTCATACCAGGCTGCAATAAAAGAAAATTATCGCTTGGTATTTGGCACGCCTAATCTTAAGTGTCTTGGTACGCTTCGCAATCAAAAGGACGAAAACATGGCCGATTTGATTCCTTCCGCAGACGACGTGGACAAACAAATCGAGGCCGAGTTTCTCGCCGATCTGCAAGACACGGCAAGCGATCTGGATATCTTGCTTGGCAACTTGCGCTCCGGGGCGGAACCCCTGGAACACGGGCTGGTGGAGCTGCGAAAGCACGCCCACAACATGCTAGCCCAAGGCCGCGGCATCAATATTTCGGCCATTCATCTGCTCGCCCACCGCCTGAACGAGTACCTGGGCGAGGTCAAGACACTCGACCCCGCCATCCTCACCGACGTGCAGACCTTCGTCGACAAGCTGCAAAACGTACTCGACGGAGATACCAGCGCCGCAGAATCGACACCCAAACTGGTGCGCGAACTTCCCGCCCGCCAGATCGCCGACCTGGACTTCGGCGACATCACGCAAAAAGACATCGAAGTCCTGCTTATCATTCCGGAAAAATCCATGTCGCGCATCGTGGAAAAGGAATTGGCGGCGTGCGGCTATCGCATATCCCACGCGCGCTCCGCGTTCGAAGGGTTCAAACTCGCCTTGCAGACCCGCCCGGAACTGGTGATTTCCGCCATGGAACTGCGCGATATGACGGGCATTGATCTGGCCTGCGCCTTCGCCGCCATGCCGCAGACCCACGCCATGCCGTTTGCCCTGCTGACCAGTTACGATTGGGGAAACCCCGCATTGGATCGTTTGCCGCCGCGCGACGCCCTGCTGCGCAAGGGACCGACCTTCGGCAGCGACCTAGCCGAGGCGCTGGCGCGTTTCCGCATTACCTAGGGTCTAGAGTCCTTCTCATACGTTGAACAAATATGACACCGGCGTCATACTGAACGACGATATCAGTGTGCAAGGAGAATCCGGGAGGCTCGTCCAGGCATGTCCGCGCAAGGCGTCGGTTTCGACATCAACGAAAGCACCTACGACTGGTGCGTGCGTGCCTTTCACATCATTCACGACACCTTGGGTTTGAACATCAAAGTCCATGGCGACACCGAAGCGACCCGCCATGGCGACATCTTTATCTTCAATCACTTCGCGCGTTTCGAAACCGTAATCCCGCCCTACATCATCCACCGGGCCACGGGGGCCTATTGCCGCTCCGTCGCCGATCACGCCTTGTTCGAGGGCAATGAACGTCTGGCCTCGTTTTTACGCAGTGTCGGCGCAACGCCCAACGACATACCCGGTCTATTGCCCTTTCTGGCGGCGGAAATTCTCCGGGGACGCAAGGTGATTTTCTTTCCCGAAGGCGGCATGGTCAAGGACCGTCGCGTCATGGACGACGCGGGACAGTACAACATTTATTCGCGCACCGCGCAGGAACGGCGCAAACATCACAAGGGGGCGGCGATTCTCGCGCTGACTCTCGATATCTTCAAATGGCGCATCCGCAGCGTGAACGAGCGCGGCGATGAAAAACGTATCGCACGGTGGGTCAAGGCCCTGCATTTACCCAGTGCCGAAGTCCTGCTGAGCGCCGTGGCGAAACCGACCCTGGTCGTACCTGGAACCATCACATTTTATCCTTTGCGCATCAACGAAAACGCCGTCAGCCGCAGCGCCGAATTATTGTCCAAGGGACTGCGCAAACAGTTTCTCGAAGAACTGGTGGTCGAGGGCAATCTTTTGTTCAAAAACACCGACATGGACATCCGCTTTACCGAGCCTCTTTCTTCGCAAAAAAAATGGCGCTGGTGGGAACGCAAACTGCTGGAGCGCTATTTCGCAAAAATATCGTCCCTGGAGGAGTTGTTCGATCTGCGCGAGCAAAAAACGCAAGATTGGGCCGACAAAATTCTCGCCAAATGCATCGCCAGGGAAACGAACCGCATCCGCGACCTGAGCATGAAGGCCCTGTACACCGGCATCACCGTCAACCTCAGCCATCTGGCGTCCTATCTGATTTATCATCTGGTCAATCGCAGCCACATGTCCATCGATGTGGAAACCTTCAACAAGACCTTGTATTTGGCGTTAAAGAATTTACAGGCCTCCACGCACGTCTCCTTGCATCGAAGCCTCTATTGGCCGGATCGCTATCGCGGCCTGATCGAAGGACAGTGCGCCGAACTGGATCGTTTCCTGGCCACCGCAAAAACGGCGGGCCTCGTCGACCGCAACGAAAAGTCGTACCATTTTCTTTCTCCCCTGCTCGAAAATTTTACCTTTGACGAAGTCCGCTTGGCCAATCCCGTTTTGGTTTACGCCAACGAGGTCGCCCCGCTTCAAGTCGTCCGCGCCACCGTCGACAAGGCGTTTATCGACGCCCCGCACGTGAGCGAACAAGACATCGCATCGTACCTGTTCGACGATGAATTGAGGGCTCACGATTGGAATAAACGCAACTATCAGGCGCCGCAATACGCCGAAATCAACGCCAGAGAAACCGCCACGCAGGACGGAGCGCCGTATCTCTTGTTAGCAAAGAAACAAAACCGCATCGGCGTGCTGTTGGTGCACGGCCTGTTGGCCACACCCGCCGAATGGCAGAACTATGCCCAACATCTTTGCGCCCGCGGCCAGGCGGTAATGGGGATACGTCTGGCCGGGCACGGCACGTCACCATGGGATCTTCATGAACGGAAGTGGAGCGACTGGCGCGATTCCATCGCGCGGGGCTACCGCATTCTTTCGGCCTTCTGTGAGCGCATTGTCATGATCGGGTTTTCAACGGGCGGCGCATTGAGCCTGCTCTATGCCGCCCAATGGCCACAACACCTGTACGGTGTGGCCGCCATCAACACCCCCATAGAATTTCGCAACCGCAAGATGGCGTA
Source organism: uncultured Magnetovibrio sp. (assembly GCA_964451415.1). GTDB lineage: Bacteria > Pseudomonadota > Alphaproteobacteria > Rhodospirillales > Magnetovibrionaceae > CAYVHU01. The sequence continues at coordinate 13,319 of CAYVHU010000008.1, forward strand.
TGTACCGCTCATCCACGGCTTGAACAAGCTTGCCAATTGGCTGCCCATGATCGACGACGTGATCCCGTTTCGCGAAAACAACTCAGAACACCCGCTTATCAATTATCGCTCCGTGCCCATTCCGGCACTGTATGAAATGCGCGCCCTGATCGAAGAACTGCAAAACCGCCTGCCCAAGGTGCAAGCCCCGGTTTTGCTGATCCAATCCGACGACGATCCCATCGTACAGCCCGACAGTGTCAAGCATATCCACGGCAAGCTCGCCTGCCCAAGTGAACTAAAATGGGTTTCCAGCGCGCGCCATGGCATTGTCAGCGACGACGATGATCACGTCTGGTCCCTTCTGGATAACTTCATCGCCAGCGCGGCGCGCTCACAGCCGGAGGGCGGAACATGAGCGCATCTTTTCACCCCCTTCGCGCCGCCACCATTTTGAGCCGTACCGCCGAGGCCCACCCGGAATTGCCATGCCTTGATTTCCTCGGCGCAAAAATGACCTACGCAGAGGTCCTGGACACCGCCCGGCGCGCCGCACGCGGGTTGCAGGACCTGGGCGTGCGCAAGGGCGACAGGGTCGGTTTGTGCCTCCCCAACTCGCCTTATTACGTAATCGGATATTTCGCGACGCTGATGATCGGCGCCACGGTGGTGAACTTCAATCCGCTGTATACCGAAGACGAACTCCGCCATCAAATTGAGGACAGCGACATCACGGTGATGTTCACCCTCGATCTCAAAAAACTTTACGCCAAGGTTGCAAACGCTTTGCACAAAACGAGCCTGCGCACCCTTGTCGTGTGCTCGCTGGCCGACGCCCTACCCACCGTCAAGGGCTGGTTGATGCAGGCTTTCAAGCGCGGCCAAACCGCCGCCGTGCGCGCCGACCTCGCCCATGTGCCGTTTGATCTGTTGATCGCCGACAAAGACGCCCCCGAACCCGTGGAGATCGATCCCGAACGCGACATTGCGGTCTTGCAATACACCGGCGGCACCACGGGAGCCCCCAAAGGCGCAATGCTTACCCACGCCAACATCACCGCCAACACGCAGCAGGTCAGCGCGTGGCTGGGCGACGTCGAACCCGGATGCGAACGGGTTTTGTGCGTCATTCCCTTTTTTCACGTTTTCGCCATGACGGTGGCGATGAACTTGGGATTGAGTACGGGTGCGCAATTGATCTTACTGCCGCGCTTTGATTTGAAACAGGTTCTACAAACCATCCATGAAGCAAAACCGACCTTGTTTCCCGCCGTCCCCACCCTTTACGGCGCAATCAACAACGCCCCCGACGTGACGCATTACGACCTGACGTCGCTTCGTTATTGCATTAGCGGCGGGGCCGCCTTGCCGGTTAAGGTCAAAGCGGCATTCGAATCCCTGAGCGGGTGCGTGGTCGTCGAAGGGTACGGTTTGAGCGAAACCTCGCCGGTGGTCACATGCAACCCCCCGCACGGAGAGAACAAACCCGGCTCCATCGGCCTGCCCCTACCCTGGACGGAGGTGAAATTGCGCGACCTAGAAGGCGGCGCACGCGCCGTACCCCCTGGCGAACACGGCGAACTGGTGGTGCGCGGTCCCCAGGTCATGGCCGGCTATTGGAAACGCGAGAACGAAACCCGCGCGGTCTTAAGCGACGGCTGGCTGAGAACCGGCGACGTCGGCTACCGTGACGCGGGCGGCTACCTGTTCCTCACCGACCGTCTCAAAGACATAATCATCTGTTCGGGTTTCAATGTTTATCCGCGCACCATCGAAGATGTTTTGTACCGCCACCACGGCGTACGTGAGGCCATCGTGATCGGCATCCCCGATGAATACCGCGGCGAGGCGCCCAAGGCCTTCGTCACCTTAAAAGCGGACGCACAGGCAACGCCGGAGGAATTGCTCGCTTTCACCCACGAAAAACTCAATCCCATCGAACGTCCGGTAGCCGTGGAAATCCGCGATAAACTGCCGAAGACGCTAATCGGAAAACTCTCCAAGAAGGAGTTGGTCGCACAATCTCTAAAACGCCACGAAAGCGTCTGGAATCAAGAGTATCATCGCAGGGACAAAAATCACGATTGAACGTTTTTCAGCCCCGATAAGGAAAAAGGCTTATGAAACCCATCGTTATCGCCGCATACGCCCGTTCCCCCTTCACCCCAGCGCACAAGGGCGCCTTGGCGCGAACGCGCCCCGACGACATGGCGGCGCAGGTGGTGCGCGGCCTTGTCGAGCGCACCGCCATCGCCCCGGATACGCTGGAGGACCTGATCATGGGTTGCGCCTTTCCCGAAGGGGAACAGGGCTTCAACATCGCTCGCCTAGTGGGGTTTCTCGCCGACCTTCCGTTGGGTGTGGCGGGGGTCACGGTGAACCGCTTTTGCGGATCATCAATGCAGGCTATTCACATGGCGGCAGGGGCGATGCAGATGGGCGCCGGCGAAGCCTATATCTGCGCCGGGGTGGAAAGCATGAGCCGCATCCCCATCACCGGCTTCAATCCCCTGCCCCATCCGAATTTAGCCGAACGCATGCCCGGCGCGTATATGAACATGGGTGAGACGGCAGAAAATGTCGCACGGACTTATAATTTTTCACGCCCCGCACAAGAAGCCTTCGCCCTGAGCAGTCAGCAAAAGGCCGCCAAAGCCCAAGCCGACGGCAGACTGCGCGATGAAATCGTGCCCATTAGAACGCCATCGGGCACGGTGGAACGCGACGGCTGCATCCGCGCCGAGACCACATTGGAGGCGCTAGCGGATTTAAAACCGGCGTTTCTCAAAGAGGGAACGGTTACGGCGGGAACATCTTCGCCCCTGACCGACGGTGCGTCCGCAACGCTGATCACCACCGCCGAATTTGCCGAAAAGAACGCCCTTACCCCGCTGGCCTTCGTGCGCGCATTCGCGGTCTCGGGCTGCCGGCCCGAAATCATGGGCACGGCCCCCGCGAGAGCGACCCGCAAGGCCCTGACGCGCGCTGGCATCGACATCGACGATGTGGACGTGATCGAACTGAACGAAGCTTTCGCCGCGCAGGCGTTGGCCAACATCCGCGATTTAAAACTGGATGAGGCCAAGATCAATCTTGACGGCGGCGCCATCGCGCTGGGCCATCCCTTAGGGGCAACCGGCGCCCGCATTACCGGCAAGGCGGCGCAAATTCTCCAGCGCACGGGCGGGAAATGGGCACTCTCCACACAGTGTATCGGTGGTGGACAGGCCATCGCCACCGTGCTGGAGGCCTGCTCATGAGGCCCAACATCACCAAGGTATGCGTCATCGGCGCAGGCGTTATGGGCTCAGGAATCGCCGCCCAAGCCGCCAACGCAGGTGCGAAAGTTTTGTTGCTGGACGTCGCCGACGGCGCGGCCGAAAGCGCCGTCGCGAAGATGCTCAAAGCACAGCCCGCCGCCTTCATGAAGCCATCGTACGCCAAACGGATCACCCCCGGCACGACAACGCACGACCTTGACCAAATCGGCGATTGCGACTGGATCATCGAAGTCATTGTCGAGAAACTGGACGTTAAGCAAAAGCTCTACGGCGAACTCTCCCAGCACATGCGTGCGGGAGCGGTGCTTTCGTCCAACACATCGACCCTGCCGCTGGAATTGTTGACCCACGGCATGACGGACGGCCTGAAAAGTCGTTTTTTGATCACCCATTTCTTCAATCCGCCGCGCTATATGCGCTTGTTGGAATTGATCACCGGTCCCGCGACCAACGCCGAGGCCGAGGCCGCCGTGCGCACCTTCATCGACGAAAAAATGGGCAAAAGCATCGTGACATGCCGCGATACGCCCGGCTTCATCGCCAACCGCATCGGCACCTTCTGGCTGCACTGCGCGATCACCGAAGCTTTCAAGATGGGCGTCGGTGTCGAAGCCGCCGACGCGGTGCTGAGCCACCCGTTCGGGGTGCCTAAAACCGGCGTTTTTGCCCTGCTCGATCTGGTGGGATTGGATTTGATGCCGCACATTGTGGACAGCTTTCACGAAACCCTAGACGCCGACGATGCGTTTCTCGCCCTTGGGCCGCCGCCTGCGCTGCTCACCAAAATGATTGCCGACGGCTACACCGGACGCAAGGGCCGGGGCGGGTTTTACCGCTTGGACGAGAAACGCAAAAAAGAGGTGATCAATCTCAACGACGGGACCTACGCCCGCGCCAAGTACCCCGCACCGGATGCCGTAAAAGCCGCAAAAAAAGGCGGCATGCGCACGATTTTGGAACACGACAGCCGCGAAGGCCGATACGCCTGGAGCGTGATGTCAAAAACGTTGGCCTATGCCGCCCAAATCGCCCCGGACATTGCCCCCAATATCGAAAGCATCGATCGCGCCATGCGCCTGGGTTACAACTGGAAACAGGGTCCTTTTGAGCTCATCGACACCCTCAGACCCGTCTGGCTGGCGCAGAAGCTTGAAGGCGAGGGCCGCCGTGTACCACCGTTGCTCAAAAGCATCGGATCGGACACATTCTATCGGGTCGCGGAGGGCCGCCTGAACCAGTTCACCAACCGCGGATATGTCCCTGTGCAACGCCCCGAAGGGGTGCTTTTGCTGGAAGACGTCAAACGCGCCACTTCGGCTTTGTTCGCCAACCGCTCCGCCAGCGTTTGGGACTTAGGCGACGCCGTGGCGGGCTTTGAATTCCATTCCAAGATGAATTCTCTCAACCCGTTCATTATGAACTTGATGAACACCGCCGTGCGTGAATTGCCTGATCGCGGCTTCAAGGGCATGGTCATTTACAATGAAGGACGGCACTTTTCCGTCGGGGCCAATCTGGCGATGTTTTATTTCGCCGCCAAATTCCGTCTGTGGCCACTCATCCGGTGGATTTTGAAACACGGCCAGGACACGTTCTCAAGGCTGAAATACGCCCCCTTTCCCGTCGTCGGCGCGCCCTCCGGCATGGCTTTGGGCGGCGGCTGCGAAGTGCTCTTGCACTGCGACCGCGTGGTGGCGCACGCTGAAAGTTATATCGGTCTGGTCGAAGCCGGAGTCGGTATCGTGCCCGGCTGGGGCGGCTGCAAGACCTTGCTCCAACGCTGGAGTACCTCCAAAGCCCGCGCGGGCGGTCCCATGCCGCCGGTGATGAAAGCTTTTGAGACCATCGTCACCGCCCAGGTTTCAAAATCTGCCGCCCACGCCCGCGATCATCTGTTTCTACGCCCTGAAGACACCATCGTGATGAACCGCGACCGGCTTCTCGGTGCCGCCAAGGCTGAAGTTCTGGCGCTGGCCAACGGCTACACGCCCCCCACACCGCTTACATTGAACCTGCCCGGGCCGTCCGGGTACGCAGCGCTGAAACTGGGCATCAACGACTTCGTCAACAAAGGCGTCGCCACGGCCCACGACGCCACCGTAGCAAAGAAACTCGCGTGGGTTCTGTCCGGCGCGGATACGGATATCCTGGATGAGATGAGTGAAGACAAAATCCTGAAACTGGAACGCGACGCCATCGTCGCCCTTTCCAAAACAAGCAAAACCCGCGCCCGCGTAACGCACATGCTGAAAACCGGAAAACCGCTTAGAAATTAAAGGGAATATCTGTCATGGCCTGGACTGTGTTCGTAATCATCGTCATCATTGCCGTCGTCGCTCTGTTTACGGTTTCCGCGCTGCGCCGTCCCATCATCACCCGGCCGCTGATGCGCATGCTGAACAAAAGCATGCCCGCCATGAGCGGCACCGAGCGCGCCGCCTTGGAAGCCGGAACCGTATGGTGGGACGGCGAGATCTTTTCCGGCCATCCCGATTGGAACAAACTTCTGGACTTCACGGCACAGCCCTTGAGCGCGGCGGAACAAGCGTTCCTCGACGGACCGGTGAACGAGCTGTGCGCCATGCTGGACGACTGGCAAATCATTCAGGATCGCGACCTCTCGCCTGAAGTCTGGGACTTTATCAAGCGTGAACGCTTCTTCGGCATCATCATTCCCGTCGAACACGGCGGCCTTGGATTTTCCGCAGCTTTGCATTCGGCCGTGGTGACAAAAATCTCCGGTTGCTCAATCACCGCCGCCGTCACGATCATGGTGCCCAATTCCTTAGGCCCGGGCGAACTGTTGATCAACTACGGCACTGAGGACCAAAAATCCCATTATCTGCCACGCTTGGCGGTGGGCGACGAAATCCCATGCTTCGCACTCACCGAGCCGGGCGCGGGCAGTGACGCCGCCAACGGTCAAAGCCGGGGCGTCGTGTGCAACGGCACGTGGAAAGGCAAAAACACCCTCGGCATGCGCTTGAGCTTCAACAAGCGCTACATCACCCTAGCCCCGGTGGCCAGCGTGATCGGTCTGGCCTTTCGCCTGTTCGATCCCGATCACCTGATCGGCGAGGAGGACGATGTCGGCATTACCTGCGCCTTGATCCCCCGTGAAACCGAAGGCGTCGAGATCGGCCAACGCCATGATCCCATGGGCGTACCGTTCCAAAACGGACCCGTGCGCGGCGAAGACGTTTTTATTCCCCTGGACTTCATCATCGGCGGGCAATCTCAAGCCGGTAACGGCTGGCGCATGCTGATGGAAACCCTGGCCGCCGGACGCGGCATTTCCCTGCCGTCCCTGTCCACCGGCGCGGCGCAACTGGCGTGTCGCGCCACCAGTGCCTATGCACAGGTGCGCGAACAGTTCGGCCTGCCCATCGCCCGCTTCGAAGGGGTGCGCGAACCCCTGGCACGCATCGCCGCATACACTTACATGATGGACGCCACGCGCGTTTTATGCGCGGGCGCGGTGGATGCGGGCGAACGACCGTCGGTGGCCACGGCCATCGCCAAGGCGTACCTGACCCAGGGCATGCGCGTGTGCCTCAACGACGCCATGGACATCCAGGCGGGAGCGGCCATCATCCGCGGGCCGATGAACATTTTTGCAAGACCCTATTCCTCCATCCCCATCGGCATCACGGTGGAAGGAGCGAACATCCTCACCCGTTCCTTGATCGTGTTCGGCCAAGGAGCGATCCGCTGTCATCCCTTCGCCCACGCGGAGATGGAGGCGCTGGCCAAACGCGACACCGCCGCCTTCGATTCCGCCATGTTCGGCCATATCGTCCATGTGGTGCGCAATGGGGCACGGGCCTTCGCCATGTCCTTCGGCGCGGCACGGTTCATGAACACTGCCCCCGAAGGGGTGGGCCGCGAAGCGGTCCATTATCGCCACCTCAGTCGCTTATCGGCACGTTTCGCGCTGATCGCCGACGTCGGCCTGATGACCCTGGGCGGCGCGCTGAAACGCAAGGAATACTTATCGGGACGTTACGCCGACGCCTTTGCCTGGATGTTTCTCGCCAGCATGGCCTTGAAACGCTTCCATGACGACGGCGCTCAAGAAGCCCACCGCGCATTCTTGGACTGGTGCGTCGCCAAGGCGCTTTTCGAGGCCGAAAGCGCGTTACGGGGCGTTCTCGACAACCTGCCGAACCGCTTTGCCGGCGTTATCGCACGGGCGCTCACGTTCCCCCTGGGCGTCAACCACAAACCCGTAAGCGACCGCCACAACGAAGCCGTGCTGAACGCCTTGCTTGATGATGACGACACCGTGCGCACACAACTGACAGACAGCCTTTACGTTCCGGCTGCCGACGAACCCGGACTGGGTGCGTTGGAAGACGCCTTGTCTTTGGTGCGCGCAGCACGCCCTGCGCGGCGTAAAATCGAAGATGCACGGCGCAGCAGCGCCATCCCCAAAGGCCCCGCCCTGGAACAAATCGCCAGTGCCTTGGCAGCGAACCTCATTGATGAGGCCGAAGCCCAAAGCCTAAAAGAAGCCGAAACCGCCCGCGAGGCCGTCATTCAAGTTGACGACTTCGCGCCTACTGACTTCAACGCCCTTAAATAAGCCTTCAAAACGATCTATATCATGTTTTTAAATAAAGTAGACCTGTTGCAAAAGTATAGAGAATCTTCGTCAACCGTTTCTCAATCCATGGTCACGTTCATTTTCGCCTCATCCAAAACGACGAGCCTGCCGCAACATCTCCGAACCGCCCCGCTGCGTGTTCCGCATATACGGGCAGCAGAACTTCCCAAGCGTCCAGATTCATAACAGTGGCGGCAAGAAGATATTGTTCATTGTACAAACGCCGCGAAAATTCTTCAGGATACTCATACGGAAGAAACACATCGTGTATATGGACGACAACGCCACGTTTTAGTAATGGAAGTATCTCAAGAAACAGGTATGTCGCATCTGTACCATTGAATGAATAGTGAGAACCATCAATAAATAAAATATCGTCCTCTTTTAATATGCTAAACATATCAGCTTTACACTTAACCGCACTTTGCAGATAAATTTCGTTCGCAACCTCTTCAATGCTTTTTCTGGGCTCTGGGTCGATACATACGATATTTTTGGATTTCCTATTATCTGGCCCATTATCAATAAGAGCGCGATGCATTATATGTGTTGACTGTCCGCAGCCAACTTCAAGAATTGTCCTCGGATTGAGATGCCGCACCATTGCGTACGCGCACGCGCCGTCCAAACCGCCAAAATACCCGCCACGTTCATCAATTTCACCATCTGCGACTAAAGAGATGTATTGCTCTTTGAAAGGAGCCAATAGTTCCACCATCAAGGCTATAGTGCTTTGGTGGATATCAATGGCCTCCTTAACCGAAGATAGTTCGTAATCTCCTGGTCGTGATTGAATCAATTCCCGAGGCTTTCTCGGAATAAGTAAATATGGCAACTTTCTAAATAACACCTTCCGTACAACTTTCAGCCGTTGCAATACCGTCATACTGAATAAATCTTTGTTCATAAATCACCTTACAAGGGCTGTATATAAAACGAATGCGGTGCTTTCTAATTTAGAAAAATGATATACATGGGCTTACTTAGATTTGTTGCAAAAGTCTAGCAAATCTTCGTCAACCGTTGCGTAAATCTAACAGAAGATAAGGTAAAAGAGTGAGCTCCACAGGAGGATCCCGATCCCCGCGTTAACAGGTTGCTTTTGCAACAGGCCTACTGACTTCAACGCCCTCAAATAAGCCACTTTTGGAGACTCAAAAAGAGAGATGAACACATCACTGGACGTCTTCCCAAAAGATCGTGAATATGCGCTTCTAGGTGAAACCGAACCCGCCGCGTTCGAGATCGGCAATCCTAATGGTACGGCCTCACTGGTCATCGTCGCCGACCATGCCGCACGCCGCACACCGCAGGCGTTGGGAAACTTGGGGCTGGCGGCAGAACATTTCGATACGCACATCGCCACCGATATCGGCACACACACCATCACCCGCGCGTTGGCCGAACGGCTGGATGCACGCGCCGTTATGGCCACCTATTCGCGCCTTGTGGTGGACTTGAACCGCGCCCCGGACGATCCGGAGGCAATCCCCGCGCTCAGCGACAAAACCCCCATCCCCGGCAATCGAAACCTTTCACCCCACGCCGCACGACAGCGCATCGAAAGTCTGCATGTCCCTTATCACGATGCCATCACGCAGCAGATCGATGCGCTGTGGCACCGCGACGGCACCCCTCCGACGTTGGTTTCCATTCACAGCTTCACGCCGATGCTGAACGGTAAAAAACGCCCCTGGGACGTCGGCGTGTTGTGGAACCGCGATTCGCGACTGGCCGCTCCCTTGATCGAACATCTGCGCCAAAGGGGCGATCTGAACGTGGGCGACAATGAACCCTATTCGGGACGTGAACTGGCCTATACCATCAACCGCCACGGCGCGGCGCACGGCGCGGCCAACTGCGCCGTTGAAGTCCGTCAGGACCATTGCACGAGTTGTGAACAGACCCGCCAGTGGGCCGATATTCTGAGCGAAGCGCTACGTCCCGTCCTCAGGGGTTTCGCCCCGGGTCAATGTGCTCTAAGGTCCCGCCGGAAAACAATCAAACACGAGGATCCAAAATGACTGAAGTTGGTGGCATCGCGGGCGACCGCTTACGTTCGTTCGTCGAGCGCATCGAACGCCTGGAAGAAGAAAAGGCCGCACTCACGGCGGACATTCGCGAAGTGTATTCCGAAGCCAAGGGCACCGGCTTCGACGTTAAAATCCTGCGCCAGATCATCCGCCTGCGCAAAATGGACGTTTCTGAACGTCAGGAACAAGAAGAAATCCTCGATATCTACAAGCGCGCGCTGGATATGTAGGGGGCGGCGCTACCCGACCGCGCCAGAAATATGCGCCACCGCAGATGAAATACGGCGCACCAGGTCATAGTGTTCTTCCAGCGGCTGGAACAGTTCGCGGTGTTCCTTTTCATAGCCGTGTTCGGCATCGGACTGATAGGTCGCCTCCTCGCCGAATTCCCGGGCCTCGGCACTGAGCCCCGAAACGGGAAACGCGCGGCGCAGGATATTCAGGGCATACTCCACATCCAGATTCAAAAGGGCGCCGATCAATTCGTCCGAAGACGTGTCGTGGCGGTCAGAAAATTTCGGCAACCGCGCCACCAACAAAAAAATCTCATGGATCAGCGCGACACGTACCGCATGCATCAAAAGCAGGTCGGGATAGCATTCGTCCACCGTCTCAGGCAGCATGGCTTTGGCGTTCACGGCCTTCAGGCCGCGATCCAGATAGAGCGTGTCGTTGAGGAAAATGCGATAAACCCGGCTCACTTTTTCATGGCGCGCGCTATGACGCAGAATGTGGGCGAGCTTTTGCATCTGCTCTGCACGCTGCGCATCTTGTTCGATGGACGCGCGACGCAGCCAGATCGCCGGGTCGAACAGGGACACATAACCGTGCAACGCATCCAGGTTTGACAAGTGACGCCCATAGGCCACCATCGAAGTGAACCGGCGGGTGCGATCGGAAAGCTTGAAAATTTCGACGAAACGGTCCTGGTCCTTGGAGATCGCTTTGCCGTGACCGCTAATGGTGTTTGAAAAATAGCCCAACTGCTGCAAAATCGCATTGTGCGGAATGGCCCGCACCTGAGAGGGGTGTTCCATATCCACCCGCGCGCCCCCTTCGTGATGGCGCTTGACCTTGCGCGAGCCGGTGGAATACAGCAGATTCGTGCCGAATAGGTTCAAGGTTGCGGCATAGTTCGGGTTTTCCATCAGGCGTTCGTTGAAGCCCTTCACCGTCATGAAGTAATCCAGAGAATAATCCGTGTTCTCATAAAACATATCCGCCGAACGATTGGCGTTTTTATCGCTCAAAGCATGTTCAAGCAAACGGCACATGGTGGCGAACGCAAGGTCGGGATGGGAAAAATAAATGTAGCCGTCACCGCCTTGAAAACTCACTTCCTGCTTCACATGAATACCCGCCTCGGCAAAGGCTGCACGCGCGTACGGCGGGTAAATATAATCCAGACGGTCGGCGAAACTGACCGGGTGCGCGCCGCGGCCCATGGATTCGCCGTGGGTGTCAAAGATCAGAAGGTCAACCCCTTCAACGCCACTTTGCTTGATGCGTCTGGCCAGTTTGATGCGAATGCGTTCAATGGCCAGCGACGCCGGAACCTGACCGATATAGCGTCCGGCGTCGGAAAATCCGGTCTGGATGCACAAGCGCCCGCGGCCCTTGACGTAATCCACATAGACCGGATTCTTCAACAATTCGGCCACGATTTCGTGGCCCTGATCCAGCGCCAGACCGGTTTCGAACAAAGGTGAAATGTCGATCTTGTCGGCCACACCGAACATCTTGGCGTAATACAACGCGGCCAACACCGTAAACGGCGTGTTGCATTCCGCAATCAAAAAACGGATGGGTTCGTTCGCATCGACGTATTTCAAAAACTGCGCTATCAACATGAACACGCGCTTGGCCGTGGCGCGTTCGTTCATGATGGTGCCGAAATTGATCGAAACCGGCTCCACATTTTCCAACAATCTCGCGACTTCAACCAGATAGCGTCTGCGATTGGCCGGGTCTTCGGGCAACGTCGTCATGTCGATGTCGCCGCGAATGGCATTAGTCAATTGCGTCGCGTTGATGCGCATGTGCGTGTGCGCAAAGGCCAGTCCGAAATTTGCCATCTCGCAACGCAGCACCGCCAGCGCGGACGCGTCGTCGCCTCCGGCCTCGATGGCCTCGCTCAACAGGTCCGTCACAGTCCCGACGTTGATCAGACGTCCGCTCAGATTTTCCACCAAAGCGCGGCTGAAGCACCCCACTTCGGCGGTGTCGTCGGCATCCAGGCTCAGGCGCTCCAGATCGGCGCTCAACATCTCCACGGTGCGCCGGATCAAATCCTTGGCTGCCGCGATTTGCGGCGTCTCACCAAGGTCTTCCAGACTTTCAAGGTATGTTTCCAAGGCCAATTTTTCGACGTCCATGCGCATGGCGAGGGTGTCCGACCAGCGAATGTCGGCGCGCCCATCCAGGTCATAGCCCACCCAACTGGCCACCGTGAGCAGACGCGGCGTCAAATTCCGCCAATCGTTGGGAAACGCTTCACGCGCCACTTCGAAGACCACCGTATAGATACGCCGCAACGCCTTGCGGATGTTGCCGATGGCCATCAAGGCGAAATGCTGTTCTTCCGCCAAGGAGATGGCTTTGGCCGAGCCATGGGGGCGTTCGGCCGCCGTCTTGACAAGATCGTCCAGCGCCGCGGCGCTCAACGCTTCGCCGTCTTCGGACTTCCCCACGCAAAGCGTCGCTTGAATGCGCGACAGCTCTTCAGAGATCGTAAAGGTCGGATGCGCGGTGATCACAATGCCAAAGACTTCGCGCTCGATGCGCGCCTTGAAGTCTGCAAAAGCGACTGGGGAACCGTTCGCATCACGGCTCAACGTTCTGAACACGTCACCCAGACGGGCCTCGTTTTGCGATACGGAGCATTCCCCGACGTAAGAGCGCAAGCGGCGCGCACGATAGACGAACGCGTTCAAGGTCAACAGCCGCACCAGATCCGAAAGATCTTTCATGTCCATCCGGCCATCACAGGTCAAAGACGAAATATGCAGCGCCATCCGGCGGGTCGGCGATTGCAGGTGGTTTTCACGCGCTTCTTTTTGGAACACATTGAGTTTATCGGCAAGTTCATCGCGCAAAGCGCAGGCTGCGGGAAGAATCTTGTTCGCGGCGTCGCGAAGGGCGAGCGGCGTCACGGGCTCGGAATGCGGCATGGAAATCCTTATTCTGCAAATCGTTCGGACACAATGGATGCGGTTTTAAGCCATGATCAGCAATTTGTAAAATTTTGCTCCCGCAAGGGGCTCACACACGCGCGAATTGCGCCACCAGCTCCACATGGGCGCTGTAGGTGAATTGATCTATGGGCAGAACCTCAATCAACCGATAACCGCCATCGACCAAAATCCGGGCATCGCGAGCAAAGGTCGCAAGATTACACGACACCGCGACCACACGCTCTACGCCCGATGCGGCAATGCGCGCCGCCTGGGCGCGCGCGCCCGCACGCGGCGGGTCGAACACGATCGCATCAAACTTGGTCAGTTCCTTTGCCTCCAGGGGATTGCGTTCAAGATCGCGCACCTCCGCCATCACCCGTCCGCCAAGCCCCGCACGCCCTGCGGCGCGCTCCAAAGCACGCACCGCATCCGTCACGCTATCGACCGCACGGACAATGGCGTTTTCAGCCAAAGGCAAGGTAAAACTTCCCAACCCACAATACAGATCGGCAATACGGTCTGCCCCCTGAACGCCGGCAACAATGGCGTCGCGAATGGCGTGTTCAGCACCCCGGCTTGCCTGAAGAAAGGCCCCGATGGGCAATTCCACGCAGACACCGGAAATGTCCACCACCGGCTGTGCCGTCTGGGCCACGGGTTCGGGTTCAAAATCCGCTTCACGCCAGGCCATGCGCACGGCCTGCCCCTGGGCGACGAAGGCGGCGATGGCTTCGCGGGCGGATAATGACGGCGCGCTGTCCGCCTCGATGAAAACATCCACGCCATTATCGCACCCGTTGAGGCTGACCCGTGCCCGCTCACCATTGGCCAGAACCTTGCTCAGCACCCCGCGCAAGGGGTCGATCAACGCATCCAGTTCCGTATTCAGAAGCGCACACGCATTCATCGCAACAATGTCATGGCTGGCCTGGACGTTGTAGCCCAGGTCCAACGTGCCGGCGTGTTTGTGAACCTGGAAAGCGGCACGCCGGCGCGTCCCCGGGCCGATCAAAATGGGATCGAGAACGCAAACATCCGCAAGCCCGCGTTTGGCCAAAACCTCGCTCACACGCGCATGCTTCCAAGCCCTGTAAGCGTCCGGATTCAAGTGCTGCAACGCACACCCTCCGCACCGCATAAAATGTTCACAAATGGGCGCAACGCGTTCAGGGGACGGTTCTAAAACATCCAGCAACGTGCACACCAAACCATCTGCGCGTTTCGCCCCGGTTTTGACGCGCACCCGTTCGCTCGCCAATGCGCCGGGAATATAAAGGGTCTGTCCCGCCCAGCGCGCCACGCCATCGCCCTGCGCGCCCAGAACATCCACTTGCACCTCAAGGGTTTCACTGGGGGCCATACGTCGAGCGCGCCGTTTGCCCACGCCACGCCGCGCGCGGGAAGCCTTGGCGCGCCGAGAGGACCTGCTGTCGAAGGGACGGCTCATGGGCGTGCCTTTCTTTCAAGCGCCGTTTCCAGATCGGCGCTGAAACGCCGGAAAACATCCCCCACGGCCTTGTCGATGGCCGCAACGCCGGCTGCGGGAGTGTTCGCGGCGGAAACGACCGTGGCGCGATATTCTTGCACGAACATCAAGGTTCCATCGCCTTCGCGGCGCAACGACAATTCGAGCGCCACCACCCCGGCGGGCCGTTTGCCACGCCGCATTTCCAAACGCAAAACCCGTCCTGTGACAGTGTAACCGGGCGTGGCGCGCAAGGGCGGCGTCACCACCATCGTAAGCGCCTTGGCGGAGCGCAAATACGACACCAACGCGTTTTGCAACAAGGTGGACGGGGGCTCAAGCCAAAGGTGATAATGGTATCCTCGCAACACCTTGGAAGCGGGCTCACGATACAGCAAAGGGCGGTTGCCAAGCGCGCCCGAGGCGACGAAGGGCTCCACCTCCACCACCGCGTTCAACGAACGTTTCAGCGTCCCGGCGGCTACGGGGGATATCCTGTAAAAGTTGTCTTCCGGCGCGCTCGGTGCGGCGGCGCATGCCGACAACAAAACCAGCGTCGCAAACCCCGCCGCCATAACGATCATCTTGGAAAATCCGTAGAATCCGGGAGGCCCGGAGAAGCCTTCGTTCACCTGCCTCATTTCATTTTCCCTCATGGTTTACGGCAACGCCTTGTCCCGGGAGTGGGACCCCGACAACAAGAGTCCGGGGTTTTGGCGAATTTCACGTGAAAACTCATATAGGTTGCGCGCCGTGCCGGCGACATTCTGGTTTATCGAATCAATGCGCCGCGCCAAGGATTCACTAACGCTTTGCAAATTCTCGATGGAGCGGCGCACCTGTACGCGATTTTCGTCGACCAGGGCATTGCTTTGCACCAGCAATTCATCCAATTTCTGGCGTGTGCCTTTGAGGCTTTTGGCAAGGGCGGCGAAGTTTGTTGCGGAATTGTTCACGTTGTCGGCAATACGCGGCAGGCGTTCGTTCAAATCGCGCGTCAAAGCCCGCAGGTCGTCGGCCACACCGGCGAATGTCTTGATCATATGGGCGCCGTCTCCCGTGAGCAGTCCGTTGACCATTTTCACACTCACTGCAAAATTGCCGATGGCCTTTTGCATGGCTGCCAGCAAGGGCCGAATGTCATTTTGCGTGATGGTGCTGAGTTGCCCCGCGACACCGGACACAGCCGAAAACAAATCGGCGGCCTCTCGCCCTGCGATCTGTTGTCCGGGTTTGTGCGCAATGGGGCTTTTGCCCGCGTCGATGTTGACGGTGATGGCTGACAAAAGGCCCGATGCGCCGATGCGTGCGATCGAATCGTCGGGAATGCGCCACCCTTGCAAAACCTGAAATTCGACCTTGAACTTCATGCTCCCGCCCGCAACCTCGGGGCTCACAGTTTCAACCTGACCGATGGGATAACCTTCGTACAGAACCTGTGTGCCGAATTTCACGCCGGTAACGTTCTTGTATACGGCAAAGTACGTGTCCGTGGCCCCGGTGCGCCCCGTCAGCAGTGCTACCGCCGCGACGATGCCCAGCAAGGCGGCGGCGACGAAGACCCCCACCGCAACGTAATTGATCCGTGTCGTATTCATCGCGGACGTCCTTCTTCCGCCGGCGTTTCACCGCTCAGGCGGCGCAGGTAGGCATCGGCGTCAATGGAAACGGTTTCGGAACGCCGGTTGAATAAATTCTGAATGCGTTCGTTGGGGGAATTGCGCACCTCGTCCACCGTGCCGACACGTAAAATATCGCCCCGGTCCAAAACGGCGATGCGGTCCGCGATCTTGAGCGCACTTTCCAATTCATGGGTGACGACGCAGATAGTCATGCCCATGGCCTCACGCAGGCGTAAAATCAAATCATCGATTTGCGAGGCCACCACCGGATCAAGGCCCGCCGAAGGCTCATCGAAAAACAAAATGCGCGGATCCATGACGATGGCACGCGCCACCGCAGCGCGCTTGACCATTCCCCCGGACAATTCACTGGGCATCAAGTTCTCAGACCCCGCAAGATCGACCACCTCAAGCTTCATACGCACCATGATTTCGATGGTTTTTCGATCCAGCCCGGTGAGTTCGCGCAGGGGCAGGGCGATGTTTTCGCCCACGCTCATGGAACTGAACAGCGCCCCACCCTGAAATGCCACACCCAGTTTCTTGCGCAATTCGAATAGCGCCTTGGCGGACAGCGACCACACATCCTGGCCGAGAATACGGATCACGCCCGAGGTCGGACGCTGCAACGCCATCAAGTGACGCAGAAGAGTGGACTTCCCCGAACCCGAACCGCCCATGATGACCATGATTTCACCCGCGACAACATCCATGCTGACGCCGTTGAGAATCTGCCGCGTCCCGTAATGGGTGACGAGATCGCAAACCTCGATCATATTCTTTGCGGTTGCGCCGTCGGTTTCGTTCATTTTCAATCCACAATCAACACGGAAAAAACCTAGGGTCCAGACTCATTCAAATGATACGCTTTAGCACCTCACTTTTTTCCTTTGGCAAGGCGCGAAAGCCGCCGTGATGCTGACGCATCACAAGGATTTTGCAACGATGCCAAAGAAACAAAGTGAGGCGTCTCGAAGAGATTTGGCAAGAATACCGCCAGACGGCGTCGAAATCTTTTGAAAATAAACCATATTTTCTGCAAGCTCTCTCCTTGTCTAACGACAGTCTTGCCAAACTAAAGCATATCATTTGAATGAGTCTGGACCCTAGCGCGTTACGACAAGCGCGAACAACATATCGGTCACGATGATCGCTGAAATGCATTGCACCACGGCGCGCGTGGTCGCTTTACCAACACCATCGGCCCCGCCTTTCACAAGAAAGCCGTTGATCACGCCGATCAGCGCAATCAGCGCGGCAAAAATTACACTCTTGCCCAACCCGTGCATCAGATCGCCCACCGCCAGAACGGAAATAGTTTTGTCGGCAAAAGCCGCCAACGAAATACCCAACGCCGCGTTGACGTACAGCCC
The DNA here is from genome assembly GCA_964451415.1 of uncultured Magnetovibrio sp. Lineage (GTDB taxonomy): Bacteria > Pseudomonadota > Alphaproteobacteria > Rhodospirillales > Magnetovibrionaceae > CAYVHU01. Next base: position 30,854 of record CAYVHU010000008.1, read on the forward strand.
CGCCGCCCAGAGCCCCGCAACCATGGCGAGAAACGTCAGCGCCGGCACCATGATCACCGACCCCAACAGGGCCGGAACCACCAAAAAACGCACCGGATTGATGCCCATGACTTCCAGCGCATCCAATTCCTGGTTGATTTTCATGGTGCCAATGCGCGCCGCCAGGGCCGAACCGGAACGTCCCGCCACCAAAATGCCCGTGATCAAAGGCGCGAATTCGCGCACCACGGAAAAGGCCACGCCCACCACCACATGGGATTGCGCCCCGAAAATTTTCAAGGTATGAATGCCTTGAATGGCGAGCATCACGCCGATGGTCCCCGCCATGGTGGCGACGATCAAAGCCGCGCGTACGCCGATTTCCATCATTTGCGCGACCACCGCACCCAGCCGCACGGGTTGCTGAAGATGCCCCCCCGCGAACAGCCAAAAAATGCTTTGCCCCAGCACCACACCGTGACGCCCCAATTCTTCCAATACGGAAATGGCCGCCTTGCCAAGCCGCTCGAACATCCGCACGGCAACGCTGGAGCTGGCGTTTACGTTCATCGGTTCGCTTTCTCCCTCAAACGTGAAAGCTCATTGCAAAGCAGCGAGTGCGCCATCCACCGTATCATAAAGAATGAACACCCGGTCCAGCCGGGCCAGTTTCAAGACCCGCATCGGCGTTTCGCCCACCTGGGCCAACACGAAACCCTGAGCGCGGGTTTTGGCGTTTTGGTAGGCCTCGACCAAAGACGCCACGCCGGAACTGTCGATGTAGGCAACGCCGGACAAGTCAACGATGAGCGCCTTGCCCACCAAAATGCAATCCAACAAGGCGTCGCGCAATTTGGGCGACGTGCTCAGATCCACTTCGCCGGTGACGACCATGACTTGAATGGCTCCATGGTCCAATATCTCAATTTCCATGTATGCACTCCCTTAAACCGGCATCTTTTTTATTAATCTCAAAAGATTGCCCTGTCCATCCGGTGGCGGCAAATAGTCTATCCGATCCATGACCTCACGGATAAAATGAACGCCGAGCCCACCTGAACGAAGGTCGTCCAGATCACGGGGCTTTATCTTCGCCACGTCCACGGGCGCGGCGAAGTCGCGAATCAGAACCTGAAATTCGGACGTCTCACGCCTGATTTTGATAACCATATCACCGTTCACGGTGTTCGCGTAAGCGTGACGCACAACGTTCTGACACGCTTCATCCACCGCCAGCATAATGTCTTGGGTCTGCGGCTTGGAAAATCCGCACATCACCGTCGTGACTTCCACAACGCGGCGCACCACACGCAGATTTTGCGCGCACGCGCGCAGACTCAGCTTGCACAACGTCCCTTCATCGGGCAGGGGCGCCTCGTCGCGTCGATCCGTTACCATGGCGCGCGTCCGCGCGCGCGCCGGAACCCGGTCGTCGATCGCCATAACCGTGATGTCATCGCGTAAAATCTGCTCGTTTCGCGTCAAACGTTCAACCACACGCTCCAAACGCCGTGCCACATCCAAGCCTTCGCGCACGTTGTGGGCCATCATACCTTGGAACCCCAGCCTGCCCAGTTCCACATCCCCTTCCACATACCCTTCGGTAACGCCGTCGCTAAACAAATAAAGCGTTCCGCCGTCCAAATGGAAAACCTCTTCGGGAGCCAAACCGCCGCCGGTCAGTTCCACGGGAATGCCGATCGGCGGCGCACCGGCGTTCAACGTGCGAAAAGCACCGTCGCTTCCTTGCACAAGCGGCGGCTCATGTCCCGCGTTGGCCATCACCACGCGGCCGCTCGCAGGGTCGTAGATTCCCACCACCATGGTGACAAACATCCCGCGCAGCGCCGTTTCGCTGACCTCGGCGTCGATACGTTGCAGCAACCGCGCGGGACGCAGGTCTTCCTTGCCCAGACAACGAAACAAACTCGCCGCCTTCGCCATCAAAAGGGCTGCGTTCATCCCCTTGCCCGAGACATCGGCCAACGCAAAGGCAATGCGTCCATCGTAAAGGGTGAAAAAATCGTAGAAATCGCCCGAGACCACGCGCGCGGGCCGGTTGATGCCGCACACGGGGAAATCCGCCTCTCCCGGCGACGGCAGCAGGCCGCGCTGAATTTCCGCCGCCAGCGCCAGTTCGCGTTCGCGCGCTTCTTGTTCGGCCAGATCGTCGCTCAGCCGCGCATTCACGATCGCCAGCCCCGCCGCCACCGCCAGAGCCTCCAGGAAGCTCAAGTCCCCCTTCACGAACAAACCGTCCTGGGCTTTTTTGTTGATCAATTCGATGGCCCCTACAGGCTCATCGTGAACGGCCATGGGGGCGCAGATTAAGGAGCGGGTCACAAACCCTGTCTTTTGCACCAAATTGTGCTGAAAATGAGTATCCTTGGAAACATCCAGCACCATTTCAGAACGCTTGTTGGCAACCGAACGCCCCACAATGCCCTGATCGGATTTCAACGTCAGGCCGGTAATGTCCACCGGACCGAAACACGCCTCGCAGGTTAAGTTTTCCCCGGCATCGTCCAGCAAAAACATTGCCCCGCCTTCGGCCCCCACCAACTGAGCAATCCGCGCCAAGGCCCGTAACATCGCACCCTTGATGTCATGGCTTGCCGCAAAATCGCGGCTCATTTCGGCCAGGGTCTCAAGTTCTTCGTTCACGCATCGCGCTCCGATTTCTGGAATCCCGTTCACTTTCGCACACAATCGCGCTACACGGTGGTCTTAAAATAGGAAACCGAACGTGGATACACGCCCCCCATGATCAAAACACCTTATCAAGAGTTGGAAGACCGTTTCCGCCGCCTGGATGCGCTGGCGGGAGCACAGGCCATGCTGCATTGGGACACCTCGGCCATGATGCCGTCTGGCGGGGCCGCAAGCCGCGCAGAGCAATTGGCCACACTGAGCGCCCTCGCCCACACCATGCTCACCGACCCGGCCGTGGGCGAACTGCTGGAGGCGGCCCAGGCGGACACGCACTTGGACCCGTGGCAGCGCGCCAACGTGCGCGAAATGCAGCGACGTTGGAGGCACGAGACATGCGTGGAGGCAGATCTGGTCGAGGCCTTGAGCCGCGCGTGCTCGGCATGCGAAACCCGCTGGCGCACGGCACGCGCCGACGCCGACTTTCCCGCCGTTCTCCCGTCGTTGAAAGAGGTCCTGAACCTCACCCGCCAACTTGCACGCGCCAAGGCCGAGGCCCTCGGCCTGACGCCTTACGATGCGCTTTTGGAGCAGTTCGAGCCCGGCGGGCGTAGCGCAACCATCGACACGGTGTTTGCGGACTTAAAAGATTTCCTGCCCGACTTTCTCGACGACGTGTTGGCAAAACAGGCCGCCCGGCCCGCCGCCTTGCACCTTCAGGATCCGTTCCCCGGCACACGTCAAAAAAATCTGGGCGAGACCTTCATGCGCGCGCTGGGCTTCGATTTCAATCACGGGCGCCTGGACGAAAGCCTGCACCCCTTTTGCGGCGGCACCTCAGACGACGTGCGCCTGACGACCCGCTACGACGAAAACGATTTCACCTCGGCCCTGATGGGGGTTTTGCACGAAACCGGACATGCGCTGTATGAACAAGGCTTGCCGGAAGCATGGCGCGGCCAGCCAGTCGGTGCGGCCAATGCCATGAGCATCCACGAAAGCCAGTCCTTGCTGATCGAAATGCAGGTCTGCCGATCCCCTGAATTTCTCACCTACGCACAGCCCTTGCTCGTCGATGCTTTTAGCGGATCCGGTCCGGCATGGGAAACCGACAACCTCACACGCCTGTACACCCACGTCGAAAAAGGGTTCATTCGCGTGGACGCCGATGAAGTCACCTACCCCGCCCACGTCATTTTACGTTATGAACTGGAAAAAGCCGCCATCGCAGGCGATTTGCAAATGGAGGACCTGCCCGGCGCGTGGAACGACGCCCTGCAAGGCATCCTCGGCATTCGTCCGTCCCACGACCGCGAGGGTTGCTTGCAGGACATTCATTGGTTCGACGGCGCGTGGGGATATTTTCCCACCTATACGCTCGGCGCCATGACGGCGGCGCAGCTGTTTGCCAGCGCCAGACGTGACATGCCCGCAATCATGGATGACATCGCCCGCGGCGACTTCGCCCCCCTATTGTCGTGGCTGCGCACCAACGTGCACGAAAAGGGCTGTTTTGCGGACAGTGCGCAATTGCTCGTCCAGGCCACCGGCGAGGCGCTCAATGCAGATCACTTCAAGGCTCACTTGACGGCGCGTTATCTTTGAGCAAGCTGCGCATGGACATTCGCGCAAAGCCCTTCTAAGAAAGGGGGCAGATCGCGCTTTCAGCACAGGGAAACACCGTGAAATACATCAGCACCCGGGGAAACGCGCCCACACTCGCCTTCGATGACGTCGTGTTGAGCGGGCTTGCCCGCGACGGTGGATTGTATCTTCCCGAAACCTGGCCCACGTTCTCAATGGATGAAATGACCGCCATGAAGGCGCTCTCGTATTCCGAACTGGCGCTGAAGGTGATGGCCCCGTTCGTCGAAGGTGCCGTGAGCATCGAAGACCTGCGCCGCATCGTTAACGACACCTACGCGGTTTTCGATGCCGAAGACCCGGCTCCGCTGGTCAAAATCGCCGACAACGAATACGTGATGGAGCTGTTTCACGGCCCCACATTGGCGTTCAAAGACTATGCCCTGCAATTTCTGGGACGCATGTTCGACCATATTTTGAACCAGCGTGCGGCGAAAATCACCATCGTCGGCGCGACATCGGGCGATACCGGATCGGCCGCCATCGAAGCGTGCCGGGATCGCGACAATATCGAGGTCTTCATTCTCCACCCCGAAGGCCGCGTGTCCGAGGTGCAGCGTCGTCAAATGACGACGATCCTCAGCGACAACATCCACAACATCGCCCTGCACGGCAATTTCGACGACTGCCAGAATACCGTCAAGGCGCTGTTCGCGGACGAAAAATTCCGCGACACCGTTCATCTGTCCGCCGTCAATTCCATCAACTGGGCGCGCATCATGGCCCAGATCGTTTATTATTTCTGGGCCGCGCTGAAGCTTGGCGCACCGGATACGCCGGTCAATTTCGCCGTGCCCACGGGCAACTTCGGCAATGTCTTCGCCGGCTACGCGGCCCAGCGGATGGGCCTGCCCGTCAACCAGTTCGTAATCGGATCCAACGCCAACGATATCTTGATCCGTTTTTTTGAAACGGGGCGCATGGAACCCCAAGGAGTCACAGCGACCTCCAGTCCTTCGATGGACATTCAGATTTCATCGAATTTCGAACGTTTCTTGTTCGAACTTCTGGAACGCGACGCCACCGCGTTGAACGCCTTGATGGCCAACCTCAAGGAAAACGGAACATTCAGCGTCACACCGGACTTCATGGCGCGTCTTAAGGCCATTGTGGACGGGCAGCGCTTCGACGATGTCCAGACCGCACAACTGATTGATACCGTGCATAAGGATACGGGCTACCTTCTGGACCCCCATTCGGCCATCGGCGTCGGGGCGGGACGCGCGCAAGGGCGGGATAAAACCATCCCCCTGGTGGCCCTGGCGACGGCGCACCCGGCCAAGTTCCCCCAAGCCGTCAAAGCAGCGGCCGGTGTACATCCGGCCTTGCCTGCGCACCTTTGCGACCTATATGAACGCAAGGAACGATTCGTCACGCTGGACAACAAAACAGATGCTGTCAAAAGTTACATTGAAACGACGTTAAAAGGGCGAGGCAAACTTTGAGCGATAGCGTAACCATCACCAAACTGGACAACGGTTTGAGCATCATTTCCGACGAAATGACCAGTGTCGAAACCGTGTCCGCGGGCATATGGGTGGATGCGGGGGCGCGCTTCGAAACGCCGAAAATGAGCGGCGTCTCACACATGCTCGAACACATGACCTTCAAGGGAACACGCACCCGCAGTGCCCAGGCCATCGCCGAGGAAGTTGAAAACGTGGGCGGCCACATCAACGCCTATACGTCGCGCGAAAACACCGCCTATTACGCCAAGGTCCTGAAAGAGGACTTGAGCCTCGCCGTCGATGTGGTAGCCGATCTGGTGCAAAATGCGGTGCTCGACGAAACGGAACTGGAACGCGAACGCGGCGTCGTCTTGCAGGAAATTCATCAAGCCCAGGACACCCCCGACGACGTGGTCTTCGATCTGTTCCAGGGAGCCTGTTTTCCCGACCAACCCCTGGGCCGCCCCGTGCTGGGTCCCGCCGACGGCGTGCGCGACATGGCGCGCGCCGATATCCTTGAATACATGAACGTCCATTACCGGCCCCGCTCCATGGTGCTGGCCAGCGCCGGCAAGCTGGAGCACGAGCGCGTGGTCGATCTGGCGCAACGCCATTTCCCCAACGCCCTCACCCACGACACGGCGGATCCCGCCGCAGGTGACAAGACACAACCCTACTCGGGCGCTTCCTATGTCGGCGGCGAAACGCGCGAACAACGCGATATAGAGCAAGTCCACCTGTTGCTGGGCTTTGAGGGCCTGAGCTACCTTGATGACGATTTCTACGCCGCATCGCTTATGTCCATGGTACTGGGCGGCGGCATGTCTTCACGACTGTTCCAGGAAGTCCGCGAAAAGCACGGCCTCGTCTACAGCATCTATTCATTCCTTTCCGCCTACACCGACACCGGCGTGTTCGGCATTTACGCCGGCACCGGCGAAAAAGACGTTCGCGAGGTCATTCCCATCGTCTGCAATGAAATCGGCAAAATGACCCATAGCGTCACGGCGGCGGAACTGGCGCGCGCCAAGGCCCAGCTTAAGGCCTCGGTGTTGATGAGCCTGGAAAGCACCTCGGCACGCGCGGAGCAACTGGCACGTCAACTGACCATCTTCGGACGTCCCATTCCCACCGCGGAATCGGTAGCGCAAATCGAAGCCGTGAGCGAGGCCGACATCGCACGCGTGGCGGGGCGTATTTTCAGCAGCGAACCGACCCTTGCGGCCCTTGGCCCCATCCAATGCGTCGAGGACTTCGAGACCATGCGTGCGCGCCTGGGTTAAGCGTGGCCGGCCTCATCGCTGAGCAAGCTGAAATCGACGCCGAGTTTGTCCAACGCCTGCTTCCACTTATCATTGAAATTAGTTTTGAAAACGATATCCGGGTCCGCCGAAACGCTGAGCCAGCCGTTTTGCAGAATTTCCGCATCCAACTGCCCCGCCCCCCAACCTGCATAACCCAGCGCCAGCAGGCTGCTGTGCGGGCCATTGCCCTGGGCAATGGCCTTGAGGATATCCACCGTCGCCGTCAGCGAGATCTTACCATCCACGCTCACCGTGGATTCATGCACATAATCGGGACTGTGCAGCACGAAGCCGCGTCCTTGTTCCACCGGTCCGCCGAAGTGAATGGAGATGGGCTTGACCTGCGCGCCGGGCACGATGCCCAATTGATCGAGAAGGTCCGGAAAAGACACATCCTCCATCACCTGGTTGATCACCAGACCCATGGCCCCTTCGTCGTTGTGCGCGCAGACGTAGATCACGGATTTGGCAAATCTGGGATCCGGCATGCCCGGCATGGCGACCAGAAGGTGCCCGGCCAGATATGGCGTGTCCGAAGTCTGGATGGTCATGGCGGCCCTTTCCGTTTCCCTTGCTCTTATGCGCAGTGACGGCCCTATACTGACACAAATAGGACCGCAGCTTCAAACTTACAAGGACCGGACGTCGCCGCCTTCTTCAATCAACACACTTTGGCCACGATCCGTACATAATGTTGCGTGAAAATGTCATTTCAGGGTAGGTCATGTCGAAGTATTTCTCGCGTTTTTTCTTCATTATCCTCGTCTTTGCAGGCTTGGGATTCCCCTTGGGATCGCAGGCCATCGCGGCGTCCGGCGCGTGGGTCGCCACCGACAACACACGTCTGCGCGTCATCAGCCAAACGGACGCGGTGGGCACGGCGAGCACCGTCACGCTGGGTCTTCATTTCCAACTGAACAAGCACTGGAAAATTTACTGGCGTTCGCCCGGTGACGCAGGATTTCCCCCATCGTTCGACATTACGGGTTCGAAAAACATCCAACGTGCGGAAATTCTCTGGCCCCTGCCGGAGCGCTTTTCCATCCTGGGGATCGAAACTCTGGGCTACAAAAAAGAAGTCGTCCTGCCACTGCGCATCACCTTGAAGCGACCCGGAGAGGCACTCGTCTTCAAAGCCAAAGTCAGCTATCTCGCGTGCGCCGAGATTTGCATTCCCCATGAAGCGAATTTAAACTTGAGCCTGCCCGCAGGCGGCGCGACCCCCAGCGTCGAGGCGCGTCTCATCAACCGCTTTGCATCCCTGGTGCCCAGGCGCGTCTCTTTAAAACAAGGGATCGCCTCAAGCTTCGCCATAGAAAGCATGCAATTCAAGGCCGATGCGGCGGGCGCGGATACGGGAAAGCTTTATCTCACCGTCAAATCCGATGTCCCCTTCAAGGCGCCGGACGCCTTTGTCGAGGGACCGGACGTTTTGGCCTTCGAAAAACCGCGCACGTTGCTCAGCGCAAACGGCAAACTGGCGGTCTTGGAAATTCCGATCATCGGCCTGAAGAGCCTTGAAAAGCCGCTGAACGGAACGAAGCTCATCATCACTTTGTCCGATGCGCCCATGGGGGCGGAATTTACCCTTACCGCGCGTCCGGCCAGTGCCGCCACGCTGGCGCTGGCGGACAAGCTGTCGGCACGGAACAACCCCGCCGGCCCGCCGATCTTCCTGATGCTCGCCTTCGCCCTGCTGGGCGGCCTGATCCTAAATCTAATGCCCTGCGTGCTGCCGGTTCTGTCCCTCAAACTTCTCAGCATGATCGGCCACGGCGGGGGAGAAACCCGTCCCGTGCGCCTGAGCTTCCTCGCCAGCGCCGCCGGAATTTTGGTGTCGTTCCTGGCCTTGGCGGCCGTCTTGCTGGCCTTGAAGGCGACGGGTCTGGCCATCGGCTGGGGCATTCAGTTCCAACACCCCTGGTTTCTCATCGCCATGGCTCTGGTGGTGACGCTGTTCGCCTGCAACCTGTGGGGCTTTTTCGAGTTCCATCTGCCCAGACGCGTCAGCGAGATCGCCACCCACGAAACGCACAAGAGCGGCATCGGCGGACACTTTATGACCGGCGTTTTCGCCACACTGCTGGCGACGCCGTGTTCCGCGCCGTTCCTTGGCACCGCCGTAGGCTTCGCCCTGGCCCGCGGACCTTGGGAAATCTTCGCCATTTTCGCCGCCCTCGGCATCGGTCTGGCCGCGCCCTATCTGCTGGTGGCCGCATTCCCCCGCATGGCCACCCGCATGCCCAAACCGGGGCGCTGGATGGTGATCTTGCGCATCGTCCTGGGCTTCGCCCTCGCCGCAACCGCCGTGTGGCTGGTGAGTGTGTTGGTAAGCCAGACAAACCTGACGATCGCCCTCACGATTTCCGCCATTTTGCTTTTCGTCACGTTCTTGCTTTATCTGCACAAGCGCCTGGGCTGGCGCTATGGGCGTCTGGAATGGGCGGCGGTGGCGGTCTTATCGGTAATCGCCTTCGCCATACCCAACCTCGTCCCCCCCACCAGCGAACCGCAACAAGGCGTCGATGCCGCCACACTGGAAAGCGTTTGGAAACCCTTTGATCTGCAAGCCATCCCGGGCCTCGTCGCCCAGGGCAAGGTGGTGTTCGTCAACGTCACGGCGGACTGGTGCATCACATGTCAGGTCAACAAGGTGACGGTACTGGGCCGCGATCGGGTCTACAAACGTCTGAAAGCTCCGAACACCGTGGCCATGGAAGCCGACTGGACTCGCCCCAGCGACGTCATTTTGCGCTACATTACCTCGTTCGGGCGCTACGGCATTCCGGTCGATGTGGTTTATGGACCGGGAGCGCCGAAAGGCATTCTTCTGTCCGAAATATTAACGCCCTCGGCCGTGCTCGAAGCCTTCGACAAAGCCTCGCGCACGCCTTCGCCGTAAACCTTTAAAGGAGACCCCCGCATGCCCATCAAACCCGGTGATAAAGTGCCCGCAGCCACCCTTTACGAAATGGGCCAGGACGGTCCCGTCGCCATCTCCACGAACGACCTGTTCAAGGCCAGAACCGTTGTTGTCTTCGGCGTCCCCGGCGCGTTCACGCCAACGTGTTCCACCCAGCACCTTCCCGGTTTCATCGCCCTCTTTGATCAGTTCAAGACCAAGGGCGTCAATGAAATCGTGTGCTTGTCCGTCAACGATGCCTTTGTCATGGCCGCGTGGGGAAAAGCACAAAATGCAAGCGGAACCGTGCGCATGATCGCCGACGGCAGCGCGGAACTGACGAAAAAAATGGGCCTGGAACTGGACCTGAGCGGCATGGGACTCGGCATGCGCTGCGAACGGTTCGCCATGGTGGTGGTGGACGGCACGCTCAAGTCCATCGACATCGAAGCCCCCGGCGCGTTCGAAGTCTCCAGCGCCGCCGCCCAGCTTTCCAGGGTGTAAACCTGGGCAATTCCCTGATAGGCTGTTTTGATCGCCCAAAAAGCACGCTGACAGATCCCGCCCCTAAAGGGCATGGTGTACTGTCGCATTGATTCAAGACAAGTCAAATCCAGGGAAACCATGAAAAGAAAAATATCTGTATTCATCGCTTCCCCCGGCGATCTTTCTGAGGCGCGGGCACTTTTTCTGACTTCAATTCAGCAATTGAACGTTGGCTTCGGGGACGGTGCCGATATTGAATTCGAGGCACTTTGTTGGGAAAACAATCTGGCTTCCACAGGCCCCCGTGTCCAAAGCGTAATTAATGAAAAGATCGACCAGTGCGATGTCTTTATTCTGGCAATGCATCGGCGCTGGGGGCAGGAAGCGACAGATGCGGAACCATACACATCTTATACCGAGGAAGAGTTTCATCGAGCATTTGAGCGTTGGAAGAAAGAAGAAAAACCTGAAATATTTGTTTTTTTCAAACGTGTAGATACTGCATCAGAAGCAGATCCAGGACCTCAACTCAAAAAAGTAATGGAATTCAGAAAGCACCTAGAAGAAACAAATCAAGTCTTCTCTCGCGACTTCAACACCGATCAAGACTTTATGGGCGAAATCGATAACCATCTTCGTGCCTATGCAAAGGGCGAGCTGCCTAAAACCAAAAATAAAGAAAAAACTCTCGTCCTCCCTATGGAAGCATTACAAGAGGTGGAAAAAGCAAAGGCCCTTGTTAAGCGGAAAATAAAAGACGCAGAAGATGCACGGGATGCAGAAAAAAAGGCTTTTCTAAAAATAGAGGCTCTGCAACTTCAGATAGCAGAAGATGCAGCACGTTTATCCAAAGACGGAAAGGTTGAATTCGCCCGACAGAAATTCGCGGGACTTGCGGTCGAAACAACAAACATCAACATTCTATACCTAGCCTATGAGTTCTATGAACGAACGGGTGATTTAGATTCTGCATTTGCTGTTTTGGAAAAATGGCTAAGACACAGTGGAGCAGACAATAAATCACCTGAAACGGCAAGTGCGTATGGAAACCTCGGAGCCCTGTATTATACCCAAGGCGATCTTCCACGCGCCGAGGAAATGCATCAAAAATCCTTGGAAATTAATGAAGCGTTAGGCCACAAAGCGGGCATGGCAAATGCTTATGAAAACCTCGGAGCCCTGCATTATACCCAAGGCGATTTTACACGCGCCGAGAAAATGTTCCAAAAGGCCTTGGAGATCAATGAAGCGCTAGGCCGCAAAGCGGACATGGCACATGCTTATGGAAACCTCGGAGCCCTGTATTATACCCAAGGCGACCTTCCACGCGCCGAGGAAATGCAACAAAAATCCCTGGAAATTAATGAAGCGTTAGACCACAAAGAGGGCATGGCAAATGCTTATGGAAGCCTCGGCAACCTGTATTATACTCAAGGCGATCTTACACGCGCCGAGAAAATGTTCCAAAAGGCCTTGGCCATCGATAAAGCGTTAGGCCGCAAAGTGGGCATAGCAGCTTCTTATAGCAACCTCGGCAGCCTGTATTATACCCAAGGCGATCTTACACGCGCCGAGAAAATGCATCAAAAGGCCTTGGCCATCCATAAAGCGTTAGGCCACAAAGTGGGCATGGCAGCTTGTTATCACAACCTCGGCATCTTGTATCGCGCCCAAGGCGATTTTGCACGCACCGAGGAAATGCAAAAAAAGGCCTTGGCCATCAATGAAGCGTTAGGCCGCCAATAGAACATGGCAAGAGATGACGCACTCACCTGAAAAATCATTGTTTTTGAATTCAACTCAGGACTTACAGCCTTTGAGCATCCTTGAATTGTTTGACGGCCAGACACGCCAGTTCGTCGGCGCGCTCATTGCCCGGGTGTCCGGCGTGGCCCTTGACCCAGTGCCATTCTATATTGTGACTAGCCAGCGCCTGGTCCAGGCGTTGCCATAAATCCTGGTTCTTGACCGGTTTTTTGGCCGCCGTCCTCCAGCCGTTTTTCTTCCAGCCGTGAATCCATTTGGTGATGCCGTCCTTCACGTAAGTACTGTCGGTATGCAGACGCACCAGCCCCACGGACCGCTTGATTTCCTCAAGGGCCATGATCGCGGCCATCAGTTCCATGCGGTTGTTGGTGGTCTGTGGTTCGCTATCGGACAGCTCTTTTTGCGTATCATTCCAGCGCATCACCACACCCCAGCCACCGGGGCCGGGGTTGCCGCTGCACGCTCCGTCGGTAAAAATATCAATCGTGTCTTGTGTCATGAACGCTCAATCCAACCCGTAAGCACCCGGTCCCAAGACCGCGCGGTGAAAGCGAAGTTTGCGAACATACTCCATCGGGTCCTTGGGCGTCACCAGTGCATCTTGCGGGGTATTCAGCCAATCGAAAAGCCGCGTCAGCAAAAACCGCATCGCCGCCCCGCGCGCGAGGATCGGCAACGCCGCCATTTCCTCCGCACTGAGCGGACGCACCTTGGCATAGGCCCTCAGCATCCGGCGCGCCTTGGTGACGTTGAAGCTGCCATCGAGCTCGAAACACCAGGCGTTGAGGCAGATGGCCACATCCAGAGCCAACACGTCGTGACATGCAAAATAGAAATCAATAAAGCCCGACAAGGTTTGACCGCGAAAAAAAACGTTGTCGGGAAAAAGATCGGCATGAATGATCCCGGCGGGAAGGTCTCGCGGCCATTGGTCTTCCAACGCGTCCAGTTCGGCTTCCAATTCCGCCGTAATACCCGCGATCACGTCGTCGGCGCGGCCTTGGCACGACGCCAGCAGGCCGCGCCAGCTTGAAACGCCCAACGCATTTTTGCGCCCAAGCGGAAAGTCCGTTCCCGCGAGATGCATTTCCGCCAGACCCCGCCCCAGTTCCCCCATATGAAAGGGATGGATCTTGCGCGGCCACATCCCGTTCAAAAACGTAACGATGGCGGCGGGCTTGCCGCTCAGTTCCTTCAGCACCGCGCCGTCCCTGGCATGCACCGGTTGGGGACAAGGCGTGCCCTTTTTTGCCAGATGTTCGATCAATCCCAGAAAAAACGGCAGGTCCGCCGGATCGACGCGTTTTTCATACAGCGTGAGGATGAAAATTCCGCGTTGCGTGACCAACTGGAAATTGGAGTTCTCCACCCCTTCGGCGATGCCCTTGCACGCCAGGACCTCGCCCAAGTCGAAACCTTTCGCAAAAGTGCTCAAATCGTCGTCGGAAACTGCGGTGTATACGGCCATGGAGAGGGTCTTCGTCTCTATCGGGGTTGGGACTATAATAGCGCGCTGCTCATACTATGCTATTGCCGGAATAAACATAAGGATTGGAAATGCGCCCGACAATGCACCTCCGATTGCATACGGTGGGGCCGCTCATTGCCTTCATCGGTGTTTTGGGGATCGCCTTTGCCGGGCTCAACGACGCGCATGGTACGCCGGAGCCTTCCGCAAACACGCCCGCCCCCCTTGCGTACCGTACCTTTCCCGCCGCTCTCGTGCGTCAAATTCAACACGCGTTGAGCCGCCAGGGTTTCTATCTGGGGCCCGTCAACGGGCTCTACGGCGCACGCACGGCGGCTGCGATTCGCGCCTATCAGACCAGCGCCGAATACCCCGTGGTGGATGGCCTGCCCTCGCCGCAACTGGCCCTTGATTTAAAAACGAACGGCCAGATCGGACGCCTTTTGTCCACTTTGGAAAAATCCCGCACCGCCACCGTCAAAGCCGCACGAACCGCGTTGCTGTCGCACCCGCAAACGCGCGCGCTGATCGAAGACAAGCCCCCCTTGGTCAACGCGCCCTTGAATATCAAGGCCTGCCTTGCCATGCCAACCCCGCGTTGCCTTTTGCAAGAAGCCGTCGCCAGCGCACGCGACATCGAAAAACCGCAAATGCGCGATTGGGCCCTGGGTGAAATTCTCGTCGCCCAGGCCCGCGCCGGACTCGCCGCCGAGGCCATGGTCACGACACGGCGTATTCACGACCCCCGCCTGATCATGGTGGCGCTGCGCAACATCGCCAACGCCCAGGCCGAAACGGGACGCGCCGCAGACGCCCTGAAGGCTGTGGACATGATCCCCGACGAAGCCCAACAGATCGAAGCCACCCTTGCCATCGCCGCCATTTATGCACGCCGGGACCACACCGAAGACGTCGCCGTGATCGCCGCGCGTCTGGAAAGGAATATGGTCCACCTGAAGTCCCCCCTTGCCAAAATCGCCGCGCGCACCCGCATGGCCGTTATTTTGCATCGCGCCGGGCTGCGCGCAAAAGCGCAAATCACCCTGCGCACGGCCAACACCTTGAGCACAAACCTTCCCCCCGGTCAAAAACGCGACAAGGCGCTGCGCTATCTCGCGGCAGCCTATGGGGAAACCGGAAACCCCACCAAAGAGCTCGCCCTGCTCAAGGGGTTCAAAACGGGCTCCGACGACACGCCGAAACTGATCGCCAGCGCCGTGAGACTGGCGCAAAATGGCGATGCAAAACGGGCCTTGATCACCGCCGACAGCATCGAAGCCGTGCGCTACCGTGCCTTGGTTCTGGCACGCATCGCCGCATATCAAGTACGTGCAGACGACGCCAAAAAAGCGCGCACCACCTTGGACAAGGCGCAACGCGCGGCGCGCTCCATCCGTTTTCCCTACGCCCGGGCCTATGCCTTGTCGCGCATCGCACTCGTCTTCGACAAGCTCGACCTTGGCGCCGCCCTGTCCACAGCCCAGCACATTCGCGATAAGCGCCTCAAGGCGCAGACTCTGTGGACCATCGCCGACGCGCGCTTGCGTGGTGGCGACAAAGAAGGCGCCCAACGCGCCAAGGCCGCAGCGAAAACCGCCACCGCCGACATCCACAGCCCCTTTTCCCGGGTGTGGATGCTGAGCACCGTTGCCGAAGGTCGCGCCCGCCACCAAGAACCCGGCCCGGCGCGAACCCTTTTTCGCCGCGCTCTGAACGCGGCCGCAACCCTCACCCACCCATGGGCGCGCGCCCGGGCATTCGCCAAGGTCGCCGCCACCTTGAACGCCCTGAATACGCGTTAATCTTATTGTGCCGCGGGCGAGGCTTCAGTAGAGTGCCTTGACATCACACACATCCCAACCGCCGGAGACCACCCCCATGGAAAAGCCCGTTTGCGTGCAAAAAGAACCGTTTGCCGTCGATGTCGAAGAAGGCAAGACCTATTACTACTGCACCTGCGGCAAAAGTGGGACGCAACCCTTTTGCGACGGCACGCACGAAGGCAGTTCCTTCCAGCCCCAGGCGTGGACGGCGGAAAAGTCCGCCACAACGTATTTCTGCGGGTGCCGGGCTTCCGCGAACGCGCCGTTGTGCGACGGCGCACACAAAAACCTTTAAGAAAGCCGGAGAGCTTTGATATGAAGAAACGGCGTGGGTCTTATCTTTCGTTTCCGGCCATTCTGGGCCTTGCGCTGATGGGTTTGAGTGCGTGTTCCACGACCAAAACGACCGTCTCGCGCCCCTGTCCGAAAATCCTCATTCCCAAAGACGCGGCGAAGCTGACCCACTTCAAAGCGGGTTCGGGACACGCCATTATCGATGTGACGGATACGCAAACCGTCTCCGGGTTCGCTCATGCGTGTTCCTACCAGCTGAATGACGCCGGGGAGGGCGAGGTAACCGTCCAACTGGCCCCGACCATTACCTCGGTGCGCGGCCCCGCCAATACCACCAAACGTGCGAATTTCGAGTATTTCATCGCCATCGTTGATGGAAAAAAACGCATCCTTGAGAAGGCACGTTTCCCCGTCACAATCCCCTTTGTGAACAACGTGACCCGCGTGCAGTGGCAGCGTAAAGACCCCGTCGTCATGCACATCCCCCTCAAAGCCGGCCAAAGCGGTGCGGACTTCACCGTCTTTGTCGGTTTGCAACTCACACGTGACGAACTGAATTTCGTGCGCCGTACCCGCTAAAATTATCTTGTTTCCTCCGTTTTGAAGGCGTTGACCTGTCGCGTCGGTCGTCTACAATGGCGGCCACGAACGTGGATATTTCAAATACCCCTCGATCAAAGCCGCCACGGGAGAGACCGGTTGAACCTTTTGGGGAGAAACCGGCGCCGAAGGAGCAACCGCCCCGGAAACTCTCAGGCAAAAGGACCGTGATGGCGACGAGGCTCTGGAAAGCAGGTGAAGGTGAAAGCCTTCCCTCACCGAAGATGTAACCCGGATTTAGCGCCTTTCTTTCGGCGCCGGGGAATCTTTCAGGTTCCGTGACAGAGTGGGGCAGTTTTGGCCATTGGGCCTGTAGAACTGCTCTTAGATGTCAGGGAATTTTATGCCAGAAACAAACACCACCTTGCTCACCACACCGCTGGATGCTCTGCACCGTGAATATGGTGCCAAAATGGTCCCGTTTGCGGGCTATGCCATGCCCGTGCAATACCCCAAGGGCATTTTGAAAGAACACCTGCACACCCGTCAAAGCGCATCCTTGTTCGACGTTTCGCACATGGGCCAGGCGTTCTTGAAAGGCAAAGACGCCGCCGAGGCGTTCGAGGCCCTGGTGCCCGGCGATTACCAAAACCTGCCCGAAGGCAAAACCCGTTACACCGTGCTGCTCAATGAAAAGGGCGGCATCTTGGACGATCTGATGGCAACCCGGATCGAAGGCGGGCTGTATCTGGTGGTCAACGCCGCGTGCAAGGCCCAGGACTTTGCCCACATCGAAGCGGGCACGCAGGGCAAGGCCACCCTTGAAATTCTTGAGGACCGGGCATTGCTGGCCATACAAGGCCCCAAGGCGGGCGAGGTGCTGGCGCGGCTGGCCCCGCAAACCACCGATATGCTGTTCATGATGTTTCGCGAAGTGGACATTGCCGGCATCGCCTGCTTCGCCACGCGTTCGGGCTATACCGGCGAAGACGGATTTGAAATTTCCGTCCCCGCAAGCCGCGCCGAAGAACTGGCCCGCGCCCTTTTGGCCGAGCCGGAAGTCGAACCGGCGGGTCTGGGCGCACGCGACAGCCTGCGTCTGGAAGCAGGCCTTTGCCTTTACGGCCATGACATCACCACCGAGACGACCCCCATTGAGGCCGATCTGAAATGGGTGGTGAACAAACAACGCCGTGAAGACGGCGGCTTCCCAGGCGCCGATATCATTTTGAACCAGTTGAAAACCGGCACCGCACGTCGGCGCGTGGGCATCGTGGCGAACGGGCGCGCCCCTGCACGTGAAGGCGTGGAGGTCCAGGACTTGGACGGCAATTCCATCGGAAACATTACCAGCGGCGGCTTCGGCCCGTCGTTCGGCGGTCCGATAGCCATGGGGTACCTCGCCAGCGCCTTCGCCGCGCCGGGAACGCCGGTCAACCTGATCGTACGCAACAAGGCTTTGGCGGCCAAGGTCGTCAAGATGCCGTTCGTTGCCCAACGCTATAAAACCAAACCCTCTTCGTAAGCCAGAAACAGGACCGAAATCATGAGCGTCAAATTCACCACCGATCACGAATGGGTCGCCGTCGAAGGCGACATCGCCACCGTGGGCATCACCGATTACGCACGGGAACAACTGGGCGATCTGGTATTCATCGAAGTGCCGGAGGCGGGCCGCAATCTTTCCAAGGGCGACGAGGCGGCGGTGGTCGAATCCGTCAAAGCCGCCAGCGAAGTCTACACCCCGCTCAGCGGCAAAATCACCGCAGGCAACGCCGCCATCGCCGACGACCCCACCGCCGTATCCGGCGCACCGGGCGGTGATGGCTGGTTTTTTAAAATTAAAATGAGCACCGCATCCGAACTGGACGACTTGATGGACGCCGACGCCTACAAGGCTTATGTGGACGCCCTGGACTGATTTAAGGACTGCCGGACCATGCGTTACCTACCACACACCGATGCCCAACGCCGTGAGATGCTGAGTGAAATCGGTGTCGGAACGCTTGACGATCTGTATTGCGACGTGCCCAAAGAAGCCCTGTCGCTCAAGCCTGTGGACCTCCCCAACCACAAAACCGAGATGGAGGTCGAACGCTTCATCTCCACCTTGGCGGCGAAAAACCTAAGTCCGTCCTCCGCACCGTGTTTTCTGGGTGCGGGGGCCTATCGCCACCATATTCCCGCAACGGTCGATCACCTGATACAGCGCGGTGAATTCCTCACCGCCTATACCCCCTATCAGCCCGAAGTCTCCCAAGGCACCTTACAGGTCCTGTTTGAGTTCCAGACCCAAGTGGCCCTGATGCTGGGCATGGAAGTCGCCAATGCCTCCATGTACGACGGCGCCAGCGCGTGCGCGGAGGCCGTTTTGATGGCCGGACGCATCACCCGCAAAAGCCGCGCCGTGCTGGCGGGCGGGCTGCATCCGCATTACCGCGATGTGACCCAAACCCATGCCCGCTTTCTGAACATCGAACTGGTCGGTCCCCACAGCGATCCCACCCGGCCCGCCGATGCGGCCAGCATCTGCGATCTGATCGACGAGCAGACCTCGTGCGTGGTGGTACAAACGCCAGACGTGTTCGGGCGCATCATCGACTTGCGCCCCATTGCCGAGGCCGCCCACGACAAAGGGGCCTTGCTGGTGGCCGTAACCACCGAAGTGGTGTCGCTGGGCCTGCTGGAAGCCCCCGGCCATCAAGGTGCCGACATCGCGGTGGCGGAAGGTCAGTCCCTGGGCAATGCGCTCAGTTACGGCGGGCCTTACATTGGATTGTTCACCACGAAAATGAAATACGTCCGCCAGATGCCCGGACGCGTGGTCGGCGAAACTACGGATGTAGATGGACGGCGCGGCTGGGTGCTGACGCTTTCGACGCGTGAACAACATATCCGCCGCGAAAAGGCGACTTCGAACATCTGCACCAATTCCGGGCTGTGCGCGCTGGCGTTCAGCATTCACGCTTCGCTGTTGGGGGAACAAGGTCTGGACCGGCTGGCGCGTCTCAATCACGCCGGTGCGTGTGAACTGGCGGACCGACTGGCGGGCGTTGATGGCATCGAAGTCCTCAACGCCAGCTTTTTCAATGAATTCACCGTGAAACTTTCCCGACCTGCCGCCGAAGTGGTGGACGCCCTGGCAGAACGCGGGATTCTAGGCGGCGTGCCGCTTTCGCGCCTGCTGCCCGCACGCGACGATCTCAACGAGATGATGGTTCTGGCCGCCACGGAATGCAACACGCAAGAGGACACGGACGCCCTTGTCCATGCCCTTGGGGAGATTTTGTGATGACCACCACCAGCGGCTCCAAGGGGCTGGATTTCGCCGAACCGCTGCTGTTCGAAGCGGGCGAGGACGGACGCGTGGGCGTCGATCTGCCCGATATCGAAATCTCCGACACACGTCTGGGCGGCCAGCGCCGTAAAGGCCCCGTGGGCTGGCCGGGGGTAAGCGAACCGCAGGTGATGCGCCACTACACGCGCCTCAGCCAGAAAAATTTCGGCATCGACAGCGGTTTCTATCCGCTGGGTTCATGCACCATGAAGCACAACCCACGGATCAACGAAAAAGTGGCACGCCTTTCCGGCCTTGGCGATCTTCATCCGATGCAGCCCATGAACTCGGTCCAGGGCGCGCTGGAACTGATCGACACGCTGGCCGATTGGCTCAAGAAACTGTGCGCCATGCCCGCCATCGCCATGAGCCCCGCCGCCGGTGCCCATGGCGAGCTTTGCGGAATGATGGCGATCAAATCCGCCATCGAGGCACGCGGCGAGGCCGCAACCCGCACCCGCGTTCTGGTGCCCGAAAGCGCCCACGGCACCAACCCGGCGTCGGCCTCGGCATGCGGATTTTCCGTCGATACCATTCCCGCCGATGAACGCGGGCGTGTTGATCTGGCGGCCTTCAAGGAAAAACTGGGGCCAGACACTGCCGGTATCATGCTCACCAACCCCAACACCTGCGGCCTGTTCGAAAACGACGTGATCGCCATCGCAGACGCCATTCATGAGGCGGGCGGGTATTTCTATTGTGACGGGGCAAATTTCAACGCCATTGTCGGACGCATTCGTCCCGGCGATCTGGGCATAGATTGCATGCATTTGAATTTGCACAAGACGTTCTCCACCCCCCACGGCGGCGGTGGTCCGGGCGCGGGCCCGGTGGTGCTATCCGAAGCCCTCGCCCCTTACGCCCCCCTGCCCTATGTCGTGCACGATAGCGACGGCTTCAAAATGGTCGAACACGCAAACGATTCCGACGCCCAGCCGTTCGGACGCCTGAAGGGCTATCATGGACAGATGGGGGTGTTCATTCGCTCGCTTGCTTTTTTACTGAGCCACGGGGCCGACGGTTTGTTGCAGGCGTCCAGCGACGCGGTCCTCAATGCCAACTATCTACGTGTAAAATTGCAAGACGTTTTGAGTGTATCGTTCGACGGCCTGTGCATGCACGAGGTGCTGTTCGACGATCGTTTCTTGAAGGACACCGGCGTCACCACGTTAGACTTCGCCAAGGCCATGATCGACGAGGGCTTTCATCCCATGACCATGTACTTCCCGCTGGTGGTTCACGGGGCGCTGCTGATGGAACCGACGGAATCGGAATCCAGGGAAACCCTCGACCTTTTCGTCGAGACCCTGCGCAAACTGGCCGCGCGCGCCAAATCCGGCGACACTCAATTCTTCAAGGACGCTCCCGTGCACACGCCCAGACGGCGTCTGGATGAGACGGCCGCCGCCAGAAAACCGGTGCTGCGCTGGAATGCCTCATAAAAACCCTTCGCCTTCTTCATCGGGCGGCGGCAGGAAGCCCTCGTCATCGCTGAAGATGTCGTCCATATAGGAAAATTCCTTGCGCAGACCGCGACGCGCCAGAAGTTTTTTCTGCACCGGTTCGGGAAAGTCCGTGAACATGATCAGGCGCCGTTCGATGAGGATATCGATCAGGTCCTCGATCACACGGATCAGGCCCATATCCGATTCCATCAACTCGCGTTGCGCGCGACGTTCGGGGCTGTCGTTCTTAAGGAAGGCCTTTAGTTCATCGTCGTTGGGCGAGACCAGATGCGAACCTTCGACCGCTTCGCTCAACACCGCGATGATCCGCCCTTCGGCGTTGCGCATCACATATGGCATTGCAGCACCCTCATCCCTTTCGTTGCGGCCCGCTTCGCAAGCAGTCTAAACCGGGCACCGGGCAGACCGCAACAGCACCGCCCTATTCCGGGATTTCGAGAAGTTCAAAATCGTGGGTGATCTGTGCCGTTTTACCGAGCATGATCGAAGCCGAACAGTATTTCTCCGCCGACAACGAAATCGCGTGTTCAACGCGCTTCGCCTCAAGGGCCTTTCCCGTGATCTTGAAATGCACGTGGATACGAGTGAACACTTTCGGGATTTCATCCGCCCGTTCGGCGGTGATTTCGGCCACGCAATCGCTCACATCCTGGCGCGCCTTGCGCAGAATGTTCATCACGTCGATGGACGTGCACCCCCCCATGCCCAGCAGAAGCATTTCCATGGGGCGCGGCCCCTTATCGTTTCCGCCGAATTCCGGTGAAGTGTCCATGACCACCGTGTGCCCGCTGCCGCTGACGCCTTCAAACGCCATCGCTCCGATCCATTTGATGCTTGCTTGCATAACCGCTCCTTCGCTGTAAAACCGGAACCTTTATAGACGAACAGAGCCCACGAGACGAATATCTTGAAATTCGTCGCGTGGGCTCGTGCCGGAATCTTCAGCGTTTCTTGATCAGGCCGTCAGTTTCGCCGTCAACTTTGCGACGTGTTCGCCCTGGGCCCGCGCGATGGTCAATTCAACTTCCGACGGTGTGCGTTTGCCATCGCCACCGGCGACGGTGCTGGCCCCATAGGGCGTGCCACCGGCCACTTCGTCCGTCTGCATCAGTTCCTGGGCCGAGAACGGCACGCCGACAATCACCATGCCATGGTGCAAAAGGCTGGTATGAAACGAGGTCAGGGTGGTTTCATGCCCCGCATGCTGCACCCCGGCGGAGGTAAACGCACTGCCGATCTTACCGATCAGGGCACCTTGCATCCACAGCCCGCCGGTCTGATCAATGAAGTTGCGCATCTGCGCCGCCACACTGCCGAAACGCGTCGGCGCTCCGAAAATAATCGCATCGTAGTTGACCAAGTCTTCCGGTTCGGCAATCGGCGTGGTGTGATCCAGTTGCACCCCCGCATTTTGCGCCTGTTCGTCCGACATCAGTTCCGCGACGCGTTTGACATCGACGTTCGTACCGGCAACGCCGCGCGCGCCTTCGGCAACGGCTGCGGCCATGGTCTCAATGTGACCGTAGGAGCTGTAATAAAGCACCAGAACTTTGCTCATGATAATTCCTCCAACAGGGGTCCGTGTCTAAATATCTTTGTGTGCGCCGTCGCATAAAGGCGCATTCGCAGACGCCCGGCATCCGCAAAAATACGTTGTTTCTGACTTTTCCGCCGTCCACGCCTCGGGCGTAAAAGAACTGCCTTCATGCGCACCGTCGCAAAACGGCTGCGTCTCACTCTTGCCGCAGGTGCAGTAATAATAGGTCTTGCCTTCCTCGACATCGACGGCGAACGGCTCTTTTTGCACGCATACGGGTTTTTCCATGAAGCTTTCTCCAATGAGGTTTCAAAATATACCGCCACTGTACAGCCCTATCTATTGGTTGATAACAGCACCAGAATGAATAATATTGTTTCCGTTATGGAGATAATAAATGGACATTTTAAGTGGCATGCGCGCCTTTGTCGCCACCGTGGACGCCAATAGTTTCTCCCAGGCGGCACGGCACTTGCGAATCTCGAAAGCGGCCCTGAGCAAAAAAGTCGTCAAACTGGAAGATCACCTGGGGGTGCGTCTGCTGCACCGCACCACGCGCAAGTTAAGCCTGACCGGCGAAGGCCGCATCTATGTGGAACGGGCGCGAGACATTCTTGCCGAGGTGCACGACGCGGAAACCGCGGTTTCACCCTTTTCCGCCGAACCCCGGGGCAAACTGCGCATCAGCGCGCCACACACCTTCGGCAGCATGTACCTCACCGGCGCGCTGACGGCCTTTCTCAAGCTCTACCCCCTTATCGATATGGATATCGAGTTCTCCGATCGTCTGGTCGATCTTGTCGATGACGGTTTCGACGTCGCGGTGCGCATCACTAAATTGAAGGATTCAAGTCTCATTGCACGCAAGCTCGCCCCCGCGCCCATCGTCGTCTGCGCGTCGCCTGCGTATTGGCAAAAACACGGCATTCCCCGCCATCCCCGGGAATTGAGCCACCGCGCAGGCAAACACCAAGGCGTGATCTACGCCTATCTCAGCACGCCAGGGGAATGGACGTTCCGCGAAGACGCAAAGCCTTTCACCGTCAAAATCAAAGGCGCGCTGACGACCAACAGCGACATCGTTATCCGCGACTCCGCCCTGAACGGCATCGGGATTTTTCATGGACCTTCCTTTATCGTCATGCGCGAATTGCGCCAGGGACGCCTGGTGTGCGCACTGGAAGACTTTCAACAAGAACCGTTGGCGGTCTACGCCGTTTATTCCTCGAAACGCAATCTATCGCCCAAGGTGCGTGCCTTCGTCGATTTCCTCGTCGAATGGTTCCGCCATACGCCCGACGGCGTCGACGCCGGATAGAAAATCCTTTGGTCCGAACGCGAAGATGCCCATATGTGTGAAGGTCGGGAAACGCGAATACAGCGCGTCCCTGATTAAGGGGATACAGGTTCGATAACACAAGATAGAACAGGTAGGGGCAGCCTGAAAATGGGCCAGCATGCTGAAAATTTTAGCGTCATGCCGTATCTAACCGATACGGAAGCTTTCCGCGTTCCCGTCGATCTGCACGGACGAACGTTTTGCGGCGACCTGGATATCCGCATCGATTCCCATGGGCAATGGCATTATAACGGCAACCCGCTCGTCAATCGGGAAATGGTCTGCCTGTTCGCCGCCATGCTGGTGGCAGGC
Organism: uncultured Magnetovibrio sp.; assembly: GCA_964451415.1. Classification (GTDB taxonomy): domain Bacteria; phylum Pseudomonadota; class Alphaproteobacteria; order Rhodospirillales; family Magnetovibrionaceae; genus CAYVHU01. The sequence continues at coordinate 55,149 of CAYVHU010000008.1, forward strand.
GATGATGGACGATACTGGTTGGTCAGTCCAAACGAAATCGGGCGTATCGAAGTGGACGACGCACCGTTCATTGCCATTCGGAAATTCACCGCCGGACGCGGAAAAAACAGAACCGTCAGCGTCCTCACCAACACCGATCAAGTGATCACAATCAAAGCGGACACACCACTGATCGTGAAACCCAGCCCCGTGAACGGCGCGATAACCCTCTACGTCATGGATGAGCACGGTCTCGAAGCCCGCTTGAGCCGCGGGGCCGCTGGGGAATTGCTCGATCTCGGCGTCTCGCGAAAAGAAAATGAGTGCGACGCTTTCGGGCTCTGGAGTTGTGGCACGTTTTTTCCTCTGAATATATCCGTATGAGCACAACGGATCCTTTCTCAATGGATTGCGACCCGTCTTCATGGACCCCACAGCGCATCGCCAAACGCCTTGCTACCGCCGAACCGTCGCACGACAATTGCGGCGATCACGACCTCAACCCCGATTTGAAACCCGCTCTTCCCCTGCGTCCAGCCGCCGTTCTGGTGGGACTTCTCAGCCGGGCGGGCGCCTTCAACATCGTTTTTACCCAGCGCACCGCGCATCTGCAACATCACCCGGGACAAATCAGTTTTCCCGGTGGTCATGTCGAACCCACCGACCGCGACGGCGTTGCCGCCGCACTGCGTGAAACCGAAGAAGAAATCGGCTTCCCCGCACAACGCATCGAGGTGCTGGGTCATCTCGGGACTTACATCACCCGAACGGGGTTTTGCATCACCCCGGTAGTCGGTCTGCTGCACCCGCCGTTCCATTTCACCCCCGACCCCACCGAAGTCGCCGAACTCTTCGAGGTGCCCCTGTCCTTCATCTTGAACCCCGCCAACCATCAACGACGCGTCCGCGTGATCGACGGGGTCGAGCGACAATTTCATGCCCTGTTCCACGAGGAGCACGAAATCTGGGGAGCGACTGCGGGCATGCTGGTCGACTTCCGGCGGGTGCTCATGGACGAAAACCCTGCAACCTGATACTGCTGTGGGGTTCGAACGCGTTCATATGGAGCCTTCATGTTTCGCATACTGATCTCCTATATCCTGCCGTTGGCCCTGCCGACGGCCTTGTATTTCGCGTGGGCCGCGTGGCTGCGAAAAACGAAAGCCCATCATGAAAGGCCCCAAATCTCGACGCCCTGGCTCACTTTGATTCTGATGGGTCTGGCGCTGATGTCCTTGGGCCTGGTTGTGAGTGTCGTTCTCGGCCCCAAAAACCCGCCCGGCAGCGTCTACCAGCCGCCACGGCTGGAAAACGGCAAGGTTATCCCCGGCCAATTCGTTCCCAAACCAACGCCTTGAATGTGCGGAAATATACTTTGAAGCCGACCGGAAAAATCCCGATCCAACCTTGGATGCGCACGCCTGAAGCACGCCGCGTCATGGCGGCGTTTGCCGCCGCAAAGGCACAAGCGCGTTTCATCGGTGGATGCGTGCGCGACGCCATTTTGAAACGCCCCATCAAGGACATTGACATCGCCACGCCGGAAGCGCCTGAACGCGTTATGGAAATCCTGGAGGCCGCCAACATTCGAGCCATTCCTACGGGGCTCCCGCACGGCACCATAACCGCCGTGATCGGACACGAACATTTCGAAATCACCACCTTGCGCATTGACATCGAGACCGACGGACGACGCGCCCGCGTGCAGTTCACCGATGACTGGACCAAAGACGCGGCGCGGCGCGATTTCACCATCAACGCCATGTCGTGCGATGAAGACGGCAATATCTACGACCCCTACGACGGCATGAAGGACCTGGGACGTGGCTACATCCGTTTCGTCGGCACCGCTAAAACGCGCATCGAAGAGGACGTTCTACGCTTGTTGCGATTTTTCCGTTTCCTGGCCGATTACGGGAAGTCGCCCGTCAATGGCGAGGCCTTGAGCGCATGCCGAGAAATGGCCCCTCGCCTCAAGGAGTTGTCGGCAGAGCGGGTGCGCGGCGAAGTCTTGCGCATCCTCACCGCCGCCAATCCCGCAGACACCATCGCCAGAATGCGTGCGGAACGGGTTTTACCTTACGTCTTGCCCGAAGCCGGTGACGTGGGACGACTGCGAATGCTGGTCTGGCTGCTGGAACGCGCCGTGAAAATCGAACATGTATCCATCGACCCGGTGCGTCGGCTGGCCGCACTGTTGAAACCGGATTTAAGCGCCAAAGACGTCGAAGCTCTGACGCGACGGCTGAAATTCTCCAACAAAGAACGCGCCCATCTCCTCGCCATCACGGCCCCACAACCCGTTATTCGGGAAACCATGGGTGAAACCGAACTGCGCCGCGCCTGTCAGACCCATGGCGGGAAGATCGTGGTTGAACGCGCGTTGCTGGGCTGGGCTGAAGAATTGGCGCTGGAAGCCCGCCTTCCCCACGAGCACACCAAGGCCTGGCTCGCCCTGATCAAAAACGCCCGGGACTGGACACCCATCGCATTCCCCCTGAAAGGCCGTGACGCCATGGATATGGGCCTTGCGCAAGGTCCGCACATCGGCCGCGTGCTGAAAACCGTCAGACAGTGGTGGGAAGAAAACGATTTTCGCCCCGGACGCGAGGCCTGCCGGGAACACCTACGCGCACGCATCGCCGCAGATTCAAGCGCAGCAGACTCATGAGCCTCGGGGGCACTGCCTGAGCGCCTCCCCCAGGACCATCGCCACCGAAACAGCAACGTTTAACGAGCGCATCCCCGCCACCATGGGAATAGTAATGCACGCATCCGCAGCCGCATGCACGGCCGGCGGCGCCCCTGCGCTTTCGCGCCCCGCGAGCAATACATCATCCGGTCGGAACGCAAAGTCCGTGTACACCTCGGCGCCTTCGGTGCTGAGAAGAACCACCCTGCGGCATTCACGCACTTGGCGCAAGGCGCGAAAAGCCGCCCAATCCACATGACGCACAACCTGATTCATATCCACATAGTCCATGCCGGCACGGCGCAAATGCCGGTCTGAATACACAAAACCGCACGGTTCGATCACATCCACGCCCACGCCCACGCACGCCGCGGTACGCAGAATTGTTCCAGTGTTTTGTGGAATGTCCGGTTCTAAAAGAGCAATTTTCATAAAATTTTAAACTTGCCTACATCATCACACTTATAACGACACCTTATACATTAGAATTCCATAATTTTTCCCTTTTCTTAAAATATGGTTTTCTTATATAGTACCGTCGATTCATCGAAATGGGCGCCGGTTTCACGCAAGATTATGTCGTGAATGTTGCACGGTTGCTTTCGCTTGAAAGACCCTTGTTTTTCCCTTGGGTTTTTAAAATTTAATATCTTGTGGTCCCGCCAAGACCGGCCTTCTCACCGGTTCGTGTTTGCAGGATCAAAAACCGTTGCTTGCAAGGTCAAGAAAGGCGTTGTCATGACAAATGATTCTACCGCAAATGCGGAAGAAATCGACGCCCCGCGTCGTGATTTTCTTCTGATATCCACCACCGTGCTCGGCGTGGCAGGCCTAGGCGCCGCCGTCTGGCCGTTTCTCGATTCCGCCAACCCGGCCCAGAACGTTCTGGCCCTGGCCAAGGTCGAAGTCGATATTTCCGCCGTCAAGGTCGGTCAGTCCATCACCGTCAAGTGGCGTGGCCAGCCAATTTTTATCCGTCACCGCACAGCCAAGGACATTGCCGAGGCCAAAGCCGTCGATGTCAGCACCCTGCGTGACCCGGCGACCGACGCCGAACGCGTGCAGCGGACTCCATGGCTGATCATGATCGGCGTATGCACCCACTTGGGATGCATCCCGACGGGCCAAAAACCGGGCAGCAATAAAGGCATTTACAATGGTTGGCATTGCCCGTGCCACGGTTCGGTCTACGACACCGCCGGGCGTATCCGCATCGGACCGGCGCCGCTCAATCTGATTCTTCCTAAGTATGCCTTTAAGGACGATACAACTGTTGTGATCGGGTGAAACAAATTATGCAAAGCACCAAAAACTCAAACCGCGTCATCAATTGGATTGAAGAGCGGTTACCCATATTCAGCTTTACCAATGATAGTCTCGGCAGATACCCAACACCTAAAAATCTGAACTACTGGTGGAGCTACGGTTCCATCGCCGGTATCGTTCTGATGATCATGGTGTTCTCCGGAATTTTTCTGGCGATGAACTACCAGCCGAACACCAGCCTCGCTTTCGGCAGCGTGGAACACATCATGCGCGATGTGAACTATGGCTGGCTGTTGCGCTATATCCACATGAACGGCTCGTCGATGTTTTTCATCGTGGTCTACATCCACATGTTCCGTGGGTTGTATTTCGGGTCCTACAAGGCCCCGCGTGAGCTTCTGTGGATGCTGGGCGTCACCATTTATCTCGCCATGATGGCCACCGCCTTTATGGGCTATGTGCTGCCTTGGGGCCAGATGAGCTTCTGGGGCGCGACCGTCATCACCCAATTGTTTTCCGCCGTTCCCTTGATCGGCAATTACATCGTGACCTGGATCTGGGGCGGTTACTTTATTACGGATCCGACCATCAACCGCTTCTACGCGTGGCATTACCTGCTGCCGTTTATCCTGTTCGCGCTGGTGTTCGTCCATCTGTGGGCACTGCACGTGCACAAATCCAGCAACCCGTTGGGCATCGACATCAAGGCCCCGCAGGATTTGATGCCGTTTCATCCGTACTTCACCATCAAGGATCTGTTCAGCCTGAGCATCTTCTTGATCTTTTTCATGTATTTCGTGTTCTTCCAGCCGAACTTCTTTGGCGAGGCGGACAATTACATTCCCGCCAACGCGATGATCACACCGCCGCATATCGTTCCGGAATGGTACTTCCTGCCGTTCTACGCGATCCTGCGGGCAATCCCGGATAAGCTGGGTGGCGTGGTGGCCATGTTCGGTGCCGTGTTGCTTTTGTTCGTTGTGCCGTGGCTGGATACCTCAAAGGTGCGCTCGGCGAGATTCCGTCCGATCTTCAAACAGGTCTTCTGGATTTTCGTGGCAGATTGCATTTTGCTTGGATATGTCGGCAGCCAGCCTTTCAGCGCCAAAGTGTTCGGTGTCATTCCCATCGGTCTTGTCGGACACGTCGCAACGGCTTTCTACTTTATCTTCTTCCTGATTTTGATGCCCCTTATCGGCAAGTTTGAAAAAACCAAACCGCTGCCCAACAGCATCTTTGAAGAAGTGTCCAAAAAGTTCCGGACGAAGGAAGAAAAACATGCGTAAACTCATCCTTACAGCCGTCATGGGTCTAAGCGTTGTGGGCCTGGGCACGGCATTTTCGACCGGAGCTTCAGCTTCGGAAGGAACCGCCCCGAAAAAGATCAGCTGGTCTTTCGACGGGATGTTCGGAACGTTCGACCGGGCGGCCCTGAAGCGCGGAAGCGAGATTTATTTTCAGGTCTGTAGCAATTGCCACAGCATGGAATATATGTCTTTCCGCAATCTGGTCGCCATCGGCATGGATAAGGCAGCGGTCAAAAAAATGGCCGCCGGCTACGATATCCAGGACGGCCCGAACGACGAAGGCGACATGTTTACGCGTCCGCGCAAACTGTCGGATCCGTTCCCGGCGCCGTTTGCCAACAAAGCTGCGGCGACCGCCGCCAACGGGGGTGCGTATCCGCCGGATTTGTCGCTGATCGTCAAAGCCCGCACGGGAGGAGCTGATTACATCTACAGCATCCTGACCGGTTTTGTGGACCCCGCTCCGAAGGAAGCCAATATCCCCGACGGCGCGTACTACAACACCTACTTCCCGAACCATCGCATCGCCATGCCGCCACCACTGTCCGGTGAGGATGTGGACTATGCCGACGGCACCAAAGCGACGATGAACCAAGAAGCGCACGATGTCGTTACCTTCCTGGCGTGGGCCGCAGAGCCTGAGATGGAAGCCCGCAAGGCGCTTGGCATCAAAGTCCTGTTGTTCCTGGTCGTGATGTCGGTATTGCTCTACTTCCTCAAACACCGTATCTGGAGCCGTATCAGCGAAGCCAAGTACACGCACGGTCCCCACGAGGAAATGTACCAAAAGGAAATCGACAAGCATAAATTCCCGAGCTGAATTCGAGAATTTCAAGATCAAAACCCCGCCTCTTTTGAGGCGGGGTTTTTTCTATGTGCTTTTACCCTTTTGAGCGTTTGCGCCGTAGCTCTGGAAACGTTTCAAGACGACATCCATCTGCCGCTTGCTCAACAGCTTTGGCGCCCCCATCTGCAAGGCCAGTTGATATTGCTGCGCCAGAACCTCGACCTCAAGGGCAAGGCCCAAGGCTTTCTCCAGATCGTCACCGAAAGCGACCAGGCCATGGTTCCCCATCAGACACGCACGGCGTCCCCCTAAGGCTTCCAAAACGACACGAGACAGTTCTTCGGTGCCGAAAAGTGCGTAAGGACAACAGCGGATATCTGTTCCCCCCGCCGCCGCCACCATGTAGTGGAACGCGGGCAATCCCTCGTTCAGACACGCCCGCGCCGTGGCATAGGGAGGATGTGCATGCACGACAGCCCCGGCACTTTGACGCGTGCGGTAGATGTCTCGATGAAACCGCCATTCACTCGAAGGGGCGAGGGCTCCTTGAAACGCACCGTCGAAATCTACGAACACGATGTCTTCGGCACGCAGTTTTCCGTACGCCATCCCCGAAGGGGTGATGAGAAACCCGCCGTCCGCGCGCGCCGAAACATTGCCCGATGCGCCAGCGCTAAGGCCCGTTTCATTGAGCTTCAGGGCGGTCTCGATAATGGCGTTGCACAGCTCCAAACGCATGGTCATGATTTCCAGGCTTCTGCCTGCGCGGGATATAAGGAGCGCAACCCTTCCGCCGAAGCCTCGCACACGCCGCGTTCGGTGATCAATTTGCTCACCAGAACGTTCGGCGTCACATCGAAAGCGGGATTCACGGCGGCGGAACCCTCCGAAACGATACGTATGTTGCGTAGGACGCCATCGCGGTCCTTTCCGCTCATTTCGGTGAGTTCGCTGGCGTCACGTTCCTCGATCGGGATGTCGCGGCCACGTTTCAAGGTCCAGTCGATGGTCGGGCCGGGCAGCGCCACATAAAACGGCACGTTGTTATCGCGGGCCGCCAAGGCCTTCAGATACGTTCCGATCTTGTTGCACACATCGCCTTCGGATGTGGTGCGATCGGTGCCGACGATGCACAAATCGACCTTGCCGCATTGCATCAGATGACCGCCCGCATTATCGGCGATGACGCTATGGGGTACCCCGTGTTGGTTCAGTTCCCATGCCGTCAAGCGCGCACCTTGATTGCGCGGACGCGTTTCATCCACCCACACATGCACAGGGATTCCCGCATCGAAGGCCTTGTAGATCGGCGCGATGGCCGTTCCCCAATCCACGGCGGCAAGCCACCCTGCGTTGCAATGCGTGAGGACGTTCACGGGGCGTGACTTTCCCGCTTTTTCATAGGCCATTTCAATCAGGCCCTTGCCGTGATCACCGATGGCGGAACAAATGGCCACGTCTTCGTCGCAGATTTCATCCGCCCGCTTAAAAGCCGCCGCCGCACGCTCGCGCGGGGCAAGGGGATCGAGCACCGCTTTCATTTCGTCGATGGCCCAACGCAGATTGACCGCTGTGGGGCGCGCTTCGAACAAAGTTTCATAGGCCCTGTCCATGTTCGCGTCGCAAGGGTCGGACTGCATCGCCAGCGCCATGGCGTAGGCAGCGGTGGCCCCGATCAAAGGCGCGCCGCGCACCAGCATATCGAGAATGGCATGGGCCGCCTCGTTGACGCTTTCCAAAGAAACGATTTCAAGGGCGAAGGGCAGCCTGGTCTGGTCGATGATCTCCACTGCCCGACCATCTTCGCTGCGCCAGATGGTGCGCATGGGTTTTCCGTTGACGTTCATGACCCTATCCTTTCAACACGCGTCCAGCGACGGCATCGAGTTTTTTCACCAAAGCCGGATCACGCACATCGGGGGCCGTGATGATGGCGCTGTCCAACGCCGTGTGGCACCCCGAGGAACAGATGTGCGTGCGGGCGCTCAACCGGGGGGCAACCGCCTTGACCAGAGAACGGCCCGTGTCGGCATTGTCTAGCAGGGTCTTGATAATGCTGTCCACGGTGACATGATCGTGCTCGGGGTGCCAGCAATCGAAATCCGTCACCATGGCGACGGTGGCGTAGCACATCTCCGCCTCGCGTGCCAACTTGGCCTCGGGCATGTTGGTCATTCCGATAACGTCACAATTCCAACTGCGATAGAGGTTGGAGTCGGCCAAGGTGGAGAACTGCGGTCCTTCCATGGCAAGATACGTTCCGCCACGTTTATAATTGATGCCAAGCCCCTTCGCCGCATCCTCCAACGCATCGCCAAGGCGCGCGCAGACCGGGTTTCCAAGGGCGACGTGGGCCACGACACCGGTCCCAAAAAAGCTTTTGTTACGCGCAAAGGTGCGGTCGATAAACTGATCCACAATGACAAAGGTTCCCGGCGGCAGGTCTTCGCGCAATGAGCCGCACGCCGACACGGAGATGATTTCGCTAACCCCGCAACGCTTCAACGCGTCGATGTTGGCGCGAAAGTTGATATCCGACGGCGCAATGCGGTGCCCCCGGCCATGGCGCGGCAGAAACACCATCTTCTGGCCATCCAGTTCGCCGCACAAAAGCGCATCGGAAGGCTCGCCAAAGGGGCTTTCCACCTGACGCCATTCGGCATTTTCCAAGCCTTCGATTTCATAAATGCCGCTGCCGCCGATCACCCCGATCACGGGCGACGTTTTGGGTTCTGTCATAAGGTCACTCCCCCTGCATTAAGATTTAGTAGCCGGCGCAAAACAACGCATGTGCATTGTTTTGCAAGTCCGTTCACGATGCAAGGGGCAAAGAAAGACGGCGGCCCCCATGGGGCAGCGTCACAAAAGGCAAAGCATGGGAACAAATCAAACGTTGAACCGAAACAACATGAGATCGCCGTCGTTAACGATGTAATCGCGGCCTTCCTGACGCATCTTTCCGGCGTCCTTGCATGCTTGTTCCCCACCCAGCGCAACGTAATCATCGTAGGCTATGGTCTCGGCCTTGATGAAACCGCGCTCAAAATCCGTATGGATGACGCCCGCCGCCTGGGGGGCCGTGGCCCCTTTGCGCACCGTCCATGCACGCGCTTCCTTCGGGCCGACGGTAAAGAACGTGATCAGGTCCAACAACGCATAGCCTGCGCGGATCACCCGTGCCAGGCCCGTTTCCCCCAGGCCTAAGGTTTCCAGGAATTCCTGCTTTTCTTCCGCCGAATCAAGCTGGCTGACCTCTTCTTCGATCTTCGCGGAAATCACCACGGAACCGGCCCCTTGCGCAGCAGCCATTTCCGCGACGCTGTTTGAAAACGCGTTACCGTCAGCGGCGGACTCCTCGTCCACATTGCACACGTACAAAATCGGTTTCGAGGTCAAAAGCTGTAACATCGCAAACGCTTTTTGCTCGTCCTCGGAAACTTCAACCGTGCGCGCGGGTTGACCTTGCTCCAAAACCTTCAAGATACGTTCCACCAATGCCAATTGTACCTTGGAATCCTTATCGCCCCCGCGCGCTTTTTTGGTCAAGGGCGTAACGCGTTTTTCCACACTGTCCAAATCCGCCAGCATCAGTTCGGTTTCAATGGTTTCGGCATCGCGGATGGGGTCCACCTTGCCCTCAACATGGGTCACGTTTTCATCTTCAAAGCACCGCACCACCTTGATGATGGCATCGACTTCACGGATGTTGGCCAGAAACTGGTTGCCCAGTCCTTCCCCCTTGGAGGCCCCGCGCACTAATCCCGCGATATCGACAAATTCAAGCTGGGTGGGAACGATGCGCGCCGAGCCGCCGATTTTCGCAATCACATCCAGACGCGTATCGGGAACGCTGACGCGGCCCACGTTGGGTTCGATGGTGCAAAACGGAAAATTGGCCGCTTCCGCCGCCGCGGTCGCGGTCAGCGCATTGAAAAGCGTGGACTTACCCACATTGGGAAGGCCCACGATGCCGCACTTGAAACCCATCAGTCGTTTTCCTTCTTGTTTCTGGCGTTGCGTGGCGGCTGAACGGCTGAGGCCACCTTGCTCATAAAATCGGAATCGCGTCCTGCCAGCACCAGATCCACATGATCTGCTATGGCGTCCAGTTGGGGAACCAGCCAATCCCGATCAGCCTTTGAGAAATCGCTTAAGACATAGCCGCTGACGCGTTCCTTGGAACCGGGATGACCGATGCCCAGACGCACGCGTCCATAGCCTTCGCTCACATGGGCATGGAGCGAGCGCAACCCATTGTGCCCCGCATGACCCCCGCCGCGTTTCACCCGCATCTTGCCCGGGGCCAAGTCCAATTCGTCATGCAAGACGAGAATGTTTTCAGGTGCAATTTTGTAAAAAGTCACGACTTGTTGCACGGCACGGCCGGATTCATTCATAAAAGTCAGAGGTTTGAGCACAATGACCTTTTCAGAACCGATCCGTCCCTCGGCAATTTTGCCCTGGAATTTAGAACGCCACGCAGAAAAAGAATGGCGGCGGACAATTTCGTCCGCCGCCATAAAGCCGATGTTGTGGCGGTTCTGGGCGTATTGTTCGCCAGGATTGCCAAGCCCCACAACAAGATACATGAAAATTTGCGGGAAGGATTACGCCTCGCCGCCCTCTTCTGCATCCACCGTACCTTCTTCACCTTCAACCTCTTCATCTTCCGAAGCAGCGGACTTCACGGACGACGGGGCCGCAATGGTGGCCACGGTAAAGTCGCGGTCCGCAATTGTCGGGGCCACGCCTGCGGGCAGAACGACCTGCGAAATATGGATGGAATCGCCCATTTCACGCCCCTCGAGATCCACTTCGATAAATTCGGGAATGGCTTCCGGAGAGACGTTCAATTCAACCTCGTGGCGCACAATATTGAGCACGCCGCCGCGCTTGATGCCCGGAGAGGCTTCTTCGTTGACATAACGAATCGGGATATTGACCGCGATGGTCGTTCCCTTGGCGACACGCATGAAATCAACATGTACGGGACGGTCGCTCACGGGGTCCAGTTGTATGTCGCGCGCGATGACGCGATGTTTCTTGGAACCGACCTCGATTTCCACAAGGTGCGAGAAAAAACCACCGGTTTGAATCAATTTCTTAAGTTGAAGAGGCTCAACGGAAATCGATACCGGTTCTTTCTTGTCACCATAAATAACGGCAGGCACGCGCCCCGCACGGCGGGTCGCGCGGGCTGCCCCCTTACCGGCCCGCTCACGCTGTTCAGCGCTCAGAATAAAAGCTTCAGCCATTTGGCATCTCCTTTTTACACATCGACGCGAACCTCCAGGGGTGCCCGCGTCCTCCAAAACCCCGCCGTGGCTCTTGCAGCCCCGGCCGGGTAACTCTTCAATGCTTAATCAAACAACGACGAAACCGATGTTTCGGAACTGATGCGTTTGATGGCTTCACCCATCAACGGCGCAATCGGCAGTTGCTCGATGTTATGGGCGGTCTTCACCGCATCCGTGGCCTGGATGCTGTCGGTCACGACCAGCATCTCCAAAGGCGATTCCGCGATGCGCGACACCGCGCCGCCCGAAAGCACCCCATGGGTGATATAGGCATAAACTTGCAGCGCCCCGGATTCCTTCAACGCCACCGCGGCGTTACACAGCGTGCCGCCGGAATCAACAATATCGTCGATCAAAATGCAACGGCGATTTTGCACATCGCCGATAATATTCATAACCTCTGAGACGCCCGCGCGCTCGCGGCGTTTGTCGATAATGGCCAGATCCGCATCGAGACGCTTGGCGACGGCACGCGCACGCACCACGCCGCCTACGTCCGGCGACACGACGGTAATGTTGTTTTTACCCTTCAGGCGGGCCTTGATGTCGCGGGTCAGCACGGGGGCCGCATACAGATTATCCAAGGGAATATCGAAAAAGCCCTGAATCTGACCGGCATGCAAGTCCATCGTCAAAACTCGATCGGCGCCGGCTGCGGTGATCATATTGGCCACCAGTTTTGCTGAAATCGGCGTGCGCGGCGCAGGCTTGCGGTCTTGGCGGGCATAACCAAAGTACGGCAACACCGCTGTAATGCGCCGTGCCGAACCGCGCCTGAGCGCGTCGATAACCACCAGAAGCTCCATTAAATTGTCGTTCGCAGGATACGACGTGGACTGAATGACGAACACGTCTTCACCGCGCACGTTTTCTTGAATCTCGACAAAAATCTCCATATCGGAAAAGCGCCGGATAATGCTTTTCGACAACGCAATCCCAAGCTTTGCGGAAATGGCATTCGCCAACGGCAAATTGCTGTTGCCTGCAACGATTTTCATCGGTTCAATCCGGCCCTTTATCGGCCTCGCCGTTCTATACGGCAAGACGCCCTAAACCTGCGGCCCGCTTCGCGGGCGCTCAATTTTTACCTGTCTTGAACAGGCCTGAAACGCGGCGGGACCATACCAAGCAAGCCTCGCGATGTAAACGCCCTTGAGAATCTAGCGTGGTGGCGGTGGGGCACGTCCCGGTACGCCCGGCAAAACAACCTCCGGCGGGCCGCCATCGACGGAATCTTGCTGTTCTGGTAAGGCCCTTGGTCGCACCGCAAAAATGCGCTCTATACCCACCGCAGCCGCCGCCCCCACGCGCGCGGCCAAGGCAGCCCAGCCGTTTTTCAAGTCCCGGGTCAAAACCGTGTTTTCCTGGACGGCACGACCGACCACCGTGCGATCCAAGGTCGCAACCGTCCACACAATGCGTACATCGACACGCCCCGGCGCGGAGCCCGGCTGTACATTTGCGGGCACAGGACGCATTTTCACCGCACCAAGCACGCGCAACGTCGCTTGACGCTCATCTCCCGTCACTTGAACGTCTAAGGCTCGTAGCGCCTTTTTCAGGGCCGCCATGAGAAACCGGGAGTCCTTTTGCGAGACGCCCGAAATACCTTCCAAAACCACCGTACGACGCAACGAAGCCGTAAGAGAAATCGCAGGTGCGGCCTCCCAGGTTTCCACTTTCACGATTTGGGCGATAGGGTCGGCGGCATCGAAACCGATGGCATTCAGCAATCGAGGCGAACCGAAATCCCACTCCCGGGACGCACCGCCGATCCCCTGAGCATATGTCGAAATGAGGCGTCCGTGCACATCGGACACAATCCAGTGCAAAACACGCCTGTAACGGATGCGCGGATCGGAGACGTTTTCTTCGACCGTCCCACTCAACACGAACGTACGCACATCCTTTGCAGTGGCAACCTGGGCGGCGTTGCCCACCTCGGCGGAAAGATCGTGTTTGTTCAGATATTGCACAACATAGCGGGCAATTAGTTTCGCCATGGGAACGCTTGCGCCTTCGGGCGGCACCACCACAACCCGCGTTCGCGGGGCGGCGGCGTGTGCATAATACGCATCCCAGCGCGACGCTGTGGGCGGTGCCTGAGCGGCACACCCCACCAACGCCAGAACCATGAACAACACAAGCGCCGGACTTAAAATGAAACGCATAAAATCCTTCGTCGCGGCAATTTTACGGCCACCTACGCGCCCAACCCGATGACAGAAAGTTGACGCCCGTAATCGCCGCCGCCTTGATGAGTCGTGCGCCGGTAGCTGAAATAGCGTTTTTCGTCCACATAGGTATCCGCACCGAAAACGTGAATCTCAGAAAGACCCGCACGCTTGAGACGTTCTTCGACATATTCCGGCAGATCGAACAAAAAGCACCCTTCACGCGACGACGGTAAAAAAAGCGGCCTCGCCCAGGGACTTTTCGTCAACACTTCGGCGCAAATCTCTTCACCGACTTCGTAGGAAGGCTGGTGAATGCACGGTCCCACGGCAACGCGCAGCGTGGAACGTTGCGCCCCCATGTCCACCATTTCATCCACCGTGGCTTCCAAAACGCCATCGACGGCGCCTTTCCAACCGGCATGGGCCGCGCCGACCACGCCGGCCGCGGTATCGGCGAACAATACCGGTGCACAGTCCGCCGTTAATACGCCGATGGCGATACCCGGGCGCGCGCACACCAAAGCATCCGCCTGCGGAGCATTTTCAGAATCCCAAGGTTCCATCACACGTACGACCTGGGCGGAGTGCACCTGATGGCAAGTGACCAACGCCGCCTCCCCCAACCCCGCGGAAGCCACGCACAGGCGGCGGTTTTCCAAAACATGCGCGGGATCGTCGTCGGACCCGAGCCCACAGTTGAGCGAAGCATAAATACCTTCACTGACCCCGCCTTTGCGGGGAAAGAAAGCATGATGCACGGAAGGCGAAACGAGGTTTTGAGATTTTATCATGCGCTCATTGTAAGAACCAAATCGGGGTTCTGCCAAGACCATATCGACAAAAAAGTGCCCCCCCAACGAACGCGTTCGGCTATTGCGCCCAGGGCGGCACGCCAAAGCCCGGCGGAACGACGGCGAGCACCTTGAACAACGTCCCCATCTGTTCGTCCCCGGTCAGCCGGGCATGGGCCGCGTCGATCTCCGACATTTGGTCTTCGGTCGCATTCAGCATCAACGCATCGGCACGTTGACGCAGGCCGAGACGATCGAGAAATACGCCTTGCGGCACGGGGCCCAGAACCTCGGCACCGACTTCGCGCGCAACGTCCGACAATTGCTGAAAATCAACATGGGCGGTGATGTCCTGATCGCCAGGATCTTTCAGAACATCGGCGTAGTCGTGCGATTTCACCGCTTGCAAGGTTTCGCCAACGGCGCTCTCGGTATGGCCGTAATCGAAAAACAACGCGGCGCCGCCGTATTCAACGATGCGGCGGGCGATGTTTTTCATAACCTGTCGCGAGGCCGCCTGATCTTCGTAAACGCCGCCGATTGGGGCCGTCTCGCGCAGCGCCTCAGGGATTGACGAAGGCGCGGCCAAATCTGAAGAAAGCACAAATTCAAGGTCATCGCCCACCTCGTTCAGGCCAATCAAACGCTCCCGCCAGCCGTCCTCGACACGCTCGTACTGGCGGATCGGCAAGGCGTCGAAAAATTCATTGCCGATCACGATCAGCGGACCCGCACCGACATCTTCAAAACGCGTTCGCCAAGCCGGCATCATCATGGCCGGTGCAAAGGCGCGTTTTTGCGCCTCACGCAGGGTCGGGCTGATTTCCACCAGCCAGACGTGCATCGCTTCTTCAAAATCTTCCGCCATCTGGATAGCGCGCAAAACATCCGCCATCAAGGTGCCGCGCCCGGGACCCAATTCCACAAAATTGATGGGATCGGGCGTACCCATTGCCTGCCACACCATGCACGCCCACAGGCCCACAAGCTCGCCGAACATCTGGCTGATTTCCGGTGCGGTAACGAAATCCCCCTGCTTGCCGAAAGGGTCCTGTTTTACATAGTAACCATGTTCGGGATGGGCGAGGGCAAGTTCCATATAGCGCGCCACGCTCATCGGACCGTGGGCGGTGATCTCAGCCTTGATTTCGTCGAAAAGAGCCGTCATGTGCGTGCCTGAACCTTGGTTGGAGCGATGTGCGGGGTTTTTATATAGGCCGTTTGCGGGCGTACACAATAAGGCCGATCCCCACCACAATCATCGGCACGGACAAAAGTTGCCCCATGGTCGCGCCGGCAAAGAGAAACCCCAAGTAAGCATCGGGTTCGCGAAAGAACTCCACGACAATGCGCGCCAAACCATATCCGATCAAAAACGTGCCGCTCAAAGCGCCAGCGCGCGCGCGCCAGCTTTCGTTGCGCCACGCAAAGTGCATAATCGCCAACAGCACAAAACCTTCGAGAAAAGCCTCGTACAACTGGCTCGGATGACGCGGAAACGGCCCCGCGCCCGGAAACACCATGGCCCACGGCACGTCGCTCACCCGGCCCCACAACTCGCCATTGATAAAATTGGCGATGCGCCCGAACATCAAGCCGATGGGCACCACCACGGCGGCTAGATCCATAAAAGCCAAAAACGGAATTTTGCGTTTGCGCGTAAACCAGACGGTGGCCAGAAAGACTCCTAAAAGTCCGCCGTGGAACGACATTCCGCCTTGCCAGGTTTTGAAAATTTCACTGGGATTGGAAAAATAATAATCCGGTTTGTAGAATAGGACATAGCCCAGTCGTCCACCAAGAATCACGGCGAACGTCGCCCACACCAGAAAATCATCGGCATCGATGGGCTTGATGCGACCATCCGACTTCCCCGCCAGCCAGATCAAATACCGCCATCCCAGAACCAAACCCGCAATGTAGGCCAGGGCATACCAGCGAATGGCGATGGGACCGATGTGCAGCAACACCGGATCAATTGCGGGAAAGGCAATCGCCCACATCAGCGAAAAGCCTCTTCTGTATCCAGGAAGTTTTGCACATAGGCGCGCACGCCTTCTTCCAGCGACGTAAACGGCGCGTCATAACCGGCCTCACGCAGCTTGGTCATGTCGGCCTGGGTGAAATACTGATACTTATCGCGCAGGTGTTCCGGGGTGGGTACGTATTCGATGCGCGGCTCCTGCCCCAACGCCGCGTACACGGCAGCAGCCAGATCCTTGAACGGGCGCGCCTGGCCGGTGCCGCAATTGAACAGTCCCGAGACCTGTTCGTTGTCCAGAAGCCACATCATGACCGCGACGCAATCTTCAACGCAAATGAAATCACGCATTTGCCCGCCGTCTTCATAAGCGGGGTTGTGAGATTGAAACAACTTCGCCGTCTCAGCGCGACGCGCAGCGGGAAAGACGTGGCTCACCACGCTCTGCATGGAACCCTTGTGGTATTCGTTGGGACCGTAAACGTTGAAGAACTTCAACCCCGCCCACTGCGGCGGATGGACTTCCCCGTTCGCCACCATGCGTGCCACGCGGCGATCGAAAAGATGCTTGCTCCAACCGTAGGGATTGAGCGGTTTCAGCACCGCCAGCGCTTCAATGGAGGCATCGTCGACGAAACCGTGTTCGCCGCCGCCGTAGGTCGCCGCGCTGGAAGCATAGATAAAACGCACATGATGCGCCGTGCACCAAGACCACAGATCCACCGACAGACGAAAATTATTTTCGATGATTTTGTCGGCATCGGTTTCCGTGGTCGAAGAAATCGCCCCCATGTGGAAAATGGCGTCGACCATTCCTTGATTGTCATTCAGGTAGGCGAACAGGTTGTCGGGGTGTACGACGTCGTAAAGCTCGCGTTTGGCGATGTTTTTCCATTTCACGCCATCGCGCAGACGGTCCACGACCACAACCCTGGATGACTTATCGTTGCTCAGGCCACGCCGTTCCAACGCCCATACGATGTTGGAGCCGATAAATCCCGCTCCCCCCGTCACCACATACATTTCGCAAATCCCCGAACTTGTGCCTTGGGCCATTATAGCTGGGAAGCAGTTATAGGGCCGTGAGGGGGGGCGCGTAAACCCCCGTCGCACCCCCCCTCGGGAACATCCTTTGGCGCGCTTGCATCGTCGCTTGCGGCGTTTCATAATGCATTACTTTTTTCATCTTAAGGCCACGCTTTCATTTTAAGGATTTAGAACCATGGCGACCTCGAAGAATTTCCTCGACGATGTGGCCCGCGTGGCAAGCGGTGCCGTCTCCGCCGTGACGGGCCTGAAAGGTGACGCGGAATCGGTCCTGCGCCGTCAGGTGGAACGACTGATGGCTGACATGGATCTGGTCCCACGCGAGGAATTCGACGCGGTCAAGACGATGGCCGCCAAAGCCCGTACCGAGCAAGAAGCCCTCGAAGCCCGCGTGGCCAAACTGGAAACCCAACTGAAAACCGCCAAAAAGCCTCCCCGCAAAAGCACCGCTAAGGCCTCGACCAAGACGCAGACTTCTACGGATTGAGCGATTCTCTCGTCGATCCGCGCGCCGCAGTGCACGGAATTAAGTATCCCTTAACGAAGATTCAGATTTCGCTTGCGCGCCTTACCCACAAAAACGGCTGGAATCCTTGACCTTTTCCAAGCAGATAGACTTTATCCACAATAAATGAGCGCGCGCGTCTTGCGTGTTGCCCTCCCCTTGGACACACTACATCTAGCGTCCAAACGTAAATGGCGCACATTGAGTTGTCTCCTATCGGGATCGAGAGGGTCGATATGCCGACCATGTACAGCCGCGCCGAAACGTTACATCACCACCCACTGGATGTCGTGGAACGCACGATGGGGCTTTACGAATGGCCCGCGCAACGCAGTTGCGACACCGAAATCGCCGTGGAAGTTCCTGGAAAATGGTGCCATTACAGCCTTTATTTCACCTGGAGCGACAACGCTGAAGCCATCCAGTTGACCTGCGCCTTTGACATGCGTGTATCCAAAGACAAGCGTCCGGCGGTCCAAGAGTTGCTGTTGCTGGCCAATGAATACCTGTGGCTCGGCCATTTCACGCTGTGGACGGATGAAGGCCTGCCCATGTTCCGCCATGCCTTGCCCTTGCGCGGCACGACGGCCCCCAGCGTCGAACAAATTCAGGATATGGTGGACGCGGCCCTGAGCGAATGCGAACGTTTCTTTCCCGCGTTCCAATACGTGATTTGGGGTGGACGGTCCGCCCGTGAAGCCATGGACATGGCGCTTCTAGAAACCGTGGGCGAAGCTTGATGGGAGCGTTTCTCCTTGTTGGATGCGGCAAGATGGGCGAGGCCCTGTTGCAAGGCTGGATCGCCCAGGGAATCGCCGCGGAAGATGTCTGCGTCGTCGAACCGAATCTTGAAATCGCAGACAGCCTGAGCCGCTACCAGGGCCTTCGCGTCGTTGGCGATGTACTGGAAATCAAGCCGGACTTCACCCCCGAGGTGGTGGTCCTGGCCGTCAAACCGCAGCTCATGGACGCCGTTTTGCCGCCCTATGTCCGGTTCGCGCCGCCACAAACAAAAGACGGAGCGGTTTTCCTGTCCATCGCGGCAGGTCGCACGCTACACGGTTTTTCCTCGATTCTAGGTCCCGACGCCGCCGTCGTGCGCGCCATGCCCAACACGCCCGCCTCGCTCAAACGCGCCATCACGGTGGGATGTTCCAATGCCAACGTCACACCCGCACAGCAACACTTGTGTAAAAACCTGTTGTGCGCCGTGGGCGAAGTGGAATGGGTCGAAGATGAAACGCTTCTCGACGCCGTAACCGCCGTATCGGGCAGCGGGCCCGCGTATGTTTTCTTGCTGGCCGAAGCCATGGCCCACGCCGGTCGCATGGCGGGTCTTGCCCCGGAACTGGCGGAACGTCTGGCCCGCACGACCATCAGCGGAGCGGGCGAGATGCTGCGTCAGTCCGCGCTGCCTGCGGCAAGCCTGCGCGAAAACGTCACCTCACCGAACGGCACCACCGCCGCCGCTTTGGATGTGCTGATGGCTTCCGGCGGCCTGAAGGATCTGATGATCGAGGCCATCGCGGCGGCAACCCGACGTTCCCAAGAATTAGCGAGTTGATCGGCCCCGCACCTCCTCAACCGGGCCGCCCGTCGGCACGCGGACGCACCAAAATGGGCGCGTAAATCAGAACAAAGATGCTGAACGCCGCCATCCAGGCAACTCCGGCCACCACCACCAGCAAAGTCGATTCCATGGGCAAGAATGGTGCCGCCAGACGCGCCAACGCGGCGATGCTGACCAACACGTACGCCGCGACAATGGCCGGTGCGGCCTTCACCGCGCGGCCCGTGTGCCCCAGCGAAGCCCGCGTCATGATCGCCAGCGTAATGGTACCGATACCACCGATGGTCAAACCGTGCAGGGCCGCCTCTGCGTCCATCAGGCCGAAGACGGCGATGCCCTTCAGCACCAAACCGATCACCACCCACAAATAGCCCAGATGCAGGACCCACAAGATGGGATTTCCGCGCGTTCTCCAACTCTGCCAGCCGGACATACGCGCCAGATGCAGTGCCGCCGCCAGCAAGGCGACCCCACCGGCCACCGGGCTTGCGGGAACAATCTGATCCACCACCAGAAGCCCCCATGTAACAATCATCACGGCACGTTCCAAGGAAGGGCGTTGTATGACCTTTACGCTGGGGTCGGCGTGACCGATATAGCTTGAGGTAAAACTCGGGGTCACGCGCCCCCCCATGACCGTAATCAGAACCACGATGGTGTCGATGGCCATCAAAATGCCGCGCGCACTCCAATTCTGACCCAGAAAGTCGATACCGGATGCCCCCAGATGCATCATCGCGTTGGCCGTAATGTAAGACAGAAGAATCAACACGAACATGGCTTGGCGGCGATGTTTCCGGTCCAACAGTGGTCCCGACACCGATAGGGAAAACACCACCAGAAACGACATGTCGCCCAGCGCCACCAGAGGGTAGGGCAGCCACCCCTGCCCCCACATCACGACCCGTCCCAACAGCCACAGCGCCGCAAAAACGATCAGCACCGGCCCCTTTTTCGCCTGCACGCGTGTCCAGTTGGGCACCACGGTGAGAAAAAATCCCGCCATCGCCGCAGACGTATAGCCAAACAGCATTTCATGGGCATGCCACAAGGCGGGTGAAGTCCGCAGGCCCAGGTCCACTTTTCCCGTATACGCCAAAATCCAAGCGCCAATGGCAACGACCGCGAACAGCCCCGCCAGCAAAAAAAACGGGCGGAAGCCGAAACTGAACAGGGGCGAACCCGGTTTCGGGGCCGCCGGGTGGGCGAAAGCCGTTTTGATGCCGCTTGCGGGATTTACGGGTGAGGACGAATCTGTACGCATTGGGGGTCTCCTTTTGCGTCGTATCATGTCAAAAATTTACCGGTTTAAACACCCGGAAACTTGTAAGGGCTTTCAGAAAGTCGCATAAAAACGGCGTGGATCATGAATTGAACCCACGCCGTCGGAACGCTACGGGATCGACAACGAATGTCTTATTTGTTGTCGGCCAATTCCTGTTCTTTTTGTGCCTTCTCAATCTGCGCGCGTACATCGTCCATATCCAGCGCCTTGACCTGCTTGATCAGTTCTTCCAGAGCCTCGCCCGGCAACGCTCCCGCCTGCACGAACACCAGAGCCTTTTCGCGAAACACCGCGATCGTGGGAATGGACTGGATACCGAATTGCCCGGCCAGCGCCTGTTCGGTCTCGGTATCGGCCTTGGCGAAGGCGACGTCGGCGTGCGTGTTGGAGGCCGCCTCGAAGATGGGACCGAAGGTTTTACACGGGCCACACCATTCCGCCCAGAAGTCGATCAAAACAATATCGTTAGCCGCGATCGTCTTTTCAAAATTATCCATGGTCATTTTAATGGTGGCCATAACGTGCAAATCCTCTTTTCGAATACGCCTTTACAGGAGCGTCTTCCGCACGCCGGCCTCAGTGGCCTGCGTCGAAAAAAAACCCGTTTCAATTAGCTTTCCCAAATATAGGGTGCGTTGCTTGAAATGGCCACCCCGGTTCAACCGCACATTTTAGGGTCCAAACTCATTCAAATGATACGCTTTAGTTTGGCAAGAATGACGTTAGACAAGGGGAGAGCTTGCAGGAAATATGGTTTATTTTCAAAAAATATCAACGCCGTCTGGCGGCATTCTTGCTAAATCTCTTCGAGACGCCTCACTCTTTTCCTTTGGCAGCGTTGCAAAATCCTTGTGATACGCCCGTATCACGGCGATTTCGCGCCTTGCCAAAGGAAAAAAGTGAGGTGCTAAAGAGTGTCATTTGAATGAATTTGGACCCTAGGATTTAATGCCAATGAGCCCTGAGAAAAGAGCGGCTTTGCGTGGCGCTGGCCCGGATCGGGTAACGCTTGAGCGTATGAAACGGTTCATTCGGTCCCTTCTGACGCATCAGCGTGAGAGCCCCGAAGTTCCACGGTTTGCGCCTGCATACCGCCTTGGCATAATCTTTCAAACACGTCATAACCGAACGGCGTTCCTCCTCGGCCAAAAGATCGGTCAATCTCATGTGGAAGCGATATTCTTCCATGACGTACGCAGACCCCCATGTTTTACAAAGCCTCTTTTGGCGCGCCGTCAAAGGAACCCGAGAAGAACCCTTGTGTTCTTCGGGTGCGCCAGGGGCCTGGCCACCGGGAGCGCGAAAGGTATCGAACGCACACACACAATCGGCTGCCAGACTTTCCAATGTCGAACAGTCTTCCTGGGGTACAAGCGCAACAAAACCGTCCAATGGCGTCAGTTCCAACGCGGGAACCTTGAAATCCCGACGCGCAACAACAAAAGCTTCCAGGGCTTCATCAAGCATGGATAAGTCATAACCGCTGGCCAGTTGAAAAGGCGGCTTCAAGGTGGCGTGGAATCCATATTTTCGCGGTGTCTGGGTGATGGCGGCAATGCGCTCGAACGCAAGACCGTCGATCGGCAGAGGGTGCGCTTTTCGTCGGTTGTGCGCATCCCACCCCAACCAGCGAGAACCAAAGCGCCATAACGGGCTTTGCGGTTCCGGCGCATAACAAATCGTATATTGCGCATCGCTCATGGCGTGATGGCTTTCCATAGCTTACTCTCCCATTGACGTTTGTCCGTTACCCTCTTGTTCGCCCGCATGCGGCGCAATTTCGAAAACGCGGGTGCCAACACGTTGGTAAATTTCACCATCTTGTAAAATGCTGACGACGGCCGCACCGCGTGCTGTGACTTCCATGATCATATCGGAAACGATCTGCGCGTTCTGCGCCTCCAACACCGCCGTGGGTTGATCCAATAGAAGAACCGGATAGTCTGCAATGAACGCACGCGCGATGTTGATGCGCTGTTGTTCACCACCAGAAAACGTCGCAGGCGGTAACGACCAAAGCTTTTCCGGCACCTGCAAGCGCGTCAACAACGCCTTGGCACGATCATGCACGACGTCTTCGTCCTCACCCATGGACAACAGCGGTTCGGCCACGATATCGAGGGTCGATACCTGCGGGAGAACGCGCAAGCATTGAGATACATAGCCCATTGTGTATTTACGCACGGCAAGTATCTCTTGTGGTCCGGCAAGTCGCATATCTACCCATGCCCCTTGATGACGAACATGGATTGCGCCTTTTTGAAACGCGTAATTGCCGAACAGCATGCGCATCAACGTTGACTTTTCGGCACCGTAAAGACCGCGTAAAACGACGCATTCCCCGGCGTTCACACGCAAATCCCGATATTGTGCCGACACGTCATCCGCTACGGGCGCAACCCGCGTCCGTGCGATGTCTTTGGTAACAAGCATCGGTTCAAACGATATCTGCGGGGGCTTTTCGACGCTCCGGCACATAATCCTATATCCTAGGCTTTATGGTGCGCGGCAGGCACACAAAAGCATCGTTGGCCGCAACGATGAAATCCACGCCACGCGGAAAATACAGACCGTTCGCCGCCACGGCGGCCCAAAACGCCGATCCCACACCATCAATCTCCAAACGACGTGCTTTTTTAAGCCCCGCCCCGGACAGACGCACGCCCGCATTCGCCCGCATGCCCGACGCCTGAACGATAATCGTGGCCGAAAGCTCCGGGCGCTCCTCGGTACCGACATTGAAGCGCTTGAAAACGCCAAGGTCGTGCGCGTTCGTCAACAACGCGGTGCGCGCCGCAAAAGGATCGACCGTAAGGCGACATCCGCATTGGAACCTCAAATGGTTCAACGCCGCCCCGCGCGCGGCAATGGCCGTATCAATCCAAAGAGGGGTTTCAAAATCAGCCAGACTTTTGCAGATCGCCGCACTCACAGCATGAAGGGGGGACGGCGCATCCGGCAAATCGTCAATCTCAATAATTTTCCCCGGATGGGACATCGCTTCCATAATCGCGTGAAAGACATTCTGCGTCCCGTTTTGCGGGATGCCAACGTCTTGCGGCGGCAATCTTAACGTCGTTGCTTCCCGTGTCATCACCAAAAATCCTTTAAATAATGCAGCGCCACATTTCCAACGAAAACGCACGCGCGATCATGCGATCAAAAAACGAGGCCGCTTGTAAAGCCTTGTGGATGTTCGACATCACGATTTTCGTACGCCGAATCACAGACACCAGCGTCCGCTTTCCTCGTCGCAAAGACGCCCGGATATTACAAAAAAACCTTCCCAAAACCGGTCTTGGTGGGTGAAGGCATTCACATTACTCCCGACGGAAAACCGTTGGAATACGATCGCACGCCGTTTACGCGCGAGCGCTTTCAAATGCTATTCCAACCTTAAAATCAACTCACTACCGAACTTCCGTGCACCACAATCGAAAGTAGAAGTCAATCTCGATGTGATACCCTTGCAAGAAGTGCCGCTACCGTAACGCTGAACCATGATCTTCGTGTGACGAGACCGTAACGGTCAGGTAACACATCCGGAAAAACCTTCAGGGTCGCTGACAAAAATACACCGCTGCGCAATTCGCTTCGGAACTCTTGTGATTTTATGAGGGAACATGCGCCCCTTTTCGCACGTGAATTTTGTGGTATATTAAATACATGTATTGACGAATGAAGGTCCCCAAACCATGACTTTGAATTTAAATACCGATACGGAAGGCTACCTCTTTGAACCCGACGACTGGACCGAAGAGGTCGCGGAAGAATTTGCCAAGCAAGAAGATATTACGCTTAGCGACGAACACTGGCTGGTCATCCGCTTCATGCGCCAGTACTACGCCGAGCGTCGCGTCGCTCCCGACGTGCGCCATGTCATGAAACACCTCAAGACCGAAGTCGGCGCGGGACGCAACCGGGTCTTCGAACTGTTCCCCTACGGTTACGTCAAACAAGCCTGCAAAATCGCCGGCATGAAACGACCGCGCAAATGGAGTACGGGGTAGCCTTAACTTTCATCGCAAGGTTACGTTTTTAGCGTCTCAAGCCAGGCCTTTTGTTTGGCTTTGCGCCTTTGGCCATTCAGATACGTGCGGATTTTTTCGCGCACATCGGCCAGGGGGATGGCTGTTGCGGGCTCGATCTTTTCACACAGGACAAGATGCAAGCCAGCTTCACTTTCCACCGGCCCGCCAACGCCGCCTTCGGGCAAGTGAAACAAAACGGCGTCCACACTGGGGTAAAGTTTGCCCTGTAACGTCCGGCCCAGCAGCCCTCCTTCCAGGGCTGAGGGGCACTCTGAATTTTTTTCGGCCAAGTATGCGAAGTTTTCCGGGTGCGCCGCCAGCTCTTCAGACAGTTTTTCGATACGCGCCCGCGCGACCTCGGGGGTATTGTCGGGGTATTGTGGATTGATGGTGATCAGGATATGGCGCGCGGTGCGCACTTCCGGTTTCTGAAAGCGTTTGGGGTTGTTTGCATAAAACGCCTCAACATCTTCATCGGTGAGCGCATCCGCGTCATCATCCCCATTGCCCATAAGGTTCATCACCGCATCAAAGGTCAATTCCCGCCACAAGGCGCGATGCAAATCATCCTGGCTCAATCCGCCATCGCGCATCGCGGCTTCGAACGAGGCGCTGTCGTCATAGCGACTGCGCACCTGATCAAATGCCGTGTCAACCGCCACGAGGGGCACTGAAATGCGCGCCGCCGGCGCAGACAAAAGCACCAAATCTTCCAATTCCAACGCCATGAGCGCCCGCTCACGCGCGATCTTGAATTGCTCGGGGGTCAGTTCGGACGGCTGTTTGCTGAATATCTCCACCGCCACGCGCAGCACGTGATAAGCTTGAAGGCCCGGATCATTCATGCCCTGAAGGCCCGGGTCCTTCACGCCGCCTTTCATGCCAAATCGGTTCGTGCATGAGGGTCCGTTTGCGCGCGCGCCCAATCGAGGCTGGTTTCCAACACTTGCAAGGTGTGCCCGGGAAATCGCACGTGATAGGCCACACCGCCGGGCGCATCGCGCACAACCTTGAGGATTTCCCCCGAACTTCCGACTTCGCAAACCACTTCGGCATTCACACTGAAAGATTTCAGCGCCGTCACCTTGTCTCGAAACTCGAACTTCGACGGCACCCAGGGCGCCGCAGCAGAAATCAGTTCTTCTTCGCGGCAGCCAACAATTCTGTCCTGATCAAGAAAATGCACGCTATAGATGATTTGGTCTTGAAGAAACGTACCACGGTCCAAGACATTGCCCACGCTGCCGCGACGCATGAGCAAATCGCCGCGATCCATGCCCGGGTATGTACCGTCGTTACGCACGTTGCGCACGACGCGCACCTGATCACCAATTTCAAATTCGAGGCGCACGCGGGAACTCCTTATTTCACCAGATCGGACAGGGGCACAAAAACCGGTTTTGCCGGTGCGTCCAGAGACTTGTAAACTTGCAGAACCTTTTGCGTTTTGGCATCGGAATGGACAAAATCCCCATAGGCCTGCTCCAGAAGCCTCGCATAAAGCGCCTTGCGCACACCTTCGTCTTCGGGCGGCGTTGTGACGTCACCAAGCAGATCGTGATAACGCTGCAAGATGTGCAACCGCAACGCGCTCACGACCGTTTGGTCGAACGCAATACCAAAGTAATTCAGAAAATCCTCGGCACTTTCCAGTTCGGACAAATCGTCTTCTAATTCCGCGTCGAAATCGAACATTCGTTCCTCCTGACGTGCGCATAAAAACGCAACAAGTCGATGTCTTTCGGTACGCGTTTGGCGGTGGTGGAAAAACGACGCACCTGTTCCAATATCCGTTGCGTTTGCCCCGGATCAAGGGATAGGCCCAGATGGCGGTAAGCTTCGCGCACGCCTCGCGTACCGGAATGTTTGCCCAGAACCAGGCGGTGCGTGCGCCCGACCTCCGCCGGATCGACACCTTGATAATTGAGCGGATTTTTCAACAGGCCATCCACATGAATGCCCGCCTCATGGGTGAAGGCGCCGGCACCCAACAAACTTTTCTGCCACGGCACCGGACGACCCGAAGCCTCCGCTACCAAAGCGGACAACGTCCCGATATCGTGCAGATCGACCCCGGCATCAATGCGATAAAGGTGCTTCAGACCCATCACCACTTCTTCCAACGCGGCATTGCCCGCACGCTCGCCCAGACCATGCACGGTGGTGTTGGCGTGGGTGGCACCCCCCAACACGGCGGCGAGGGTATTGGCACACGCCAGACCCAGATCATCGTGGGCATGAATTTCCAGTTCCAAATCGCTGCGCGCGCGCAGCGCCTTGAACGCGTCGCGCACACCGAACGGCTCGCTCACGCCCACCGTATCGGCATAGCGAAAGCGCTTGGCCCCGGCGCGCTGAGCCGTTTCCAAAACCTCGGCCAGAAAATCGGGGTCCGCGCGCGAAGCGTCTTCGCCGCCGACAATGACCTCAAGCCCCATATCGCGGGCTTTGGGCACCATGCGGCGGATTTCATCCAGCGCCCAAACCCGGTCACGCTTGAGTTTATGCTTCAAATGCTGATCGGACACCGGCATGGACAAATCGACCACATCCACGCCCAACCCCCGACAGTGTTCCAGATCGTCATCGCGCATGCGGCACCACACCACCAAGTCCAGGGATAAGCCTTGCGCGGCGACCACGCGGATGGCTTCACGTTCGTCCTCGCCCATGGCGGGAATACCGATCTCGGCCTCCCCCACGCCCATGGCGTCGAGCTGACACGCAATGGCCAGTTTCTCACTTTGAGAAAACGCCACCCCGGCCGATTGTTCGCCGTCGCGCAAGGTGGTGTCATCTATGACGATTGTGGAGGTCAAATTGTGCACCTCAAGTATAAGCCGGCGAAAACGCGGCTTCGGGATTTTCCACCGGAGCACCATCGCTCCAGTAGGGAGAAAGCTTGCGCAACTTCGCCATGATGCCGGGAACGACTTCGATCACCTTGTCGATTTCCGAAGGCGTTGTGAAACGCGACAGGGAAAACCTTATGGTGCCGTGGGCCGCGGTAAAAGGAACATCCATGGCACGCATGACATGGGACGGTTCCAGTGAACCGGACGTACACGCCGAACCCGAAGACGCCGCGATGCCCTCTTTGTTCAACAGCATCAAAATGGCTTCGCCTTCGACGTACTCAAAGGCAATGTTGCAGGTGTTGGGCAGGCGGTTTGTTGTATCGCCGGTGACAAAACAGTTGGGCACAGCCGCTAAAATACCGGCCTCCAGCGTGTCGCGCTGGTCCTTGACCACCGAGTTTTCAAAGTCCATGTGTTCCAACGCCAGTTCGCACGCGGTGCCAAGGCCGACGATGGAGGCAGCATTTTCCGTGCCCGCACGCCTTCCGCGTTCTTGATGGCCGCCGCGCAGGAAAGGCCGAAACCGGGTACCGCGTTTCAAATACAAAACACCGATACCCTTGGGCGCATGCAGCTTGTGGCCGGACAGGCTCAACATGTCTATTTTGGTGGTTTTCAGATCGATGGGCACCTTGCCCACGGCCTGCACCGCATCGGTATGGAACAAAACGCCGGCCTCGTGGGCCAGCTCGGCCATGTCTTCCACCGGAAACAAGGTGCCGGTTTCATTATTGGCCCACATCACCGAAACGATGGCGACGTTGGGGCTAAGCAGCTTCTTATAGTCCTCAATATCCAGATTGCCCTTGCCATCCACCTTCAGGATGTGAACCGTGTAATCTTCTTTTGCCAAATGCTTGCACAGTTCCAACACTGCCGGATGCTCAACGGCCGTGGTGATGATTTCCCGGCGCTTGGGATACGCCTTCAAAGCCGACAAAATGGCGGTGGAATCCGATTCCGACCCGCACGAGGTAAAGACGATTTCCGTATCGTGCTGTGCGCCTAAAAGCGCCTGAACCTGACCGCGCGCTTTTTTGATGGCATGGCCGACCTTGTTGCCGAAGGCGTGCATGGATGACGGATTGCCGAATTGCTCGCAAAAATACGGCAGCATATCTTCCAGAACTTCCGCATCCACCTGGGTGGTAGCGTTGTTGTCGAGATAAATTCCATCCATAAGCCTAGCTCCCCATGTTTGAAAGTGCAGACTCTTGCGCCTGCACGGGGATCAATTCGATCGGTTCCCCCAGGGCTTGCGTCATTTGTTGTTGCAATCCTTCCAGAGTCTGGCTTGCCATATGGCACCCGGAACACGCTCCGATCAAATGCACCATCACCTTGCGGCCTTGAACGTCGATCAAGTCGATGTCGCCGCCGTCGGACAACATGACCATGCGGATTTCTTCGATGACCTCCTGAATTTTCGCGATGCGCTGCTGCTGAAGCTGCGCAGCCGCCTCTTGGGCAGCGAGAATCTCGGGGGAAAGAGGCTGCGGGGCAACGTCGGGGTCGAATTCCTGACCTTGCTCGGCCAAAACCTTGGAAATGATTTCCTCGATCCCTTCGTGACACGATGAACACCCGCCGCCGGCCTTGGTGTAGTTGGTGACGTCCTCGACCGTCCTCAACCCATTGGCGCGCACGGTATCTTCGATCAAAACCGCGTCGATGGCGAAGCACTTGCAAACCAACTCGCCTTCGGTGTGGGTGTTTTTCCATTCCTCCCCCCGGTAATCGGCGATGGCGGCTTGCAGGGCCTCGCGCCCCATGACGGAACAGTGCATTTTTTCCGGCGGCAGACCATCAAGATAGTCAGCAATGTCTTGGTTGCTCACTTCAAGGGCCTCATCCAGCGTCTTGCCCTTGACGATTTCGGTCAACGCCGAGGACGACGCAATGGCCGAACCGCAGCCAAACGTCTGAAAGCCTGCCTCTTCGATGATTTGCGTTTTTGCATTCACCTTCAGTTGCAGACGCAGTGCATCGCCGCACGACAGGGAGCCGACCTCGCCGGTGGCGTCGGCCTCGCTCAGCGCACCGGCATTGCGCGGATTGTAAAAATGGTCTTTGACGGTTTCGGAATAATCCCACATTTGATTGGGCCTCGCTTCGTTGGCGTCTACATCAAGGGCAAATGGACTTACAGCCGCCACACGACGGCCCGACGTTAGGAGTGCTGAAAACGAACCCAACACCTTCAGCGCCTTGCATAAAATCAATAACAGTCTCTTCAAGATGCTGAAGGTTTTGCGGATGAACGAAAACGTTCAATCCGCCCGTTTCGACGACCACATCGCCGAACGGCGTTTCTTCTTCAAGACTGAGCGCATATTGAAAACCGGAACAGCCTCCTCCGGTCACTCTCACACGCAGCCCTGCGATGGGTTTGTCCGTATCCGCAATCACTTCGTTCAAGGCATTTTGTGCATTTTGCGTCAGTTCAAGCATATTCACTCCTGTCACCTACCCTCCCATAACAGCAAAGAGCGTGCCAAAGAAAAAACCTTTGTTTTCAGTGTGTTGAAGCAGATGAACGATGTTGCAAACGCGACAAAGACGCGCTTTGCACAATGCGCGGCTTGTCCTTGGTTTCAAAGGTGATGCGCGCCAGCATTTCAGGACTGATGTAGATCGTGCCGTCTTCGCCGACCAACATGACATATTTGACCCCCATCCGCCGCGCGACGGAAACCCAATCCTTGGGTCCGGCGACACTCAGCGCCGTCGCCGCCGCATCGGCCAGCGCCCCGTCACCCTTGGAAAGCACACTGGCGGAAATGATGCTGTCCGCTGGCATGCCTGTGCGCGGATCAATAATGTGAGGATAACGGACACCTTTTTTGATGCGGTAGCGCTCATAATCGCCCGAGGTATAGATGTTCTCACCACCGTGCAAATTGACGGACGCGATGACGCCCGATCCGCGCGGATCGCGGATGCCGACTTTCCACATGCGTTTGCCTGCACTACCGATGGTATCCAGATCGCCGCCCGCATTGACGATGGCATTTTTAATCCCTAGGGATTTGAACTTGGCAATCGCCATATCCAGCGCCACACCCTTGGCGAAACCACCAAAATCGAGGCTCACCGCCCGGTTGCGGCTTTTTACGAAATTTCCGCTAATGACCAGATCGCTCATGTCCGCGTGTTGTGCGGCAAGAACGCGAATGATCTTTAAATCCGGCAACGGCCCCGTGGGCGGTGTGTCTTGATGAAAGCCCCACGCTCCGATCAGGTTGCCGATGGCGGGATTGAACAAACCGCCGCTTTTGATCTCAAGTTCCTGCGCGCGCTTGATCAACGGCAGCACGAAAGGCGACATGGCGCGGCCCTTGCCTTGGGCAATGGCCCGGTTCAGTTCCACAAGTTCACCGTTCGAGGGCTGCCAGGCATTCCAATCGACCTGCATGCGCCTGAAATCGCGCGCCACCGAGGCAACGGCACGTTTTGCGGTGGTCTCATCCACGCCGCGAATAATGAATTGCACCAAGGTCCCGAAAACATATCGGGTTTCCTTGTATTCAGGGGGCAGGCGGGAACACCCCACCATGAGCGGCAACAAAATCAGGAAGGCAAGCACGCGTTTCATGCACAATTCCACCATGGCCGAGTTTCACCATGGAAAGAAAATGCAAGCATCGCGCCAATTCATAAGAACCGGAAACCCTGGCTTACAGCGAAACCAGACCCATCTCCATTTGTCGTAAACCCGACAACCCCACCGCCGGAATTGATTTAGGCGGCGTCAATTTTTTCAGACAGCCAGACTTTGATTAAAGATTGATAGGGTACATCGCGTTTGTTCGCCGCGATCTTGATTTTTTCCAGCAGATCGACCGGCAATCTTAAGGAGATTGACTTGGCCGACGGCTTGAGGTTGGCAAAACGGGCAGATTCCGCCTGACCCCAGTCGACATAATCGCTGGAATCATGGGTTTCCCAAAAGGCTTGTTCCTCAGTTTCGCTCTCAAAGGCGGGAATCGGTTTGCGGTTTTTACCCATAGCGGGATCGCTCCTTACGGTGCATGTCGCGTGCAGAGATCACGCGAATTTTAGTGTTCTCTTCGCGAAGTGTGAACGTGATATGAAAAAGGCGTTCTGATGTGGTGACGCCGAGAGCCTGAAAGCGCGGTTCGGACTGTTTATGTTTGACGTCATCGACAATCAAGAGCGGTTCATTAAAAAACACCTGTTCGGCCTCGGATTGGCTAACACCATGTTTATCGGCATTTTTCCGGGCATTGCCATGGTCCCACTCAAAGCCGGTTATTCGATTAAAATCAATCATTTTTGTATATTACCATAATATACAAAAATCCAACGGGGAGGGAGTAAAGTAAACTGTCACCGTAACCCTGGTCACCGTAACCCTGTCACCGTAACCCAAACTGTCACCGTAACCACAGAACTTCCGCGTTCGCCCACATGCGATTCACGTCGGCCAAGCGTTGCGCCAGTTTTGGTGGACCTCAAACGAGACTGGACGCGTGATGGTGGTGGTCGTAGGATTTGGGTGAAATTATAGCTTCAGGATAAAATCATATGTTTCATCGTTCGGGAAGGATTCTGATTTTAGTGGTAGCCGCAATGCTGTTTGCAAACACTGCTATCGCATGTGCTTCACCTGAAATACCAAGCTGCTTCAGCAGTGCAGGCCTTGTAAGTGGTAGGCCAGATTATAATTTCTGCCGAGGGCAAATCCAAACGTACCAAGATCAGGGAAAAAACTACATACAGTGCCTCCAGAATGACCTTAACCGATCAGCTGAAGAAACGAACCGTATAGCTCAAAATTATGAATGGAAGAAGAACGAATATGAAACCGCAATGCGCAACCTGAACCAAGCAGTGAATAGGTTAAATCAAGCGAATGCAGAATACAGACGTCAGCAGCAAATATATGAAAGTGCCTCCCAAGCTATCCAACAAAATTTGAATGCGATTGTTAATAATTTCAATCAAATGTTTGGAGGGTAAAACCATCGTGGCTACGATGGTGTCAGGGTACAGAGGCGTGACGGTGATTACGGTGGATTACGGTGGGTGGATTACGGTGACAGTTTGGTGGATTACGGTGAGGATTACGGTGACGAGGATTACGGTGACAGTTTACTTTACTATATGGATTACGGTGACAGTTTACTTTAC
>CAYVHU010000008.1:87975-126275 GCA_964451415.1 uncultured Magnetovibrio sp.
ACGGTGACAGTTTACTTTACTATATGGATTACGGTGACAGTTTACTTTACTATATGGATTACGGTGACAGTTTACTTTACTATATCGTCCAGATGGACTAAGCTTCCTTATGGCTCGTATCGCACGCATCGTTATTCCCGGCACACCCCATCATGTCACACAACGGGGCAATCGTCGCGAGCCCGTTTTCTTTGAAGACGGCGATTACCGCCACTACATCAAACTTCTCTCTCAATTACGGTGATTACGGTGGTGATTACGGTGACGGTGATTACGGTGACAGTTTACTTTGATTACGGTGACAGTTTACTTTACTATATCGTCCAGATGGACTAAGCTTCCTTATGGCTCGTATCGCACGCATCGTTATTCCCGGCACACCCCATCATGTCACACAACGGGGCAATCGTCGCGAGCCCGTTTTCTTTGAAGACGGCGATTACCGCCACTACATCAAACTTCTCTCTGCAGCCGCCGAGAAGGCGAGGACTAAGGTCTGGGCTTATTGTCTGATGCCCAATCATGTTCACCTGATTTTGGTTCCCAGCCATGAGGACGGTCTGCGCGCCACGCTGGGCGATGCCCATCGGCGCTATACGCGATATATCAATGCACGCCATAAATGGACCGGGCATTTATGGCAGGGGCGGTTTGGCTCGGTTGCCATGGATGAGGAACATCTTCTCCACGGCGTGCGGTATGTGTCTCTCAACCCCGTGCGAGCAAAGCTGGTGAAACGGGCGCGAGACTGGAAATGGTCCAGCGCGCGGGCGCATTTGGCGGGAAAGGATAATGGGCTTGTGAGCGTCGCCCCGGTGTTGGAGCGCTGCCCGAGTTTTGCGGCCCTGTTGAAAAGCGGTGAAGACGAAGAGATGAGCGAAACCATCCGCAAGGCCGAAACCATTGGTCGCCCCATTGGAACGCCCAAGTGGCTTGAGAGTTTGGAAAAGCGCTTGGGCCGGGCTGTGCGTCCCCAAAAGCGGGGGCCGAAGGCGAAGAAGAAGCAATAAAGTAAACTGTCACCGAATTAGGGTCACCGAATTAGGAAAGCTCCCGACATTGATCTTGGGCCTTCGGGTGCTGAGCCTTTACCAGATATCCTGCGGGGCTTTCAGGCGGTCTACGACTTTGCCGCCTTTGATGTGTTTTTCGACGATTTCCGCCACGTCTTCGGGTTTTACTTTCAGGTACATGGTGCTTTCGGGGTACACCAGAACGCTGGGGCCGGTAAAACAGGGGCCGATGCAGCTTGAGGACGAAAGTTTGTATGTGCCCCACAGGTCGTGTTCCTGAAATGCGGCCAGAAAAGCGTCGAAGACGTCGTTGGAATTGACCTGTGCGCACGATCCGCGCGGGTGGCCTTCGCTGCGGGACTGGGTGCACACGAAGACGTGTTTTTCGGGACGGGGCATGGCCGTCTCTCCTTTTTAATCGAGGTCTGAAATTTACGCTACGGGTTGTGGCGCGTGGGTCATGCACGACTTGGGACAGACCCGGAAGCAAGCCTTGCAGCCGATGCAATCCAGGGCGTCCTTAAGACTCATGACCATGGAGGTATCGTCGGAAAACCCGTCATCGTCATCCCAATCATCATCGTCATCATCATCCAGATCCTCGTCGACCAAATCCAGGCCGTCGCGTTCGACCAGATCGAACACATCACGCGGACAGGCCTTGAAACACCGTCCGCAACCGAGGCATTTCGTTTGATCCAGGGTCAATATGAACTCCGGGGTATATTCGGTTCCCCCGCGCGTTATGCCGGTAATGTTGCCCATTTTTTACGCCTTACAAGCCTGCGACTTCGGAATGATCGCCAATGATGTTCACCGCAACCGACAAAAGCTTATCGGCCTCGTCCTTCATCTTGGACAGGGTGGGAAAGCCAAAGCGGTGCACGTCGCGCAGCGACTTGTCCATCACGACAAGCTTGCCCACGGTGATCACCGCACGGCCAAAGCCTTCATAAGTAATGTGGATCAAGGGCACGGCCATCTTTTTGCATTCGGACTCGATCATCACCGCGATGGCATTATAGAACGCCTTGATGCGCGCAATAGTTTCTTCGTCCGGGTCACCCACCACGGGAATTTCGCGCTTGCGTTCCTTGGTCAGGATGAACGGATCCAGAACTTCCGCGTCCGAAGCCGTGTCATACGTCCCGTAGCTGTCGATGGCGCGAATTTGTCGCGACATTTCTTTCACAAAATCACTTTGCATGATCGGATCGTCCGCGTCGATCACGATATCTTTAACGCTTGTCTCACCCATGAAATCAGTTCCTTTTCAATGTTACAGACGGCGCTTGACCGAGCGCCACCGCCCGACGCGCCACCATGAATCCCAGGACAAGTCCACCAAGCGCACTCAGCGCTTGAAAACCGTCGCCCCAGCCCAGTTTCGCCGCCAACACCCCCCCCAGGACAGCCCCCAACGTGGGAATGCCATAGGCCAACAATGCGGCCAGCAACAGACCGTTTTGCGAGCAGGCCAATTCAACCCGCTCGCCTTCATGCTCACGCCACCGGCCATCCAGGGCAAAACGCATTTTGCCCGGAACGCCCAAACCAGGTTCTTCTTCTTGCGGCGCGGAAGAACAGCAATCGCTATTGTGACAGCCACCGCACGCGGTCTCGCGGGACACTTCGAGCCACGCAACACCCGCCTTATCCGTGACGACACGCCCGGAGGTGACGAGCAGATCGGCCTGTGCGTTTGTTTCATCCATGTGTCATTCGCTCCAACCCTCGGCTTCCATCGCATTGAAACGGCTCTCATCATCGCGCTCGCAGCGCAAGGCCCGTGCAATCCACGGCGAAGATCCATCTCGCAATTGCCTCTGCACATCGCCGACCAGATTCGCGATGGGTGTGCGCGGTTGCACCTTCAAAGGGTGTACACCGATACGTGCCAGTTTGGCCACGGCGCCCCCCCCGATGGCCAGCACATAAACGGCGGCGCACCCCGACAACGCCGCGATCTTTGAATCCAGCTTGTCTTCGTTGCCGTCTTGGGCCAGTTCACCGAATTCCACCGCATCGCTCATGAACGCATGCTCGGCGAGAACCTCGTACATCACAAAACTGCGCGCCGATCCGAAATGCTGATCCACATGATGCATATCGCTGGAGGCAAACGCTATTTTCAGACCCTCATTCATGGAGTCTTCCTCTGTTCCGCAGTCTACAATACGAAAATGGCGTGCTATGGACATGATTCCATGTCCTCATAAATGGAAACATACGGTTCGACTTCACCCTTGTGCACGCTTAGCATCGCGTTACCAAGATCGAACAGGGCGTCGCGCGTGCCTTCGTAGCCCATCCAGGTGCGGCGAAATCCACCCAAAATATCAAATTGCGGAAAGCCCGCACGCAACAACGGTACGCCCAGGCTTTGCGCCGTGCGAGCGCAATGGGAATTGCCGATCAACACCTCGCAGTGCGCATCACGTCCCATAAGTTCCAAATCTTCCAGATCGCCGATTTTGATCACACCGGCATGAATTTCGGCAGTGAGCTTGGCATTTGTGGGAACCACGGCGACGGGAACCTCCGCCCCCATGGAACGCGCCAGATCGGCGAACATCTTCACCATGTCCGGATCGCCGGCAATGGCGAGGCGTGCTTGCCCGATCATAAAATGGCTGTCCAGCATGGCATCTTGCAATTGCGCGCGCCGGCGTTCCAGCTTCAAGGGAACGGCTTGGCCGCTAAGGATGCTGAGCGTCTCGACAAAGGTGTCCACGGCCTCCAGGCCCAGAAGATGATCGAAACGAAAATCCGCAACGCCGCAAATCTCTTTAAGACGATCGGCCGCCGCATCCAGGTGGCGACCAATAACCAGTGTTGCACGCGCCGCACCTGCCGTGCGGATATCGTCGCGCGGCACTCCGCCGTCGGTGAGCGGATTGAAATCATCCCCCCCCAGATGGCCGTCCAGAGAGCCCGAGATGTCAGGAATCACCACAGGGACGAAGCCGAACATTTCCACCATATCTTTGAGCGCTTCGATATCACCCGGGCTCACGTGTGCACCGACCAGAACATTGACCCGTGAGGCATCGCGTTCCGACACCGGACCTTCCACCAACGTTTCGATCAAGGCCTCTACGGCTTTAGCGTAACCGGTTTCCAGACAACCGCTGAAATCAGGAGTATCCACGGCGACGACGGTGGTATTTCTGAAATGCGGATTTTGCTCGTGAAACTTACGGATCGCCATGCGCACGTCACTACCCTGGGCTTCCGAGACCCCCGTGCTCGGCACGCCGATCAGATCGGGCGCGGATTTCCCACAGATCACGGACAGACCTTCAATCACGTTGTCTTCGGAGCCCATTACCGTAGAAACCTGGTCCATTGCCGTGCTCTGCAAGGGAACCGGTTCGCGAAAGTGGCGCACAAAAAATATTTTACCAAAGGCGCTACAACCTTGCGCCCCGTGCAGCATTGCCGTGGCGCGACCCACCCCCATAAAAGCCAGCGCAGCCCCCATGGCCTGACTGGATTTCAACGGATTGACGCTCAAGGCCTTGTTACGTTTGAGAAGCTCGGCCACGGTTATTCTCCTGCCTTCGCCAGAGGTGCGCGCACCGCCCAGGGAGCCGGCTTGCGCACCGCTTCCCACACCGGACTTTCCAGGGACAAGGCCAACTGGCGCGCCAGTTCCACCATGCCGATGTAACCCGCATAGGCAAACTCGCGTTCTTGGTTGATATCGAGAAACGGCACACGGGCTTTCAACGCGGTGTACATATTGCGCCCGCCGGCAATGAGAATGTCGGCTCGTAAATTCGCAATCGTATCCAACAGCGCGCGTGGATTTCCATCTTCGATCATCACCGCATCGGACCCCATGAGGTCGCGTATGCGCGCTTTGTCGTCCTCGGTACTTTTTTTGGTGCCGGTGGCCACCACATCAAGGCCCAGATCCTGCAACGCAGCGACCACGGACCACGATTTCACACCGCCGGTGTACAAAAGAACACGCTTGCCGCGCAGGCGTTCACGCCACGGTTCCAACGCCTCGTTCAAACGTTTTTCTTCACGTTCGATGAGCGCTTCTGTGCGCGAAATCAAGCCTGTATCATCAATGATTTCAGCAAACTTGCGCAGCGCCGCAGAGACATCCGAGGCCCCGTAAAAGCTGCCCTCGAACCAAGGCGTGGCGTACTTCTCCTGAAGCTTTCGCGCCACGTTGATCATGGCCTTTGAACACACCATCATGTTGACTTCGCCACGGTGCAAGGTCTGAATATCGCGAAAACGTGAATCTCCGGACAAGGTCCCCAGAACACGCAACCCCAGTTCGTCCAGCAACGGCTTCACGTGCCACAACTCACCCGCAATGTTGTATTCGCCGATCAACGAAATATCGTGCACTTCAATTCCATCGCGCTGTGCGTGCGCAGGCACCGCGTCCGGTTCGCGCGTGCCGATGACGTATTTCACCATCGTCTCGCCGGCGATGCGGTTCCCTAAGTTCTTGGTACCGTAAAAACCCGCAGCATCCACCGGCACCACGGGGACACCCCAACGTTTCTGTGCTTCTTTGCACACCGCCTCCACATCGTCGCCGATCAGCGCCGCAACACAGGTGTTGTAGACGAACACCGCCGCCGGTTCATAATCCTGGATGGCTTGTTTAATGGAATGGAACAGGCGTTTTTCCCCACGTCCCATGATCACGTCCTGTTCGCTCAAGTCCGTGGTCATGCCGGTGCGCCACAAGGAAGGCCCCGATGAACGCGCGCCGCGATTATCCCAGCTTGAGCCCGCGCACGCGATGGACCCGTGAACGACGTGGGCCACGTCGGCAATGGGCAGCAAAGCAATTTGCGCGCCGTCGAACACACAACCCCCGGCCGCCGCCCCCGGCGTCGGCCGCGCACAACCGGATTTCGATTTTTGGTTGTGCCCGCAGGCGGGCTCATCGAGAAGTTGCGCAATGTCTTGTGGCTTCATGGTGTCCGCGTTCTTTAAAGATTGTGCCTTTGCCGTAGTCTTCGCAACACTCGTGCCAAATAAAAATCCTTGAAAATCAGTGTACTACAGAACTTTAAATTGTCGCAAACCAGACAAACCAGACATCAGAACCGATACGGATCCGCAATCCAGGCCTGAAGGACGGCCTTGTCGTGCTGCGGCAGGTAATCATAATCGTTGCTCAAATCCTTGTGCACCGCATGGGCCATACTTTCCATCTGCGGCAGCGCCCCCGAAACCAGATGAAAATACCATGCCATGGGGTAGCCGACCGCACGGTCGAAGGCGCTGAGAAAATGGAACAGCGCAACGCCCCGCGGCGGGGTGTCGGGAAGTGCCGGCACGTTGTGCGCGCGGGTTGCCAGGGGGGTCGCCTGCAACCGTTTTTCACCGAAACGATCGCGATACTCGCTCAAACGCAACACGAAATTTTCACAAAAAACGGACTCCCTGGCGCCGGAAGCACACCAGTCGTCAACAAAACGCAGCACCAAAAGACTGTCAGCATATCCACCGGAAGCCATGCGCGTATGAGCCTCGGCAATGTCCCAGACGTGACGTATTTGGTAGAAAGGAGAACCGACCGGCGTCGACGCGACCATAAGCGGATCGACCGGCTCTAAAATATCTTCCACCATATCCGGCGGATTTGAAGGATCGAAAACTTCCCGCTCGGTGAACTCCTGTAACTCATCCACTTCGATTTGCAGAAAGTCCCACGGCCCATCACCTGTTTTCGCGCTTAGATAATGCGTCACACCGCACAGACGCGTGGCGATCAAACCATCATTCTCGTAACGACGGAACAAATCCGCCAGATTGTCTTCCTCATCGTCATACAGCCATTGGCCAAGATTTTTCGCGATTGTTTCGCCCTTGGCATTGATCACGCCGCCCGGACGGTGCCACCCTTTACGGGTGTAAACCAACTTGACGTTGAGATCACAAAGCGCATCGTTCAACGCCGTGACCAAGGCAGTATGATCGCTACGGGGGTGAACCGCCGCGACGACATCCGTCAACGCGGCAAGGCGTTGCGCAGGCTCAACCTCGTTCATGGTGTCACTTCCGCGATCAACAGGCCCGTTGCAGAGGGCTGATGATCGGTGATGACGGCGCAATGATTATGGGCGTTCACCAGATAGACATTGGCACGTCGCCCTTTGCGAACCGGTGTCTCCTGACACATTTCGTCCTCCAGGCAATGGGTGAAATGAAGGCGCGGCCAGCGTTCGCGCAAGGCGACGAACACCGCACCGTGGGTCCCTTCGCTTTCGACAAACGCCAAAACCGCATCAAGAGTTGCGACCTCGATCATTGCACTTCGCGAAACCGCACGCGCGCCTCCGCCTCCTGGCCCATGGCCTTGGCCAACCAGGGCGGTGGATTGTGAGCGATGGCGCGACCGAGTTCGGCCACCATTTCACGCGCGTTTCCACCTTGGGGTTTCTTGATGGGACACACATCGGCGCGCACCACACGGGCCGCCGCCGGGCCGCCGATGGATACGGTGTAAAGAATCTGACAATCCTTGAGCAAATCGGCGCGGAAACGCGTCTTGTCCTCGGCCTCCACGTCTTCGGCGGTGGAACGCACATTGATGAGGCGCGTTTCTTCGCCCGAAACCTGATAAATCAAGAACCGCGAGCAGGATCCGAAATGCCCGTCCAAATCCTCCGCCCCATTCGAGGCCACCGCCACACGGATGGACCCGGGCATGGCGCCGTCTTCGTAGGCGTCCAATTCCGGAACCTCATGAACGGATGCGTCTTTCAGGACCGACAACGCGTCGTTAAGGGCCTCGCGCGATTGAGCCGACAATTTCCCATCCGCCGCGGTACGCAACTTTTCCACACTCAGGGTTGAGAATTTCTGTTGCGTCATGGGCACGCCGGTGACGGCCATGACGACCTCCAGCATATCCGCCGGCGTGACATCCGCTAACGCTTTCGATGCCAAACCGATGCGCAACGCCAAGGCATGGGTTAACTCCTGCTCGCTCATGTTTCGACCTCCTGAAAGTTCAAGCGTCCCGTTCTATTCAAGCCCCGTTCTATTCAAGAAAGGCAATGCAATCGTCTTCCAGGCACACGTCGATACATTGGGGCATATCCCCTTCACCTTCGCATTCGGTACAGGTATCGACCTTCACGGTATAAAGGCCCTTGTGCGGGGAAATGGATTTTGTCGGACAAACGGGCTCGCAATCACCGCAAGCTGTGCAAATGTTGGCGTCAATCTGAACGGCCATGATGTCGGTCTCCTTTACTTAAAACTCAGTACTCAGGCGCGTTTAAACCTGAGGGTCGTCGGAAATACGGGCGGGGGACTGATGGGATCGATGTAGTACGTGGAACCATCACCGATTTCGACTTTACCGCCCCAGGCTTCCGGGGTGTCGGTGGCGACGGAAACAATGACGTCTTCCAAGTCTTTTTTCGCCACGTAGAACAGCAATTTTCCGTCTTCGTTCTTGCGAATCATCACGCTGGGCATGAAAGGCTCCTTTATCGAAGTCTGGGGCTCCCCTCCGCCGGACAGGCAAAGGGGAGCAACCCGCTTAACGGACCAGATCGAAGTTGTAGTCCGTAACACCCATCTCACTGGTGTCGGCGTCCAACTTTTCCAAGACCGCGTTGACTAAGGTGGTGAGGATATACATCGCCCCCTCGTAGCCCAAAGTGGTCATGCGATGCAGATGATGACGATCGAAAATCGGGAACCCGATACGAATCAGCGGAACCTCGAATTCCTTGCCCTTGTGCAAGGTATCGCGCTGGATGAACTTGCCGTAGGAATTGCCGATCATGAAGTCCGGTTTGTCGGTGAACATCAAGGACCGGAAATGCCACAGGTCCTTGCCCACATGAATTTGGCAATTGGCTCCATAGGGGTTTTCGGCCAACATGGCCAACATGGCTTTTTTCCAGCGTTTGTTGGCACGCGCACACAGAATATGCGTCGGCTCGGCCCCCAGTTCCATCAAAAAGGCAGCCATGCCCATAACATAGTCGGGATCACCGTAGAGGCCGAATTTCTTGCCGTGCAGCCATGTATGGCTGTCGGTCATCATGTCAACCAGACGTCCGCGTTCCAGGGTCAGGCTGTCGGCGACCGGTTTGCCGCTCAAGGCAGACACCGTCATCAAAAAGTCGTCCGTGCCCTTCAATCCCATCGGGATGTTGACGTCCGTCGCCGGCTGGTTCCATGTCCCCTTGACGAACTTCTTGGTCTTGACCAGGTGCCACGGCTGCAACAACAACGTGTCGATGGCATTGGGGGCATCCTTGACCTCGTCCTGGGTGGTCCCGCCTTCGTACATGCGGAACTGACCATCGGCGGGGGTATCAAGGACCTCGCTGGGATCGGACAACAGCGTATAGTCAACGCCCATTTCTTCCATCATGCGACGCATCACACGGAAATTGCCAAGATAGGTCTCAAAGCCCGGCACCAAATTGATCTTGCCGTTGGAACCGACCTTTTTATCGTCCATGTGCTTCAAGGTGAAATAGCGCATGACACCTTCGAACATGTTGTCCCAGCCGGTCGTATGGGTGCCGACAAAGCTTGGCGTGTGGGCGAACGGCGTGGGCAGTTCGTCGGGAATATACCCTTCCTTTTTCGCATTGCCGATGAACGCGTTCAAATCATCGCCGATGACTTCCGCCATGCAGGTGGTGGACACCGCGATCATGTCCGGTTTGTACAGCGCGGTGGCATTTTCCAAACCGTCAAACATATTTTTCTGGCCGCCAAACACCGCCGCATCTTCGTTCATGGAATCCGACACACAGGCGACGGGTTCCTTGAAGTGGCGATTGAAATAGGTACGGAAATACGCCACGCAGCCCTGAGATCCATGCACGTAGGGCAAGGTCTTCGCAAATCCCAGAGCACACAGAACAGAGCCCAGGGGCTGACATGCCTTGGCGGGATTGATGACCAGGGCCTGACGTTCAAAGTTCAGGTCCTGATACTCTTTGGTCGTGGTCCATTCGAAGACCTCGGCAATCTTTTCGTCCGAATGGCATTCTTCACATTGCGCCCGCTTTGCGCTGAGGGACGCCGTGTAATCGTCGTCGAGAAACAACGGATAGCTTGGTTTGATATTATCGACGTGTTGACTCATTGTCTTGATCCTCCGCCCGCGCCACTCATCTGTGAACATGCGGGTTAAAGGTGTACGAGGAACCGCTCATAATCTCTAAAAATGAGCGGTTGCGGGTTCTATTGCGCCGCGATGGCTTCGTCTTCGGTGTCCTTCAGCCACGGCGGCGTCAGGTTTTTCCAGCACGGATTGTTGAGCGTCATATCCATATCGCGAGCAAAAATGGCAAAACCGTCATAGCCGTGATACGGACCGGAATAATCCCACGAGTGCATCTGGCGGAAGGGAATACCCATCTTCTGGAAGATGTACTTTTCCTTGACGCCGGAACCGATCAGATCGGGTTTCACGCGCTTTACAAATTCCTCGAATTCGTAGCCGGTGACATCGTCGTAGATCAACGTAGCGTCCTTAACGTCCTTGAAGGTGCGCTCATAATCGTCGTTGTGGCCGAATTCATAGCCCGTTCCGACCACTTCCATGCCCAAGTCCTCGTAAGCGCCGATAATGTGGCGCGGACGGAGGCCGCCGACATAAAGCATTACCCTTTTGCCTTCCAGGCGCGGACGATACTTGTCGATGACCGCCTGATATTCGGCCTTGTACTTGGCGATAACCTTCTCGGCTCCATCCTTGATCTTGTCGTCGAAGAACGAGGCGATTTTGCGCAGAGACTCTTCAATTTTCGTCGGACCGAAGAAGTTGTACTCAAGCCACGGAATACCGTACTTCTCTTCCATATAGCGAGATATGTAGTTCATTGAACGATAGCAATGCAAAAGGTTCAACTTGACCTTCGGAGTCATTTCCATTTCAGCGATGGTACCGTCTCCGGACCATTGCGAAACCACGCGCAAACCCATTTCTTCGAGCAAAATGCGCGAAGACCAGGCATCACCACCGATGTTGTAGTCACCGAGGATGGCGACGTCGTAGTCGGTAGCCTTGAAACTGGTGTCATCGTCGCGTGCGCCGATCACCCAGTCGCGGATGGCGTCGTTGGCGATGTGATGGCCCAAAGACTGGGACACACCGCGAAAGCCTTCGCAGCGCACCGGGACGACCGTCTTGCCGAGTTCCTTGGATTTGGCCTTTGAGATGGCTTCGATATCGTCACCGATCAGACCGACCGGGCATTCCGACTGGATCGAAATTCCCTTGTTCAAGGGAAACAGGACCTCAATTTCGTCGATCAGCTTATTGAGCTTCTTGTCGCCGCCAAACACAATGTCCTTCTCCTGGAAATCCGAGGTGAAGTTCATGGTGCCAAAGGTATTCACGCCGGTGGTGCCGACATAGTAGTTACGCCGTCCGGCGCGCGAATACTGACCACAGCCAACGGGACCGTGGGAAATGTGGACCATGTCCTTGATCGGCCCCCACACCACGCCTTTGGATCCGGCGTAGGCACAACCGCGCACGGTCATGGCGCCGGGAAGCGCTTTGCGGTTGGACTCGATGCACTTTTTTGAATCCGTCTTCGCAAGATCGTTAACGATCAAGTGCTTTTCACGAATTTTTTTCGCCTTCTCGGGATAAATCTCAAGAACCTCTTCGATCAGGCTTTGAGTCTCCTCGCGTGTCATATCTGGCACGACTGTTCTCCTTACGCAGCTTTAAAAATGGTGTGCCGGGAAGCGGGCCGGCCATGAACGGCACGGCCCACCAGAACCCGTTCAGGCTGACGCCGCGACCTGACCGACAATACTTTCGTCTTCCACCTCCATGATGCCGAATTCCGTCAACAACTCTTCCAGCTCCTCCATGGTGATCG
Source organism: uncultured Magnetovibrio sp. (assembly GCA_964451415.1). Lineage (GTDB taxonomy): Bacteria > Pseudomonadota > Alphaproteobacteria > Rhodospirillales > Magnetovibrionaceae > CAYVHU01. Next base: position 99,848 of record CAYVHU010000008.1, read on the forward strand.
GCGTCGGAATGACGAATTTTTCGTTGGCGACAATCTTCTTGGCGAGCGTGCGGTATTCGTCCGCCTGCTTGGCTTTCGGATCGTATTCGATCACGGTCATGCGACGGATTTCAGCATGCTGCACAATATTGTCACGCGGCACGAAATGGATCATGTGGGTGCCGAGCTTTTCCGCCAGGGCAACAATCAGGTCATCTTCCCGATCGGTATTGCGCGAATTACAGATCAGACCCGCCAGACGCACGCTGCCGGAATTGGCATACTTCACGATGCCCTTGGCGATGTTGTTGGCCGCGTACATGGCCATCATTTCACCGGAACACACGATGTAGATTTCCTGTGCCTTGTTTTCGCGGATCGGCATGGCAAAACCGCCACAAACCACATCGCCGAGCACGTCGTAGAACACGAAATCCAGATCTTCTTCGTAAGCGCCTTCTTCTTCCAGGAAGTTGATGGCCGTGATCACACCGCGACCGGCACACCCGACGCCCGGTTCCGGACCACCGGATTCGACACACGTGATGTCACCGTAGCCGACCTTCAGCACGTCTTCGAGTTCCAGATCCTCCACGGATCCCGCTTCGGCCGCCATCTGCATGATGGTGTTTTGAGCCTTGGCGTGCAAAATCAGTCGCGTCGAATCGGCCTTGGGATCGCAGCCCACGATCATCACTTTCTGGCCAATTTCCGCAAGCGCGGCAACCAGGTTCTGTGTGGTCGTGGACTTTCCAATGCCTCCCTTCCCGTAGATGGCGGCTTGACGAAGTGCCATGATGATGTCTCCTTGATTGTTACATTTCAATGTGCGTCTGGCCTTACAGCAGCAAAAGCTGTGCCAGTCACAAGGAATTCGTTTAATGCGTTGATATATATATTGTTTATATGACATCCCACCCCCCAAGCCGGAAGCAGTACGGTGGGGCACACGACAAAACCACATTTCTTGTAGGGTTACTGACATGCCACAAACACGGCGCGCGCCAAGAATTGGCACCACGCTACCACGACGTGCGTATTTCAGTGTAAATCGCTGCAATCTGCCGCCGCAGATTCTTGGTGGGCTGACCTTCCAACGCCACCCGTGCGCCTTGGAAATCGACGGCATACACACCTTTCACGCTGATTTGTTCAAAGCCCTCGATACCCTCAACGATGGGGCGGCGCGCGCTGCCAAATTTCAAGATTACATGGCCGTCCAGTTTCGTCTGGAAAACCCGGAGGATGCCGGCGGACGCAAAGGCAAGGGCCGCGCCAGGGCGGACTATTTACGCATACTGCGCGGCTGGTTCTTCGATCCCGATGCCCGCGAGGGCGCTGTTTTGAAAAGCTGGGCGGAATCGCGCTTTGGCCTTATGACGCGCTACCACAAAGAAAAAATATCAAGTGCACAAGACCCGAGCTATGCCGTTTTCCAAAAAGACCGTGCCGCCGGCCTACACAACACCAATGCCCTAGAGGCCCAACTGGACCTGGTATATGCCTATTGCCAATACGAATTGGCGCGCACGAAGACGACCCATGTGACCCTTTACCGGGGAATCAACAGACTTGGTGATTTTGAGATCATGGACGATGTGAACCCGCACCCGGTCTTGCTCTTCAACAATGTGAACTCTTTCACTAAGGACCGCGAAACCGCAGACACCTTCGGCGATTATATTCTCACGGCCCGAGTCCCATTGGCCAAGGTGTTCTTCTTTTCCGGATTGCTGCCGGGTCTCAGAATGACAGGCGAAGATGAGTATATCGTCCTGGGCGGCGTCTATGAGACCACCCGCTCGACACTGTAAAACGACACCCGTGTCGCAAAGCCTACAGAAAGAAATGCGCCAAGCCTTTGATTTTGCGCCCAAATACGGTTGGTTCGCTTCTTGCAGACTTAAAACTTGTAAGAAACCACAACAAAGGCCGCCCCCCATGAACGTCAGCAGCACACTCCAATCCATCTTCGCGGACATGATCAGCGGATCGGCAATACCCTATCTGGGAGCAGGCGTTCTGGCAGGATGTCGCGCCACCGATGGCAGCCCCATGCCCGCCGACAGCGACAGCCTAATTCTGGCCATGAACGGCGGACGGCCCATGGCCCCGAAACTCATGTACGAATTTTCCCGCGCCGCCATGAACCTGGAACACAAGAAAGGGCGCAAATTCATCACGCGCTTTTTAACCGGCCTTTATAAGGATAAATCCTGGTCCCGCGCACCGCTGCACGATGTCATTGCCAGCGCGAAACTGCCCTACGTCATCGACATCAACCGCGACACCCAGTTGCAGGATTCTTACGCCGACACGCCACACACCTTGATCCGGGGAATCTCGCGCATCGCAGGCACCGACTTCCGCTACACCATTCACGCCCATGACGGCACATCCTATACAAAAACAGAGATCGCTCAGGAAGACGTGGACCCGGCCCTGCCCATCTTGTTCAAGCCCATGGGCAGCCCCGTCCCCGATTCCACCTACATCGCTTCGGATGCGGACTATGTGGACTACATCACGGAATTAATGGGCGGTTTCGCCATTCCGAAGTTCCTCAAGGAAAAACGCAAGGGCCTGAAATACGTATTGCTGGGCCTGCGCCTCACACGCGATACCGAACGCATGGTGTTGTCGGACGTCACCTACGCAGCCGCCCAACCGCGCGGTTGGGCCTTGATCCCCAATGCCACGGATAAGGAAAAACGCTTTTGCAAGAAAATCGGCTTCGAGTGGGTCAATGCCGATGTCGACGATCTGCTGGCTGCGGGCGCCCCCGCACGGCAAGCCGCCTCATAGCCGCTCACGCGTCCATAAAGGAGACGGCATCGCCACCGATCATCGGCGACATCTGCAACAAGCTGAGCGCCTGCCTTTTACAACGCTTGCGAACCTCCGCATTCAAACCCTTGAGCCAGCGTTCCGGAATCGCGCTTTCGCCATGCAGCGCGCCCACCATGAAGCCTAAAATTGCACCTGTTGTGTCCGCATCTCCGCCGCGGTTCACCACATCAATCAGCGCCGCTTCAAATGTGTCCGTCTCAAGAAAAGCCTGAAAGACCGCGCGCAGGGTCTCCGGCAGAAAGGCCGAGGGATTTTCCATACGGCGTTTGGTGAAATCGTACTCGCGCGCTTGCTCCCGCAAGCCCTGGGCGATCCGGCCCATTTCAAGAAAGGCATCTTCCTTTCCCCGCAAGGCACACTGCGTCATACGCACCACGGCCATGAGCCCCAAGTCGGCCAAAGGCGCATTGTGCGTGACATGCGCCTGAAGCTTCGCCGCGCGCGCCACGTCATCTGGACACGCGCCCAAGGTGGCGATGGCGACCGGCAAAGCCCGCATCACCGCACCGTTACCGGCGTCATAGTCATCCAATGGCATCTGCGTCAGGCCCTGGCTGCGAAAGCGCACGATGGCACGACGCACCGTATGGCCGACGTCAATGGGCTTGCTTTTCAGCCACGCATCAAAGACGCGGGCAATGCCAAGGGCGCTGAACCCGCCATCGGCGAGGATGGCCTCGCCCAAGGCCAACGACATTTCGGTATCGTCCGTGACGTGCCCGGCTTTGAGATGCAACCAGCCCCCGCCGACAATATTGCGGTGCACCCCCATGTTAGCTTTAATTTCGTGTGGCAACATGAATTCGACGCTCGCCCCCAGGGCATCCCCCACCGCAAGGCCCAGATAGGCCCCGCGCACACGATCATTCAAAGCTTTTGCGTCAACACAAGGCACATCAGTCCTCGGGACCAAAGCACAAATCATAGTCCGTGCATTCCTCGCACGACGGTGCGCGGCAGGTATAAACACCTTGCGCAATGCACAATTGTTTATATAAAAATTTCTTCCATTTCATGTCATGAACATTCAATGCGGCCAGTTTGGGAAAGTTGCGCACCATCAAAGCACTCAGTTCGCTTCTGTCGAACAATCCCAGATCCTGCCACAAATGATCCGATCCCAGACACGCCGAGCACACGATATCGGCGACGAACAACTCTGAGACGTCACGTCCGGCACGGTGGCGATACAACAACTTGCGAAGATCCTGCCATTCCAGAGACCGCGAAGACGGGCGCCGAAGCGTCGATCGCAACCCGCACGGAAGCCTGACCCCGGGAAAGTGGTGACGCCGCAAAGCATGAAACCCCGTAGCTGAAAGGCCCAACCACCCCCCAAGCGCACTATTTCCATAGCGTGCACTCAACACCATGGCCGCCATGGCGGCGTCATTGCCATGGCCGCGGGCATGCAACAGGATCTTGCTGCGGGAACGTTCTCTCAGAGCCACGGTGCGCATTTAAAGCGGCTTGACCGTCACCGGTCCCAAAACTTGCGCCTGACACGCAAGGCGTTCTTTGCGCCCCGCCATAACATCGCGCAGCACCCGGTCTTCCAATACGGATGGTTCCGACAAATTCTCGATGCCGTCCACCACCTGCATCAGGCAATTGCCACAGTCGCATTCGCGGCATCCATAGGTGATGGAGGACCCGACTTTTTCCGACACTTCGATGACACGCGTTCCCACCGGAACGGTGATGGTGAGATCAATGTCTGCAAAAGTAATATTGGCTTTGGCCATGAACGTCCCCTAACGCGCCTGAATTTCGGCTCGTGTTTTTTCCATCATTTCCGGCACAATGCCCGTGAGCGAACCCGGTGGATTGATGGCCTGCCCCGTTGCATCCACAATCGCTCCTTCGACGGGGCATATGCTGGCGCACTGCGCATCGGCATACTCACCGTTGCATTCCGCACACTTTTTCTGGTCGATTATAAAATGCGCATCGACCATATAAATGGCATCGGACGGACACAACACAGAACACGCCCAGCAATTCACACAGCCTTCAACGATACTTAAAGCCATGACAAGATTACCCCGCAGCTTTCAAGATGGTGAGATCCTTGAACACATGTCCGCGTTCAACCAGTTCGCGGTACATGGCTTTGAGCGCGTCTTCGATCGGCTCCCAGGCATATTCGCCGCTGGGCAGGATGCCTGCGTCCTCCAGTTGTTCCCAAGGCTCGATACCGATCTTGGCCGACACGACGGCGGAACAATCCGCCAACGCCTCTAAAATACCGTCCAACACGGAACCTTTTTCTGCACCCTCGGGACACACATCGGGCCCGACGCAATAGGCATTTTCGATCTTGCGGGGGCCGATCAGACGCACCCCTTCGGGAGACACTTCATAGATCAGAAATTCCGTGGCATGGCCGAAGTGCTGGTTGACGACCCCGTCACCCTTAGTGGTCACCGCAATGCGCGCGCTCGGCGTGCCTTCAGGAGCCAAAAGCTCACGCGTCTTCACTGCGCGCAGGGCGTCACGGTGTGCCTCGATGCCTTCATGGACACGAAGACGCTTTTCCATGGCCGCTTCGTGGTCGATCTTCATCGCCTCGACCTTGTCCAAGGTAAATTCCTGACCGCGATCTTCGCCCAGAAGGCCGACCGCATCGGCGCGGCACTGGCGGCAGTGGCGCATCATGTTCATGTCGCCCGCGCACGCATCTTGAAGGGCGCTCAGTTCGCGTTTATTCGGACCGCGTTGCCCCATGAGACCGTAAAATGTCCCGTGTTCGGGCTCGGAAATCAGCGGCATAACGTTGTGCAGAAATGCCCCCTTGGTTTTTACGATCCGCGAAACCTCTTGTAAGTGTTTATCGTTAACGCCCGGAATCATCACCGAATTCACCTTGACCAGAACGCCACGCTCGATGAGCATTTCCAGACCTTTTTGCTGACGTTCGATGAGGATTTTGGCCCCCTTGATTCCCTTCACGCGTTTATGATTCCAAAACACCCAAGGATAAATCTTTTCGCCGACAAGCGGATCAACGCAGTTGATGGTGATGGTCACATGATCGACGTTCAGCGCCACAATCTCATCCACATGATCGGGCAGCGCCAAACCGTTGGTCGAGAGACATAGCTTGATATCCGGAGCCTTTTCCACGATCTTGCGAAAGGTCTCGAAGGTGCGTTCGGGGTTGGCCAACGGATCACCCGGACCGGCCACACCCAACACCGTCATCTGGGGGATTTCACTGGCCACCGCGAGCACTTTTTTTGCCGCCTGATCGGGGCTCAGCAGTTCTGAGACCACGCCGGGGCGGCTTTCGTTGGCGCAGTCGTATTTACGATTGCAAAAATGGCATTGGATGTTGCACGCCGGTGCGACGGCGACATGCATCCGAGCGTAATAATGATGCGCTTCTTCGGAATAACAGGGATGATTGTGGACCTTTTCGCGCACGCTTTCGGGCAAATGCCCCATGGCGTCTTCACTGGACCCGCACGTCCCTGAAGCGCATCCATCGCCAGAAGAGCGCCCCGATTGTTGCCCAGGCGACTGATTGTCTTGACCGAGAACCTTGAGTTCCATATTTCACCCTTCAAAAAACTGTAAAAGATAAAATGCAAAGTCCGTGCCGGGTCGAAAAAATTTCTATCACTCTGATTCTAAAGCCATTTTCATCTACCCTTCAGATCATAACGTCACAAAAGAGCCCCCTTTGTCGCATCTCCGACAAATCTTTCACAAGTGGGGGGATCAGATGTGGCGCACTTTGATGTTGAGGGTCTGGATGCGATACGCGATCTGGCGCGGGGTCATGTTCAAAAGACGCGCCGCGCGGGCCTGCACCCACCCGGCTTCTTCCAATGCCGCGATCACACGTTCGCGCTCGTCCACGTTAGGATCGGTAAAATCAATCTGCGGCGTAGACGGCGCTGCCCCCAAAGGACTTTCCTGCTTTGCACCTTGAACCAAGAGATGATCCGCAAGGCCCGCCAAGGCGATCACATCACGGTCAATCACACCATTTTCGCTCATGATGGCCGCCCGCTCCAGGGTGTTTTCCAATTCTCGCACATTACCCGGCCAGCCATGACGCACCAAAACGCGCACGGCACTGTCGGTAATTTGCAAAGGACGACCTTGAAGTTTGGAAATTTTTCCCACCAGAAATGCCGCCAGATCGGGAATGTCCTCGGTCCGTTCGCGCAGCGGCGGCATGTTGATGGGCATGACATTCAAACGATAGTAAAGGTCTTCGCGAAACTCGCCGCTTTCCACGGCCGCTTCCAGATCGCGGTTGGTCGCCGCGATCACGCGCACATCGACCTTCAAGGTCTTGACCCCGCCCACACGTTCAAACTCGCCTTCTTGCAAAATACGCAGGAGCTTGGCCTGAAAGGTGGCGGAAATCTCGCCGATTTCATCGAGGAACAACGTTCCGCCGTCGGCCATCTCAAAACGCCCCTTGCGCTGCATATTGGCCCCGGTAAAGGCACCCTTTTCATGGCCAAAGAGTTCCGATTCCAGCAAATTATCGGGAAGCGCCGCACAGTTGAGCTTGATCATGGGGCCATTGACGCGCGGCGAATTGTAATGGATGGCGTTGGCCACCAGTTCCTTGCCCGTGCCGCTTTCCCCACGGATCAACACCGTCGTACTCCACACCGAGACCAGGCGCACTTGTTCGAAGACCGTACGCATCACGCCCGAACGACCCACCATATTGTCAAAACCGTGCTCATGCTTGACCGCGCGGCGCAAGGTGTCGCGTTCGGCTTTCAATTCCCGCGTCTCTTGTTCCAACTGCATCCACAGGCGCACCGTCTGGGCGATCAAATTGGCAATCATTTCCAAGAAAAGTGCGCGGCCTTCCAGGCTTTCCTCGCTCTGCAACGGTTGCGCCGCCAAAACCCCCATGGGCGTGTTACCGGAAAAAATCGGCACACCGATAAACGGCAACTCACTGTCGTAAAACCCGGTGCGGCCCAAAAACTTCGGCTCCTTCGCAATCTTCGGCACGATGACCGGCACACAGGTTTCCATGATTTCGCCAACCACGCCTTCACCCGGGCGATAGCTGATAGTGTCCAGCGAAACCACGCTTTCTTGGTGCGCAACACGCAGGCTCAGGTTGCCCGTTTCCTCATCCAGAAGGCTGATCATGCCGTTTTGAAAACCGCTCATGTCATGCAACAGGGTAAAAACGTCCTGCAACGTCTCCTTCAAATTCAAGGACCGGCTTAAGACCTGACTGACCTTGAACAAGGTTTCCATGTCCGATTTGATCCGCGCACAGGTGCGTTCATCATCGCTCATCGGGACGATTTTTCTCCTTTATGAGGGTCTGTGGCGGCGAAAATCACTTCGGCCTTGCAGCCCCCGGGCGTCAGTCCGGAAATGAGCACGGGGGTAAGGTTGTCGATCTTGAGGCTTCCGCCCTGCGCAGCAACAATCTGACGCGCCAAAACGAGCCCCATGCCGGGACGCGAACGCGTTTTTTTCCACGCACTGAAAAAAGGTTCGTAAATCTTAAGGCGTATGGTCTCATCCAGGCCGCCACCGCTATCGCAAATCTCCATCTTCACGTCACCGGACGACGGCGCACTTGTGGTCATCACAATTTCACGCCGCGCGCCGCCGGCGTCCTTAATGGCGAGGATGGCATTGTCCACAAGGTTCTTGATCATGGTGCGCAAAGCGTTGGCGCGCCCGGGGACGTTGGGCAGAACCTTGGCCGGACGCCAATCGACAAAAATCCCCTCACGCAACAAAGCGTCAATGGAAACATCGAGAACCTCACGGATCAACTCATTGATATTGAGCGACGCAACCGGTTCATCCGCCACATGGGGCAACGCGGCCTTGAGCTTTTCCAAGGCATCGCCGCCCGCTTTCAAAACCTCTTCGATCGGCGCCGCCAACGCACCACCGCCGTTTTGTCGCTCCATCATCTGAGCCGCAGCACTCATCACATTCAACGGCCCTTGCAATTGGAAAATGGCCCCCGAAACGATCTCGCGCATGCCCTGGGCCATTTGCTGTTCCGCCACCAAGGCACGCATGGCGTTGGTGCGGGCCTGCTCATAACGTTGGCGCTGCAAGGTGATATCACTGGCGACAAACAACAAACCGCTTTGGCCGACGGGCGTAAAATAGCCCGCCGCACTCATGTCGTGTTCGTGGACCTTGCTTGCCGAACACGAAAACCAGTGCCGCTCCGCGTTCGGCGCTTCAACGCTGATCTCAAGTGCCGGAAATTTGTCCCCTTGAGCGTGACGTTCCTGAAAAGCCTGTGCAAACACATCCGCCGGTTCGCCCTCTTCGGTCTCGCGCTTTAAATCCTGGTAGGCCTGATTGGAGAAAACAACCCGACCCAGGGAGTCCAGAAGAACGATCACCACCGGTGCCGCCTCAACCACCGAGGTGATCAGGGCATCTTGGTTCTTCACCTTGCTTTCCAGTTGGTGCAAATCGGTGACATCGTTGTGCATGCCGACAAAGTGGATGATCGCCCCCGTGGCGTCGCTCACCGGGACAACGTTCAAATCTGCCAGATAGCGTCTGCCGTCCTTGGTCCGATTGACCAACCGTCCCTGCCAGGGCGCACCGGCGGTAATGGTCGCCCACAAATCCTTGTAGATTGAGATGGGCGTCGCTTTGTCCGATAGCAAAGACTCGTTGCGACCCACAACCTCATCGCGGGCATACCCGCTCAAACGCTCGAAGGCGGGGTTGACGTACAAGATGTTCGCTTGCGTATCGGTAATCGACGTCGCCACCGGAACATATTCGATGGCGCGCCGAAAAACGTCCAACGCAATCTCGCCATCGGGCTGACGCGCGCCGGATACCGAACGCGTGGACACTGAGGGGTCTTGTGGCGACGCCATATTGCTCCGATGCACCGCTCTGCGCGTTGTTACCAGTTCCGTATTCTGCAAGGCCCGTGCCTAAACGGTAATTCCCTTTCTACGACACATTCGCCGTGCCGTCTTGTCGTTTTTACGACAATGCGACGCGCTAAAGACATCCACTCTGTCGGGCATACGACATCAACAAAGACATCCGTCGTTCGACCCAACGCCGAGAAACCATATCGTTTTCATGGGTATACGCAAGGCTGCGGGCCCTGTCGAAAACTTGGTACGGTTGATGCATTTCACCATGGCATGACGAGCGTGCACACGACGGATTTCAACGTAAAAACGGACTGAACCTCGATGAAAGATATCCTGCTTCTCCTGATCGGCACGGCCTTGGTGAACAACATCGTCCTGGTGCAGTTCCTGGGGGTATGCCCGTTCATGGGCGTCTCCAACAAGGTGGACGCGGCCATCGGCATGGGTCTGGCCACGACCTTCGTGCTTACGCTCACCTCGGTCACCAGCTGGGCCTTGCAGACCTTCATCATGGTGCCCTTGAATGTCGGCTATTTGCAGATCGTCAGTTTCATCGTTGTCATTGCGGCAGTGGTCCAACTGACGGAAATGCTGATCAAGAAAACGTCACCCGCATTGTATCAGGTACTGGGTATCTTTCTGCCGTTGATCACCACCAATTGCGCCATTTTGGGTGTGGCGCTGTTGAATGCACAGAAAAATCACAATTTCCTTGAAAGCCTGTTGTACGGCTTCGGCTCCGCGGTCGGCTTCACCATTGTCATGGTGTTGTTCGCAGGGCTACGTGAGCGCCTTGCCGTTGCCGACATTCCGGGCCCCTTCAAGGGTGCCCCCATCAGCTTCGTCACGGCAGGATTTCTGGCCTTGGCGTTCATGGGCTTCACCGGCCTGTCTTGAGGGAGAAGACAATATGCTCGTCGCCATTTCCGCTCTCGCCGCGCTGGGCCTTTTCCTCGGCCTCATACTCGGCCTCGCTTCCAAGTACCTAAAGGTCGATGGAGACGTCAAGACCGCAGAAATCGAAGCCATGCTGCCCGGTTCACAATGCGGCCAATGCGGGTATCCCGGCTGCGGTCCCTATGCCGAGGCCGTCGGCGGAGGCAATGCGTCCGTTTCCCTGTGCCAGCCGGGGGGGAAATCTCTCGCCCTCGCCCTCGCCATCAAACTTGGCGTGCGCGTGGACTTAAACGCCATGGAAGAACAAGTTCCGCAACTGGCCTTCGTCAACGAAGGGCTGTGCATCGGCTGCACCAAATGCTTCAAACGTTGCCCGACCGATGCTTTGGTCGGCGCAAACCGGCAGATCCACGTGGTCATCCGCGACGCCTGCACCGGGTGCGGCAAGTGTGTGGAAATCTGCCCCACGCAAAGCCTGCAATTGCGCGACGTGCCCGTGACCCTGGAAAACTGGTATTGGCCGAAACCGTCGCCAGATCTCGCGTTGGCTTCGTAAGCGCAGAACACCCTTAGGGAGAATACCGGTGGGCATCATAAAATTGTTTAAAATCCGCGGCGGCGTGCATCCTGAAGACCGCAAGCGTCTCAGTGAAGACAAGCCGATCGAGGATTTACCCCTGCCCGAACGGCTGTACGTCCCCTTGCAACAGCACATCGGTCAGGCGGCGGAGGCCATCGTCAAAAAGGGCGAGCGGGTGCTGAAAGGGCAGGTTATCGCCATCGCCCAGGGACGAATTTCCGCCCCCATTCACGCGCCGAGCTCGGGCGAGGTCGTCAGGCTGGGGCGCCATAGTGCACCGCATCCTTCCAACCTTCCGGCGCGCACCATCACCATCCGCCCCGACGGCCTTGAACAGTGGTGTGAACTGCCCCCGCCATTGGATCCTTTTTCTTGCGACCCCGACGCCATTGCCGCGCGCGTGTCGCAAAGCGGCATCGTCGGCATGGGCGGGGCGACGTTTCCTTCTGCGGTCAAGCTGGATCTCGGCAACCGTTACGATCTTCACACCTTGATCATCAACGGTGCGGAGTGTGAGCCGTATCTCACCTGCGACGACCGCCTGATGCGCGAACACGCGGAGGATATCGTTGATGGCGTGCGTATCATGGCGCGCGCCCTGCACGTGGGACGCTCCGTAATCGCCATCGAAGGCAACAAGCCCGACGCCATCCATCACATGCAACGCGCGGCGAAGGCCTTCGATGAAGTTATCGTGGTCAAGGTCCCGACGCGCTATCCCATGGGCTCAGAAAAACATCTCACCCAGACCCTGTTGGGCAAGGAAACCCCGGCGCGCGGCCTGACCGCAGAAATCGGTGCGGTGGTGCACAACGTGGCCACCGCGCTGGCGGTCCACGATGCGGTGCGTCTGGGCAAACCGTTGGTGGAACGCGTCGTCACGATCAGCGGCGAAGCCGTCAAACGGCCCACCAATGTCCGCGTGCCCATCGGCACGACCATGCAGACATTGCTTGATTTTGCCGGCGGGCTCACCGACGAATCGCACCGACTGTTGCTAGGCGGACCGATGATGGGTCAACCGTTGAGCGACCTGAAGGCCCCCATCGTCAAGGGCACCAACGGTGTATTGGCACTTGCGCAACAAGAAATTCCCACCGCTATGTTTCAAGGCCCCTGCATTCGCTGCGCGCGTTGCGTGGATGCGTGTCCGTGTGGTCTCATTCCCCTGGAACTGGCCCTTGCCATCCGCTCCGAAGACATGGATCAAGCCACGAAATTCGGCCTGATGGATTGCGTCGGGTGCGGTTCGTGCGCCTATGTGTGCCCCTCCAACATCCCCTTGGTGCAATATTTCAATTACGCCAAAGGGAAGATCACGCAGACCCAAAGGGCCGACCATAAACAAAAAGAAATCAAGCGTCTGGCCGAAGCGCGCAGCGAACGCATGGAACGTATCAAACGCGCCAAACGTGAAGCCATGGCCAAACGCAAGGCCGAACGCGCGAACCGGAAATCCACTGATCCGGTTTCGGCATCAAAGCCGGAAAACAAACAAGAAACAAAGAAAGCCTCCGCATGAACACCCCGCCTCCCCTGATCGGTGGACCGTTTCTCCGCCAAAGCCTTAGCGTTTCCACCATTATGCTCAGCGTCATGCTCGCCTTGACGCCGGGAACGCTGTATGGACTTTACCAGTTCGGCTGGCCGGCGTTGAATATGTTTCTGGTCACCATCGTGAGTGCGTTGGTAACCGAAGCCCTTTCGCTCAAAATTATGAACAAGCCCATCCGTCCGACCTTGATGGATGGTTCGGCTGTGCTTGCCGGATGGCTTCTGGCCTTGACCCTGCCGCCATGGGCGCCGTGGTGGATCGGCGCCGTGGGGGGGCTGTTCGCCATCGGCGTGGGCAAACAGGTGTATGGCGGTCTGGGACAAAATCTGTTCAACCCCGCCATGATGGCGCGGGTGGTTTTGCTGGTTTCATTTCCGGTACAGATGACATTTTTCGTCGCTCCGCATCCCCTTTTGAGCGCGAACGCGCCAAGTTTCATGGATGGTCTGGCCATCACCTTCGGATATGGCACTTCGCTCATAGACACCGTGAGCAGTGCTTCGGTTCTGGGCTACATCAAAACCGAAGCAGGGCGCGGAATATCCTGGCCGGACGCGTTTGCAAGCGCCTTTAACATGAAGAATTTTCTGTTCGGCGCCGTGCCGGGTTCCCTGGGCGAGACCTCGGCACCGCTTTTACTGCTGGGTGGTTTGTTCCTGTTGGGCCGACGCATCATCTCATGGCACATCCCCGTGGCGATGATCGGGGCCGTCGCGTTCATGGCGACGCTGCTCAACTTCATCAATCCGGCCACCTATCCCAGCGCCACCGTTCATGTCCTATCCGGGGCCTTGCTGCTGGGGGCATTTTTCATCGCCACCGACCCCGTCACATCTCCGGTCACGCCGACGGGAAAACTCATCTACGGCGCGCTGTGCGGGCTCATGGTGTACCTCATCCGCACCTGGGGCGGGTACCCCGAGGGCATGGCCTTCGCCGTTTTGCTCTTGAATGCCGCAACACCGCTGATCGACCGCTATTTCAAGCCGCGTGTCTACGGGCGCACTCGCCGCGGCCAGCCCCTCGTTTACGAGGAGAAACAAAAATGAACGATACGCCAACGCAATCTTCGGATCAAACGGCCAAACCGTATGGCCCGTTCAAGATCGCTGCGACATTGACGATCTTCACCACCGTGACCGCGATCTTGCTGGCGGTCGGCAACATCATCACGAAGCCCCAGATTAAACTGAGATTGGCCGAAGACTTGAAAGCCATCCTCGCCCAGGTGGTGCCTTCGAACCTCCACGACAACGCCTTGAACAAAGATATACTCTCGCTCATTGGCCCCTCTGGAAAAACCATCAAGGTTTACCGCGCCGAGTCCAAAGGCAAGGTGATCGCCATCGCGCTGCCGCTCACGGGGGTGGGCTACGGCGGAAACATCAACCTTGTCATGGGCGTGAACGACAAAAATGAGATCCTGGGCGTGCGCGTTCTGTCGCATATGGAAACGCCGGGTCTGGGCGATCGAATCGAAATCAAGAAAAGCAAGTGGGTTTTGGAATTCAACGGCCGTTCTTTCGAAAATTTGGCGCCTGCGAAATGGAAAGTCAAAAAGGACGGCGGCGTATTCGACCAGTTCAGCGGCGCGACCATCACCCCGCGCGCCGTGGTGAAAGCCGTCAAACGGGGATTGAAATACGTCCGCGCCAATCACGCCAAACTCTTTGCCGGAGACGCTAATAATGACTGACAGCCCCCCTGCAATTCAAAAGCCCGCTCGAAAAAAGACGGATTACTGGGCCATCACACGCGATGGCCTGTGGGATAACAACGTCACTTTTTCCCAGGTTTTGGCGTTGTGCCCATTGCTCGCCGTGACCGCCACGGCGACCAACGGATTGGGGATGGGGCTGGCGACCACCGCCGTTTTGATGTGCTCGGGATTCTCGATTTCGGCCTTGCGCAAATTTACGCCCAGCATGATCCGCATTCCCATATTCGTTTTGGTGATTGCCGGTCTGGTCACCTTGGTGGACATGGTGATGAACGCTTGGCTTCACGATCTGCATAAGGTTCTGGGGCTGTTCATTCCCTTGATTGTAACCAATTGCGCCATCTTCGGGCGCGCCGAGACCTATGCTTCGAAAAATCCCGTGAGCGCATCGACTTACGACGGACTGATGATGGGAATCGGTTTCACCCTGGCGTTGGTGGTGGTGGGTACGGTGCGCGAAGTGCTCGGCTCCGGCACCTTGTTCTCCGGCGCCGCGGTGTTGTTGGGGCCCGCCTTCACCAGCATGAGCATCAACATTCCATCCTACAACGGCATGTTGCTGTTCGCCCTGCCGCCGGGCGGCTTTGTCGTGCTGGGGTTCTTGCTGGCCGGAAAACGCACCTTGGACAAAAAACTGGAACCGTGGCGCAAAGGCCGCGTCGCGGTGCAAGCGGATGCCCCGGCCTGCCATTCCCTGCCGGGCGGTTGAAAAGGAAAACCACACCATGATCGTCAGTATTACCTACGCCAAAGCGGCGCGCCAATTATGGTTCAATTTCGAAGTTCCCGAAGAGACCACCGTTCAAGACGCCATCGACCAGTCGGGAATTCTGGAAAAGTTCCCCGATATCGATTTGAACGTACAAAAAGTCGGCGTGTTCGGAAAACTGAGCAAGCTTGAAGCAAAACTGAAAGAAGGCGACCGAGTGGAAATCTATCGCCCCATTACAGCGGACCCGGATTTGGTAGAGCGACGAGATCAATAGCTGCGCATCCACGCCAGCACCATCAACGCGGGCCACATATCGCCTTCCGCGTTGAGGCCACGCTGATGGTCCTGCCAGCGTTTTTGTATGCGTGCCATGTCCAGATAATCACGCGCCAGTGCGCACGGCGATAAGACGAGATCGTCCCCCCATGCCTTCAAGTCCCCGCGCAGCCACGCGCGCAGCGGCACATCAAACCCCATCTTGGGGCGTTCAAACAAATTTCGCGGCATGTGGCGCGCCAGCAAATCCTTAAGCATTGCCTTCAATCCATGTATGCCCGGGTCCATCATGGCAGGCGGCAAGGACCAAGCGAGGCGGGCCAGATCAACATTCAGGAAAGGTGTGCGCACTTCCAGCGAAGCGGCCATGGCCGCACGGTCCGTCTTCACCAGAACATCGTCGGGCAAATACATCAATGCATCCAGAACCTGAAAGCGCTGCACATCCGTGGCCCCCGGCACATGCAGGGCCGCAACGCCGAACGGTGCACGCCGTGTCCTTTCAAAACCCACAACAGGCACGCCGTCGCGCCAGAACGCGGACGCGTAGAGAAAAAAATCTTCGGCCCCGTCCTGCGAGCGTTCCTGCAAGCGGGCAAATATTTTACGCCCCAGCTTGCCGGGTTTGCCGCGCAGCCCATCGAGGGCATCAAGCAGACCCACCGGCAGGCTCGCCGCAACCTTGGCCGCCAGCAAGGCCGCAATCCCGGCCCCCCGGCCCTGCGCCCTGGACCAGCGTTTGATCTGGCTCACATAACGTCCATAGCCACAAAACAGTTCATCCCCGCCATCGCCGGCCAGCGCCACACGGACATGCTTGCCCACCTGTGCGCAGAGCACGGCGGTGGGAATTTGCGACGGGTCGGCAAACGGCTCGTCGTACATCGACGGCAGACGCTCCACGACCTCCAGCGCATCACGCGGGTTCACCATGATTTCGGTGTGGTGGGTACCGAAATGTTCGGCGACCTTTCTGGCGTAGGGTGCTTCGTTAAAGTGTTGGTCTTCAAAACCGATGGTGTAGGTATTCAGCGGCGCGCTCAGAGCATGGGCGGCATAGGCCGTGGTGAGGGACGAATCAATCCCGCCGGACAAAAACACCCCCAACGGCACATCGGCTTCCAGCCGTCTGGCCGTGGAGACGGCGAACAGACGCCCGACCTCGTCCAGGGCCTCGCGGCGCGTACCGGCGAAGGGGCTGGCAATGGCCCGTGCGGCTTCGGCCTCAAGGTCCCAATAACGGTGCAGGTGAACCTCGCCCGCCTTCAACAGCAGCGTTTGGCCCGCCTGCAGTTTATGGTAAGCCCGATAAATGGTGCGCGCACCGGGGATGTAGCGGGTGCGCATAAAAAGCGCCAAGGCCTCCCGGTTCAACTCACTTTTGAAACCCGGCAGCGCCTTCAGCGCCTTCAATTCGGAGCCGAAGACAAACGCGCCGTCGGAAAACCCGTAATACAGGGGTTTTTCGCCGAAACGATCGCGCGCGAGGTGCAATGTGCGCTCTCGCGTGTCCCACACGGCGAAGGCGAACATGCCATCCAGTCGGGCCAGTGCAGCCGCGACGCCATGACGACGGATCAGTTCCAGCAGGACCTCGCTGTCGCCATGGCCGCGCCAGACGTGCGGCGCTTCCTCGTCCAATTGCGCCCGCAACGCCTTGAAATTGTAGATTTCACCGTTGTAAACGAGGACATAACGTCCATCTGCGCACACCATGGGCTGGTGGCCGTGCCGGGAGACATCCAGGATCGCCAGACGGCGAAAACTCAAGCCCGCGCGCGCATCGTCCGCCAGCCACACCCCCGCATCGTCGGGACCACGATGCGCAATGGCATCGCCGGCGCGCACAAGGTTTGCGTCATCGCAATACGCACCGTTTCCCAGCGCCACGAAGCCGACAAATCCACACATGTACGCGCCGCCCTTTCCTACCGGACATCAGCTCGTTATAAACGAACGACCATGAAACGCGTCATATATACCGTAATTGTCGGCGGTTACGACCGATTGATCGAACCGCAGCCTTTCCCCGGTTGGGATTTCGTGTGTTTTACGGATGGCAAGCGCCCAAACCTGCGCACCAAAGTGGGGTTATCGCATTGGGATATTCGGACAATCGACGTATCCGGTAGCGAAACCCTGGATACGTTTCGTCTGTCGCGTCTGGCCAAGATCCTGCCCCACCGCTATCTGGACGATTACGACTACAGCGTCTATATCGACGGCAACGCGCGTCTGCTGAACAATCCCACCGTGCATCTCGACACCATGGGGTGGCCTGGAATGGCGGTGTCGAAGCACCCCTACAGGAACACCGTGTGGCAGGAAATCGACGAATGCCTGCGCCAGGACAAGGCCCCGCATGAGCTGTTGGAGGCCCAACGTGCTGCGTATCACGCCGATGGCCTGCCCCACGACACCCCCTTGATGGAAAACAATCTTCTGCTGCGCCACCACAACGACCCAGATGTCATAAAATTGATGGAAGCATGGTGGGAACAAATGAACATCCACAGCCACCGCGACCAGTTAAGCCTTCCTTACGTGGTATGGAAGCACAATTTTTCGCTGCACATTTTCACGCAAGGCCTGAAGCGCACCATGTTCGAAACCAAAGCGCATTACCGCGCGCCATGGGAACGTTGGAAACGATCCTTGAACAAACGTCTCGCCAAAAAAGTCAGCCGCTAGAGTTCAAGGTACTTGTAGCGTTGTCGGGATTAAAGCAATGCGGAACCTTGAATCCTGTTTCTTGAGAGCCATTCGTACAACAAACACGCCCCAGATCAAGCTGGCGGTCAAAGCGACAATACGGCCCCCTAACCATATGGTGTCGCTTGATAGCCCCGCTGCGCCGGTAACACCTCTCCAAATTCCCCAGGCGAGGGCCCCCAACACGACGCCACCGACCATAGAGCGCCAAGAGATTAACCACCAAACACCCATGAATATTTAAAGCCGGAGAGAACCCCAAAAAGAAAACCCCTGCCAAGCCATCGGCTTTACAGGGGGTTTGAAATGGTGCCCAGGGGCGGATTCGAACCACCGACACGCGGATTTTCAGTCCGCTGCTCTACCAACTGAGCTACCTGGGCATAAGGGATAGGCCTTGCGTTGATGAGGCCGGTTTATAGGCAATATATTGCGCCCTGTCCACGGGGTTTTTTACGCTTGTGCGTCTTCGTTCCCGTCTTCGTTCCCGTCTTCGCCCCCGTCTTCACCGTCAGCAAACTCTGAAAAATCATCGGCAGGAATCCGGTACGCCTCACCCAGCCATTTGCCCAAGTCGATGTCCGCACACCGCTTTGAACAAAACGGCTTGTACGTGATGATGGAAGGCTTGGCGCAAATCGGACATTTTTCGCCACTTTTCTTCTTTTTGCGCTTCGTAGGCAACACCACCACATCGGCGCTTTTGGATTGATTTTGCATTATCCTCCCCCCTTCTTCGGTTTCACCTCGAAACAATTGTCCCCCAAGGTTTCATCCACCACAAGTTCCAGAGCATGGCCCAGCTTATCATTCATGGTTTTAAGCGCCGCCGGAGCCTCATCGCGCAAGACCATAATCACCACAGACGGCGCAGACAAGACGGGGATCAAGGCCGGCGCGGCACGAACTTCCGCCAGCACCCTTTCCAACGCCCGCAGACCCACCGTGAGCGGAGCTTCCACCATGGCGGACCCTGCACACGTCGGACACCGTGCCAGAAGCTGCTGGTTCAGCGGTGCGCGGCGACGCGGGCGCGTCACTTCCAATAGCCCGCCTTTGGTCGTACCCAGAACATACGGACCCGCCGGGTCATCCGCCAAAGCATCCTTCAAGGCCGCGACCACACGTCCCGTCACACCCTTGGCGCGCATGGGCATCACGTCGATGACGATCAGACCGCACAGGTTGCGCAGACGCATCTGGCGCGCCGCCTCATGAACCGCTTCCAGATTTGTCGCCAGCGCCAAATCCGCACCACGTCTTCCCTGCCCGGCAGCACCCGCATTAACGTCGATGGCCGTAAGTGCCGCGGTGTGTTCAATGATGATCGACCCCCCGGACGGCAAAGTGACGCGCGGATCACACAACGCCGCCACCGCCTCAGCGATGGCAAAACGTTCAAAGACGTCTTGCGGCTCGGCGTGAAGTTCAACAGCAAGAAGATGGCCCTTCAGAGCCCGCTCCAGGTTCTTGGCATAAACGGGATCGTCGATCACGATTTTGCCGATTTTCCCATACCCGTTTTCATCAAGAAAGCGAAGTGCCGCCATCGGTGATGCGCTTATGCGTTCCGGCGGGCGGGCCGAGGCCGCATGCGCCTGCCATTCACCCCAGCGAGCCTGCAAAGCACCGATGTCCTGACGCAGGGCATCATCGGACACCTCCAAAGCCGCGGAGCGCACAACGCATCCCTGTCCATCCTCAAGCGCCGCGCTCACGGCTTCGCGCAGTCGATTGCGAGGCTCTTCACCACGTACGCGTTTGGAAATGCGGACCCCCGGATCATTCGGCGTCAGCACGCACAACGCCCCGGCGACATTCACGCGGCGCGTCAGCTTCGCGCCCTTGTCATCGCGAGCCTCAGCCATCACCTGCACCATAAGGGCCTCGCCTTCACATACATAGTCGGAAATGTTGTCGTGTGGCGCAACGCCGCCGGAATGTGGACGCGGACGGGCTTCGGCAAGCCCGAGAAAACCGTCGCGCTGCGTACCGATATCGACAAACGCGGCCTGAAGGGCGGGAACAATCTTTTTAACGCGCCCCAGGACAACGTCTCCCACAAGGTCTTGCGTCGACGTTTCGCGATCAAGAGCAAAATCAACCAAGCATCGACCGGCGTCGCATAAGGCAATGCGCGTTTCCCCGGGGCGCACCCGCACGATCATGGTTTGCAACGACACTACAACAATCCAGGCGGATGAACGCCCAGCCCCTTGAGCGCGCCTGCCGTCTCAAACAGCGCCAACCCCACCACGTTGGTGTAAGAGCCGTTGATACGCCTTACAAAGGCGCCCGCACGGCCTTGAATGGCATAGGCACCGGCTTTGCCGCGCCATTCCTCGCACGCCAGATAGCCGTCAAGTTCGCTTCGATCCAGGCGCTTGAAGGTGACTGACGTGCTCACCACCTTGTGCACCGCGCGACCGTCCGGAGCCAACACACACAGACCACCGACGACCCTGTGGCTGCGCCCGGACAATAACTCCAAAAAGCGCCGGGCCTCGACCTCGGTTTCGGCTTTGCCCAATATGCGCCGCCCCACCGCAACGATGGTATCGGCGCCGATAATACAGGCATCACGATGTTTTTTTTGAACTTCCAGGGCTTTCGCCATGGCCAAACGACGCGCCAGCATAATGGCTGTTTCGCCCTTTAAAGGCGTTTCATCCACGTCAGCCGGCACGATTTTATGCGCGATCACGCCAATTTGCGCCAACAACGCAGCGCGCCGTGGCGAGGCAGAGGCGAGAATCACAGGTGTCTGAACGTTCACGGCGTCCCACCGTCATCGTTAAACAAAACTTATTTGTAGCGGAACGTAATGCGGCCCTTGGTGAGGTCGTACGGGGTCATTTCCACCGTAACCTTGTCGCCAGCCAACACACGGATGCGATGCTTGCGCATCTTACCCGCCGTGTGGGCCAGAATTTCGTGGCCGTTTTCCAACTCGACCCGAAACATGGCGTTCGGCAGCAGTTCGACGACCACCCCTGAAAATTCAAGAACTTCTTCTTTAGCCATAAATCTCTCGATTAAAAAATGTTGGGGCGGCAAATAAGTGACGCGTCGCACACAAAAGGTCAAGTCATTTCCCGAAAAGAACCCTAAAAACACCATTAAGTATCATAGGCATGGGGCAACGGAAAACGCGCCTTGATGCGTTCGCTAAGCTCATCGCGTACCGTGCGATAGGCATTGAGACGCCCCTCGCGGTTGCCCTCCACAACGCTGGGATCCAAGGTGTGCCAAAATTCCACATCGCATGCCATGTAACGGGTCAAATCCACGGCTTTGTGCTGGGCTCTGGGAGAGAGGGATATCACCAGATCGAACGAGGTGTCCTCCAACTCTTCAAAGGTTTTCGGGTGGTGAGCGGAAATATCAATGCCCATTTCCGCCATCACCTCGACGGCGAAACCGTCCACCTCACGGGCGCGCACCCCGACGGAATCGACAAAAATATCGTGCGCGTGAAAATGGCGCAGCAATCCCGCCGCCATGGGCGAACGAATGGAATTCAAGGTACACGCAAACAAAACGGCGCGCGGAAAAACCATGGCCTCGCCCTCCATTACCCCTTGATGTGCAAAACGCACACCAGAGTAAATAGCCGACGGGCAGTATTGCGGTCCAATTCAACTTTTTCGCGCAGGCGTTCTTCAAGAATCTCCGAACCGTCGTTATGCAAGCCGCGTCTGCCCATATCGATGGCTTCGATCTGCGATGGACTGGCGCTTTTGATGGCCTTGTAATAACTGTCGCACACCATCAGATATTCGCGCACGATGGCGCGAAACGGCGATAGCGCCAACACGAAACGGTGCAACGGACGATCGCATTCATCGTGAACGTCAAAAACGAGGCGATTGTCTTCGATGCTCAGATGCAGGATATAGGGGCCGTCTGGACCGTCGGGCAGATGAAAATAATTTTCTTCCAAAAGATCATAGATGGCGACTTTACGTTCATGCGCCACCGGCGGGCTACGGTTCACCACCGTGCGTTCGTCGAGAAATATCTCCTTGATGCGGGTTGCGTCCGTCATGGAACCCCGTGAACCCCGTCACCGCTTAACTGCGGTTCAATCGGATGGAAATAGACCGGGCGTGGGCCTCCAGGCCTTCGGCGTCGGCCAGACGCACTGCGGGCGGGCCGATTTCGGCAAGACTTGTGGCTTCGCAGCCGATAAATGTGGTGCGTTTCATGAAATCCAAAACGCCCAGCCCCGAACTGAAGCGCGCCGAACGCGCCGTGGGCAGGACATGGTTGGGGCCGGCGATATAATCGCCGACGGCTTCCGGCGTATAACGACCCAGAAAAATCGCGCCCGCGTTCGTCACTACCTCGGCCAACGCATCGGGCTCGTCAATGGCCAGTTCCAGATGTTCCGGAGCAATCCGATCAACCAGCGACGCCGCGTCACGCATAATATCGCCGACGATGATGACGGTGCCGAAATCCCGCCAGCTGGCGCGCGCAATATCTTCACGCTTCATGGTCTTAAGTTGACGTTCCACGGCATCTTCGACCCGTTCAGCAAAACCGGCATCATCGCTAAGCAAAATGGATTGCGCCGCGGCATCGTGCTCGGCCTGACTTAAAAGATCGGCGGCGATCCACTCGGGATCGTTGGTCCCGTCCGCAACCACCAGAATTTCGCTGGGTCCGGCAATCATATCAATGCCGACATGGCCGAAAACCTGACGCTTGGCCGCCGCCACATAAGCGTTTCCGGGACCGACAATCTTGTCCACCGCCTTGATGGTTTTCGTCCCGTAAGCCAGCGCGCCGATGGCTTGCGCACCACCAATGCGGTAAACTTCGCTCACACCAGCGATTTTAGCCGCCGCCAGAACCAAAGGATTCACGACCCCATCCGGGGTCGGCACCACCATCACCAGACGTTCGACCCCCGCGACCTGGGCCGGAATGGCGTTCATCAAAACCGAAGACGGATACGCCGCCAATCCACCGGGCACATACAACCCCGCCGCCGCGACCTGGGTCCAACGGTAGCCCAACCGCACCCCCACATCGTCAACGAAATCTTCATATTCGGGAAGCTGCCGCTCATGAAAGGTCTCGATACGTTCGGCAGCCAAACCCAGGGCCTGCAAAAGTTCAGGCTCGATCTGGCTCTCGGCACGCTCCAGGTCCTCCGCCGTAAAGGCCAGATCAGCGGGGCTCAGATTCTGCCGGTCGAAACGATTGGTGTATTCCACGACGGCCTCATCGCCGCGCTTGGCCACGTCGGCAAGAATCGCCGCCACGGTCGCGTTCACGTCCATATCGTTTTCACGCTTGGCGGCGAGAACGGCAGCAAACTCTTTTTCGAAACCGGCATCGTCAAGATGCAAACGCCTAGGCATTGATCGCCCTCCGAAATTTTTCGATCCACCCACCGATTTCATCGGGACGGGTTTTCCACGCCGTACGGTTCACCGCCAAACGCGAGGTGATTTCGGCGATCGTTTCAACCTCAACCAGGCCATTGGCCTTCAAAGTCTCCCCCGTGGATACCAGATCCACGATGCGTCGGCACAGCCCCAAGGACGGGGCCAGTTCCATGGCTCCGTTCAGTTTGATGCATTCGGCCTGTACACCACGACGCGCAAAATGCTTCTTGGTGATTTCAGGATATTTCGTGGCGACGCGCACATGGCTCCAGGTGCTGGGGTCGTCATCCCTGCTCAGATCCTTCGGCTCTGCCACACTCATGCGGCAATACCCGATACCCAAGTCCAGAGGTGCGTAAATTTCAGGATTGTCGAATTCCATCAAAACGTCCGTCCCCGCAACGCCCAGGTGCGCCGCGCCGAAGGCAATGAACGTCGCTACGTCGAAGCTGCGCACGCGAATAATATCCACGCCCGGGTGGTTGGTGGTAAAGGCCAGCTTGCGTGATTTCGGGTCGTCGAATTCGGCTTCGGGTTCGATCCCAGCGGCGCGCACGATGGGCATGACCTCGCACAGGATGCGTCCCTTGGGCAGCGCCAGCACCAGTTTATCGTTCGCGCTCACGCTCACGTTTTATCTCCTGCGCTTCATAGCCTCACAAAGGGCGCACTTATAAAGCGTTTTCCTTGAAATTTCCAGAGTGTTACGGCATCAATCATGATCCCGTATGCGCTCTATTTCAGCGCCGCAGAAGGCCAGTTTCTCCTCCAGGCGCTCATAGCCCCGGTCCAGATGGTAAACGCGATTGATCACCGTCTCGCCCTCGGCCACCAATCCAGCCAACACTAACGAACTGGAGGCCCGCAGATCCGTCGCCATCACCTGCGCACCAGACAATTTCTTCACCCCGCGCACAATGGCTGACGCCCCGTGGACGTTGATGTTGGCCCCCATGCGCACCAATTCAGGAACGTGCATATAGCGGTTTTCAAAAATGGTCTCGGTGATCATGGACGCCCCATCCGCAACGCTAGCCAGCACCATCATTTGCGCCTGCATATCGGTGGGAAAACCCGGGAAAGGCTCGGTCATCACATCAATCCCCGTGAGCGCACCGTTTTGGCAGCGGATACGCAGACCTTGCGCTTCCTGCGTCACTTCGACGCCCGCGCGGCGCAGCACTTCGACAACCGCTTCCATCAAGTCCAGCCGCCCGCCCTTAAGCAAGACGTTCCCCCCGGTAATGGCAGCGGCAACGGCATAGGATCCCATTTCGATACGATCCGGCGTCACATCGTGGCTTGCACCATGCAACCGAGCCACACCTTGAACATGCAGAGTATCGGTACCAATGCCCTCTATCTGCGCACCCATGCCCACCAGGCACTGCGCCAGATCGGACACCTCCGGTTCGCGCGCGGCATTGGCAATGACACTTTCACCCTTCGCCAGGGTGGCCGCCATCAAGATGTTTTCCGTACCGCCAACAGTGACACTGGGAAACAGAACATGCCCCCCACGAAGGCCCTGCGGGGCAAGGGCCTCGATATAACCTTCATGGAGTTCAATTTCTGCGCCTAAGGCCTGAAGACCCTTGAGGTGCAAATCCACCGGACGCGTGCCGATGGCGCAGCCACCGGGCAACGACACCCGGGCGCGGCCTTCGCGGGCCAACAGCGGTCCCAGCACCAAAACGGAGGCCCGCATGCGCCGCACCAGATCATATGGCGCGGTGGTTTCGCGCAGGCCCGACGCATCCAGTGCGAACACCCGGCCCATGTGACCGCCGTTTGGCGCATCGCCTTCCATGGCGATGCTGACCCCCATTTCCCCCAGCAAGTGGGCCATGGTGGAGATATCGGCCAGATGGGGCAGATTGGAAAGGCGCAGCACATCCTCGCTCAAAAGCGACGCCGCCATCAACGGCAAGGCTGCATTCTTCGCCCCACCGATGGGGATGATTCCGTTGAGGGACCTGCCGCCCCGAATAACGATTTTATCCATGAAAGTTCCGTTTGCGTGAAGCGCGTGCCACGGCTTGTAACCCATGACCCCATACCCGACAAGTTTTAACGGATATCATACGTCATCGGCATTTTTTTTACGCGCCGCCCGCACGCGGTCCTGTTGCTTGCGTTTTTTCAGATTTTCGCGCAAGGCCTCGCGCAACCGCTCCGCCTTGGCGTCTTGCACGGAAGGTTGCGATTTTGTTTTGGACACGGGTTTAGATACAGGCAATTTTCAGGTTCCCGGAATTTCGCGAAAGCAGGCTTACAAGCAGCTTAGCCTGAAATGAACCGGCGTGTAAAAAAACGGTGCGGGAGGCTTGCGTTCCGCCCCCCCCTGTGGCATGTTCCGCGCGCCTTCCACAAAGCCGCCGTAGCTCAGGGGTAGAGCGCACCCTTGGTAAGGGTGAGGCCCACAGTTCGATTCTGTGCGGCGGCACCATTTTCCTCAATACCATACCACCACCTTACCGCCGAATTTTCCACTGACGTTCAGGCCGGTCGTGCCGCGACTGTGCCATGGGCATTGAGCGCCCCGATGATCCGTTCAAGAGCCCCTAGACGTCAGAAGCCACGGTGCACAGCGCTCACCATCTCAAAGCTTTTGTACCCTGGCAGCCCCCATAACGAGGCACTCCCTTGTGCCCCGTTCATCCACGGCATCAATCCACACTTAGTATTGACGTTGACGTGTTCCCCATAATTCCCTCCAGGTTAAATCGAGCCGATTCTGGTGCCCTGAACAAAAGAAACTTGCCAAACACGCCACCATACCTAAAACTACAAAGTCTGGTCACAATTTATAGTGGCTGCCTAGCGTGCCTTGCAAGAGGCCATCTTGCAATACCCTTCACCTGATAACTGAGAATTAT
>CAYVHU010000009.1:0-111453 GCA_964451415.1 uncultured Magnetovibrio sp.
GCTGGCTTCGGAGTTCGGCACGTCTTCTGCACCGGACAAGATCGCCGCCGCCATCAAGGCTGATCCGCAGGCGGCATTAAAGCTGCAAAAAATGGAACTGGACAACAAGGTGGAACTGCAACGGCTGTCTTTGGAAAACGAAACGGCGCGGATCATCGCCGTCAATCGCACCATGCGGGTGGAAGCGGCGGCCAATGACGCCTATGTGCGGCGCTGGCGACCAACAATCGGCTATGTGGTGGCCCTGCAACTGCTGCTGTTGAGTGCTTCGGTGACGGCCATTGCCTTTGGTGCCCTGCAAGCGAAGGACCCGGGGCAGGTCAAATCCCTTTTTGACGGCCTGTCATCGCTGGTTTCAAGCTTAACCGCCATCATGAGCGTCGAACTGGCGGTGCTGGGTGTAAACATCACCAAACGTTCGCAGGACAAGGCGGTGGCGGCAGGCCATACACCGGCGGCGGGGTTGTTGGGGGCGCTGGTGGGGAAGCTGGCAGGGTGAGGGTAATAGAGTAGCCCCCGTCACACCTCTGGTAGGGGAATTATTGTTTTACACTCATGCGCTAACCCATTGAAAACTAATAGGGGGCAATTGGGGCTGTTTTTGTAAAACACTATTGATAACAAAGGAAAAATGAAGGTTTTCAAGACCGCCGCCTTCAACCACTCAGCCACTCCTCCGCGAAGCGCCCTCTTAACGCGTTGAGAACGCTCTGTCCATCTTGTGTGCATGCAAGGAAACAAAAATATAGAACACACGGCCTTTTCAGAAAGGCTTTGCATCCCCATATAAACAAGTTACTAAGGGAACAATTGGATGAACAGAAGGATGCGGAGATGCCGTCCAAAGTCAACCAATACAGTGGAAAATGCGCCATGGTGGTCGAGGACGTTCCCTCCATGCGCCAGTTGCTGGTTCGGCTGCTGCAGGAAATCGGCTTCTCCTATGTCATCAGTTCTGAAGACGGTGCCGATGCACTGAAACGCATGGAAAGCGCCACACAGCCCATAGACATCGTGGTCAGCGACATCGAAATGCCGATCATCAATGGAATCGAATTCATTCAGATGATGCGCAACAACTCAGATTCCATGATTGCAGAAACGCCCGTCATCGTCGTGACCGGCCACAGCGAAGAACGAAACTTATTCGATGCGGTACGTGCGGGGGTCCACGGTTTTATCGTCAAGCCCGTCTCACGCAAAACCTTGGAAAGCCGTTTGCGCTACGCTTTGCACAACCCCTCCATCAAGATGGAAGTCCTGACGCGGAAGCCCGAGGCGAACACCAATACACACGTCCACAACGCCAACATAACGAACGTCCTGTCGCCGTCCGATAACGTTTAAAGTCATCAAAATGTGACTTTTTCAGCTAAACGGCTCATTTGAGCATTTTATACGCACTCTTGAAGGCGTCCTTATCGGCATTTGATTTAAAATATATAGCAAGCAATTTTTATTCCAAATGCGTGGATATGGCCTCGATTTCAAGGTCCCAATCTCCCTTGAAATGGACATCCAATCAATCTTCAATGATTGAAATTGGCGTCGGTGTTTTGGATTTCAAACCCGTATGTACCGTCACGATCAAACCTCTGATCCGAGAAATAGGGGATACCCTATTTCTTGAGAAAAAGTCACTTTTGTTAACAAACAAATTATCCTACGATCAAGGGGCGTTCGTTAATTTTCTAGCCGTATCCGGCTTTTTCCGGCTAATGTTAAGGGATGAACAACACGATGGATTCCGGCGCAATAAAGCGCTTTCAAAGTGATAGTCCCGAACAAATTCTTGTGGCGCACTACGATGGGCCGGCCATGCTCGTGGACGTCGACGGCGTCTGCATCTGCAACGACGACGCCATCGTGATCATGCCCAAACTTTATAATGTCGATGCACATGATGCCAGTACACTCGATGTCGGTGAAGAATTGCTGCGCTTGGCCAAAAAAGCACATGACGACGGTCACGTCGCGGTCGCTTCCCTGGTGTTCCCAGGGACCGTGGGAACCTCGATCTACCACACGACGTTCGTCCCCCGGGTCTTGGGGAAATGGGTTTTGTGTCTGTTGCGCGACCGAACCCTTGAACACAATTTACGCGAAGCCTTGATCGAATCCAGACAGAGATTCAAGGACCTGGTGGAGGTGTCCAGCGATTTCTCTTGGGAAGTCGATGCCGCCGGGTATTTCCAATTCGTTTCGCGCACCGGCGCCTTGGGTTACGCTCCGGAGGCCCTGGTCGGCAAGCGCCCGCAGGAACTGATCATCGACGCGGAAGAATTCGACCCCGTTCCATTCCTCAGCACCGAAGTCATCGAGAACATCGAGTTATGGATGCGCCGTGGCAATGGCGGCATGTCGTGCGTCCAAGTCTCGGCCGTACCGTTTTTCGAAGAAGACGGCAAGTACCTCGGAACCCGCGGGGTGTGCCGCGACGTCACCTTGGAACGTGAACGGGCCAACGCCCTGGCGCAGGCCCATCAGCGTGAACAAGTCCTGAGCTACATTGTCAACGCCATCCGCGATGAAATCAATCCTCAGAACATGTTGGGAGCCGCCGCCGCCGCCACGGCGCGCGCGCTGGGGGCGGAGGGATGTTCGGTCTTGCGCAAAATCGAGCCGGAAGACAGCACCGACGACAAAGAAGGAACGCCCGCCGGATATATCATGGCCGCACGATACGGAGAACATAAGCCCCCCTCATATGACGATGGCATATTATCGTTCGAAGCCGGTGAGCGTTTGATCCACGAGCAACAAATTGATGGATGGAATATCCTCGCCGGTCCCTGTGTTCACGCCGGTGTGCTGAAGGGAGTGATCTGTTTATGGCGGCGCGAATCGTGGTTGGACGACGCCCGCTTGCTGGTTGGGGACATCGCCAATCAACTGGGCATCGCCATTGAACAAATCGTCAACCATGAACATGTCTTGCGCCTGTCGCGCACCGATGCCATGACGGGCTTATTGAACCGTCGCGCTTTTTACGACGAAGAACTGCCGCGGCGTTTCCGGCGCCTCGCCCGCGACGGACAAACCGCTGCGCTGTTTTACGTGGACATGGACAATTTCAAACTGGTGAACGACCGGCGGGGTCATCAGGCGGGAGACGAAGCGATTTTCGCGTTGCGCGAAATTTTACACAATTTCGTTCGTCCCGGCGACCTGATCGCCCGTTTGGGCGGCGACGAATTCGCCTTGTGGCTGGACGGTGTAAACGAACAAACGGCGGCAAAGCGCTGCGAAGACCTTTTGCACGCCTCGCAAGCGCTTAAAATCTATTCCGGGGATGATGCCCTTGTTCTCGGCATTTCCGTGGGCGTCGCCGTTTACCGGCCCAACACCCATGAAAGCCTGGACAGCCTGATCGCGCGCGCCGACGCGGCAATGTATGAAGTCAAACAAAATCACAAAGGGGATTACTGCATGGCGGCGCCCTACGACCCCGTGGCGACAGGGGCACGCTAACGGTGGCTTGGAAATGGCTGAAAAAGATCTTTACCCGAAAAAAACCCATTCCTTACCAGGAAGCCAAAACCCTGGCACGTCATAAGGATGCCGGTGTGCGCATAAAACTGGCGCAGCAACATGGGCTGGCTCCGGAAATCCTTTACTATCTGGCCGAAGACTCTTCGGCGGAGGTGCGTCGGGCCGTCGCCCGCAACGTGGCGGCACCGCATCAGGCGGACCTTCTTCTCAGCCAGGATGGCGATGACGACGTGCGCACGGACCTGGCGGAAAAAATCACTCGTTTGATGCCGGGCCTAACCGCGGATGAAATAGATACCGTCCGTCAAGCCACCCATGAGGTTCTGGAACGATTAGCCCACGATCAGGCGATCCGCGTGCGCCGTATTCTTTCCGAAACGTTGAAGGATATCGCCCACGCGCCACTGAGCGTGATATCGCGCTTGGCGCGCGATGTGGAATTGGTCGTCTGCGCCCCGGTCCTGGAATGCTCTCGCGTCCTTACGGACGAGGACCTGCTGAACATCATCAACAGCGCGCCGGTAAAGGGCGCCCTCAGCGCCATCGCAAAACGGCGCGGCATATCCGAAAAACTCGCTGACACCATCGCCAAGACAGATGATACGGAAGCCATTTGCGAGCTGCTGGCCAACACCTCGGCGCAAATTCGCGAAGATACGATCGACGACCTCATCACCCGGGCGACCGGCGTAAACTCATGGCACGCACCCTTGGTCAAACGCCCCAGGCTTTCACGACATGCGGTTTTGCGTTTGGCCGATTTTGTCGGGGAAAACCTTTTACAAACCCTCATCAAACGTCCCGATATCACTCCGGATCTGGCCGAAGCGGTACGCGAGGAATTTGCCCGGCGCATGGAAGCGGCGGAGCGCACACGCACACGCGACGAAGGCGGCCCCCCCGGCGAACGCGCCTTCATCTTGTTTAAACATGGCGATCTGAATGACGATGCCATCCATCAGGCCGCCTTATCCGGTGACGGGGAGTTCGTCAAAACGGCTTTATCCCTCAAATCAAAAATCAGTTCGCCGGTCATCGCGCGCATTTTCGACCTGCCCAGCGTGAAAGGGGTCGTTGCCATATGCTGGAAAGCGGGTTTGAACGTACAGACTGCACTCGCCGTACAAAAGCGGATCGCCCGCATTTCGCCGCGCAACGTTTTAGGCAGCGTCGACGGCAAGTACCCGCTCAGCGAAAACGAAATGCTCTGGCAGTTGGAATTCTTTCAAGACCCCGACTAGGCGATAATATCTACGGTGCGGCGCGATCCGGTGTAAAATGTTTCGCCCGGCGAGGAGGTTGCGAAAACCCGTCCGTCCTGCGCACCGGCACCGCTATACGCCTGTTGTGCCCGGGTGAATTCCGGCAATTGAGGAGAATGCGCCATCGGCGCGCGCGCGGCTGCGGACTGCGGCGTTGACGCAGGTGGGTTATGTGTGTTGTGATCCGCAACCGCAGAAGAGGCCGGGGCATGCGCAAAAGTCCGGGGATCACGAGAAGGGAATGGAGCGGAAAAGACATCATGGGATTGGGAAGGGCGCGTGCTGCGCGTTTCCTGCGCGCCAAGCACGGCGTTATCCACGACCAGGGGCGAAGGATAAACAGTGGGCGCGCGCGATACCGGAATATCCGCAAGAGATGTATTTTGCGTCGGCTGAATATGTCCGCGCACCCCGGGGGCGACGGGACGTTGAACGGGCGAAACATATGCATTGCGCACATAAACTCGAGGTTCGATCATGAACCACCGCCTTGTCGGAAACGCCTTTTCCTCAGCACCGACCGCCTCTTGTCGGCACCAACCGGCGGGAGCTTCTCCCCCTCAAAATTCTGCCTTCTTGCAGCTTGAGCAACTGACTGTAGTGGATTTACAATGAAATTTCCAGAACTTGAACCGGAAAGGCCGAATCGTGAGCATTGAAAAGGTGACGGTGTATCGTTACGCAATGATTATAACGACGTTCATTGTGTTACTGACGGTTTTGGGAAGCATGGTGCCCAATGCGGTATGGACGAACCGCGAAGACCCGTGCGCCTCATTGCACGAAGCGGCCTTTATGGATGCCCCCAAGGAAGTTCGCAAGCTTCTGAAAAGCGGAACGAATTTGGAATGCAGGGACGTTCTGGAACAAACGCCCCTGGTCTCGGCGGTCGACGGTGCCTCGCTGGAAGCCTTCGACGTGCTCTTGAAGGCCGGAGCCAATGTGAATGTGCGCACGCAATACGGCTTCAGCCTGCTTACGCAAACTCAAAAAAAATACGACTCCTTAGATCCGAAATCAGGCCGTGAAATCCGTCAACTCTACCAAAACATGATCACGCGCTTGAAAAAAGCGGGCGCCGTGAACTGAAAAAAGGCTGCTCAGCATGCGTATCGGATTATCATTACTGATCGCCACTGTTTTTATACTGGCAAGTCCCGGCTTGCCAGCGCACGCCGCCCAGGGGCAGGCCCGAAATGAGCGCACCCAAAAAGAAAGTGCGCCGCACATCGACAATCAGGCTTTTCAGCAGTGGTTACGGAAATTTCGGACCCAGGCCGCTGCCAAGGGTATTTCCCAAGGCACCCTTGACGCGGCGCTGACAAACATAACGCCCATTGCCCGTGTGATCGAACTGGATCGCCGCCAGCCAGAGTTCACTTGGACGTTCCGCGATTACATGAACAAAATGGTGAACGCCCGGCGGGTTGCGATGGCCAAGCGCGTACTGGCGAAGAATAGCGTGCTGTTGGGGGAAATCGGGCGGAAATACGCGATCCGGCCCCGCTATCTGGTGGCATTTTGGGGATTGGAGACAGATTTCGGACGTCTGGCGAAAGGTTATTTTCCCACCATCGCCGCACTTTCCACCCTGGCGTTTGACGGGCGGCGTAGCGATTTTTTTCGCAAACAACTCCTGGCGGCGTTGAAAATTATCGACCAGGGACATATCACGGCGGCGCGCATGAAAGGATCCTGGGCCGGCGCCATGGGCCATTTCCAATTCATTCCCACCACCTTCCTCGCCTATGCCCAGGATTGGAACGGCGACGGCAAAAAGGATATCTGGACCAACACCGCCGATGCCGAGGCTTCGGCCGCAAACTTTCTCACCTCTTCGGGATGGAAAGACGGCAATATCTGGGGGCGCGAAGTCAAGTTGCCCAAAGGATTCGATTTCAACCTCGTCGGATTGAAGGTCAAAAAAAACCTCTCCGCATGGCAGACCTTGGGCGTTCGGCGCATCGACGGCGGTGTGTTGGCGAAGGCCGATATGCGGGCTTCTATCGTCGCGCCCGCTGGCGCGAAGGGGCCGGCGTTTCTGGTGTACGGAAACTTCCGTACCATTTTGGTATGGAACCGATCCCTTTTTTACGCTCTGGCAATCGGCTCTTTGGCCGACCGCATGGTGGGATTACCTGCATTCACAACCCTCGGTCCCGAAGGGGGCAGGGGCCTGAGCCATGCGGAAAGTCAGGAAATGCAACGGCGCTTGAGCCAGCAGGGCTTTGACACGGGCGGCGTGGACGGCGTGCTCGGTCCGAAATCGCGCAGTGCCATCCGCGCTTTCCAACGCGCCGCCGGTCTGGTGCCGGACGGCTATCCATCGGCGGCATTGCTGAGGCGAGTGCGCCAAAGCCAATGATGGCATCGAAAAAAACAAGCAAGACCTTTACGTTTACGAAAGAAAAACGTGACAAGGTTGTATCTTAAAGAATCATCGGATCAGCGATGCCAACCAATGCCATATTTCCCGCTACTTTTATGTTGCGGACGTTTCGTGCGCTTAGCGTCATTGCCGCTTGCGGTGTGTTTCTTAGCGCGTGCGCGGAAACACAGTTCGTTATGCACACGGCCAAACGTCTGGGCCAAACCAATGTTTCCCATGGACTGTACAAGGTTGGCAAGCCCTATGAAGTGGCCGGCGTATGGTACTATCCGAAAGTAGACTGGGACTATGACCGCACCGGTATTGCATCATGGTATGGACCTAATTTTCACAAAAAAAGGACGGCCAACGGCGAGCTTTTTGATCAGTGGTCCGTCTCCGCGGCACATAAAACCCTGCCTTTGCCTTCGGTGGTGCGGGTGACCAACCTCGACAATGGCCGCTCTTTGGTGGTGCGGATCAATGACCGCGGACCGTTCAAGCCCGGTCGCATTATCGACATTTCACGCCGTGGCGCCCAACTTCTCGGTTTTGAGAACAAGGGGACGGCGCGGGTCCGGGTGCAGATCCTGCCCCGGCAAAGTCAGATTGTGGCGGCGCGCGCCAAAACAGGAACACACAAGGCGGGATTGGTGGGCGCGGGAGGAACACAATTGACAGCCGCCAATTCGCCAATCAAAGCCGCGCGCGTGGCCAGCAAGCCGGTTATCACGCGGAACCTTCCGCCCCTCGGTGCGCCTGTGCTGCGCGCGCCGCCACCAAACGTGAAGCAAACCGTCGCCAAGGCCGCAGCCCCACTCGTCATCCAAGGTGCGGTTTCGCCGACGCGCCTTTATATTCAGGCAGGTGCCTTTTCCAACATGGTCAATGCTCAGCGGGTAAAATCCCGCCTGGACAACCTCGGGGTCGTGAAAATCACCTCGGTGCCGGTGGACGGAAAGATGCTGTTTCGTGTGCGCCTGGGTCCCATTGACAACGTGACAGTGGCGGACCGTCTTCTCACGCGAGTTTTTCAAGCCGGGTATCCCGGCGCCAGGACAATCGTCAAAAATTTAAAGAAGATAACGACGAAACAGGCCTTTATCGACTGATCCGTCAAACCCTTGCCATTTTTTCGGATCATATGAGGGTAGCCGTGCCGATGTGGGGCGCGTACAGTACGAACCGATTCCTTTAGCTTGAAATTAAAGATCGTAATCGAAATGTTTTTTTACCGGAAATTTCTATCTCTCTTCACGGTTTTCGGGGTCCTTGTCGTCCTATACGTGCAGCCCGCGCAAGCTATAGAGACGCCGGCCTCCTTCGCCTATCTGGTGGACATGTCCACCGGCACGGTCCTGCTGGACAAGAACGGTGAGAAGCCCATGCTGCCGGCTTCCATGAGCAAGTTGATGACCTTGTTCATGGTGTTCGAACGCTTGCAGGACGGGCGCTTGTCCCTGGACGACAAGTTTTACGTTTCGGAAAACGCCTGGCGTAAGGGCGGGGTGAAAACCGGCGGCTCCACCATGTTCCTGGAACCAGGCATGCGGGTGCGGCTCGAAGATTTGATCCGCGGCATCATCGTCCAATCCGGCAACGATGCTTCCATCGTCATTGCCGAAACGCTGGGTGGCAGCGAGACGGCATTCGCCCAGGAAATGACGGATCGCGCCCACAGCCTCGGGCTGAAGGATACGACATTCAAGAACGCCACCGGCTGGCCGGACCCGGAAGAACGTATCACCGCGCACGACCTCGCCAAGCTGGCGGAACTGTTGATCACGCGGTTTCCGGAATATTATCACTATTTCGCCGAAACATCTTTTGTTTACAACGGCATCAAACAGCCCAACCGCAATCCTCTTTTGTACAAGGACATGGGCGTTGACGGGCTGAAGACCGGCCATACCATGGAAAGCGGTTACGGATTGACGGCGTCAGCCGTTCGCAATGGCCGTCGTTTGCTGCTTGTGGTGAACGGTCTGTCGTCGAAAAAAATGCGCTCCAGCGAATCGGAACGTCTTCTGGAATGGGGCTTCCGTGAATTTTCCAATTACGCCTTGTTCAAAGGTGGCGACGTTGTGACCAATGCCGACGTATGGCTGGGACAAAAGGCCACGGTCGCGCTGGTGATTCAGAAACCTTTGGTGCTGACCTTGCCGAAAAAGTCGCGCCGGAAAATGAAAGTTACGGTTTCCTACGAAGGGCCCGTTTCGGCGCCGATCCGTAAAGGTCAACGACTGGCGACGCTGAGCGTTACCGCACCCGATGTGACACCCCGCGAGATCCCCCTGGTCGCCGGCGCCGATGTGGGGCAACTGGGGTTGGTTGGTCGTCTCGGCGCGGCGCTCAAATACATCCTTTGGGGCAGTTCGCGTTAAACGGAGCGGATCGGTGAAACGGGGGCGCTTTATTACGCTGGAAGGGGGAGAGGGGACTGGAAAATCCACTCAAGTCAACCTTCTGTGCACCGCCTTGAAGGCCCGAGGCATAAACGTTCTGGGCACGCGCGAACCGGGGGGCACACCCGGCGGCGAGGATATTCGCGCCCTTTTGGTTGAAGGCGCGACACAGCGCTGGGAACCCCTGAGTGAGGCCTTGTTGAACTACGCCGCGCGGCACGAACATTTACAAAAAGTCATTCTGCCCGCGCTGGCCGAAAAAACCTGGGTCATTTGCGACCGCTTTGCGGATTCGACCATGGCCTATCAAGGTTATGGATACGGCATGAATCGTGAAATCATTCGCCGGCTCCATCGTTTGGTCGTCGGCGACGTGGTGCCGGATCTAACGTTGATCCTGGATCTGCCCGTTGAAGCGGGCCTTAAGCGCGCTGCGGCGCGCCACGGCGACGAGGATCGTTACGAACGTATGGACACAGGGTTCCACGAACGTCTGCGCCAGGGTTTTTTGGATATTGCGCACAAGGAACCGGGGCGTTGTTGCGTCGTCGACACCACGAGCGATATCGCTGCGGTGGCCATGACGATTTCGACGGAGGTCGAAAGCCGTTTGAAGGTGGCGTTATGATGATGGAAAATCTCGCGACGCCCCCGCCCCCAAAAGCCAACCCCGTCCTGCGTGGCCATGAGGACAGTGAAGCCCTTTTACGTGAGGCCTACGTTTCGGGTCGCATGCATCATGCCTGGTTGATTACGGGCCCGAAAGGTGTCGGCAAGGCAACACTTGCATATCGTTTCGCACGCTTCGTGCTGGCCCACAGCCAAAGGGACGACCTGCCCACCAGCCTTTCTATTTCCCCCGATCATCCCGTTTTTCGCCGTATCGCCGCCGGTGGACACGCCGATTTTCTGGCAATCGAACGTCGTGTAAACGAAAAAACAGGAAAACTGAAAACCGTCATCGACGTGGACAGCGTCCGCGCCCTCGGCGGATTGATGCAGCACACCACGGCGGAAGGCGGATGGCGCATCGTCATCATTGATTGTGCAGACGAAATGAATTCCAACGCTGCCAACGCGGTCTTGAAAGTTTTGGAAGAACCGCCCCGCAACGCCCTGTTTTTACTGGTAAGCCACAACCCAGGCCGTTTATTGCCCACCATTCGCTCTCGCTGTCGCACACTAAGCGTGCGCCCGTTAAGTCGTGATCTGATCGTGGACCTGCTGCACCTCTACGCCCCGGATGTCTCACAAGAAGACGCCCGGCACCTTGCGGAACTGTCCGACGGCTCCATCGGACGAGCCCTGGCTTTGATAGAGGAGGGCGGGCTGGAGCTTCACGCAGAATTGCAGGACCTGCTTCGCACTCTACCCGATCTGAACATCCGCGCACTGCATGCCTTGGGCGACAAAGTCGCACGGGTGGGTGCGGACGACGCGTTTCGTACCGTCCTTGAGCTCTTGCGGTGGTGGATGGAACGGATGATTCTGCTTGCTGCGGGAAAACGTCCGACCGCAGCCCAGGAATTCGATACCGATTTCATGACGTCGCTCGCTGCCCAGGCAAGCCTTGATCGATGGTTTGAGGTGTGGGACAAGATCAACCACTTGGCGGCGTGCACGAACAATTTGCACCTGGATCGGAAACAGGTCGTGCTCAACGCTTTTCTGGGCTTGGAAAACACCGTTCGCCCGCCCGTTAACTGAAGACATCCAAGGGAATTATCATCATGGCCGGGCCCAAGCGTTATTACGTCACCACGCCGATCTATTACGTCAATGACGTGCCGCATATCGGTCATGCCTACACCACGCTGGCATGCGATGTTCTGGCCCGATTCAAACGTCTGGACGGCTACGATGTAAAGTTTTTGACGGGCACCGACGAACACGGTCAAAAGGTTGAAAAATCAGCCCAGAAAAAGGGTATAGACCCGCAAACGTTCACCGATCAAGTCTCACAGCGCTTTCGCGATTTGCTGGGGACAATGAATTTTTCCACGGACGAT
The DNA here is from genome assembly GCA_964451415.1 of uncultured Magnetovibrio sp. Taxonomy (GTDB): domain Bacteria; phylum Pseudomonadota; class Alphaproteobacteria; order Rhodospirillales; family Magnetovibrionaceae; genus CAYVHU01. The sequence continues at coordinate 11,537 of CAYVHU010000009.1, forward strand.
TTCATCCGTACAACGGAAGAACGCCACCGTGTCTGCGTGCAGGCGCTGTGGAACAAACTTAAGGAAAGCGGCGATATCTACCTCGGCAACTACGCCGGCTGGTATTCGGTGCGTGACGAAGCGTTTTATGCGGAAAATGAACTTCTCAAGGCACAAGATGGCGTCTTTCTGGCCCCCACCGGGGCGCCGGTGGAATGGGTGGAGGAAGCAAGCTATTTTTTCCGCCTGTCGGACTGGGGCGAACGTCTGCTCAAGTTTTATGACGAAAATCCTGATTTCATCCTGCCCAAGGGCCGCCGCAACGAAGTCATTCGTTTCGTGGAAAGCGGATTGCAGGATTTGTCGATTTCGCGCACCACGTTCAAGTGGGGCATTCCGGTACCAGACGACGACGCCCACATCATGTATGTGTGGCTGGACGCGCTCGCAAACTACCTGACCGCCGTCGGATACCCGGATGAAACCCATGGAGAATTCATCACATACTGGCCGGCAGACTTGCACATGGTCGGCAAGGACATCTTGCGCTTTCATGCGCTTTATTGGCCCGCATTCTTGATGGCGGCAGGAATTGAGCCGCCCAAACGCGTGTTCGCCCATGGCTGGTGGACCAACGAAGGGCAAAAGATCTCCAAATCCCTGGGCAATGTGATCGATCCCCTGGAACTGGTGGAACGCTACGGGCTCGATCCCGTGCGCTACTTTTTGTTGCGCGAAGTACCCTTTGGCAATGACGGCGACTTTTCCCATACCGCCATGGTCGCGCGCATGAACGGCGAGTTGGCGAACGATTTGGGAAATCTGGCCCAGCGCGTGCTGTCCATGGTGAACAAGAACTGCGGTGGATCAGTGCCTTACCATGGAAACTTCACGGACGACGACAACACCTTGCTGGCTGCGGCGCACGGCCTGATCCATCAGGTGCGCGAACATTTGGACGTGCAAGCGTTCCATGTGGCCCTTGAGAGGGTCTGGGTTGTGATCCGCGCGGGGAACGGATACGTTGATCGTCAGGCCCCATGGAAACTGAAAAAGGAAGATCCCGAGCGCATGGGCACCGTGCTTTATGTGCTCAGCGAATGCATCCGTCACATCGCCATCGTATTGCAACCGTTTATGCCCGCAGCGATGGCGCAAATGCTCGATTTACTGGCCGTTTCACCGGAGCATCGCAGCTTCGATTTTCTGGGCAGCGCGCATGTCCTTGAACCGGGTCGAGCACTGCCGAAACCGCAAGGGGTATTCCCGCGCTTTGAGACTTGACCCATGACCCTGCTCGTCGATAGTCACTGTCACCTGGATTACCCGCAATTTGCGGACTTGGACGCCACCGTGGCACGCGCCCGTGACGCAGGCGTGGGCCATATGCTCACCATCGGGACTTCTATGGCTGGATTTGCGGATGTTTTGGCCGTGGCCGAGGCGTGCGACGACATCTTCTGCACCGTGGGCGTCCACCCTCACAGCGCGGACAAGGAACCTTTGGTGAGCGTCGCACAATTGCTGAAAGCGGCGGACCACCCCAAGGTGGTCGGCTTTGGCGAAACGGGACTGGATTATTTCTATGAACATAGCCCGCGCGCGGTCCAACAGCAAAGCTTCCATATGCACATCACCGCCGCACGCGAAGCCCGCCTTCCGGTCGTTATCCATACCCGCGATGCGGACGACGATACCTTGCAGATCCTCAGGCAGGAGATGCAAAGAGGAGCTTTCACGGGTTTGATACACTGTTTCAGCGCCTCGGCCGATTTCGCCAAGGAAGTCGTGGAGATGGGACTATATATCTCCATTTCAGGGATCATCACCTTCAAGAAATCCGATGCCCTTCGGACGACGGTTGCGCATGTGCCTTTGGACAAATTGCTGGTTGAAACCGACGCCCCCTATCTCGCGCCCGTGCCCCATCGTGGCCAGGCGAACGAACCGGCGTTTGTGCATTTGACGGCCGAAAAACTGGCTGAGATCAAAACCGTAGATTTTACGACCATCGTGCAAAACACCACAGATAACTTTTGGCGTCTTTTCACGAAGGCTACCGAAGGGGGTAACCGCTCGTGCGCATAACGGTTCTCGGCTGTGGCTCAAGCACCGGCACACCTTCGATCGAAGCGGGGTGGGGGGCATGCGACCCCAACAATTCAAAGAATAATCGTCTACGACCATCCATTTACATTCAAGACGAAGAACGTTCCTTGCTGATCGACACGTCGCCGGACCTCCGCCAACAGCTTCTCAATCATGACATTCGCCACATCGACGCGGTACTTTATACCCATGCGCACTCGGACCACCTGCATGGCATAGACGATTTGCGCGGTATCAACCGCTGCATGAACGCTGCCATTCCCGTTTTTGCCGACGCACTGACCATGGCTTCCATCAAGCAACGTTTTCCTTATATTTTTGAGCCTCTGGCGGAGAATGCCACCATCTATTACAAAGCAACCCTTGAGCCGCAGGTCACGATCGAACACGGACAGACCTTTGAAGCCGGCGGGTTTGAGATTACTGCCATCGAACAAGATCACGCCTACGCCACGACCTATGGCTTTCGCATCGGGGATTTTGCGTACTCGACAGATCTGATCACCATGCACGAAGACGGCTTCGATCTTCTGAAGGGCATCAAGGTATGGATGATGGGAACATTTTCGGACAAATCCCATCCGACGCACCTTGACGTCGGACGGGCTCTTGAGTGGATTGAAAAGGTAGGCGCCGAACGCGCCGTGTTCACACACTTAAGCTTCAGCCTCGACTACGAAACCCTGCAAGCCAAATTGCCGCCCGGCGTTCTGGTTGGGTATGATGGAATGATCATCGATATTTAAGTCTCCGCATAACTTATACCCATCAACCATTTGATTAAAAATAAGTAATTCGATTTTCCATAATATAAATTATGCGACAAACAAAGTTTATTGTGTTCCGGAAACGTGCGCGTTTTTCAATCGATAATAAGGCCATGATCAGGCATCAATTCACGCAGGACGTAATTGCGATGGATTGCGGCGGCTTGATAAAATCGAAATATGGGCTTTTCCAGCGCCGCTTTCGAATCAACGCTATCGTGAAGATTTCGTAAGTCACCCTTCCAGATGTTCGCGTCATATTCTGTGATGGTCTCCGGCGCAGCGAACAGATCGCCTCTTTGAGCGGCTGCCTTCCAGGCATTTGAACGGCCTTGCAGTTCCTCCTGAACGGAAAGTATGGCCTTAATTTTATCCTCGATATCCACAAATTCTGAGCCGCCGCCGTCGGAAAATTCCGGCCTAACTTCGCCAAAGCGCTTGAAGATGCCGTATAGAGCCTTGCAAGCTAACGTATAGTTTTTTTGATTGTCTCGGTCCTCTTCGCGTTCGGGTTCCTCATAACGGAAACTCCACTGCAAATAAGGAAGGTCGGGATACGTCGCAACGGCACCGTGGCCGAGTGCTCCCGATAGGTCTTCAGCAATCCAAGATTTTATGTTGGGTATGAGACCGCCATATTCACCATACTTCTTGAAAAAATGATGCGCCCTGTCAGTCACATAATCTTTTATTTTTAAATCGAGATTGTGAAATTCAAAACTTCCGCAATCGACTTTGTTCTTACGCGAACTGACGCCGGAAAATCCATAATGCGAAAACGTGTCGGCATAGACATGGGCCGTAACCCCCATAAGTTCGACGGCGAATGGAGAATTCGCAAGGCTGAGGTGATGATCGATAACCTCATGCGCGATCTCGCTGTCCTTCCGGCACACCAGGCGTTCTGTGTAGCTATCTCCTTCATTGCCCGGCAAAAAATGAAATGGCACCCAGATCCGGCGCTGTTGCCTGGCGACTTTGTCGGGATTGTCCAGTGCGCGTTCGAATACAACGGTTTTATAACCATGTGAGGTTTCTTGAATATCGACCCGGGCGCCGTCTCGAAACGATATCCCGTTTTCATTGGTGTTATCATCAATGAATTGTGAGGCTGTTGCGATGTCCCGGCTAATCTCGGCACGTAATCCTGCCGCGCGGGCCATTGCGTAGGTCCCGTAATAATGCATGTCGGATTGCATGCGCCCAAACCCCCATTGGTTGTTCTTGTGAAAAATTACCCTAACATAGAGTGAGATGAAAAACAGAATTGACACCTGTTTTTTATGAAGCAATCACTGTATTTTACCATCATGGTGGATTCTCTGAGCGCCCTTCTGGAATTGATGTCTCGTCTGCGCGCGCCGGACGGGTGCCCGTGGGATATCGAGCAAACGTTTGCTTCCATTGCGCCGCATACCATCGAAGAAGCCTATGAGGTCGCGGACGCCATTGAGCGCGAAGACATGGCAAACCTGAAGGACGAATTGGGCGACTTGCTGTTCCAGGTGGTGTTCCATGCCCAAATCGCCAAAGAACAAAACGCTTTCGACTTTCAAGAGATCGCCGCACACATCACGCAAAAAATGCGCCGACGTCACCCTCATGTCTTTGCCCATCAAACGGGTATCGACAATGCAGCGGACCAACTCGCCAACTGGGAAACGCTGAAGGAACAAGAACGCAAAACCAAGGCGCAAACGCACCGCCATGGCGCCTTGGCCGATGTCAGTACCGCCCTACCCGCCTTGATGCGCGCACACAAGTTGCAAAAACGCGCCGCACGCGTCGGATTCGACTGGCCGGATGTCGCGCCCGTCTTCGATAAATTTCGCGAAGAAACGGCGGAATTAGAAGTTGAAGTTGAAAACGCGAACCCACAAGGACTGGACCACGAGGTCGGGGATATTCTGTTCACATGCGTCAATCTGGCCCGCAAACTGAACATTGATCCCGAAACGGCACTGCGTCACGCCAATAGGCGTTTCGAAAACCGTTTTGCCCACATCGAAAAATCCCTCTGGGACTCAGGTCGCGATGTGGCGGATGTGGATTTAAACGAACTCGATAAATTGTGGGATTGCGCAAAAAAACAAGAAGCCAATCCCGAACAAGGCCAAGAATAGGCCTTGCACGTCAACATCTTATGGTGTGATCATAAGGCCATGCATTTATCTTACCCCCTACCGCGCGTTCGCAGCGCTCTTATGAAGGTTGCCGGCCTGAGCGTGGTGGGCATGGTGCTGGCCTCTTGTTATTTGCCCGCACGTTTCGATTCTGAAGTGACCCTCGACAAACGCGGGTATTACAGCCTGAAATTCGATGGTTATCTGGCCGACGTCAATCTATATCAAGGGCTGCGCTCGGGAAAAATCAATGCGGCCGCGGAACGCGAAAAGGTCGCGGTGGTCAAACGCGACCTTACCCGCGACCCCGATACGAAGGCATACAAATACTACGGCAAGGGCTTGTTTCACGTAAGTTGGTCCAGTTCCGGCGATTTGATCGCAGCCAGAACCGTGACCTTTCTGCGCCAGAGCGAATTGATGCTGCAACTGAAATACATGGAAAACGCAAGCGTCATTGTGCTGGATGGCAAATCGATTTCAAAACAAAATCGCAAACGCCTCGCGCAGATCGGCCTGGGCATGCAAGGCCAGATCCGTGTCAAAACGAACCTGCCCATCAAAACCAGCAACGCCACACGCAAAGTCAAAGATCCCAAAGACCCCAGTTACACATGGCTGGTGTGGGACATTCCCAATATCTTCGCCCCCCCACCGCATGCGGTCTTTCTGATCAGATGACACTCAACCGAAGCGGCCTGTGACGTACTCGGTGGTTTTCTTTTGCGCGGGGTTGGAAAATATCTTTTCCGTGGCGTCGAATTCAATGAGCTTGCCCAAGTACATGAACGCCGTGTAATCGGACGTCCGCGCCGCCTGTTGTAAATTGTGCGTCACGACGGCAATGCAAAAATCGTCCGCAAGGTCGGAAATGAGTTCCTCAATATGCGCAGTTGAAATCGGATCCAGGGCGGACGCCGGTTCATCCATCAGCAACACGCTGGGCCGAATGGCAATGGCCCGCGCAATACACAAACGTTGTTGCTGACCGCCCGACAGGCTCAGTCCGCTACGTTTGAGTTTGTCTTTGACCTCATCCCAAAGGGCCGCACGGCGCAATGCTTCTTCCACCCGGTCACGCATGTCCGATGCCGATAACTTTTCATGCAGACGGATGCCAAAGGCGATATTTTCGAAAATCGTCATGGGAAACGGCGTCGGTTGCTGAAAAACCATACCGATTTGCGCACGCAACTGGTCGATATGAACGTTGTTGGACAGGATGTCCACGCCATCGAGAAGAATTTCTCCGACAGCGCGCTGACCAGGATACTGAGCATAAATGCGGTTCAGCGTCCGCAGCAAGGTGGACTTGCCGCATCCCGATGGCCCGATAAATGCGGTAACCTTCTTATCGCGCAAGACTAGGGAAACGTCCGTGAGAGCCTCAAAGTCATCATAATAAAAATACAGGTTTTTAACCGACAATTTTTCATTCTGCTCAACGTCCCTTCCCTTTTCTTGCAAGGAAACGTTGACGTTTAGCGTTTCGGAAAGTGCGCTGTCATTTAGCATAACCATCACTCATATCCTCTTTGAGGAGTGGCCGCGCACGGCGATGAGCCTGGCGGTAATGTTAATGAAAAGAACGGCGGTCGTAATCAACAAGGCACCAGCCCACGCCAACGTTTGCCAGTCAGCATAGGGGCTGAGTGCGTACTGAAATATGACAACGGGCAAATTGGCCATCGGCGCGTTCAGGTTCGTGCTCCAAAACTGGTTGTTGAGTGCCGTAAAGAGCAACGGCGCCGTTTCGCCGCTGATCCTGGCAAGAGCCAGCAGAACCCCGGTTAAAATGCCGTTTTTCGCGGAACGGTACGAAATACTGACGATCATACGCCACCGCGGCGACCCCAGAGCGCTCGCGGCTTCGCGCAAACGGTCGGAAACCAGGGAAAGACTGTCTTGAGTGGTGCGTACAATCACGGGTAAAGCAACAACCGCGAGCGCCACCGTACCTGCCCAAGCGGAAAAATGCCCCATGGGAACGACCATCAGTTCGTAGACGAACATGCCGACGATAATTGAGGGAGCGCTTAATAAAATATCGTTGATAAAGCGAGCGGCTTCACCAAGTTTGCTGTTTTGCGCATACTCCGCCAGATACGTCCCGGCAAGAATGCCCAGCGGGGCGGCGATCAAAATCGCCATACCGTTCATCAGAATACTTCCGAAAATAGCATTCGCCAACCCGCCACTGGACCCCGGCGGAGGGGTGTTTTGCACAAAGAGAATGAGATTGAGATCGGTGACCCCGTTCTTAACGAGCGTCCATAAAATGACGGCCAGCCAAAACAAGCCGAAAATGGCCGCCGCGACGGCGAAGGCACGGGCGAAACCGTCGACGAGCCTTCGTTTCACGTAAATATTCACAAACTCTACCCCTCTGCCTTCTTGATACGGTGGAGCATATAACGGGCGAACGTCAAAACGATGAAGGTAATGACGAACAAGATCAGCCCTAAGGCGAACAGCGATGAGGTGTAGATATCCGTTGTCGCTTCCGTGAACTCATTGGCGATCGAAGCCGAAATCGTGGTTCCGGGCGCAAGAATTGAGGTTCCGATTCGCGTTGCGTTGCCGATCACAAAGGTAACCGCCATGGTTTCCCCCAACGCACGCCCCAATCCCAACATGACCGCCCCCAGGATACCGATCTTGGAATAAGGGATGACGACCTTCCACACGACCTCGGTGGTGACGGCCCCCAGGGCGTAGGCCGATTCACGTTGCAGCGATGGAACGGTGAGAAAAACGTCGCGCGTGACCGAGGTAATAAAAGGCAGGACCATGATCGCCAGAACCAGCCCCGCCGTTAAAATGCCGATGCCGTAGGGCGGCCCTTGAAACAAGGCCCCGATCCCCGGAATATCGCCCAGATTATTGATCAGAAAGGGTTGTACATACTTTTGCATGTACGGGGCCAAAACGAAAAGCCCCCAGATACCATAAATAATGCTGGGAATACCGGCCAGAAGTTCGATCGTAATGCCCAGCGGGCGACGCAGCCGATCGGGACATAACTCGGTCAAAAAAATGGCAATGCCGATGCTGACCGGCACACCGATAATCATGGCAATGAACGCCGTTTCCAACGTTCCCACGATGGCCGCAGCCGCGCCAAACTGGCCCGTTACGGGGTTCCACACCTCGCGGATGATAAAACCGAACCCGAATTTATGAAAAGCGGGAGCCGCCCCGATGGACAGCGTATATATGACACCGATCAACACCAACATAACGATGATTGTCGCCGTCAAGGAGGCCCCGGAAAAAAAACCTCCCATCCAGGAGATCCGTTGGCGGGATGTCTGTTGAGAGGAACCGACGGTGGCTATGGTGGTGGGGGTGTTTCCAACGCCGCTCATGCGTCAAATCCAAACTTTGAGAGCATTATCACGTACATCATCGCGTGCATAGTGCGGGGATCCATCTTCCATCAATGGGAGCTTTATAGCATAAAGTGCGCTTCATTTATACTACGCAAGCCCCTTGCCCAATAAAACGTTCTTCCTGCAGAAGCCCTTTTTATGAAACTTGAAATCAAAGCGCAGCGCGCGTGAACATAAGAGATTTTCCTCACGATTTTATGACACACAAATAAGGATGCCGCCGAACGCGTCTGAGCGTTCGGCGACGAAGGTGACTTAGCGAAAGGCCAAAGGATTGCCGTTGGCGTCTTTAATATCGTCCGTCCAGGTCTTCTCAACCATTTTAACGACACTTGCGGGCATCGGAATGTAATCCAGTTCCGCAGCCGCGGCGCCACCGTTATGGTAAGCCCATTCGAAGAACTTCAAGGCTGCCGAAGAGGCCTTCGCATCGACGGGCTTTTTGTACATCAAGATGAAGCTCGCCGCTGTGATCGGCCAGCTCTTCGCACCCGGCTGATCGGTCAGGATCAAACGATACCCCGGCGCATTCGCCCAGTCCGCATTGGCCGCCGCCGATTGAAAGGCAACGCTGGTCGGGGACACGATTTTACCGTCCGCGTTTTTCATTTTGGTGTAGGTCAGATTGTTCTGCAAGGCGTAGGCATATTCAACGTAACCAACGGAATTGGTGGTCTGCTTGACCATGTTGGCGACGCCTTCGTTGCCCTTGGCGCCGATGCCGACGGGCCACTGAACCGAGGTATCGGAACCGATGTCTTTCTTCCAGCTACCGCTGACCTTGACCAGATAGTTGGTGAAGTTGAAGGTCGTGCCCGAACCGTCGGAACGGTGCACAACGGCGATCGCAGTCGACGGCATGTTGAGGCCGGGATTGAGGGCTTCAATCGCGTCATCATTCCACTTGGTCACTTTACCCTGGAAGATGTCGGCAAGGGTCTTCCCGTCAAGCACGATCTGGCCGGATTTAAATCCTTCGAGATTGACGATCGGCACGATGCCACCCATGATCATGGGGAACTGCGAAAGGCCGTACTTGTTCAGCATATCGATTTTCAGCGGCTTGTCCGAAGCCCCAAAAGTCACGACCTTGGCTTTGATCAGCTTGATGCCGCCCCCCGAACCAATCGACTGGTAGTTCAAGCTGTTGCCTGTTTTCGCCTGATAAGCCTGAGCCCACTTGGCATAAATCGGATAGGGGAAAGTGGCCCCGGCACCGGAAATCTGGCCGGCGTAGGCGGCCGTTGCGCTTACCGCGACGCCGATGGCGACGGCGACGGCGCGCGTAAAGTTGGATTTTAACACGTTCACGAGAGGTTTCCTTTCTCATTCCCAAAACACTAAGGGAAGAGTTCCCAAGACATAAAAAGACATCACAAAAACACCTCCCACACGGAGGGGGAACTCTCCTTTAGGTCAAACACAGCCCGCACTCGAAGCAACAAAACATTCGAGTCTGCAAGGACATGCTATCTATCGCGCGTGTTCGTAACAGTTTTATTGCAATTTCACGGATTTGTGTTCCGGCCTCCGCGACAATGTCGGAAAGCTTGTCAAGAATAAGTGCTATGATCTTGATGTTAAATGTATTTTTAACATAATCGGGGCGACCCTGAACGGGTTTATATTTTTATAAAAAAGGGTTCCCGTACAGCCCTGCCTCAACCGTTTTGCGACAACCGGCGGATCAGGCTGGAGGTATCCCAGCGCCCCCCTCCCATGGCCTGGACATCCTTGTAAAACTGGTCCACCAAGGCCGTCACCGGCAGGGACGCACCAACCCTGTCCGCTTCCGCCAGAACGATATTCAAATCCTTGCGCATCCAATCCACGGCGAAACCGAATTCAAACTCATCGTTGACCATGGTTTCACCGCGGTTGTCCATTTGCCACGACTGCGCCGCCCCCTTGGAAATGACATCCAGGACCAATTCAGCGTCCAAACCCGCTTTGATTGAAAAATGGATCGCTTCGCTAAGAGCTTGCAAAAGACCTGCGATACAAGCCTGATTCGCCATTTTCGTAAGCTGCCCGCTACCCACCGGTCCCATCAAAGTGACCGCACGGGCAAAATTGTCGATCATCGGCTTGGCACGCGCGAAAACATCCGGCTCCCCGCCGCACATCACGCTCAGTGCGCCGTTGACCGCGCCGGCCTCGCCGCCGGAAACCGGCGCGTCGATAAAATGAAGGCCACGCTTGCGCCCCTCAGCAGCCAGTTCGCACGCAACACGGGCCGAAGCCGTCGTGTTATCAACTAAGATTGCCCCCTTTTCCATACCCGCAAACGCGCCATCAGACCCCAAAATCACGCTGCGCAAATCGCGATCGTCGCCAACGCAGGAGAATACGATTTTCGCACCCTTCGCGGCTTCGCGCGGTGTTGCCGCTGCATGACCATGGTGTGCACTGACCCAAGCGTCGGCCTTGGCCGCGGTGCGATTATAGACGGTAAGCTTGTGCCCCGCGTTTTGCAGGTGTCCCGCCATGTGATAGCCCATAACGCCAAGGCCAAGGAATGCCGCTTTCATGTCCGTTTCTCCAAACCGTTTTCGTCAGAGGAATCTGAAAATAGCCGCTCAAGGGCACCGAAGGTCGCCGCGTCGGGGGCGATCAAAAGCTGCTTCGCGCGCATCCCCGCGCCATGGCGCACAGAACGCGGAGAATAAGGAAGCCCCGCGTTCAATGTCCGCGCGGTGCCACCCGCTTCCGCCACCATCAAGGTCCCTGCCGCATGATCCCATGGCCATAAATTCCCACCATAAAGGGCGAAGTTAAGCTTTCCTGAGATCAGGTCCATATATTCACGCCCCACGCAGTGATAACGCACAAAATGCATGGGGGGTTTCGCTTCCTGCGGCCTTGTTTCCAAACGTTTGCGCACACCTTCGGCGATAGAACCGCGTAGGGCTTCTATCGCCGATACATTTCGCATCGTAAGCTTTGGACCTTCATGGAGGTCCCCGTGGATTTGGCGTACACCGTGCCCTTTACGAACGATCATGCAGATCGCACAGACCGGATCGAGAATCCACCCCAACACGGTCTCACCCTTTTCAACCAGGGCGCAGATCACCGCGAAGCACGGCTGGGCGTGCGCAAAATTATGCGTCCCGTCAAGGGGGTCGATAATCCATACCGGTTTGGCCGTGTCGAGATGATGCAGGATTTCCGGCGTTTGGTACGCGCTTTCCTCGCCAATCACGAGGCTGCCCGGCAAAATTTCCAGCAAGCCTTCGCGGATGCGCTTCTCGGCTTCCAAATCGGCCGTCGTCACCAAATCAGAAGACGTTCCTTTCGTGTGGATGTCGCTGTGTTCCAGATGGTTGAAGCGCGACATGACTTCGTCTTCTGCGACGCGGCGCAGAAGACGTTCCACGGCCGGCACCAAAGCGGCCAATACGGTGGGCTGAAGATCGTCCATAAGCTATTGTGACTGATTAAAGTCACGGAAAAAAGACATTGCGCGCCCGCTTGAATCCAGCCTTGAGGGCATCCAGATACAGATAGGTCGCTGCATCCCCCTGCCCCTTGTGCTGCATGGCGTTCGTCACGAAAACAGCGAATTCGACCGCTTCCGCTTTTCCTCTCAGGCCGTATTGCGCGGCGATTTCCATAAGCTGGTCATGGGTGGCCTTGCGCGCCATGACATTCAATTGCGTCTTCACGTCGCGGTTTTTATCACGCCATTTGCGTTGCGCTTCTGCGGTTGCCATGGACCATACCCCGATGCCGGATTGGAATCATCTTTCTACTAGTAGCGTAAGCCATAAAGGTTAACGCAATGTTGCGTAGCACACCTCATGGCAAGGCGTGGATGTGGCGCAAACGCGCGGCATTGGCGGGGTCTAGGCGCACCTGCAAAAGAATTTGCCCGTTTTTTTCATCGTGGCGTGAAAGCACCTCGCCGTGGGCATACACCCACGCCAGGGTTTTTCCTTCCGTGGGGGACAGTGTGAGGCGTAGCGTGACCATGGCACGGGACAAACAATCTTTCACGGCTTGCACGAACGCCTCAAGGCCCTCTCCGGTCACGGCGGAGAGCAACACCGTAGGATAATCCTTCGCACACGACACCTGATTGCGCTGGAAAGTACGATCCTCGACATTCAGAAGATCGACTTTATTCCGCACTTCAATCATGGAACCGTGCAACGCTTCGTCATCGAGACCAATGGATTCAAGAACTTCCTCGACATCGCGGGCCTGAGCTTCACTGTCTTGGTGAGAAATATCGCGCACATGGACAACCACCTGGGCCTCCAGGACCTCTTCCAAGGTCGCATGGAAGGCCTCCACCAGTTCGTGGGGGAGCTCGGAAATAAATCCCACGGTATCGGATAGAATAACGCGTTGAGCACCGGGCAATTCCAAGACGCGCATGGTTGGATCGAGGGTTGCGAACAACTGGTCCTTCGCCATCACATCGGCATGGGTCAGGCGGTTGAACAAGGTCGACTTCCCGGCGTTGGTGTAACCCACCAGAGCGACAATGGGATACGGCGTTTTGCGCCGCGCCGCACGATGCAGTTCGCGGGTGCGTTTCACCCCTTTCAGCTGGCGCTTCAGCTTGGCGAGACGCTGGTCGATCAAACGCCGATCGACTTCGATCTGGGTTTCACCGGGGCCGCCCATGAAACCCGCACCGCCACGTTGGCGCTCCAAGTGAGTCCACGAACGCACCAGACGAGAGCGTTGATATGTCAAATGCGCCAGATCGACTTGCAGACGCCCTTCCTTGGTGCGCGCCCGCGCGCCGAAGATTTCCAAAATGACGCCGGTGCGGTCCAGAACCTTGCACGCCCACGCCCGTTCCAGATTGCGCTGTTGGATAGGACTGAGTTGGGTATCAACGATCACGATGGTGACGTCGCCGGCCTTGATTTCAGCATTCAGCCGATCCAAGGTCCCCTTGGCGAAGTACGTCCCGGACTTGAGCGCCGAAAGCGTCACGATCTCGCCGCCGACCACCGACAGGTCGATGGCCCGGGCAAGACCGAGGATTTCTTCGAGCTGCGCCTCCGGATCACGCAGGAAGGCTTTTTGCGTGCCGCGCACACCCGCTTTCAGGTGCGGATGAATGACCAAACATCGCGGCGCGGTGCCCGCAATGGACTCCCCGTCAGAACTTTCCCCCGCGCGTTTGGATGTAGACATGGGATCACTCAAGGGACGTCATTGCGGCGTATCGACGACCTCGGGCTCGAACAGTTGGACCGGCGTGGACGGCATGACCGTAGAGATGGCATGTTTATACACCAGCTGGGTATGACCATCACGGCGCAACAGGACCGAAAAATTATCGAACCACGTCACAATGCCTTGAAGCTTGACGCCATTGACGAGGAAAACGGTAACAGGTGTTTTGTTTTTGCGAATGTAATTCAGAAAGACGTCTTGAACATTCTGTGATTTTTCCGAAGCCATGCTTGATGTCCCTGATTTTTGTCGGTTGTTATCTTCCGGTGCGCCCAGACGAAAGCCCGTCGTCTCCGCTCAAATAGTTCCATAAAACAGGCCAGATGTGGTTAGGATTTTCAACGTATCCGTTGCCCCGCAAAGGCCCCCCCAGAATGGAAAGACAGATGTTATAGTGTCTTGACCAGATTGGAAAGACTTTGTGCGGTTGCGAAATAAAGAGCGGGTTCGACGCCCGCGAACTCCCGTTCTCGCGGTGGGTCTTCGCGCACCAGGACGCGAAGACAGTCCGCGTTGCGCGCGCACCTCAAGTCGATTTCGGAATCGCCGGCGAACCACACCTCCTCTGCACCCGCATAAACGCCGGGTTTAAGGGCCAGGCGGACCGGATCGGGCGCGGGTTTATCGTTGGCGGTATCGTGAGCACCGACGATCGCGGAGAAATAGCGCGTCCAGTCCAGTTGATCCACTTCGGCGCGCAGTAGCCGTCCGACCTTGTTGCTGACCACGCTCAGACAAATCCCTTCTTCCGCCAGTTCCCTCAGCGCCGTCTCCGCGCCGGGCAGCGGGCTCAGGCGCTCCAAGTGTATGGCCTCGAAATGGCGATAAAAAACTTCGCCCGCACGTTCCCACTCATCCCCGAACAAGGTGGGAAAACTGTCGCGCATGGATTTGGCGACGCGCGTCTGAATATCTTCCAGGCTCCATGGCGCCAAACCGAAGTCGCGAAATGTGGCGTTCAGGGCTTCCCGGATCACACCCCAGGAATCGACCAAGGTGTTATCCCAGTCGAAGACGATTGCTTTGGGACGCTGCAAGCTCATGAAGACGTGCTCCGTGCGATGTATTGCCCGTAAAGCGCTAACAGCTTTCGGCAGAAGGCGCCGGGCTTACCCTCACCGATCATCGTGTCGTCGATTTGCACCACCGGACGGATAAAGGCGGTGGTCGATGTTGTAAACGCTTCGCGCGCCGCGTGAGCTTCGGCAACACTGAAGGCACGTTCGATCAGCGCCAAACCTTCTTCACGGGCCAATTTCATCACCGTCTGACGGGTTATTCCGCTCAAGATGGCGTGGCTGGTGGGACGCGTCAGCAATGCACCCTCGGCGGTGACGATCCAGGCGTTGGAAGACGTTCCTTCGCTAATCAGGCCGTCGTCATCGACCTGCCAAGCCTCGAACGCACCGCGTTTGAAGGCTTCGGTCTTGCCCATGGCCGGGGCGATAAGAGAAACGCTCTTGATATCGCAGCGTTTCCAGCGAATATCCGGAATCGTAATGACCTTGACGCCCTTGCCGACAGCTTCGGCATCAAAGGGTTTCAGGCGCTTCACCGTCATCACCAACGTGGGGTGAATTCCCGAGGGAAAGACAAAATCGCGCGATGCCCGGCCCCGCGAAACCTGAATATAGAGAGCGCCGTATTTGATCCGGTTGCGTTGCAAAAGCGCCGTGCTAACGGCCTTCAGCGCCGCGCGCGTCATGGGATGGGCGATGGAAAGTTCGTCCAAGGAACGTTCCAGCCGCGCGAAATGTTCCTCGCCATCCACCAACCGCCCATTTTGCACGGCGATGACTTCGTAAACCGCGTCCGCAAATTGAAACCCTCGGTCTTCGATGTGCACGCACGCCAGATCGTGACGGATATAGCGACCGTTGACATAGGAAATCAGCGCCATGTTAGACCCTAGAAATATTCAAGCTGCACGGAGAACATTTTTTCCGCCTGGGCGATGACTTCGGTAGCCGCAAAGATAACCACCCGATCACCGGCGTTGATGATCGTGTTGCCGCGCGGGTTGATCACCTCACCGTCACGCACCACAGAGCCGATCACCAATCCTTCCGGCAATTTGGCCTCTTTCAACGGCATGCCCACCATGGGCGAGGTTTCCAGCGCCTCGGCTTCGATCAATTCGCCAAACCCTTCGCCCAAGGTATGGACGGAATGGATACGCCCGCGGCGCACATGCTGAACGATGGTGGAGACCGTGATGTTGCGCGGGTCAACCACCACGTCGATCCCCAGCGAACCGATCAGGAGTTCGTATTCCCCCTTGTTGATGAGAGTGATCGCACGGCTGGCCCCTTCGCGTTTGGCCAGCAAAGAGGCTAAAATGTTGGTTTCATCGTCGTTGGTCACCGCAATTACGGTTTCGGTCATGGCCATATTGGCCTCATCAAGCATTTCGCCATCCAACACGTCACCGTGCAGGACCATCGTCTTGGTCAAACGGTTCGCACATTCTTCGGCACGCGTGCCGTCAAGTTCGATGAGCTTGACGTTCAGCCAGGATTTACTGGATTCCAGTTCCTCGGCCAGGAACATTCCGATGTTGCCACCGCCGAAAATCACCAGACGCCGCGCTTCTTGCTCATCATGGCCGAAGGCGGCGAGCGCACGGTCCTGTTTTTCGGAATCCACGACGAAATAAACGCTGTCGCCGGGGTGCAACTGGCTTTCGGAGGAAGGGATCGTCATCTTGCCCTTATGCACGATGCCGATGATGGTGGTGGACAGATCGGGAAACAACTGCGTGATCTGGCGCAACGGTGTGTTGATGATCGGACAATCTTCGCCGCAACGCACGCCGAGCATTTTCACCTTGCCACCGACCAAAGGGATCATGTCGAAGGCGCCGGGGACGCTCAAACGACGCATGATCGCACGCGCGACCTCGATTTCCGGTGAGATAATCACATCGATGGGCAAGTGATCCCGCGAAAACAGGTTCGCCCACATGGGCTGCAAATAAGCCTGATGGCGGACCCGCGCAATTTTCGTCGGCACGTCGAATAGCGAATGAGCCACCTGACAGGCCACCATGTTGGCTTCGTCCGCCGCCGTGACGGCGATGATCATATCGGCGTCGCCAGCGCCGGCGCGTTCCTGGACATCGGGACGCGAGGCATGACCGACCACGCCTTGTACATCAAGGGTATCGGAAATGCGCTTGATCAGTTCCGGCGACTGATCAATCACCGTAACGTCGTTGTTTTCACGCGACAGATGCTTGGCGATGTTGAACCCAACCTGTCCGGCGCCGCAAACGATCACCTTCATTTCAATTTCCTTCTTCCCGGCTTCGCGCATTTTTTGACGTGTCGTCGCCGCTGATTCCGAGCGATTTCAATTTACGGTGCAAAGCCGATCGTTCCATGCCGATGAATTCGGCGGTGCGCGAAATGTTGCCGCCGAAACGCATGATCTGCGCATGCAGATATTCACGCTCAAAGGATTCGCGTGCGGATTTTAACGTCTGGCCCAAAACTTTGCTAAGACCATCTCGACCTTGATACTGCGGCGTCGCGCTAGTGACGTCGCTGGGCAGGTGTTCAAGACGGATCAAATCTTCCGCCCCGCCGGGGGCCATGATCATCAAACGTTCGATGATATTTTTCAATTCCCGGACATTGCCCGGCCAGTCGTGCGCCTGAAGGGCGACAATGGCTTCTTCGGACAGCTTGCGCGACGGCTGACCGGTACGTTGAGAGGCCCGGTTCATAAAATGCGCGGCAAGCAATGGAATATCCTCACGACGTTTGGTGAGCGGCGGCACCTCAATGGGCACCACGGCGAGACGGTAAAACAAATCTTCGCGAAAACGGCCCTGTTCGATTTCCTTTTGGATGGGGCGCGTCGCACTGGAAACCACACGCACATCGACTTCGATGCGGTTGGTTCCACCGACACGTTCGAAAATCTGTTCTTGGAGAACACGCACGATCTTGCCCTGGGTTTCCAGCGGCATGTCGGTGACTTCGTCGAGAAACAAGGTTCCCGTATGCGCCGCTTCAAAATAACCGACCTTGCGTCCGCCTTCGTCATCGTCATTCAAGGATTCGCGGCCGAACAATTCGACCTCCATGCTTTCGGGGTTCATGGTGGCGCAATTGACCACCACGAAGGGGCCGTTCGCCCGGTTGGAACGTTCGTGCAGCATGTGCGCGACCACTTCCTTGCCGCTACCGCTGGGTCCCGTAATCAGCACGCGGGAATTGGCCCCCGCCACGCGTTCCACGGCCTGACGGACGTGCGCGGCGCTGGCCGACGTGCCGATCATATCGTCCTCGGTATCGCTGCGCAGGCGCAATTCTTCGTTTTCGCGTTTCAGCCGCGCCGCTTCGATGGCGCGTTCCACCACCAGCACCAGACGGTCGGCCTTGAACGGTTTTTCGATGAAATCATAGGCGCCGTTCTTAATCGCCTTGACCGCCGTTTCAACGGTGCCGTGACCGCTCATGATCACCACCGGCAGACTGGGGTGGCGTTTTTTAAGCGAGGAGAGAATTTGCAGGCCGTCCATCTGGCTACCCTGGAGCCAGATGTCAAGAAGCACCAGGTGCGGGCGGCGCTTTTCAACCCGTTCCAAAGCCTGCACGTCCGATGCGGCCTCGTGGGGCTGGTATCCTTCGTCTTCCAAAATCCCCGCCACCAAAGCCCGAATGTCCGCCTCGTCATCAACAATAAGAATATCTTGCGCCATGATTTTGCCTGCTTACACGTTGTGCGAAGACTCAGACGAGTTCGGCGCAATATCCTTCTGGGCGTTCTCTTTCCAAGATGCCCATTGCGCGTTCTCGGGGGGAAAGGAAAGTATCACACGCGCGCCGCCTTGTTCTCGATTTTCAAGAATCAAATCACCGCCGTGATCTTCCATGATTTTCTTAACGATGGCGAGGCCCAGTCCCGTGCCCCGGTCACGTGTGGTTACATAAGGTTCGGTCAAGCGCGTCTTATCCGTACCGGGCATGCCGATTCCATTGTCATCAACTTGAATGATCGTGCGCTTGCCCAAGGGGGTTTCCCTTTGCTTCAAGCTAAGTCGAATCCACCCTTCATACGCGCTGTCAGCATCGTGACGACGCTTTTCTTCGATGGACTCCGAAGCGTTTTTCAAAATGTTGGTCAACGCGCGCGAAATTTGCCGCGCATCACAGTTCAACACTGTGGGGGCAGACGGCAGATCACTTTCCAGCGCCACCGCGCCACCGCGATTTTTTTCCAAAAACACCGCCTGACGGCACAAATCACTGATGTCTTCGGGTTTCAATGTGGCCTGTGGAAGACGTGAAAACGACGAAAACTCATCGACCATACGCCCCAGGTCCTCGACTTGGCGAATAATGGTTTCGGTGCAGGTGAGAAAGGTCTCCGGATCATCTTTTATTTGCTTCAAATACTTGCGTTTGAGACGTTCCGCCGCCAACTGGATCGGCGTCAGGGGATTTTTAATCTCATGGGCGATACGCCGCGCCACGCCCGCCCAGGCGGCCTTGCGTTGCGCCGATTGCAATTCTGTAATGTCGTCGAACGTCACCACAAAACCGGTCACATCGCCATCGTCCAAATGCTCCGCCGTTACGTTGACCATCAGTATCCGCGCCATAGCGTCGCCGTGAAGCGTGACTTCCGCACGTGCCACACGGTCCGGTCGCGCCATGGCCGCCGCCAGAACTTCGGCCATTTCCGGCACCAGTTCGGCCAAAGACCGTCCGTAGGCAGTCGAAAAATCTTTTCCCAACAGAAGATTCGCCGAACGGTTCGGCAAATTGACCCGTCCTTGCGCATCCAGTCCGATGACACCTGCGGAAACACCGCCCAGAACGGTTTCGGTGAAGCGTCTGCGTTCATCCAATGCGCGATTCATCTGCAACAGACCATCTTGCTGCGCTTCCAGCTTTTCGGTCATTTCGTTGAACGCCTCGGACAAAACACCCATTTCACCGATGGCATCGTCCACCGGCACGCGCTGGCTCAAATCACCGGCGGAAACGCGCTGCGCCGCACTGATCAAATGGGAAACGGGCCGCACGAGTTGATTCGCAATGGCCATGCCGATCCAGATCGCAGCCAGCAACAGAAGCAACGCCACAACGGCAAAGATGGCGACAAACGTGATTTGAATGGACCCGCGACGCTTTTCCAGACTTTGATAGCTTTTAACCGCGTCACGCACGCTTTTCATATTTCGCAGAACCCGCGCATCGACAAAACGACCGACCAAAAGATAGGTTCCGATATAGCGTTTCAATTTGACCAGCGCACGCACTTCATCGGTTTTGGGGGCGGTGAGGATCACCAGTTCGCCTTTGTCCGCGCGCTCCAATGCATAGGATGGAATGTCTCCGAGCGACATCATGGAGTAACGCGATCGCGCCAGAACTTCCCCCTTGATTCCCAGAATTGAGGCCTCGGTCAATCCGCGCAAGCCGCTTTGGTTCGTCAAGGTCCGGGCCATCATCGTGGGATTGAGCGATAGCGTCGCGGCATTGCGGTTTAAGTCGTTGGCCATGGCCAGGATGCTGGCGCGAATGTTGTAAACGTGCTCATCGAAATACGCGCTCGCCACCTTGGCCGACGTGTTGACCGCCGTACGAACCTTTTCACTGAACCAGGCATTGATGCCGAAATTTAGAAACAAGGTTGCGAAAACCGCAACCAGAATCGCCGGCGTGACAGCCAGTGCGGAAAACATCACCACAAGGCGCACATGAAGCGCCGAACCGGCCATACCGCGACGGCGCTGCACCCACATGGCGACGATGCGGTGCGCGATAATGGCCGATAACATCAGCAAAATCACCAGGTCGATGATCAAAAACAGCACGACCTTCTGCGTATCCTGTGCGCCGACGCCCGTCGCGACGCCGGAAAAAAGCCCGAACGTCATCGCCCCTGAAATGACCGCGCCCGCAGCCAGGCTAAAAGCGAAGCGACGACTGCGCAGCAAACGGCTCAGGGCCTTGCGCAGCCGCGCAAAGAAAACGCCCGCCAAAAGCGGGGAAGCGCCGGAAGTCTCCATTTACTTGACTCCACCGCGCACGACAGGGATTTCCAGATCGCGGATTTTTTTACGCAGCGTATTGCGATTCAATCCCAAAACGTCCGCGGCGCGCACCTGATTGCCTCGTGTGGCGGTAAGGGTAAGCTGCAACAAGGGACGTTCGATTTCGCGCAGCACACGCTCGTAAAGTCCCGGGGCCGGCAACGTTTCGCCGTGGGCCTTGAAGTAGGCTTTGATATGACGCTCCATGGATTGCGCCAATCCTCCGCCTTCCCCTTCGACCTGCGCCGGCGCCGCATCCGCCAGTTCGGCCTCGATCACGTTCACGCCGATTTCATCCTCCGCACATAAGGCGGTCAGCCGCTTGGTCATGTTTTCAAGTTCACGCACATTCCCGGGCCAGAAATAGCGTTTGAGCCGTTCCATCGCTTCCGGGGATATGGTTTTCCACGCCAAACCGTCCGAGGCCGCCTGGGCGAGAAAATGACGCGTCAGTTCCGGAATGTCTTCGGTGCGTTCGCGCAAAGGCGGAATGCGCACCGGTGCGACGTTGAGACGGAAATAAAGGTCTTCACGAAAACGACCGTGATGAATCAACTGTTTCAAGTCGCGATGGGTTGCGGCGATAATGCGCACATCCGTTTTAATCGGCGTCCGCCCGCCGACCGTCGTGTATTCGCCTTCTTGCAGTACCCGCAAAAGTCGAGTCTGGGCTTCGGCCGGCATATCGCCGATTTCGTCCAAAAACAAAGTGCCGCCCTGGGCCTGTTCGAAACGCCCCACACTGCGCTGGGTCGCCCCGGTGAAAGCACCCTTTTCATGGCCAAACAGTTCCGATTCGATCAAATCGCGCGGGATTGCCGCCATATTGAGGGCGACATAGGGTTTGTTGCGCCGCCGTCCGAAATCATGCAAGGCGCGCGCGACAAGCTCCTTGCCGGTGCCGGATTCCCCGGTGATGATCACGGACAAGTCCGTCTGCATCAGCCGCGCGATGGTGCGGTAAATATTCTGCATGGCCGGCGAACGGCCGATGAGCGGCAAATCTTCATCCTCATCGGCATACACCGTTCTGGGAACGGCGCCCTTCCCGGCCTCAAGCCCCCTACGAACGACATCAAGCAATTCATTGATATCGAACGGTTTTGGAAGATATTCGAAGGCGCCACGCTCCGTTGCCTTCACCGCCGTCAAAATAGTCGTTTGGGCGCTCATCACAATGATGCGCAAGTTCGGCCGGATTTTGAGAATCCGCGGCACCATGTCGAGACCGTTTTCGTCCGGCATCACCACATCGGTGATCACCAACGCCCCTTCACCGTCGGAAACCCATTTCCACAAGGTTGCAGCATTCGACGTGGTGCGCACATCATATCCTGCGCGGCTCAGCGCCTTATCCAGGATCAGGCGAACCGATGCATCGTCGTCGGCAACCAGAATGGTGGAGCCTGCAGTCATTTTCAATCCTTTTGCGGTTCTTTAAACATGGGCAGCAAAACGCTGAAGCTGGTCCGTCCAAGCCGTGTCTTGAAATCGATCACACCGCCATGATCGCCGATGATTTTCGCCACCAGCGCCAGCCCCAGGCCGCTGCCCTTGGCCTTGGTGGTGACAAACGGATCAAAAAGATGCTCTTGCAAATCGGGCGACATGCCGCAGCCGTTGTCTCTGATCGTCACCGCCAACGGTAGATGCACACGACTTTTGCGTCCCGGCATGGCGAAACGAACACCGTGCTTGTAGGCGGTGCTGAGAACAATTTCGCCACCGTCGTGCGGCAACGCCTCGGCAGCATTTTTCACCAAATTCAAGAAAACCTGGATCAATTGATCGCGATTGCCCAGAACCGGCGGCAACGAGGGATCGTATTCCTCGACAAAATAAGCGTGTCTGGCAAAGCCGTTTTCCGCAATGGTGCGCACACGACCGAGAATTTGATGGATATTGAGCGGTTCCGTCTTGATGGGGGCATTGTCGGAAAAAATTTCCATGCGCTCCACCAGGCCCTTGATGCGGTTGGCCTCTTCCTGAATCATCTGCGTCAGTTCGCGATCTTCGTGGGTCACGCCTTGTTCCAAAAGCTGCGCCGCGCCGCGGATGCCCGAAAGGGGATTTTTGATTTCGTGAGCCAGCATCGCCGCCATGGCGGATATGGAACGCGCCGCGTCGCGGTGGGTCAGGCGATGATCAATCTGGTCGGCGATGGAACGTTCATGGAAGGACAACGCCACCGCGGCGTTCATCTCGACCATGGGAGCACCTTGAACATTGACCAGACGCGCCCCCGTGCGCGGGGTGTCCAAAGCCAGATCGTGTTCCGTGACGACACTCATGCTGTCACGCACCTGACGAATCAAGGAAAAAACGGGACTGTCTTCAGGCAGAAGATCCCTCACCACGGCACGCGCAAGGGCGGAACGGCTCATGGCGAACATCTGTTCCGCCGCCACATTGGCGTACAGAACCCGGTTGTCACCGTCGATCACAAGAACGGCGGAGGACAAGGCGTTCAACACTTCGCCCGCTCCGAACGGCAAATCAGATCCGCCGAAGTCCCCTTTCACGGCGCCGACTTTCTTCAGTGCAGAGATGCGTCTACCCATGCCCCCCCCGAATCAAATGAATACCCCATCCACATCAAGCCGCCGCGCGATCTTCGACCAACGCAGCGTAATAGGCGCGAATCAGTTCCGGGACACGCCGCGGTTCCTCACATTTGAAAACGCGGGCGCGAAACGCCGCCGCGCCGGGCAGCCCTTTGCAATACCAACCGATATGTTTGCGCATGTTGCGCATGCCCAAAGCGGCTCCGAAATGTTCCGCCGTATCGGCATAGTGCATCAAGATCGTCTGCAACTGCGCCTTCAGCGTCGGATCGGGCAGGCGTTCCCCGGTCTTCAGAAAATGCGCTACCTGGTTGGGAAACCACGGACGCCCATAGGCGCCGCGACCGATCATCACGCCATCGGCGTTTGAACGTTTCAGCATTTCTTTGGCATCATCGACGCTCTTGACGTCCCCGTTGCCGGTCACGGGAATGGTGACGGCATTCTTGACCTCTGCGATGAAGTCCCAATCGGCATGTCCCTTGTACATCTGGCAACGCGTCCGCCCGTGCACCACCAGGGACTGAATGCCGCTTTCTTCGGCGATGCGGGCAAGTTCCGGCGCATTGCGGTGCTCATCATCCCATCCGGTGCGCATCTTCAAGGTGACCGGCAACGCCACGGCGTTCACGGCGGCTTCCATGATTTTTCCGGCCAGGACTTCGTCCTTCATCAAAGCCGACCCGGCAAAGCCGTTAACCACTTTTTTCGCCGGACAGCCCATGTTCAGATCGATAATCGCAGCCCCCCTATCGGCATTCATTTTTGCGGCCTCGGCAATGACGGACGGCTCCGTGCCCGCCAACTGTACCGCCATGGGAAATTCATCCCCGCACGCCGAAGACATGCGCAGGGTCTTTCGATTGGCATGAATCATTGCGCGCGAGGCGATCATTTCGGATACCACCAGTCCCACGCCAAAACGCTTCACCAAACGGCGGTACGTGCGGTCCGTGACGCCCGCCATGGGCGCCAGAAAAACATTGCTGTCCAGCTTCACGGAGCCGACCGTATACGTGCCCGATGGGAATGTCATGAAGGGGTGTTCCTCGCTCGATAATGCACATTTATTGTGCAAATCAGCTTAAAAAGCAAGCGTTAGAGGAAAAAGCCTCCCGCCACGACCTTGACGCCCAGATACCCCAGGCTCAAAAGCAGATAAGCCAACAGCACAGAACGGGCGGCCTTGCGGCCGCGCATGCCGGTTTTGTGCTGCACGATCAGAACGATGCCAATGACGGCGAAAGCCAGAATGCTCAGGACCGTCTTATGGTCGAAAACCAAGAACTGCCCTGTTTCACCGTATTGAACGGCCATTCCGCTCATCAGGTCCAAGCCGAGGATGGCCTCGCTCCACCCCAACAAACGCGCCGTGATCCGTTCGCAATCAGCCACGGACGGCAGCACATGGGTCAATCGCGTGGGCCGTTTGGCCTTTAGGGCGCGGTCCTGCAAAGCCGCGGCCAGGGCCGCCACGGCGGCAATCGTGACCAAGGCGTAGGTGACGACGGAAACGATAATATGCAAGACCAGCCAGCCTTCGGCCCCGCCGGCCGACACGGTCTCTTCAAGGTTGGGGGCGAGGGCCGCCAAAACGCCCATGGCCAGCATGTACGGCGCCAGGAGCAGGCTCAGACGCCAGATTTCCGCAACCGACCACACCAGCATGGCGAATAGGGCCATGGTAACCGCGACACTGCTCCACAACGCCATGGCGAGGCCTGCGGACCACGAAGCGGCCGTGACATGGGCCAGCGCCGCGACGCCGGGCCCAAACGCACCGAGCAACAGGGCCGCCCAGTGCACATTGTCCAGATGCGCATTGCGTCGGTGTTGCACCAACACGGCTGGCACCAAACACAGCAAAGCGATCAGCCCATAGGGATTATTCATAAACATAAGCACAAGCATTGCCGCTTCCGCGCAGGGATGCAAGACTTAGGGTCCGGACTCATTTAAAAACAGCTTTAACGCCGCCATGAACGACACCGCCACTCTCCTTGAAAAAACCGCCGTTTTGATCGTTGCCGCCGGGCGCGGACGACGCTTTGGCGGGGACGTTCCCAAACAATATGCCGACCTTTCGGGGCGTTGCGTGTTGCGCCGCACACTGGACGTGTTGCGCGCAAGCCCGCAGGTGGATGTTGTTTTATGTGTCATTCATCCCGACGACCGGGCGCTCTATGACGCCGCACTCACGGGCGTGCAAAACGGCTCCCCACGCGTTCTGGAACCCGTTTACGGCGGAGAAACGCGCCAGGAATCCGTGCGTCTGGGACTTGAAAGCCTTGCGCCGAGACGGCCCGAACGGGTTTTGATCCACGATGCGGCCCGCCCCTTCGTCGCTGAAGATACGATCACGGCGGTGTGCGAGGCGCTGGATACGCACATCGCCGCCATTGCAGCCGTGGCGCTCACCGACACCTTGAAACGCAGCGACAACGATTTACATATCTG
This sequence comes from uncultured Magnetovibrio sp., assembly GCA_964451415.1. Classification (GTDB taxonomy): domain Bacteria; phylum Pseudomonadota; class Alphaproteobacteria; order Rhodospirillales; family Magnetovibrionaceae; genus CAYVHU01. The sequence continues at coordinate 37,178 of CAYVHU010000009.1, forward strand.
CGAAACGGTGCCACGGACTGCCTTATGGCGGGCACAGACCCCACAGGGGTTTCGTTTCGCCGAAATTCTAGATGCACACCGCCGCCTTGCAGGCGAAAACCTGAGTGACGACGCCCAACTTTGCGAACACTTGAAGATCGCCGTCACACTGACAGCCGGTTCTGAAGACAATTTCAAGATCACCACGCAAGAGGACCTCATGCGCGCCGAACGTCTGTTATCCTGCCGCCGTGAAACCCGCGTCGGGAACGGTTTCGACGTCCACCGTTTTGCCGAGGAAACGGGGCCTTTGGTCCTATGCGGAATCGAAATTCCCCACCCTCAAAAACTGGCCGGGCATTCCGATGCCGATGTCGCCTTGCATGCGCTGTGCGACGCCGTGCTGGGGGCAATCGGTGCGGGCGATATCGGCCATCACTTTCCGCCCTCGGACGACACCTGGAAAGGAGCCTCGTCCGAGCGCTTCGTGCGCTTTGCAGCAAATCTGCTCGAACAACGCGGCGGCGTCATCGTGAACGTCGATATCACGATCATTTGCGAAACACCGAAAATTGCTCCGTTGCGCGAGGCAATGACGGTGCGGGTGGCCGATATCCTAAAAATCGAACCCTCACGCGTTTCGCTCAAGGCGACCACCACCGAAGGCCTGGGTTTCACCGGACGCGGCGAAGGCATCGCAGCACAAGCCATCGCCACCGTGCGCATGGCGTGCTGATTTTCCCCTGCGAGTCCGTTCTCGTCCGTTCTGCGTACGTACGTTTCGACAGGGACCATCCACTTGCCCTATCGCACACCGACCTTTGCTCTACGTAGCCGTGCAAGCATAAACGGGTATAGTGTGAAGAAAGGCGTTCAATGGGGATTATTAAGAAACGCCGCAAAATCTTGGGGTGGACGCAATGGACAAAAAACTGGCGCTGGATGCCGTCGAAGTCTTGTTAATCGAACCGGACAAAGCCGTTCGCTCGACAATCCGAAACATCTTGATTGACAATGGCTTCCGCAAGGTTGCCGTCGGCGACAGGCTGAAGGATATTGAACTCAACTTCAAGATCGGCATGCCGGATTTGCTGATTTCAGATACAAATCTTTCCGACGGCCACTTCCACAAATTCGTTCATGGTCTGCGCGATCATGAATTCGGTTCCAACCCGTTCCTTCCCATCATCGCCACGGTGTGGTCGCCGACGACGCACGATATACGCGGCGCTGTGCAGTCGGGCGTGGACATCATCGTCACCAAACCATTATCCGCCGACCAGCTTATGCAGCGCATCAAACACTTGATCAAGGCACGCAAACCATTTGTCGTCACCAGCAATTACATCGGGCCCAACCGCCGTAAGCCGGGCGAGGACCGCGGCGGCCTGAAAATAAATCCCTTTGACGTGCCCAATACCTTGAAGGCAAAAGCACTTGGCGATCACCGCACGGATATCGACAAACTGCAACACGAAATCGACGCCTGCGCCAAAGCCGTCAATTTGCAGAAATTGGAGCGACAGGGCCAACAGGCCCAGTATCTTGCCGAACGCATCGTACCGGGACTGGCTTTCTTCGGTCCCGATGAGCCCACGTTGCGCGCCTTGCAACAGCTCCTACATGTCGCCGAAGACATGTCTCGGCGCGTGGGCGGCACGCCGTGCGCCTTCGTCAACGAATTGTGCCAATCCCTAAGCGACGTAACGCGGCGCATCCTCAAGGCCGGAGATTTCCCCGATCAAAAGGACGTGAAGCTCTTGATCCCAATCATTCAGGCCCTCAATCGGGGGGTTGGCAAAAGCGGCGCACAGGAACAACAGGCCGTACAACGGGCCTCGCATGAAATCGCACGATGCCTCACGCCGTCTCCTTGACGATCCAATTCAAGAAATCACGGTTGCCACCTTGAATATCGAGCGCAACCACGCACGGACAGGCATAAGCATGCAAGTCCTTGATGCGCCGGGTCGCCGCATCACTCAAAGCGCGCGTGACCTTAAGCACCAGCGCCACTTCCGTCTCGTCTTGAACCTGCCCCTCCCACCAATAAAAAGAGCGGATTTCCCCTAAGATATTGGCGCATGCCGCCAAACGTTCTTCGACCAGAGTGCGCGCAATGCGCTCGGCCTCGCCGTGATCGGCGCAGGTGACGTAAAGCCACTGTACAGCGGGACGCTCGGGCACCGACGATTCTTCCATGAACGACTCCCTTTGTGTATCGTGGAAACTCGCGTATCATAACGCGCGCGTCTCGTTTCACAATCTGAAGGATGTCATGTGAATGGGTCTCAAAAAGATTGTCGCGCTACGCCTTCGCCCGCACCCTCACCTGCACAACGGGCGTGGTTGCGCCGGGGCATAGAACAACCCGGGGGGAAATTGCCCCTGTTCGATACCGAAGGCCAGCAAGTGTGCGAACGCACGGTGCGCTCGTGTATTGCTAAGGGTTGGGCGGAGCCTTGGTTCTCCAACCCGTTGAAACCGAACTGGATCGTGTGTAAGTTGACGGAGGCTGGACGCTTGGCCATTCTCGCTTGAACGCAGATTCATTACGATTTGTTATCAAAAAAACTACAAAAGAAGCGCGCCGGACTCAGGTGTCGATTCCCCGAATGTCAACATATCCGCTTTCAATTGTATAGCGTAGCGCTTCAAAGGCCATCTTGGCTTCTTCGTATGCCTCACGGTGGGTACGCAATTCCACGACTTCACTGGGTTCGAGGGGCTCTCCCTTATCCGAACTTGCCGCACGAAAGGCGGCCTCAAGATAGCGCGCCCGCAACCGCGCAATGGCAACGGCGAAGGCCAGGACCGTATTCTTGTCCAAGGCGGGAATATGTTTATGGATGATTTCGCGGTTGGCGATGCGCACCCCTTGTTCAATATCGTTCAAGAAACGCTTCTGATGCATCATTTTTTTGTAGTCGTCATTATGCGTATCGAGATCACTCATGATAAACGGCTCCCTATCCAAAAAAGGATGTTGGAAGAAGGATAGCGCATGAAAACGATCTTGGCGCATATAAAAAGTGATGTTTGTGTGAGCGTCGTCACAGCAATACACCGCGAACTTTGTCATGCTATGTGAGTGGAAGGGCTCTTCTTGAGCCCCTCCCTTCCCTCAAGAGCACAAACTTTCACCGGCTGCAGTTTTTGCAGCCGGTTTTTTTTAAGCATCCGGTTTTTGTGCCTCATATGAATTAAGCCACATAAAAAGGGCCGAGTCAGAAGACTCAGCCCTTTTCGTTTTTGGTCGGAGCGGCGGGATTCGAACCCACGACCCCTTGACCCCCAGTCAAGTGCGCTACCAGACTGCGCTACGCTCCGAAAAAAAAGACTCCCGACAAATCCCGGGAGCGGCGCGAATATACGCGCTGACCCTATGGCATGCAACGGCGGATAACTTCAGGGACTCGTTTTTTTTAAAAGATCGCGGATATCTTCCAACTCGCCAAGCAATTCCGCCAATTTCTCACCGTCTATGGATCGTACGACGGGTTCGTCCCGCTCCATTTTCGAGGATATTTCCGCAGCCGGCAAAGCCCCCTGCCCCAATAGGCGCTGAACGCCCTTGATGGTATATCCATCGGTATGCAGCAAGGATTTTATACGCCGCAAAAGCGCCACATCGTGGGGGCGGTAATAACGCCTTCCCCCACCACGTTTCAATGGCGCAACCTGACGAAACTTGGTTTCCCAAAAGCGCAACACATGCTGCGGCAAGCCCAACTCCCGGGATACCTCACTGATGGTGCGAAAGGCCTGATCTGATTTTCCGGAATTCGACATCTCGACAGGAATTCGTTACACGGTGCCGCCCGGTGATCGCTTGGCGTTGACGCGCGCCTTCATCACCTGGGAGGGGCGAAAAACCAGCACCTTGCGCGGCAGAATCGGGACTTCTTCACCGGTTTTCGGATTGCGTCCGATCCGCTGCCCCTTTTGGCGAACGGAAAAGCTGCCGAAGGAAGAGATCTTTACCGTCTCATCACTAGCGAGGGCATCGGAAATCATGGTCAACACGGATTCAAGCAAGTCCGCGGACTCATTTCGCGAAAGTCCCACTTCCTCATACACGGCCTCGCTCAATTGCGCGCGCGTGATGGTGTGGTTTGACATGGACACACCCCTTTCCAAGTTATGCGAGAACGAGCCTACCGTGAGAGTTAAAATCCGTCAATATCAAAGGGATGGATGTTCATGGATTCTGCCAATCTACCAGCGAATCAGAGCGGCTCCCCACGTCAGACCGCCGCCCATGGCCTCAAGCAGAACAAGATCACCTTCTTGTATGCGCCCGTCGCGAACGGCCTCATCAAGGGCCAACGGCACGGATGCAGCAGACGTGTTCGCATGGCGGTCCACGGTGACAACCATATGATCGTGTGAAAGACCGAGTCTTTTGGCCGTTCCGTCCAAAATGCGTTTGTTCGCCTGATGGGGAACCAGCCAGTCGATGTCCTTGGCACTCAAGCCATTGGCCGTCAACGCCTCATCCACCACGCTCGCCAGATTGGTCACCGCGTGACGGAACACTTCTCGGCCCAGCATGCGCACGTGCCCCACGGTGGAATCGGTACCCGGCCCGCCGTCGGTAAACAGCAAGTCGCGAAGCTTCCCGTCGGAATGCAAGTGTGTCGACAAAATGCCGACGGGCGCTTCAGCGGCCACCTCGTGAGCCTGCAAGACGACAGCACCGGCGCCGTCGCCGAACAAAATGCAGGTGGTGCGATCCTGCCAATCGATAATACGTGAAAAAACCTCCGCGCCGATCACCAGAATATTTTTGGCCTGACCTGCGCGTATGAAATTGTCGGCGATCGATAAGGCGAAGATAAACCCCGAACACACCGCCTGCACATCGAACGCGGCGCCGCCATCCATGCCCAGCATGGCCTGCACCTTGGTTGCGGTAGAAGGAAACGTGTTGTCGGGCGTTGTCGTGGCGATGATGATAAAGTCGAGATCGTTGGCCTGCATCTGCGCGGCTTCAAGAGCATTTTCAGCCGCCTGAAAAGCCAGAACCGCCGTGGTCTCGCCTTCACGCGCGATGTGGCGTTCACGAATGCCGGTGCGTTCGACAATCCACGCGTCGGAGGTGTCTATGGTTTGCGCAAGTTCCGCATTGGTCACCACTTTTTCCGGCAAATAGGAGCCGGTGCCAATAATACGAGAGCGTAAAACCATAAATATTAGTCCGCAACGATTTCTGGGATCACATGATGTTCGGAACTGAACCGCGCATAGTCTTCCTTGATGCCGTCATTCAGCTTATCGGCGACCAGATCATAGGCAACCTTGATAGCATAGCGGAACCCGAGCCCATCTGTGCCGCCATGGCTTTTGACACAAATTCCGCCAAGCCCCAAAAACATGGCGCCGTTATAGCGGCGCGTATCAAAACGGGTGCGGAAAGAATTGATGGCCGGTCGGGCGACCAATGCGCCAAGCTTGCCGAGCCATTTCTGGCTGAGTTCACGCTTGAGCGCTTCGGCAAAAAGCCTCGCGGTGCCTTCGATGGTCTTCAGCGCCACATTGCCCGTAAACCCATCGGTCACGATCACATCGACCGTGCCCTTGCCGATATCGTCACCTTCAATAAAACCGTAGAAATTGATCGGCAAATGAGTTTCCTTGAGAATCGCCGCCGCCTGCTTCACCGAATCGTTGCCCTTCAATACTTCGGTACCGACGTTGAGGATACCGATCGAAGGTTCTTTGATATGCAGAACCTGACGTGCGAACACTTCCCCCATCACAGCAAACTGCACCAGGTTCTCCGCATCGCACTGGATATTCGCACCCAGGTCCAACATCACGCTCTCGCCGCTTAAACTGGGCAGAACCGAAGCGATCGCGGGGCGGTTGATCCCGGGCAGTGTTTTCAAAACAAACTTCGCCATCGCCATCAAGGCGCCGGTGTTCCCCGCCGATACGATGCCGTCGGCTTCGCCTGCGCCAACCGCGTTGATGGCCAGTCGCATGGACGATTTGCGCCCGGAGCGCAAGGCAATCCCCGCTTTTTCGTCATTGCTCACAACATCGTCGGCGTGGCGCAACTCACATACGGACGATAAACGCGGATACTTTGCAAGTAGGGGAGCAACATCACCGGAACGTCCGAAAACGATGAACTTAACGCAAGGAAGGTCCTGAAAGGCCTGCGCCATGCCATCGACCACCATGTCCGGAGCATAATCGCCTCCCATGGCATCGATCGACAGAGTTATGGTTTGCGACACGGTGATAAGACCTTTTGCCCGGGGCGCAGTTCAGGAAATCATGCTGCGGCGTCGGACGCAACAACTTCGCGCTTATCATACTGACCGCAAGATTCGCACACATGGTGGGGACGTTTTAATTCACCGCACGACGAACATTTTTCAATGGCGTTGCTTTTCAGCGCATCGTGGGCGCGGCGCATGTTGCGCTTAGAGGTCGAGACTTTATGCTTGGGAACAGCCATCTCACTAAATCCTTACATTCATCAGGGGCCCACTAGAGGGCACTCTTCCCATAAGCGGGAAAACGGGATGTTTACATAAATAAAAAACGGCGCCGGGGCAAGGGATTATCCCGATCGGACATTGTTTTATATTCGCGGCTTAAGTTTCGACAGGACTTCAAACGGGCCGATCTTATCAGGTTGCGACACCTCATCGCCGCGTGGCCCTGTCGTAAAGCCATCGAACTCTACGCCTTTTACGCGGGGAAAGGGGTTGATTTCAAGAGCCAATTGCTCAATTGCGGCCACGCCGATATCTATTTTACCGTCGAACAAAGGTTCAGGCTGCTCGTGCACGTCGTCGATATCTTCAAAAATTTCTTTCTCGTTGTCCTGTTCAAGATCACATGCGTCTCTGTAAGTTATTGTAAATGATAAAGAAATACTTTCCTGCACGGGGTTGAGAGTAACGCAGCAGCGTTGCTCGACAAGAGCCTTCAGCTTCATTTTGGCAATGACGCCACCTGAAGATGATATTTTCAGCCCCGCTTCAAGAACAACGTTTTTTATGCCCACGACCCCCAGGCGATGCGCAAGCGCCGCACATTCGTGCGAGGTTGCCGACAAGACAATGAGCGTGTCTTCCGTGCCAAGATCGGCACGCGAGACGATGTGAGAAAATTTCACCGTATCGTCGGAAGCAGCGCGTGAAGGAATCATGACGTATAAAACCGCTCGTCAGGACGCGGGATCGCGAAAGGTGAACCGCCCGGCTAAAAGCGTCTCGTCCGTGCAGGCTTCCAACTGCTGAACGAGGTCCCCAACCCGCACCGCCAAAGGCCGAGGATCGGCTCCGTTCAACACATGGTAAACATTGCGCTTCAGCGCCTGGCACAGCGCCTCCTCGCACTCTTGCGGGCCGGCTTCGTCCAAGGCATCCGTATAGGCCTTGACGCGGCCCAGGTGTGCACTGACCATACGATTTATGCGGTATTTCATGCCCTCATCGGAAACGCCCATTTCACGAAGATTGGCGTCCATATCGGCGAACATGACATCGAACAAGTCCTGCATCAGGTTCTGCACAGGGTTCATATCGGCAAGTTCCACCCGGCCGATCCGCCGGTTGACCAGCGCCGTCATCAACGAAACCATGTCAAAACGACCATCCAGGGTATCTGGGACCGTCCAATCAACGTAATACAGTTCACGCCGCGCCTCGGCCACGGCGGAAGCATAGAGCGCCATGGCAACGGGGTCACGGCGCTTGAAACCCAGTTTCTTCAGCAATGCCTTCATAGATATCCGTTATTCCATGCGTACGTTACCGATGCCGCTTTCCTTAAAAGGAACATTGACATCTCGGGGAATTGACATCGTGCAGCCCGGGTGCGACTTTCTCAGGCGCGATGACAACTCTTCATCTCACGCACATATACTCGCACGGTGGACCTGAAGCAAATGAACAGTTTTAAAAAGAAAACCTCAGCGCCGTCCCGCGCGGCCCGGGCCGGCATTCTCGCCGGTGTGATAACCGTAAGCCTCATATCTCTCGGCGCATGCACCCCCTCGGTGGAGGTGCGCGGAAATACCGTACACCCCGAAAATATCGCCTCCATCAAACCTGGAAAATCCACGCAAAACGATGTTATCCGCAAGTTGGGATCGCCCTCCAACCGCAGCGCTTTCGGCCAGAAAACCTGGTATTATATTTCCGAACGGACACAAACGACGGCTTTTCTCGCGCCGAAAGTCATGAAACGACAGGTCGTCGTGATCACGTTCACCAAGGACGATTTGGTTTCGTCACTTAAAACCATCAACACCACCAAGGCGAAAGCGGTCGCGCTTGCGGCAGGCAAAACGCCGACATCGGGAAAATCACTGGGATTGTTCGAGCAGTTCTTCTCCAATCTCGGGCGTTTCAACAATAAATAGCGTTCCGCAACGCAACCTATAAAAAACCCCCGGAAGCCGAAGCGCCCGGGGGTTTTTACGTTGAGAACCGTCGTATTATCCAGCAATGATCGCCAAGAGCAAGATGGCCACAATGTTGACAATCTTGATCATCGGGTTGATCGCCGGGCCTGCCGTATCCTTATACGGGTCGCCCACCGTATCGCCGGTAATCGCGGCTTTGTGGGCTTCTGAACCCTTACCGCCGAGGTTACCGTCTTCGATGTACTTCTTGGCGTTGTCCCATGCGCCACCGCCGGACGTCATCGACAAGGCGACGAAGAGACCGGTGACGATGGTGCCCATCAGCATCGCGCCGAGGGCCGAAAAGGCATTCGCCTGACCGGCAAACGAGTAAACGACGAAATAAATCACCGCGGGCGCCAATACGGGCAAAAGCGACGGTTTGATCATTTCCCTGATCGCCGATTTGGTCAGCATGTCCACGCACCGGGCATAATCCGGTTTTTGCGTACCGTCCATGATTCCCGGCATTTCCTTGAACTGACGGCGCACTTCAACGACCACTTGGCCGCCAGCGCGACCCACCGCCATCATGCCCATGGAACCGAACAGGAATGGCAGCAAACCACCGATAAACAATCCGACCACCACGTATGGACTTTCCAGGCTGAAGTTTATTTTCCCGGCAAGCTCTGGAAAATAGTGCCCCAGATCCTGCGTATAGGCGGCAAACAGAACCAGCGCCGCCAATCCGGCGGAACCAATGGCGTACCCTTTGGTTACGGCTTTGGTGGTGTTACCCACCGCGTCCAGCGTGTCGGTCACCTTACGCACGTCTTCGGGCAGGTCCGCCATTTCGGCAATACCGCCAGCGTTGTCCGTCACCGGACCGAAAGCGTCCAGCGCCACCACGATACCGGCAACAGCCAGCATGGTAGTCGCCGCAACCGAAATGCCGTACAGACCCGCCAGCATGTAACTGACGATGATACCGGCGCAAATAACGAGAACCGGCAAGGCCGTCGCTTCCATGGAAACGGCAAGCCCCTGGATCACATTGGTGCCGTGACCGGTGGTCGAGGCCTGGGCGATGGATTGCACCGGACGGTGTTCCGTGCCGGTGTAATATTCGGTGATCCACACGATCAGACCCGTCACCACCAAACCGCACAACGAGGCCATGTAGATCTGGCCGGAGGTCACATCCTGATTGCCGCTCATCGTGAATACGGTGTCAAATCCGCCCAACAAGACGTAAATCAAACCGGCGATAAGAACGGCGGAAATGACGGCCGTGCCGATAAAGCCCTTATACAAAGCGCCCATCACCGACTGGGACGTTCCCAGTTTGACGAAAAAGGTGGAGATCACGGAAGCGACAATACACACCCCGCCGATGGCCAGCGGGAACAGCATCATCAGTTCCTTGTCCGCTGCAGAAAAGAAGATCGCGCTCAACAGCATGGTCGCCACAATCGTCACGGCATAGGTCTCGAACAAGTCCGCAGCCATACCCGCGCAGTCACCAACGTTGTCACCGACATTGTCGGCGATGACACCAGCGTTGCGGGGATCGTCCTCGGGAATGCCCGCCTCGATCTTACCCACCAGATCGGCACCGACATCGGCGCCTTTGGTAAAGATACCGCCGCCCAAACGCGCGAAGATGGAAATCAGCGACGCACCGAAGCCGAAGCCGACCAGGGCTTCAAGAATGTGGCGCATGCCTTCAACTGTGCTCGCGTCATAAATTGAACGCAAAACCATGTAATATCCGGTGACGCCCAACAACGCCAGACCCACCACCAGAAGGCCCGTGATGGCGCCGGACTTGAACGCCACGTCCAGGCCGCCGCTCAAACCGTCGGTCATGGCGGCTTCCGCCGTGCGCACATTGGCGCGTACCGACACGTTCATGCCGATGTAGCCTGCGGCGCCGGACAGGATCGCACCGATGAAATATCCGATGGCCACCGTGGCGCCGAGACGAACGCCCAGCAAAATGCCGATGACAACGCCGACCAGGGCGATGGCCGTGTATTGCCGATTTAAAAATGCGGCGGCGCCTTCTTGAACCGCAGCTGCGATTTCACGCATGCGATCGGTTCCCGTCGGTTTCGCCATAATAGATCGCACGGCGTATATGCCGTACAAAATGGCCAGAAAGCCACTTGCGAGTATGAGATAATAGATATTGGACATGGTCTTGGAACTCCCCGGTTCATGCCTACTCGTTGAGCCCACCGTCCAGTGCGCGGCGGACTGTTCCCCCTTGGACAGGGATATGGTCAATGGTCATAAAAAGATACGAATAAACCTTGTATTTCTTCGTACGCGGCGCGTAGGTTGCCAGAACAAACCGTTATTGGCAACACGCCTTAAGTGTCAAAAATTTGAATGGGAATAGCCTTTGGTGTAACCCTACGAATTTGAAGTTAACTCTTAACGGTTCGTGCTTGTCATCGCTTGGATCAGAGCGTCGTTTACGACTCCCTTTCCCAGAACGCGTTCGGCAACAAGGATGATTCTGTATTTGATCAACGTGACATCCAGCGTCTTGTTATTGCGCAACGTGCGCGGAATATAATAGGAAAAATCCTTGATCAAAGCGTCACCCAACTGCCGTTTGGCCGCAGCAACCTTACTTTGATCGGTGGTATTAAGAACCTCGATCTTATAATTGATCAGGATCGTCCCGGCAACGGTGTCGTTTTGAAAAACCGGCACCTGAATGGGATCCATTGTGATATAGAGCGGGCGTTTGTGCTCGGAAACCTTCGCCTTTTCCACTTTGGCGTTATCGCCCACCCCGGGCGTGGCGCTTTTCGCAAAGGGACCGACGGCGAGATATTTTAAAATACTCGCCGTGCCGCCGGCAAGCAGGAACAAGACCGCGAAAGCAATAACTAATTTTTTCATGCCATATCCCGCACATGGACCGTTACGACAAATCAGCGTCACCCGCAGTATAGCCAAGTCCAGGTTTCGGAAAAAGCCACATGACAATTACAAGTGTCGATAGCCGCCCGCGCCCAATTCCATCACCTTGCCGCGTTCATCACGCACCGTAACCCGCTGCGTGGCGGACGTCCCCGTGGGACCCGTCTGACCGATACACGTCACGGCCACTTCATTTTCACGGCCCAAGGCCATAATGGCCTCTTCCTGGGCCGCCGCCGCAGTGAAAATAAGTTCGTAATCGTCCCCGCCGCCAAGAATGGTCTCGATCAATGCGCCATCGCCTTGCACACATCTGCGTGCCGCGCGAGACAGCGGCACCCGCGCGGCCTCAAGGGTGATGCTCACATCCGATGCGCGGGCGATGTGGCCCGCATCGGCGACAAGGCCATCGGAAATGTCTGCGCATGCCGACGCCAAAGCGTCCCGGGCCAACGCAACGGCGAACGCCCAGCGCGGTTCCGGTCTGGCATAACGGTGAATCAAATGATCGTTGTGGGCCAGCTTGGACCGCAGGCACAACAGCCCCAGCGCACCGTCGCCGATGGTTCCCGTGACATAGACCCGCTCGCCCGCACGAGCCCCCCTGCGCTTCAACGCCCTGCCCCTGGCGACAAAACCGAGCGCCGTCATGGTGAACGACAAAGGCCCCGGCGTGGAAACCGTATCCCCGCCCATCAACACCGCGCCGCTCTCGCCAAGGGCTTCACCGAGGCCCGATGCAAAGGCAGCGATCCAACGCTCGTCAATATCGGGGGGAAATTGTGCGGCCAGAAAAACCGCGCGCGGGCGGGCGCCCATGGCCGCCAGATCGGAAATATTCGCACCGACCACCTTGTGCGCGATATCTGCAGCGCCCAGATTTTCCATAAAATGCACGCCCGAAACCAAGGCGTCGGTGGTCACGACAAGCTGTTGGCCTGCGGGCACATCCAGTAAAGCGGCATCGTCGCCCAGGCCCAGCGCACCCGTATCCCCGTCCGCTAGCGGCTTGAAATGCCGCGCGATAATATCGAATTCACGTCCTGCGGCATGGGAAGACATATCCGTCCCTTCACGCGATCAGTCCATACGGCCATCACGCACGACATGACCCAGCTTATCCAGAACGCCGTTGACCATTTTCGGCTCTCCGCCGCTGAAAAAGGCGTTGGCGACGTCCATGTATTCATTGATCACCACCTTGGCCGGGATTTCACCGTGGACCAACAATTCAAACACGCCCGCCCGCAAAATGGCGCGCAACAGAACTTCCAGCCGCGCGACGCTCCAGTTGTCCCCCAAAGCGCCTTCGATCATGGCGTCGATTTCACCCTTTTTGTCGAGCACGCCGCGCACAATGGCGATCAAGAAGGCCTTGTCGGGATCGAGAAATTCGGCGACTTCTCCGGTTTCTTCGCCATCTTCGTCCTCAAGAGGGACGCTCCAGCGTTTTTCAAGAAAAGCACGCAACACGGGGTCCGCATCGCCCTCCACCATGTCCAACTCGTAAAGTGCCTGAACGGCGGCCATGCGCGCGGCGGAACGCTGGCGCGCATCGAAACGATTATTCATGAAGCCGCACCGCGCCGCAGTTGCCGGCGTGCCTCGATGACGGCCAGACAGGCCTCGGCGGCGACCGCGCCCTTGTTCTTTTTGGTCGTATCGCAACGCGCCAGAGCCTGGGCTTCGTTTTCCACCGTGAGGATGCCATTACCAATGACGAGGCCTTCCAAAGAAAGGTCCATCAACGCCCGGCAGCTTTCCCCCGCGACATAGTCGTAGTGACTGGTTTCGCCGCGAATCACGCAGCCCAAGGCCACATAACCGGTGTAGCGGCCAGAACTGTGGGCGAAGGCCACCACGGCGGGAATCTCAAACGCACCGGGCACTTCGATACGGTCGTAGGTGACGCCTGCTTTGTCCAGGACCGACACGGCGCCGCTAAACAAGGCGTCGGTAATGTGTTTGTAAAACAGTGCTTCAACGATGAGGACATGACTCGCCATGAATTCGAAATCCTTAACTTCAGAACCCTATTGTGGAATTTCCTGCTGGCCGACGACGGTAAGGCCGTACCCCTCAAGACCGATGATGGTGTGTTGGGTGTTGGACAGCAATGTCATTTCCGTGATGCCCTGGTCGCGCAAAATCTGCGCCCCCAGACCGTAGTTACGCAATTCCTGGCCGACACCGCCGCTCGCATCTTGAGAAACCGGCGTAGCGGCGTCATGTTGCACATGAAGTGAAAGCGCGTCACAGCGGGGATGACGGATCAGCACCAAAACACCACGTCCGGCCTCTCCGATGGTCTTCAAGGCGCGTTGCAACATGCCCGCCTTGCCGCTTGAAACGTTGCCCAGCACGTCGTCAAGGATGTCCATGGCGTGCATGCGCACAAGCACGGGCCCGTTCGAGACCACATCGCCCTTGGTCAAGGCAACGTGTTCGGTCCCGTCGATGTCGCTTTTATAGACCGTCATTTCGAACGCACCACCGTAAACGCTTTCGAAAGGCTGGTTCAATACACGCTTGACGATGTGGTCGTGCTTCAAGCGATAGGCGATCAAATCCGCAATGGTGGCGATTCTCAGGCTGTGCTTTTCGGCAAACGGGATCAGATCCGGCAACCGCGCCATGGAACCGTCCTCGTTCATAATTTCGCAGATCACGCCGGAAGGGTTGAGCCCCGCCAGGCGCGCAATGTCCACCGCCGCCTCGGTATGGCCGGCGCGCACCAGAACACCGCCGTCGCGCGCTTCCAGCGGAAACACATGGCCCGGCGTGGCGATATCGGCTTTGGTTTTGGTGGGGTCGATGGCCACCGCGATGGTGCGGGCGCGATCCGATGCCGAAATGCCCGTCGTCACGCCTTCGCGGGCTTCGATGGACAGGGTGAACGCGGTGGAATGACGCGATACGTTTTTTTGCGCCTGATGGGGGATTTCCAAGGCCTCCACCCGTTCGCGGGTCAAGGTCAGACAAATCAGCCCGCGACCGTGCATGGCCATGAAGTTCACCGCTTGCGGTGTCGCCATTTGCGCCGGAATCACCAGATCGCCTTCGTTTTCACGGTCTTCGTCATCGACCAGCACGAACATGTGTCCGTTGCGGGCGTCTTCGATGATCTCTTCAATGGTGGATAGTTTGTCCTTGAATGGCACGAGCTTTGTTCCTTGTCGGATTATTCTTTTCCCAGTAATCGCGCAACATACCGCGCCAGCATATCAATTTCCAGATTCACCTGATCGCCAACTTCATAAACACCGATAATGGTGGCGTCCTGGGTGTGGGGGATAATGTTGACACCGAATACGTTCACACGGTTTTCATCCGTCGCGACTTCGTTCACCGTCAGCGAGACGCCGTCAATGGTGATGGAGCCTTTGGAGGCCAGATATTTTGCCAGATCGTGTGGAACGCGAAAACTGAAGCGCACGCTATCGCCGTCGGCAGCGCGGCTCACAACTTCGCCAATGCCGTCCACATGACCGGACACGATGTGCCCCCCCAGTTCATCGCCCAGGCGCATGGCGCGTTCCAGATTGATCCGCCGCCCTTCGGCCCACGCCCCCATGGTGGTTTTGGACAGGCTTTCGGCAGAGGCTTCAATGGCGAACCAGTTCGCCCCGGCGTCTTGTCCCTTCGCCACCACCGTCATGCAGATGCCGCAACACGCGATGGACGCACCGATATCAATATCGTCGCTGGAATAAGCGGTTTCGATCTCAAAACGCCGCCCCTCGCCCGTACCGGCACCGGTGGCCTGAACGGTGCGCACGCGCCCAATATCGGTGATAATGCCCGTAAACATGGTTCCGGCTCAGTCCCTTTTAACGTACAACTCCAAACGATCCGGCCCTGCCTGTAGCACGGCTTGGCGGACGAACGCCAGTGTTTCCAGACAATCCGGACTTTGAAAAGCCCTCGGCGCGCCTTCGGGTAGCTTGCGCGCGGCACGAAACCACGCCACTTCGTCCACCAATCGGGCCTCCAGAAACGCCGTGGCGATAAGCGGACCGGTCTCGATCAGCACCCGTGTTATGCCACGCCGGGCCAGTTCGCGCGCCACCCAAAGCGGGTCGGGGCGATCTTGCGCGGCGCGAATAACAACGACGCCTTTGCTTTCCAGGGCTTCGGCACCGGTGGCCGTTTCTCCACACACCACCCACAACGGCGCCATATCGAGCGTTTGCAAAAGCCTGCCGTCCACCGGCAAGCGCAAATGCGAATCCAGAAGCACCCGGATGGGACTTTGATCTTCCAACCCCGTCAGACGACAGGTGTAGGCGGGATCATCATCAAGAACCGTGCCGATGCCGAACAATACCGCGTCGTGGTTGGCGCGCAATAGATGTCCGCGCGCACGCGCTTGTGGCGAAGTGATCCATTTATCCTCGCCTTGCGCCCGCGCAATGGGGATGTGGCCGTTCGCATCGGTGGCGAGCTTCAAGGTGAACATGGGGCGGCCCTGGGTACGGCTCAGGAAAAAGCCCAGATTCACGGCCCACGCCTCGGCGCGGCGAACGTCCGTCACCACTTCGATCCCGGCGGCTTTCAGGATTTCGATTCCCCGTCCCGCAACGCGCACGTCCGGGTCGGTAATGGCCACGACGACGCGCGCAACCCCGGCCTCAACCAGGGCCTCCGCGCACGGCGGCGTCTTGCCATGGTGGGCGCACGGCTCCAAGCTAACGTAAGCGGTCGCCCCGCAAGCATGATCTTGCGCTTGGGCCAGGGCCACGGTTTCCGCGTGCGGGCGACCACCGGGCCGGGTCCAGCCGCGTCCCACAACGATGCCGTCTTTGACGAGAATGCACCCGACAGCGGGATTGGGAAAGACGTTGCCCAACCCGCGACGCGCCAGGCTTAAAGCCGCCCCGATGAAGTCCGCGTCACGGGGTTCACTCGTCTTCACCTAATGTCCCAATAAAATCGTTGAAGTCATTGACTTCATGGAAATCTTTATAAACGGAGGCAAAGCGAACGTAGGCCACTTTATCCAAGTCCATCAAGCGTTTCATGATCAGTTTGCCGATGGCCTTGGAAGGGATTTCCGTCTCGCCAGAGGTTTCCAGATGACGTTGGATGGAGTTGACGACAAGTTCGATCTGCTCGCTACCGACGGGCCGCTTACGTAGCGCGACCTCCATCGAACGCTTGACCTTTTCGCGATCGAAGGACACCTTGTCGCCGTTGGATTTCACCACCATCAATTCGCGCAGGTGCACCCGTTCGAACGTGGTGAAGCGCGAGCCGCACGCCGGGCAATAACGGCGACGACGGATGGTGGCGTTGTCCTCGGTAGGACGCGAATCCTTCACCTGGGTATCGTTATTTCCACAAAACGGACAGCGCATGTTACCCCCTTCTCAATCAACATTCGCTCAGCCGTAGATGGGAAAGCGCGCGCACAGCACTTCGACCTTCTTGCGTACCTGAGCTTCGACCTGAGCATTGGCATCTTCGCCATTGGCGGCCAAACCGTCCAGCACTTCGCAGGCCATCCGCCCGATTTCGCGGAATTCTTCGACACCAAACCCACGCGTGGTTCCAGCGGGAGACCCGAAGCGCACCCCCGACGTCACCATGGGTTTTTCCGTATCGAACGGAATGCCGTTTTTATTGCAGGTGATCCCGGCGCGATCCAGCGCATACTCCGCCGCGTTGCCCTTCAGACCCTTCGGACGGAGATCGACGAGCATCAGGTGCGTATCGGTGCCGCCGGTGGAAATGGCGTAACCGCCATCCACCATGGTTTGGGCCAGGGCCTGGGCGTTGTCCACCACGCGCTGAGCGTAGGCCTTGAAAGTGGGCCGCAGCGCTTCGCCAAAGGCCACCGCCTTGGCGGCGATGACGTGCATCAATGGTCCACCTTGCAGGCCCGGAAAAATCGCGGAATTGATCTTTTTGGCAATGTCCGCATTGTTGGTCATGATCATGCCGCCACGCGGACCGCGCAGGGTCTTGTGCGTGGTGGTGGTGGTGACGTCGGCAACGGGCACCGGAGAAGGATGCACGCCGGCGGCCACAAGGCCCGCAAAATGGGCCATGTCCACCATCAAGTACGCGCCGACCTCGTCGGCGATGGCGCGAAAACGCGCAAAATCAATGTGGCGCGGATAGGCCGAACCGCCCGCGATGATCAGTTTCGGTTTGTGCTCGCGCGCCAGCGCCTCGACTTCATCGAAGTCGATGCGCAGGTCCGCTTTGCTGACCCCGTACTGGACCGCGTGGAACCATTTTCCGCTTTGCGCCGGCGGCGCGCCGTGGGTTAAGTGTCCCCCCGCTGCCAGGCTCATGCCCAAGACGGTGTCGCCGGGTTTCAACAGCGCCAGAAACACGCCACCATTGGCTTGCGCGCCGGAATGGGGCTGGACGTTGACGAACTGACAGCCAAACAGCTCTTTGGCACGCTCGCGCGCCAATTCTTCCGCCACATCGACGTATTCGCAGCCGCCATAATAGCGCCGTCCCGGATAGCCTTCGGCGTATTTGTTGGTAAGCACGCTGCCTTGGGCTTCAAGCACCGCACGTGAGACGATGTTTTCAGACGCGATCAATTCGACCTGGTTTTGCTGGCGACCCAGTTCTTCGTCGATCGAAGCCTTCAGAACCGGATCCGTTTCGCTTAAGCTCTGCGAAAAAAATCGTTCAAGGTCTTCATTGGGATACGCGGTTGTCGGGGAGGTCATCGGCAGGGCTCAGCCTTTTCAACAAGTTGATGTTTAACGCGGCGGATGGGACAGCTTGCCCACACGGCGCACATGACGCTCGCCGCCGTCGAATTCTGTATTCAAGAAGGTATCGACGCACTCCTCGCACAGGTCCGGACCGATCATGCGTCCCCCGAAGCAAATCACGTTGGCGTCGTTGTGTTGCCGCGCCAGACGCGCCCCGGTAACGTCATGCACCAAAGCGGCGCGGATGTTCGCAAAGCGGTTGGCGGCGATGGAAATGCCGATGCCGCTGCCGCACATCAAAATGCCGCGCACAGCCTGGCCGTCCGTAAGGGTGTGGGCCAGCTTGTAGGCATAATCGGGATAATCGACAGAATCCGGGCCATCGACACCCAGATTGAGAACAGACACACCTTTGTCCTTAAGATAGGAAACGATGTGATCTTTCAATGCAAAGGCGCCGTGATCACAAGCAATGGCGATGATATCGTTCGTCATGGTGTTTTCCGTCCCCTATGATCCGTCTACGGCCCGTCTATGAACAGCCCTTGGGCACTGCGTCGTAAGCCCGACTTCAATACCATATCTCGCGTGCGCCTGCCAAGCCAACAACAACCACTTAGTCCGACGCTTTGGTTTTGCCGCGAAAATCCACCACGTCGGCCCCATTCATAATGCGGAAATCGTAATCACGATCATGCGATGCGAACACATCGTAATACAGTTCCTGATCGATTTCATTTTCGGCCTTGAACGTCAGAATTTTGGGTTTGATGTCATACAACTCATCACGCGTCACATACTCGCGCGCAGCGATGATTACTTCGTCGCCGGGCTGGCAGGCGCGCGCGGCGGAGCCATTTAACACGCAACACCGCGAGCCGGCTTCTCCCAAAATGACATACGTCTGAAGGCGCTGACCGTTGGTTTTGTTCCAGATATCGACGAATTCCAACGGATAAATGCCGACGCGTTCACACACTTCGGGGTCCAGCGTGATGGAACCCTGATAATCCAGGTTGGCATCGGTGACACGCAGACCGTGAAGTTTGGCGCGAATGACTTGAATCATAACAAGACCTGAGTTTGGAGCCTAAACGGCGCATTAAAGACATGGATATTGGAAAAAGGCAATCGTTGTGCGCCCTATTGAAGGATGTTATGACCACCTCCTCGACACGCTTAACCCTCTTTCAACCGGCACCATGATCAGCATTGACGACGTCTCAAAGTCCTTCGGCGGTATCGTGGCGGTCGATCACTGCACGTTTGAAATCAAGCGCGGTTCCATTACCGGACTGATCGGGCCGAACGGCGCCGGAAAAACGACCCTTTTCAGCATGATCGCGGGCTTCATAAGGCCCGACCAGGGGCGCATCGTGTTCGACGATCAGGACATCACCGCCCTTGCGCCGTACCAACGGTTCCATTTGGGGCTGGTGCGGACATTCCAGATTCCGCAGACTTTTCAGCGCATGAGCCTGCGTGAAAACCTGATGGTCACGCCGCCCCATCAATCCGGTGAAAACCTGTTGAAGGCATGGTTTCGTCCGGGACTCGTGGCCCGCCAGGAACGTCAGGTGCGCGAAAAGGCCGACAACGTATTGGAATTCCTGGAACTTACCCATGTCGCCGACGAATTGGCGGGCAATTTGTCGGGGGGACAGAAAAAACTTCTGGAGCTGGGCCGCTCGCTCATGACCGACGCCAAGATGGTTTTGCTGGATGAGCCGGGTGCGGGCGTCAACCCGACGCTGATGGTCAAACTGACCAAGATGATCCGCCGCTTGAATGAGGAAATGGGCTATACGGTGTGCATCATCGAACATGACATGGACGTAGTGAGCGAACTGTGCGCACCGGTCATCTGCATGAGCCAAGGAAGCGTCATCGCCCAGGGTTCCATGGATGACATCCGCGCCAACGATCACGTTCTGGAAGCTTATCTTGGCGCAAAACCAAATCACAAAGGACAGCCATGAGCCTTCTCAAGGTTGAAGCCGCCGTCGGCGGCTACGGCAAAACGGATATCCTGAACGGCTGTTCCCTTGAGGTGAAGCACGGCCGAATCTCGGTCATCATCGGGCCCAACGGCGCGGGAAAGTCCACCTTGATGAAGGCGGTGTTCGCACTGGTGCGCTTGCGCCGCGGCGCGGTGTTCCTCGACGGGGAAGACATTACCAATTTAAACACGCAAAAGATCGTCGCCCATGGCCTGGCCTATGTGCCGCAGGAAAGCAATGTGTTTCCCACCATGAGCGTGGCCGAAAATCTGAAAATGGGGGCCTTTTTGCGCCGTGATGACCCTGCCGCGCAAATGGAATACATTTACGAACTGTTTCCCCGCCTCAAGGAACGCCGCACCCAACTGGCCGGCACCATGTCCGGTGGCGAGCGCCAGATGCTTGCCATGGGCCGCGCCATGATGATGGAGCCGCGATTGTTATTGCTGGACGAACCGACGGCGGGCCTCAGCCCGAAGTTCATCGACCAGACGTTCGAGATGATCCGTCACGTCAACAAGGAACTGGGAATCGGCATCTTGATGGTGGAACAGAATGCCAAAAAGGCCCTGGAAATCGCCGACATGGGCTATGTCCTGGTGATGGGGAAAAACCGCTACAGCGATGCCGGACAGGCCTTGTTGAACGACCCCGAAGTGGGCCGTATGTTTCTTGGTGGTTGAAATGATGCACGATATCCTGCAATTGCTGGTCTATGGCGTGGTGCTGGGCTCGATCCTCGCCTTGGGGGCAATCGGCGTCAGTATGCTCTTCGGCATTCTCAGTTTCGCTCATTTCGCCCACGGCGACATGATGACCTTCGGAGCGTACATCACGCTGGCGTTCGTCTCAGGACTGGGCTTCCCCTGGTGGGGCGCGCTGCCGTTCGCCATCGTCATCACCGTCGCGGTAGCCCTGGCCATCGACCGGCTGGTATACCGCCGACTGCGGCGCACCCAGCCCGTGATCATGTTGATTTCCTCGTTCGGCTTCGCCATGGTGCTGCGCGCGCTGGTGCAGATCATCTGGGGACCGGATAACTATGTGTTTGTCTCCGGCATTCAACTGCCCTATCGCATCGGGGGGATCGTTATCCGGCCCGACCATATCACGATCGTCACCAGCACTCTCTTGCTGGTGATCGGACTGCATCAGTTCCTCCACCGCACCAAAATGGGCATGGCCATGCGCGCCATGGCCGACAACCCGGACCTGGCTGCCGTCAGCGGCATTGATACCGAGCGCGTCGTCGCATGGACGTGGGTGATCGGCGCGTCCTTGGCCACGGTGGCGGGCGTTTTCCTCGGCTTGGATACGCAATTGACCCCGATGATGGGCTGGCAGATTCTATTGATGGTGTTCGCGGCCGCGATTCTCGGCGGAATCGGCAACGTTTACGGCGCGATTTTAGGAGGCCTCACCATCGGCATAGCCATGGAGATGTCCACCTTGGTAATCGATCCGGTGTACAAGCCTGCCGTCGCTTTCACCATCATGGTGATCATGTTGATCCTGCGCCCGCAGGGCCTTTTGGGAGGACGCTGAAAACATGGAACTTGCCGGTTTCGCCAATTACGCCATCTTCATGCTGACGCTGGCCGCCATCTACGGCATCATGACGCTTGGTCTCAACCTGCAATGGGGCTTCACCGGACAGTTCAATGTCGGCATCGTGGCCTTTTTCGCCACCGGCGCGTACACGGCGGCCATCCTCACCACATCCAACAGCGCTCATCACCTTGGCGGCTTTGGCCTGCCGTTCGTCGTTGGGCTGATCGGCGCCATGGCGAGTTCCGCCATCCTGGCCTTGTTGGTCGGTCTGATCACCCTACGGCTACGCACCGACTATCTGGCCATCGCCACCATCGGCATCGCCCAGATCGTGGATCTTGTTTTCAAAAACGAGGACTGGCTGACCAACGGCGTGAATGGCATTTCAGACATTCCGAGACCTCTGCAAGGCCTGTTCGGCAACGTTGCCCTGGGCTACATGCTGGTGGTGTTCGCGGTGTTGGCCTTAAGCTACCTGGCCCTTGAGCGCGGCCGCACATCGCCTTGGGGACGGGTGCTGCGCGCCATCCGCGAAAGTGAACCCGCGACCCAGGCCTCGGGAAAGAACGTGCTCAGCTACCGCATGCAGGCGTTCGTTCTGGGAAGCATGTTCATGGGACTTTCCGGCGCGTTATACGCA
Source organism: uncultured Magnetovibrio sp. (assembly GCA_964451415.1). Taxonomy (GTDB): domain Bacteria; phylum Pseudomonadota; class Alphaproteobacteria; order Rhodospirillales; family Magnetovibrionaceae; genus CAYVHU01. The sequence continues at coordinate 59,336 of CAYVHU010000009.1, forward strand.
CATTTCATCGGTTTCATCAGCCCCGAGGCCTTCAATCCCGAAGCCATCACATTTCTGGTATGGGTAATGTTGATCGCAGGCGGCAGCGCCAATAATAAAGGCGCGCTGCTGGGCACACTGGTGATCTGGTTCGTTCATTACGGCACCGAATTCTTCACCAGCCTTCTGCCGGTGGAATATGCGACCCGGGCGGGCGCACTGCGCGTCTTGATGATCGGCGTCCTGATCCAGGTGATCTTGCTGTGGCGCCCCGACGGTTTGTTGCCGGAGCGCCATTCAAGAAAAGATTAGGACTTCGGCACGAAGATTCTCTTGGTCACATATTTCCCGTTTTCGATCACCCAGTAGGCAAACGTTCCCGACACGTCTCCGTTGGCATCGAAGTCAACCGGGCCGGAGGCGCCGACATAGTCGATATCCTTGCCCTGCTTGATCAATTTCACAGCCTTGGCATATTCACCCGGCAACACCTTTACCCCCGGCGCGTTGGCCACCAAGCGCAAGGCGTCGTGGATTGCGGTGCGGTCGCTGGAGCCCGCTTTTTCCGCCGCCAGGGCGAGGATCATGGTGGCATCGTAAGCCGTATCCACATAGGGCTTTTCGGTTGGACCGAAGGCCTTTTTGAAGATCTCCGCCGCCTTCCCCGCCGATTCCGCCGTGGTGCCGAAAGAACCGTTCAAATACTTCGCCCCGATGGCCTTGATCACCTCATTGGCTTTCATGCCATCGCTGAAAATGAATTTTGAAAAATAGCCCCCCTCCAGAGACTGCCTGAGCATCGGCGTACCATCGACCGGATAGGCAATCTGCACCAGATGGGTGGACCCGCCCTTGGCGGCTTTTTGCAACTCGCCGCGGTAAGAGGCCTGTTTGGCGTCAAAACCGACCGAGGCCGTGACCTTGCCGCCATGTTTTTCGTAAGCCCTGGTAAACGCACCGGCCAAACCCTTGCCGTAGTCGTTGTTGACATAAATAACGGCCACGTCCTTGATCCCCGCTTCGAGGGTCACTTCGGCCAATCCCACCCCCTGGATGGCATCGGTAGGAACGGTACGAAACAACAAATCGTGGTCCTTAAAAGTGGTGATCGACGGGGCCGTGGATGCGTTTGAAATCTGCACCACGCCGGCGGGAACCGACACCGACGAGGCCACCGGCTCGGTCACGCCCGAGGACAAAGCGCCGATCAAAGCGCTGACCTGATTAATATTGACGAGCTTCTGCGCCGCCGCCACGCCGGCCTGGGCAGACGTTTGGGTGTCGCCGACAATCAGTTCGACCTTGCCCCCCAGCACGCCGCCTTGTGCATTGATCTGTTTGATGGCCAGCTTGATCCCGGCCAGAGAGCTGCCGCCATACGGCTGCAAGCCACCGGTCATGGGCATCAAGGCACCGAGCTTGAGGCCCTTGGCAAGGGCTGCGGGGGCGTTTAGCGCGGTGGCGCCCAAAAAGACGGCCACGGCCGCTGCGGCCATACCAGAACGCATTTTGTGCGATATCATGATTCTTCTACTCCCTGAATTTTTCACTATCGGTACAATTGGTTAGGATCGCACAAGCGTAGAATCCCCTAGCGTTTGTGCGCCACCAAAAGAAAGAGTGCAAGTCATCTCAGCCGGTTACGGCCTTGTTCGTGTTTCAGCTTGGCGCGTTTTTTATCCAAAACGTAAGCCAGCTTGCGCGCGGCCAGCATCTTGATCGTCGTTTCCGGCTGGCGGGGATCGGCGATCATGGTGACTTCCGTCGCACTCTGCGGGTCGATGGCGACAACGCGCAGAATATGGCCCAGACGCTTGAATTCGAACAGAACCTCTTTGGGCAATGGGGGCAAGCCGCCACCATGGCGTTTCACGTTGCGTTTTGTCATCATGGAATCGAAAATAAAACTTTCTTGAACGGATGAAAAGTTTTCTGTTGGCATCCGGCGCGTGGACGATATCTTAAGCGCCTTGAATATTACGAAAGGTTTTCGGTTTTGAGCACATCGTTCTCTACATTTTCAGCCCCCGGTCGCTTCCCCGCGGTGCGTTTGCGACGCAACCGCACGCACGGTTGGATGCGCGCTTTGGTGCGCGAAAACACCTTGCATGTCAACGATCTGATCTGGCCGCTGTTCATTATCGAGGGGGAAAACACGCGTGAGCCCATCCCTTCCATGCCCGATGTGGAGCGCCTGAGTATCGATCTGATCGTTGAGGCCGCACGACAGGCCCGCACCTTGGGCATTCCGGCAATCGCCCTGTTTCCGCGCACAGACCCGACGCTTAAGACCCCGGACGCCCGCGAAGCGCTGAACCCGGACAATCTGGTGTGCCGCGCGCTCAAGGCCGTCAAGGACGCGGTGGGAGACGACGTGGGCGTGATCTGCGACGTGGCCCTGGATCCCTACAATTCCGAAGGCCATGACGGTCTGGTTGAAAACGGGCAAATCCTCAACGATGAAACGGTGGATGTTTTGTGTCGCCAAGCCCTGGTGCAGGCGCATGCAGGTTGCGATATCATCGCCCCGTCGGACATGATGGACGGACGCGTCGGCGCGATCCGCGCGGCCTTGGAAAACGAAGGCTTTCACGACGTCAAGATCCTCTCCTACGCGGCGAAGTACGCGTCTTGTTTCTATGGTCCGTTTCGCGATGCGGTGGGCTCCGGCGGGGCGCTCAAGGGCGACAAGATGACCTATCAGATGGACCCCGCAAATGCGCACGAGACGTTACGCGAAGTGGCCCTGGACATCGCCGAAGGCGCGGACATGGTAATGGTCAAGCCGGGCCTGCCATACCTTGACATCCTCAAGCACATCAAAGACGAATTCGCCATGCCGACCTTCGCCTATCAGGTTTCCGGGGAATACGCCATGATTCAAGCCGCCGGGCAAAACGGCTGGCTGGATGGCCGCGCGGCCATGATGGAAAGTCTGCTGGCGTTCAAACGCGCCGGCGCAGACGGCGTGTTAAGCTACTTCGCCCCCCAGGCGGCGAAGCTGCTCAACGGGTAATCCGCGAGAATCGGAAACGTCAGACTCCAGCCTTGAAGTCCAAAAGGCGATCCACGTCCAACACCACCATCAGCCTGGTGTCCAACCGGTAGACTCCGCTGGAAAATTCGCGCCACAACGGATCCAAAGTGCTGGGATTGCCCTCATAGGACTTCTTGGAAATACTGATCACGTCACCGACGCTGTCCACCAGAAGCGTATAGAGCTCGCCGCTATGTTCCACCGTGACACCCATCATATGGCTGCGCAGTTTGTGGGACTTGGCGTCGTCGGCGGCATCGTTCGCTTCGGAATCGCCTTTGCCTGCGGCGGGCTCTTGTGGATTCGCCTCGACATTTTCCGCCTTGGCGACCTTGCGCCGCTCCAGCCCCAGGCGCACGCGCACATCCACGACGGTGACGATACGCCCGCGCAGATTGATGGAACCGCGCACCTCCGGCGGCGCCAGAGGAATGGAAGCAATGTTTTTCGGCAGCAAGATATCCTGCACGATCAGGACCGGGATACCGAACAACTGTCCTGCTATGTTGAAGGTTACGAATTCAGAAAGAACCTCGCCACCGACCACATCAACTTCGCTGCTTCCGGCCTTGACCAGGGCTTGACCAGACATCGCACATATTCTCCTTGTTCTGCACCGCGGGACGGGGTTCTGCGCCGCAAAGCGGACCCGGGAGCGTATTCCCAACCCAATAGCTTAAATATGTGGGACATTCGGGCCATAACGCAACCTAAATCTGAGCATCTGAAGCCATGCAAAAACAATTGGTGACATAAGGGGGAGCACACCCTTATCAATAGCCCGTGCCCTCAACGCTTTTATGGACTAATCGAAACCCATGAGTTTGACCCTGGAAGACATTCAAAATGCGGCGGAGCTTCTTCACGGTCGCGTCCTGCGCACCCCTTTGATCCCGTCATTGAAATTTTCGGAATTGAGCGGCGCGGACGTGTGGTTGAAACTGGAAAACCTGCAACATACCGGCGCCTTCAAAGTGCGCGGCGCCTTGGTGAAATTGCTCAGCCTCAATGCGGATGAACGCAAGGCCGGCGTCATCGCCGCCTCGGCGGGCAACCATGCCCAGGGGGTCGGTTACTTCGCCCGCCAGCTTGGCATTCCCGCAACCATCGTCATGCCTAAATCCACGCCTTTTACGAAAATCTCCCGGACCGAGGCCCTGGGCGCAAAGGTCGTCCTCAGCGGTGACGGCTTCATAGAGGCGCGCGACCATGCGTTGGCCCTTGCCGCACGCGACAATCTGGCCTTCATTCATCCCTACGACGACGATCTGGTCATCGCCGGTCAGGGCACCGTGGGGCTGGAGATGCTGGAAGACAAGCCGGACCTGGACGTCCTGATCGTTGCCATCGGCGGTGGCGGTTTGATTTCCGGCATCGCCACCGCGGCCAAAGCCTTAAAGCCCGGCATCGAAGTCTACGGCGTGCAAGCCGAATTATTTCCGTCCATGTACGACGCCTACCATCGCACCGTAACCGACTTTTCCGGCGATCAGACCATTGCGGACGGCATCGCCGTCAAAGAACCATCGCCAAAAACCCACGCCATAATCGAACGCATGGTCGACGATGTTTTTCTGACCGGAGAACTTGAGATCGAACAGGCCATTCAGAATTTCCTGGAAATGCAGCGCATCGTCGCCGAGGGCGCAGGCGCAGCGCCGTTGGCGGCTTTGCTCAAATACAAAGATGCCTTTCGCGGCAAAAGCGTCGGTTTAGTGGTCTCGGGCGGCAATATCGATTCGCGGATGCTGTCGTCGATCCTGATGCGCGGTCTGGCCCGCGAAGGCCGTCTGGCAAGCTTGCGCATCAATATTCCCGACACCCCGGGAACCCTGGCGGTCATTTCCCGGATCATCGGTGACAGCGGCGCGAACATCATCGAGGTTCACCACCAGCGTCTGTTTTCCGACGTCGCCTTGAAGCAGACGCAAATCGACGTTGCCGTCGAGACCATTGACGCTCATCACGTTCAAAATGTCGTGAATCATCTGTGCGATGCCGGCTTTGATACCCAGGTCATGAGCGCGACGGCATCTTGAGAACCCTCACGGTTTCGCATGGATATACTGTGGCGGATAGTGAGGGGTTTCAGCCCCCAGCTTCGCCGCCGCATGCCAGGCCCAGCGGGGATCTTGCAGCATGCCGCGCGCCAGTGCCACCATATCGGCACCCCCATCGGCGATCACGCTTTGCGCGTATTGGGCATCGAGGATCTTGCCCACGGCAATGGTGACGATATCGGCCTCTTTGCGGATTTGGCGCGAAAACGGAACCTGGTAGCCCTGCTTCCCCCCTTTAAGAATGGGCGGACGGTTGGGCGAATTTCCACCGGCGGATACATCAATGAAATCGCAACCAAGTGCTTTCAGAGCGCGAGCCAGGGCAACAGAGTCCGTAATCGTCCAGCCCGCCTCATCCCAGTCGGTGGCCGAAATACGGACCCCAAGCGGCTTGTCGTCGGGCCAGGCTTGGCGCACCGCGTGGAAAACCTCCAACGGATAGCGCATGCGGTTTTCCAACGTCCCGCCATAGGCATCGTCACGGTGGTTGGCGAGGGGCGATAGAAATTCACTCAGCAAATAGCCATGGGCAAAGTGCAATTCAATGACGTCCACGCCGATGCGATCACAACGCCGGGTCGCGTTTGCAAATTCCTCCCGCACCCGATCCATATCGGTCCGGTCCATGGCTGCCGGTACAGGCCAGCCCTCGCCAAAGGACACAGCGGAAGGGGCGATGACCGGCCAGCCGCCCTGATCGTGCGACAGGGCCTGCCCGCCATCCCACGGCACGGCCACAGACGCCTTGCGCCCGGCATGGTTCAACTGCACCGCAAGACGGGCCGAGCCCACGTCATGGCAGAAATCAATCACACGTTTCAGCGCCGCTTCCTGCGCATCGTTGTAAAGGCCCAGACATCCCGGCGAGATGCGACCTTCAGCGGAAACATTGATCGCTTCGCTTATCAACAATCCCGCCCCCCCGAGCGAAAGATTGCCCAGATGCATCAGATGCCAATCATTGGCAACACCGTCAGTGGCCGAATACTGACACATGGGGGCAACCACGATTCGGTTGGCACACTTCACATTTCTCAGTTTTATGGGTGAAAACAAATCCATCGACATCATTTCTCCCTTGGGTTCCCTTGGGCAAAAGTAAACTGCACGGTGTAGTTTTGTTTTATATTTTTGAGCGTGCCTTTGTCAAGGCCCCACCGTCAAAGCCGCTTGTAAACAAGATGCGTTTGACGGGAATCGTCAAGCACGACCTTGACGTCGAAAGGCGTGTCTTCGTCCCAGAACGAATTGCTGACGAACAGGCTTTGAGGCAGCATTTCCGCCACCGCCTTGGCCAACAGGCGCGCCATGGGTGCAGGCGACAAAAAAGCGTAAACCACATCGAAACGGCTTAAGTCCGTGGCCCAAAGACTTTGATATCGCACCTGAGCATTGGCGCGATGCCAAACACGCAGCTTCGCTAGGACATAGGGCAGCGGGGCCGTTTCCACACCGACAAAATCCCAATCCGGACACGCCCTGGAAAGAGATGCGATCAGACCGCCAAGTCCGCAGCCCAGATCAATGAAAACCGGTCGGCCTGGATGCGGTGACAAGGCCTCACGGTGCAGGATTTCCAAGATGGCGGCCCGGGTGGCCCGATTGCTTAGATAAAGAGGCACCCGTTCACGAAAAGCATTGCTGAAAATCAGCAACAGGCCAAAAAACGTCAACAAATAGACCCACGACGGCACCGCGAAGGCCATCCCCAGCCACGCCACGACCGGCAGGACGAACCCCAAAACCAACCAACCACGACGTAAGCCAAACGCAGCGCTGAGCGCCAACGCCACCAAGGCATGGACCAGTACCACCGGCCAAAAGCTGTGCGCTATAATGTCCCGCCACACAAAGACATTGCGCGTTCCCCACGCCACGAAGAGCATCACCACAACGGCTGCGAACTGCGCCGCCAGGATACGAACGTCGATACGTCGAAGAATTGCGCCAACGATATCTTTCGTCACCACTCCTCCAGTCCTCAAGACGAGGAGGTTACGGCGATGGCGAAACGGCCCAAGGCATCATAAAACCCCCGTTCGGTGATGGTGGGTTCGGGCAAAAAGATTTCTCCGAAAATTCGAGGTTAAATATTTTTCTTGGACACACAACCATAAATCCCCACTCATATTAGGACTACGTGACACCAAGGCAATGACGAAAGATGCCTGCGTAAAAACACACGGACACGCACCTGAGAGAACATTCTCTTTGAAATCAGTACACTATGACCTATACCGAAACAGCAAAACAACTTGATCTTTAGGGGGCGCTGCCGATACCCTTGACACGGCGCGCTATGAAATTTGGGAGCACACGGGGCTCATGCTCTTCATCGTTGGTTTTCTCGTCGTTGTCGGCACCGTCATGGGTGGCTATGCGGCAGCAGGCGGTCATCTTGGCGTTCTTTGGGAACCCCTGGAGTTCGTGATCATTTTCGGGGGCGGCATCGGTGCGTTCATCATCGCCAATTCATCCGTGGTGCTCAAAGGCGTGCTGGGCAATTTCGGCAAGCTGATCAAAGGCGCGAAATACAACAAGGCTTCCTATCTTGAGCTTCTGACCTGTCAGTATTCCCTTTTCAGGCTGGCCAAAAGCAAGGGCGACCTCGCCCTGGAGGGGCACATTGAAAATCCGGGTGAAAGTTCGGTGTTCAGCCATTTTCCCGAGTTTTCCTCCGACCATCACGCCCTTGAATTCATGTGTGACTACCTCCGCATGCTGACACTTGGCACCTCGAACGCATTTGAAATCGAGGCCATCATGGACATGGAACTGGACAGCCACCACGAGGAACACAGCGCCATTGCCAGCGCCGTATCCACATTGGGCGACTCCCTGCCCGCGCTGGGCATCGTGGCGGCGGTTCTGGGAATCATCAAAACCATGGGATCTATCACCGAACCACCCGAAATCCTCGGCGAACTGATCGGCGCGGCCCTGGTGGGAACCTTCAGCGGCATCTTGTTTTCGTATGGCTTCGTGAGCCCCATGGGGCAGTCCCTCAGCGGTACGTTCAACGAAGAATCGAGCTACCTCACCTGTATCAAAGCAGGCATTATTGCACACATGCAGGGCTATGCGCCGCAGGTTTCCATTGAATTCGCGCGCAAAACCATACCGACACACGTCCGCCCGACCTTCAAGGAACTTGAAGACACCATAGAAGAAGCCGGAAAGATCGAGTAACGGCAAAACCGTCGAGGGCACACGCCGAATATGGCCGACCAACAATCCATCATCATCAAGAAGGTCAAGAAAGGCGGCCATGGCGGCCACCATGGCGGCGCGTGGAAAATCGCCTACGCCGACTTTGTCACCGCAATGATGGCCTTCTTTCTGCTTTTGTGGCTGCTTAGCGCCGTTTCGCAGGTCCAACTTCAGGGGATCGCCGATTACTTCGCCCCCACGGTGACATCGAAGTCAGAAAGCGGTTCGGGACAAATTCTCGGTGGCACAACCATCGCCCAGGACGGTTCGCTATCCGACACGTTAAGCCGTCCTCCTAGTGTCACCATGAACCTTCCCCCGCCCAAGGCCGGGTCCGGAGGCGCCGCCTTACAAGACAAGACAGAGCCGCCCAAACCCACCCCGGAGGAAATCAAAGCGAAGGCCGAACAGGCGTCATTCGAGAAGGCCCAGAAGGACCTGCAGAAGGCCTTGAAGGCTCTGCCGGAGTTCAAAAAACTGGCCAAGAGCCTTATCGTCGACAACACACCGGACGGTCTGCGCATCCAGATCGTCGATCAAAGCGGTTTGGCGATGTTTCCCTCAGGCAAGGCCAATATGTACCCGCGCACCAAGGAACTTTTGAAAATGGTGGTTGGTGTGATCAACAAAATGCCGCAAAAACTCTCCATCAGCGGCTATACGGACGCCGTGCCCATGGGAGGCGGCACTCATGATTACACCAACTGGGAACTGTCCAGCGACCGCGCCAATTCCGTGCGCCGTCTTCTCGTCGATGCCGGCGTCGCAAAAACGCGCATTTCGCGCGTGGTGGGCAAGGCTGCGACCGACCCATTACTGCCGAAAGATCCTACCAACGCCCGCAACCGTCGCCTATCCATCTTGTTGCTGCGCGGTACGGGACATCAGAAAAATAAAAAAACGCCGGCAAACGTTCGCAGCAAAATCCCCCCGAGCATCATCAACCCCGCGCCGCCATCTGGTGACGCCAAGTCCACGCACGGATAGCCACGGGACACAGATTTCGTATAGAATGGTCGTTTGAATTTGATTTGAAACCAACCCGGTTCCGATCCTTGAAGGCATGAAACACGACGCCGCGCAAAAAACGCATTTCTTTTTTACGACAACCCCGTTGCCGTGCCCGTACCTGTACGGACGAACGGAACGGCGGATGGTGACGGAGCTTATGGGGCCCGACGCCAGCGATTTGAACGACCGTTTGTCCCTGGCCGGTTTCCGTCGCAGCCATACCATCGCCTATACGCCGGTGTGCGATGGTTGTTCGGCCTGTGTTTCGGTGCGTGTTCCTGTGCGCGACTTCAAACCCAACAAGACACAACGCAAGGTGATGCGTCTGAACGAACACCTCAACATCCAGGAACGTGCGCCCGCCGCCACGGGGGAACAATACGCTTTGTTCAAGCGCTACATCCGTGCGCGCCACGGCGACGGAGACATGGCACTGATGGGCGAAGCCGACTACCGCGCCTTGGTTGAAGAGACATTGGTGCGCACGGGACTGATCGAATACCGCGACCCCGACGGCCGTCTGGTGGCGGGGTGTCTGTGCGACCGTTTAGCAGACGGCCTTTCGGCCGTTTACAGTTTTTTCGACCCCGACTTGAAATCCCGAAGTCTGGGAACTTACGTCATTTTAAACTTGATCGAACGCGCCCGTATCCGCGGCCTCGATCACGTTTACCTCGGCTACTGGGTTCAGGGCAGTCCGAAGATGGATTACAAGCGTAACTTTCGTCCCCTGGAGGCCTATACCCCCGATGGTTGGAAACGCCTTGCAGATGGCGTGTTATCTTAGGAAAAACGTATGTTTCAGGTCATTTAAACCGTTGCGAGGACGCGCCTGAACGCGATACTCTCACACCCGGGCTTCCCAAGGTTGGGAAGGAAAATACGAAGAAAACGCCCGCCAGGATATACAACCCTCAAAGCCTTTTAAAAAGGCGGGTGTATCCATCGGGTGTTCGTTGATCAACCGGGAGGAAACCATAATGAAACGTCGTCAATTTTTTAAAGGCGCGGCCGTCGCCGCAGCCGGGGCCGGTGCCTTGGCCCTGGGCCAAACCGGTGCGCTGGCCGCACCGGCTGTATCCAAGGGCGTCCGCCAACTGAAAATGGTCACCACCTGGCCCAAGGGATTCCCGGGCCTGGGCACGGGCGCACAGCGCCTTGCGGATTCCATCACCGCCATGAGCGGCGGGCGTTTGAACGTCAAACTCTATTCTGCCGGCGAACTGGTGCCGGCATTTGAATCCTTCGATGCCGTCTCCAACGGCACCGCGGACCTGTACCACGGCGCGGAATACTACTGGCAGGGCAAGTCGAAGGCCTTCAATTTTTTCACCACGGTGCCCTTTGGCCTGACCGCCGATGAAATGAACGCATGGCTGTATTATGGCGGCGGCCAGGAACTGTGGGACGAATTGTCCGCGGGCTTCAACGTCAAGGCTTTTCCCGCTGGCAACACCGGCGTGCAGATGGCGGGCTGGTTCAATAAAGAAATCAACACCATCGAAGACTACAAGGGCCTGAAAATCCGCATGCCGGGTCTGGGCGGCGAAGTGTTGCGCCAGATCGGTGCGGCGGCAATCACCCTGCCCGGCGGCGAAATCTTCCAGGCCCTGCAATCGGGGGCCATCGACGCCACCGAATGGATCGGTCCATGGAACGATCTGGCCTTCGGTTTTTACAAGGTCACCAAATATTATTACTACCCCGGATTCCACGAGCCAGGAACCACGCTGAGTTGCGGCGCCAACCTGAAAATGTGGGAAAGCCTCAGCACCGAGGACAAATCCATCATCCAGCACGCCTGTGCGGCGGAAAACGACCGCATGCTGGCCGAATTCAACGCCAACAATGGCGCGTCTCTGAAAACGCTCATTGATGTCCATAAGGTCAAACTGCGTCGCCAGTCGGACACCATCTTGAAGGCCCTCGGCAATGCCTCCGGCGATGTATTGGCAGCCGTCGCGGCTTCCGGTCCCATGGAGAAAAAGGTCGCTGAAAACTTCATGACCTTCCGCAAAAACGCCATGGGCTGGACGTCACTGTCCGAAACCGCGTACACCGCGGCGCGCGCCCTGGATTTTAAATACGGCGCGTAAATAAAAAATGCATCAAGCGCACGCCTGAGGTTTGCGAACGTCCCTTGTGTACAAGACGCAAGGGACACCTCGGGCGTCGCATTGATCAACGGGGGAGGAAACTACCATGAAACGTCGTCAATTTTTTAAAGGCGCGGCCGTCGCCGCAGCCGGGGCCGGTGCCTTGGCCCTGGGCCAAACCGGTGCGCTGGCCGCACCGGCTGTATCCAAGGGCGTCCGCCAACTGAAAATGGTCACCACCTGGCCCAAGGGATTCCCGGGCCTGGGCACGGGCGCACAGCGCCTTGCGGATTCCATCACCGCCATGAGCGGCGGGCGTTTGAACGTCAAACTCTATTCTGCCGGCGAACTGGTGCCGGCATTTGAATCCTTCGATGCCGTCTCCAACGGCACCGCGGACCTGTACCACGGCGCGGAATACTACTGGCAGGGCAAGTCGAAGGCCTTCAATTTTTTCACCACGGTGCCCTTTGGCCTGACCGCCGATGAAATGAACGCATGGCTGTATTATGGCGGCGGCCAGGAACTGTGGGACGAATTGTCCGCGGGCTTCAACGTCAAGGCTTTTCCCGCTGGCAACACCGGCGTGCAGATGGCGGGCTGGTTCAATAAAGAAATCAACACCATCGAAGACTACAAGGGCCTGAAAATCCGCATGCCGGGTCTGGGCGGCGAAGTGTTGCGCCAGATCGGTGCGGCGGCAATCACCCTGCCCGGCGGCGAAATCTTCCAGGCCCTGCAATCGGGGGCCATCGACGCCACCGAATGGATCGGTCCATGGAACGATCTGGCCTTCGGTTTTTACAAGGTCACCAAATATTATTACTACCCCGGATTCCACGAGCCAGGAACCACGCTGAGTTGCGGCGCCAACCTGAAAATGTGGGAAAGCCTCAGCACCGAGGACAAATCCATCATCCAGCACGCCTGTGCGGCGGAAAACGACCGCATGCTGGCCGAATTCAACGCCAACAATGGCGCGTCTCTGAAAACGCTCATTGATGTCCATAAGGTCAAACTGCGTCGCCAGTCGGACACCGTCTTGAAGGCCATCGGCAATGCGTCTGGCGATGTCATGGCAGCCGTCGCGGCGGCAGGCCCCATGGAAAAGAAGGTTTCCGACAACTTCATGGCCTTCCGCAAGAATGCCATGGGCTGGACATCCTTGTCCGAAACCGCCTATACCTCCGCGCGCGCCCTGGACTTTAAATACGGCGCATAAGCAAGAACGGCACAAACCGATATGCGCGGCGGCGCAATAGCCTGCCGTCGCGCAATCGTTTCGTCGTCCTAATTTTTGGAAATCACTTATTCTAACGGATGTGGGTTCATGGGCTTTTTAGAGAAGCTGTATTTGGCGTTAGACGCTTTCAACCACCACCTCGGCAGAGCCACGGCCTGGATCGCGGTGGCGATGGTCCTGGTGCAGTTCACCGTCGTCGTGTTGCGCTATGTTTTCGGCGTCAGTTTTATCTGGATGCAAGAATCGATCATCTATCTGCACTCCGCCTTGTTTCTCGTGGGCGCGGGGTACACCTTGTTGCATGAAGGCCATGTCCGGGTCGATATCTTTTATCAAGACGCCACCGAACGGCAAAAGGCCTGGGTTGATTTCTTCGGCGCAATCTTGTTTCTGCTCCCCATGTGCGTCCTCATCTGGTGGTGGTCGTGGCCCTATGTCTCGTCATCGTGGTCCGTCCTGGAGGGCTCTAAGGAAACCAGCGGCATTCAGGCCGTGTTCTTGTTGAAATCTCTGATTTTGGCCTTTTCCGCCGTCCTTGCCCTGCAAGGGGTGTCCATGGTGCTGCGCACCTTTTTGACATTGACGGGCCACGTCACCCGACACGCCAGAGAAGACGGAGCGCAAGTCTGATGCCCCTTAACGAAATCCTTTCCGTGATCATGTTCTTTGCCGTGTGCATTGTCTTGCTGTCCGGCTTTCCGGTCGCGTTCACACTGGCTGGCACCGGCCTCGGCTTCGCCACACTCGGCTGGTCTTTAGGTGTTTTCGATTTTACGCTGTTCGGCGCCACGCCGTCGCGCATTTTCGGTTACGCCATGACCAATGAAATTCTCATTGCCGTCCCCTTGTTCGTCTTTATGGGGGTGATGCTAGAACGCTCCAAAGTCGCCGAAGAACTACTCGACGCCATGGGTATGCTGTTCGGCTCCATGCGCGGCGGTTTGGGCATTTCGGTCACCGTGGTGGGGACGCTTTTGGCAGCCTCAACGGGCATCGTCGGCGCTACCGTCGTGACCATGGGCTTGTTGAGCCTGCCCACCATGATGAAACGCGGCTATTCACCTTCCCTGGCGGCGGGGTCGATTTGCGCGGCGGGCACGCTGGGACAGATCATTCCTCCCAGCATCGTTCTGGTTATCCTGGGCGATCAGATTTCCAACGCCTATGTAGATGCGCAACGTTCCATCGGCAACTGGTCGCCGGACCCCGTTTCCGTCGGTGATCTGTTCGCCGGTGCGCTGCTCCCCGGTTTGATGCTGGTGGGCATGTACATGCTGTATCAAGTCCTTATGGCGGTGTTCAAGCCGGAAAGTTCCCCTCCCATTCCCAAAGAAGAAATTGACGCCAGTGGTCTGGGATACCGCATCGTTCATGCTTTGCTGCCGCCGCTGGTCTTGATCATCTCGGTGCTGGGTTCGATTTTGGTGGGCGTCGCCACACCGACCGAAGCCGCCGCCGTGGGGGCTGTGGGCGCGCTGATGCTGGCAGGTTTCCGTCTCAACGCCGGACGGGGAAAAGCGATTCTCATCGGCGGCGGCGCGTTGATCGTTCTGCTGATTCTTGCCGACACCATGGACCTGCGCCTGGATCTGAACGTCATCACCATCGCCAATAAAATTGGTATCGTTGTCGCCTTCATCTGTGTGGGATTACTGGCGTGGGGCATCATTGTCAGTCTCATGCGCGCCATGGAAGCCAAGACACAAGGGACCGACACGCCGATTTTGTTCGATGTGACACGCACCACCATGGAAATCAGTGCCATGGTCTTTGTTATCCTCATCGGTTCAGGTGTGTTCTCCTTAGTGTTCCGGGGCCTTGGCGGCGACGAATTGGTGCAAAACGTCCTCTCCAACCTGCCCGGCGGCAAGTGGAGCGCCATTGCGGTGGTGATGGGCGTGATGTTCCTGTTGGGCTTCATCCTGGACTTCATCGAAATCACGTTTGTCGTGGTCCCCATTGTGGCCCCTATTTTGCTCAAGATGGACATCAGCCCAGTATGGCTGGGCATTATGATGGCCATGAACCTGCAAACGTCGTTCCTCACACCGCCGTTCGGTTTTGCTCTGTTTTATCTGCGCGGCGTGGCGCCAAAGGAAGTCACCACCGGCGACATTTACCGCGGGGTGGCTCCGTTCGTGCTGATCCAAGTCATCGGATTGCTGATCCTCGCCGTGTTTCCACAGTTGGCGACATGGCTGCCGAAAGTTATTTTTGGATAGGATTTCAAAGTTAAAGGCGACTGCCGCCATGCAAACGCCCCGCCGGAAAACCGGCGGGGCGTTTGCATAACAGGGAAGGCCCACACAGGGCGGCTTTAACGGCTAGGTGGGCGCGGTTTTAACGGCTAGGCCCTTTGGGCGAAAAAATTCTGGTCAAGCAGGACACGCATTTCGCCGCTGTCGCTCATGGCACGTTGCAGAAATTCGTAGGCGTTCGCATCCAAACTCAAGTAGTTGACGCAGATTGCATGCTCTCCGGTTCTGACCACGCGCGCCGGCAGATCGACATTTCGCATATTTCGCGCCGCGCGCCCCAAACCCGCCACGGTCACCAAAGCGCCCGTCGACAGTGGCCCGACATAATCGTCCAACAAGAAACCGCCCATGGACCAGTTTTTGGTTTTAAAGGTCTCCGTGCCGATACACACCGTCAGCTCCACACGCACGACACGCGCAGGGTCGTGCCGCTCACCGGGAAGTGTTTCAGCGTTTAGACCCATGGCGTCTGCTTTCCCCATACCAATGCGACGACCCCTTGCGATGATATTTTTTTATACAGGCAATAAAAAAACGTTTTATTGGCGCAAACAAACACTCTGCGCAGCAACAGAGAATCGTTAGATTCTTTAGATTATACCGACTTCATCGTATGAATGTGTGATTTTTATCACACCTAAATATATTTGTAATAATATGCGGCACTCGATATATTTCCGCAAGGCTTTCATCGCGTAAAAAGGTCAATGTTTTGAATTTTTTCAAAATGAAGTTAATGCTCATGGCGCTGTTAAGCGCCATGTTTGTGTCGGCCTACGCCCATGCTGAGATCAAGACCGCGACACAGCCGATCATGGTGTTTGCCGCCGCCAGCACCAAACCCGTGGTGGACGCCCTGATCCCACAATGGAAACGTCAAGGGCTCACGGTGCGCGCTGTCTATGCGGCCAGTTCCACCTTGGCACGGCAAATTATTCAAGGCGCACCGGCCGACATTTATATCTCTGCCAACGTCGGCTGGATGAAGGCCGTGGCGGACAAGGGCCTGCTTGAGGCGGGAACGCGCACGATCGTGGCTACGAATGCTCTGGTCTTGATTACGTCCTCAAATTCAACCTCGCCTCAAAGCGTTCTGGGACGGGGGTATCCGCTTAAAGATCTTCTGGGGGGCGGACGCCTTGCCATTGCCAATCCAGACCACGTACCTGCCGGTATATATGGCCGGGAGTCCTTGAAGAATCTGGGGCTATGGAATCAGGTAAAGGATCATCTGGCGCCCGCGGCCAACGTCACCGGAGCCTTGATGCTGGTGGCGCGCGGCGAGGTGAAACTCGGCCTTGTCTACGCTAGCGATGCGCGGCGCGGCGCCAACGTCAAGGTGTTCGCAACCGTGCCCAATTCTTCGCACAGCCCCATCGCTTACCCTGCCGCCATCCTCAAGGGCCATGCCAGTGCGCCCACCCGTGCGGCGTTTGCAATGCTCAGCGGCGCTGCGGGACAGGCCGCTTTTATGAAGGCGGGCTTCAAGAAAGCCCCATGACCGATTTCTTCGCCTCCCTCGCCCTCACGCCGCTGGAAGGCGAAGCCTTACGCCTAAGCCTGCGGGTCGCTACGTTGGCGACGGTAGCCAGTCTGCCTTTTGGCGTGCTGACGGCATGGGTGCTGGCGCGCAAAAACTTTCGCGGGAAAGCCTTGCTGAACGGCATTATTCACCTTCCGCTGGTCTTGCCGCCGGTGGTGGTGGGCTATGCTTTGTTGCTGCTTTTGGGACGTTCCGGCCTGCTGGGAAGCTTGCTATATAATATGTTTGGCCTCACGCTGGCGTTCACATGGAAAGGGGCCGCCATCGCCGCCGCCGTGATGGCATTCCCGTTGATGGTGCGCGCCATGCGCCTCAGCCTGGAGGCCGTGGACCAGGGACTGGAATCCGCAGCGCGCACTTTGGGCGCGTCGCCCGGACGGGTTTTCGTGAGCATCACCTTGCCGCTGATGTTACCCGGTATCGTTGCCGGCGGCGTTCTCGCCTTCGCACGCGCCTTGGGTGAATTCGGCGCGACAATCACCTTTGTCTCCAATATACCCGGCGAAACGCGCACCTTACCGCTGGCTTTATATTCCCTTGTGCAAACGCCGGGCGGAGAAACCGGCGCGGCACGCATCGCCATCATTTCCGTCGTGGTCGCCCTGGTTGCGCTGGTCGTTTCCGAAGCGCTGGCGCGACGCGTCAAGGCCATGACCGAGGGCCACAAGGCCGGGGATGCCCATCATGGGTAGCCCTTTGTTGCACATCGACATCCGAGGCCGTGCAGGTACGTTCGATATCGACGCGCAGTTTGAAAGCGCCGCAGGAACCACCGCTTTGTTCGGGCGTTCCGGTGCCGGAAAAAGCACGATTCTGGCCATGCTGGCGGGCCTGCTGCGTCCGCGCGAAGGCGTGATCGAAGTGGCGGGGCAAACGTTTTTCGACTCGCACGCCGGCATTAACCTGCCCCCTGAAGCGCGGCACGTCGGTTTCGTTTTTCAAGATGCCCGCTTGTTCCCGCATATGAGCGTGGCACAAAACCTCACCTACGCGATGGGCCGCCTGCCCCGAAACCGGCGCAAAAGAACCTTTGCGCGCGTGGTGGAACTGCTGGATGTCGAGGCTCTTTTGCCGCGCCGGCCGAGCACCCTTTCGGGGGGAGAAAAACAACGCGTCGCCATCGGTCGTGCCTTGCTCAGCAACCCGCGCATCCTGCTGATGGACGAACCGCTGGCGAACCTGGACGCCGCACGCAAAAGCGAAATACTGCCCTATATCGAACAGCTTACCTCAGAATTCAAGATTCCGGTAGTGTACGTTTCCCATGCGCTGGAAGAAGTGGTCCGTCTGGCCAACACCATGGTGCTGGTGGACAAAGGATGCATCAAGGCTCAAGGCACGGTCGAGGATCTGATGGGCCGCCTGGAACTCTCCCCTTTGACGGGACGCTATGAAGCAGGCGCGGTTCTGAACGCAACCGTGGCGGCTCACGATACGGCTTTGGCCCTGACGCGGCTATCGTTGATCGGCCACGATCTTTTCACGCCGCGCGTGGATGTGGCCGTGGGCAAAGGGGTGCGTCTGCGCATCCGTGCGCGCGATGTGGCTTTGGCACTGATCCCCCCTAAAAACACCAGCATCTTGAACCAACTTCCCGCAGAAGTCCGCGACGTAGTGCACGGCGACGGCCCCCACGCCGAAGTGGCCCTGAACATCACCGCGAAACCGGGTGCGCCGCACGCGCCGCCACAAATCTTGCTGGCGCGCATCACCCGCAAGTCCATGATCGACTTGAAACTACACCCGCAACAGAAAATACACGCCTTGATCAAAGCCGTGGCCATTGACCGCCACAGCCTGGGCGGCCTGGGTTCCGGTGCGTAACACGACTACGCTGCGCGAACATCGCCGAGAAATTGTTCGATCAAGTTTTTCAAATCGACGGACTGGTGAGCCAGGTCGTGGGAAGCCCCGAGGACCTGACCGGCAACCTGCCCCGTTTCACCTGCCGCTCGACTGACTTGCGAAATATTGAGCGTCACATCTTCCGTCCCGCGCGCCGCTTGTTCCACATTACGCGAAATTTCCTGCGTTGCCGCGCCTTGCTCCTCTACCGCCGAGGCGATGGTGAAGGCGATTTCGTTCATCTTGCCAATGGTGCCGCCGATGGAACCGATGGCGCTGACGGCCCCCGTCGTCGCCTTTTGGATTCCGCTCACGTGGTTCGCAATCTCCTCGGTCGCTTTGGCCGTCTGATTGGCCAGATTCTTGACCTCGGAAGCGACCACGGCAAAGCCCTTACCCGCCTCGCCGGCGCGCGCCGCTTCGATGGTGGCGTTAAGCGCCAACAAATTGGTCTGGTCGGCAATGTCGGTGATCAGCGCCACCACTTCGCCGATTTTATGGGCAGCCTGGGCCAATCCCTGTACCTCTACGTTGGCGGCGTCGACCTCTGAAACCGCTTCGGACGCAATCCCTGTGGACTGCACAACCTGACGCGAAATTTCCGTGATCGAACTGGACAGCTCTTCCGATGCGCTGGCCACCGTTTGCACGTTGGCGGAAGCCTGCTGCGCGGCACTGGACACGCGCGCGGAACGTTCCGATGTCTCAACCGCCGTCGAGGACATCGCATTGGCGGATTCTTCCATCATTTCCGCCGCCCCCGAAACCGTTTTCAACATCCCGGAAACCTTTTGATCGAACGTCCCCGTTAGCTTTTCGACGTTGCGCATGCGCTGGTCGCGCTGATCGCGATCGCGTTTTTGCGCCGCCTCCAAAGCATCTGATTTGATCATGTTTTCCTTGAACACCTGAACCGCACCCGCCATGGCACCAAGTTCATCACCACGTCCAACACCGGGAACGTCCACGTTTTTATCCCCTTGGGCAAGCCTGCCCATGGTTTCGGTCATGCGCACAATGGGGGCGGCGATAACGCTACCGCCCAGCCACGCCAGACCTCCGCCGACGGCGACAGCGATGATGATTCCGCCCACAATCAAAGTCTTGGTAAAATCGACCGTGGCGACGTTGTCCCGCCGACGTTTGGCCATCCGTTGTTGCTCTCCGGCCATCAACGCATTCATGAGTTTATGAAATTTTACGATATAAGCTTTCCCTTTATTTTCACCAGCCCGCGCGGCCAACTCTGCCATGGATGTCGCCGAGCCGATTTTCCGACGCATCTGAATCAGGGGTTCCGTAACATTTCTCTGCCAGGCGCGCAGGCTGCGCTCGGCGTCTTTCAGACGCCGAACCTGATCGGGACTGTCGCGCAATTCCTTCTGTAGATCGGCGATACGCGCGTGGACATCTTTTATTCCCGTCGTATATGGCGCAAGAAGATGTTCCTGCCCCACCAACAAATATTCCTGAAGCCCCGCCATCGTTTTATAAGTCGTTCCGATCAGCGTATCGGCCTTATCCAGAATCACATTGGAACGCGCAACCCAGATATCGGTGGCGATGATACGGCTAATACCACTCCAACTTATGGCTCCCAATACGATCATCAACAGCAACGGCGCCATCACAACGCCCAGTACCTTTTTCTTCGTGTTCAAGTCGGCGAACGTCATATTTTCACTCTTATTCCATGCCATATTGCACCGTTAGGAGGATTATGCGGACTTTACAGAGTCAGAACGTATATCAACGGGACTTTAGTCCTTTGGCCCGAAAAAAAATATGCGGCATCGTATCGTGATGAAATAGCGAGAACATGTCGCTTTGCAAGGGACTCTGCGGTTTTTTCAAGGAAAGGGCCTCACAGATGGCATTGCGAACCAGAGACGTGTCTCGTGTTTGGTGCTCCCGGCAGGGCTCGAACCTGCAACCTGCGGATTAGCTTACCCACCACGGCTTTCGCCGCCGCATCCCACGACGGTCCGTCGTGAGGTACGTTCGGAGTCTGGACCATCCCTTGACCCTATCGCATTCTTTGAACGGATCGTTTTGAAAGATCGCTCATGGGCGACGTAGGTCCCGACCGTCTGGTCTCTACACCTTCCTCGATCATCGCATCGAGGCTTGGCTCGGGATCGCCATATCAAAGGGTTCCCCGAATTTGGCCGGTTCTACATCTTCGATTTCTCGAAGCGCACTCCTTAGTTTAAAGTCCGCTGCTCTATCCAGTTGAGCTACGGGAGCATATCAAAACAACAAAATCGCGTTCAACGGATACGATCAAAGGCAAACCTGTCGGCATAGGAACGCAGCATTTTTTTTGTCTGGCGCGTTTCGATCACCTCGACATCGAGGCCCACACGTTCACCATAGGCCTTCGCTTCATCCGCTGTAGCGAAGCTCAGCTTCACCTGGGCACGGGTATCACCCGAACCGGCCCAGCCCATCAAGGGGTCCAGTTTTTCGGCCTCAAGAGGCTCGAATTCCAGAATCCACTTGCCTGTACGCGCTTTCCCTGACTGCATGACATTCCTGGCGGGCCTGTAAATGCGTGCGTTAGGCATGATCCAAATCCCCAATGATTCTACGTTTTCGCCATCGGGTCCTAAGCAGACCCAAAACGATGGTCGGGGAGACAGGATTTGAACCTGCGACCCTCTGGTCCCAAACCAGATGCGCTACCAGGCTGCGCCACTCCCCGCGTATCGTCCACTAATCCCGGACGCGCGCAAGGTATGCGTTTTCCACGCCGGGAGCAAGGCTTGTGGGCTCTAATTTTTATTGTGCAACACATCCCCCGAACGCAGCGCCAGCCTTTTGACAGTCCCGGCGGGAACTTCCAGCACAAAAGCGGTCTTAAGCGGTGGCGCAATATGTGTGAGCGAACGCGGCACGGTGTTTTCGGCAATGAAGCCAATTCGCCCGTCAGCCGCCGCAAACAGCATGTCCAGCGGGATATAAGTGTTCTTCATCCACATGGCGATGCGCCGCGGGGGATTGAAGACGAACAGCATGGCGGCGTCGGCGGCTAACGTTTTGCGAAACATCAACCCCCGGCGCTGCTGCGTTGGCGTCGTGGCAAGTTCCGCACGAAAGGTATGAACGGACCCGTCACGACCTTGGATTCGCACCGTTGCAGACAAAAACGCCACCGTATCCTGCGCCAGGGCAAGGGACGGAAGCAAAGACGCAAAAACGCACCCGCCCACTAGGACGAGACAAACGAAACGGCGGAGACTCCAAGCATTCATGGGCTTCACCATAACGTTCATGAGAGCAAAAGGCAGGGTTTTTCAAGAAAACAACCGTTACAATTCAATCTCTGCGGCCCATCCCCTTGCGAGAGCGGTCCGGTCCTCGTATTCTCCCCCCCATTCGCGATGATTTATCAAGGAGTTCAACGACGTGTTGCGTGCCGTTTCCCTTGGCGCGGTTTTGGCCGCCCTGTGGCTACTGCTTTCGGGCCATTTCGAACCGTTTCTCTTAAGTCTGGGCTTCGCTTCCGTCGTTGCGACGGTCCTCATCGCCCGGCGCATGGAAATGATGGACGTGGAGGGTCAGCCCTTTCGTCTGGCCGCCTTCGCCCCGTTCACCTACTGGCCGTGGCTGTTTTGGGAAATCGCCAAGGCCAACTGGGACGTGGCGAAGATCATCCTTAATCCGAAAATGCCCATCCGCCCGCACGTCTTCGACACCCCCGCTTCGCAAACGACCGAAGCCGGACGCGTCACCTATGCCAATTCCATCACCTTAACGCCCGGCACCGTGACGGTGGCCATGGCCCCGGACGGCATGTTGACGATTCACGCCCTCACCGACGCCGCGCGCGAAGGGGTCGAAACGTTGGATATGGACCGGCGTTGTACGGCTTTAGAAGGAGCAAAACCGGCTTCTCCCCGCAAAGGGCACCCGTCATGAGCATGTTTGCCGTCGCCGCCGTCGCGGTACTCGTCTCCATGGTCCTGGCCTTGGTGCGCGCCTTCAGCGGGCCGAGCGTGTTCGACCGCATCCTGGCCGTCAACGCCACCGGCACCCTGACTGTCGTACTGATTTCGGTTTATGGCTTTTTAGACGGGCGACCTGATTTTCTCGATATTGCGCTGCTTTACGCCCTGATCAACTTCATCGGCACCGTGGCCGTGACCAAGTATTTCAAATTCGAAGCCCTGGGCCACCCCTTCGACGACGGACCGGATGAGGGAGACGTGTGATGGCCGTTGAAATCGCAGGCCTCCCCCTAAACCAATGGATCGGCTGGCTGTGCATCGTAAGCGGTGCATTTTTCGCCATCACGGGTGCGTTGGGCGTCATTCGCCTGCCCGATATGTTTTCGCGCATGCACGCGGCCGGCATGATCGACAGTCTGGGCGCCGGCCTCATTCTGATCGGTTTGGTGTTCCAAAGTGACGAATGGATCGTGATCGCCAAACTCCTTTTGATTTTAGGCTTCATTTTCTTTACCTCGCCCACCACCACGTTTGCCCTGGCCCGCGCGGCCTTGAGCGGTGGCATCGTCCCCGGCCCCAAACATAAAAGCCCCAAAAACCCGGTCCTGAAGGACAAGACCAGGGAGACATCGCCATCGAACACCTGATCGTCATTGCGCTGCTGCTCTTCATGGCCGCCGCCGCGTTCAAGATGGTGCGCTCGCATAATCTGTTCGCCGTGGTCATGCTGTCGGGGCTTTTTTCGCTGTTCGCCGCCGCCCTTTATGTGGTGATGGATGCGGTGGATGTCGCCTTTACCGAAGCCGCCGTGGGCGCGGGCGTGTCCACCATCTTGATGCTGGGAACGTTGGCGCTGACCACATCCAAAGAAAAAGTCAGCCCCAAAAAATCTCCCTTCGCCCTTGTGGCGGTGTTGATCACCGGCGGCGTCTTGATTTACGGCACCCTTGACATGCCACGCTACGGCGATCCCGACGCGCCCATCAACCGCAACGTCGCGAACCGCTATATCGCGAAATCTGAACAGGAGGTCGGCCCGCCCAATATCGTGACTTCGGTGCTGGCCAGCTACCGCGGCTATGACACCATGGGCGAGACGTCCGTAGTGTTCTCCGCCGCCGTCGGGGTGATGATCATCATCGGACGCGCCAAAGGCGGGGGCATGCCGATATCCACCGTGGCGCGGCGACGCCGGGAAGAAGAAGAAGAAGAAGAAAACGAGGGCGACGAAATCGCACAAGAGGGTCGCGAAGAAAGCCGCAAGGAAGATTTGTCACGATGAATCAGAAAACCATTCTGCGGGTGATCGCCGAGCTTCTGATCCCGCCCATCATTCTGTTCGCATTCTACGTCCAGTTCCACGGCGACTACGGTCCCGGCGGCGGCTTTCAAGCGGGCGTGATCTTCGCCACGGCATTCATTCTGTATGCTTTGATTTTCGGTGTGTTCCCGGCAAGGCGCGTCATCCCCGCCGCCGTGACGCGCATCATGCTGGCCCTGGGGGTGTTGATTTATTCCGGAACGGGCATCGCAACGATGCTGTTGGGGGGGAATTTCCTCGATTATTCCGTTTTCGCGCAAGATTCCGTAAAAGGTCAGGAATGGGGCATTTTTTCCGTCGAATTCGGCGTCGGCATAACCGTTGCCGGGGCCATCATCACTATTTTTTACGCCTTCGCCGGACACGTCAAAGACTCTTCCGTGAAATCCTCCAGGGATACGGAGCACTGACATGATCGAGACCATCGTCAGGGAGGACCTTTTGGGACTGCTCAACTACTGGATATTCATCATCTTGATGATGTCCGGGTTCTACGTCGTCATCGCCCAGGGCAATCTGGTGAAAAAGGTTGTCGGGCTGAACATTTTTCAGGTTTCCGTGTTCGTCTTCTATATTTCCATGGGCAAGGTGGACGGCGGCACAGCCCCCATTCTCAAGAAAGGCTACGACCTTTACACCAATCCCCTGCCTTCGGTTTTGATCCTCACCGCCATCGTGGTGGGCGTGGCAACCACCGCCTTGGCATTGGCTCTCGTCGTGCGCATCCACCGCGCTTATGGGAGCATCGAAGAACAGGAAATAGACGCCATCGAGCATGAAGAGGAAGACTTGGCATGATGGTCACATTATGAGCGGGAACGTCTTATGAGCGGGAATGTCGCACTCTCCGATCCCTGGCTGATTTTGCTGGTCGTCGTGCCGTTGATGAGCGCGCCGGTGTGCCTCTTGCTGCGCAACGCAACGTTCGCGTGGTCCGTCGCCACCGCCGTGTCGTGGTCGGTCTTCGCCATGGCGCTTTACCTGCTGTTCAACGTCTTGGATCACGGCCCGATGGTTTATCGCATCGGCGGGTGGAGCGCGCCGTGGGGCATCGAATACCGGCTCGACATCGCCGGTGCGTTCGTCGCCGTCATCGTCACCGCCATCGCTGCGGTGGTGATGCCCTACGCCAAAAAAAGTGTGGAAAGCGAAATCCCGCAAGACCGCATTTATCTGTTCTACACCTTGTTGATGCTGTGCCTTTCGGGGATGCTCGGGATCACGGTGACCGGCGATGCGTTCAACCTGTTCGTCTTTCTGGAAATCACCTCTTTGACGTCCTACGTCCTCATCAGTATGGGCCGCGACCGCCGCGCCCTAAGCGCAGCGTACCGCTACCTGATCATGGGCACCATCGGCGCGACGTTCTATATCATCGGCGTCGGCTTGATGTACCAAATGACCGGTACGCTGAACATCGTCGGGCTGTCCACCTTGTTGCCCGCCGTGGCGGACACGCGCACGGTGCTGGCGGCGCTGGCCTTCCTCACCGTCGGCATCAGCTTGAAAATCGCGCTCTTTCCGCTCCACGCCTGGCTACCCAACGCCTATACCTTCGCCCCTTCAACGGTTACCGCGTTTCTCGCGGCGACGGCGACCAAGGTTTCGGTCTTTATCCTGCTGCGCATCATTTTCACCATCTTCGGCACGGTCAACATTTTCGCCGTCTTCCCCCTGCGCCCCGTTTTGTTGACCATGGCCGTCGCGGCCATGTTTCTGGCGGGCCTCAGCGCAATCTGGCAGGAAAACGTCAAGCGCATCCTGGCCTATTCATCAATTGCACAGATAGGTTACATGGTGCTGGGGCTCGCCCTGGCCAGCGAGTCCGGACTGACCGGGTCCATCGTGCATCTGTTCAATCACGCTTTGGTAAAGTGTGCAGCATTCCTGGCCGTCGGTGCGATGGTGTATGCCACCGGCGCGGTGACGCTGAAGGACCTGCAAGGCATCGGCAAGCGCATGCCGTTGGTCTCGGCCGCATTCGTGCTGGCGGGGCTGGGCATCATCGGCATGCCGTTCACGGTGGGATTCGTCAGCAAATGGCAGTTGGTCGTGGCGGCGCTGGAAGCCGGTATGTGGCCATTGGCGGTAGCAATCTTGTTGTCTTCACTGCTGGCCGTAATCTATATCTGGCGTGTCTTCGAGGTCGCCTACCTGCGTCCCATTCCGGCAAATGCCCCCGAGCCGCGCGTCGTGCCACTCAGCATGCAGATCCCCATATGGACATTGGTCGCGGCGGAAATTTATTTCGGCACCCACGCCTCGTTCCCGCTGGGTGTGGCCCACGCGGCGGCGCGTCAACTGATGGGAGGGCTTTGATCCATGTCGGCTTTCCTGTCTCAAGCCAGCCAGATCGAACTGGCCGTGGTGCTGCCGCTGATCGGCGGTGCGGTGGTTTTGTGGCTGGGCGAACGCAACCGCAACCTGCGTGAAACCGCATCGTTGGTGACGGCGGCGTTGGAGTTCCTGCTCGTCGCCAGCCTCACCGGCGACGTTATGGCGGGAGGACGTCCGTCGGTCGATGTGTTCGCCATCATCCCCGGCGTGAACCTGACCTTTACGGTCGAGCCGTTAGGACAGTTGTTCGCCCTGGTGGCGTCGTTCCTGTGGTTCGCCACCACGCTTTATGCAATCGGCTACATGCGCGCGCATCACGAAAAGAATCAGACCCGTTTTTACGTCTTTTTCGCGGTGGCTATTTCCACCACCATCGGCATCGCATACGCCGGCAACATGTTGACGTTGTTTTTGTTTTACGAGCTTCTAACCCTCAGCACCTTCCCGCTCGTCACCCACAGCGGCACCACCGAGGCCCGCCGCGCGGGGCGCGTCTATCTGGGCATCTTGCTCGGCACCTCGATCGCATTTCAATTGTTGGCGATCATCTGGACCTGGACCTTGGCGGGAACGCTGGATTTTCGTCTCGGCGGCATTTTGCAAGGTCAGGCGGGGAAAACCGTGGTCGGAATTCTGCTGGCGCTGTATGTCTTCGGTATCGGCAAAGCAGCCTTGATGCCCTTCCACCGCTGGCTGCCCTCGGCGATGGTCGCCCCAACCCCGGTATCGGCGCTGCTGCACGCCGTGGCCGTGGTCAAGGCCGGGGTGTTCACCATTCTCAAGGTGACGATTTATATTTTCGGCGTTGATTTTCTCGCCAAATCGGGGGTCAGCGAATGGCTGCAATACGTGGCGGCCCTCACCATCATTCTGGCATCACTGGTGGCCATGACAAAGGACAACCTGAAAGCGAGACTGGCTTATTCCACCATTTCGCAACTTGCGTACATCGTGTTGGGCGCCATGTTGGTAAACACGTCGGGCATTCTCGGCGGCGGCCTGCACATCGCCACCCACGCCTTCGGCAAGATCACATTGTTCTTTGCCGCCGGCGCCATCATGATCGCCAGCCACAAAACCAAAGTCAGCGAACTGGACGGCCTGGGACGAAAAATGCCGTTCACGTTCTTCGCTTTTTTGATCGGTGCACTCAGCATCATCGGCCTGCCGCCGTTCGGCGGTGTGTGGAGCAAATGGTATCTGGTGCTGGGCACGCTTGAAGCGGGACAACTGACGTTACTCGGCGTGCTTCTGGTTTCGACGCTGCTCAACATCGCCTACCTGTTGCCAATCCCCTTTCGCGCCTTCTTCATGCCGCCGCGCAACGTCCCGTCCGGTGACCCGGCCCGCGATCATCACGATCACGGCGAGGCCCCGATCGCGATGCTGTTGGCGTTGGCGATCACCGCAACCGGCTGTTTCGCCTTGTTCTTGTATCCCGATTTCCTGATCAACCTGCTTCGTCCCCTGGTGGAGAACGCACAATGAACAAAACGTCACAAGACGAAAAGAAATATGTGTTCGACAATCCACGCAACGTGAAAATCGTCATCTGGGCATTGGTGGTGATTTGTGCCGTTTTGCTGGGTGCGGATTTCTTCGTCGCACGCAAGGTCGAACATCCCTGGGAAGCGATGTTCGGGTTTTACGCTATTTATGGTTTCTTCGCCTGCGTGGCTTTGGTCCTAAGCGCCAAGGAAATGCGTAAATTCGTCATGCGCAAGGAAGACTACTATGATGACTAGCGTCGCACCGTTTGCCATCTTCTTCGTCGGCGCCGTGTTCGTCGCCATGACGCGCGGAAAGCTTTCCAGCGCCATCACCGTTTTGATCCCCATCGTCGGGGCCGTGAACATGCTGGGCCTGAGTTCCGCTTCGACGGGAACCTGGAACATCCTGGATTATCAGCTTCAATACCTGGCTGTCGATCGCATGAGCACCTTGTTCGGCTACATGTTTCTGTTGGCCGCCTTTATCGGTGCGATCTACGCTTGGCATGTCAAAAGCACCATCGAAAAAGTCGCCGGAACCCTGTATGCGGGCAGCGCCCTGGGCGCGGTATTCGCGGGCGACATGATCACCTTGTTCATTTTCTGGGAAATGCTGGCGATGACGTCGGTGTTCCTGATTCTGGCGCGCGGCACCGAAACCTCTTATCGCGCCGCTAGGCGCTACATCATAAGCCAAGTGTTGTCGGGCGTGATTTTGCTGGCGGGCGTCCTGTTGCGCTATCAAGACACCGGCAGCTTCGCCTTTACGCACATCGGCCTGGACGGCACCTTGGGTGCGGATTTGATCTTCCTGGCCTTCGGCATCAAGGCCGCATTTCCGTTTTTGCACAACTGGCTCACCGACGCCTACCCTGAAGCGACGCCGTCGGGAACCGTGTTTTTAAGCACGTTTACCACCAAGACCGCCATATTCGCGCTGGCGAAATCATTCGCCGGAACGGAAGCCCTGATCTATATCGGGGCCGTGATGACAATGTTCCCGATCTTTTTTGCGGTGATCGAAAACGATCTGCGCCGCGTGCTGTCCTACAGCCTGATCAATCAACTCGGCTTTATGGTGGTGGGGATCGGTCTGGGCACCGAACTGGGCATCAACGGGGCCATCAGCCACGCCTTCAACGACGTGATTTTCAAGGGGCTTTTGTTCATGTCCATGGGCGCGGTGTTGTACCGCACCGGGGATATTCGCGGCTCGAAACTGGGCGGCCTGTACAAGTCCATGCCCAAAACGACGGTGTTGTGCATCGTTGGGGCGGCCTCCATTTCCGCTTTCCCGCTGTTTTCCGGGTTCGTGTCGAAGTCCATGATCATGGTCTCGGCGCTGGACCATGGCTATAACGGTGTGTGGCTGGCGCTTTTGTTCGCCTCTGCCGGCGTGTTCCACCATGCGGGCATCAAAATCCCGTTCTTCGCCTTCTTTGCCCATGACAGCGGCATCCGCTGCAAGGAAGCGCCGAAACACATGCTGTTCGCCATGTCCATAGCGGCCGCCATTTGCATCTTCAACGGCGTTTATCCATGGGCATTGTACAGCATGCTGCCGTTCGCGGTCGCTTACGAACCCTACGCGATCGCCCACGTACTCACCCAGTCCCAGTTGCTCTTTTTCTCGGCCCTGGCCTTCGCCGTCCTCAAGCTGACACATGCCTACCCACCGGAACTTCCCTCCATCAACATTGATGCGGAATGGATATACCGCAAGCTTCTGCCCGCAAGCTGGCGGCGCCTGATGGCGGTGTTCTCGCCCCTCGACGCCGCCTTGCGCAAGGCGGGAGTCACACTGACATCCACCATCGTGTCGCGCCTGTCGCGCCACCATGGGCTCAGCGGCGTCATGGCGCGCACGGCGGGCGCCGGTTCGATGGTTTTGTGGGTGGTGGTTTTGTTGTTGAGTTATCTGGTGCTGTATCTGTTCGTGTAAGAAAACGTAAAATTTAATATAAAACTGCTTTTAATGTTTCATAAAGATTACATATGTAACATATGTATCATGTTTAGGTGAACGTGACGGATCAACTCATCGGCCAAGAATAACGCCCAATGACGATTTTGAGCGTTGCATGGCCAAAGGAGGCCAGAATGGGCCAATCCCTCCAATTTCACGACTCTTTGGAAAATCAGGACGATCCCACCAGTCCCGGCTTGGCGCGTCTCGCGGACCAGCTGGTGAAAAGCCTCGGCGTGAAGGACGCGTTGCTCACCTGCCGGGAAAATTCCTGGTATGGCGTACAACAAATCATCCAGCACCGCATGGGTAAACGTTCGAACTCCTGATACCCTTTTCAGGTGATATCGTCCGCCAGCCCCAAATAGCGGGTTACGAACGCCGCGACGGCCACGGCGTCGTCCAAGGCCAAACGGGGTTTTATCGCCCCGCTCGTCTCGAACTCCCCGTCGCTGGCAATGGCGACGATGGAAGGATCGTCCCGCGCCATCAAGGAATGACCCAAGGACGCTCGATACACTTCGATCTTGGGATACGGGTGACTTTTAAAGCCTTCGATGAGCAAAATATCAACGCGGGCCATGCGCTTGATCGCCTCGTCCAGGGTCGGTTCGGGCTGTGAACGCAATTCATGCAACAAGGCCCAGCGCTTGGTCGACGTCAGCAAGACCTCATGCGCCCCGGCTTCACGATGGCGGTAGCTATCCTTGCCCGGCTGGTCCATGTCGAAATCGTGATGGGTGTGCTTGATCGTCGAAACGCTATGCCCCCACCCGTTTAAGATGGGAATGAGACGGCTCAAGAGCGTCGTCTTGCCGCTGCCGCTGCGCCCGACGAAACCGATCACACGCTGCTCCGGCTCCCCGCTCATAAGGTTTTTGCCCTTTGCCGCCATTTCGCCCGCGCGGCAATCAAATCGTCCGGGGTGTTGATATTGAAAAAAGGATCCAATTCATCGTTGGCGGCGGCACCGTGAAAAGGCACCAGAATTTCGCGATGACGCGCCGACCAGGTTCTGACCCTGCGCACCCCTTCGTCAACCAGGGCATGGCGCAAATCACCACGCAGATCCAGGGACCACAGGGCGAATGTGGGATGGACGCGGCCTTCCGACGTCGCCATGGCGATATCCGCACCTGCTTTTTCAGCTGCGTTTTTAAGACGCGTCACCAGATCGTGGGGGAAAAACGGAGCATCGGTGGCAAACGTGGCGACCCACCGTGTCATCGGCCGGTGCGCCACCGCCCACTCCATTCCCGTCAACACCCCCGCCAACGGCCCCAGAGCCCCCAACACCACATCCGCCGCCACGCGAACCCCCATATCCGGAAAGCGCCCGATGTCGCCAACGGCATTGAGAATCAAGGTCCCGACTTGCGGGGCGGCACGTTGCGCGATGCGTTCCAAAAGCGACACGCCGTCCAATATCTCCAGACATTTGTCCCCGCCGCCGAAGCGCCGCGACAAACCGCCCGCAAGCATGACGCCGAGGACATCATCCGCATATAAAAAAGAGGAATCTTCTTGAATCGACATGAGGACACTATGCGCAGTCACACCGATCAGAACAAGAAAAACACTTTCCAAACGTCGCGATCGAGACGATATTGCACCGATGCGTTACAGTCTTCATACTGAATACCCTTCATGAATTGTTTTTTGTATGCTCAAGGCCCTCCTGAGGAAAGACGCGATGCTTAAGAAACTGATTATCGGATTTGCCATCCTCATCGTCCTGTTCGCCGGGAGCATGTATTACGTTTCGCAAAATGCGGGCAAGATGGTCGCCGGCATCATCGAGAATCAGGGCAGCCGAGTCACACAGGTCACCGTACGGGTCAAAGGTGTGGACATCAATCTGACCGACCTGAAAGCGGCCATCCGGGGCGTGAGCATTGCCAATCCGCCCGGCTTCAAGACAGCGCGCGCCATCGGTCTCGATAAGGTCAGCGTCAAGCTGAGCAAAAACTGGAGTTCCCGCACCGTGGTGATCGACAAGGTCCTGGTGAACGCACCGAACATCACCTATGAGATCGGCCCGAACGGATCCAACATCGCCGCCATTCAGGAAAACGTCGAAACCTTCATAAAGGGAGACAACGCCACGCCCAGCCCAAACGCCGCAGCCCCGACCACAGCCCCGACCACAACGACGGCGAAGAAAAACGGCGCTGAAGCAAAAGTACTGATCAAGGACCTTTATATCAGGAACGGAAAAATCAACGTCTCCGCAAGTCTGTTGCCGAACAAATCCCTGAGCGTGGCGCTTCCGACAATCCACTTGAGAAACATCGGCAAGGCGACGGGGGGAGCCAGCCCGGCGGAAGTCATCGACTTGATCGTCCGCGCCGTCTCGAAGGCCTCGGAAAAAGCCGCCGGTTCTCTTGATCTGTCCCAACTGGGCCTTTCCGGGATTTCGGGACGCACCGTGAAAGACGTGCTGAACGGAGCACTCCAAAATCGTGGCGACATCGGCAAGACCGCGAAGGACACCTTGAATAAGGTCAAAGGCCTATTCGGAAAATAAAGCTAGATTTCCAGCGCCATCGCTGCGGATTTACGTTTCTTGTGATACCACAACGTCACCAGAAACGTCGCCGCAAGGGTTGGCACCATGGCGTAAGTCACCGCACTCCACCCCGACAAGTGGAACAGCCAGCCCGATGAAAACGATCCCGTGGCTGCGGCGGCAAAGACGATGAGTTCATTCGTTCCCTGGGTTTTGGCTTTCTCGCTGAATTGATAGGCCTCGATGAGCAGGGTCGAACCGCCGACGTATAAAAAATTCCACGCCACGCCCAAAAAAATCAATGTTGCGGCAAAATTCAGCACTGTCGTGCCCGCGTGGGCAAGCAAGAGGCTCATGGAAAATAACACCATGCCGGCATACAAGATGGTCAACAGGCCGAAACGGTGGATCAGCGTGCCGGTGAAAAAAGACGGCACGAACATCGCCAGAACGTGCCACTGAATAACCGAGCCCGTTTTGTCGAGCGCATAGGCATGCGCCGACATGGCCAGGGGTGTCGCCGTCATAACCAGGACCATCATCGCGTAACCGGCTGCCGCATTCATGACCGCAGCAATGAACACAGGCTGACGCACGATGGTGCTCAAAGGCCGCGCGCTTTCGTCCGCAATTTGTGCAGACGGCAAGGGGATTTTCAAAAAGGCGATGGGAATCAACGATAAAACACTCACCGAGCCCGCCATCAAGAACGCGCCTGCAAACGGCACCGGCGCCAGAAAATTACGACTTTCCACCGCCAGGGTCGGGCCAATGAATGCAGAAATCACCCCGCCCAGCAACACCAGCGAGACCGCCCGCGAGACGTAGTTCCGTGGTGCGCTTTCCACGGCGGCAAAACGGTAATATTGCGTACACGCCTGATACAGACCCATCGCCACCATGGCCACGCAGAAGAAAACAAAACTTTCCTGCGCAATGGCATAAGCCGCGAATATTCCTGAAAAAGCCCCGGCCATCGCACCGATCATGAAGCCCACGCGCCGACCGACACGTTTCATCACAAACGACATGGGGATCGTGCTCAAGGCCGTCCCCACGATCATCAGCGCGATCGGCAGCGTGGCGAACAATTTATTTTCAGCCAACAACTGCCCCACCAGACCGGCAAAGGTAATGGCTGTCACCGAGGAAACCAGATACAGGCCCTGGGCGCTTGCCAGCAAAAAAACGTTCCGGCGAAACTGCGCAACGGGCATGTCAGCTTTCCTCCGCCGCACGGGACGTTCGTGCCCTTTTCGCGGTGGTGGTCAGGTAAATTCCCGCAACAATGGGAACGATGCCGATCACATGATAAATTTTCAAGCTTTCCCCCAGAAAAATGATGGAAAAAACGGCCGCAAACAACGGGATAAGGTTAATGAACAGCCCCGCCTTGTTCGCCCCGATGCGCGGGACGGCGGCATTCCAGCATAAAAACGCGGCAATGGAGGCAAACACCGCAACATAAGCCAGCACCAAAACGGTGGAAATCGTCACATCGAACCCGCCTCTGGTCTTGAATTCCCACAAGTACAAGGGAAACAAAATCACCACCGCAATCATATTGGTGGTGCCCAGCAACACCAGTGGCGGCAATGCCTTTGGCGCGCGCTTGAGCAGTACCGAATAAATCGACCAGGCCACCACCGCACCCAGCACCCACAAATCGCCCGGATCAAAACTGAGGTTAAGCAATACGCTGAACTGGCCGCGCGCTATAATCGTCGCCACCCCCAAGAGCGATAAGCCAATACCCAGCATCTGCCGAGAATTGAGGCGCTCGTCACGCGCCACGAACGACACCAGCGGGATCACCATGGGCATACTCGCCAAAACGACGGCGGCGTTGATGGCTTCGGTGGTGTTCAGTGCGATATAGGTGAAGCTATGGAAAATCACCATGCCAAACAATGCCAGAACAAACAAAATACCGAACTTTTCGCGGATGACGGCGCGGTGACGCCAAATTCCGGGAAGCACGAACGGGCTGAGAAGCGCCGCCGACAAAAACCACCGCCAAAAGGATAGGCTGAGCGGCCCGATCGCCGTATGCGCCCAGCGCCCGACGACAAAGTTCCCGCCCCAAAAAAGTGCGGACAAGGTCAGCAAAACGGTAGGCGGAAAACGATTCAGCATAAATCCGGGGGTCCATTCAAAGGCACGACGCATAGAACACGACATTGATTTTTAACGTACCTTTTTTAACCAGACATTCCAATTCGTTATCCGGGACCTCCCCCTTCAGTCGGGCAAGGGGGTTGACAGCCATGGTGCGTTCATGCTTTGTTCTTTTTTGAAGAAACGATGTACGTCCCGTAAAAAGGAGACCCATCATGAGTGTTTTTCGTATTGTCAACGAAATCGCCGTCGTCAGCGCCTTGCTCGGCGCAAGCTACGTGATGCTGATGGTGATGTAGGGGCCAGCCTCATTCAAACTAAAGCGTATCATTTGAATGAGTTTGGACCCTAGAAACAGATATTGACTCATGGTATGCGTAAGATAGACTATTACGCTCTTATGTAGAGTGGTGGTGTTTATGTATCCTTGGCAAGCATGGTTTAAGCCGTTCTGGCAACCCGATGATGCGTCGTCCTATTATGCCCCCCTCAGCGGGCCGACGAACACGAACACGCTCACCGATTGGTTCTCGCCAGATATCAACATCAATGTCGGCGATCCCCGGCTTGAGCGCGCGATTACGCACAACGTCGCCACCTACGGCCGACAACTGGGCGTGGTCATGGACGCCCTGAACGCGCTCGGCGAAGCCACCAAAAATGCCCGGCTTCCGGCCCTGGAAGCGTTAAGGGAAATGAGCGCACAAATCGAGGCCGAAAAGGAGCGCAATCGCAATACCTTCGAGGCGAAAACCCTCGCCGCCCTCGAAACCCTGAAGTCCGCGGATCCTGAAGGCTTTAAACGGGTCATGGGACACATCGAGACATCTTAGGGTCCAGACTCATTCAAATGATACGCTTTCGTTTGCCAGCCCCATTCAAATGATACGCTTTCGTTTGCCAGCCCCATTCAAATGATACGCTTTCGTTTGAATGAGTCTGGACCCTAAAATTCAAGGTTCGTTCAGATTACAGTTTGTCCGGTAAAGTCAACGCCCCGCTTTTATCCGGGACCAACTGCGCAACATACGTAAATTCCCAGGGATGCCCATCGGGGTCCGCAACGTAGCCGGTATACCCGCCCCAGGGCATTTCGTGCGGTGCTTTCAAGAGCGTCGCCCCCGCCTCAAGCGCCTTTGCGAACAAGGCGTCGACCTCTTCACGGCCATGGGTATTCACCGCCAACGTCATGCCGCCGGGTCTGGGGGCATCCAGCCCCGTATCGCCGTTGAGCGCGTCTTGAAGATAAAGGCCAAGAACCTGGCCTGCGGATTGAAAAAAAGTGATTTCATCCATACTGATGGGCGCAGTTTCCCATCCCATGGCTTCGTAATAGGCGCGCGATACCGCCATGTCTTTCACGCCGAGTGTAATCAGATGGATACGTGGTAAATTCATCGTCTTTGGCTCCTTATTCCGGCGGAACTGGGCGTTTTTCGCCGTTTTCGTCCAACGCCACGAACACATACTCGCCTTCGGTCACGCGAATATCCGACGTTTGCGCGCCGACGCGCCGATGCGCCCACGCCTGAACATGGATGACCAGCGAAGTCCTGCCAACCTTTGTGATTTCCGTATAACAGCAAACCACATCGCCCACATGGACCGGACGGTGAAATTCCATCGCCGTGATGGCCACCGTGGCGACGCGGCCCTGGGCGCGGTCCGCCGCCGTAATGCCACCCGCAATGTCCATTTGCGCCAACAGCCATCCACCGAAAATGTTGCCCCCGGAATTGACGTTTGCGGGCATGGCCAATTGGCGGATGGCCAGTTGGCCGCGCGGTTGCTCGTTCCTTTCGGATTCGCTCATGTCTAAACCGCTCCCTATGGCTGACACTCCAATATTTTGTGCTGCCACCTGCAAAAGAGTACCGTATGATGGGGCGTAGGCGCTACCTTCTATTTTCTTTATACGTGGTGCACAGACCATCAAAACGATCCGTGAGTTCCCATGAGCGACCTGTTCGACGCCAATGCCCCGAAAACAAAGAAAGCGCCCGCCGGAAAAGCGGCGCTCAAGCCCCGCACACGCGCCAGCAAAGATGGCTACAGCGCCGCCGATATTGAGGTCCTGGAGGGACTGGAACCGGTACGCAAACGCCCCGGCATGTACATCGGCGGCACGGATGAACGGGCTTACCACCATCTGGCGGCGGAAGTCCTCGATAACGCCATGGACGAAGCGGTGGCGGGCCACGCCACGGTGATCGACGTTAACCTGGAAGCGGGAAACCGTTTGACCATCAAGGACAATGGGCGCGGCATTCCCGTGGATGAGCACCCCAAATTCAAAGGCATCTCGGCGCTGGAGGTGATCTTTACCACGCTGCATTCGGGCGGAAAGTTTGGCGGTGGAGCGTACAAGACCTCCGGCGGGCTGCACGGCGTCGGGTCATGCGTGGTAAACGCCCTATCTTCGGAACTGATTGTTGAGGTGGCGAAGGACAAACAGCTCTGGCGGCAGACCTATAGCCGTGGCAAGCCGACATCGAAGCTGGAAAACGTCGGGTCCGTCAACGGCCGGCGCGGCACACAAGTGAGTTTCGTTCCCGATGTCGATATTTTCGGCACCCGCACCCATTTCCGTCCGCACACGCTGTGGCGCATGGTGCGTTCCAAGGCCTATTTGTTTCGCGGGGTTAAAATACGCTGGAACTGCGATACGGCTTTGCTCGGCGACAAAGATGACAAAGGCGTTCCGGAAAAGGCGGACCTGCATTTTCCCGGCGGCCTTGCGGACTATGTCGTGGAAAGGCTCAAGGAACGCCGCGTCGTCACGCCGCTTCCGTTCGCCGCACAGGTTGATTTTTCCGATGAGCCCGGACGCGTGGAATGGGCTGTGGCTTGGCCGCTGGACGAAGACGGTTTTTTAAACTCCTACTGCAACACCGTCCCCACGCCCCAGGGCGGCACCCACGAATCGGGATTGAAGAGCGCGCTGACGAAGGGTGTTAAGGCGTATGCGGAACTCATCAGCACAAAGGGCGCCGCTAAGATCGTCGCCGACGACTTGCTCGGCGGCGCGACGGTGATGCTTTCAACATTCATTGCCGATCCGCAATTTCAAGGCCAAACCAAGGACAGATTGGCCAACCCGCATGCCGCACGCCTGGTGGAAAATGCGGTGCGCGATCGTTTCGATATCTGGCTGTCGTCCGATCCCAAGGTCGCCAAGGCGCTGGTGGAATACACTCTTGAGCGCACCAATCACCGCCTGCGGCGCAAGCTGGATCAAGAAACCAAACGCAAATCGGCCACCAAACGCCTACGACTGCCGGGCAAACTGGCCGATTGCAGCCAGACGTCTCAAGAAGGCACTGAACTGTTCATCGTCGAAGGCGATTCCGCGGGCGGTTCGGCCAAACAAGCCCGCAATCGTAAAACCCAGGCGATCCTGCCGCTGCGTGGAAAAATCCTCAATGTCGCCAGCGCCACGGCGGACAAGCTTAAGGCCAATCAGGAACTCTCCGATCTGGTCGAGGCTTTGGGGTGCGGCACACGCAAGAATTATACGGAAACGGCGCTGCGCTATGAAAGAATCATCGTCATGACCGATGCCGATGTGGACGGTGCGCACATCGCATCCCTTCTGATGACGTTTTTCTTTCGCGAGATGCCCAAACTCATTGAAAATGGGCATCTTTTTCTCGCTTTACCGCCCCTGTACCGCATCACGCAGGGCGCTAAAATGATGTATGCGCGCGACGATGAACACAAAGACAAACTGATGAAAACCGTATTTTCAGGTCGCGGAAAAATCGACATCAGCCGCTTCAAAGGGCTGGGCGAAATGCCGCCTGCGCAGTTGAAGGAAACCACCATGAAACCGGACAATCGCACGTTGCTGCGGATCACCATTCCCTCCGGCCTTGAGGCGAACGATTGGGATGACCGGCGCGACACCGAAGAATTGGTGGAAAGCCTGATGGGCAGAAAAGCGGAACTACGCTATGCCTTCATCCAGGAACACGCCCGTTTTGTCGAAGATATCGACGTTTGACGCCCCTTGCCACGATAAGCGCGAAACATGTGTTTCACGTTCTCGCCCGGAGATGACAGAAGTGTTGCAGGCTGTCCTCGGGCCGCTTAAAGTGCCTCTCCATGAATGCTCCACAGCAACCTGACACACCACTCTTGGACGTCCGCGACATCCACAAACGCTTCGGCGAAACCGAGGTACTGAACGGCGTCTCCATCCAGGCGCGCCGTGGCGATGTGATCACAATTTTGGGCTCCAGCGGTTCGGGAAAAAGCACTTTTCTACGCTGTATCAATTACCTGGAAACGCCGAACCGGGGGCGCGTCATCATTGATGGTGAGGAAATCCGCACCAAACCTGGCGCGGACGGCGCAACTGTTCCTGCGGACCAAAAACAGTTGGCGCGGCTGCGTGCGCGCATCGGCTTCGTATTCCAGTCTTTCAATTTGTGGCCACACCTGACGGTTCTGGAAAACATTATCGAGGCTCCGATTCGCGTTTCCAAACATCCCCGGAAGCAGGCGATAGACCACGCGGAAGCCCTTCTGGCACGCGTCGGACTTGCGGACAAACGCGATCATTATCCCGTGCACCTTTCCGGCGGCCAACAACAACGCGCGGCCATTGCACGCACGTTGGCGATGGAACCGGAGGTCCTTTTGTTCGATGAGCCGACGTCCGCGCTCGACCCGGAACTGGTAAACGAGGTGCTTGGCGTCATGCGCGACCTCGCCGAGGAAGGGCGCACCATGTTGATCGTTACCCACGAAATGGGCTTTGCCCGCGAGGTATCATCCTGGAGCATGTTCCTGCACGAGGGCAAAGTCGAGGAACAAGGCGCGCCACACCATATGTTCAAGTCGCCGCAGTCGCAACGGGTCCGCCAATTCATGGCCAGCCACATTCACTAAATCTCATAAAAAAATGTGTATCTTGGAGGGAGTTATCGAAAATGTTTAGATTTATCAGAACCTTGAGCGTCGCCGCACTGGCCGTGCTGAGTCTGAGTGTTACCCAAGCCGCCGCGGCCGGAAAACTGCGCATCGGCACCGAAGGTGCTTATCCTCCGTTTAATTTCGTTGACAGCAACGGCGCATTGCAAGGCTTCGACGTGGATATCGCCAAAGCGCTGTGCACACACATGAAAACGGATTGCACGTTCATCAAACAAAACTGGGACGGCATCATTCCGGCACTTATGGCAAAGAAACTCGATGCCATCGTGGCTTCCATGTCGATCACACCAGAACGCAAAAAAGCCGTCGATTTCACCAATCGCTACTATACCAACAAGCTGCAATTCGTCGCCAAAACGGGCATGACGCTGGATACCTCCGTCGCCGGACTGAAGGGCAAGGTCATCGGCGCGCAACGCGCAACAGTCAGTGGCGAATGGCTGGAAAAAAATCGTCCCGGCGCAACGATCAAACTTTACGACACCCAGGAAAACGCCTACCTGGACCTCGCTTCGGGACGTCTGGACGCCGTGTTGGCGGACGCCTTGGTAAATTACGAATGGCTGAAATCCGACGCCGGAAAGAAATTCGAATTCAAGGGGAAACCCGTTTTCAACGGCGATTTGATCGGCATCGCGGTGCGCAAGGGCGACACGGCGCTGCGCTTGAAGTTGAACAAGGCCCTTGCCGCAATCATGGCCGACGGCACCTACGCCAAGATCAACGCCAAGTACTTCCCGTTCTCCATCTATTGATACCGCGTGCGCGCAAACCGGCGGGAGCATCTTCCCGCCGGTTTTTCCATACACAACGTTTCAAGGCCGTAACATGATCGACTTGCACGGATTTGCCGCGCTGCTTCTAGCCGGGACGTGGGTCACGGTGCGCCTTGCGCTTTGCGCTCTGGTGGTGGGACTGGTGCTGGGCCTTCTCGGCGCAACGGCAAAACTTTCACCGTTCAGAGTGCTCCGCTGGCTGGGGGACAGCTATTCGACACTGGTGCGCGGCCTGCCTGAATTCCTGGTGGTGTTGACGTTTTATTTCGGCGCATCGCAAGCGTTGATGGCGGTGGCCTCGCACTTCGGCTACGACGACTACATCGACGTCAGCGCTTTCACAGCGGGAACAGCGGCACTGGGCTTCATCTTCGGAGCTTATGCCAGCGAGTTGTTCCGCGGCTCCTTGCTGGGCGTTGCACCGGGCCAGCGCGAAGCCGCCCTGGCCCTAGGCATGGGGCGAAGCCTGACGTTCCGCCGCATCATTCTGCCCCAGATGTGGCGCATCGCGCTGCCGGGTCTTGGCAATTTATTTCTGGTTTTGTTGAAAGACACGGCGCTGGTTTCCGTTGTCGGCCTGGAAGAACTGATGCGCAT
The DNA here is from genome assembly GCA_964451415.1 of uncultured Magnetovibrio sp. Classification (GTDB taxonomy): domain Bacteria; phylum Pseudomonadota; class Alphaproteobacteria; order Rhodospirillales; family Magnetovibrionaceae; genus CAYVHU01. Next base: position 99,620 of record CAYVHU010000009.1, read on the forward strand.
GACGGATTTTGCCGTCGGACGCACGAAAGAGCCGTTTACCTTCTATCTCGCTGCCGCGCTGATCTATCTGAGCTTGAGTGCGATCACATCCTTCGCTCTGCAACGTCTCGAAGCGCGCACCAACATCGGTGTCAAGGCGCTCGCGGTATGAATTGGCCCGCATCATCATGAATTGGGATGCTGTCACCGCCATGATCCCCGAACTGGCGCGCGGGGCGGGGCTCACCTTGGAACTGCTGTTCATATCCGGCTTGATCGGTTTGCTCATCGCGGTACCGACGGCGCTCGCACGGGTCAATCGTTCGCGGTGGATCAACATCTGGCCGCGCGCCTACATTTTCTTTTTTCGCGGAACGCCGCTTCTGGTGCAACTGTTCTTAGTGTATTACGGCCTCGGCCAGTTCGAAGCGGTGCGCGAAAGTTTCCTGTGGCCGGTTTTGCGCGATTCCTACTGGTGCGCCATCATTACCTTCTCCTTGCACACAGGCGCCTATATCACCGAAATCCTCCGTGGCGCCATCATGAGCGTCCCTGCGGGCGAGGTCGAGGCCGCGCGCGCCCTGGGCATGGGGCCGGGTAAAATATACCGGCGTATCGTCCTGCCACGCGCCGCCCGCATCGCCCTGCCGGCCTATGGCAACGAATTGATCTTGATGTTGAAAGCCAGCGCCCTGGCCAGCACCATCACGCTGTTGGACCTGACCGGTATGGCACGCACCCTCTACGCCAAGAACTATCTTCCGGTGGAAACGTTTCTCAGCGCCGGCGCTTTTTATCTGGTCATCACGCTGGTGCTAACGCGCGCTTTGAAGATGCTGGAAATTCACCTGCACCCGGATCGCCAACAACCGCCATCTGCGTAATCAACAGATACTACCGGTGCAGCCCACGGCGGTGTTATACCCAAAAGCACGGATCAAAGACTCATGGAGATCGCCATGCTTTCAGATATTCTTGTGATGTTTCCGTCCGCACTGGACGACAACGCCATGAAAACCGCTAGAACATGCCTGATGGATGCGGCAAAGAGTATCCTGGTGCATCAACAAGACGGCCAAGACCGCATATTGCTGGTCAAATTCGACCCCCACGACACAACGCCGCGACAGATATTGAAACACGTTCGCAAGGCCGGCTTCGACGCCAAAATGGCGGGAGCCTAATCTTTTTTAAAGACGGCGTACATGTTATCAGACGTCGGCAAAGTGTAGGTCATGCCGTAATGAACGCTGAACCCCGCTTTTTGCGCCATGGCACGCAGCGTTTTGGGCGTAAAATAATTCAAATGATCGGGGTAACGAAAACCGCACCATCTGGATCCCATGACACGGCGGTTCAAAGAGTCGTAATTCGGCACCTTGACGATAACCACACCCGCCGCTTTCAAGGTGCGATACGTTTCATGCAGCACCGCTAACGGATTCATTTCGTGTTCGAGATAGGATCTCATGGTCGCCGCCGTAAAGGCCCCCGCAGGCAGGCTTTTCAGACCATCCAGCGTCGGAGCGTTGATGCACGCCCCACCGGAAACGGAAAAGCGCTGGTCAGCGACTTTTGCCAACGCGGTTGAAACTTCGATGCCGTAAGGCGTAAACGCCAACGACAGCTTGTCCAGGGGCCCGCCGTCTCCACAGCCCAGGTCCAGGACGTTGCCGGGTTTGGCCCACGCTTCCAGCATCAAGGGAATCTGCTTGCGCGGCAACAGCCGCATACGAAGACGCGAGGCCTTGCTGATCTTGTAGCCGACGGGGCGCAAACTTTGACGGCGGCGTTCTTCGACAAGAGAAGTCGTCTCCCAACTCAATTCATTGAACAGCTTGGCATAGTCCGGTCCCCGGTCGATATAGGTAAAACCGCACGCCGCACAATCCTTTAACGCCCATACGTCATAGGAATAGGGATTGTCTTTCTGATCTGAATTGTTGCGTCCGCACAAAGGGCAATCGCGGTGCGCCACCTGGACTGTCCCCAAGTTGGCGGAGTGCACCTCGAATGTTTTCGCGTCGCTCACAAGCCTTCCGCCTCATCCCGCCCGAGCATGATATTCAGGTTTTGTACGCACGAACCCGATGCCCCCTTGCCCAGGTTGTCGAGTTGCGCCATCACCACGGCTTGTTGCTCGCCGGCGAAAACATACAGGCGCAAATCGTTGGTGCCGTTCAAATCCTCCGGCTGCAAACGCGACATCTGCGCCGTGTCGTCCAACGCCGCAACGCTGACATAGCGGCACATCTCATAGTGACGCGCAAGCGTCTCGTGAACATCGCGCGCCGACGGCTGGCCCGGCAGGCTCCATAAATTCAAAGGCAATTGCACGATCATGCCTTGCGCAAAATGGCCGACACTGGGAACAAACGCCGGGCTGTGGTCAAGGTCGCTGTAATGGGTGATCTCGGGGATATGTTTGTGCTGCAAATTCAAGCCGTAAACGAAATACGGCGTGTGGGCATCTGCACCCTGGGCCTCTTCAAAGCTGGCGATCAATTTTTTGCCACCACCGGAATAGCCCGAAATTGCATTGAGGCTCAGCGCTGCACCGCGCGGCACGAGCCCGTGCGCCACCAAAGGATACAGCATGGAAATCGACGCCAGAGCATAACACCCCGGATTCGTCACCCTTTTTGCACTGGCAATGCGCTGGCGCTGCGTTGTATTCAGCTCGGAGAAACCATAGGTCCAGCCGTCCGCAACCCGGTGCGCGGTCGAAGCATCAATGATCTTCACATCGGGGTTTTCGACCAGCGCAACCGCTTCGCGGGCGGCCTCGTCGGGCAGGCATAAGATCGCCACGTCCACGCCATTGAGGACGTCCGCGCGCGCGCGCGCATCCTTGCGCAATTCATCGGGCAGACTGACCAATTCGATGTCGTCGCGCGCCAGCAAACGGGTACGGATTTGCAGACCCGTGGTCCCCGCTTCACCATCAATAAAAACGCGCGCCTTCATAGTGATTCTTTCCTTATCCTGACGGGAGTCATTATAGGAGCGCACCGCCCTGTGCAACAACGCAATAGCGCGGGTCGTCATCATTTCGTTACGCCGCCATGGTTAACTTTCTCTTATGATCGCAACACCGGAACTCAGCATCGTATCGTGCCGCCTGGATGCCCTATCGGAAATCCAAGCGCTTCACGCGTTATCGTTTAAAACGCTGGCCAGGCGCGCCCACACGGCAAAACAAATCGCCGCCTACACCAATATGACGCAAAGTGATGCCTATCGCGCGGACCTTGAGGCCGGCCACCTTCTCATGGCACGTTTCGGCGATCAGGTGGTCGCCACGGCAGGTTGGATTGAATGGCCCGGAAAAAACGCCGTCGCACAACTGGGTAAGGTGTTCGTGCACCCCGATATGTCCAGCGCAGGACTTGGCCGGCGCATGGTCCAGGCCGCGGAAAATGCCGCGCGCCGTCAAGGATTCAAAAAATTCGCCGTCCGCGCCAGTAAAAACACCACAAGCTTTTACGAGCGCATGGGCTACCTGCCCGGCAAACCCGAAACCTTCATGACGGGCGGCGAAAAACTTCCCGTCACGCTCATGAAAAAGGGTTGATCCCTAAAACACTCCGCGCATAGCGCTTGTTTGGTTGTCTGACGAACAATAGACACGGAGAAAGGGGTGGTGCTATGGCAAAACAAGACCTGACCCCAGCGGAGCTATGACCCCAGCGGAGCTACGATGCCAAACTGTCCAACGATGTGGGACCACCTCACTCTAAAAGACGCGCCATCTGGCGGGTGGGATTCAAGGGATCTTTAGCAGGGTCTGTGGGCCGTGAACGCGCATAAGCATGCGCATCCTTTGCATGGTCCCGATAGGTCTTTACGGCATATTGATAGTCCTGAAAGGACGTTGCAATCCCGCCATTCCAGGTGATGGCGAACGGCTTACCCGGGTACATCTTGATCAAAGTCAACACCCCGAGCACGCTTGAGGTGCCGGGATAGTCGTTTTTCACAACATAAGGCGCGATGATGGCGCCAGCATCTTTGCGAAAAACATCCCAGCGAATCAGGGAAACACGCTCCAGGGCCGCATAGCCCGCCATTTCGCTGCGGGCCTGATCGGAAGTATCGGCGGCAACGCCTTCGATGACCACATAGGCCGGATTGCGGGCGTCCAGAAACACCTGCACCAATTGTGCGGCCTGGGCCGTGTGCACGGCAACAACGACCAAAATGGCGGTAGCAAAAAAGAGGCGAGCGGACGGCATCAGACGACCCCTTGAAAAACCTGCGGGGATGATAGCACAACCGTGGCGGGGACAAATGAAAACGCAGCCTAGCGAAAACGAAGCCCACAGGGCTTCGTTTCACGCACAATCTTTTTAGGCCGCCAGATCGTCGGCCACGGATTTCAGCAAACCTTGAACTTCCATCGCAACGCCACCCAGAGCAGCGTTTTCGATCGCCGACATGGAGGCTACGGGATCAACGATGGAGACCTCGACCTTTCCGTCGGCGGTTTCTTGCACCAAAACATTGCACGGCAGCATGGTACCGATTTTGTTTTCCGCCTGGATGGCTTTAAAGGCGTGCTTGGGGCTGCATGCGCCCAAAATTGTATAGGGACGCATGTCCTCGCCGAGTTTTTCTTTCATGGCGGCTTGTACGTTAATGGTGGTCAACACGCCAAAGCCCTTTTTCTTCAAAGCGGCGGTGGCTTTCTCGATGGCGTCCTCGAACCCGCAGTCCAAGGTAACGGTGTAATGGTAGGTCATGTCTGCTCCGCGAATGATTGAGGTTTCGGTGTGCGCCTGAGATACGCCCGTGCATGGCCCTTTTCAAGGGGGGCGCGCACGGCGTTGGCGCTGCAAATTATTCCCATACATTTGCATTTTCTCATATTCCTCTTGAATTTCACATATACCTGATATATTTACTAGGTTAATTAGAATTAAAATTATTCTTAACTAGATACGCCATACATGTTTCGCCGGAACCATCAGGAGAACCCCATGACACTTGAAACCGATAACGAAGGCTTCTTGCTCAACCGTGACCAATGGAGTCCTGAAATCGCCCATATGATCGCCTCACGCGACGGTTACGAATTGACCGGCGAACACATGCGTTACATTGAAGTCGCGCGCCAGATGTTCGACGCCAATGGCGTCGTCCCGCCGATCCGCCGCTTCACCAAGGCCACCAACACGGATAAGAAAGAATTGTTTGCCATGTTCCAAACCGGTCCGATGAAACTGATCTGCAAATGGGGCGGCCTGCCCAAACCCACCGGCTGCGTTTAATATCGGGCAAAGGCATTGAAATTTTAACGCTTATGGGCTTTTACTGATCACCGGAGGCCACCATGACAGAGGCATCCGGAGGATCGGGGCCATGGCAGAATCTGAAACATCGCTCAAAACGGCACAAGATACGCTAAAGGCCGAAGCGCTCAGAGTGATCGGCGGCACAAACGAGAACCCCAGCGCGGACGAACGTGCGGATTTCATCGTCCAGCGCCTGGAACAGTTCATCCGTGAAGGGCGCACCATAGCGGCGGGCATGAGCCTTCGCAAATGGCAGGAAATGGCGCGCGTTGAAATCGCCAACGCCATCTTGGAAAGCCAACTCGACGCTCAGCAGGACGAGGTCGTCACCAAGCGGCTTCTCATCACCTTCGGCTGCGCCCTCACCACCATCGGTTTCTGGGGCGGTCTTTGGGCTTACGGCAGGCTCAGCTACGTCTTCGCGGCATTCGTATGCGGGGCCGCGGGCCTGATCATGCTGGGCGTGGCGCTGGAATGGCGGGTCCGCAAATTCTGGAAACACCGCAAGGTGACGGTGCGCAAACGCGCCTTGCGCCGCTGCGAAGACCTAACGCGGCGCATCAAGAAAATGGAAAAGGAACTGGAAAGCGAGGCCGAAAGCAAAAGCAAATCCAGCGGCGCAAAACCCGAGCGTGAGCAACCGGACGGTCTCGCCTCCTTGTTCGTGCGCGCGGCGGGTCCAGGGCTGCCATCGTCATGACGGAATCCTCGTATCGGGCTTTGTATCAGGATCATTTCGGAATTCGCGAAAACCCCTTTTCCATCGTTCCCGATCCGCATTTCCTTTTTATGAGCCAGCGCCATCAAGAAGCACTGGCGCATTTGCTATACGGGGTCGGAGGAAACGGCGGTTTCGTCCTGTTGACCGGCGAGGTCGGCACCGGAAAAACCACCATCTGCCGCGCTTTGATCGAACAGTTGCCTGAAAACACGGATCTGGCGCTGATCTTGAACCCGAAGCTCACGCAAGCAGAATTGTTGGCGGTGATCTGTGACGAAATGCGCATCGCCTACCCGCCCGGCACGAAAAGCCTCAAGGATTTCTTCGATTCACTGACCCGCCACCTGCTGGATGCCCATGCCCGCGGGCGCAACCCGGTGCTCATGATCGACGAAGCGCAAAACCTCAGCCCCGATGTGCTGGAGTTGGTTCGCCTCCTCACCAATTTGGAAACATCGCACAAAAAGCTGTTGCAGATCATCCTCGTCGGCCAGCCGGAATTGAATGCCATCCTTGCGCGTCCAGACATGCGTCAAACCCTTCAGCGCATCACCGCGCGCTATCATCTGCAGGCCCTGGAAGCGAACGAGACACGCGCCTACATCGCGCACCGTTTAAGCGTCGCGGGTCTGGACGAACGCATTTTCACCACCGCCGCGCTCAAGGTGGTGTTCAAGACGACCCACGGCATTCCCAGAGTGATCAATTCCATTTGCGACCGTGCCTTGCTCGCGGCCTACGTCGAGGCCCGCCCCCGGATCAATGCCCGGCTCGCCCGCAAGGCCGCCGCCGAGGTTCTGGGAACGGCGTCTCCCGGCGTCAGACGCGCCGTATGGCTTTCCGTCGCACTCGTCTTGAGCATCACGGCGACGATATGGTTGGGCTTCGGCCCCGGGCGCGACAACGCCGAAAAAAACCTTCGCTTCTTTTTCCCTACGCTACGCGTTGTGCCGCCCGTCGCGGTCCCCCCCCCCAAAAAAACGGTGACAAAACCGCTCAAAACCGCCGCGCCGATCACCCCAGCGAAACCGCCCCCAAAAGCAAAGCCGCCGCGCGCCATGACGAACACGCCGGAACGCGCGTTCATCACGCTTTATAAAATGTGGGACCAGCCCTACCTGACGTTGCGCGGTCTGGGGCCCTGTGACAAGGCCCAGGCGGCAAAGTTGTCCTGTCTTCAGGGCAAAACGACCCTGAAAGGGCTGCAAGCCATCAACCGCCCGGCGGTGGTATCGCTTACCGGGGCCGATGGCGAACAGGCCTATGGCGTCGTGACGGCCATAACCGGCCCCCGGAATCAAGAGCAACGTATCGCCGTGCGTTTGGCGAAACGCACCTTGGATTTGGATGCAGCCACATTCTTGTCGCGCTGGGGGGGCGATTATCTGGTGCTGTGGCGGGCACCGGAAATTTTCCATCGACCCTTGACCACCGGCCTGAAAGGCCCCGACGTTGCCCAATTGCGACACCTGCTAAGGTTGGCGGGCTATGGCGACGCCGCGACGGACAAATCCCTTTTCGACCCCGGCCTGCGCGCGAAAGTCCGCGCTTTTCAAGACGATCACGGCTTGAACGTGGACGGCATTGCGGGACGCGAAACCATCGCGCGCATCATCGGCGTGGCCGGAACGACCGCCATTGCGACGATTTCACGCACCGGGAACAAGTGACAGAGCAAACCGATGTCTTACATTCTCGAAGCCCTCAAAAAATCCGATAGCGCGCGTAGGCGCGGCGAAGTGCCGGGCCTGCATGATCCGCAGCCGCCCACTGCCTTTGCCAAAGGCTCCAGAAGCTGGCTCTGGGTCGGGGTGAGCGTTGCTGCGGCTTTGTTGGGCGCTGCCGTCATCGGCGCGCTCTGGTTGTGGCGCCCCACGGACGAACCGCGCCCACCTCAACCTCGGCCGGCGAAAGCCCAACCGCAACGCCCGCGGCCACCACACCCTCAAAAGCCCGCCCCCAAGCCGGCCGTAAAACGACCTGAACCGAAAATTTCCGCCCCCCCCATCATCAAAAAGGCCGCACCCCCGGTAAAAGCAAAAACCGTGGTCGTAAAACCGCCTCTTTTACCCGCGCTGAAAAGTTCCAAAGCCCCCGCGCTGAACAGCGCTAAAGCCTATATCGCACGGGCCTGGAGCCGTCTCGACAAGGGGTTATATACGCAGGCCCTGGCCGATCTGGAACGCGCCCTCACCTTGCAACCCACAAACGCAGAAGCCTGGTTCGCGCGCGGCTGGGCCCATGAAAAAACAGGTGCCGAGCCAACCGCGATCGCGGACTACACCCACGCCATCGACACCAAACCCGATTACGCCGCCGCCTTGTTCAGCCGGGGATACCTGCGCTTGTATAACGGCGACGCACAAGGCGCGGTGATGGATTTCGTCCGCACCCAAGGCGTCGCCAAGAATCGAAGTTTGCGAAATTACAGCCGCCTGTGGCTTTATCTCAGCCGCGTGCGCGCAGGTCGCGATGGCAAGACCAGGTTGGCCGACGACATCCGAGGCGAGGACCTTACCCCATGGCCCGGACCCTTGATCCGTTACATTGTGGGCCGCACGGATAAAACAAGCGTCTTAAGGGCGATCGAAAATGCATCGAAAACAATCAAACCGTCCCGCAAGGAACGACGCGTCACGGGCTATTATTTCCTCGCCATGTTCAGCTTGTTCACCAACGCAAACACCCGTGCGCGCGCCTATTTCGAGAAAACCCTGGCCACCGGAGCCGTCGATTTTCGCCAATACGACGCCGCCAGACGCGAATTGAACGCCATGAGCGGCGAAGGGAAACGTTGAATGACGCGGGGCAAGGTTTTGCGCGCTCTGCTGATCGCCGTCGCTTTGGTGCTGGCGGGCCGCCCGGTATCGGCCAATGACGGATCGGGAATGGCCGTCATCACCATCGGTGTCCTGGCCTACCGCGGGGATGCATTCGCCCGCAAACAGTGGGACGACACGCTCAAGTATCTTCAGCATTCCCTGCCCGCGCACACCTTCCGCCTCAAGACCTACAGCCTGTCCGCCCTGCAAAAGGCCGTCCGGGCGCACACCGTCGATTTCATCATCACCAACCCGGGGCAAACCGTCTATTTGGCGCGCTATTACGGCACCAGCCAGTTTGCATCCGTGCAATCGCCCCTGTCGCGCGACCCCAGCCGCAGTTTGGGATCGGTGATATTCGCCAAAGCAACGCGGAACGACCTGAACACCCTGTCCGACCTGGAGGGCAAGAAGCTGTTGACGGTCAGCCGTCGAGCCTTTGGCGGTTTCCTGGTGGGGTGGCGAACGATCGTAAAGGCGCTACACACCCGCGCATCACGAATCATGGTCGAAGAACGCGGCTTTCCCCAGGACGCCATCGTCACGGACGTCCTAAGCGGACAGGGCGATGCCGGCATCGTCAGAAGCTGTTTGCTGGAACAATTGGCCGCCACCGGCAACCTCGATCTCAAAAAACTGAAAATTCTTTCGCCACGGCACGAACCGCGTTTCAATTGTGCGCTATCAAGCGACCTATACCCCGGTTGGGCGTTTTCCACACATCCCAAAACACCGGCCGCACTGGTCACCGCAGTAGCGCGCGCGCTGTATTCCATGCCCCCACCCAAACACCCCCTTGCGTTCAATTATGAAGGGTGGGTCGCACCGGTATCCTACGCGCCGGTCGAAAAATTGTACCGCGAACTCCACATCACGCCCTTTTTCGCCGATATGGGAACGGTTTTGCGCACCCTTATGCGCGAAAACATGGAATGGTTTATCTTCGCCATATTTGTGGCCGTCTTGTTGCTGGTTCATGTCATCCGTGTGCAATGGCTGGTCTGGCACCGCACGCGACAACTCAAGGATGAAGAAGCCCGTCGACGCGACGCAACAGCACACATCCGTACCCTTGAAGCCGAAACCGCGCGGGCCTATCGCACCAACACCATGGCTGAAATGGCGGGCGGTCTGGCCCATGAACTAAACCAGCCGATCGCTGCCATCCTCAACTACGCCCATGCCCTGTCAGAACTGGTGAAACAGGAAAAAGTAGACCCCAAACTCATTGAACAGACTTTGAATAAAATCCGCACGCAAGGGGAACGGGCCGCAGGCGTGGTGCGTGGAATCTTCAACTTTCTGCGCAACCGCCCGCCACACTTGAGCGTTGTCGATTTACGTGATCTGGTGGATCAGGCCCTGGAATTCAGCGAACTGAACGCCACAAAACACGGTTGCCGCCTGCATTGGCATCGCCCCGCAGAACCCATCTTGTCCCCGGTGGACGAAACCCAATTCCAGCAGGTTTTGATGATTTTGGTGCAAAACGCGATGGATGCCAGCGAACACCAGCCGGATGACCGCAAGACGATCCATATTTCCCTGCGATACGACATATCCCAGGAATCACAGCACTGCATCCTTGAGGTGAAAGACCAGGGGAAAGGCCTCGACGCAGAGGCGAAGATCCACGCTTTTGAACCGTTCTTTACGTCCAAAAGCGGTCTCGGTTTGGGACTTTCTGTTGCACACACCATCGTTCAACGGCATCATGGATCACTGGAATTGCATTCAATCAAGGGTGAAGGGACAACCGCCAGCGTCCACTTGCCGGCCCTTTCAAACACTTGAAAACCGGGCAAACAACATGAATCACAGCGATCAGACAGCCGAAGTCATCATTATCGACGATGATGAACCGATGCGCGATTCCCTGGCACTTTTGTTCTCTTCTGTCGGCTTGAAAACCAGACTGTACAAAGACGCCACCGACTTCCTCGCCCATCCGCCATCAACATGCCTGGGCTGCATCGTCACCGATGTGCGCATGCCCAATATCAGCGGCCTGAAGCTGATCGAAAAACTCAACGATATCGGCAACATTTTACCCGTAATCTTCATTACCGGATTCGCAGACGTGGCCATGGCCGTCGAAGCCATGAAGCTGGGTGCCGTGGATTTTCTGGAAAAACCGGTCAACCAACAAGCCTTGATCGAGCGGGTGCAGTCCGCAATCGACAAATCCGCCCAAATCACCGAGGTCTGCTGTCGGACGAGAGACGCAACAGCCCTTCTGGCCATGCTGACCGAACGCGAACGCAGCGTTGCGGAATTGGTGGCCCAGGGAAACCGCTCCAAGGAAATCGCGCGCAGCCTCGGCATCAGCACCAAAACCGTGGAAGTCCACCGCCACAATGTGCTGAGCAAGCTTGGCGCTGAAAACCCCATCGAGATTTTACAAGTCTTCAACGAAGCCCACTCCATGACGCACACATGCGCGAGCCCCAAACGCCACATTGAAAAGGCGACGCCATCCAAAGAGACGCATTCGGAGTCAAAATAAATCTTTGACGGCGTTATTCCGCCAGCTTCCCCACCAGCGCCCCGATAACGCCTTGTGCCGGAACCATTCCCGCCGCCACAGCCTTGTCCTGGGAGCGTTTGGCGATGTTCACGCCCAACACCGTCAGTTCCACCCCCATAATCGCCGTGAGGCTTGAGGTGAGTGTCGCCAGGCCGTCGAACAGAGCCTTGGCCTGTGCCGGATCAGACGCGCGCATGGCGCCGATCACGACGGCGAACACCGACACACCGAGCAGCGCAAGCTGGATCGCCACCACATAGCCGATGGTCGGTCGCCAGCGACGCACATAAGGATCGTTCGCCGCCGTCTCCGCGCGCATGGTGCGGTTGACCTCGCTCAAACGCGCCGTCTCGTTTTCCAAAGACACCCGTTGCAAGGCCAGCTTGTTGTCCAGTTCTAGCTTGCGCAGCTTCACCGCCGCCTGCGGGTCGGCCTGGATGGCGGCGGCGATCTTGTCCGGTGCAGAAGACGTGCCGAACTCCGAAGCCAGC
>CAYVHU010000010.1:0-91640 GCA_964451415.1 uncultured Magnetovibrio sp.
AAATCTACGAGAAGATTCTACTTTCAAGTACCGCTAAAAATTGGGGGTATTACCGCGACAAAGGCTGCGACCATCAAAAGAGAAAGCTGTGCCTTCCCCCCGAACAACAACATACTGGATGCCTGAATACCCCATGTATCCAAAATTTCTTTTATTGGCGCCAACACGTGCATAACGGATTGCGGAAGGTAAATTGTTCCCTGAGCGAACATGGCCCCAAGAAGCGACCATGCGCCCATAAACGTGTTTGCGCGAAAAAATACCCAAGCCACAGTTACGCCTGCAAATGTTACGGCCCACGCAATCACACTTGAAATGCATCCCCCACCGGCGTTGGGGAACAACCATCGCCATCCTTGATTTATTAAAATATACACACCATGCAATCCACCCCAGACCACGAAATTCCAGCCCGCCCCATGCCAGAGTCCCCCCAGAAGCATGGTAACCATGACATTTACGGAACGTCGCATGGTGCCGCGGCGATTCCCACCCAATGGAATGTAGAGATAGTCCCGCAAAAAGCGACTTAACGTCATATTCCAACGTCGCCAGAAATCTATAATCGATGTTGACTGATAGGGTGAAAGAAAGTTCAGCGGCAGATGAATTCCAAACAGCCGCGCAAGACCGATCGCCATGTCGGAATAGCCCGAAAAATCAAAATATAACTGAAACGTATAGGCCAGCACCCCGCCCCAGGCTTCTATCATGCTGACGTCCAGGCCTGCGTCTGCGGCCCTGAATACAGGGTTTGCATATAAAGCCAACGCATCCGCAATCAGGACCTTCTTGGCCAAACCGATGAGGAAAATGCTCAACCCAATGGCAAAGTTGTCGGCACGCGGAATAAAGCGCCGGACATCGTCAAACTGCGGCATCATTTCCTTGTGATGCACGATAGGCCCGGCAATCAGTTGCGGGAAGAAGGTTACAAATAAGCAATAATGCAGGAAGCTATCGTCACGTTGCGCATTTTTCCAGGCATCGACCAGATATGCGATCTGCTGAAACGTAAAAAATGAAATCGCGAGCGGCAACAAAAGCTTTTCAAACTGCCATGACGTACCCGCCACGGCATTGACACTATCGGCAAAAAAATTCGCATACTTGAAATAGCCCAATAAAGCGAGGTTTGCCCCCACGCCCAACAGCATCAAAGTCCGCCCACGATCCTGTGCCGCACGCCGCGCAATGCTTCCGCCAATGGTAAAATTAAACGCAATTGAAACGAGAATTAATCCCAGATAAGCTGGATTCCAATACGCATAAAAACTCAGCGACGCCACCGCCAGCCATGTCATGGCAGCGCGGCGTTGCCCGATCCGTCCCAGCATAAAAAAAACCGCTAAAACGACAGGCAAAAAAACAAGCAGAAATTCATAGGAATTAAATTTCATTCAGGTCGTCCAAACGCGCACCCCTGCCCCCTTGACATGGTGCCAACAGGCCGACAGGGGAACGTTTATCATGCCCCGGTCATTTCATCAAATCCTGGATGAACCGGGGCAGCGCAAAGGAGGCCTTGTGCAGTTCTGGTGTGTAATAGCGGCTGGTGAGATTGGCGGCCTGGGTGCGTTCGCGCAAGATTTCCACCGACACGTCCCTCAGCCTGACATCATCCGTTCCCCAGCCCAGCGTCATGAAACCGCCGACATAGCTGGGCACGACGGCGGTGTAAAAACCGGCGTCTTTGAACACTCGGCTTAGACGACGGTGGGTGTCGGTGACTTCCGCGCCTTGAAAAAAGGGCACCCCGTTCTGCGTTACCAAAACACCGCCGGTCTTTAAACAGCGGCGGCAAGTGGCATAGAAACTTTCCGTAAACAACACTTCCCCGGGACCGATCGGATCGGTGGAATCGACGATGATCACATCAAATCGCGCGGACGTTTCAGCGACGAATTCAACGCCATCGGCAATCACCAGATCCGTACGGGAATCTTCAAACGCGCCAGCTGAAATTTCAGGCATATGTTCCCGGCATAAATCCACCACGCTACGGTCGATCTCCACCAAAGTGGTGCGCTCAACCGTCTTATGGCGCAGAGCCTCGCGCAAAATACCGCCGTCGCCACCACCGATAATCAAAACGTCCCGCACGTCACCTTTCGCCAGAATCGGCACGTGAGTCATCATTTCGTGGTAAACGAACTCATCCTTGCTCGTTACCTGAATAATGCCGTCAAGCGCCATGACACGCCCAAAACTGGGCGTGTCAAAAATCACCAGATCCTGAAGGTCCGTTTTCTCCTGATACAAGATACGCGTAACTTCAAAAGTCTGGGCGTAATCCTTGTAGAGCTTTTCGAAGTAACGCATCATTTCACGACACCGCGCCGGATTTCCTGCACGTCCATCGTGCCAGGACGAAACATCGCTTCGATGGACGCCAAGGCGTCGCGCGGATCACACTTGCCGCACATGAAGATGTCAATGGCGGCGTAGGCCTTCTCCGGCCACGTGTGGATGGATATGTGGCTTTCCGCCAGAACCACCACGCCGGACACACCGCCATACGGTGAAAAATGATGGAAATGGCTATGAAGAACCGTAGCCCCCGCGTCCCCTGCCCCTTGCAACAGGGCCTTCTCGATTGTTGCGGGGTCATCGAGATTGACGGCTTCCCACAATTCGAGCAAAAGGTGGTCTCCAGCGTAATGCACACCATCACGCTCGATAAAATAATCGTTGGTGTTATTGATTTCGCGATAGGCGGACCGCGTTTCGAGCGTCTTCTCAACGGTCTCTTCGAAGTCCACAGCCAATTCGCTCAGTGCGTTACGCTTCATACGCGCGCTCCCAAACTCGTGGCCCGAAAGGGGCAAAGCGCGTGGAGTAAGGCAAAACACATCCATGATCAAGGAGAATTTTACAAACCACGCTATGCTTTTAGTCTTTCCTCAAAAACTGTGTGGCGGCAAAAGTAGCCCCTGGCATCAATACAGAGAACTTAATTTTCCGGCCGCCGCACGGGCACGGTAGGAGTCCATAAAGCCCTGGAATTTTACGACCCGTTTTACAATCCCGTCGAGGTTCCTGTAATTCACAAGGCCCCGATTCGGAAGATCCGTGAGCAATGAGAAGCCGTCTGCATAGGTGCTTTGCGCCATCGCCCGACCATAGCTCGCAGCCAGACGCGTTGTGGCCATGTCGTTGCCGTTCAACGTGTAGGCCACCGCCACCGCCAGAACCGCAGCAGCCTGAGGATCGCTCAAGGGTCTGTTGGGCTTAATGCCCAAGTCCCGGACCACGCGGCGCAGGGACTTCGCTGCATTTTTCCAATCCGCCGCACGCCAGTAAATCCCCGCACGCATCTGTTCGGCAGCCAAGGAAATATCCGGGCGCAGAAGATCAAGCGCCGCCTGCGGTTTTTTCAAGCCGATATAGGCCTGTGCGCGCAGCAAAATACGATGGTCGTTCAAGGTGTCGGACATGGGCAGACCGGCCGTCTTCTGCAACGCTTTCAAGGCGCGTGCGTATTTGTTGTCCATCAAATAAATCAAGGCCAGTCGCGCGCCGACGTGGGCTTTCTCCTTATCTTGAAGGCGGAAGTTCACCTGGGATTCCAGAATGTCCGCAGCCCGGCCCAACAAGTCCACCCCGACCAGGCGATCTGCAAGCTTACGGATCATTTCGTCGCCCAACTTACCCGGTGGGGTCAATTCCCTGAACTCATCATACAGCGCGATCGCCGCTACCGGAGGCAGAACGTCAGCGCCGCCGTTGAGGAAGAGTTTCTGGAAAACGTCCGCCATCTGTTTGGTGATCTTGTTGACGTCTTCGTTTTTGGGAAAATACGTTGCGGCTTGACGCAAAGCGCCCAACCCCTTGCGAAATTGCCCGTCTTGCAGATAAAGATCGCCAAGGCGCCGCAACAGTTTGAATTCAAGTTCGTCACCGCGCCACACAAAACGCAGCTTTTCGAATTCACTGATGGCGTCGGCGGTGGTGAATTTGCCTTCCTTAAGCAACAACTCGGTGCGCGCGACGGCGGCCTTGACCCGGCTGAGGCGATCGCTGCCCGCCATCGCCTTTTCCCAGTCCGCAATCGCACCGTTGAAGTCGCCGCTTAAGCTTTTCAGTTTGCCCTGTTCATAATTGATACGATCCTTTTCCGCCGCAGACGGCACGTCTATGGACAGAACCTGTAAATATTTGGCGGCCTGCTTAACATCGCCCAGTTCGATGGCCGCATCGGCGACCAGAATCGTGGCAGGAACCTTGAGAAAACGAGGATAGGCCTGCGTGATCGCACCGGTTTTACGCAAATCATACGCCGCCTGCGCCATGTGTCCTTCCTTGGCCAACAATGCCGCACGCCAGAACGTCGTTTCATCCTTGCCGTTCAAAACGGGGTCCAGCAAATCGACGCGCGCGTCTTTCAGACGCCCCATCATCAGGTTCGTCACACCGCGCAGCAAACGGAATGCCGGCTCATTCTTTATTTCCGCCCGGTCTTCGCCCATCACCTGCAAGACCCCTAGGCCATCCGACCAGAACCCCTTGCTGAAATAAAACAGCGCCAGCTCTCGACGCGCTTTCTCCTTCTTTTTCGCCGTCTGCGTCGCGGAGATGCTGCGTTCCAGTTTTTGACGAATTTTAACAAAATTCTGCAAATCGGGACGCTTCCATTTTTCCAAGTCCAAAATGCGCGTCAAAGGGCGCATGGAATCCACCCCCGCACCGACGGCAAGCGCGGAACTTAAAGCGACATTGGCCTTTTCCTCCGCCGTCACGCTTGAGACTTGAAAAGTTCCCGTGCTGGTGATTTCCACCCCCTGGCGCAGGGACCGCACACGCAAGGTATCAATCAACGGCTCGATCACGATACCTTGACGGGACGATAAAACCCTGACCTGGGGAAACGTCCAGGCGCGCGCAAAACCACTGCCAAGCGGAATCACCGGCACGACAAGCAAATTGTCGCCGATCTCCGGATCGCGAAAAGCGATAACGTTGCCCGGCTCCGGTACCGAAATGAACAATCGAGCCCCAAGCGGCGATTTCGGTTGGGCATCAACTTGTAACGGCGCCCCGGGCAAAAGAGACTGCTTGAGAAATTCAAAAATCCACGACAGACCAGAACGCTTAACGTCCGGATTAACCCCTTTTTTCGTCGTTAAACGCAGCACAGTTCCTTCAAGAGACGGTTCTTGCTGCGCCGACAAAATCAGCCCTGCGGTACTGCGTCTCAGCGTACGCATATCAACACGGGCACGTTTGTCAAACACCAACCAAAGAGCACCACCGCGGCGAAAAACCGCCGCGCCAACCGGTTCTTTCCAGGCAAAATGCACCGCCACGACACCATCGGATAACAGGGTCACTTTGGGAGTGATCCGCTCCGTACCCGACGCGGGCCCCGTACCCGACGCGGGCCCCGTACCCGACGCGGGCCCCGTACCCGACGCACCGGACGGCAAAGTCGCCTTGGTCGCCTCCGGCAAGGGCACAGGAACAAGCGCCAAGGGCCGGGAAACGGACGGCGCTTTCGCTGTGCTGCGCATATTGCCTTGGGTTTGATCCTTGGGTTTGGCAAGAGCGTTCTTCACGGGCGCGAAAACATCCACCACCACCTTGGAACCACTGATGAAAACCCTGGTGTGCGATGCAGGATCAATAGTGAGCGCCACCTGCAAGCGCCCGTCTTTAAGCTGCGCCTGCGCACCGCCGACATAGGGAAGACGCCCACCATTCAGGCGCGCCAGATCGACGCGAGCGCGCCTGTTAAACACGATGGCGGCGTTTCCTCCGCGGCGCTGGAATTTATATTTCGTCACGATGGGCCAGTCGAAAACAATCCGGGAATAGGTTCCGTGCCGGCCAACACGCACCGGCACCAGAGGATCGTTCGAGCGAGCATTCAAGGGAAGCGGCGCAGCCTTCGCGATCAGATCGACCACGACAGACGCCGCGCTGTCGTAACTGATCACCTTCACCTTACCTTTGAGCCTGAACGCCACCGAGTTCTTATCCGGCGCAGGTTCAAGTGCCGCGATATAAGCCTTAAGCCCCTTCAAGGCAGGGCGCAGATCCACCGTAATCGGGCGCGAAAATGTCACCACAAGACGGTTTTTGTCGAGGATCGTCCGGTAGCCAACCGGTTGTGCCCAACGAAAAACCATGCGCCCGTACCCTTTGTGCAGGGACGCCGTAAGGCGTACGCTCTCCGCGTGCGCCACCGCGAGCGTGCTCAATGTGCAAAATAGGAGTGTCGCGAACAGCAAAAATACGTTTTTGGCGATCTTCCAAACTCGGCCTCCCGCCATGCCTCCACCGACCTTGTGGGCGTGCATTAACCGCCCCCCACCGTCGGAAAGATTACGATATCCACCCGTCGCCCCAATTTGTAACGCTGCACCTTCGGCAATTTTGGCAGTTGCGTGAACCGGCTGTCGGCATACCCGTAGGCGATGATATCGTCCGTATAGCCCGAATGACGCAAGGTGTTGGCGACGGCGGACGCACGCACCAAAGACAGTTCCCAATTCGAACTGAAGCCTCGTTTCGGGTCAAGCGGGACAGGATCTGTATGACCATTGACGGCAATCTGATTGCCGATGTTACGCAACAAACCACCAAGGACAAACAACGCGGCGCGCGCCTCTTTCGACATCACCGCCTTGCCCGGCGAAAACAATAAATCCCCCGGCATGGCGATCACCAGACGGTCGTCAAGCAACATGATCCGGCTGTTGGCTAAAATCGGATCGTCTGCAATCCCCGCTTCCAATACACCGGACAGATAATCCAAGTTGGTCGCTTGACGGCGAAAAATGGTGCCGATGTTAAATTTTGACGTATCCGCGGCAGCCGTTGTCAGTTTTCCCGGATTCAAGGATTGGGTGAGCGTGTCGACCATCGCGTCCCATTTTTCAACCTTTACCGAAGACATGGAAAACAGCAGCACAAAGAAGGTCAACATCAAGGACACTAGATCGGCAAACGTAATCATCCAGGCCGCCCCGGGAGAGTTGTTGCCTTGCTGCGTGTTCAGAGCGTCTTCGTCCATGGTCCACCCCTATCGCGGTGCCTTGGGCGGCGTGGCAAAGCGCAGTTTATCGGCCTGGATATCGCGGGTGTAAAACCAGATCACAATCTCGCCCACATGGCCCGGACGCATCCCTACCGCCAGACTGTCCGGCGGTATGCCCCGTCGATGCATGGCGCGGGCGAAAGCGCCAGCGCGCGCAATCGCCAAGGTTTGCGTGGTCGGCATGGTTTTACCATCCGCAAGGGTTGGCGTGCCAATGATAAACTCCATATCATAGCGCAACCCGGGAGGACGGTTGGAAAGCGCCGCCACGGTGCGGTTTAAAAGGGGGTACATAGCAGGACGAATTTTCGCCTGACCTTTGAAAAACAGGCTGTCGGCGTTCAACAACAGGCGCATCTGACGCCCTGGCTGCACAACCTTTACCTTGTCCAGTCCCAGTTTGGTGGAAAAGATGCCGGTGACCTGCTGTTGAAATTCCTGCCCGGCGAGAACATCGCCATCCTCGATGTTGAACGTGTTCAGGCTGGCCGAAGGCGCCACGACCGAAGTAAATGCGCTGGACACGCTATCCATCACCTTTTGCGACTTGGCGACTTCCATCGTGGAAATGGAGACCAAAAGAATAAAAAACGCCAATATCACCAGATACAGCCCCAGAAACAAGGCGACGGTGCTGTCGCCGCCTTTTGCTGAAGGTCGAATCAGGGCGTCCATATCATCCATTTGGCTATTTTACAGTGGATGTGGACAAGGACCTATTGATTTCATACAATTTCGCCTGCCCCTTTTAAGAGGTCAGAAGCAAAGTTCGTACAAACTTCTAGGTTCCAGACTCATTCCCGTGACACGCACACGCAAGACGACAGGTACGGGCGTTCACGTCTGCGCCCGGAAGCGATCTCCTAAAATTCGCCAAGCACGCTCACCATCTTGGATTTCAAGGTTTCGGCATTGAAAGGCTTGACGATATAGTTGGAAACACCGGCTTCCTTCGCGGCAATCACGTTCTCCGATTTGGATTCGGCGGTCACCATGATAAAGGGGATATGTTTGAGTTGGTCGTCACCGCGCACGTTGCGCAGCAATTCAATCCCCGTCATCGGCTCCATATTCCAATCGGAAACCACCAGACCGAATTTGCCTTCGCCTTCTTTGAGCTTTTCCAGCGCCATGGTGCCGTCCGTCGCTTCATCGACGTTTTCAAAGCCAAGCTGGCGAAGCAAGTTGCGGATGATTCTAAGCATGGTTTTGTAATCGTCCACTATCAGAACCTTCATGCTTTTATCGACAGCCATCAAAACACTCCATTTTCCGGTTTCCGAGCGAATACAGCGACCAACGCGTCACTGTCTCATTTGGATATCGTTTGCCCGAAATGCCACATCTGTTAGCGAACCTATAACTTTTTCGTTACGTCCATACATATGATGGCAATCAAACTCAATACAACTCTGATCTACATCGACCCTAAGCTAAGAATCCGACACGATCTAATCCTTATTTCGTAAAGCAGTCGCAATGACTTCGCAACCTTTTAGAGCACATTGGCTCACCCCCCTCTGGGGAGCGGTTTGGGAAGTTTCCGCAATTGATTGAGTTTCACGGTCACCTCACGCGCACGCTGCGGATTCATTTTCGCCATGATCGGCGCCAGCGAACGATCCTTCATACGTTCGACCACGGGCAACAATGTTCCCATGTCCAGCTTTTCAAAAATGCGTGCGGCATCTTTGGGCTTCATCGTTTCATAGATTTTGACCAGACTCATCAGTTTGGAGCTTTGTTGTTTGTCGTAGGTTTTAAGCAGACCTTCGATGGTCACTTGCAAAGCTTTCAGTTCGCTGATTTTCCCATCAACACGTTTCTCCGCCGCAGCGAGAAGAGCGGATCGGGTATCCAGTTCCTTGGCGCGTTTGTCGATTTCCACACGGCGTTGCGCCAGCTTTTGCAGTAAATCGATTTCCGATTGGGTGAGAAGCGTCGGGTCGTCCACCAGCATGCGCGCCGCAACGCTCTTGTCTCCATTTTTGAGCGCCCCGGACCCGGCCCCCTTCGCCGGTGGCGCCATGTCGGTGGGCGCAGGCCCTTTGGGCGAGGCCGAAGGAGAGGCCTTGGCCGGCGTCTGCGTCTGCGCCTGCGCTTCGGAAACGGATACGGTTCCATTCCACAGACCGTCCACGCCTTCCCAAAGGTCCCCCACCCGCACGGTCAAAGTCAGCGTCGAAACGAAGATGACCATGGGCAAAAGACGTACCTTCGCCACCACTTTACGCAAAAAACTCGGTTGAGGCGAAAACCCGGGCTTGCGTTCGCGTTCATCGAACATGGTTGTTTTTCCCGTCACGACGTTTTTTACCCACCTTTTATTTCACCGTACCCAAGGCTTTGAGCAATTCGCGCGCGGCTTGCGAATCGCCGATCGCATCATCACCATCGACACTTTCATCGCGACGGGGGGGCGTCTCGCCATACAAGGGCCGCGACGACGTCTTCCCCGTTTCTGTAAATCGGGGCGTCGCCGCACGGATTGCTTCTTCGATCAAGCGCGTTTCGGGATCGGTTTCACGCACCTGCGCGGCGCGTAAAGACGGTTTTTCAACGTGCGGCCGGGACGCGCCGCGCGGGGGATTTTGCGGCGCACGCGCGCCTTGCGGCAACCCATTGGCCGTCAACCCATTGGCCGTCAACCCATTGGCAAGACGTTCGCCGCGCTCGACAAGATAATCCAAATCGTCCTTCAACCCTTCGGCCTGGGCGATTTCCGCACTCAACCCATCGCTGGAAATTTTCAATTGCGCGATCCCCGCTTCGGCGCGCCGGGTGGCATCGACGAAGACATCGGCCAGCTGTTGCAATTCGTTCTTGTCCGCGCGCAACTGCGACAAGCGCTGGTTCAAGCGCACGGCATATACGATGGTCAAAACCAACAGCACGGCAATCACAAAGTCGAGGATCATGGAAATCGGCACGGGTTAATCCTTCGGTTTTTCATACCGGCCATCGATACGGATGGCGATTTGGTCGTTCTTGCTGCCCATACGGCCAAGATACATGGGAACATCACCGCAAAACAACGTTACTTGACTGTCAGGCGTCGCACCCAAATCTAGGTGCGAGCCTTTTTGCAGGCTGAAAACTTCGCCCAAACGCATGATCTGGGTGTCCAGGACGGCTTCCAATTCAACATCGGTCATCCACAGTTCCTCCGCCAAGTGGGTTTCCCAGATGCTGTCGCGGCCGAATTTCTCACCCATAAACGACTGCAACAGCAATTCGCGGATCGGCTCCAGCGTCGCATAGGGCAACAACAGTTCCATTTGCCCGCCCCGGTCTTCCATATCGATGCGCAGGCGCGCCACAATGGCGGCGTTTGATGGCCTGGAAATCGTCGCAAAGCGCGGATTGGTCTCAATGCGGTCGAAACGAAACATCACCGGCGACAACGGCTCAAAAGCACCGGACAAATCCGACAGCACCACATGCACCATGCGCTCGACCAAGGACCGTTCGATGGTCGTGTAGGGACGTCCCTCGATACGCATCGCCGCGGTGCCGCGCCGTCCTCCCAACAAAACATCGACGATGGAATAAATCAGCGAGGAATCCACCGTGAGCAGGCCGTAGTTATCCCATTCCTCGGCCTTGAATACACTCAACATCGCCGGCAACGGGATCGAATTCAGGTATTCACCGAAGCGGATCGAAGCGATGTTGTCCAGGGACACTTCGACATTGTCGGAGGTGAAATTCCGCAACGAAGTAGACATTAGACGCACCAGACGATCGAAAACAACCTCCAGCATCGGCAGACGCTCATAGGACACCAGCGCCGAATTGAGGACCGCCTGAATCCCGGATTTCTGCTCTGTTTCGTCGAGGTCGTCGTCAAAGCCCAGCAGGGAGTCGATTTCGTCCTGATTGAGGACGCGCGTCGATTCGCGCGGCGAAGCCGACGAAGATTCGCCTCCGCTCCCCCCCGTTTCCAGCATCGCCGCCCATTCCGCAGCAAGATCGTCGTCGGTGCCACCGCTGCTGCCGCCTTCTTTGTCTTTATCGCCATCGCCGCCACCCATGGCAGCTTCCCAGGCCGCAGCCATGGCGTCTTGATCAAGGTCGTCACCCGGGGCTGTCATGCGTTCGCGTCCAAATCCGTATCCGATAAAAGCCCGTCCTATTGGACAAGCATTTCCTTAAACAACACATCGTTGACCTTAGCGGGCGCAACGGCCACGTTGACACGCTTCAACAGCTCTTCGCGCAACCGATACATCCCCGCAGACCCCTTCAGGTCCTCGATACGCAATTCGCGCAGATAGACCTGAAAATAATCTATGATACGCGGCTTCATAACCTCTACGCGCGCGGTGTCCTTGGCGCTTGCCAACTCAAGACTAACGCGAATTTTCAGATACACCGCCTTGCGCCCGCCGGTATTGATGTTCACCAGCATTTCCGGCAGATCGTAAAAGACCGCGTCAGCATTCACGTTTGGCTTTGCCTCGCCTTCCTTCACCGCCGCCGCTTTGGTGCCGCCCAGCATTTCCACGACAGGCTGCAACAGACCCGTGAAATAAGCCGCCGCCGCGCCGCCAAGGATCAAAAACAAAATCGCAGCAATGACGATCAACAACCGCTTGCGTCCAGGTTTGCCACCTTCTTCGCCTTCGGCGCCCTCTTCTTGATCGTCTAAATCCGCGACATCTTCTTCGTCTAAATCATCGTCGCGCGCTTGGTCGGCCATCTCGTTTCCATCTCGTTTCCATCTCGTTTGCGTCCGAGAGTCACCCGGCCCCATTTTTTCAACGCTTCACAGTATCGCGAGCATGGTTAACAAGGCGTTATTAACGCATCTTCGCCCGATCATTCAAGCGGCCTGACGCGCCCCACACCCACGTCACATTCGACAAGACGGTACACAAAGCGGCAACTTTTGCCGGAAACTTCGAACCAAAAGGAGCCTCCGTGCCTATTCGACGCCAAGACAAGGACCTATTACTTGTTTGAAAGTACTCAATTTTTTTGCCTGGCACAACTTCTGCATACACTTTTGAAACAAACTGGCCGCACAAACTCAAGCGGACCACACGAACGGGAAAAATGATTATAGGGCTAATATTATGGAGACGACATCCTATATAGCACTTTCGCGCCAGGGCGTGTTGAGGCGCAAAATGAGCGTCATCGCGAACAATCTGGCGAATATGAATACCACCGCCTACAAAAGCGAACGTATGATGTTCGTGGACCAGATCGAACGCGCACGCGCCGACACGCCCAGCGGCGTGCAGAGCCTTTCTTTTGTGCGTGACCTCGCCAGCTACCGGCGCACCCAGGACGGCCCGCTCGAACAGACCGGAAACCCGCTGGATGTCGCGATCCATGGCAAAGGTTATTTCGTCGTCCAGACGAAAGATGGCGAGCAATACACGCGCAACGGAAATTTCCGCCTGGACAATAATAGACAACTGGTGACGCAAACGGGTCTGCCCGTTCTTTCCACGGCGGGTGCACCGATCTTTTTCGCCCCTGAAGACACCACCATCACCATTTCCGGCGATGGTTCCATTTCCACCGAAAACGGTACGCTGGGAAAAATTCGCGTGGTCACGTTCAAAAATGAACAGGATATGCAACGCCACGCCGAAGGGCTGTATACGACCCAACAAACACCCCAGGAGAAGCAAGACGCGCAACTCGCTCAGGGCACACTTGAAGGATCGAACGTACAGGCGATCACGGAAATGACCCGCATGATCGAGGTCAGCCGCCAATATAAAAGCGTGCAAAACCTGATCGACCGCGAAGACCAACGCATCCGCCAGATGGTCCGCGAACTGCCAACATTGGGCCAGGGTTGACGCGCTCAGCGCCTAACGAAGACATAAGGACAAGACACCATGAGATCGCTCAGCATCGCTGCTACAGGTATGTTGGCCCAACAGCGCAACGTCGAGGTTATTTCGAACAACCTCGCCAACATGAACACCACCGCCTACATGCGCCGGCGCACGGAATTCCAGGATCTGCTTTATCAAAACCTGCGGCGCGTGGGGTCCACTTCATCGGACGCGGGCACCGTTGTACCGACCGGCATCCAACTGGGTTCGGGGGTCAAGCTGGCGGCGGTGTACCGCATTCATGAACAAGGCAGCCTGAATCCCACCGACAACGCCTTCGACCTGGCCCTGCAAGGCCGCGGATTTTTCCAGATCCAAATGCCCAACGGAACCACGGCCTATACCCGCGACGGCACGTTTCAACTCAACGCCGACGGACAGATCGTCACCCACGACGGCTACCCGCTGCTGCCCAACATCACGGTGCCCAGCAACGCCGTGGATGTTTCCATCAACGCTTCCGGCGAGGTTCTCGCGAAACTGGACGGACAGGTCGCCTATTCGAACGTCGGACAAATTCAAACCGCCATTTTTCCCAATAACGCAGGCTTGGAATCCATCGGCTCAAATCTGTATCAAGAAACACCCGCCTCCGGCAACGGCACCACCGGCAACCCCGGCTCGACGGGATTCGGCACCGTGCTTCAAGGCTTTCTCGAAACCTCGAACGTAAACGCGGTGGAAGAAATCACCAACCTCATTTCCGCACAACGCGCCTATGAAATGAACTCCAAGGTCATTCAGACCTCGGACAACATGATGGGCACGTTGACCCAGTTGAGATAAGGGAGCCGCATGATGCGCAGCATCTTCATTCTCATTCTTATTTTCGCCGCGAATCTCTTCCTCGGCACGTCCGTACGCGCCGCAGGCGATGTGCCGGCATTCACGCCGAGCGAAACGCGCTTCGTCAGTGTGGTGCCGCGCATCGTCGTCACAGGTGCGACGGTACGCCTGGGCGATATCTTCAAGGGTGCCGGTGACAACGCACAGCGCGTTATTGCCTATGCACCGCGCCCCGGAAACCGCGCCGTGTTCGACGCCAGATGGCTGAAGCGCGTGGCACAGGCCTTCAAACTCAACTGGCGTCCCGTCGATCCCGGCCAAAACGTCATCGTCGAACGCGCCAGCAGAATCGTCGGCACACGTGAAATCGAAACCCTTTTACACGATCGTCTGGTTACCGATGGCGGCGACGCCAACGCGCGGGCGGTCTTGTCCAACCGGAACCTGCGACTGTATCTGCCTCTCAACACCGCCAACGGTGCGCAAACCACACTCAATATCGAACAACTGGTGCATTTCCCCGCAAGCGAGCGCTTCAGCGCCGTTATTTCTTGGGGCAACGCCGAAAATGAACGCATGCGCCTAACCGGGCGCTTCGAACGCATGAGCGAGGTTCCTGTCCTGGCGGAACGTGTTTTGCGCGGCGACATCATCGCCAAGAACGACCTGAAATGGATCCGCTTGCCCGAAAACCGTTTGCCCCGCGCGGCAATCACGGATGCCAGCTTGATCGTCGGCATGGCCGCCAAACACGCCTTGCAAACGGGCAAACCGATCACGCAAAGCGATATCCGTCGCCCGCTTATGGTCAACCGGGGTGAAATCATAACCGTGATGTTGAGTACACCCCACATGCAATTGACGACCAAGGGACGTGCCCTGGAAGCCGGAAGTCGCGGCGACACCATTCGCATCAGCAATTTACAAACCAGCACCGTCATTGACGCCGTGGTCGTCGCGTCGGGTCAAGCCCGCATCGAACCGACCGTCAATCTGGCTATGCGCTAGAAAAAGGAGAACAGCCGATGCACCGCCATGTCTCCACCATTGCAAAGTTCGCTCTGCTGGGCCTTGTCGCCACGAGTGTGAGCGCCTGCAACACGGTCTCCAGGCTGAGCGAAATCGGAAGCGGTCCACAACTTTCCGAAATCACCAACCCCACCGCAATGCCGAAGTACCGCCCGGTCAGCCTGCCCATGCCCAAACGAAAAGTCCGCCAAGAGAACCCCAATTCTTTGTGGCGTTCGGGCGCAACGGCGTTCTTCAAGGACCAACGCGCCAAAGACGTCGGCGACATTGTCACGGTGAACCTGTCGCTGGATGATTCCGCAAAACTGGACAACAAAACTCAACGCACCCGCGCCGACCGGGAAAAAGCGGATGTCACGGCCCTGCTTGGCTTTGAAACCAAATTCGCTAAAAACAACCTGCCCAACGGCTTCAACCCCGCAGCGGCCGCGAATTTCGGCAACAGCCATGCCACCTCCGGCGACGGCTCGATTAAACGCAGCGAAAAAATCAACATCACCTTCGCCGCCGTCGTCACACAGGTCCTGGCGAACGGATCGCTCGTCATCGTCGGTCGCCAGGAATTGTTGGTAAACTCAGAAATGCGCGAATTGTTGGTGAGCGGGGTCATTCGTCCGGGCGATATTTCGGCCGACAACTCCATTTCCAACGATCGCATCGCAGAAATGCGCGTGGCCTACGGCGGTCGCGGATCGCTCAGCAATCTTCAGCAACCGCGCTGGGGAACCCAGGTGTGGGACACCCTGTTCCCATTTTGATGAATCTATCCAGTCCCGTTCGGACACGGTGGTATTCTACCGCGTTCAAACCAACTCAGGCCGGAGCCATAGCTCCGGCCTTTTTTGGCGGCCATCGCCACTTAACCTTAGTCGCGGTGGGTTTTTTCCATGCGTTCGTGGCGTTCCTGGGCGTCGATGGACAGTGTCGCGATCGGACGCGCCTCTAGGCGGCGAATGGAAATGGGTTCGTGGGTTTCCTCACAATACCCATAGGACCCATCGGCAATGCGCTCCAGCGCATCATCTATTTTAGAGATCAATTTACGCGCACGGTCACGCGTGCGCAGCTCCAAGGCGCGATCCGTTTCCGTCGATGCGCGATCTGCGATATCTGGTTCCATAACTCCGCCTTCTTGAAGATGTTCGAGAGTATCGCTCGATTCCTTCAGCAACTCGGTCTTCCAATCCAGTAATTTCTGGCGGAAATATTCGAGCATAACAGGATTCATAAACTCTTCTTTGGCAGAGGGTATGTACTCGGGAGTCAATGTCACGTTCATTATAGTTCTCGCCCGATGGGGATGAAATTTGCGCGAAATATATAAAAGTACGATCGTTACCGCAAGCTGAGATTTTTCTCATTTTTCATTTCGATCATCCAAAAGCATCCCCCATCGTAACCACGCGCAGGTCTCCACGCACAAGAAGCGCACCGCACGCAAACCGTACGCATCGGGAGGCCGCCGCCAAGGATCAGCGCCCCAACGCATGTTTGGCGATTTCAACCTCCACGCGCAACTCGATTTCATCGAGGATTGTACTCAGCCGTTCGTCTTGAACCCGCACCCGGGCCGTACGGATCTTGTGGGCAAGCGCCATCAGTTTTTCTTTCTCAATGGCACCCGCCAACAATGCACCTTGCAGGTCCTGCAATTTGTCCAGTAGGTCACGACCATAAGCCGCCGCCTTGCGCCGCGTGCGTTCGTCGTCCACCTCTCCCACTTCCTGCATCGCCAGAAGCGCATCGACGCCGTCGATGGCGTTCGGCCCATCAACGTAGGCCGGGGCGTGGGCGCGCTCAGTGGGCGAGGCATTCCGCAGTTCATCCGCGAACGCCACAGCCCCAGAAGAGGTTCCGGAGACGGACTTTTTTCGTTTTGTACCCTTGACACTTTTACTTTTTCCAGAATCGCCGATTTTCATAAACGCCGTTCCATCATCGCTGCCTCGCCGAAGGAGCCCCCCGAGGAGCCCCTTGGTCCATCATAGATCATTCCCATGAGCAATCCTATCAACGTGTATCCTCCTCTCCCGGCAAATTTTGCCGCACCACGCGCTTCCACGGCAAGCCCTGCCGAGGTTGCACCGTCAGGAGTTGTTTTTAGATCAACATCTTAGAGACACGTCCCAGGTGGCACTGTTTTTGCTTCGATCTTAGGAAAATGAACGCGCGCAATCTGCGGGCGACCTTAGTCGTTTATGAGGATGGAGACGCCACGATGGCCCTCTACGGTGCTTTTTCCAGTGCGATGTTGGGGATGATGGCGCAAGCACGTTCGCTGCAAACCATCAGCACAAATATCTCCAACGTCAATACCGGCGGTTTTAAAAGAAGCGACACGCAATTCTCCACGCTGTTGGGCAATCAGCTCGGCAATAATTCCGATCTCGGCGGGGTGCGCCCGGTGGAAAAGAGCAACATCACCAAGCAGGGCAATATCATCGCCAGCAACCTGGCCACGGACGTAGCGATCAATGGCCGCGGCTTTTTCGTCTTGAACTCCAAGCAAGACGGAACCGGCGAAACGCTCTATACTCGTGACGGCAGCATGCAAATACAATCCGTCAACAACATCTCGGTGACGGGAATCGGTGGAACCTCCGTGACCACCAAGGACGGCTATCTGGCCGATAAAAACGGGTATTTCGTCCAGGGTTGGGCGTATCAAAACGGCGTGGAAAACTCCACCGGCACCCCCACCAGCCTGCGCGTGGATCAATTTGCGTTCATCAATCAGTTCCAGCAGACCACCACCGCCAAGCTGGCTTTGAATCTCCCTGCCGGCGACGCTGTGGGCAAGTCGAACGCCTACGACATCGGCCTCTATGACAGCATCGGCGCGCGCCAGTCGGCACAGCTGAATTTCACCAAAACCGGAATCAAAGCCTGGAATGTCACCACCACCACATCGCGCACCCCCGTCGCCCAGGTCGATACCGTGATCCTAGGCGGGACTGCCGGTGAAGCCGGCGATCAGTATTCCGTCAGCGTCAACGGCTATGGAAAGACCTACACAACGAATGGGACAGAGGCGAACATCGACGCCATCCGCGACGCTTTGGTGAACGAAATCAATGCAGACCCCCAATTGAGCGCGATTGTCACCGCCGCCGCCGCAGGAACCGGGGGGCTCACCCTTACCGCAAAATCAGCCGGTAACGCCCTCACCTCCACCGTCGGCGCGACCAACGGCGGGGCGACGTCCGACAACACCGCCAGCGTCACCACCACCACGGCCAACGTCACCAACACCGTCACCGGCGCGGCCACGGCGCTGACGTTCAAAAGTGATGGCACCATCGATTCACCAACAACACTGCCGCTGACCCTTACGTTCGCCGGCGGCGGGACGGCGAACGTGAACCTCGACCTTGCCAAACTGACCCAGTACTACGGTACTTTTCTCCCCATCAGTTACACCAAGGACGGTTTCGGCGCCGCCAGTATGAAGTCGTTCTCTTTCGACGCCGTGGGCAATGTCGTCGGAGCGTTTGACGACAACAGCTCACGCAATGTCTACAAATTGTCCTTGGGCGTGTTCGACAACGCCAACGCTCTGGGAATGAAAAACGGAAACGTTTTCACACCGACAAAGGAATCCGGCTCGGCGAAGCTCACCACCGCCGGATCAACCGGATATGCTTCGTTCACACCCAATGCAAAAGAGCTGTCCAACGTGGATATGGCCAAGGAATTTTCAAAAATGATGGTCACACAGACGGCCTACAACGCCGCCAGCAACGTTTTGCGAACCGCCGACCAAATGACCACCGTGGCACGCGATCTGAAACGCTGAG
The DNA here is from genome assembly GCA_964451415.1 of uncultured Magnetovibrio sp. GTDB lineage: Bacteria > Pseudomonadota > Alphaproteobacteria > Rhodospirillales > Magnetovibrionaceae > CAYVHU01. The sequence continues at coordinate 18,510 of CAYVHU010000010.1, forward strand.
CGGCCCTGCGCTTGCAGGCAATATTTTCCGCCTCCCGGCAAGCCCTTCCCAAGACTCTTTTCCCACAGCCCGCTAAAGCTCGTTTTATTGTTTGTTTTCAAAGAGATGCAAATACATAGAAAATGGCATGCTCTTCGCATCATCAAACTTGAATGGCAATGCAAACGGGAATTACGGACCATGAACAGCGCAACCGCATTACCGGAAACATCGGCAAAAGGGATTTCGTATTCCCCTTGCGAAGAACGGATCGTTGCGCAACCGGCCATCATGGGCAATGGGGCGGCGGGCGGTTGGGCGGCCTTGACGATTTTGTTGCCGCTTCTGGTGGTCTTGATCTGGGCGCTCCCGGCGTCTGCCTCGTCGCGAATCAAGGATATCGTCGATTTCGAAGGCGTGCGTGACAACATGCTGGTGGGCTACGGCCTTGTGGTGGGCCTCGACGGCACCGGCGACACCTTGAAAAACGGGCAATTTACCAAGCAAAGCCTGCAAGCCATGCTCAATCGCCTGGGCGTCAAGCCCACGCAAGCCGGGCTGGATTCCAAAAACGTCGCCGCTGTGATGGTCACCGCCAGCCTGCCGGCGTTCGCCGATCGCGGCGGACGGGTGGATGTTACGGTCAGCGCGCTGGGCGATTCCAAAAGCCTTTTGGGCGGCACACTGCTGGTGACCCCATTGATGGGGGCGGACGGTCATGTTTATGCCGTCGCGCAAGGTCAGGTCGCGGTCGGCGGCTTCAAGGCGAGCGGGGCGTCGCAAACCGTCACCAAAGGCGTACCGACTTCGGCGCGCATCGCCAACGGGGGCATCGTAGAACGGGAAATCGGCTTCAAGCTCAACGCCATGAAAAGCGTCAAACTGAGCTTGCGCAACCCCGATTTCACCACCGCACGACGGATATCCCAGGCCATCAACGCGTTCATGGGCACCCCCGCCGCCGCCGCCACCGACCCCAACACCGTCAAGGTGACGGTGCCGGCGGCCTATCGCGGTCAGGTGGTAAATATGTTGACCGATATCGAACAACTGCGCATCGAACCGGATCAACTCGCACGCATCGTCATCGACGAACAATCGGGTGTCATCGTCATGGGGCAGAACGTGCGCATCTCCACCGTCGCCATCGCCCAAGGCAGCCTGACCATTCGCATTACCGAAACACCGCAGGTGTCGCAACCCGGACCGTTCTCGCAAACCGGCACCACGACCACCGTGCCGCGCACCAATATCCAGGTGAACCAGGGCGAAGACAAAAAGCTCGCCGTCTTGCAAGACGGTGTGACCTTGCAACAATTCGTCAACGGCCTGAACGCGCTGGGCATCGGTCCGCGCGACATGATCACCATTTTGCAGGCGGTCAAAGCCGCCGGCGCACTGCAGGCTGAAATCAAGGTGATGTAATGGAAATCGCAAACCGCACCTTGGACCCCCAAAGCGCCCTTGCCCTTGGTCAGTCGAGAGCCTTACCGCGCCTTCCCACCACAGCGCAAGGCATCGAAAAGCTGACGAAGACGGCGAACGGCACGCAAGATTTAAACAAACTGCGCAAAACCGCCCAGGACTTCGAAGGCGTGTTCCTGGCGCAGATGTTCAAGCCCATGTTCGACGGCCTGGAAGCTAAACCGCCCTTCGGCGGCGGTCCTGCCGAAAATATGTGGAAATCCTTGATGATCGACGAATTTGGGAAATCCATCGCCAAATCCGGCGGCATCGGCATTTCCGGCGACGTGATGAAGGAAATGCTGAAATTGCAAGAAGCCAAATCACACGCAACGAAAACAGCGGACGTGAAACCGCAGGAGGCACCGCATGGCTGAAGCTTTGGACGCACAAACCCGGGTGGACGAGTTGTTGTTCATCGCCAGACATCTGATCGGCATCCTTGAACAGGAAAACACCGCCCTTGCACACAACCATTTCAACAAAGTGAACGATCTTCTCGATCAAAAAACAAAGCTGAGCCGCGCCTACGAGATTCGCGTTTTAGGATTTGAGCGCGCCGACGCCCCGCTTGATGGAATCGAGCCCGAGCTGATCGAAGCCTTGAAATCTCAAAGCATTCGCCTTCAAGGGCTCATCGAAGACAATGCACGCGAACTCAGAATCGGCATCGAAACGTCAAAACGATTCATGGATGTGCTGGCGCAGTCGGTGAAAGAGGCGACCCCCGACGTCGGCACCTATGGAGCCTGCGGCAGAACCGGTCTCGACGCGCGCGCGCAAAACAGAAGCGCCGCCGCCCTTGCAATCGACGAAAATCTTTAGGGGGAACGCCCTTGAAAAGGGTTTGAAACCCAATCCAGAAAGGAACCACCCATGGCTGGCAGTTTAACACTCGCGCTTCGCACCGCCCAAAGCGGTTTACTCGCCAATCAAGAGGCTTTGGGGGCGCTGTCAAACAATGTTTCCAACGTAAATACGCCGGGGTATTCGCGCAAGGTGGTGAACCTTGAACAACGCGTGGTGGCCGGCGCCGGGGCCGGCGTGCAGATTTCCAGCGTAACGCGCAAACTGGACGAAGGGTTGCTGAAAAGCCTGCGTATCGAGGTCAGTTCGCTGAATGCCTATGAAGCGCGCGACCCTTACTATGCGCGTCTCCAGGAACTGTTCGGCAAACCCGGGGACAACACGTCCCTGAGCCATACCATGGCGAAGTTTTCCGCCTCACTGGAAACCCTGTCTTCAAGTCCGTCTAAATCCCTGGAACAAAGCGAAGCCATGCGCAACGGCAAGGAACTGGCCTTGCAGTTGCAAAATATGAGCAAAACCATCCAGGAATTGCGCCTGCAAACGGACGCACAGGTCGCCTCTGCGACAAAACGGGTCGGCGAACTGCTGAATTCCGTCCATACCCTCAACAACAAGCTCATTGCAAACCAGGCCGTTCAAGTCGATGTCACGGATTTGAAAGACCAACGCGACAAGGCTTTGGACGAATTATCCAGCCTGATCGACATCCGCTACTATTACCGTGGTGACGGCGATGCCGTGGTCTTTACCTCCGGCGGGCGCACATTGGTGGATAATGGCGCCGCGGCCATGACCCACGTCCAGGCCAGCGCCATGAGCGCCACAACCAACCAATCCGAAGGCGACCTCAACGGCATTTACGTGGGCACCGTCACGGCCGCAAACGATATCACCACGGAAATTCGCGACGGCAAGCTGAAGGGCCTGCTGGACATGCGCGATACCATCTTGCCCAACCTGCAAAGCCAGGTTGACGAATTTGCCGTCAAACTTCGCGACGCCGTAAATACCGTGCACAATGCCGGCGCGCCTTTTCCCGGTTTGAACAGCCTCACCGGCACGCGCAACTTCATCGATTCGGCAAACCAAACCATCACCTTCGGCGGCACCACCGACACCACCGTCGCCCTGGTTGATGGCGCGGGCAAACAAACCGCGCTCACCACCGTGCGCACCTTGCTCGGCGGCGCGACGACAACCATCGACAACCTCGCCACGAAAATGCAGACCTGGCTGCGCGCCAACGGGGCCAGCGGCGCAACCGTCGCGATGGATGCGAACGGACATTTCACCCTCAACCTCAACACCACGTCCGTCAATCTGGTCCTGCGCGATCAAGCCGCAACCGCGAACGGCAGTGCGGCCCAGGACGCAACAATTTCATACGACGCCAACGGGGCAAGCGCCGGCGGGGTGCAGACGCTTTCGGGTTTTTCGAACTTCCTCGGGTTGAACGATTTTTACGTCAACAATCAAACCGACAACATCTACGACAGCACCGTGCAATCTTCGGGGTATACGTTGGGGACTTCCACCACACTCAGTTTCTACAACGCCGCCAGCACCACGGGGGCCACCATCGGCGGTGTCACCGTGGCCTTAAGCGCCGGAATGACCCTGGATCAGATCGTCACCACCGTCAACGCCACCACGGGGGTCGGCGTCGTGGCCTCTAAAGTGACCGACGGATCAGGCTTCCGGTTGCGTCTGTCGGAGGCCAGCGGCAGCAATATGGTCGTCAGCGCAAGCGGTTCGTTCATTAGCAATATTGGAATGAAGGTTTCGACAAGCGGGACATCGGGGCAGATCAAGGTGCGAGACGATATCGTCTCGACGCCCGGCAGGATTTCACGCGGAACCTTGCAATGGGACGCCACCGTGGGCGCTGCGGGGGAATACCTGATGAATTCCGGCGGCGACACTACCATTCAGGCTTTGATTGCAAAACTTTCCTCGGCAAACTCATTCTCCGAGGCGGGCGGTTTGACCACCGTGTCCGTCAACTTCGAAACCTACGCCTCGGCAATCATCGGCAACAACTCTTCACTGTCCAGCAACAACACGCTCAACCTTGGCGATCAGAAGTCCCTGACAGACAGCCTGCAAGCCAAGTCCGACAATTTTCGCGGTGTCAACATGGATGAGGAAATGGCCAACTTGATTTTGTATCAGCAAGCCTACGGTGCGTCCGCGCGCATTATCACATCCATTCAAAAAATGTTCGACGCCTTGCAGAATATTGTCTGACGGGCTTCTTCGATAAACAATCAAACCGGCAGAACGCCGCAGATGAGGTAAGACATGCCAGCGCGTATCGCAAATTATGCATCGCAACAAACCCTGAACACCTACCTGCGCAAGATTCAGCAGCGCCTTCAGAATACGCAGGTGCAAATTTCTAGCGAGAAAAAATCGCAGGACTATACGGGAATCGGTGTCGACACCCAACGTCTTGTCGGCTACGAAGTCGATACCACGCGTCTCCAGAATTACGTCAAAAACAACAACATCATGGATATTCAAATCAAATCCACGGAAACGGCGATGGACGCGATCCAAAAAACGGTATCCGATTTTCGTCATACCCTCCTGTCCTTCAATGCGCAAACGACGAAGGATGAAAACGCCATCCGCACCATCCAGGAACAGGCCTTCCGTTCCATGCAAGCGATGCAGGGGTACCTTAACTCCGAGGTCAACGGACGTTTTATTTTCGCCGGCGGACGTGGCAACACCTCGCCGGTGGACATCGGCGTGGCCTCGCTGGAGCAATTCCAGGCTCGCTATGACGGCGTCAACATCACCTATCCCACCACCCTGGCGCAACAAACGGAAAACTTCAACTTCAAAGCCGACAGCGCGGGACAAACCAACTGGCTGAAGTTCCTCCAAGATGACGATGGCAACGCCGCCACCGCAGGCGTGGGTTCGATCACCGCGAATACCGCACAATTCACCAATGTAACCGTTGGCGGCACCATCGAAGTCACCGGCACCGCAAACAACAATGGCGTCTATATGGTCAAAGCCATCACCAACGGCGGCAAAACCATCCAGATCCAGACCGCCATGCTGACCAACGAGGCCAATGTGAGCGCCGCCGTCCTGAAAGGAACGGACGGCACAACGTTATCGGCGGCGGACTTCACCGACGTCACTTTCAATCGTGCCGCCGGTACCATCGTCCCCGCCACGGGAACCCTCGCGGCCCTGAAAGTCGGCTCATCGTTCACCGTCAGCGGAACGACGCAAAATGACGGCACCTATCTTGTCGAATCCAACAGCGGGACGTCCTTGAAAATCAAGGAAGTCAAGCTCACTGACGAAGGCACGGCCGCCACCCCGACTTTGAACTTCGGTCCGGGTAACTTGACGTTCACGACCAACGGCGGCGGCGGCACGGACACCATCGCCGGAGCCGCAGGCACGTTCAGCGCCTTGAGCCCCGGCATGAAAGTCACCATCGGTGGCACGGCCTCGAACAACGGCACCGTCACGGTCGCGTCGGTCTCCACCGACGGCTCGACCATCAATGTCGTCGAGACGCTCACCACCGAAGCGGCCACCGGCAACGAAACGGCCGTGGCCGATCAAGCCGACGGGACGGTCAAGTCCGTATATTATTACAAGGGCGATACGTTCGCGCGCACCCATCACGTTGCAAAAAATCGCGAAATCAAGCTAGATTTGAACGGTGCCGACCCCGCATTCGAAAAAGCTTTCCGCGCCATGGGCATGGTCGCACAAGGTAAATTCGGCACGGTGGGCGGGCTCGGCCAACCGGCAAGCGCGACCCGTCTCAACACCGCCGTGGGCCTTCTGGACTTGTCCCTCAACTACAATGACACCTCAAACCCACAATATGACGCCAACGCCACCAGCTCTATCGAAAGCGTGTTCGTAACCTTGGGCTATCAACGCTCTTTGATGAAAACGTCGAACGAAACGCATACCCGCCTGGTGGGGTTTTTCGACCAGCGCGTGGCGGAGTTGGAAAATGTTAACAAACTCGACGCCATCACCCAGTTTCTGAACGACCAAAAAGCCCTGGAGGCTTCGTATCAGGCGATGGCGAGCATCAGCAAACTCAGCTTATATAAATACCTGTCATGATGAGTTTGATTCGACTTGATACTTGGTCGCACCTTAGCGATATGCCATAATAAGGAGAAACAAGGATATGGCTTACGGCATGGCAAAAAAGCCGAATACGACTGGATACAGTTCCGTCCCGCAGACCAGTTCCCCGCGTATGACGGAGGCTTGGGCTCTGGTCGAAGCCGCGCGGCGCATCGCCGTGGCCTTGCAAGACGCCGAAGGCATGGACATGATGGACCCCAAGGTCAAAGCGGCCTTGCGCGTGCCCTTACGCCTCAACTGGCGCTTATGGACGATTTTTCAAGCGGAATTGCTGGATGAAGAATCGGACCTGCCAGATGACGTGCGCATCAACATGCTGACGTTGTGTAATTATGTCGATAAACACACCGTCGTATGTCTGGCAAACCCGACGGCGGAAAACATCGCGGGGCTGATCGACATCAACCGCAACATCGCATCGGGCTTGATGGAAACGCCAAAGGACGAAGCGAAACAATCCGAGCACGGCAACAAAGACAACGCGGAAGACAGCGGTCTTCCGGCCGATTACAAGCCTGTCATCGAGCAGGCCTGAGCCGGCGAACGGTTGGCCCGCGAACAGTTGGCCCGCGTAACGGTTGGAGAATGGCCCTCTGCGTTGGCTTCGTCCCTTAAATTCTGTTATACTCGTGTGTTGGGAAGGCGTGAAAGGACGCTGTAGAATATGGCTTCCAATTCGATTGGCGATAATGGCCTGCTGGCTCAGACCGTTGCGAGAATCAATCAAGCCGCAACGGGTGCAAGGTTCGAGCTCCAGTTCAGCCAACTTCAAAACACGGTCATTCGACGCCTGAACAAGGAGATCGAGGGCGTTAACGCTGCCGGTGGTTCCAAGGCCGAGGAACTGCGTCTCAAGCGCGAAGGCAAGAACTTCGCCACCCAGTTGCCGCTGATCGAAAGGTTTCAGTTCGACACGCAAACGAATTCGAACCGTCTGACGACGATTTACGATCAAGTCTCGACGATGATCAGTTATTTTACCGACGGTAATATCTCCTCAGCCGATCTCACCAATTTCAACACGACCCGCCAGACGGTGGTCGATGAGTTGAACAAGCTGAAAAGCCTCTCTTACGTTGGTTTCAGCGATGGCAACATCATCCAGCGTTTGAAAAATCAGATCACCACATTGCAAGGTTTGACCCCTGTGGTGGGTATCGTCGATGCGGCAGGGGCAACTGCAACCAATGCCAACCGTGCCGTGCAAACTTCTCTGGAAGGCCTGCAAACCGATGTCTTCACGGCGCAGACGGTAACGAATAATTCCCTAGTGAACATTTACGATATGCGCAAAACGATTAACGCGAAATTAAGTGAAATTCAGTCCGACGTGACGGAAATCAATTCCACCCAGCAATTGAAGAAGTTGGCGGAGGTCAATAAAATCAAGCAAAAATACTCCGTACTCCTGAAATCAATCTCCCTGTCCTATCAGGTCCAATCCGGCATCGCCAAGGGCCTGAACCAGGCCTTGACAAGCGAAGCTCCCGCAAAAGGTTCCGTGCTTAATTTGTTCGCTTAAAACCCGCGTCCAACACAACACCCCGCTGCACGTCCAAAACACCCCGCCGACAGGCCGTCCACACCGGACGGTTTTTTTATGCCCCTCAGGAAGGGACTTGCGGGTGCCGCGCATACCAGGCCTCGGCGGTTTCGATCAGGGCCTGAAGACTGTTTGAACCCAAGCCGCTTTCGAGCCTGCGAGCGATCCACGTGGCACGCCGGGCGTCGTCTTGTGTATCCACACACAGATTGAGGGCGGTCAAATCCCCGCCCGCCGAGCGCAGATTCTCAATGCGAAAGTCCGCCGGGTGTTCGTAAAAGAACTTGGTAACGTGTTCGAAGTGTGCCGGGCTGGACATGCGCGGATAGGCCCTCTCGAACGCTTCGCGGGTAACGACCTCAACGCTTTGACCCGCCGGAAAGGATCGGCAGGAGACGTTGCTGGCAACATCCGCTTCGGTTCTGGCGCGCAAATCGATCACCGTGTCGATGAGGCTTGGGTCAATAAACGGGCTGTCGGCACAGATCCGCACCAGAACGTCCAAATCATACGCGCGCATGCACGCCAGCGCACGCTCCGACACATCGTCAAGAGAACCGCGAAAGACAGCCACGCCTTCTTTCCGCGCAAAGTCTTCGATAACGTCATCGCTGGTATCAACGGACGTGGCGACGATCACCCGGTCCGCCTTTTTTGCCTGACGCACCCGGTCCAGAACGCGGCCCAACAAAGACCGCCCGGCGATATCAAGCAACGCCTTGCCCGGCAGACGGGACGATGAAAACCGGGAAAACACGACCGTCGCGATCATGGCGCGACCCCGGGGTTCACCCAATGAAAGGTCATTTTGCGCGTTACGGGTTCGAAACCGTGAGCCGCATACAAGGACAAGGATGCCGAATTCGTGGTCTGAGTACCGACGCGAAGACCCCGGACACAATTTGCATAGTGCGCCATCATGCCCGCCACCAGATCCTTTCCGATGCCTTGCCCCCGATGCGCCGGCGCCACGGCGATCAAATCGATGACGCCCACATCCAGGTGGCGCATACAGGTGATGAAACCGGCCACGCGCCCGGCAACTTCGACCACCAGAACACGGTCCGCCCGTCCGTCCAGAGCGTTGGCGACCCAGGTTTTCTTGTACGCATCGGCAAGCGGTTCGGGCACACGCTCATCGGCATGAAACCGGTCATGCACAAAGACAGAACGTGCAATTTCCAGACACGCCGCACGATCCGCTGGTTCAGCCGCGCGCACGCGTTCGGGCCTGTGAGCCGCAGGAGAAACGGGCCTTTCCAGCGTCACCAAAGTCTCGATGGGAACGAAACCGCAGACGTGCAAATCTTCCGCTGCCGAATCATCGTCGTCACGGATGCGCGCACTGACCAGCCAGGTTCCCTGTGCGACCCACTGCGGCCGCAGTGATGCCAGGGATAACCCTTTTCCCCCGGTGAAGTTCACACGGCCCACTGGCGCGCCGAACACGCCGCTTTCAAATTCCAAGCTGTCAAAACGCCACGGCACGCAGAAAGTCCTATTTTACGTTTCAGGATAATGTTCGCGGGTTTCCTTGTCCCAACGTTCAAAAAAGTCCACGACTTCATGCCAGTCGTCACCCTTCCACGCAATATCGACGGAGCGATCAGTCTTGCGCCCCAGCATCGTCAAATAATCCGTGTCGATGTAGCGATTGACCTCGGCCATTTCAAAGCCGCTCACCGCCATCAAGCCCTGCAACGTGTTGGCGCTGACGCGAAAACAGTGCGTGTCCGCCGGATTTTTGCTGAGATAAAGATGGAGCGGTTTTTTAAACGGCACCAGAATGCGGCTGCCCGTGGCAATCAGCAAGCGCCCCCCGTCTTTCAACAAATCATAGGCCGCATTGATCATGCCCCGGCAGTCCTGAGTATTTTCCAGGGTCCACATGACGGTAACGATATCGAACTTTCGATCTGCCCCTGAGGCTATGTAGTCCTCGATGGTGCCGTGAAAGTTCTCGATCCCGGCGTCGCTCATGAGCTTGCAGTTTTGTTCGGCGGGCTCAATGGCGAAAACATCCGCCTCGTAATCCGCCCCGCGAATGATATCGAGAAACTGCCCTTCTCCGCCACCGATATCGCACACGGACTTGCCCTTCAAACCGACATTGGTGTCGAGGAATTCCGCAACATAGGTCTGGCGCGCCTTCACCGCGGGAATTCGCGCCGTATACCCCTTTTGGAAAATTTCCTGGCTCCAGGCATCGGCAATGCGCTGGATGGAACGACGCCTGCGCACGTAAACAAAGCCGCAGTTTTTACACACATGCACCACGCCATCACTCATGTAGGCACGCGAAACCTCGATCGGTTCAGCATCGTCTGAACCGCACAGATCGCAATTAAATTCGCTATAGCCGTCATCCGTCATTTTCTATTCCTTATTCCGGCTCAAAATTGAGACGCCATTGGTTGCCCTGGAAAGTCCAGATTTCACGGTTGCGGTGCTTGTCCACGATGTCATGAAACGCGGCCTCGTCCAGACCCAGATAGTCCAGATGATCCGCATGGTCGTAGGCCGGGAATTCATGATCATAGGCACGCACGTGTTCCAAACCTTGTGCACGGGTCATCTGATTGTTGTTGATCATGCGGCACGCATCACGGGTTGCCCGGCCGAAGCCGAATTTTACGTACTGCATGTGATAGTACAGGTTGTCGATTTTATCGTCCAAGCTGTCGAAATTGGTGAATGTACCCTGCGTCCGGCCACCTTCGGCCAGACGGAAATCGATCTTGTCCTTGATGTATTCGTAGTTTTCCAACATGGACCAGCGAAAGAAGTAGGAAAAATACATGGCCTGCACGCCCGCTTTCTCGACATCGGCCAGATCGGGATAGAGATAGGGAAACAGATCGCGTTCCTCGATTTCGTCATCCACCCAATTCAACGGATCGTCGCCGATTTGATGTTCGATAACTTCCGTAAAATCGCGGATCTTCTTGGACTCTTCACTCAACACCCGCCCACCGTATTCTGACTCCCCGTGTTCGGCGTAGAAAATCAACGGAATTCCATAATTGAGCGCAACGCGCACCGGCAACGTATTCACGCCGGCGTCCCAGTGAATTTTGGGATTGCCCCGTTCGGTGAAAAAGCGTTTGGCCAGCCGCCGCGAGACACGTTGGTTGGGGCGCACCATCAAGTGATCAAAACCCAATTTCAGCATTTCCTCGCGGTTGTGCACCGCGATGTCATTGGGGATCAATGGTGAAAACGTGACCAAAAGCGGGTTCAGGCCGAACTCGAACTTCAGCCGGTGGGCGATATAACTGGAATCCTTTCCCCCCGACCACGGCACGATACAATCGTAATCCGGGTGAGACCCCTGGGCCTTTTTCTCCTCCAAGGTTTCCAGGAATTCCTTGCGCCGCACATTCCAGTCGATTTTGGGCTTTGCGGCTGCGTTGTGACACGCATTGCACACACCGTTGTCGTCAAAAACAACGCGTGGGCGGGTATCGGGCATCAAGCAGGATTTGCAAAACTGGACCATCGTCGGTTCCCTTAAAGGCGGACGTCAACGCCGCTGCGATCAAGAAAGGTTTTAGCGCTATGAATACTTTGCTCTGTAAAATGATAAATGTTCTGCGTGCACACCCCCGACACCCCGCATCGCTTGAAAGCCTCGGTGAAGTGTTTCCACGATCCCGCCCCGCCCAGCACCAGGACGGGGACGCGCACCGCCGCCGTCACCTGTGAACATAAATCCAGATCATAACCTTGCAGCCAGCCATCGCGATCAATGGACGTAATCAGGATTTCCCCCGCGCCAAGCGCTTCACCGCGCGCCGCCCAATCGGACGGTGTCCAGCCGGTAGGGTGCATGCCAAAGGCCCCATGGACTTCATATTCACCCTCACCGGTTTTTTTCGCATCAATGGACAAGACCACGCATTGGGTGCCGAATTGCCGGGCGGTCTCGCCGATCAACTCGGGGCGCTCCAAAGCACCGGTATTCAGGACCACCTTGTCGGCACCCAGCGCCAAGAGTTTGCGCACATCGTTTAAATCCCGGATCCCACCGCCGACACTCAACGGCACGAAACACGTTCGGGCAAAGTGCTGCACGACATCAAAGAAATTTTCACGTTTCCCCTTCCCCGGACGCGTCACGTCCAAGATCACCACCTCATCCACTGACCACGCGTCCACGAAATTTAAGGTGTATCGGTAATCCGGCTGAAACAGCTTGGTGCGAAACAGCACGCCGTCGTTGAACGTCAAGACCGTGATTAGGCGTTTGCGCAACATGGCTAGCCCTCGTACTTCAGAAAATTCTCAAGCAGCGCCAGACCGGCTAATTGGCTCTTTTCGGGATGAAACTGCACCGCAAAGATGTTGTCCTTGCGCACCGCCGCCGCAAAGCGCCCTGCGTAATCGCATTCACCGATCACAACATCCGACGCGTGCGGAACAAGACGGTAGGAATGCACATAATAAAACAACGTTTCGTCCTCTATGCCATCGAACAGCATGCTATGTTTGGTCTGATACAATTCGTTCCATCCAACGTGAGGGACGCGCAAAGCGCCGTCATCGGGGTGCAAACGCACCACATCGGCATCAATCCAGCCCAGACCCTCGTGTTCGCCAAACTCCTCGCTTTTGCACGCGATGAGTTGGAATCCAAGACATATCCCCAGGATCGGAACCCTGGCCTTCAGCACCAGGGCATTCAGAACATCAACCAGCCCCCGCTCGCGCAGGCCCTTCATGCCATCACCGAACGCCCCGACACCGGGCAGAATCAGTTTGTCGGCGCCACGAAGGACGCTTGCCTCGGAACTGACGACACCATGAAAACCGACCTTTTCCACCGCCGCCGCGACGGACGCCAGGTTTCCCGCGCCATAATCAACAATTGCAACGCTCATGGACGGTTCAGACTAAACGCCTACGCGTTTTTTCGCCTTTTCCCATTGATCGACATACCATTCGCAATAACGTCTGTAGCCCGTTTCCAACGTCAACTTGGGATGGAAGTTGAGTTGCGCCTGCGCACGATCCGTAGAAAGCGTTCCCCGGATGGGCTTGTTTTCATCGCGCGGGCGTTCTTCCAGTACGGCATCGGGCACAACATCTTTAACGATGGCGGCTAGCTCCGCAATGGTGCGCGCGTTGCCAAATGTCAGATTGAAGGTGTTGGTGCTGCCCTTATGCACCGCAATGGAACTTGTGATCCCATCGACAAGATCCGAAATATGGGTGAAATCAAGCCGTCCCTGCCCCCCGCCTTCAAGCAACAAAGGCTTGCCCGACAGGGCGTTTTCGATAAAAGCCTGGCTGACGCGTCGGCTGATGCAGCGTTCGCCGTACAAGGCGCTGGGACGGATGATGGTGGTGCCGATGCCGTATTGATCGGAATAGGTGCGCAGCAAGCGCTCCCCCATGAACTTGGCATTGGCGTAAATCCCGCGCGGGCGCGGGCGATCGCTTTCATCCACCGTCGGTTTTTCAAAATCACCGTAGACGGTCGATGAACTCATGAAGACCACGTGGCCTTCGGGCAGGAATCTGCGCGACAATTCCAGCACGTTGCGCAACGTTACAAGTTGCAGATCGAAGGTCAGCCCCGGTACCTTGCGTGCCTCCACCGCACTGGCGATAGCGGACAGGTGCACCACGTCGGTGGGTTCGAACTGGCGAAAGGCTTCGGCCAGATCGGAACTGTTGCGCGCATCGGCATTGTACATTTGAACACCGGCTTCACGCATCATATCGAAGCGCTGCATGAGAAAGCTATGGTTCAGATCACGGCGCAGCACATCAATGCCGCTCACGGTGACATTGGTCACCAGATTATTGAGCATCAAATTATCGACCACCATCACCGACGTTCCATAACGTGCCAGATCGACAGCCAGATTATGGCCGATGAAGCCCGCGCCGCCGACCAGCATCACGCGCTTGGTGGACAATTTTTGCTTTATCAATTCCGGGGTTACGTCTTCGCCCATGACAATCTCCATAGCTGTGCCGCTTCAAGCTGGATATTCAACGCATCAAGGATGTGAGAGTATCCGCCAAATGGTTAATATCCGCCGAATCCAGATGCGGCCCCACCGGCAGGGCGATGGCTTCGTCGCTGATGGTTTCGGCGTTCGGACATTGCCCCGGAGTATAGCCGTATTTTTCACGATAATACTGAAGCCGAGGCACCGGGTGCGGATAGTACACGCTGGTTCCGATTTTGCGCTCTTTCAAGGCGAGGATGATGTCATCGCGTTTTTTGGCACGATCGCCCTTCAACACGGCGATCAGGCAATAATGGCTGTTTTCCAGGCGCGTTTGCGAACTATCGAGAACGTGAAATTCATCACCCTCGCACAGACGTTCCTTTAAAAGGGCGAAATTAGCCGCGCGGGCCTTCAAAATGGCGGGTATTTTTTCAACCTGGCCACGCCCCAGTGCGGCCTGCATCTCGCTCATGCGATAATTCATGCCCACTCCCGTGACGTCGTAAATGCCGGGAACTTTTCGCTGCGTATGGGTGCGATCCACACTGAAAGCCCGAAACTTTGCAACCTTTGCCACCACGTTTTCGTGCCGGGAGACGAACATGCCGCCCTCGCCGGTGGTGATGTGCTTGACCGGATAGAACGAATAGCCGCCGCAATGGCCGAACAAACCGACATGGCGGCCATCCACCCGGGCCCCCACGGCCAAAGCACAATCTTCGACCACCTTCAGACCATGGCGTTCGGCCAGTGCCATGACCTTGGGCATATCCACCGGAATCCCGACAAAATGCACGATGACGATGGCGCGGGTCTTATCCGTTATCAAGGCTTCCATCAAATCTATATTTACGTTGCCCGTTTCAAGCTCACAATCCACAAACACCGGCGTGGCGCCGACAAATTCCACGCTATGCACAGTGGCGACATGGGTTTGCGCCGGCACCAAAACCTCATCGCCGGGGCCGATCTCCAAGTTGATCATGGCAAGGTGCAAGGACGCCCAGCACGAAGACGTCGAAACAGCAAAACCGCCGCCCATGGAGGCCGCGAATTCCGTCTCAAACGCCTTGCAGTTGGGGCCATGGGTGAGGATATGGCCTTGCAGGACCTCCATCACCCGGGCCCGATCTTCGTCCGTCACCCACGGGCGGCCAAAAGGGACTTCACGCACCTGTGTCATTTTATTCAATCTCCGTGTATTCGATCTCTACATCACATCCGCGGGCATGACTTCGATCCGAATGCGCACACATCGAAACCAGATCGAACTCCCGCTTTGCCTGGGGGCCGGGATCGGTTCCATTGTCTATGGCCTTAATGAAATCCGGAATCAGAACGCCCTTTCCCACGGGCAACGGGGCTTCATGTCTGAACGTTGCGCCCGCGGCCTCGTCGCGCAAAGTGTGCAAACGCGCGCCGGCATCGTCATAAATGAACGTTGCCTTGGTGCCGTACACACGCAACACATGATGGTGAGGGTGCACACAAGCGAAATTGGCGCTGATGCGCCCGATCAAGCCGGATGGAAACGTAAACGTGGCGCATTGATAATCGTCATATCGAAACGACGTGTCTTTGGTCGCGATGCGGTTGCCCATGGCCCTGACACGGCGAGGCCTTTCCCCGACAAGCCACGCCATCAGGTCGATCATGTGGATGCCGCCGCCTTCCATCACGCTGTAATCTTCGACATCCTTGCGCCATCCTTCGGTGATCTTCGGCAAACGGCCATAAAGGTATTCGGCGTCGATGGCGTAAATGTCGCCGAGCGCACCGGCGTTCACCTGAGCCTTGAGCCACTTGTAAAGCGCCGCCTCACGCAAAACCAGATTGGATGCCAGATGCTTGCAACCGCCACGTCGCCATGCCTGCACGAGCCGTTGCAATTCATCATTCGTGCGACACAGGGGCTTTTCCACGAACACATGCTTGCCGGCATTGAAGGCCTGGATCACTTCTTCGCAATGCAGGTCGTCATAGGTCGCAATGGAAACGACATCTACAGCCGGGTCGGCAAGGATCGCTTCGAATGATGGTGCAATTTTGCCCGCCGGACCGCTCGCACGCACGCGGGCAAGAACCTCTTCGGCCTTGGTGACGGACCGATCAAACAGCCACTTGAGTTCACATTGGGGATGGCGGGCATAGGCATGGGCGTGCTGCTCACCGACCCCAAGACCGATCACCGCGACACCCAGCGCTCTGCGTTTCGATGCCGAAGGCTGCATCACGGCGCGCTCCAGTCTTCCTTTTCGATGTCGATTTCGCGCATCCGCGGTGCCCATACCTGTTCGCTAAGATGTCCCAGATCCTTGATGGCGATATCGCGTAGATGGGTAAACAGACGGGTCAGTTCTTCTTTAAAGATTTCTTGGGAACGCGCGATATCCTCATCGCCCTCGATGCGGTTCATATAATATTCAGAACCGATCATTGCTTGCCACAGAGTGCCGCGGAAGGTCATCGCCAAGCCCAATTGATCACGATTTTTTTCCAGCGTCGGCATGAAAATTTTATTGATTTTCGTCAACGCACGTTTGCTTGCGATATCCTCCGGATCGTCCAGACAGGCAAACAGACGATCGAAATAACGCGAGAATTTTTCGCGCATATCCGCATCGTTCCACTTCGCATCGAAATCATTTTTAGAATACGGTTCAAAGGCCTTCACAATATTGCGCACTTCCACGGATTTCGGCTTGTCATGTTTTGCGAATTTCACGGAATGCGCATGCTTCGCCAACGCCCCCTTGATGTAGGCACCATCGCTGCAATTATAGTAAAAACGCCCCCTGTGAAAATGCTTGAGCGCCAATTCCATCTCATCGCGGGTCCAATTCATATCCGCATAGGTATACACGGTGCCGCCAAAGTTTCCGCGTACGGGCAGATTGAATTGAATATCGACTTCGCACCCTTCATCGCTGTTTTGCCAGGCTGAACGCGAATGCTTCAGGCCTTTGACTTTGCTGCCCATGTCCACGCCGAACAAATATATTTCACGAAAGCCGAAATTCTGTACTAGAGCCAGGGCCGCATTGGTGACGGTGGGACTGCCGTTGTGCAAAGGGGCATCTTCTTCACCGGCAAAAAGCGGAAAAGACGCCAGGGCCGGGCGAAAATAATAAGATGTTTCGTCGTAAAAACCAGGGACGCGCGCATCCACGGTGGTGCTGGTCAACAAATGGGTTTTGGAAATATCCAAATGTTTGGCCGTATCGCGCATCAAGTCATACAGTTCGGGAATATTTTCAATTTCCACCTGAAAATCTGGAACGATCCCAGCCTTCAGAAGCGGCATGTTTGCCGAGCCACAAGAAAAAATAACGGCATTTTCCTTGTTGTCTTTGAGCCATTCAATATCTTTGTCCAATGAAGGTCCGCTGGCGACGATAAAAACGGGGTATTTGCGAAATGCATTTTCCGGAAATTGGACCATCCGCGCCTTGCCAGTGCGAAGATTTTCATAGGTATTTGCGATCATCACGGTTTCATCGAAATAAAAACCGAGCCCTGCTAAAATAATGTTTGTATTTGACTTGATCCGTTCTTGCATTCGCACGAACAATTCATTGTGGTAATGGTTGAAAAACATCGCGCCGTCCAACGAGCACGCATTGAGAATCCGAATGTCGACACGAATACGACCATAAATAATCTCTTCATTGTCGCTGATAATGAGATTCAAATGACCGCCGCGCTCGTCCATAACTTCATGCAAGGCCGGCCAGTCAAACACCTCGAGTGACTGGGCGATGAATTCCATGTTCGGCTCAACGATAATCAACGCCTGGCAATTCGTTTTTTCCACCAGATCATGGATATGCGCCCCCAGCCCAAACCCGAAAGAAAACGCGTAATAGGCTTTTTCGGAATTGATGCTCACATGAAATTCGATTTCTTCCGAATTCAGCCGTGAGATGAAGTCGTGGAGAAAATTCGCCGCGTAACGATCGAAGTTCGCAGGTTGAATGGGCGCGAACAAAAGGCGCTGCGGCGCGGTGCTAAAATCTTTTAGTTGTTTTTCAATGTGTTCCGCGGCTGTTGGCTCGTACAAAAGCTGACCGGAAAAACGCACATTGGACCACCCGTCCCCTTCTTCAACCAACTCTGAGATCGGCTCATAGGACTTGAGACGATCATGGTATGCCGGAAATTGGGCACGAAACCATTCCAGGTTCCGCGCACGCAGATCGTCTTTAGGTGTTTCACATTCGCCGTGTGAATTTCTCTCTTTATCTTGCATCATCACAACTCAGGGTTTTGTTTTTACATTGGCGCACATTGGGGAACTGCCTCAACCATAAACACTATAAAACAAAAAAAGCCGCCACGAAAATTGCGTGGCGGCTTTTCTTGAGATCGCTAAAATCCTATTGGAACAAGCGCAAGATGCCTTGCTCCGCCTTACCGGCAAAACTCAACGAGGTGATGCCCAACTGCTGGCGCGTTTGCAGGGCCAACAGGTTTGCACCTTCCATGTTGATATCGGCCAGGGTCAACTTCGACGCACCGGTCGTCAGCGTGTTCGTGTATTGGCTCGTGAAATCAAGTCGGGTCTGCAGCAACGCCACGTTCGAACCCAGACCGGACGCCTGTGCGCGCAAGGTGGTAAGCGCCGTGTCCAACTGGGTAATAGCACCGTCGATGCGCGTGCTGTCGCCTTCGGAAACCCACGTGGTGAACTGACCGGTCGTGGTATTCGTCGAACCGGCCGACGTCGCCGTCGTGATAAAGAAGGCCGTTCCCGCCGTTGCCCCCGTAGCATTGGCCACCGAACCCGCTGTAGCGAAATTTCCGGAAAAAACAGTGCCTTGGGTCAGCGTTATGGAACTACCGGTATTGAGCGACAACGTCACCGTCGCGGTCCCGATCGTGAACGAGGCCGTCGTACCGGTGGTGAACGTCGCATCCGTGCCTTGATAGGTAAAGACGAAAGAAACGCCGGACCGAACGTTGACGCTCGCAGCAGAGAAATTCACCATCAACGACGTGTTGGAGTTATATGTTGCAATCGTACCGAGGGCAAGCCCCTGCTGATCCAGCTTGGAGGCGTTCACGGTCAAAAGGCTGGCGGTTTTTTCCGAGAACGTCACCGTCAACGTCTGCGAGGTGTTGTTCACCAGATTGGTGCCCTGATACGTCGCATCCGTCACCAGATTGCCGATCTGCGTGCGCAGGCTGTTGAACTGTGTAATCAAATCGGTGAACTGGCTGCCCGTCGCGGCCTTCATCGACTGGGCAAGACCTTTGAGCTGTTGGACAACGCTTTCAACGGACGTCACAGCGTCCAGCGCCGCACTCACGGAACTCACACCTTGATTGATACCGTCTTTTTTCTGGGTCAAATCACCGGCGCGATCCGACAGGCTTTTGGCCTGGAAATACGCCACCGGATCGTCGATCGCGCTCGCCACCCGCAAGCCCGAAGACAACCGCCCTTGGGTCTGCTTGATCAAATCCGATGTCCCTTGCAGGGACAAAAGACTGCTGCGTACCGCAGCGGAGAGTGTAACTTCAGCCATTTCTAAATCTCCTTTCTAGAGATAACCCCGGAGAATATTCTCACCCGGGCTAGCTGGCGACTTTTCCTAATTCAGCTTACTGGAACAGACGCAAGATGCCTTGCTCCGCCTTACCGGCAAAACTCAACGAGGTAATGCCCAACTGCTGGCGCGTTTGCAGGGCCAACAGGTTTGCACCTTCCATGTTGATATCGGCCAGGGTCAACTTCGACGCACCGGTCGTCAGCGTGTTCGTGTATTGGCTCGTGAAATCAAGTCGGGTCTGCAGCAACGCCACGTTCGAACCCAGACCGGACGCCTGTGCGCGCAAGGTGGTAAGCGCCGTGTCCAACTGGGTAATAGCACCGTCGATGCGTGTGCTGTCGCCTTCGGAGATGAACGTCGTGAAGTCGCCGGTCGTGGCGACAGACGTGCTGCCACCGGCAGTCGTCGTACCCACATAAAACACCGCGGTACCTGCCGGAACGTCCGTACTCAGACCGAATGTCGCAACGTAAACCGTGCCCTGCGTAAGCACAATCGTGCCGCCGGTGTTCGCCTTCAAGGTCACGGTCGACGTGCCGTACGTGAACGATCCAGAAATCGCCGTCGTAAAGGTCGTGTCCACACCTTGATAGGTGAAGGTCAATGTTGAACCCGCCGTCAAGGACTGACCGGCAGCCGCCGAAAAGTTGACATTCACGGCTGTGGTCGAGTTGTACGTCGCAACCCCACCGACGAGAAGACCCTGCTGATCCAGTTTGGAGGCGTTCACGGTCAAAAGGCTGGCGGTCTTTTCCGAGAACGTCACCGTCAACGTCTGCGAGGTGTTGTTCACCAGATTGGTGCCCTGATACGTCGCATCCGTCACCAGATTGCCGATCTGCGTGCGCAGGCTGTTGAACTGTGTAATCAAATCGGTGAACTGGCTGCCCGTCGCGGCCTTCATCGACTGGGCAAGACCTTTGAGCTGTTGGACAACGCTTTCAACGGACGTCACAGCGTCCAGCGCCGCACTCACGGAACTCACACCTTGATTGATACCGTCTTTTTTCTGGGTCAAATCACCGGCGCGATCCGACAGGCTTTTGGCCTGGAAATACGCCACCGGATCGTCGATCGCGCTCGCCACCCGCAAGCCCGAAGACAAACGTCCCTGGGTTTGCTTGATGAGATCCGACGTGCCCTGCAAAGACAAAAGACTGCTGCGTACCGCAGCGGAGAGTGTAACTTCAGCCATATCAAAGTCTCCTTTCTAGAGATAACCAGGATGATTTTTTCACCCTATATTATGACTTGACCCAAATTTACACAGGGTCATACCCGGTTAATATACGCACTGCCCCTGGAGATGTAAACTTAAAAAACATTATCGAGCCCGCACAAGCAAAGGGTAAATCGTTTCACGCCGAGGCGTATACCCATTATGATGGAGCCAACACGACAGGAGGACGCGACGTGCCACTGAAGCTTGAATTCAAATCCGGCGACAAATTGATGATCAACGGCGCGGTAATCGAAAACATCGGAACCAACGCCAAAATTCTGGTGCACAATGAAGCGGCGATCCTGCGCAACAAGGAAGTTCTTTCCGAAATGGAGGACTCGACCCCCGCCTCACGGGTGTATCTGGCCTTGCAGTGCGCCTACATGTTCCCCGACAAGGTGGACGAATACATGGAAATGTTCGGCCAGCACCTCAACGATTACACGAAGGCCTGTCCCAGCGCCAAACCCATTGCCGAACAAATTCAAAATCTGGTCGCCCAGGGCAAGACCTACAAGGCCTTGAAAAAAACCCACGACCTGATCGCGCACGAGGCCAATGTCCTCAAGCAATTTCGCCAAGACCTCACGAAATTTGTGGAAAAAGAAGACGACGCGACCTCTTCTTGAAACGCGCTTTATCTTGAAACGCGCTTTATCTTGAAACGCACAGGGGGCGCAACACTATGCATCTTTTTGGAAAAGACTTAACGACGCAGATCGCCGTTATCGCGGAGATCGGCGTCAATCATGAAGGCGACCCGGAAATCGCCCGCGCGCTGATCCACAAGGCCAAAGCCGCCGGAGCGGATGCGGTGAAGTTTCAAACCTACACACCGGAACGCTTTGTCGGCACGACCGATGCGGCGCGACTGGAGCGGGTGCGCGCCTTCGCCCTGTCCGACGACGCCCTGCGCGATCTGGCCCATGAAGCCAAATCCATTGGCATCGAGATGTTTTCCGCCGCCATTTCAGAAGACAAAATCCCCTTTCTGGCAGACCTCTTTTCCACCCTCAAGATCGCCAGCGGCGATTTGACGTTCGAACCTGTGATCCGCGCCGCCGCCGCAACCGACCTGCCGGTGATCATTTCCACCGGGCTGGGCACGATGGCGGAAATCCACCAGGCCATCGCCTGGTTCAAGGACGAAAGCGGTGTGAGCGATGTTCGCGAACGTCTGCATCTGATGCATTGTGTCAGCGCCTATCCGACGCCGATTGAGCAAGCCAACGTTCTGGCCGTACCCTATCTGGCCGAACACACGGGGCTGAGCGTGGGCTATTCCAACCATGTCATCGGGCCGGAGGCCTGTTATGGGGCCATCGCGCAGGGGGCGGCCACCATTGAAGTCCATTTCACCGATTGTAAAACCGGGCGCGATTTTCACGACCATGAACTGTCGTTCGAACCGCAGGATTTGAAAGCGTTGTGCGAAGCGGCCCCGCGCATCCGCCAAAGCCTGGGACGACGCGAAAAAATTCGTCAGCCTGCCGAAGTCCCCATTCTTAACGCCGTACGTAAGGGCGTGGTGGCCGCGTGCGACTTGGAATCCGGTCATGTTTTGCGCCGCGAAGACTTGATGTTCGCGCGCCCCGCCACGCAATTCCCAGCGCACGAAGTGGACACCTTGGTGGGCAAACGCCTGAACGCGGCCTGCAAATACGCAGAGATCCTCCGTCGCGACGCCGTGGATATGGGGTAAGCAAGCATGTGCGGCATCGCCGGGTCCATCGGTCACGTTGTGCCATCACCGTCACGGCGCACCGCCGCGCTGGCCGCCATGGGGCGGCGCGGCCCCGACGCCCACGGTGACTTCACAGGCACGTTCGCCGGACAACGGGTTTCGCTTTTGCACACCCGCCTTTCCATCATCGACTTAGATGCGCGTGCCAACCAGCCCTTCATCCGTGATGGCCTGACGCTGGTCTTCAACGGTGAGATTTACAATTACGTGGAACTGCGCGATGAGCTTCGCGCGCAGGGTCACACCTTCACCACCCACAGCGACACCGAAGTCGTGCTGGCGGCTTACCGTGTCTGGGGCGAAGCATGTTTCGATCGTTTCGAGGGCATGTGGGCGATAGCCCTTCTGGACCCTGCGCACGGACTGGTGCTGAGCCGCGATCGCTTCGGTGAAAAACCGCTGTTTACGCAAACTGTGGACGGTACACTCTACTTTGCCTCTGAAATTTCCGCCCTTTGCGCCTTGTCTGGACGCAAGCCCACGGTGGACGGCGAACACGTCGCGCGCTTTTTGGTCAACGGCTACAAGGCCGCCCACAAAACACCGCGCACCTTTTTTAAAGATGTCGCGGTCTTTCCCCATGCTTCAACGGCGCTGCTTCATGATGGAAACCCGCCACACCCCACGCCCTATTGGCGCTTGCGGTATGTCCCAAACGAAGCCATGACCCTGAGCGAGGCCCTAGATGGAGCCCGCGAACGTCTTGATCGGGCGGTGCAAATTCGTCTGCGCGCCGACGTTCCCCTCGCCTTTTGCCTTTCCGGCGGCGTGGATTCGGCTGCGCTCGCCTCCATCGCGGCGAAACGCCTGGGCCAAGTCCCCCATTGCTTTTCCATCATCGATGCGGATGCGCGTTATGACGAAAGCGAAAATATTGACGCGGTGGTGCGCGATCTGGGCTGCGAGACGTTTAAAATTCACACATCCCAAGAGGGCTTTTTCGAACGTCTAAGCGATCTGGTGGCGTACCGCCGCCAACCCGTGTTCACCATCAGCTATTACGTCCATTCCTTCCTCTCCCAAAGCATCCACGAACAAGGCTACAAAATCGCCCTTTCTGGAACCGCCGCCGACGAGCTGTTCACCGGCTATTACGATCACTATTCCATGTGGCTGGCGGAAATGAAGGCCACCGAGGGAACCGACTTTAACGCTTTGGTCAACGACTGGAAACAAAGTTACGGCAAGGTCGTGCGCAACCCGTACCTTCAAGACCCTTTGGCCTTCGCCAAAAACCCGGCCCAACGCGAGCATATTTTTTTAAATCAGGACGTGTTTGAAAACCTACTGTGCAAGCCCTTTCACGAGGACTTCCACGAAAGCCGGTACACGGACAATCTGTTGCGCAACCGCATGATGAACGAGCTGTTCCACGAATCCATCCCCGTGATTTTGAGCGAGGATGATGCCAATTCCATGCGCTGGTCGGTGGAAAACCGCTCGCCTTATCTGGACCGCGCGCTGGCGGAATTCCTCTATACGGTGCCCGCACGTCATTTGATCCGTGACGGTTATGTCAAATGGCTGCTGCGCGCCGCAACCGAAGGGGCCCTCACCGATAGCGTGCGGCTAGATCGTACCAAAAAAGGCTTTAACGCTTCGATTTTGTCGCTGCTGGACCTCAAGGACCCAGCCACGCGCGAACGGCTTCTGGAACCCAGCCCCATTTTCGACATCGTGGACCGGGATAAATTTTCCAAACTCCTGGACACAAAGGACTGGCCCAACAGCCTCAGCAAGTTCCTGTTCAGTTTTGTGTCTTGCAAGACGTTTCTGGATCAGCACGCCGCGTGGCGGCCTTGAGCTGAAGCGCCGCCGCCACACGCTCCACGACAGCGCACCAGTCGCCATCGACGCCTTGCTGAAACTGGCGCACGTTTGGATACCAAGGCGACGTTGCGTCCTCACCGCGCCAGCGCCAGTCGCTAACGCACGGCAGCATCACCCACGTTTCCACCCCCAAGGCGCCCGCCATATGGGCCATCGCCGTATCCACGCTGATCAGCACATCCAATCCACCGAGAATTTCCGCCGCCTCACAAAAATCGGAAAAATCGTTCCCCAGATCGCTCACATTTTCAAAATCCTGAACGACTTTGCGTTCTTCGTCGCTCACACCTTGCCATTGCAGGGCAAACACGTGCACGTCGTCCATTTCGAAAATCGGCTTTAAATCACTTAAGGCACACGAGCGCTTGGCGTCGTTGGCATGGTCCGGATTCCCACGCCACACCAGGCCGATACGCAGCCCCCCCCCCGCCAAGGTCCGCGCGCGCGGCGGCTCGATATAAGGCGGCGACGGCACACGCAAATCGTCTTGCCATAGGATCGCCGGCAAATCCATTAACGCAGCGCACACGTAAGGCGCATGGGGCATGTCTTCCAGGGCCAGCGCCTCATCCACGCCGGGGACGCGTGCGGCAATGCCAACCAGCGCCTTGTGACACAGAACGCTCACATGCCCGGCACCGGAGACCTCACGCGCCATCTGCACAAAGCGCAAAAACTGCACCACATCACCGTGGCCCTGTTCGCCGAACAGCACCAGATGCCCCCCCGCCAAATCTTCACCGTTCCACTGTTCCCCGCCGATCAACGCCTTGGGGGCAAGCTGCACGCGCCAGCGCCATTGAAGTTCTTTGAAGCCCGCCGCCCAGTCCCCCGCCGCCAACAGGGCATGGCCGAAGTTGACATGGGCCGTCACGTCGTCGGGCGCACGCGCCACCGCCTTGCGGCACGCCGCCACCGCCGCCTCGTCTTCGCCGCAGCGCAAAAGGGTCAGGCCCAGGTTAGCCAACGCCCCCGCATGGTTCGGCTTGAGGGCAAACACCGCGTCATAGGCCTCACGCGCTTGGCCCCAACGTCCCAGACGAAAACAGGCGTTGCCCATGTTATAGAGCGCATCGATGTTGTCCGCTTTCGCATCCAGGCTTTGCCGATACGCGCTCACGGCGGCCTCATCGCACCCACTATCGCTCAGCGCCAAAGCCAGATTATAGCTGGCCTGCCAATGTTCGGGGTTGGTCTGGACGGCGCGCGTCCACACCTCGATCGCGCCTTCACGTTCATCGGTTTCGCGCAAAAAAACGCCGAAGTTGTACAGAACGTCGGAGCGCTCGGGCAGCATTTTGGCAGCCTCGCGGTACAAATTCATCGCTTCGGTATTCAGGCCCCCGTGGTGGGAAATCACCGCCAGCAGGTAGATCGCCTCCGCATCGCCGGCGTTGGCCGGCGGCAGGCAGATTTCCAGGGCGTCTTCAAGACGACCCGCGGTAATCAGTTCGCGTACGCGCCCAAGTTTTTCATCATCGCTCATGAAGAGATCATGGCGGTTGCGCGACGCACTTGCAACGCCCTCACGGCGCAAACCGACTTCGGTTGAATTCAGCGCAAGATTGAAACATCATGTCGGTAGGAGAATCGCCTCGATCTTACGTCTGAAAGCCATAGGGCCGCCATGACCTGCACCGTTTCCACGCCGCACCTTGATGAACTCAACAACGCCATTCGGGCATTGATGAAGGAAAACATCGCCTCCGCGCTGGAAATCGTTCAAGGCATCCTGGCGCAGGACCCCGACGTTCCGGAAGCCTTGCATTTGCTCGGTCTGTGCGCCGTGCGTCTCAGCGATCTGGGCCGCGGCATCGCCTTGATCATGCGTGCCCATGAGATCGACCCGGAATGTCGCGACTATGCGGACGCCCTATCGGTGCTGAAAACGCAAATGGGCGACCTCGACGACAGCCTTTACTTCGCCAAGCTCGCGACCACGTTGGAAGTCCACCCGAAACTGGAAAACCTGACCCCG
Organism: uncultured Magnetovibrio sp.; assembly: GCA_964451415.1. Taxonomy (GTDB): domain Bacteria; phylum Pseudomonadota; class Alphaproteobacteria; order Rhodospirillales; family Magnetovibrionaceae; genus CAYVHU01. Next base: position 44,735 of record CAYVHU010000010.1, read on the forward strand.
TCAAACTTGCAGAACTATGCCGCGGCGCTGGACAATATCAACGTTTCGTCCTTCCATCTGGAAGCCATGGTGGGTTTCGAACTGCGGCGCTTCGACGAAGCCGTCGCGTTGTGTGAAAAGGAACTGCGCCTCACCCCCGATTCCCCGAAAACACTGCTTTTGATGGGCCAGAGCCTGATCGAAATCGGGGAATATCCCCGCGCCCAAGCCGCTTTGCAGGCTGTGGAACATCTTTTCCCGGGCGACCCGGACGTCGCCATCGCGCTCGCGCACAGTCTATTGTTTCAAGGAAATTCAGACGACACCCTCGCGTGCTTGCAATACGCCATGGCCAGCGACGAAGAGCGTATCGATGGGGTTTGCGCATATCTCACGACCCTTTCCTTCATGGACGATGCGCGCTGGACAATGCGCAAAGAGCTCGATGAAACGCTTCTTGCGCGCGCCAAAGCCATGGGCGTGGAAGCCATGGAAGGCAGCGATCAGCCTGCGGAAGGAAAAATCCGCATCGGCATTCTCGCCGACATTTTTTATCGCTGCGACGATGCACTGGTGCTGGAAGCTTTTCTCACCACCTACAATCGCGAACGCTTCGAGGTCTTTTGTTATCAGCAATCGGCCACCCACGACAACACCACCGACCATTTGAAAAGCCTGTGCGATTCCTGGCGTCCTGTTTTCAATTTGGACGATTATGTTGTGGCGAGCATTATTTCAGGAGACGCCATCCAGGCCCTGATCGACCTGACAGGCTTCGGTCCGGGGCAGCGCCGTGCGGTTCTGGCGGCCCAGGCGGCCCCCTTACAGGTCGCCTGGTTCAACCACCTCGACGGAACGGGTAAGGGCTGCATCAATTTGCTTCTCACCGATCGGGCCACCTTGGAAACGGACCGGCGCACCCGTCTTGAGGGCCAAGAGATCGCCGAGTTGGAAACCGGTCTGTACGCCTTTGCCCCTTTCGCCATGCTGGGCGAACCGGGACCTCTGCCGGCTCTTGAGCACAACACCATCACCTTTGGCGCCCGTGCGGACCTTGCGCGTCTCAGCGCGCAAACGGCCCTGATGTGGTGCACGCTCCTACGTGGCGTGCCGAAGTCCCTGCTCGCCTTGAACACGGGCCCCAACCTGCCTGAGGACATTCGCATGTCCCTTGTGGCGCGCTTCGCTCATTTTGGATTGACCGGACGCATCGTGTTTTTTGAAAGCGAGCAGCAAGACGGCACCTACGAAGACCCGGAACTGACGTTCCTGAAGGGCGTCGATATTTTGCTGGACGGCGGTGTGAACACCACCGCGGCGCACGTGGCGCGCGCCTTGTGGATGGGCGTGCCGGTTCTCACGCGCGATGGCGGACGGCGCAGCGCACAGGTCGCCGCCAGCGTTTTGCACAGCGCGGGCAAAGGCGAATGGGTTGCAAGCACCTCTACACAACTGGTGGAAACAGCGTGCACCTTGACGAAAGACTTTGCAACGCTCGATACCATCCGCCAATCCCTGCGCAAAGACGTCGAAGACAGCAACCTGTTCAAGGGCCGTGCGTTCGCGCGCGAAATCGAAACCGCGCTTGAAATCGCCCTTGAAGACAAAGGCATCTAGGAACCCTTCGCATTGACCACCAAAGACGACAGCGTCGAGACACACATTCAGGCGATTATGGCGCGTTTCGAATCGGGACAACGCGAAGGTGCCGTCGAAGCCTGTCTCCAGGCCCTGAAAAGCTACCCTGAAAATGCAACCCTGCATAATCTGGCCGGCAAATTGATGACCCATGCGGGCCAGTTCGAACGGGGCGTAGAAGAGCTTGAAATCGCCACCGCGTTGCCCGATGCAAAAACGGAATACCACCTGGATCTGGGACTGATTTTAACGGCCCGAAACCGCCCCGAAGATGCCGAATCTCACTGCCGCGCCTATCTGGCGGTGGAGCCCGACGACGTGCGAGCCCTGAGCGCCCTGGCCGCAGCTTGTGAAGCTCAGAAAAAATGGCGCGAGGCCGAGATCTCATGGCGTCACATCATCGAACTTTCCCCGCACGATCGGGAACAACGCGGGGTTCACAACAACAACCTCGCCATCGTCCTGCGCAAGATGGGGCGCCTTGAGGAGGCCGCAGCACTTCTGCGCACGATTCTTAAGGACAATCCATCGCATCCGGAATTGCGCTACAACCTTGGAAACGCGCTGCGAGACATGGGGGAAATTGATGAGGCCATGGAGCAGTACCACCTTGTGCTGGATTCAAACCCCGCTCACGTCGAAGCCCATGTTCACCTTGGCTTTTGTTATCTGGCCAAGGGTAATTTCAAACGCGGCTGGCGGGAATATGAACACCGTTGGAAGGCCCCCGCCTTTCAGGCCGGTCGCCTGGACACGCCCAGGTGGAAGGGCGAACAGGTGGACGGGACCATCTTGTTGCTCTGTGAACAAGGCCTTGGCGACAGCGTGCAATTCATCCGCTATGCCGCCGAAGTCGCCGCGCGATGCACCAAAGCCGTCGCCTACGCGCCGTCATCGCTGACACGGTTGCTGGCAAGCACCCCGGGGGTAAGCGATGTCGTGGATTGGAATCATCACGTGCCGGATCATGACGTTCATATTCCTTTGATGAGCCTGCCCTACGTCTTCAAGACCGAACTGGACACCATCCCCGCTCCCATTCCCTACGTAAACGCCAGTACCGAAGACATCGCCGCATGGGCGCACGTTCTCAAGGACCTACCGGGACCGAAAATCGGCATCGTCTGGCAAGGCAACCCGGGCAATGTGCGCGATCACCTTCGCTCCATCTCCACCGATGACATGCTGGCATTGGTGCGCGACAACACCGCCGCCAGTTTTGTGTGTATGTCCAAGGAGCGGCCCACCGACATCGAAGACTGGCCGGACAACCTTTATCATTTCGGCGAACGTCTCACCGACGTCGCCGATACGGCGGCGCTGGTGGAAAACCTGGATCTGGTGATCTCCATCGACACTTTGCTATGCCACCTCGCCGGGGCCCTGGGAAAAGAAGAGTGGATCCTGCTCGGTCCCAGCGCGGAATGGCGGTTCCTGCGGGAACGCAACGACAGCCCCTGGTATCCCGGCGCGCGGTTGATCCGGCGCGACGAACACGAGGACTGGCCCGCCTTCATGGAACGCGTTTCCCATGACTTGAAAGCGCGTTTTTGAGATGTTTGAAAAGGTCCTTGCCGACGCTCTTCGCCACCATCAAGCCGGTGATCTGGCCAAAGCGGGTGAACTGTACGCCAAGGCCCTGAAGCTTCAGCCAGACAACTTGGACGCCTTGAACCTGATGGGCGTTTTGATGACCCAGGCGGGACAGTTCGACGTCGCCATAAGTCTGTTGGAACGCGCCACACATCAGGCCCCTGATTTCGCCCCGGCCTTTGTCAATCTCGGCAACGCCTATCAGACCGCTGGGCGTCTGGATGAGGCCATCGCGGCGTTCACAAACGCCAAGATGGCCGACATTTCCCTCACCGAAGCGCACCTTAATCTGGCCAGCGCGCTCATTGCATCGCGGCGTGCCGAAGAGGCTTTGGAAAGCCTGGACATCGTTATCAAGCTGGCTCCAAACGCACCTGAGGGCTACAACTTCAAAGGCAACGCCCTGAGCGACCTCGGCCGCTTGAACGAGGCCCGCGATGCCTACGCCCAAGCCACCACCAAACAGGACGATTTTTTCGAAGGCTGGGCCAACCTGGGCGGCGCACTGAAAAACCTGGGACACACGGATGAAGCCATCGACGCGCTGGACAAAGCGCTATCGCTGAACCCCAACCACCTTCAAACCCTGAGCCTGTGGGTCGAAGTCATGATCCAGTCCGAGCGCGCGGAACAAGCAGAAAAACGCATCATTGAAGCCCTCTGCAACAACGCCGAGATCGCCGCTTTACATCATATTCTGGGCGTGGTGCGCAAACTGGCCGGGCACGCCGAGGACGCCGTAGCACCCTTGCAAAGGGCCATCGCGCGCGACCCTGAAAATGCGGACTATCATCTGGCGCTGGGCGATGTGTTCATGGACCTAAAGCGCTGGGACAAGGCCGAAGCCGCCATGGCCGAAGCGCAGGCCCTAGCCCCCGATCTCGGCCCCGCCCATGCGGCCATGGCCGAATTGATGTTTCGCCGACAGCGCCCCGATGAGGCCGCCCACGCCATGGAACGGGCCCTGCTTACGGACCCGCACAACGTGGAGTATCTGGCCAATCAGGGGACGTTCTTGCTCAACGCGGGGGAAGCGGCTTCGGCCCGTGAAATTCTAGACCGGGCCGTGAACATAAACCCCGATCACGACCTTGCGCGCAACAATCGCGCCGCGGCGTTACGCAAGCTCGGCGATCTGGACGCGGCGCTTGAGGATCTCCACCATGCCGTCCACGCCCATCCCGAGAACGGCGCAAGCCACGCCAATTTGGCCGCGCTTCTGGAAATACGCAGTGATCTGAACGCGGCGCGCGAGGCCGCCGAACGGGCGGTGGAATGCGCACCAGATCACGCGCGTGCTCACGCCATCTTGGGCATCGTGCTCAAGGCCCTGGGCGAATTCGAACGCGCCCGGGTTCACCTGGAACGGGCCATAGAACTGAATCCCGGCCAGGTGGAAGCCAACTGGTCGCTGGGGCTTTTGCAGCTTCTTCAGGGCGATTTCGAAAACGGGTGGTGGAATTACCGCTGGCGCTGGCAACTGGAACATCGTCCTTGCCCTTACCTTGATCGCAAGCTATGGGATGGCGGTGAACTGGACGGAGACAGCATTCTCATCCACGCTGAACAGGGCATGGGAGATGCGATCCAGTTCCTGCGCTATCTGCCCTTGGTGACGGCAAAGGGCGGCCGCGTCACCTTGAGTTGTCACACGCCCCTGGTGGGCCTGATCTCACGATCCCTTGAAGCGCAAGGATACGCCCAGGAGATTGCCGTGGTCGATCACGACGAAGAGGTCCCCATGACGCAGTGGCACGCGCCGTTACTGGCGTTGCCCCATCTGTTCGGCACAACGCTGGATACCATCCCCGAAGCGACCGGCTTGTTACGAACACGCCGCGATGCGAAACGCATCGTTCTGCCCCCCCATCCCCAAGGTCGCGACGCGCCAAAAGTAGGGCTGGTGTGGGCGGGCAATCCCCGCCAGCGCAGCGATCGCTATCGCACCATGCCCCTAAGTGCACTTGCAAACCTGATTGAAACCGCAGACGCACGATTTTACAGTCTCCAGATCGGCGCAAACGAAGACGATGCCGCCCTTTTGAAAACCTTGGACACCGTGGTCGATCTGGCCCCGTTCATTCATGATTTTTCCGACACCAACGATCTAATAGAGCAACTGGATCTGGTGATCAGCGTGTGCACTTCGGTGACGCACTTGAGTGGAACCATGGGCAAGCCAACCTGGGTGATGCTGGCCCATGTTCCCGATTTCCGCTGGCTTTTGGATCGTGACGACAGTCCCTGGTACGCCTGCGCCCGCCTTTTTCGCCAACGCGCCCCCGGGGATTGGGGCGGGGTCGTGGACGCTGTCGGCCAGGCGCTCTCCGGCTTCAACAAAGATTAAGAAAAAACGGCAAAAGCTGCCAAGCCACCCGGCAATTCTTTCTGTATTCCCGTTATTTTCCCATCAAACACGCCGGAGAAATCAATATTTTTCCTGCAATTTCATATTGATACACTCCAGCCGAAAGTCTGGCACGCTCCTTGCTGCAATCCCTATGGGCATTCGTGCTCAAACGCTTTTTTGAGATGTTTTTGAAACCGCAAAGCAAGGGTTCACACTCATGGATGTCGCCGTCGTTAAAAAGGAATATGCCGACGCCGCCCCGACAGGCAAGACAGGCAAGGCCGGAACCGTATCCGCCGCCGAGAAACTGATCGGCGATTTCTCTGCCGCCGTCGTCGCACGTTTGAGCAAGACCGGCAACACCGCCGCCGCCAAGGGCAAAAACGCGCTGGTGGAAAATCTGAACCCGAAATTCGAAGTCCCGCGCGAGGCGGCGCCCCAGCGCGAGACACGCGCGCAGCACAATGAACGCCCCCGGGAAGATCGGTCTTCTTCCCGCGCGCATGACACATATGCCAACAACGCGCCCCCACGCCGCGACGACGCGCCTGTGCGTGAACGGAGAAAACCTTTGGACGACCGCGCCGCGACGGCCAATACCGCCGCGCACGACAAGGCCCCGTCCGAAGTGCGCGAGCAGGGAACCAAGCCCGCAGCGCAGGGCAATACAGATGACAAAAAGACCGCCAAGCCTTTGGCAAAGGATACCGTGAAAAACCCGACGGACACCGCGCAGCAAGCCGCCCTGGTCGCCAGCATCACCGTGCCCGTCACGACCACGCCCGCAGTTGTCAAATCCGGGGACATCAAGGACGGCGTCGGAAAAACCGCGGCAAAACCGGATGCAGCCGGGGAGGCTACGCCTCAAAAAGGGGCTGAAATCAGCGTAAACCCGACGAAAAAGGGCGACAGCGACGCAAAGGGTGTTGATGCCAAAACATCGGACAAAGGCGAGAGCCCCCTTGATCTTTTGGCCAAAAACGATGGTCGCAACAAAAAATCATCGGCAAAGAAAACACAAGACACCGCCCAGACCAAAGCCGCCCCCACGCAAGTCAAAACGCAAGACGCAACCCTCGCCCAGCAACAGGCGGCCGCGTTGTCGCGCAAGGTGGGGCCGGACCAAAACCTTAAGGTCACGGTCAACGTCGAGAAGAAGGCCGACAAACTGGCCAGTCAGCCGAGCGCCAATCTGGCCGGTCCGACGCTCTTGAACGACACCACGGACAAATCCGGCCTCGCATCGGCGAAGGACGCAGCCAAAGGATCCACCGTGCAAAACACACCCACCGCAAACCTGGGTCAGCAAAACGGCCAGCAGGGCGCAAATGCACAGTCACAAAATCAAAGTCAGGCTCAGGCCGCTCTTGCCGCGGCCGCCAATGTTGCCGACGCTCGCGCGCAAGGCGCACAAAAAGCATCCGATGGCGGAACATCCCAGGCCATCAAGGCGGGCGGCACGGAAACCATATCCAACGCAAACACCACCGCCGCGACCACCGACACACAAACTCAGGCGCAACGCACAGCCGCCCCGCCCAAGCTTCCCACACCACCGCGCGCGCGCCCTCAACAACGCGTCAGCGAACAAGTCTCGGTCCAGATTGCCAAGGGCCTGAATGACGGCCTGGATACCATTCGTATCCAGCTCAAACCCGCCCATTTGGGGCTTGTGGACGTGCAACTGAAAATGGGCAAGGACGGGCGTGTCTCGGTGGTTGTCAGCGCCGACAACAAGAACACGCTGGACATGCTGAAACAGGATTCTCGCCAACTTCAAAATGCCCTGCGGGATGCCGGTTTGCAAATGGGAACCGGGGATTTGAGCTTCAGCATGCGCAATCAGGGCGGACAGGGGAACTCCCCATGGCAGACGGACAGCGACGCACGGGCAGAAGGTTCGAAGCCGCGCAGCACACCCCTGCTCGAACCGACCCTCGATGAACTTCTCCAGACCGGACCATCCTCCAACGGGATCATCTCCAAAGATCGTGTCGACATCACGGCGTAAAGGAAAGAAGTCATGGTAAACAGCGTATTAGGACTCGGCAACTCAGGGGCAAGCTCTGCCACAAGCGACACCAGCCAGTCGGCACAGTCCCTGGACAAAAAAAACAAGCAAATGAACCAGTTCCTGAAGCTGCTGGTGACACAATTGCGCAATCAGGATCCCTTGAAACCCATGGACGCCAACCAATTCACCTCACAACTGGTGCAGTTCGCCAGTGTCGAGCAGCAGATCTACCAAAATGCCAACCTGGAAAAACTGGTCAGTATTCAGCAGACATCTCAGGTGGCGTCCATGGTCGGCTATCTGGGCAACGACATCGAAGCCAAAGGCCAGAACTTCAACCTGGACGGCGGCAAGGCCAAGTTCACCTATGCGTTGGATAAAAAACCCACCGAAACCACCATTACCATTTCCGATAAGACGGGAAAAACCGTCTGGAGCGGTACCGGCAGCAGGGATACGGGCAAGCACACGTTCGACTGGGACGGCAAGGATTCCCTGGGCAACGTCGTCCCGGACGGTCCCTACAAGGTTGTCGTCAGCGCCAAAAACAGCACCGGAGATCTTCAAGATGTCACCCAGACGATCTTTGGGCGCGTCACCGGGGCCGGTGCGGACAAGGGCAAGGTCATACTTTCGCTGGGCGATGTTCCCATCAAGCTGGAAGACATCCTCAGTGTTCAAAAACCCCCGGTCGTTTAGAGACTTAGAACAAAACCAACACGATGAATACGGCCAAAACCGTAATATCAAAGGAGATCTAAAATGAGCTTGTACGGTGCGTTGTTTTCCGGTGTGTCCGGGCTTACGGCTCAGTCCAGCGCCATGGGTGCCATCTCCGATAACATCACGAACGTGAGCACGATCGGCTACAAGGGCACGGACACAAATTTCCAGACCCTGGTCACGAAACAGACATCGGCCACATTTTATTCCGCAGGCGGCGTGCAATCAAAGCCGCGCCAGCAAACGGATGTACAGGGCCTGTTGCAGGCCTCGACATCACAGACGGATCTTGCCATGTCCGGTGGCGGGTTTTTCGTCGTCAATCAGGCCAACACGCCAGGAATTTCAGACCCCTACCTCTTTACCCGCGCGGGTTCGTTCATTCAGGACGATCAAGGCTATCTCAAAAATGCCCAGGGCTACTACCTGCAAGGCTGGCCCACCGATCCTGCGGGAACCGTGATTCCGGCCAGCTCCAGCCTGACGATCACAAACCAGAACATTATTTCTTCGGATTATCTGGGAAGCATCAACTTGAACCGCGTGGGCGGCACGGCGGCGGCAACCAACAATATCGCCATCGGCGCAAACCTGCCTTCCAGCTCCACCGCCGGCCAGACCAACAAAACGGATGTGCAGTTTTTTAATTCGCTGGGCAACGCCAACAATCTTTCGATTATCTATTCCAAAACCGCGACAGGGAACCAATGGAACGTGGATGTCGCGCCGCCGCCGAAAACCACAGTGACCACCCTTTACGACAACACCCCAACCACACCGAAGGTATACTCCAGCGGCGGCCTGGTTGAATTCAACGCCATCCCGGCGGCAGGCAGTACCATCAAGATCGGCTTTAGTTCCGGAACGGCCCTGACTTACACATTCCAAAACGGAACCGGCAGCGCCTCTGGCAGAACCATTCAGGTTGATGGCGGACGTACACTCAGTCAGGTGGTTGCCGATCTGGTCACGTCCGTACAAACCGCCGACAAGGCCTTTACTGTGGATACGAACCGCATCCACGTCAAACCGGGCGTAACCACTGCCGTCGAATTCACCGAAAACGGCGTGGGGACCATATACGTCAACCTTGCCTCGACCCTCAACAGCTCGGGCGCGGCGGTCACCAATCAAACCGGCAGCTTCACCGTCAGTCAAAAGGACAACGCCTATAGCAATTTCACATTGCTGCGTTTTCCCACCACTTTGCCAACCGACAACGATACCATTGGCATCAACGGCAAGACCTATATCTTTGACATCAACGGCACGAACACGCTTCCTTCCGCCTCTCCCACCATTAAAAAGGGCACCGCAGAGGTGGATACGTTGACGCTGGGCGGTCCCGTGGACACGAACGATATCTTCAGTCTTCAAGTTGACGGTCTCGCTGCCGTTTCGTATACGGTCAAGGCCAGCGACGCCACTTTGGCTGACATCGCCACGGGCATAGCCGCCGCAATCAACAACGACGCGCCCTCAAGCGCCAGAGTCACGGCGGTCGTGAGCGGAACGAACCAGATTGTTTTGACGGCAACCGAAGCTCAGCGTGGACGGGCCTTAACCCTTACCAATGTCACCATTCCCACCGACACCGGCACTAACAATACTTTCACCAATGCCATAACGACGGCAAACGTCGTGCCATCGGCAATCGCCAATACTGCGGAACTGGTCGCCGCCATGGAAACTTCCATCGAAGGTAACGATAGCGTACTCGCGACGAGCGGTTCTCGGGTCCAGACGTTCGATCTGGACAACAGCGGCGCAAAAGAGAGCCTTTACATCGCCACGGTTCAAAACGTGACCGACAACATTGATACCTCAGGCATAGCCACGGCAGCACGACCGACAGATGGCGACGGAACGGCCTATGCCTCCACCACCATTCCGGTGGCCACGGCGGCAGGTATTATATTCAACGCAGACGGCCTGCCATCCACATTAAACGTGGGGTCCGCGGAAATTCTGGGCTTTACCGATGGTGCGCAGGACATGAACAACGCCACCGGCTCTGGAAAGCGTATCAATCTGGATTTCGGCACCACGGGACAGGCCAACGGCCTGACCCAGTTCGGCGCCGAATTCACCCCCGCCTTCATTACGCAAAACGGATCGAAATTCGGCACCTTCGCCGGTGTCACCATCGGCACCGACGGCTTGGTTACGGCCCTGTTCGACAACGGCGAAACGCGCAAGATTTTCCAAATTCCCATCGCCACATTCGTCAACCCGAACCAGATGGGAAGCCAAAGCGGCAACGTGTGGACAGCCACCCAGGCGTCGGGCGACTATACCTTGCGCGTCGCCGATACCGGCCCGGCGGGTCAGGTCACCCAATCGGCACTGGAAGCTTCGACCGTGGACATCGGCACCGAATTCACCAAGATGATCGTGGTGCAGCGCGCCTATTCCGCCAGCACAAAAATTATCTCCACCGCCGATCAAATGCTCCAGGAACTGATGCAGATTAAACGCTAGGTATTTAGGCCCTTATTAAGAAAACCCGGTGTAGTGTTCTTGAAACAAACGAAGGTAGAAGCCTGCGTTGCCAACAGAACACGCATTGGGTATTTCATGAGCAAAATCGCACACGCAGACCCCTCGGCTTCCTTCCAGAACGACAGCACACCGCAAGACGACCTGTCGGATCTTCCGTCTGCGGACACGCGACGCTGGGACAGCAAACGCAAGGCTCAGGTGGTCGATGCCGTGCGCAGCGGTCGTCTCACCTTGGATCAGGCGTGCGCCATTTACGCCATGTCCGTGGATGAATTTCTATCCTGGCAATCCTTGTTCGATCGCTATGGCGCAAAGGGCCTGATGGCCACGCGTCTTAAGGAATTCCGCGACGAGCGCGTGTGCGAGCAACGAAGCCGTAGGCAATTTTTGCCGCCTCGTTAACCACTTATTCACCAAGATATCACTAGCTTAGGGCGGAGCAGCGGAACGGACACGCGTACACACACACGCGTGGACGCCGTAACTGCCTAAGCCCAGAAAGGGCGCGCAACGCATTTTGATAAATGGGATAGGGATTGCCCGTGGACGCGCTCATTCAGACCTTTCGCAACCTCGGCCCGGTGCGCCTTGCGATCATGGTAATCGTTCTTTTCCTCATGATCGGGTTCTTCGTTTTTCTGGCGACGCGGTTTTCTTCGCCGCAAATGGCCCTGCTGTACGGCGATCTTGAAACCCAGGACCAAAGCGCCATCGTGACGCAACTGCAAGCGGGAAAAGTTCCCTATGAACTGCGTTCCGGCGGCACGCAAATTTTCGTCCCCAAAAATCAAGTGGCCCCTTTGCGCATGCAAATGGCGAACCAGGGCCTGCCGACAGGCGGTTCCATCGGCTACGAAATCTTTGACAAACAAAGCAGCCTCGGCACCACCAGCTTCCAACAGAACGTCAATAAACTGCGCGCAATGGAAGGCGAACTGGCGCGCACCATTCAAGCCTTGAGATCCGTGCGTCAGGCACGCGTGCAATTGGTTCTCCCCACGCGCGCATTGTTTCAGCGCAAGCGCACAAGACCCACCGCATCGGTGTTTCTGAGAATGCGCGGCGGTCAGCGCCTTGATCCGCAACAAGTCCGGGCCGTGCAACATCTGGTGGCCGCAGCAGTTCCCGATTTGTTGCCACGCAACATCGCCATCATCGACGATAAAGGGGAGTTGCTGGCGCGCGGATACGAAGGCGACGCATCGACGTCCCCCGGTTTGATCGCCCAACGGGCCGATGAACGGCGCCGGGCCTTTGAACAAAGAACGGTTCAAGTCATCGAAAAATTACTCGATAAATCAGTTGGCTACGGAAAAGTCCGCGCCGAGGTGACAGCCGACATGGATTTCGACCGCGTCACCACCAACGAAGAAATCTTCAATCCCGACGGTCAGGTGGTGCGCAACACGCAGACCATTGAACAAAACCGCGCTTCCCAGAACAAGGACCCCTCCGCGGTTACGGTCGGGGCAAACCTGCCGGACCCGACGAATACCGGTGGTTCCGCGGCGACGCGCAATTCGACGGACTCGCGCACGGAAGAAAATGTCAACTATGAAATCTCGAAAAAAGTCATCAACAAAATCCGCGATACCGGCATCATCAACCGTCTCTCCGTTGCGGTGCTTGTGGACGGAAGTTATAAAAAGAACGCCAAGGGAGACCGCGTCTACCAACCGCGCAGCGCGCAAGAACTCAAGATTCTGACGTCCTTGGTCAAAAGTGCCATCGGCTTCAATGTAAAGCGCGGCGACACGGTGGAAGTCGTCAATATGCGATTCTCCGGCGTCGAATTTCCACCTGAACCGCCGCTCAATCTGTTCTTTGGTTTTGAGAAACAAGACCTTTTGCAGATTGCGGAAATGCTCGTCATCCTGATCCTGGCGGTTTTGGTGATCCTGCTGGTGGTGCGCCCGTTGATCAGCCGCGCCTTTGAAGCCCTGCCGGCCACCGCCGGTGCGTTGGCCGAAGGTGGGCGTATGATCGCAGATCAGGCCCAGTTGGCCGCCGGCGCCCTGGCGGCGCCGCCGGCACCCGACGGCGGCATCAGCGACGAAGAAATGTTCGATGAATTGATCGACATCGATCGCGTCGAGGGCCGGGTAAAGGCTTCGAGCGTGAAAAAGGTTGGCGAAATTGTCGACAAACACCCCGATGAGGCACTGTCCATCATCCGCAACTGGCTCTATCAGGAAAGCTGAGGAACGGGTATAAACGAACATGGCCCGTGTAAAAGAAGAATATCGCAGCCTCACAGGTCCGCAAAAAGCGGCTATTTTCATGCTGTCGCTGGGCGATGAGCAGTCCACGGTGCTGTTCGAACTGATGGACGACGAAGAAATTCGCGAACTGTCCCAGATCATGTCGAACCTGGGCTCCATCAATTCCAAGGTTGTGGAACGACTGTTTCTCGATTTCGCCGATCAGTTATCTTCCACGGGGTCGCTGGTGGGCTCCTACGACAGCACCGAACGGTTGTTGTCCAAGGCTTTGCCTGAAGACCGCGTGTCACAGATCATGGAAGAACTGCGCGGCCCCGCCGGACGCACCATGTGGGACAAACTGGGCAATGTGAATGAGGCCGTACTGGCGAATTATCTTAAAAATGAATACCCCCAAACCGTGGCGGTGGTGCTGAGCAAGGTCAGACCCGATCATGCGGCCTCCGTCCTGGGACAATTGCCCGAAAACTTCGCCATGGAAGTGATTATCCGCATGTTGTCCATGGAAGCCGTTTCCAAGGAAATCCTTGACCATGTGGAAAAAACGCTGCGCACCGAATTCATGACCAATTTGGCGCGCACGGCGCGTCAGGACAGCCATGAGATGATGGCCAACATTTTCAACACCCTGGATCGCAACACCGAAACGCGCTTCATGGGCGCGTTGGAGGAACGCAACCGAGAATCTGCGGAGCGCATCAAACAGTTGATGTTCACCTTCGACGACCTGGAGCGCGTGGACAGCGCCGGCATTCAGATGTTGTTGCGTCAAGTGGACAAGTCACAGTTGGCCGTGGCCTTGAAAGGCGGCTCAGAAAGCGTGCGGGAACTCTTCTTCTCCAACATGTCGGAGCGCGCGGCCAAAATCATGCGCGAAGATATGGACGCCATGGGCGCTGTGCGCTTGAAGGATGTGGACGAGGCCCAGGCGGCAATCGTCATGATCGCCAAGCAGCTGGCCGACAGCGGCGAGATCATGATTGCCGGCCAGGGCGAAGAAGAAGAGCTGATCTATTGACATGATGAGCGCGGAACACTCCCCAATGACGGCTGAAAAGCTTAAAAAATTTCTTTTCGATACGGATTTCGGACTCCACGACGATGCGCGGTTGGGGCACGATTCCGCCGCCATCGAAAGCAAAGAAACCGAAGCCGCACAACCCGTCGAGGAAATCGTCCCGGAGCCCCCACCGCCGCCAACCTTTAGCGAAGAGGAGTTGGCCGACGCGCGCGCCGAAGGCTTTCAGGCCGGACGAGATGAAGCTATTCGCGACATGGCCGGCGCCATGGAACAGCATCAAGCCAACACCTTGGACGCCATCGACGCAAAGATGACCGAGTTTTTCGAAGCCTACAGTCGGGATATTGAGGAGCACAACCGCGATGCGGTCGCCGTGGCGCGCACCATTGTTCAAAAATTGTTTCCGGCCATGAATATGGACAAGGCCCTGGTCGAAATCGAGCACATGGTTGTTGAGGCCATGAGGCGCACCGCCGGCAGTCCTGCCCTGATTATCCACGTGGCCCCCGATCTACAAGCCAACATCGAGGCCAAGGTTCAGGATCTGAGCGTGCAACGCGGTCACGAAGGCACAATCACGGTCATGGCCGACAAAACCCTTGAACCCGGAGATGCAAAAGTGGAGTGGGAAGGCGGGGCCATGATACGCGACACGCAAGCCATGTGGCGGGACATCGATGAAATCATCGAACGGAACCTGGGCGCGACGCACGATGCGCCCCGCGATGATGAAACCGCAGAGCACGAAAACTAACGCCTAAACCGAGGAGACCGCTATGGCAGACGAAAAAAGTCTCGAACTAGACGAACTGGAAGACGAGCCCACCGCGCCGCGTGATGAAGACGCGGAACGGGACAGCGGCGTGTCCTTTGCCGAAATGGCAGATATATCGGAAATCCCGCGCAACGCCCGGGACTTGGAGGCCGTCTACGACATTCCCGTGCAGGTGTCCGCCGTTCTGGGCAAGGCGACCATGCAGGTCAGCCAACTTTTAAAGCTGGGCCGCGGCGCGGTGGTGGAGTTGGACCGCAAGGTAGGGGAAGCCATCGACATCTACGTCAACAACCGTCTGGTGGCACGTGGCGAAGTGGTGGTGGTCGAAGAACGTCTGGGCGTCACCATGACGGAAATCATCAAAACCGACCGCACTTAGGATTTAGAGACGCTTAATGGCTGACAATCCCATCCAGATCACCAAGGCCAAATCAGCCACCGACATCGCTACGATCGTCGGCTTGATCGGCGGTTTCGGACTTGTGGTTTCGGCCATCTTCTCTGGCGGCTCACCGAAATCGTTCATCAATATTCCATCCGTCATGATCGTGTTCGGCGGGACCTTTTTCATCACCATGATGTGTTTCTCGCTCCAAGAAATGCTGCGCACCCTTAAAACCATCATGAAAACCGTTTCCTACTCTTCACGCGATCCCTCCGAAGCCGCCATCCAGGTCTTGCAAATCGCCGAACTGGCGCGTCGTCAGGGCGTCTTGTCCCTGCAAACCTTGTTGAAGGAATTGGAAAGCGAGCCTTTGCTGCACAAAGGCATGAGCATGGTGGTGGACGGAACCCCCGGCGAAGAAGTCGAAGTCGTCTTGAAAAAGGATATGATGTCCACCATTCAGCGCCATCAAAAAAGTGCCAGCGTCCTCAAGAAAGCCGCCGAATTCGCACCCGCCATGGGCCTCATCGGAACGCTCATCGGACTGGTGCAGATGCTGGGAAATCTGTCGGACCCCTCGACCATCGGCCCGTCGATGGCGGTGGCGCTGCTGACCACGTTCTACGGTGCGGTCCTGGCCAACATGGTCTTTTCGCCCATGGCGGCAAAGCTGGAACGAAATTCCGGGGCGGAAGCCATGGTCAACGGCATCTACGTGATGGGGGCCGCATCCGTGGGCCGTCAGGAAAACCCGCGACGGCTGGAAATGCTGCTCAACAGCGTTCTTTCCCCGGCCAAGCGAATCCAATATTTCGACTGAGGAAACCCGATCCCATGCGCTTACTCATTATCGGCACTTTGGATGGACAGGTCGGCGCGGCCAGTCAGATCGCCCTGAAACGCGGAGCGAAAGTCAATCATGTGGATACCGCTGCCGAGGGTCTTGAATTCCTGCGTTCCGGACGCGGTGCAGATCTGGTCTTGGCCGATATTCAGGAGGATCTGGCCGCGTTGATTTCAAACCTGGAATCCGAACGCATCGCCGTGCCCGTTGTGGCATGCGGAATCGGCAACGACACCCACGCCGCCGTGCGCGCCATCAAAGCCGGCGCAAAGGAATACATCCCCCTGCCGCCCGACGCCGAACTGATCGGCGCGGTGCTCAGCGCGGTCGCGCAAGAACACAGTGAATTCATCCATACCGACGCGCACATGAACGAAATCATGACGCTGGCCAATCAAATCGCACCTTCTGAGGCCTCCATCCTCATCACCGGACCCAGCGGCACGGGCAAAGAGGTGATGGCACGTTATCTGCATCACAAAAGCAAACGACGCGAAGGCCCGTTCATCGCCGTCAACTGCGCCGCCATTCCGGAAAATCTTTTGGAATCTGAACTGTTCGGTTATGAAAAAGGCGCCTTCACGGGCGCCGTCGCCCGGCGCATCGGAAAATTCGAAGAAGCCAACAACGGCACCTTGCTGCTCGATGAAATCAGCGAAATGGACCCGCGCTTGCAAGCCAAGCTGTTGCGCGTGCTCCAGGAACGCGAAGTCGACCGCATCGGCGCCAGCAAGCCGGTCAAGGTGAACGTGCGCATTCTCGCCACATCCAACCGCCTCATGGCCGATGAAGTCGCCAAAGGCACCTTTCGCGAAGATTTGTATTTCCGTTTGAATGTCGTCTCCCTGGTCTTGCCGCCACTATGCGAACGCCCGGACGACATCGTGCCGCTAAGCCGCCATTTCGCCGCAAAATACACCGCGTTGAACGCCCTTGCGCCTCGGCCCCTGTCACAAGACGCCTTGGACAAACTGCAAGGGTATGCGTGGCCGGGCAACGTGCGCGAACTGGAAAATACTATGCACCGCGCGGTGCTTGTCGCCACCGGCGACGTTATCGACGCCCAGGCCGTCTTGCTCAACACCCCCGCGCGCAAGGCGGAGAGCCGCACGGACGCCTCCGCGTTGGTCGGGCGAACCGTCTCTGAAGTGGAACGCGAACTGATCATCAACACCCTCGGTCATTGCCTTGGCAACCGCACCCATGCGGCCAACATCTTAGGCATTTCAATCCGCACACTGCGCAATAAACTCAAACAATATAACGAGGACGGCTTCGCCATCCCCGCTCCCGGCGGCGATGGTGAAGGGGCGCGCATTTGATCTGCATATTGCACCGGATATGATGTAGGGCCGAAACAAAACCATGGCGGAAGAAAACACCACAACACCAAGCGAAACCGCTTCTTTCGCGGGCCTGCATCGCATGCTCAAGGTGATCAAAAAACGCGGCGACATCATCTTGGCGCTGGCCGTCGTGGCCATCTTGGTGGTCCTGATTCTGCCCATGCCGACGTGGCTTCTCGATATCGGGCTGGCCATATCCATCACTTTTTCCGTGTTGATTCTGATGACCGCGTTGTTTATCGAAAGGCCGTTGGAATTCAACACGTTTCCCACGGTCCTGCTGCTCGCCACGATGATGCGGCTGGCGTTGAATCTGGCTTCGACTCGTCTCATCCTGGCGCACGGCAACGAAGGAACCGACGCTGCGGGCAGGGTCATTCAGGCCTTTGGCGGCTTTGTGATGGGTGGTAATTTCGTCATCGGCATCATTGTGTTCATCATTCTCGTGCTGGTGAACTTCATCGTCATCACCAAAGGGTCGGGGCGCATCGCCGAGGTCTCGGCACGCTTCACCCTGGACGCCATGCCCGGCAAACAGATGGCCATCGACGCGGATCTATCCACCGGTCTGATCGACGAGGATCTGGCGCGCACGCGCCGCAAGGAACTGGAGGAAGAAAGCAACTTCTTCGGCGCCATGGACGGCGCGTCGAAGTTCGTCCGCGGCGACGCCATCGCCGGGCTTTTGATCACCTTCATCAACATCATTGCCGGCATGATCATCGGCGTGGCGCAACACGGCATGACGTTCATAGACGCCGCCAATAATTTTACCCGTCTCACCGTCGGCGACGGTTTGGTGACGCAGGTCCCGGCACTGATCGTATCGACCGCGGCAGGCCTGATGGTGACCAAGGCGGGCGTTAGCGGGGCGACGGAAAAGGCCTTGTTCCACCAGTTGGGCGGTCAGCCCCGCGCCATGGGGGTCAGTTCTTTCCTGCTCGCAGCACTGGCGCTGCTACCCGGCATTCCCATGATGCCGTTCCTCACTTTGGCCGTGCTGACGGGGGGCACGGCGTATGTGACCAACCTCAAAGCGAAACGCGAAATGGCCGAGGTCCAGCAACAAGAACAAGCCGCCGAGGAGGAGGAAGCCCAGTCCGTCCCCGAAGAACCCATTTCAACGGCCCTGAAAATCGACATGCTGCGTTTGGAACTGGGCTATGGACTATTGTCGCTGATCAACAATCCGCGTGACGGCAAGCGCCTCACCGACCAGATCAAAGCCCTGCGCCGTCAGATCGCATCCGACATGGGCTTCGTCATGCCGTCGGTGCGCATTCAAGACAACATGCAGTTGGACGCCAACGCCTATACCTTGCGCTGCAAGGAAATCGAAGCCGGACGCGGCGAGTTGCGTCCCAACATGCTGTTGGTGATGGACCCACGCGGCGAGGAAATCACCCTGCCCGGCGAGAAAACCGTGGAACCGACGTTCGGCCTGCCCGCCATGTGGATCGACGAACAGAACCGCGAAGAAGCCCTGTTTCGCGGCTACACCGTCGTCGATCCCGCCACCGTGATTACCACCCACCTGACCGAAGTCATCAAGGACAACATGCCGGAACTGCTGTCCTATGCGGAAACGCAGAAATTGGTGGACGAATTGGATGAGGCCCATAAAAAACTGGTCGAGGACATGATCCCCAACCAGATTTCCATGGGCGGCGTGCAACGCGTCTTGCAGAACCTGCTGGCCGAACGGGTCTCCATTCGCGACCTGCCGACCATCCTGGAAGGCGTGTCGGAGGCCTGCGGCATGACCCGCAACGTGACCTTGATCACAGAACACGTTCGCGCGCGCCTAGCGCGCCAGATCAGCGACATGAACGTCAACGACCAAGGCATCGTCGTGCTCTTGTCATTGTCTCCGCAATGGGAACAGAACTTTGCCGAGGCCCTAAGCGGCACCGGCGACGAACGTCAACTATCCATGCCGCCGAGCCAGTTGCAGGACTTCATCACTCAACTGCGCAACGCCTTCGAACGTCAGGCCATGATGGGCGAGATGCCGGTGCTGCTGACCAGCCCCGGCATCCGCCCCTATGTGCGTTCCATCATCGAACGGTTCCGCCCGTCCACGGTGGTCATGAGCCAGAATGAAATTCACGCAAAAGCCAAGATCAAAACCGTGGGGCAGGTTTAATTGAGGGCCAAGGAAAAACACACCATGAAAAACATGCCATGAAAAACGTACCCGACGCCCCATCCCCCGCACTGCGCGCCAAGGGCCGGAACATCATCGCCGTGGCCTCTGGAAAGGGCGGGGTGGGCAAGACGTGGCTGGCCATCACCATGGCCAGCGCACTGAGCGCCCGGGAACGCAAGGTTCTGCTGTTCGACGGCGACCTCGGTCTGGCCAATCTCGACATTCAGTTGGGATTGATGCCGAAACAGGACTTAGGCAGCGTCATCTCCGGTCGCTTAAGCTTGAATCAGGCCGTGTTGGCGTTTCCGCCGGGAGGCTTCGACATCATCGCCGGGCGATCCGGTTCGGGCGGATTGGCCAGCATTCCCACCTCGCGGCTACAGATGCTGAACGAAGATCTGGCCTTGTTGGCCCAGGCCTACGACCACGTTCTTCTGGACCTGGGCGCAGGCGTGGAACGCACGGTCCGCCAACTCACCCACAACGTCGGCACCTGTCTTGTGGTCGCCACCGATGAACCGACTTCGCTGACCGACGCCTACGCCTTCATCAAACTCACGCACATGGAACGGCCGCAACTCAACATCCGCATCGTCATCAACGCCGCCAATTCCACACGCGAAGGCGAACGCACCTACAACACCCTTTTGAAGGCCTGTGAAGGATTTCTCAAGATTTCTCCGCCATTATGGGGTGTTGTGCGTCACGATCCAAAAGTGCGCGAAACCATCAAAGCCCAGGTGCCGCTTCTGACGCGCTACCCCCATTGCGAGGCAGCGCAGGATGTCGGCAGAATCGTGCAGAAGATTTTGCAATAACGCCATTGAGGCAGGCCATATGAGCACGGTGAAACCGCCCCCGCCGCCCTTGTCCCCCACCGCACCGCGCATGACGCCCGGCGCGCCGCTGGCTACAGCCCTGCACGCGCCGAGGGCCGTGCGCTCCCTCGACATCGGCCAAAGTCTGGAGGCGACGCGCTTAAATCCTGCCCCCACCGCCGCTTTGCCCAAAGGAACCATCCAAGTTCAGACCCCCCTGGGTCCGCTCACTTTACAAACGTCATACCCCATCCCCAAAGGGGCGATTTTAAGTCTGGTTTTGCTTCAACAAGAACCCCAACCGCAATTTCAAATTGCCACCATCAACGGCAAACGCGTCGTGACAGTGTCCGCGCCCGCGCAAAGCGCGCTGCAAACGCCCCCACTGGCCACGGCGCTGAGACCCGGACAAACCCTGAACGCAACCTTGTTGCGCCCCGCTTTGGTCACACCACAGCAACGCGTGGAACCGCAATTCGTGACTTCACGGGCCCTGACGCCACAACCAACCGCTGCCGCCGCTTCACCGACGCCCCCGCAAGCCGTCATCAAAGCGACGAACGCCGCAAGCGCCACCAATGTTTCGCGCGAAACACCACCATCTCCCCTACCCACCACACGAAACGCCCCGCAAATCGTACCGCGCAGCACGATTGCGCCAGCTTTAGGCGTTCCTTCCCCAAACACATCGTCCAAAGACGCGCCTCAAACCTCGGTTCCAACGCCCCCCTCCGCCAAAGGCGCAAGCCCCGTCGTTCTGCCGACGGGAACACGCTTGCGCCTCACCGTGCAACGCCTTGATGCGCCCAACGCCGCCGTCTCCACCGCGATTGTAAACGGCGATAGGGAAGCTTCCCCCGCTTTGCGCACACGCGCACTCCTTACGGGCACCCTCACGGGGCGCACCCAACAAGGACTGCCCATCGTACAAACGCCAAGCGCACTGTTCGCCTTGGATGCGCGCACCACAAGCCTCGACGGCACGCGCGTGACCTTGCGCCTTGACAGTGTCCCGCAACCGCCCGGCTCACCGCCGCCCCTTTCCCCGGGCCGCTCAGAAGATCCGGTCTTCGCCACCAAGTGGTCCAATCTGAACGAAGCCCTGAACGCTTTGGCGTCCGCCGACCCGCAACGGCTGATCCAGGTGGCCCGTCATGCGCTTCCCCAACCGGGGGCAAAACTCGGCGCGCAAATGTTGTTTTTTCTGTCCGCCCTCAGAGGCGGCGACGTCCGCAGCCTGTTTGGCGACACCGCATCGCGCATAATCGACAAAAAACGTCCGGGCCTGCTGTCACGTTTAAACGGTGATTTTCGCACCATGGCCAAACACGCCGACATGGCCCAAACCGGCGACTGGCGACTGGCGCTCGTCCCCATGTGGAACAGCACGCAACTGGAACAGGTCCGCTTTTACTGGCGTCGTGCAAATGAACACGATGAGTTCAAAGATGACGGCGAGGAAACCCGCTTTGTCCTCGATGTGGACTTAAGCCGTATGGGACACCTTCAGATCGACGGTCTGCTCACGGCCAACCCCAGATCCGGCAGATCTGGACGTCATGACATGGAGCGTATGGACCTCATTATTCGCACCGCCGTGGCGCTGCCGGTGGACTTCCGTCGCGAAATTGCGGACATATTCGATCAAGGCCGTGCCCTCACAGGATTTACCGGCACGGTATCGTTTCAGACCGGACCCGCAAACTTCGTTCAGTTCCCGGAAGCTCAAACGCCACAACCCACGCCGGGATTTTACGCGTGAAGGAAAAGTGCACATGGTTTCAGTCGAAGACTTAATCAAACGCAGAGCCACCTTGAGCGTCACGCAGAACCCCGACAGAAAGCTGGACTACATCGTCACCCTGGACGCTCACCCGCCCGATTGCGGCGGCAAGACGTGCCATATGACCTTGCGTTACGTTCCCGATCGTTACGTTCTGGACGCCGCCGCGTTCGGCGATTACCTGAACGCTGCCGCGGGCGTCGTCTGGAACACCCCAGAAGACCTGGCCGTTACCGTATTGGGCGACGTTAACGATAGAATCATTCCACGTTGGGTTCATGTCTCCTTCAGCATAACGCAAGGGCGCGATTGTTGCGTGGACACCCACACGATTGTCATCGAGGACCGCCAACCCGGCTGGGACAACGAAAACCTGCTACAGCGTCTGGCGCGGATATAATTCAGGCGTCCGGGCGCGTTTTGACTAGCCCTTTTTCGTACCACGCCTTGCTTTTGTTGACGATCTTCACCACCGACAGCATCACCGGCACTTCAACCAGCACACCGACGACGCTCGCCAACGCCGCCCCCGATTGCAAGCCGAATAGGCCGATGGCGGTGGCGACGGCCAATTCGAAGAAATTACTGGCCCCGATCAAGGCTGCCGGCGCAGCGACGCAATGGGCGACGCCGAAATGACGATTGAGAAGATAGGCCAAAGCGGAATTGAAGTAGACCTGAACGAGAATGGGCACCGCCAGCAGAACAATCACATAGGGTTGACCCAGAATCTGCTGTCCTTGAAATCCAAACAAAAGGACCAAGGTCGTCAACAACGCCACCAATGACATGGGGGCAAGCCGTTTCAAAAGACGTTCAAGGCTTGCTTTTCCGCCGTGCGCCAAGACCGCCGCACGCCATCCATGGGCAATTGCAACGGGAATCGCAATATAGATTAAAACGGAAATCAGCAGCGTATCCCACGGCACGGAAATAGATGAAATACCCAGCAAAAGACCGACAATCGGAGCAAAGGCAAAGACCATGATGGTATCGTTGAGCGCGACTTGGGACAGCGTGAAATGGGGTTCCCCATCACACAGATTGCTCCACACGAACACCATCGCCGTGCACGGTGCCGCTGCCAAAATGATCAACCCCGCGACATAAGACTGGATTTGTTCCGCAGGCAGCAGGGGGGCAAAGGCGTTGGTAATGAAGACCCACGCCAAAAAAGCCATGGAAAAGGGTTTCACCGCCCAGTTGACGAACAACGTGACCCCGACGCCTCTCCAGTGTTCGCGCACCCGATGCAAAGCGCCAAAATCGATTTTCAACAACATCGGAATAATCATCAACCAGACCAAAACCGCCACGGGAAGATTGATGTGTGCAATTTCCACAGCGCCGAGCATCTGGAAAAAAGCGGGGCCTTCCGCCCCGAGGGCAATTCCCACGACAATACACAAAGCGACCCAAAGCGTAAGATAACGCTCAAACATCCCCATTGCGGAGCGTATCGGCACCGGCCCGCCTTCGCAAGGCGGTGAGCTGTTTTTCGCACCATTCATCTTATTGATTTTCACCGATTTTATCGAGCCTGCCTTGCAAGGAAATTCTGTCGAGTGAGGCGAACGGAAGACTGATGAAAAGGCTGATCCGCGTATCCAGAAGGCGAAAGGCTTCTGCCAGGCGCGCGGCCTTTTCGGTTTCGCTTCCTGTAAAGTGCGCCGGGTCGCTCACCCCCCAATGGGCCGTGACCGGTCCAGCGGGCCAGATCGGACATTCTTCCTGGGCGATTTCGTCGCACAAGGTAAAAACAAAATCCATCGGCGGGGCATCAATGCCGGTAAATTCATCCCAACTTTTCGAACGCAGTCCCTCAACAGGAAAACGATTGCGTTTCAGCAAATCAAGAACGCGCGGATTGATCGTTCCTTCGGCACTGCTGCCGGCGCTGTAGGCGCGAAAAGAGCCATGCCCCTTGTGCTGAAGGATACTCTCGGCTATGAGACTTCGCGCTGAATTGCCCCTGCAAAGGAAAAGAACATTGTAAACTTTCTTTTGCTTTTCCATGACGGCTCCTCCTGGTGGGGTGAAACATTTTTCCGGTCGCCCGGCACAACATTCGTCGGCCAGATAGCCCAAAAGCGCCGAGGCGTTTGCAAAATCCACCGAATAAATCAAAGACCTCTGTTCACGACGCCTTTCCACCAATCCCGCGTGACGCATCTGGTTTAAATGGTGCGACAACGTCGAGGGTTGAACATCGCAATCCTCAGCAATTTTTCCCGCGCTAACACCCTCAACCCCCGCTTTAACCAGGTAACGAAACACATCAAGGCGCGCCTCGAAGGCAAGGGCCGACAGCATGTCCACGGCAGCTTTCGTTTTCATATTTTGACAATAATGAAAATATGAAAAGAAACAACCCTTTTTTTTGCCCTCAACGCCGACACTTCACTATCTATAAACGCGCGCGTGCCTTTTTGCGGCGGTGCTGGGTGAGAGCGATTTCGTCGAGCAAAAGTTGCTCGCGGCGGTTCTTTTCCAGCTCGTAGCGGCGTTGGCGGTTCTTTTCTACCGTCTCAAATTTTTTCAGTTCCTGAAAAGCCTCCGACAGTTCATCACGAGCATAGGCGATAACGATCTCCATTTGCTCAATGGAATCTTTCAAGTTATCGCTGCGTTGTTTGACACGCAGGGCATAATTCGCATACGTCACCCCTGCGCCGGTGGGATCTTCCGCAGCGGTCCGTTTTTCCTGCTCATGCTCTTTTTCAAGGGCTTTGATCTGCGCTTCTAGATCCGCTTGCAAATGTAAAAGCTCACCCAGTTTTCGACGCTTTTCGTCCACGTTCCAATCGTGCAGACGGATCAGACTCTTGATATTTGCAGCCACTGTTTAAACCCTCGATGTTTTGTTTTTTATGTATTTTTTGGCATGATTCCCGAAGCCAAGCCCGGTTGGGCCTGGGGTTGTTGGACCTGGGGTTGTTGGACCTGGGGTTGCCCCATCTGAAGAGGCGCCATCTGCACCCCCATATCCCCCTGATCCTGTGCAGGGGCGCCCGGCAGGGCGGCCCCCGCCCCCGGCAGGGCGGCCCCCGCCCCCGCCCCCGGCTCAACAGGTGTATTTAAAACCTGCGCCAACAAGGCGTAACATGTCGCCATATCCGTATGGTCGTCCTTGGTCTGGGCAAGAAAATCCTCGATGGGACGATGGTAAAAGATGGCTTCATCCACTTCCGCATCCGTGCCCTTGCGATAGGCGCCCAGACGGATCAACTCCGCCATATCGTCATAAACAGACATCAAGCGCCGAGCGCGTTTGATAAGAGCGTTTTCATCTTCGCTGTTGCAGTCCGGCATGGTTCTGGACACGCTTCTCAAGATATTGACCGCAGGAAACCGACCACGTTCCGCAATCGCGCGATCCAGCACGACATGGCCATCCAAAATGCCCCGCACCGCATCCGCCACCGGTTCGTTGTGGTCATCGCCTTCAACCAGAACGGTAAACAGGCCGGTGATGGAGCCCTGTCCTTCCAGACCCGGCCCGGCACGTTCCAAAAGACGCGGCAATTCGGCAAATACCGACGGCGTATAGCCCTTCGATGCCGGTGGTTCGCCCACCGATAGGGAAATCTCACGCTGGGCCATGGCGAAGCGCGTGACACTATCCATGAGACACAGCACATCGTTGTTCACATCACGGAAAAATTCCGCCGCTGCCAAGGTGGTATAGGCCGCCTGACGGCGTACCAACGGCGGCTCATCCGACGTAGCAACGACAACGACGGAACGCGCCAGACCTTCTTCTCCCAAATCGTCTTCAATGAATTCGCGCGCCTCACGCCCGCGTTCCCCGATCAACCCGATCACGCTGACTTCTGCTTCGGTATGACGCGCCATCATCGAAAGTAACGTGGATTTTCCCACGCCTGAACCTGCAAAAATTCCCATGCGCTGTCCCCGACAACATGTCAGGAACGTATTCATAACACGCACACCGAGATCGATCTTGCCGCCAACACGTTGACGCAGGTGCGCCGGCGGCGGACTGCTTTGCACCGCATAGGCGCGATTGCCGCTGGGCAGCGGCCCTTTGGCGTCGATGGGTTCTCCGAACGCATTGATAACGCGGCCCAACCAACCTTCATGGGGATAGAGCACCGGTTCGGTCGAAGCGACCTCCACACGACATCCCAGGCTAACCCCTTCCAAGGGACCGAAGGGCATCAGCAAAGCGCGCTCCTCGCGGAACCCCACCACCTCACAGGCGATGCGCCGCTCAGCACGGCCCACGATTTCACAGTGATCGCCGATGGAAAAAACGCCTTCAACGCCCGCCACTTCGACCATTAGACCAACGACAGCCGCAACCTGACCGTAAATTTCGAAATCTCGAAGCCGTTCGATCTCGTTGATGATGGTGTTGACGTAAGCGCTCACGAAAGACCCGTTCCTTAATCGGCGCGATTCCATGCTTCTGCACGAATCGCCCCCGCCAAAAGGCGCCTTCAACGCCCCATCGTCCGCGTACCATGCCACAAGGACCTTTAAGGCTTGGTAAATGTTACAATACCTTAGGCGCGTAAATGAAACACTATCACTTGACGCCTTGATTGTCGCGCGCACGACACCTATGGTTAACGAAGGGTAGTCAAAGGGAGTCCCGAGCGCATGCGCGTGCTACTTGTCGAAGACGACCTGACGATGGCGAAAAGCGTCGAGTTGATGCTGACATCCGCTGCCATGGTGGTGGATGCAACGGAACTGGGCGAAGACGGCCTGGAAATCGGCAAACTCTACGATTACGACATTATCATTCTCGACCTGGTGTTGCCGGATATGGATGGGCTTGAGGTGTTGCGTCGTCTGCGCGATGCGCGGGTGGTCACACCGGTGTTGATCCTATCAGGGCTCACCGAGTCCGAAATGAAGGTCAAAAGCCTCGGCAGCGGCGCGGACGATTACCTGACCAAGCCCTTTGACAAAGAAGAACTGCTGGCACGCATTCAAGCCATTGTGCGGCGCTCTCAAGGACATAGCCAGTCCATCATCAAAACAGGCAAACTGGCGGTGAACCTGAACACCTCGACCGTCGAAGTCGGCGGACAGGCGGTCCACCTGACCGGCAAGGAGTATGGAATCCTGGAACTGTTGAGCCTGCGCAAGGGCACGACGTTGACCAAGGAAATGTTCCTCAATCACCTTTATGGTGGCATGGATGAACCGGAGTTGAAGATCATCGATGTCTTCATCTGCAAACTCAGACGAAAATTGGCCGATGCGACGCACGGCGATAACTATATCGAGACCGTTTGGGGTCGGGGATACGTCTTGCGCGACCCGGATGAAACGCCGCAAGCAAAGCAGGCGTAAGTACCCCGTGAACACCCGTGGCAAATGCCCCGGTATGACTACCGCGTATTACTTACGGCCAGCGAACCGCATCACATAGCCGGGAAGATCGGCAATCGGCAGTACGGCGCTGCACAGCCCTGCCGCCGCCGCCGCACCGGGCATCCCCCACACCACCGACGTCTTTTCATCCTGTGCAATCACGGTGCCGCCGGCATCCACGGCAAATTGCGCCCCTTTCGTGCCGTCGTTGCCCATGCCGGTCAGGATCACGGTAAAAACCCGCCCGCCATAAACCTTAACCAGACTACGCAACATCGGGTCCACCGCCGGGCGGCAAAAGTTCTCCGGGGCGTCCTGATTGAGGGAAATCACGCGCTGCGTTCCTTTTTGCACCACCGTCATGTGATATTCGCCAGGAGCCAGGAGAATCCTTCCCGATTTGATCTCGTCACCGGTTTTCGCTTCCGCACAAGGCCACCCCGTCATCCGGGTAATGTGCTCGGCCAAAATGGCGGTGAAGGTTGCGGGCATATGCTGGGTAATGACAATCGGCAGATTGATCGACTGGGGCAAACGTTTCAGGAACTCGAACAGGGCCTGCGGGCCTCCCGTCGAACTGCCAATGGCGAGAATATCGGGTTTGATCGTGCCCGGTTTTCGCAATACAACCTGATCGGAACGATTGCTTGCCCACCCCGTCGTCGACTTCGCGCCCGGTTTCGCTCTGGGGGCAGGACCGCGTGCGCGTTTTAAGGATGCGCCGATTTGCCTCTTGTGGACGATGCCGAGGCCCTTGACCTTTTCGATCAGGTCGCGCCGAAAATCACTTTCACCGCTGATTTCACGGGCCGACGAAGGCTTCGGGATATAATCGCTCGCGCCCGCACTCAACGCGCGCAAGCTGATTTCGGCATTCTTCTTGGTCAGAGTGGAGGCGATAATGACCTTGATTTTCGAATCGAGCGCCAACAACTTCGGCAGCGCCGTGAGGCCATCCATCACCGGCATTTCGATATCGAGGATAATAACGTCGATTTCCTTGGGATGACGCTCCAGATAATTGACCGCCAACAACCCATTGCCTATCGAAGCCACCACATCGATGTCGGGTTCCCCTTCCAACATGCGGGAGATAAGGCCGCGAATGACAGCGGAATCATCCACCACCATGACTTGAAGAGAAATGCCGTTGGAAGATGTTTCTGCCATATCCGTCACGTAAAATTCCGCTATTGCCGTCCTAAAAGAAAATCTTGAAAAGCTTTATAATATACCGACCTGCTCGAATTTAGCCCTAACGATCTCGCTATCGAAAGGTTTCATTATGTATTCGTTCGCCCCGGCTTCGATGGCGACCTGAATGTGTTCGATGTCGTTCTCTGTGGTGCAAAACACCACAATCGGTTTGTCCCCGCCGGGCGATGAGCGCAAGGCACGCAAAAACTCAATTCCACTCATCACCGGCATATTCCAGTCCAACAAGATCGCGTCCGGCATCTTGGTCAGACAGGCATCCATCGCTTGCTGCCCGTCAGCGGCCTCAACCGTCTCGAAGTCAAGATCTTGAAGTATCTTTTTGGCCACCATCCGAATGACTTTTGAATCATCAACAATGAGACAAGATTTCATGCCAACCCGCCACCAATCCATTGAATAACATCACCGTAAGCCGCCAGCTTCATTCGCCACCGGCCCCGCGCAACAAACAACCCCACCTATTTGCAAGCGCGAGTCGTCATACGCCCGCAAAGATAAGCTTTTTTTTCAGCCATACCAATCAGTTTCCGCGCCAAACGCCGCGACACGCCATTATGTTCAGTTGGTTACACTGGAAACCGTATGGGCAAGGGAGCGCATCAGTTCATCGCGGTCCGCCTTGGCAACGTAATCATTGAAGCCGACCTCACGACCGCGTTCAAAATCCCGGTCCGTAGCATGCGCCGAAAGCGCCACCATCGGCACATTGCCCCAGCGCCCATCGCGGCGCACTTCCTGGGCGAACTTGAAACCGTCCATTTCCGGCATTTCGATATCGCTGATAATCACATCGAATTCCGAACCGCGATCGCGAATTTTCAACGCTTCACTTGCGGATTCCACCGACGTGACGTTGAAGCCCGCGACCGACAGCAACGGCGCCAGCAAATTGCGGAAAAAGGGACTGTCATCCACGAGCAGGGCTTTTTTGCCCGAAATCATGCCCGATGAGGTTTCGCCCGCGCCGAACCAGTCGGGGAACGCCTGAGTCAGGTAATACCCCGCGTCAATCACATCCGTCGCACGGCCGTCAATCACCGCCGAACCGATCAAGCCCTGCGTATTGGTGGTAATTTCGACTTTCAATTGATCCTCGACAATATCAACGATCTCATCCACGACCAGTCCCATGGAACGGTCCTTCTCGGTGAAAACAAGAACTTCCTGGCGACCTTCGGCCTTCCATTCATGGGCGTCGTTGAAGGGAATCAAGGGCATCAATTGCCCCCGGTATTGAACCATATGTTCGCTGTGGGAGATTTCGACTTCACTCATTTCGATCTCTTCCAGACGCGCGATCAGGGCCAACGGCACGGCCTTGAGTTCATTGCCCCCGGCACGGAAGATCAGCATGGAGACATGCTCTGCCGATTCGGAGCTTGCCGCCGTTTCATGTTCTTTCGCATCGACATGTTCGCACGCGGACGCAACGTCGCCCGTGGCGGCGGCGATACCGTTCGGATCCAAAATCATGATCACCGAACCGTCACCAAGAATCGTATTTCCCGAATAAAATGAGATATCGCGCAGAATCGGCGCCACCGGCTTGACCACGATTTCCTCAGTGTCGAACACGCGATCAACAATGATCCCAAAAGTATAGGTCCCCACCTGGGCCACGACGATGAACGTTTCTTCGTCAAGATTGAGCTCTTTATGAGTGGACAACTTCAGCAAATCACCCAGATGCACCAGCGGCAACAGCCGGTTGCGCAAGCGCAGCACCGGACTTTCATTGATCACCTCGATGGAATATTCCGACCGCGCAGAGGCGCGCACCAACTCCAGAACACTGATTTGCGGGATCGCGAACTTTTCACCGCAGCTCTCCACAACCAGCGCCGCCACGATGGCCAATGTCAGCGGAATCTTGATGGTGAACGTCGAGCCCTGACCTTCAACAGACTTCAGTTCGATGGTGCCGCCAATTTTTTCGACATTGGTGCGCACCACATCCATACCCACGCCACGACCTGAGACGCTGGTGACTTTCTCGGCGGTGGAAAAACCGGCCTTGAAAATAAATTGTTGAATCTGCTGATCTGTTAGGGCTTCCAGTTCAGATTCCGTAACCAGACCGCTCTCAATGCATTTTGCACGAATGCGGGGCATATTCAGGCCTCGGCCATCATCCTTGATCTCGATAATGATATGACCGCCTTCATGGTACGCATTCAGCGTTACGGTGCCCGTTTCCGATTTGCCCATTTGCAAACGATCATCGGGAATTTCCAAACCGTGATCGGCGGAATTGCGCACCATGTGCGTCAACGGATCCTTGATCAGGTCAAGGATCTGGCGATCCAGTTCGGTTTCCGCCCCCAGCATTTGCAAGTCGATCTTCTTGCCCGTTTCCAAGGCCAGGTCGCGTACGATACGTGGCAATTTCGCCCACGCGTTTCCGATCGGCTGCATACGCGTTTTCATCACCCCTTCTTGAAGGTCGGTGGTGATGTGGCTCAAACGCTGGATCGGAACCGTGAATTCACTGTCTTCTTGATGGCGAACCATCTGCAAAAGCTGGTTGCGCGTCAGCACCATCTCTGAGACCAGCGTCATCAGATTTTCCAAAACATCGACATTCACACGCAAAGACGCCTGCACGCCGCCACCTTCACTCTTCGCAGGCGTCTTGGCGGAAGCGGTTTTCTTTTTGGCCGGAACGGAAGCCGCCGGTTTTGCCTTCTCAGCCGAGGCCGGGGCCGCACCGCCACCCGTCGCTTCTTCGTATTCCGCTAGAAGTTCGGACGCAACAGGGAAGCCGCCTTCGGCGCTCACCGGCACGGCGGAAGCGCTTTTATCGCCCCCCGTCACCTCTTCGTATTCCGCCAGAAGTTCAGCCGCAACCGGGAAGCCGCCTTCGGCGTTCACCGGCGTTGCGGAAGCATCCTTATCGCCGCCCGTTACTTCTTCGTATTCCGCCAGCAGTTCAGCCGCAACAGGGAAGCCGCCCTCATTGCTTGCCGGCGCGGAAGTCGCCGTGGTTTCATTGCCAGAGGGAGCTTCCGCCGAAGCCGGGGCTTGCGCAGGAGCGCTCTCACCATTGGCCAAGGCGTTCAATTGTGCAATCAACTCCGCGTCGTCACCTTCGGGTTCTTCGCCCGTTGCCTCAAGCTCGTCGACCAACGCACGAATGGTATCGATACACTTAAGAACAAGCGTCACGCCGTCTTGCGTCACACTCAACGCACCATCGCGATATTTGTCGAGTACGTTTTCGCCAGCATGCGCAACCGATTCAAGTCGGGGCAGACCAAGGAAACCGCACGTCCCTTTGACGGTGTGCACGAGGCGGAAAATATTGCCGAGAATGGCCGCGTTCTGCGGATCTTTTTCGAACTCGACAAGCTGCATGTCGACTTCGTTAATACTTTCCATTGTTTCCGTAATGAATTCACTTAACAGATCGTCCATCGTTCGATCCCCAATACTCAAGAACAGGTGATTTTATAGCGTCCGCAAAAACAAGTCCAAATCACACACGCCGCTACTCGTTAATACAACACTTACACATTCATACACGCCTACATACGACACACCATACGTACAATCCTTATGGGGTTCCTTCAATAGATTGAGTTTCCCCATCGAACATTCAAGATATTAACGCCAAGGCCCCTTCCGTCCACAAAAAATATTCGGTTTGTGACCACAAAAACAATCCCTTATACCGCGCAACAATGATCATACTTTAAGGAGGTCACTCAGGCATGGCCCCGCAAAGGTTTTGCACCCCCCATAACTCTGCCGCACATGCGTGTACAATAGAGATTTTCTAGGGTCCAGAGAATACCGATAAAGTGTTTCAAGCAAATGCCACCGTAGATCGGATGACATATTTCCCTTAAAAAAAATATTACGCTTGAGGCAATAGGGCGGCGAGTCGAACTTCGTTTTCAATATCCGTCTCGATTTCCACGTTCGCACCCATGTTTTCGGCAATAACGGCGGCGAAATAGCCGTGCACCGTGCGCGCGGACAGCGCGTCTGTATTTCCTTTTGCCGAGATGGCAGCCTTCACGTCGGTGATCAGGCACGCACCTTCGCCCTGGGCGCGAATGGCGAACCCCACATGTGTGCCAAGGTCGCGAATTTCCGTCACGATCACGCCGCCGCGCGGCAAGGCATCGCTAGCGAGCAAACAAAGCGACAGCAACAATTTAGCGGCATCAAGAGGAAGAACGCCATCTTCACCTTCCCACTGGAATGAAAGGCGTTTGCCCCCCAGGTGTTCCACGACCAACGTTTTCAATTGCACAAGCGCGATCACATGCCCATCCCCGCCGCCCGCGCCAAAGGCCACGCGCAAAAACTGCAGGCTTCGCACCGTCTGTTCCGCGCTGTACGAAATCAATTCCAAAGCTTCCAGATGCGATGAGGTTTCGCCTTCGGCCAACAACTCGGCCCCCGCACGCAACGCGCCGACGCCCCCCGCCAGATCGTGACAGACCCGCGAAACCAGAAGCTGAGCGACTTTAACATCAATATCCATGAACGCACCTCTTCTCCGCTTTTCACCCCTTGTCGCACCACACCACGATTGACGTTCTGTATTATTCCCGTGTGTGCCCGCAGGCGCAATGGGGCACGTCACGTAGAAGGGGTCAAGACCTGACCCCCTCACAGAAGACCGTTGAAAAAACAAAGGCCTTCCGATTCGGAAGGCCTTTGCGTCGTGAAAAAACTTCTTTGCTAAGCGCTGGTTCTAAAACGTCAAAGCCTGGGCACGGACGACCTGCGGCAGGGCGCGCAATTCGTCAAGCACGTTGTCGTCCACTTCATGGTCCACTTCGATCAAGGCGATGGCTTCGCCGCCTTCTTCGGCGCGACCCAGATTGAACGTGGCAACATTGATGCCGGCGTCACCCAAGACGGTTCCCAGCCCACCGATGAACCCCGGCTGATCGCGGTTGGTGAGAAACAGCATGTTTTTCCCCAGCTTGGCGTCCATGGTGATGCCTTTGATGTCCACGATGCGCGGATCCTTGCCCGCAAACAACGTGCCTTTCACCGTGCGGGTCTGACTTTCCGTCGTGACCGTCAAGGACACAAGGGTCTGGTATTCGGTCGGACGATCGTGCTTGACCACGGCGACGTCAATGTCGCGTTCCTTGGCGATCGCCGGGGCCGACACCATGTTCACACCCTCTAACATCGGGCTGAGCAAACCCTTCAACACCACCGCCGTGATGGGCTTGGTGTTCAGCTCTGCGGCAAGACCTTCGTATTCGATCGTTACCGACGAAATTCCCGATTGCGTCACTTGACCCGCGAAACCGCCCAACTGCTCGGCCAATTTCAAATACGGCGCCAAACGAGGGGCATCCTCAGCCGAAACGCTCGGCATATTGAGCGCGTTGGTCACGGCGCCGGTGAGCAAATAGTCCGAAATCTGTTCGGCGATCTGCAAGGCGACATTTTCCTGTGCCTCGGTCGTGCTGGCGCCCAAGTGAGGCGTGCAAATGATATCTTCGCGTCCGAAAAGAGCATTTTCCTTGGCCGGCTCGACTTCGTACACGTCCAATGCCGCACCTGCGCATTTGCCGCTTTCCAGAGCCTCTAAAAGGTCGGCTTCAACCACCAGGCCGCCGCGTGCGCAGTTAATCACGCGGACGCCGTCTTTCATTTTGGCAAAGGCTTCCTTGCCGATAATGCCGCGTGTAGCGTCGGTCATCGGCGTGTGCAACGAGATAAAGTCGGCACGGGCGAACAGATCGTCCAATTCCACTTTCTCCACGCCAATGTCCTTGGCTCGTTCAACGGACAGGTAGGGATCATAGGCCAGAACCTTCATTTTCAGACCCTGGGCACGATCGGCCACCACCGAACCGATATTGCCGGCCCCGATGAGCCCTAGGGTCTTGCCCATCAGTTCCACGCCCATGAAACGGGATTTCTCCCACTTCCCGGCATGGGTAGAGGCGTTGGCCTGGGGAATTCGCCGTGCGGTGGACATCATCATGGCAATCGCGTGTTCGGCGGTTGTGATGGCGTTACCGTAGGGCGTATTCATCACCACGATGCCCTTTGCCGTGGCAGCCTTGATGTCAATGTTGTCCACGCCGATACCCGCGCGGCCAATCACTTTCAAGTTTTTAGCGGCGGCGATAATGTCTTGCGTGGCCTTGGTCGCGGAGCGGATGGCCAAACCGTCGTAATCACCGATGCACGCTTGCAATTCTTCCGCCGTCATGCCGGGCTTGACGTCAACTTCGACACCGCGATCTTTAAAAACCTGCTCTGCCAGGGGGCTCATCTTGTCGGAAACGAGAACCTTCACCATGGAATCAATCCTTCTCAATCAATACGTTGTTGTATGGAATTTTAGACTTAGATTTTGACCTGGGCGAAGGCCCAGTCGAGCCATGGGAAAAGAGCTTCCAAGTCCGCTGTTTCCACCGTCGCACCGGCCCAGATGCGCAACCCCGCAGGCGCATCGCGATACCCACCAATGTCGTACGCCACACCTTCGTCATCCAGCAGTTGCGCCAGAAGTTTCAACGCCGTCGTTTGCGTTTTTGCATCCTGAGCGACAAAGGCCGGCTCTTTGACCTTGAGGCAAACGGAGGTATTGGAACGGATGGTTTCATCCTCCGCCAGGAAAGCCGCCCAATCGGAGGCCTCCACCCACGCGGCAATGGCCTTGAGATTGGCTTCGGATCGCGCCTTGAGACCTTCCAGGCCGTCGATGCTTTCCGCCCATTTCAAGCCGTCCAGCGCGTCTTCGACCGCGATCATGGACGGGGTGTTGATGGTCGCGCCGCGGAAGATGCCGTCGATCAACTTGCCCGCCTTGGTCATGCGGAAAATCTTCGGCAGCGGCCACTTGGGCGTATACGTTTCAAGGCGTTCCACGGCGCGCGGGCTGAGGATCAGCATGCCGTGCGCGGCTTCGCCGCCCATCACTTTCTGCCACGAATACGTCACCACATCGAGTTTATCCCACGGCAGGTCCATGGCGAAGGCGGCCGAGGTCGCATCGGCAATCACCAGACCCTCGCGATCCGCCGCAATCCAGTCGCCGTTGGGCACCTTGGCACCTGATGTTGTGCCGTTCCAGGTGAACACCACATCGCGGGAAAAATCGACCTGGGACAAATCAACGATTTCACCGTATGGCGCTTCCCTGACCGTGACGTCGTCCAGCTTCAGCTGCTTGACCACATCGGTGACCCAGCCCTTGCCGAAGCTTTCCCAGGCCAGCACTTCAACGCCTCGCGCGCCGAGCAGGGACCACAGCGCCATTTCCACCGCACCGGTGTCGGACGCCGGTACGATGCCGATCTTGTAGTCGTCGGGAACGCCTAAGATAGCGCGGGAACGTTCAATAACTTCGGCCAGCTTCTTTTTACCAGGGGCCGAACGGTGGGAACGGCCCGTCGCCGCGTCCTTGAGGGCGTCCACGGACCATCCGGGACGTTTGGCGCAGGGGCCGGAAGAAAAATTGGGGTTGGCAGGTTTGGAAGTCGGTTTCGTGATCGTCATAAAAAAATCCCTTCTCATCACATGTGACGAAGGGAGTTTCAAAAACACGATTACACCTGAAAACAGGTCCACCTGAAAAAACAGAACTTCCAAGCGGCTTATCGATCTTCAAAAGTATGCCCTTCGCCTTTCGGCAGAAGGGTCGCGGTCCGTTGGGAGACCGTGGCCCGCAATTCGTATACTCCCGCGGGCTTCGGCACACAAGAAGATTCACATCGTTGTTGCAGAAAAGAAGCGACGTGTTCTGACATCATTTCAACGGGGGTTTCGCCGACGGCAGAGGATGCGGTTTTCCCTTCCAGACATCCGTACATTTCTTGCAGTCTTCCTTGCCTTTGGAGATGTGCCTAAAGGGCTCGGCCCAGCCGTCAGACCAAATTTTTCCGTTCTTGAAAAGGGAGAAATAGGCTTTCAGTTTTTTCGCACTCCACGGCAAACCGGTATTGAAGAACGTACAAAAATCGGTTTCTGTCTTCAGTTCCTTGGGCGTTTCCGCCTGCCCGCGTGCCTTGCGCAGTTCACGACCCATCCAAAAGCCGAGGCCCAAACCCGAAGTATCGGTGGGATTGTCCGCACCTTCGCCCGGTTTTTTTGCACCGATCACATTGACACCCGCCGCGAGCACGCGGGCGCTAAATCCAAAATATGCAACCCAAAACCCCAGCATAATATTGCCGAGTTCGGAACGATCCATGCAATGCCCACAAAGCCAAACCGTATTCTCACAGCCCGAAGGACAATTTTTTGTTTTGAAATCCGCCGATTTGTATTGAATGGACAAACCACGTTTCCACACCCACACGATCCACAGCGCCGGCACGAAAGTGGTGCGAACATCATCGAGATTTTTGCGATGGCGTTCCAATTCGTTGCGAAACCAATCGCTGACGTCGGGTCCGCATTTTTTCGCCTTGTCGCGCGCTTCAACATCGTCGACGGCTATGCCATCCAGGTCTTGCGCCAGTTCGCGCACGATGTCCGCAGCGCCGCTTTCGACTTGAAAAAGCGCGCGAAGATCGCCCAGCGCCTCCGTTTCTTTGATGAACCCATCAATCGGCGGGCTCTCTTTTGGGCGATTGCTCTGGGCAACCATGTCACACCTCCACTTGCTGCTTTCTCTTCATAGGACGAAAATGCGCGTCGTACGTGACAGGATTTAAGGTCAATTTTTGCGGCGAGACAGCTCCACGTTCTCAGACGGATTTGATTTCAGTGAGAAACGTTTCGACTTGAGATTTCAGCGAGTCCATTTCGCCTTTCAGTTCTCCCGTCGAGCCGTTCACGTGGTCCGCAGCATTCTCGGTCCGTTCAGCAGCTTCGGACACCGAGGTGATATTGGACAACACTTCGCGTGAGCCCGCAGCGGCCTGGTCCACATTGCGCGCAATTTCCTGCGTTGCCGAACCTTGCTCATCGACCGAGGTGGCGATTTGTTCGGAAATTGCGTTCAACTTGCCGATGACGCTGGAAATACCGTCAATGGCATCAACCGCTTCGCGCGTGTTGTTCTGAACCGCCGTAATCTGGGCGGAAATTTCCTCTGTCGCGCGTGCCGTCTGATTGGCCAGGTTCTTCACTTCGGAAGCCACCACGGCAAAGCCCTTGCCGGCGTCGCCGGCGCGTGCCGCCTCGATCGTGGCGTTGAGCGCCAGCAAATTGGTCTGGTCGGCAATATCTGTAATCAGAGACAAGACCTCGCCGATTTTATCGGCCGAAGCGGCCAGTCCCTGCACGGTCTCGCCGGTTTTACCCGCCTGTTCCACCGCCTGCATGGCGAGCGCCGTGGACTGGGACACCTGCGCGCGAATAGCCTCGATCGAAGCGCTCAGCTGCTCCGCCGCCGCCGCCACCGTCTGCACGCTAGCGGCTGCTTCTTCGGTCGCGGCGCTCATGCTGGAACTGCGAGAACTGGTGTCGGTCGCAATGGACTTCATCTCATGAGAAAAGTTCTGCAACTGCTCGACCGCACCGCCAACAGCACGCAACAGGTCCGACACATGGGTGCCGAAGCCGTCCGTGATCGCGATCATGCGTTCCTGGCGCACCGCTTTTTGCAGTTCTTCTTCGCGCTGTTCCTTTTGGATGTGATCGCGTTCGAGGGTGTTTTTATGAAACACCACCAGGGCGTCGGCAATATCCACAACTTCACTGATTTTCGTTTTCGTCTGAATGTTGACGTCCAGCTTGCCTTCCGCCAACTGGCGCATGACGTCCGTGATTTCGTGCAACGGCCGTGAGATACCCCGGCGCACATACAAGATGAACGCCGCCGCAAGCACCAGGGTCAACACCAAAAGCCCCCCCACGATCATATAAATCTGGTTCATGGCGTTGACGTAATAACTGATATCCAAAGCCAGTTCCGTGACGCCAATAGGCGTGCCGGAAAAATCCATGACCGGTGCGATAATCACGGCCACCGGCACGTCACCGATCTTGGCCGTTACGATGCTAACGTGGCCTTTCAAGGCTTCGGCGAACTGCGCATCAGAGCCAAAACGACGACCGCCCAGGGTCGAAGCGAAAACCTTATGGCCACCATCTTTCGGGATGAACAAGCTGGCATCGACACCATAATGCGCCTTAAAAGCTTCCATGAAAGGCTTGCCGAAGCTCAAACCGAATTCGACCGAACCGATGTGCACACCATTGTTGAATACCGGCGACAAGCCGCGAATGCCCAGACCGGCGACACCGCGTTCCAAGCCCCAGATTGATTTTTTTGTGGCATTTGTTTCCAGCACGGTTTTGCGAAACCCACTGAGATCGTCGCCGAATTTCTTTGGCTTATGCACGCGCAGAAACGACGTCGCCGGCGGAATGTGGAATTGGAACTGACGAACGCCGTATTTTTCCTTCATCACCTTGAATGTCGGCACCAACATGGCGGCCAGACCCGCACGGTCGCGCGCGGCAAACTTCTTGGTCACGTCGGGAATGTGGGCGACAAACGCGCTTAGGGACAGTGCTTCCTTGGATTTAGCCTCGATCGAGGCCTTGAAAATATTCAAATAGCTGTCCAATTCACGTTGCTGCGCTTCGGTGTTGATTCTGCCCATCACCGTCATAATGACCGGTGCGCCAACAATAAAAAAAATCGAGACCGCCAGAATGAACCCCATGCCGACCCGCGAACCGATGGTTCCGTTACGCAGAAA
Organism: uncultured Magnetovibrio sp.; assembly: GCA_964451415.1. Taxonomy (GTDB): domain Bacteria; phylum Pseudomonadota; class Alphaproteobacteria; order Rhodospirillales; family Magnetovibrionaceae; genus CAYVHU01. The sequence goes on from CAYVHU010000010.1 coordinate 84,087, forward strand.
AGATTTCATCTTACACCTCCAGACTCAAAACCGGTGGAATGGCGAAGCACCCCTGAAACAGTACGTGACAAAACACGAAACAATACGACACCCTCTCCTTGGCCTTGGGCGGCAACAACCTAAGCGGCGACAGAGGTACGCCTTGCGCTACTCAACGTCGCAACAAACCAGAGGATGTGGAATTTCAGTTTCTGAATGCAGTCGCCACAATGACTAAACTGCCCGACCAGTACGGCGCCGCGCCCTACTTTGGCATTTGGGGCCGACAAGCGTATATTCAAGGAAAAACGCCCCAAATATCATTCATTATGGCCTGCGGTAATTTATTGCGCCCCCTCACGCTAATAAATCCCCCTAAAACGTGCCTATATCTTTAAATAATTGCAACAAACAGTCAATTGCTAACATGAAAAACACAATTGTATATTTTGTACTATAATATCACTTAGGGTCCAGACTCATTCAAATGACGCGCTTTAGTTTGGACCCTATAGCCCGTAATACCATGGGACATAGATTGAGAACACGGCCCAGATGAGGGCAATCAGCGGCAAACCCACGCGAGCGTAATCCATAAATCTGTAGTGCCCCGGTCCCATCACCAGAAGATTGGTCTGATAACCGATGGGCGAAGCGAAAGAACAGTTGGCGGCGAAAACCACGGCCACGGCAAACGCCCCCACGGGCGCATGCAGGCTCTGCGCCAAATCCACCGCGATGGGCGTAAACAGAACCGCCATGGCCTTGGAACTAATGACGTTGGTCAACGCCACCATGGTGATGAAAAAAACCGAGAGCACCGTCCACGTTCCCGCACCGGAAAACGCCCCCACCACGTTGCTCGCTACAAAATGCGCCCCACCCGTGGCTTTCATCGCCGTGCCCAACGCCAAGGCTGCGGGAATCATGGTGAGAATTTTGGTGTCCACCGCACGAAAGGCCTGGCGGATGTTCATCACCCCCATCGCCACCATCGCAGCCGCACCGCTTAGACTTGCCGTGACGATGGGCAATATTCCCAGGGCTGAGGTCGCCACCACCCCCAGCAAAATCGCCGCCGCACATTTCGCGTGGTGATGGGCGGGCAGTTCGGCGGCCGACCATTCGATCAACACCACGTCCGGATTGGTCCGCAAGGCCCGCACGTCGTCGGGATGGCCCTGAATCAATAAAACGTCCCCGGCTTCCAAACGAATTTCACCCATACGCGCGCGGATCATCCGTGAACGACGCTGCACACCCAGAACGATGCACCGCGTCTTGGTGCGAAATCCAATTTGAGCAAGGGTCTGACCGATAACCCGAGAGGCCGGCGGGATCATCACCTCAGCCAATATCCGCTCGCCGCCATGCCACGGCGTTTCGCCTGCTGCGTCTTCGCGCGCCGTCGCGGGATCGGCAACGACGTCTTCCAGGTCTGGATACAGCTCCTTGTCGTCGCGCGCGAGGGCCTCGGTGATTTCCTTACGCGTCGCAGCCACAACCAGGATATCCCCGGCGCGGGCTTCGTAATCTTCAAACGGCGGAAGAATGGCGTGTTCGCCGCGCTGCGCCATACGCAAGGTCATGTGCCCCAGCGCGGGGAAAATCCCTCCCTTCGCCCGCTTGCCGATCAGATGTGAACGCGCCCCCAGCGTAATCTGGGCGATATACTGTTTGCCGCCGGAACTCTGACCCGCCAAGGTTTCCGCCAACCCTTCGCGGTGCGGCAACAAAAAAGGTCCGACAACGAAAAGATAAACAAGCCCCACCGCCGCCAGAACCAACCCCGGAACGGTAAAATCGAAAAATCCAAAGGGTGTTTTTCCCATCGTGATCAACGCCGAATTCACCAACAAATTCGAACCCGAACCGATCAACGTCGTCATCCCGCCGAGAATGGCGGCGTAACTCAAGGGCATCATCAACTTCGACGTGGAGAGGTCGAAACGTTCCGAAAGGGCCTGCATGATGGGAATGAAAATTACCACCACGGGAATGTTGTTGAGAAAGCCGCTCACCAGCGTCACGCTGATCAGAACCACGGCAATGGAAAGCCACGACCGCCCCCCGCAAAGCCCCAGGATAAACCGCGCCGCGAGGTCAAGTACGCCGGTGCGCACCATACCTTGACCGATCACCAACAGGGCCAAGACCGTAATCAAGGCCGGATTGGAAAACCCTGACAGCAGCACTTCCGCCGACAAGGCGTTGCCGCCTTTAAGGCCTGAGAGGGGGGCGTTCGTGAGCGGAAAGACATAGAAGAAAATCATCAAAACGCACAGCACGCCGAGGCTCGTTACCTCGATCGCCACCTTTTCATAGGCGTACAGCCCAAAGGCGGCGGCGATAACACCAAACGTCACCCACATCTGAAAATCGGCGCTCAAGGCCTCCATGCGTGTCTTGTTCCCTCAGAAACCTTCCGGACGGACGCTTGGCGTCCACGCCGGACGCTTACGCACAGCCGCGAAACACTCCCGCCAACAAGGCATCGAGCCTCAAGATCAACTGATCCGTCATTTCGGCTTCGAATTCGTCGAGGTTGGACGCGTCCACACGACCGAAACGGAATTGCGGGCGCTGTGCGACGACCATGTAATCACGCAAGGACTCGCGCACGATTTCACGGCTCTGCTCGCGCGACATGCCATAGGTCCTGGTGTGCCAGACAAGACGTTCGTTCAAATCCTCGGTCGGGAAATGCCAGCATTTGATGTCGCCGAACAGCCCCGCGAAATCCTCAGACGACAAAATCTCCAAGGTCTCCAGCAACGTGACGCGCAACACATAAACACCTTCGAAACCGCGCAAGTCCTTCAGCAAAACGCCGTTACGCCGCACGGTGCCATCTTCATGATTGCCGATTTCCTTGCACAACTGACACGTGTCGATCAAACGCGTCATTTCCGCCTCGTCCACCGCACGCATGTCGGCGTGAACCTTGCCTTCCGTCTTGATGACCTGACGCGGCACGATGCGCAACAGAGGAGCCAGGGAATAACGGCCGTCACGGCACATTCCGGCGAGATTTTCCAAGGCCGCGCCCGCGCCCGTAATACGCGGGTGATCGGGATTTGCAGGGTCGCCGCCAAGCAGCAACACCAGAACGCTTTGCCGCGACCCCCGCGGCATGATGGGCGCGGGCCTGATCTGGCACACGTCACGACCGAAGGTTTCGTGCTTGCCGACAAACGTGCCCGAGGACTGGGCCTTGTGGTAGGCATATTCGACGAAACCACGATCCTTGTCCGTCAGATTGGGCCGGGCACGTTGATAGATGATCCCCGCGACATAATGAGCGAAAATAGCCGCTTGGTTCAACTTCAGCGACGGCCCCATGGTCAGAAAGTAAGCCGCGATGGTCGCCGCAAAGCTGTCGCCGCAACCGGTGTCTTCACGCACCATTGGATCGACTTCAATGGAATATTCCTGAATCAACGGGGAATAGACGAACTCGACCCGTCCACCGCGCGCCTTGCGCGCCAACGACGCGCCCTTTGCACCGTCGGTGATGACCACATAGTTCGCTCCGCCTTCCAGCACCCGGCGACTGATTTCACGCGCGTACATAATGCGCAATTCCGTGGCGTTGTTGTGTTTGGCACGCAACGGCTCGAAACCGAAAAACTGCGCCGCTTCGGCCAGATTGAGGCTCACCACATCGGCGACGGACAGAAAATGGCGGTATTCCGTATAAAGCTGTTTGAGCTGATTACCACCCACCAGCCAGAACACCTTAAGCCCCTTGTGAGCGAGCTTGCGCTTCATGATGTTGTGAAATTTCTTGGACCCCACCGGCTCCTGACCGACAAAAACGAACGCGTCGCCGTGCCCCAGAAAGTCCTGTTCGACCTGCCACAAATCAATGGCGTTCGTGTCATAGGTTGGACCGCGCTCGGTCAAAATCAACTTCTCAAAACCAGCATCTTGAAAAATCAGGGAGGTCCGCGAGCGTCCGGGAATAGAGGTGCCGGGAAAGCGCGAAGCCGCATCCTCCCACGTCAGATATTCGGCGCACAGACGAGGTTTTGTATCCCCGGCTTCATTCTCGTATAACCCGGCTTCATTCTCGTATAAAACGTCGAGAATCAGTTCCATATCCTTGGACAAGTTGCACAGGCCACCGCCCAACGCCCGCTCGAACGGGCCGGCTTCTGCGTCGGAAATCATAACTTCCTCGCCCGCAATGGCGTCAAGCACGACGACATAACCATCATCCGCAGGCGTCCTGCGGATGGCGTCAACCGCAACCTTGACCTCATCGGGGGAACGCGAACGCAAACCTTCCAGAACACTCCGCAAAGCGCCGGACAAAGACTTCGCAAACAAATCAACGGTTTGCGAACGCACCAAGGAAATCAACACCTGTTCCGGCTGGTGATTGACGTCGGCAATGGCCGCCGCGCGGTCCGTATTTTGCGGCTTGTCCTTGTTCCGCGCCCCGTTTTCAGCGGTCCCGTCTTCAGCGGTCCCGTCTTTGTTCGCCCCGTCCTTATTCGCTATGACGTTCATGCTCCCATGCTCCCGGACTCCTGGATCTCATACCGGCCCGATTCCTCCGGCCCCAGAACGCATAGCACAAACGCCCGCGCCGCGATAGCGCGGCACGTGCATTACAAGCACCCCCTACAAGCGTTTCCACGTGCCGTTGGCGACGTGGCACGCCGTGCCCGTCCCCGAGCGCGTGCGTTCGCCTTTGCTAGTGAGGCGACGATAGTCCCGGCAAAACAGGCCTTTTGTCGTGCGGTAGGTTCGCAGCGGCGTAACCGAAACCATCACCCTACCACGCGATTGCACCAGGGTCTTGCCGCTCAATTTTGTCTGTAACGCCGTTTGCAGGACCCCATTGGCGAACGCGGCTTCGCTTCGGTTCAAATGCACCCGCGTCTTGCGGTACGATACCAAAGCCACCCGTGTGGAGACGCGCGTGGTGTTTTCATCCACCGTCAAGACGACCTGGCCGATCCGCGGCGCGTAGTACCACGTCCGTTTGCCGTAAAAGTAATTGTTGACGGCCCGGTAGCGATAGCACGACGTCTTTACGGTGTTGAAAACGCCCGCGGGCACCGTGATGGTCTGCGAACCTTCAACCCAACACCCCCTCCGCTGCGAATACGTCCTGTCCGCCTGAGAGCCATCTTTCCAATGCACCAGATTGGCGTAAATGAAATCTTCACTGTTGCCTTTGCGCAGCGGCCACATTGCACCCGGGGTGATCGTCAGTTTGGTCAACTGAGAGGTTCGGGTGCTGGTATTCCATCCCTTGGGCGGCATGGTGAAATCCCGGTTTGCGGTCCATTGATACGCATTGCCTTGCGCCCAGGTCACCCAATCGCCATCGACCGAGACGACGCGCACGGTCCTGCCGTTATCGTAGCTAAAACGATCGCCAGGCAAATAGACGGGCAAGGGATAGGCCTTGCCGCCAGAGGCCCCTGCATTCGCGCCCCCTGCAAAAGAAGGAAGGGCGGGCAGGTTCGGCATAGAAAGACCCGTCGTTTGACACCCCGATACGGCAAGGGCCGTAAACGCCAAAGCACCCCAACCGCGCGGCGATAAGAACGCAGCGTTCGCAAGCGTCCGCAAGAAGACCCGAGAGACGCTAAACGGCGCAAATTCAAATCCCATGGATACACCTTTTCTGAATTCAGTTTGTTGTCGAAACCGGCACGAGATAATATGCATTTCGCCAGTGTTTGTCCGCTTGACGACAGGCGACGGCGAAACGCAGGCCGCCACCATCAACGCCATACCCTTCGTCACGATATTCGCGGCAATACTGACCTTCCTTGTTTTTAAAAGTACGGACGGGAACGATTTTTCCTTCACCGCCCCCAAAACTGCTTTTCCACACCATCGCTTCCCCGCTGGGCAACGTGTTCAGCGCCGTCTGCACGGCGGAACTGCGCGCGGAAGCCACGGCCACCATGCGCGCCGTCGCTTGCGTTTCCTGCTGGCCGATACGGTAATCGGCGGCGAAAAATCCGCCCAGAGCGGACAGGGTGATCAAAATCAGCGATGCGGCCACGGCGCTCACGCCGAGCATCCAGGGCAAACGGACGGAAAACGGCGAACCGCTTTGAGGCGCACCGTGGGCCAGACGAGCGTCGGCGGCGTAAATGCTATTGAGCAGATGGGCGGGGACGTGTTCATGGGCATAGGACGTCACCGCAGAACGAACCAACCCCGCCGTTTCGCGGTACATGCCAACCCAGGCCCGGGCATCGACATCGACGTCCAGACGACGTTCGACCTCGGCCACGGACTCGCGGTCAAGTTCACCATCGGCATAAGCCATGAGGATGTTGTTATCGAATTTTTGCATCGCTCGCCTCCGTCCATGCGTGATGCGCACGCTCATTTTCGCCATCCTCGCCATCGTCCATGAAAACATTCAAGGCCTGACGTGCGCGGGCCAGACGGCTCATCACGGTGCCGGCTGGAATGCTCAAGGTTTCTGCAACTTCGCGGTACGCCAGACCTTCAACGCACACCAGCAAAAGGACACTGCGTTGTTCCGGCGGCAAAGTCTGAATGCCCTCACGCACACGTTCCAGGGACAGGCGGCTTTCGCTCACACGATTGCCATCCAGCGCCCCCGTCGAAACGGCGGCGACCCCGTCGGCATAGCGCCGTCGCACGCCGTGCGCCCGCATTTGGTCGAGAAACAGATTTTGCACGATCTTGAACATCCAACTGTCCAACCTGCTTCCGTCCGTCCACTGAGTACGCCGTTCCAAGGCGCGCTCACACGCGGCTTGAACAAGATCATCCGCCTGATCCACCTGACCACACAGGCCGATGGCGAAACGGCGTAAACGTGGCAACAGGCCAACCAATTCCTGAGCGAGCGGGCTGATCACAAACTTAAACTCCTTAGACTTAAAGACTTATCGCCAGACTTAATCACCGCTCCGCAGCCTTGTCGTTAATCGTCCCAAAGCAACGCTAACGAAGGACAACGCCTAACGTCGTGATATATTCCCCAAAGCCTACATTTTAATAATTTTATTTTGAGGGAATAAATCGCGCACGACATCCGTTGTGATGACAAATGCGTTCAAAACTGCGCGGCACTACAAAGGGTCGCGATTTTGAGATAAGTCGGTTGAAAATTACGTTCAGGCATGAATCGGCTCGGCGAATTGTCGCCTCCAACATAAGAAGGAGACTTTGTCATGACACCTTTTATACCGGTGATACAGCCGCTCTCAAGGCGTCTTCACCCGGCACCGGAAGATTTCCCCGAAATAACCCGCATCCCCGCGCTCAATACATGGCGCAAAACACGCTCCAGATTTAAAGTCTGGGCGACCGTCAGTTTGGTGGCCTTTCATCTTATCGCCGTGCCGCTCACATTCGATTTCACACAAAGCGGCATTCACCTGCACCAAAACACGGCCCTTGCTGAAGATGGCGGTGACGGCGGTGACGGCGGCGGCGGCGGCGGTGGTGGTGGTGGCGGCGATGGCGGTGGCGGTGGCGATGGCGGCGGCGATGGCGGTGGCGATGGCGGCGGCGGTGGCGATGGCGGCGGCGATGGCGGTGGCGATGGCGGCGGCGGTGGCGATG
>CAYVHU010000010.1:91740-94759 GCA_964451415.1 uncultured Magnetovibrio sp.
GATGGCGGCGGCGGTGGCGATGGCGGCGGCGATGGCGGTGGCGATGGCGGCGGCGATGGCGGCGGCGGTGGCGATGGCGGCGGCGGCGGCGGTGGCGATGGCGGCGGCGATGGCGGTGGCGATGGCGGCGGCGGTGGCGGCGGCAGCGATGGCGGCAGCGATGGCGGCAGCGATGGCGGCGACCACGGCGGCGGCACCATGGGCGACAGCGGCAGCGCGAATGGCGACAACAGTTCCATGGACAATGGCGCGACGGATGACGCTATGGATACCCCGGATGACGCAGGATCCGGTGCAGGTGCAGGCGGCGCAGCCGGTGGCGGCGCAGCCAGTGGCGGTACAGCCAGTGGCGGCGCGAGCGTCGGTGGCAGTGCGAGTGTCGGTGCCCCGGCAGCGGCAACAATGACAGCACCAGCTGCAACGGCAGCACCGGCGGCGGCACCAGCACCGGCGGCGGCACCAGCTGCGGCGGCGGCACCAGCTGCGGCAGCAGCAGCGGCGACAAGCGGCGTCGCCGCCGCGGTCGGAAATCAGGCGGGCGCAAACTTATCGCCCAACGCAGAAGCCGCAGCCATCGCATCGGGTTTCGCGCCATAAGAGCCTTGAGGGAAAAAGGCCAACCGGAAGAGAGCGTCCCGTGGGACGCTCTCTTTCTTTTGTACTTCCGGTTTTATGTCGCTCGTGCGAAAACCTGAAAAAGGGATCAGATGGCCTGTAAGCCGGGTTTTGTCTTCGCTGCGCCAAAAGGCGAAACGATGGATGACCATTCATCTGGGACGCCTGTCGCCAGACGCCTCTTGCGATACACCCGGACGACGGCGCACAAGCCCGCCCGAAACCCGAAGTTCCCGGTCGTCCCTACTCGATCTTGCACCCGGTGGGGTTTACCGTGCCGCCCCTGTCGCCAGGGGCGCGGTGCGCTCTTACCGCACCCTTTCACCCTTACCTGCAAACACAGGCGGTTTGCTTTCTGTGGCACTTTCCCTAGGGTCGCCCCCGCCGGCCGTTAACCGGCACCGTGCTTGTGTGGAGCCCGGACTTTCCTCCCGCGTTCTTGCGAACGCAGGCGGCCATCCAGCCATCTGATCCATGCACAAACTAGTTCGGTGTGCAAAAAAATCAAGCGTACGCAGCCGTTTTATTTGGACGCCATTTCCACCAACCGCGAAAGGATACCCGCCGTCTCGCTCCCCGCGACACCATCCACGCACCGGGGATGGAAATGGCGCTGAAAAGCGGCGATCGCAGCGGGAACATCCGCCACCTCGTATCCATAGGCGCTCAACATGGCGCACATCTGCACCTCGGTAACGTTGATGCGCCGTACCTCGGTGGGCCATAACCCCACACCCATTTGCGCCAAGGCGCACCAATCGAACAATTCGCCAGGATCCTGCTTGCGCCGCGGTGAAACGTCACCATGGCCGACCACGTTGCGCGGGGCGATGGGATGACGACGCAAAATCGCCCCCGCCAAAGCACCCAGCGCTTCCATCTGCGCATCGGGGAAAACACGGTATCCTAATTCATGGCCGGGATTGACCAGTTCGATACCGATGGAACGCCCATTGACGTCCAGTGCTCCGCGCCACCACGCCAAACCCGCGTGCCAGGCGCGTTTATCCTCATCCACCAAACGATGCACGGAACCATCTTCTTCAATCAGATAATGGGCGCTGACCTGAGAGCCCGAATCGCACAGGTGCTGCAATGCCGCTTGCGCCGTTTCCATGCCGGTATAGTGCAAGACCAGCATGTCGATGAGGACGCCGGGCGGACGGTCATTGAAGTTGGGCGATACACTCACGTAAGACCGCGCTCCTTTTTGATCGCATCATAGGCCGTATTGATCACCGCCATCTTTTCATTGGCAAGGTCGATGAATTCCTGCGGCAAGCCCTGGGCCATCAATTTGTCGGGGTGGTTGACGTGAATCAGCTTCCGATAGGCCGCCTTGATGTCCACATCCGAGGCGTCGCGCGCCATCCCCAGGACTTCGTACGGGTTTCCCGCACCGCCAGCCACGCCATGGGTTGCGGTCATACGTTCAAAATCGCTGCGGGCAAAACCGAAAATCTGCGCCACGTTCCACAGGTATTCCAATTCCGCCGGATGCACTTCGCCGTCGGCCTTGGCGATATGAAACAATCCGCCCAGCAATTCTTCCAACACGTTTGGTTCATGGGGAAACAAATTGGCCACTTGTTGCGCATACATTTCGTATCCGGCCGTCGAGACCTTGGCGCGGTCAAAAATCTTGGCAACCTGAGCCGCTTCGCTTGGCGGAATACGGAACAGTTCCTTGAACGCGTTGACTTCGTTGCGCGTGACACGCCCGTCCGCCTTGGCCATTTTAGCGCTGAGCGCAATCACCGCAAGCGTAAACGCGACTTGACGTTCCTCCGCACGCACGGAGCCTTCCACCCTGGGGCCGCCACCGAAGCCCTGCGCGCGTTCGCCGCCTTTCATCTTGTCCATCGCGTGACCCGCAAAGGCGCCAAAAAGAGCCCCCAAAGGGCCTCCCACCGCAAACCCGGCGACACCGCCGATAACTTTTCCCCAAATGCTCATGTACTATCCATAAAACGTTGATTCGCATGCACTCATGAAAAATTGATTTTGCCAAAATATCAAAAACAAGTCGAACGATATTAGGGTCCAAACGAAAGCGCGTCATTTTAATGGGTCTGGGCCTGGCTCTAACCAGCGGTTTGACGCGCGATCAAATTGCTGAAGACCTTGGCGTTGGCCCGACTTCGCAAAGAGAACCGGAGCTTGCGTGAGGAGCGCGGTATCCTAAAAAAAGCCACAGCCTTCTTCGCGAGCCAAAAATGATGAGACATAAATTCATCAACGTGGAGAAGGCGGGCAATAACACCGCCCGATTATGTGCCTTATTCAAGGTCTCCCGGGCTGGGTTTTACGCTTGGAAAAGGACTTGGCGCTGCGGGCTTTGAGGATGGCGATGGTAATACCCCCGTTTTTAGGGGGCCATATAAGTAGAATCCATTAAGCGGCC
>CAYVHU010000011.1:0-87637 GCA_964451415.1 uncultured Magnetovibrio sp.
ATAATTCTCAGTTATCAGACTTACTTGATCCTCCCTCTCGGATTGGCGGCACGGATTGCGTCTTGAAGACTGGTGTCAGATACGTGGGTGTAGATTTCGGTTGTGGAGATGCTGGCGTGACCCAAAAGTTTCTGGACAAAACGGATATCGACGCCAGTTTCCAACAATTGAGTCGCAGCGCTGTGGCGCAACATATGGGGGGTGATTCTGCGCTCCAACTTCAGGGTTTCCACGTGTTTGTGAAGCATTTTTCGAATATAGCCCGGAGACGCAGGACCTCCTCGCGTTGTGATCAATAGGCGATCTGTTTCAAAAACAAGCTTGTTGCGGCGCTTGATATATGTCGCCACCTGCCGTTTGATAACGTCATCCACCAGAAAAACGCGGCGCTCCCTGTTGCCTTTCCCTTTGACCGCAATTGTCCCTGCCGTGAGATCAATATCCTGAATTCGTATTTTGCATAATTCGCCAATGCGTACACCGGTTGTGAACAGCAATTCCAGGGCCAGAGATAACGTATTAATACGAACTTCGGTCTCATTGCGTTGTCCGTTGCCAAAAAGAACCTTCAGTTCGTTTTGCTTTAGATTTCGTGGCAATCGCCGTGGCAGGCGTATGCTGATTCGTAATTTGTGGAAAGGGTTGTCATCAAGACGCTCTTCGTCTTCAAGCCAACGGCACAAGACTTTGACGCATGCCACACGACGCTTGATGCTTGTCGGAGCTTGTCCGCGGTTTCGCATATCCGTTATCCAGGCCGTGATAGCTTCTTTGGTGAACAGGAAGGCGCCAGCGTTTCTGGCGATCCACGCCAATAAATCATTTAGGTCTTGGCGGTATGCGCGAACCGTGTGATCAGAGAGATCTTTTGCTCGGCAGTGCTCAATAAATTCATTTGCTATCAATTCAAAAGTCACCGCATTCCCCCTAGTTCAACTTGAGGGGAAGCTGGACGATATTCAGCAGAAAATCAAATTCTTATTATTTTTCAATAAGGTATCAAAGGTTGAAGGGGTGAAAATACATCTACCTATGGGTTTTCTTAAATATCGCATTGCTACCCTCATTGGCCTGAAAAATTGGGGAAATAGATTTCGCCCTTGTGCGAAATTTGTCCGATCTAAAATTCAGGTGAGCAACCGTTGGCAGGCCTTGCCGCGCAAGAACGGCTTAACGCCGCATTGTTTGCCATTCTTTGCATGTGTCATTTGAATGAGTTTGGACCCTAAGAATGGACCGTGAAACTGATGCCGGCTGTTCAAGAGTGAAAGGGTGCCGAAAGGGCGAGATTCGGGGCCTTCTCGTCAAGGGCCTGACGGACGGCCTTGGCCAGTTCAGCCTGACCATAGGGCTTGTACAACAAAGATTGCGTGAGCCGGTCAATATACGGGTGACCGCTGTTGATATAGATTTTGCGCATTTTCATGAACCCACTGGTGAGCAAAATTCTTAAGGAAGGATAGTCCGCCGTCGCCGCAAGGGCCAGTTGATAGCCGTCCCGGGGACCGGGCATCACGGCATCGCTGAACAGCAGGTCGATTTCCGGGCACCGGGCAAGAATCTCCAACGCTTGGGTGCTGTCGCGCGCCGTATGTACGCTATATCCAAGCGCCCGCAGCATTATGGCCGCCGTTTCGGCAAGATTGGGTTCGTCATCCACAACAAGGATGCTTTCCGTGCCGCCAGGTAGTTCAGATAGCGTTGGCTCAGGGGCCACGGGCTCGAAATCCTGAGTTGATCGGGGCAGAAAAATACGAAACGTGGTGCCTTTTCCGGGGTGCGTATCAAGATCGACGTACCCCCCCGAACGTTGCACGAAGCCGTACACCATACTCAACCCCAAGCCTGTTCCCTTGCCTTCTTCCTTGGTCGTATAAAACGGTTCGAACACTTTGGACGCAACCGAGGAGGTCATGCCCACGCCCGTATCGCTGAGCGAAATCAGAACATATTCACCGGGATCAATCCCACGATGGCCGCGACCATCTTGTTCATCTACAACCGTGTTGGCGGTTTCGATGACCAAGACGCCGCCGGCAGGCATGGCGTCGCGGGCGTTGATCGCCAGATTAAGGATCGCATCTTCGAAATCACCCACATCAATTACGACCGGCCAGATGTCTGTCGCGAGGTGCAACCGCACATCAATGGAAACCGTTAAGGACTTGGCGATCAGGCTTTCAATCCCTTCGATAAGCGTATTGACGTTTGCGATTTGCGTTTTATAGGCATCCAGACGTGAAAACCGTAACAGTTTCTTCGTTAAATCCGCACCGCGTTGAATGCCCTTGAGCGCCTTCTCAATACGTTCCGCCGATTTAGCGTCGTGCGTCCCGGTTTGCTGGAGAATCTCTAGATTGCCCATGACAATGCCGAGAATATTGTTGAAATCGTGAGCGATCCCGCCCGTCAATTGCCCAACGGCCTCCATTTTTTGCGAGCGGCGCAACGCTTCTTCGGAACGCGCCGTTTGCGTGACGTCTTGAACGATACCGATCATTTTCAGAATGCGTCCTTCGTCATCCATGGTGAAATCGCAAAAGGCGTGAATCCAGATGACGTCGTCGCGCGACCCGCCGCGGTAATAGCAATAGATCAGATCGAAAGGTTCCCCGTTGCTAAAACCGCGCCGGTTCGCTTCCGCCAGTTTCAGGCGATCGCGCCTCGGCATGTCATGAGCGAAATTGCCGGGCGTGGGAATCCACGTCGTAGGGTTGCGGCCGAAGATCAAGTAGCATTCCGCCGACCATTGCACGGTGCTGCGTTGCACATCCCACGACCAGTGGCCAAGCCGTCCGATCGCTTCGGCACGTAGAATATCCTGGGTATGCTGTTTCAGATTGCGACGCATGGCGTTTATGGCACGCACGAGCTTATCAAGCTCATCTTCACGCCCAGGACGGCGCTGAAACCGGTCAAGACGCAATTTTTCATCAAGTTGTTGCAGGGAAAAGCGACTTAGAAAAGCCGAAATCGCAAGCAGGTGACGGGTCACCAGATTGGCGAAAATATAATAGATAAAGGTCACCACAAGGAGAGTCTTGACCCCATTGGAAAGCAATATGATAGCTGTCCTTTCAAAAAGACGGCTCTGAACCTTGTCAAGGCTGGCGAAGACCCGCAAGGTGCCGATCCTGACGGCCTCACCACGATAACGATAGGTCAGGTCCAATGTAATTTGCGGTGTTTTCTTTTGCGGTCGCGTTCCGGTGAAAGCAATGCGTTCGCCCAATTCGTTGCGCACCTCGACATACACGATGTCCGGCAAGTCGTTGATTCCCTTGATGAGGGTGTTGATCTGCGCCCGGTCGAGAACCCAGGTCGCGCGCACCAGACTATCGAGAAAACTTACCTTGATTTCACTGAACTGAAGATAGACTGCGGCCACGTCACGCTCATACTCCCGATACAACTGGAAGCTTGAAAACAGCAGCGTAATGAGCGAGCTGACAATCAGGATGTAAAGAACAAGGCGACGAACGATGCTGGTATTGGTCCGTACGGGGGCTTCAAGCTCGGTGTTCGTGGGGGCCGTTTCCATTTCGGGTCCGTTTGGCCTTGCGTCAATCCAGCGCAATCGTATGATTTTAAAATGCCTCAATTTCAATCAATTGTAAAGAATGCACGCATTTGTGCTATCTATGTGGGCATAACTTTTAAGGATCATGGAAGGGGGAGATGCGAAGCCTTCCCTTGGCGTTGAAAGTCCATCCGCGGGCATGAATTCAGGCGGGGAACATGAAAACGATCTGTCTATTCTTCCTGGTGCTTTTCTTGCCGACCTTTGGATTTGGCGCCGAAACCATCACCTTTTCAGCTGGTGCCGCACTGGATGCTTTTCAACCGTCGATTGCGGCGCCCCTGTTACGCGAAGCCTTCACGCGTAGCGGCTATGTACTTAAGGTGATCCACCTGCCCAGCGCGCGTTCTTTGCAGGCTTCGAACGCGGGACTGACCGATGGCGAACTGCACCGAGTCGCAAATCTGGCTGAAGTCACGCGCGGACGATTTCCCAACCTGGTGCGCATCAACACACCCTTGTTGAACCTTCGCACATTTGTCTTTACCCGTGCCGGAACGCCACGGGTCGATGACTGGGAAAACCTGGACGGTCACACAATCGCCTATAAGACCGGGCGGCGCCATATCCGTGACAGCCTGGGAAAACTGTCCGCGAAGACAACCGTCTTTCCCGTTACCAGCGACGAACAGGCCTTCGAAATGCTGGCGCGCAATCGTGTCGAATATGTCATCACCGAGCGCGAGGACGGCGACGCAATCCTTGCGGCGCGCCCTGATTTTCGCGATATCCGCCCGACAACGCTATTACAAGTTACCACGGTGCATGCCTACATGAACAAAAGGTATAAAAACCTGGCGGTGCGCATTTCGCAGATCCTGGCGCAAATGAAAATGGACGGGACATTCAAAGCTATCGTGAATAAGGCCACTGCGGCATATTACGCCCGTCAAAGATCCCGTGAAGAGCGCAGTGCGCCCTTTGCCAAACGGCAAACACCATAAATTCAAGAATCTATTCGGAACTGTCCAGCGTACGACGTATGACCACGGCCAATTCAGAAATGGTATACGGTTTGCTCAGAAGATTGGCGGCGAGTTTTGTAACAAACGCATGATTGCCGTTGACGAACTCTTCACGCTTTTGCGTAAAACCGCTGGTGATGAGAATTTTAAGATGAGGCCGCATCTTATGCGCCGCAAGGGCAAGTTGATATCCATCCTTGCCCCCCGGCATGACGACATCGCTGAATAAAAGATCAACGGAGGAATCATCATTGAGAATATTCATGGCCTGCTCTGCATTCGTTGCCGTGTAGACCTTGTAGCCTAAGGATTCAATGTGTGTGTGCGCCGCATCAAGCAAATCTTCTTCATCATCGACAATCAGCACGGTTTCCTCGCCCCGTGGAAGATCCTGCACCGCCATGCCTTCGGAAGCATCGCTTAAATCACCGCGCGCACGCGGCAGGTAGAAGCGAAACGTCGTCCCCTCGCCCGGTTCCGAGTACACCTTGATATGGCCCCCGGCGCGTTGCACCGAACCATACACCATACTCAAGCCCAACCCGGTGCCTTCTCCCCTGGTGGTGAAAAAAGGATCGAAAATGCGTTCGCAGACCTCTGCGATCATGCCGGTTCCGGTATCGCTGAGCGAAATCATCACATGTTCACCCATACGCCCTTCAGGATTGCGGCGCACGTAATCTCGGTCCAGGATTTTGTTCTGCGTTTCAATGACCAAAAGGCCACCGGCGGGCATGGCGTCACGCGCATTGAGCGCCAGATTGAGAATGATATCCGCGAAATCGCCGGGATCGATTTCAACCAACCACAAATCATCGGCGAGATGCATTTCGATATTGACCGCCACCGTCAGCGATTTGGCAATCAGACTATGAATATTTTCGATGGCCAGATTGACGGATATGACCTCCGCCTGCCACGGGTTCCGGCTTGAAAAGCCCAACAGTTTTCGCGTCAGGTCGGCACCCCGGCGCACTCCCCTCAGGGCGTTTTCAAGGCGCTCTTGAACCTTATCATTGTGCAGTTCCATGCGCTGCAACAATTCCAAGTTTCCCATGACGATGTTAAGAATGTTGTTGAAATCGTGAGCAATTCCACCCGTCAATTGCCCAACCGATTCCATTTTCTGGGCATGGCGCAACTGCTCTTCGGCATGACGGATATCGGTCATGTCCGCGGCAATGGCGAAAAAACCTTCGATTTTACCTTCCGTTCCCCTGTGCGCAATGTAGGAAACCCGCACACTGCGCGTCACGCCATCGGGAAAATGGATCGCATCATCATACGTGACATCCTGAGCGTTCAGAACCGTGTCAACATACGACTTAACCTTGGAATACTCCCCACCAAGAACTTGCGGCACACTCATGCCAATCATTTTGCCAAGGGGCCGCGCACACCATTCGGCACAGGTCTGGTTTACGAAACGGTAGATCCTGTTTGTGTCCACATAGGCGATCAGAAAAGGCAGATTGTCGGTGACCAGGCGCAATTGATCGCGGCTGGATTTCAAATCGTGTTCACGGGTTCTGATGGTTTGAGCCATGACGTTGAGAGATTGCGCCAGCATTCCAAGCTCATCGTGCGACGCAAGCATGATTGTGCTTCCCGTCTCACGGTGTACCAAAGCCTCGACGCCGGACATCAACTGCGAAATCGGCCGGGTCAGATTGCGCCATACAAAATAAGCCCCGATCGGCAAAATGACAATGGCGATCACCGCCAGCGACCAGAGAATGGACCTGCGCAGTGTGCCAAAACCGGAAACAAACGTCCGCTTGTCAATACCGAGAAAAAAAACCGCTCGCGCGGCGTTTGCGGTGCGAATTTCCTGAGCACCAACAAAATAGCCCTGATCGGGGATCACGCGAAAAATACCGGGCGAAGTTGTCAAATCCGGGAAAGGTTTTTGTCCTTCAAGCACAAGCCCGCCCAACGCTCCCATCCCCGTGCGAAGCGTTGTGCGGATGGTGAAGGGGTCCCCGAGAAGCCGCGCCATCCGCGCCGCAAACGGAGCGTCGAGACGATAGGCCACAACCACCGTCCCGATGGTCGTGTCGCGCGCGTTCGCACCGCGCCACACGATGGGGGCGGAACTTATGGAATATAGGATCCTTGAAAAAATACGGTAAGCATGTTGCGCCATTGTAGACATCGCACCCGGAACCGGGGGAGCGACGAAGACGGGCGGCGAAACATCCTTGCCCCCTGCGCCGCGACGGGGCCGGTAAAACGCAAGAAGCGTTCGATCAGGTGCGTAGACGGCAACCTGAAGAGGCTCTGTAAAAAAGTCTGGAGCGCTAAGGAGCCGGATAAGTTTCTCTTTCCAACGCGCGGAAGCCGATGGCGAAACGGTTCGTTTGCCTTCTTTGTCCCGCGACTTTTCCATAAGGTTGACCAAAGTGACGACCTCGCGATCCCGCGCCAAACGGGTTGCCACGCGCGTGAGGCGTTGCGCACGCAGATTCAATTGCGCATTGACGATACGAAATGATTTTTCCAAAATGATGTTCGCGCTGGTTTGGTGGTAACCCTTGAGCATCAGAGAAAACGTCACGCCGACGAGGACAAGCCCCAACAACGCCGAGACACCCCAGCCAAAAAGAAATTTTTGCGATAGAGACGCCCTAAAAGTCACATGAACCCGTCCTTTCCCCAGGGAAGCCGCTCATGTCATACCGCCCGGGTGGCTGGGTAGAAAGGTAACACCATTGCACAAGGATATCACGCATTGCGAGATAATGCCCACCTTCGCACTTCTTAACGCGCGAAATACGAGGACTCATCCCCCTGGCTGGTGGCAGGGGTGAATTTTATAATTGCTCAATAATACAGACCTGTGTCTATAAATTGCGCTAACGTGTTACGAATATGTTTCAGGAAAAGCCGCGCAGAATGGCAAGCCTGGGATTCGACGATGGGCTGGAGGTCGGCATCTTGCATTCTCATAACCTGCATTCTCAATATGTCCTCGACGAAAACCGAGACCTTTTTTCCCGGCTGGGCCGGATTGCGCTGTTTTCGGATATGGCGGAACGAAGCCTGCGAGCTTTGTTGAAAAATGCGCAAGAACAATCTCCTCCCCCCGGAACGGACCTCGTTGAGCGTGGGGCTTCTAGCGAAGCCCTGTACCTCATCTTGCAAGGATATGTCGGGTCCTACGCCGACGATGGCGCGGACGCGGAATGTTTAATTGATTTGCTGGGCGCGGACAGTTTTATCGGACTACCGGAAATTTTGCTGGCGCGGCCCTACGAACATGTTTACCGGACGTTCGGCGAAACCCATATCCTGCGCATTCCCACTCAAGACCTGATGAATGCCCTGGAAACGGATTGGAATTTACTGAAATCGATGATGGGCAGCTTGAGCCAACGTCTCCACAGGCTGGTCAAACAAATCGACGGTCTGAAAACACAAAAAGCAGAACAACGCCTGGTCACGCATTTTTTGGAACTGATCGAACAAAATGCCGGCGCCTGCGAGTTTACCCTGCCCTATGACAAGAAGGACTTGGCCGCGCACCTCGGCATCGTCCCGGCCAGCCTGTCGCGGGCACTCAAGCGGCTCAAGGTCCGTGGAATCCACGTCAAGGGACGCGTCATCACCGTAGACGACCCTCGATCCCTGATGGATTTTATTGCAAATTCCGGACTTCCCACATGAAACAAAGCCGCCGCACGCAAATTCCGGATACCATCGGCACGAGGGATTTGCAGCGGGTCAAGAAACTGCCGTTTTTTTCTCACGTCTCCGCCCAGCACCTGAGGACTCTATTGGAAGACGTCAGTGTGGCGACATACCCCAGGGACGGCCTTCTTTTCAGTCATAACGATCCGGCAGACCATCTCTACATCCTGTTGGACGGCATGGTGAGTATTTCGCTTTATCATGAAGACGGCACCCAGGCGATTATTGAAACCGTGACCCCCGTACGCCTATTCGCCGAAGCCGCCGCTTTCTTGCACGGACGCTATCCCGCCACCGCCGAATATGCGGCGGGGTCGAGGATTGTCACCATTGCCGTGGCGCCATTTTTGAACAAACTGGAAGCTTCGGCGCAAACCGCATTTTCCATTCTCGGGTCGCTGGCCCTGCGCGAAAGGGAACTGACGGCGCAGCTTGACACCTTGAAACTGCACACGCCGTCGCAAAGGTTGTTGCAGTATTTTCTGGAACACATTCCCGAAGATGTAAGCGGACCGCATACCTTGTTCCTGCCCCTCGACAAGGGGATGGTGGCCCGGAAACTGGGCATCACACCGGAAAGTATGTCACGGCTGTTGGCGCGTTTTTCCCGGCACGGCATCACGAACACGCGCAAGTCCATCCACATCGCAGACGTTAAAAAACTCCGCTTCCACCTGGAGCAGAGCAAGAAAAAAGCATGACCCGCGGCAGATTCCCTGCCGCGGATTCAGGCAACAATTAACGAGAATAAAATTCGATCACCAGATTCGGTTCCATCTGCACCGGATAAGGAACATCTTCGAGCTTCGGCGTGCGCACGAACGCACCCTTGCCCTTGGACACATCCACATCCATGTAATCCGGCGTTTCGCGTTCCGCAGACGCCAAAGCTTCGATCACCATCGGAATGTTACGCGATTTTTCGCGAATCTCGATGACGTCGCCTTCCTTAACCATGTACGACGGAATGTTGACGCGCTTGGCGTTCACCATCACGTGGCCGTGATTGACGAATTGGCGCGCGGAAAACACCGTCGGCACAAACTTCATGCGGTAAACCACCGCGTCCAGGCGACGTTCCAAAATGCCGATCAGATTTTCCGACGTATCGCCCTTGCGCCGCACGGCATCAGCATAATACTTGCGGAACTGCTTTTCGGAGATATTGCCGTAGTAGCCCTTGAGCTTCTGTTTCGCCATCAACTGGGTGCCGTAGTCGGTCGGCTTGGAGCGGCGGCGGCCATGTTGACCCGGGCCGTACTCACGGGCATTGACCGGAGATTTGGGGCGACCCCACAGGTTGACGCCCAGGCGGCGGTTGATTTTGTACTTTGAACGAATGCGCTTCGACATGAATTTTCTACCTTGTTTTTCAGTATGTTGTTTGTTGTCCCGGTAGTTCCAAATGCGCGATCAAAACGATCACGAAGAGGACGGGAAGAACGCCAACAAAGGACGCCATCCGCATTCCCGGAAGGTATGAGGGCGCACTATACGCAAAAAACGGCTCCGCGCAAGGCGTTTCCCGCCAAGGGACGGTTGTACGCCTTGCGTTCCCGCCCATATCTCCATAGCCTCTTGCGCACGGCCCCGGCCTCTGGCATGAGGAACCCGACACAGAAGACTGGAGAGACATCCATGGCCAACGCCACCACCGATAAATTGTTCTTTGAGCGCGCCGGGATGAACCGCGGGCGGGTCGAGACCCTCATGGAAACCGCATTGAGCGGTGCGGATGACGGGGAACTGTTCCTTGAATACCGCCAATCGGAAAGTCTGATGTTCGACGACGGCCAGTTGAAGGCTGCCAATTTCGACACCGCTCAAGGGTTCGGCCTGCGCGCGGTGTGTGGTGAAACGGCGGGTCTGGCCCACGCTTCGGAACTGAGCGAGGACGCCATCGCGCGCGCCGGCGAAACGGTGAAAGCCGTTCATCGCGGCCACGAAGGCGGCGTCATGATGGCACCGCCCATCGGCACAAATATAAAACTTTACGGCGCGGACAATCCCCTTGGCGCCATGGCCTTCGAGGCCAAAGTCAAACTGCTTGCCGACATCGACGCCTATGTGCGCGCCAAGGATGCGCGCGTCGAACAGGTTAGCGTATCGCTGGCCGGAAACTGGCAGGCCATCGAGGTGCTGCGCGTCGGCGGCGCGTCGGCCTCCGATATCCGCCCCCTGGTGCGCATCAATGTATCGGTGGTGGTGGGGGCGAACGGGCGCATGGAAACCGGGTCTTCCGGCGGCGGCGGACGCGCCCTTTACGATCAATGGGTGTCGCCGGAAAACTGGCGCGCCATCGCCGATGAAGCGTTGCGACAGGCGCTTGTCAATCTGGAATCCATCCCCGCCCCGGCGGGTGAAATGACGGTGGTTTTAGGACCGGGGTGGCCGGGCGTTTTGCTGCACGAAGCGGTGGGGCATGGTCTGGAGGGCGATTTCAATCGCAAAAAAACATCGGCCTTCGCCGGGCTTCTCGGCGAGCGCGTGGCGGCCCCCGGGGTCACGGTAATCGACGACGGCGCCCTCGAAGGACGACGCGGATCGCTGACTATCGACGACGAAGGCACGCCCAGCGAGCGCACGGTCCTGATCGAAGACGGCATTTTGAAAGCCTATATGCAAGATCGCTTGAACGCGCGCCTGATGAACGCGCATCCCACCGGCAACGGGCGGCGCGAAAGTTACGCCAGCAAACCCATTCCGCGCATGACCAACACCTTCATGCTGGCGGGAGACAAAGACCCGCAGGAGATCCTCCAATCCGTGAATAAGGGGCTGTATGCGGTCAACTTCGGCGGCGGACAGGTGGACATCACATCGGGTAAGTTTGTCTTTTCATGTACCGAGGCCTATATGATCGAAAATGGAAAAATCGGCGCACCGCTCAAGGGCGCAACGCTGATCGGCAACGGCCCTGAAGTCATGAAACGTGTTTCCATGATCGGCAACGACTTGGAACTCGACCCCGGCATCGGCACCTGCGGCAAGGACGGCCAGGGCGTCCCCGTAGGCATCGGCCAACCAACCTTGCGCATCGAGAATCTGACCGTGGGCGGAACCGCCGCCTGAAATCAATTTCAGCTTTTGCTCTCGCGCAGGTCGCCGGCGAACGAATTGGCGACGATGCGCGTCACTTCCTGGTCCACCCGTTCGGAGAATTTGAAGAATTCGTTTGTCGCCTCGATCACGGCATCGGCGCCCAGCCGCGCGCGGACACTTTTCAGCAAAGTATCACCAGCGGCATGCATATTGGCGTGCGCACATGCCAGCGCCGGGTACAAAAAAACCCCGCCCAGAGGTTCGCTGGCCGTTTTATACCATTGCCCCAAACGACAGTGGGACGGATTGTGCCGCAGGTCCAGCTTGGGCAGCTGTTTCCACGCCGCCGGTGCGGTCATGGTCATGGTGAAAACCGTATCCAGCACCTTGCGGCGATAGGACAGATGGTTCACCCACGCGTTGTACAAAAAACCCAATTGCGAGGATGGCCACACCGGATTTTCCCGAACCAAAGCGACCATGTCGTCCAGGGCAAGAGGGTGGCTCATCCAAAAGCCCTGGGCCTCATGACATCCCGAGGCAAGCAGAAACTTGTAAACGCCTTCCGTCTCGACCCCTTCGGCGATGGTTTTGATGGACAGCTCATGGGCCATTTGCAGGCTGGAACGCACGATATGCGTATTTTTCGAATCCTCAGCCATGCGCCCGACCACGCCCCGATCCAGCTTCAGCGCGGAAAAGGGAAGTTGGCTCAACACATCCAGGGACGAATACCCGGTGCCGAAATCATCCATCACGATCTCGATTCCCAACGCCACCAAATCGTGCAAGGTGGCGCGGATATGTTCACTTTGGCTGAGAAACGCCGTTTCGGTAATCTCAATCTGGATATTCTCCGGACTGAGAAGACGATCATCGATCAAGGTGCGCAGCACCCTCACCAAATCGGGCGCGTACATATCCAGGGCGGAGACGTTGAACGCCACCTGAATATCAGGTTGATGTTTGCACAAACGGGCGATGTCCTGCGCCAGTTCCGCCAACATCACGATGGTGATCTCGGTGATCAGCCCGCTGTCTTCGGCCAAGGGCAAAAACTGGTCCGGCTGAATGATCGCGCCGTCTTCACGCCGCCACCGCAGCAAGGCCTCGCAGCCGGTTATGGAACCGCTTGAAAATGAAATCTTGGGCTGAAAATGGAAAAAGAATTCGCCCGCATGAAGCGCGCTTTCGATGTCATGAAGCGGAATTTGTGCATTGATCATAGTCGTACTGGCGTCCTCACCTCCCCAGGCGCTAGGACACTACCACGAGGGTTTTAAAGGGTGCAATTTCCTTTTCATCCCTTAATAAGAGTACTCGGTAAAGATGGGGTCGATCACGTTCTTCCATCGCCGCTCATAGGCGAACAGCAGGTCCTCCGCCGGGGTCAAACCGGATTCCGCAATCTGAAACAAGGGCTTCAAGAAACGGCTTTCGTCGCGTCCCAGGCCGTCTTCCCGGCCACGGGCAACCAGACCTTCATGGGCGATTTCCAGAACGTCGAGCGCGATATCGCCAAGTTTGGTGTTGCGAAACGGCGTATTCAAGGCCAGCGCCGGAACATCGTTGCGCAGGCGCGCGTGTTCTTCGGCGCTCCAGTCTTTGGTCAGTTCCCACGCCGCATCCAACGCAGCAGAATCGTAAAGCAGACCCACCCATAACGCAGGCAGGGCGCACAAGCGTCCCCACGGACCGCCGTCGGCCCCGCGCATTTCCAGATACCTTTTCAAACGCACTTCCGGAAACGCCGTGGTCAGGTGGTCTTCCCAGTCTTTGAGGGTTGGGTATTCGCCTTCCAGCGCCGGCAGCCGTCCCACCATGAAATCCCGGAACGACTGACCCGAGGCGTCGATGTAGTCGCCATCGCGGTACACAAAATACATGGGCACGTCGAGCATGTATTCGACGTAACGTTCAAAGCCGAAACCGTCTTCGAAGACAAACGGCAAATTCCCGCAGCGTTGCGGGTCGGTATCGGTCCAAATGTGACTGCGATAGCTGAGATAGCCCGACGGCTTCGCATCCTTGAACGGGGAATTGGCAAACAAGGCGGTGGCGATAGGCTGCAGGGCCAGGGACACACGGAACATCTTGACCATGGTGGCTTCGCAAGCGAAATCCAGATTGACTTGAACCGTACACGTGGATTGCATCATATCCAGCCCCAGCTTCCCACGCAGCGGCATGTAGGATTTCATGATGGAATAGCGCGCCTTGGGCATCCACGGCATATCTTCACGCCGCCATTTCGGTTGATAGCCGAGACCCAGAAACCCGATATCCATTTCAGCGGCGACGGCCTTGACCTGTTGCAGATGAAGACCGACCTCGTTGCAGGTCTCATGGATGGTTTCCAACGGCGCACCGGACAATTCCAACTGGCCGGCCGGTTCCAGCGTGATGGAGGAGCCGTCGTCTTGCAACAGCGCAATCACGTTGCCGCCTTCGACAACCGGGCTCCAACCGAATCGCTGCAACTTTTCCAGCATCACGCCCACACCGCGCGGGCCTTCGTAATCAAGGGGCCGCAGATCGTCCAGGCGATAAGCGAATTTTTCATGCTCGGTGCCGATTCGCCAGCGTTCCCGCGGTTTGCAGCCAGAGGCCAGGTATTCAACAAGTTGCCGTTTGTCGGTGAGCGCCGCGGTGGCATCCGGAAAAGCAGACGGGACGTTCATGGGGAACCTATTCATTGGTTTCGCTCCAGTCCCCGGACAGGGCCTGCATTACCGCCAGGGCGGCGATGGCCGCCGTTTCGGCGCGCAGGATTCTCGGTCCCAGACTGACGGACATAGAAATGCTCAAATCCTTCACCACGTCAAGTTCCCCCGTCTGAAAGCCGCCTTCGGGGCCGATCAGAATCCCCAACGGCCCCCGGGGCACAGGCGTTTCGCGTAAGACATCGCCAAGCGGGCGCGCATTTGCCCGTTCTTCGGCAATCAGCAAAATGCGCTTTTCAGGCCAGCTTTCGGCGAGTCCCTCCAACGTCATCGGCGCGCTCAGTTCGGGCAGGCTCATGCGCTCACACTGCTGTGCGGCCTCAATGATCTGCCGGGACACGCGCTCGGTCTTCAAAGCGCGGTTCTGGGTGCGCCGACACAGCACGGGGATGAGGCGTTCCACACCCATTTCCACCGCTTTTTCGACCACTTGATCGAGACGTTCCTTTTTCAGCGGCGCGAACGCCAGCCACGGTCCGGGCTCCGCCGTTTGAACGCGCACCTGCGCAAGACATTGGGCAATGGCCCGGGCCTTGTCCACGGCGATCAAGCGCGCGCGCCAATCACCGTCACGGCCATTGAACAATAAGATCTCGTCCCCCACACGCGCGCGTAAAACGGAACGCAGCTTGTGCGCCTGAGCGAGATCGAGCCCACACGCAACCTCCGCGCTCAACGCCGAGGTCGTAAAAAGGCGGGTGATGGGAGGGGCCTTACTCATGGGGCTCATAAAGCCAGTTTGCGCCGGTGTGCGTCAATGGCGTAGAACTACTCACCATGAACAACGCTTCTCCCCCCGATGCCAGCGACATTCAACGCCAGGGCTGGATCGCCCGCGCCACGCCCGCGCCACTGCGCCCGTACCTATATCTCATGCGGCTCGACCGTCCGTGGGGGGCGTGGCTGTTGTTGTTGCCGTGCTGGTGGTCGATCGCCCTGGCTTCAGGTGGCGGGAGCTTGTCCGGCGATTGGCCGAACCTCCTCAAGATGCTGGCCCTGTTTGCGCTGGGCGCGTTCCTCATGCGGGGCGCGGGATGTGTGATCAACGACATCGTCGATCGCGATTTCGACGCCCAGGTGGCGCGCACCGCCTCACGGCCCCTGCCCGCAGGCGACGTCACCCTCACACAGGCCTTTGCGTTTTTGGCCCTACTCGGTCTTCTGGGCTTGGTCATTCTGGTGCAGTTCAACCGCTTCGCCATCGCCGTCGGCGCACTCGCGCTCGTGCCCGTTGTCATTTATCCGTACATGAAGCGTTTTACCTATTGGCCGCAGGCGTTTTTAGGGCTGGCCTTCAACTGGGGGGCCCTGCTGGGCTGGGCGGCCATCAAAGGGTCCCTCGATGGGCCGCCACTGGCACTGTATGGGGCGGGGATTTTCTGGACACTCGGCTACGACACCATCTACGCCCATCAAGACAAGGCCGACGATATAATGGTCGGCATCAAGTCCACCGCGCTAAAACTGGGCGAATCGACACAGGTGTGGGTCGCCGGATTCTACGGCCTAAGCCTGGCGTTGGTGGCTTTTGCGGGGGGGCTGGCCGGGCTGCACTGGACGTTTTATCCGGCCCTTCTGCCCGCCGCGGCGCATCTGGCCTGGCAGGTTTCAAGCGTGGATATCCATGACGCCGGAAGCTGTCTGAAACGTTTCAAATCCAACCGCGATTTCGGCCTGCTGATCTTTGCCGCCATCATCGTGGGGCAGGTCGTTTAATCATCGAAGAGCTTGCATATCCATTTTGAAAACTCAAGGGAAAAGGCGGCCCGGGCGGGATCGTCAGAGGTCTGCCAACGGCCCAGTTCATCCACAAGCTTGTCGAACAATACATTGAATTCCTGGGCCTTCTTCCGTTCCGCCAGCCACTGATTATGCATCTTGTCCAGTTCGTCTTGAAGCTCCCGTGCGCTTGAACGCGGCGCGGACGCCGCCGGACGACGCCGCGCGGTTTGGCGGATCAGGCGCACCCGTTCGTTCATTTCACCTTCTTGCGTGGCAAGACGCGGCGAAATGCGTTTGACCTCATCAAGATCGACCGACCCTTCAAATGTTTCGATTCCCGCATTACGCAAGCGCGCGCACAACTCGCGACGTTTGACACCCAACGACCGCGCGACTTTGGTGAGGGAAACACGCTCTTCCATGACGAACTCCCGAGTTGATCGGTGAATTTCTTATTATCCTATAGGTAGTTTACGACGAAATGAGCTTCAAGCCGTAATGAACCTCGTCGGACAAAAATGTTCGCACCTGAGCAAGCGTCTCCTTCAGGCCGAGACGCTGCACTTCCACACCTTCGGGAAAGGCGGTGGTCAAACGCGTGGGCAGCGCGCCGTCCAGCATCACGAAGACACCGCGGTCGTCATGTTTACGCACCAGCCGTCCGAAGGCCTGTTTGAGTTTCAAGCGCGTGAGCATTTCATCATAGGCACGCCCGCCGAAATGTTCGCGCCGCGCGCGGGTGAGAATATCGGGACGCGGCCACGGCACCCGGTCAAAAACAATCAGACGCAAGGACCGTCCCGGCACGTCCACGCCGTCACGCACCGCATCGGTGCCCAGCAGGCAGGAATTTTCCTCGGCGCGAAAGATATCGACCAAAGTACCCGTGTCCAAGGCATCGACATGCTGGGCGTACAGGGCGAAACCTTGTTCATCCAACGGCCCGGCAAGACGATCGTAGACCCCGCGCAAACGCGAAATTGCGGTAAACAGGCCCAACGCACCGCCGCCGCTGGCTAAGAACAGTTCGCGATACGCCGCCGCCACCTGATCGAGGGAATTTTTGTTGACATCGGTGACGATAAAAACCCGGGTCCGCCGGGCATAATCAAACGGGGAAGGCTGTGCGACATGGACAATGGGGGACTTGAAATGCCGGGCTCCGGTGCGCGCTTCGGCGGCCGCCCAAGCCTCACCATCACCCTCATCATCATGCCCTCGCTCACATAAGCTCGCCGACGTTACCACGATGCCCTCGGCGCTTCGCGCCATGGCATCCGCAAACGGCTTTGTCGGGTCGATCCAGTGACGATTGAAAGCAACGTCGAAATCCCGGCCCTGGACACGTTCGACACACAGCCAATCGACAAAATCAGCGGCCGCTTCACCTTCGCACAACGCCTTCAGCATAGCTTGCCATGCTTCAAGAGGAAACGCCGCACGCCGTTCCAGACTTCCCGCCAGCCCTTCCAGACGCGCGCGCTCCGCCGTTTCCAAGGTGGCCGCTTCATCATCCAGTTTCTTCAGCAACCGTTTCATCAAAGCGCGCACCGGCTTGGCCACCGCCCCCAGGGCTTGCGCCAAATCATGCGCCGCCGCAAGCAAGCCTGCCACCGGATCGGCGGTCGAACATTCCAAGGAATAGCCACCGCGCACGTCCTTGTCACGCGCGTAGACCTGTTGGCGCACGGCGCCTAAGAACAGTTCCGTCGGACCTGAGGGCAGGTTGTCCGCCAGACGGGTCCGCCAGCGCGCGCCGGGCAGAACCCTGGCGGCGTGGCGGACGTCATCCACCAAATGCGCAAGCTTGTCGTCCGTGGCGCTTAAGTCTTCCAGGCGTTTCTTGAGCCCGCGCGCGCGGGTGCGCGAGTTTGCCCCGTCTTCACGGCCCAGAATCCAGCGCCGCAAATCTTCCGTCTCATAGCCCGACAAGTGAGCGGCAAAGGCGGAATCGGCAGCGTTGAACAGATGATGCCCCTCGTCAAAAACATAGCGCGTCGGCAGGCTGGCATCTTCCGGCGCCCCCAGCGCAGCTTGCACCATCACCAAGGCATGATTGGCGATAACCAGCCGGGCGCGTTTGGCGCGGCGCTTGGAATGTTCGATAAAGCAGACGTTGAAATGTTCGCACGCGCTATAGGTGCACTCTCCTCGGGTGTCGGTCAATTCACGCACCAAGCCCCGCCCCAGAACGTCGGGCAACCACGCCGGAAAATCGCCGCCCACCATATCGCCATCACGCGTTTTCCCCGCCCAGCGCGCCACCAACCCCAGGGCAATCGCGCCGTCGGGACGGAGGTTCATACGTCCCAGAGACTCGGAAAAATTCAGCAGGCAGAAATAATTCTCACGCCCCTTGCGCACCACCACGCGGCGCTTCTTCTCATGCACGTCGGGGTAAAGGCGGTCCAGTTCCCCATCCAACTGACGTTGCAGATTGCGGGTGTAGGTGGACAGCCACACCGCACCGCCGTTTTGTTCCGCCCACACGCTGGCGGGAGCGACGTATCCCAGGGTCTTGCCGACCCCGGTTCCGGCTTCGGCGAGAACAAAACGCGGCTGGCCAGCAATGTCACACGGATCGAACGCGGCGCTGACACCAAGGGCGTAGGCCTGTTGTTCCGGGCGGTGTTCCGAACGCCGCCCCGCCAGCAATTCGCTCAAACGCCGCCGCGTCTGATCCGCGCTCACCGGCGCATCACCGGGTTTGGTTTCACCGCCACGATCTTCCCATTCGGGCAGACGATCCCACACGGCAAAAGCGCGCCGCACATTGCGGCTGTGGGGCGCATCGGCAACGACGGTTTCGCCCAAAGCGTGAAGCACCGGCTTCGCCCACGGCCAACCGCCTGCGTCCATGACCCGCGCCAGCCCCGCCATGAAGCGGCCTTCGTGGGGGTCTTCGCGCGCGTGGCGTGCGGCTTCTTCCAACAACGTTCGCGCCGCCGGTGCCAACAGCCCCACCTCGTCCTCATGGCTGCGGGGCAAGGCCAACGCCAACGCCTGTGCCAGGCCCGCCGGGGTGGGCAGGCAAAACACCGCAGGGCGCACGAAGGCAAACAGTTCCAAAACATCGAACGCGCGCGGGACTTCGCGTCCCCCCTCGCCCACGCCGAGGCGCTGCGCGGTGCGCCGCCCATGACAAACGAGGGGCGGTGTTTTTCCTGCATGTAGCGTCGCTACGGCGACCTTGAAATCGACATGCAAAACCTCGCCCGTGACCTCCACCATGTACGCCTCGCGAACGCCGGCCACAATGGCGCACGTTTGCGGCAATACGATTTCAGGCGGGGATAAAGGCGGATTCGGCATGCCCGCAGTATAATACGCTCCTTCACCTTGGCGGGAGAGAATGCTATGGCTTGGCCATGTTGAACATCATCGGCCTGGAACGTTTGAGTATCGGCCCCATAGACCTGCGCCTGAAAGCCGGTGAAATCGTGGCCTTGAGCGGTCCTAGCGGTACGGGAAAATCACTGATGCTGCGCGCCATTGCGGACCTGGACATGGCGAAGGGCGAATTTTACCTCGCCGGGGAAGAGCGCCGCTCCATGTCCGCTCCCCTATGGAGACGTCAAGTGATGTACGTCCCCGCCCATTCGGGCTGGTGGGAAGACACGGTGGAACCCCATTTCCAAAACGCGCAGCGCACACGCGTCATCGACATTTTGCACCACCTGGGCCTGGAAAGCACCGCGCTGGGGTGGCGGGTGGCGAACCTGTCCACGGGGGAACGCCAACGTCTGGCACTGGCGCGCGCCGTGGCCCTATCTCCCAAAGTCCTGTTGCTGGACGAGCCCACATCAAGTCTGGATGCGAAGAACGTTGAGCGCGTCGAGTCCCTGCTTCAGGCCCAGGCGCGCGCGGGCGTCGCAATCTTGCTCATCACCCACGACACCACCCAGGCCGCACGTCTGGCACAGCGCACGTTGCTCCTTGAAGGCGGCCGTATTCAATGAGCAGCGTCTACGTTCACCTCAGCTATTTCGATCTGGCCATGGCCTCGGTCCTGCTCTTGTTGGCGGGGGGATTGTCCATCACCTTGAATCTCGGTCTGGAAAAATCACTGGGCATCGCCGCGCTGCGCACGGTGATCCAGTTGAGCCTCATCGGCATGGTGCTGAAAATCTTATTCCAATCGGTATCGCCCGGTTGGACCGCATTCGCAGCGCTGGTCATGATTTTGCTGGCGGGACGTGAAGCGGCGGCGCGCCAGAACCTGAAGCTGAGCGGCATATGGAATCTCGCCATCTCCACCACCGCCTTGATGACGGCCGGAACGGTGGTCACCCTTTTGGCCCTGAGCACCGCGATCCGCCCCGAACCCTGGTACGATCCGCGTTTCGCCATACCGCTGCTGGGCATGGCGCTGGGCAGCACATTGACCGGAATTTCCATCGGCATGGACCGCCTCAGCGCCACCTTAAAACGTGAACGCGACGCCGTGGAGGCCCGTCTGGCCCTAGGCCACACGCGCCGCGAAGCCGTACGTCCGTTCGTTCACGAAGCCATGCGTGCGGGGCTGTTGCCAATCATCAACGCCATGTCAGCGGCCGGACTGATTTCGCTGCCCGGCATGATGACAGGACAGATCCTAGCCGGCGTCTCCCCGACGGAGGCGGTCAAATACCAAATTTTGATCATGTTTCTGCTCTCCGGTGCAACCTCCATCGGCACCTTGATCGCGGTTCTGGCGACCTCCAAACGCCTTGGCGATGCACGCGACCGCCTGCGCCTCGATCGAATCAGGGGGGAAAGGGCTTAACCCTTAAGTCGATTCGTGGATTTTTTCTTCTATCCACACGTTTATCCCTAAAAAAAGACGAGAAAGATCAAAAGCGTACATATCTGCCATTGAAGTTCCCTTTTACGTCCTGTATGAGTCCCCCCCGTATCCAGAAATCTTACTATAACAATGGGACGCGCCGGTGACTTCGGAGGATTAGAGCCTCGTTCCCGGCTTGCGGCAAAGATGAGGATCATGGCAAAAATTCTACACCTGATGGAATCCTTGTTGACCGGTCACGACGAAATCGACCGGGAGCATGCGCAAATTCTCGACACCGTCAACGCACTGAACGCCCTGCTCGGGACGCATGCCGAAACGGAACGGACGAACGTTCTCTTCGATACCCTCATCGAACAGTGCAAGGATCACTTCCACCACGAAGAACGCGTCCTGTCCGACGCCGAATATCCGGGACTGCTCGACCACGTCGCAAGCCATGAGCACGCGCTGAACATAATGGTAAAAATGCGCAAAAAGTGCACGGCGGAAAAAACCCGCGAAACGACCCTGCGTTGTTTTCACGATATCCTGAATCTGCTGGTGGATGAAATTGTGCGCAACGACATCGCGTTCGTTTCGTTTTTAGAAGAACGGCACATCGTACGCAGAAAACCCCCGCACAACGGACCGCTCAGTTCGCATCAAAGTGGATATCCTGCGGCTGAAGATCGTTCGGAAACTTCTCTTTGATGTAATTGCGAAAGTAGCTCTCCAGCATCGGCATGGAGTGCGCTAGACGCCAGAAGTCGTCCTTTTCCAGACGCAACACCAATGAATCCTCCAGAACGTCCACGCGCCCGGTGTGAATGCGTTTGTCGGGACTGAACAGCACCCGTTCGCCGAAGTGGTCGCCTTTTTTCAAAATGCGTGTAAAAGGTTCCTGGCCGTCGGCGCGTGCGATGGAAATGGCGAAGGACCCTTTGACGATGGTGTAAAACCCGTTGGCGGTCATGCCCGGTTCAAACACCGTCTGGCCCTTGGAAAAGCGCATCATCCTGGCCCCGCTTTTTTGCGCCTGTTCGATTTGTCCCAGATTTCGCGGAGCGAACAAATCCAGTGTCCAGTTGATGACGACGCGCAGCTTCGTCACCATGCCCGGCAACATGCCCAGATAGAACGCCCGCCACAACAACCACGCCATCACCCCCGACAAACGCACACCCATCACATCCGCCACGGCACGGAAATTCCCGATCGACGCCATGGACCCGCGCGGAATATAATGGAACGGTTTTAGGGCCGTGCCTTTCAAGGTGGCGACAATATTCGCGGCCAGTTGCTGACCTTCACGCACCGCGAATTGCGCCGTCGGTGGGGCAAAGGCATCCTCGCCTTTTTTGTTTTTCATCGGAATCAAAGCCGCATCACCCACCGCCCACACATTTTCGTGTTCGGGAATGCGCATGAATTCATCGGTTTTGATCTTGCCGCGTTCCAGAGCCACGCCCAGGGTTTCGGCCACGGCTTCAATCAGCGCAGACGGGCCGTTGCCGATGGTGGCGACGACCGTGGCGGTCTCCACGATACGCCCATCTGTCATTTCCACATCGTAGAACGTGGCGCCTTTGACACCGGTGTTCAACCAGACATCGATCCCCTGTCGGGCAAGTCGTTTTTCGGCGTATCGCGCCAGACTTTCGGGCAATTCGCCAAGGATGCGTCCTGAAAACTCAACCAGCAGCATGTGCACCTCATCCCTGGCGATGTTGGGATAATACTTCAAGGAGCGGTCGATCATGTCCTTGAGTTCCCCGATGGTCTCGACCCCGGAAAACCCCGCGCCGATGACGACGAAACTCAAAAGGCGCTTGCGCACCTGAGCATCTTTAATGCCGTCGGCATACTCCAGACAATTGATGACGTGATTGCGCAAACGATGGGCATGGGCCGTCGTCTTGACCGGAAAGGCGTGTTCACTCAGGCCCGGCACGCGATCGAGACGCACCACCTGACCCAGGGCCAGGACCAATTGATCGTAAGCGAGATCGGTCACGCGACGCTTGGAACCTTGCGTCACGCTCACGGTTTTGGATGCAAAATCGACGCTCAAGACCTCCGCCTGAACGAGGGTGACGCCCTTGAGAAGCTGGCGCAACTGGGTAACGGAATCCGAGGCGCTCAGCGCCCCCGCTGCGACTTCGGGCAACAGGGGCTGAAAGGTGAAATAATTGGTCTGGCTGACCAGCACGACCTCGGTGCCGGCAGGTGCACTGTGGGCCATGGCCTTCGCCGTAAAGACGCCGGCAAAGCCACCGCCAAGAATAACAACGCGCGCCATAAAAATTCTCCCGCAAGGTGTGGTCATTCAAGAAATGTCTTGTAAAGACTATACCCCCCAACCCCTCTCCCGACCAATGCTCCCACCTCATGGCTGCCATGAGGCGAAGCGCCTGTTCGGAAAAATATGCCAAAATTGCAGACCTACAATAAAACAACGTTTGTTTAATCTATGCATGGCACCATTATAAATGAATCATGTATAATTGTTCTTGATTTGTTCTAGCGAGGTGAAATGGCCGCATGGCACAGACTTCCAACATTGAATGGACCGATGCAACGTGGAATCCGGTAACGGGTTGCACGAAAATCAGTGCCGGATACGACAACTGCTACGCTGAGCGCTTTGCCGAATGTTTTCGCGAGGTTAAGGGCATCGAAATGTAACTCTATATAGGTTGTTTTATGTGTGAAGTTAAAAACTATAAGAATGGCGTATTAAAATACGTTATTTTATAAAAAAACGTATTATTATCGGTTTCATTTTTTCATACTCGAATTAAAAATACGGGTATGAGCATGAAAAACCGAGTTGGCTCACGTATTCAGGCAATCCGCAAACGGAGAAGCCTGACCCAGTCACAATTGGCTGAGATGATCGGGAGGAGTGTTGATGGCGTCTCCAACTTGGAGCGAGGCGTGAGTCTGCCTAATTTTGAAACCCTGGAAAGGTTGAGTGAACACTTGGGTGTTCCGGTCAGGGATTTCTTTGATTTCGGTGCCAGTGACGATGACCCGAAGCGGGCAGGAAATATCACCCGACTCATCGACTTTGCCAGACAGTTGGATGATGCCCATCTGGAGATTGCGGTCGAACAGATCGGAGCGATGGCTGCTAAGATAAAAGGTGGTCAAAGATGATCCAGGCGGTTGATTTCTTTTGTGGCTGCGGTGGAACTAGTGCGGGTCTTAGAAAGGCCGGCATCAAAATCCTGGCAGGGATCGATTTTGATGAGGAAGCCGGGCGAACTTTCCAACGAAATTTCCCCGAGGCGAAGTTCCTTCTCGAAGACATTCGGAATCTTCATCCATATAACCTTGAAGGGCTGATTGAACGCAAGCGTCGTTCGCCTTTGCTATTCTCAGCATGTGCGCCATGCCAGCCGTTTTCAAAGCAAAAAACGACCAAACGTAAGAAGGATGATCGCGTCGTTCTTTTGGATGAGTTTCATCGTTTTGTACGGACCTTCCGGCCTGACTATATTTTTCTCGAAAACGTTCCTGGACTTCAAAAAATCAAAGCAGGTTCGGGACCACTTGCACGGTTTATAAAATTGCTGGCCTCCCTTGGATACGCATTCGACGTGAAGGTACCGCAGTCTCAAGAATATGGTGTTCCACAGGTCCGGAAACGGCTTGTGCTGCTCGCGAGCGTGTTGGGTGATTTGGTTGCCCCAGAGGCGACGCATGGCCCGGGGACTCCCAATGAAACATATGAAAACGTTTGGGATTGGATCGGAGACCTTCCTGAGATTAAAGCTGGTGAAGAACATCCAAAATTTCAAAATCATCGTGCAGCCGCACTATCGAATCTAAATCTACAACGGATTGCAGCAACGCCGGAGGGCGGCGGGCGTCTGGATTGGCCGGATGAGTTTAAGTTGGAATGTCATAAGGAGCATAAGGGGCACACGGATGTTTACGGGAGATTGCACAAGGATAAACCGTCCGCCGCACTCTCGACACGATGCATCAGTCTCTCAAATGGACGCTATGGACACCCAACTCAGAACAGAGCCATTAGCGTGCGTGAAGCCGCACGTTTGCAAACCTTTGAAGATGACTTTGTGTTCGAAGGAAATCTGAACTCAATGGCCAGACAAATTGGCAATGCCGTTCCGGTGCGTTTTGCGGAAGTGTTCGGAGAGCATTTCAATATGCACTTTAAAAACTCCCCATATTTCACGGAGGCGGAATAAATGGCTAAATTCCGCGTTCGCGCAAGAACAGTGGATCTGCTTGGGCGGCAGCAGATTGCTAATATATCGACGGCGCTCAGTGAGCTTTTTAAAAATGCCCACGATGCCTACGCCCAAAACGTGGGTGTTGACTATTTTCGCGATGATGGATTGTTAGTCCTTCGTGATGATGGCCTTGGCATGACCCGTGAGGACTTTGAACAACGTTGGTTAACGCTCGGAACCGATAGCAAGGTCGGGGCCAAGGCTGGGCTGGATAAGCCACCGGTTGACCCAGGTCAAGACTCTCGCCCCATTCTCGGAGAAAAGGGGATTGGGCGTTTGGCCATTGCAGTAATTGGCAATCAAATCCTTGTTTTGACTCGTGCCAAGCGTGACGGAAAAGCGGCAAAAACTTTAACAGCGGCTTATCTCCATTGGGGCCTTTTCGAACTACCGGGAATTGACCTGGATGATATTACAATTCCGGTTGCAGAATTTCCGGCTGACATATTGCCGAATGAAGACGATGTACTTCAATTGGTCAACCAAGCAAAAGCAGTCCTGGACGATCTCAAGGATAGGGTGGACGTGAAGACGAGTAAGGCGTTACGTCGTGAGATGGATGCCTTCCGCGTTGATCCGGCAGATGCCACAACGTATCTGGGTGTGCCGAATTTTGATGACGATGGCTGCGGAACGCATTTCTACATCCTTCCGGCTGACAAAATCATACAGGATGATATCGATACACGCGAAGCGAAGGATAAGGCCACACGGTTTGAAAAAAACCTAATCGGGTTCACCAACACGATGACCCCGAGAGCAAAGCGACCATTAATCATCACCCGTTTCCTTGATCATGTTGATGAGGGCAAGGCTATTGAACGGGTCGGTGAGAAAACCTTTTTCACACCGGAAGAGTTCGATGAGGTGGACCACCATATCCATGGTCGTTTCGATGAGTTTGGTCAGTTTAAAGGGCAGATTGGTGTCTACCACATGGAACCAGATGACTATGTTCTAAATTGGGATATGTCGGACGGGAAACCGACACTATGTGGCCCATTCTCTTTTTCAATTGCCGTTCTCCAAGGAGCAGCTAGGGATTCTCTTGTTGACCCGCTCGAATATTCAAGAATGAAAAACAAGCTCGACCGGTATGGCGGGCTCTACATTTACAAGGATGGTATTCGTGTTCAACCGTATGGAGATTCCGGTTACGATTTTCTGGATATTGAGAGACGTCGCACGCTTTCAGCAAGCTACTATTATTACTCGTTCCGGCGAATGTTCGGTGCTGTTGAACTGAATGGCACAGACAATTGGCGATTGAAGGAGAAGGCTGGACGTGAGGGATTTCGGGAGGACACGGCCTATCGCCAGTTCCGCTCAATTTTAATGAATTTCTTTATTCAAAGTGCGGCCGACTATTTTAGGGTAGAGGGAAAGTACTCAGAACCTTGGGAGATCACCCGGGACAAAAACAATAGAAATGCTGAAGTAAGAGAGAAAAAGGCCAAGCAAGCAACCACGAAAAAACGTGAGCTTCAGAAAAACCTGACCTTGTTCTTTGAAGCAATGGATATAAAGGCTCCAGAAGAAAAAGCGGAACAGGCATTGTCCGATTTGGAGGAGCAGGTATCTAAAATTACCACCAGCAACATTCCTCCAACGGAGAAGGCTTCAGCTTTGCTTGTTGTGGAGAAGGAGGGTCGGGACGTTATCAGGGAAATACAAAAGCAATACACAGTGGTTAAACCTCGTGGCTTCGGTATGTCCCGTGCCCTTACAAATGAATGGCTCGCTTACCAAAAGGAGGCAAGTCGCCTGCGGGAAGAAGTGCTGCAACCTGCTGAAGTGCGGATAGAAGCGTCTATCTCGAACCTGGCAATGGAGCATAGCCTCGATTTGGACGCTGCAGCCCGTCTTGATGCTGTCGTTCGCGAACGTACTATGGATGCTGTTAGAACGGTCAAGTCTCTCCGTGCGGGCACCGAAGGTATGCTGGCCGAGGTTGCCAAAAAGGTTCGAGAAACGACAAAAGAGAGCTTTAAAAACATCAACAAGACCGTGGATGAGGTCCTTGTTGATTTGGAGCATTTGAAGGGGAAAACCCTATCGTCAGATGCGGTGAGTTCAGCGCGCAAGGAACTTGAAGACCGAATCGGCAGCGTTTTTGAAACTGAGCGGACCAAACTGACCCGTCTTAAAGATCAGTTGATCTCTGTGCATGGGTTCTGGCAAGAGGACGGTTTCGATACGGCGGAATTGACCGAAGCACTTGAAGAGGAATTGGAGGAGCTTCGGGAAAGCCGTGATGCTGATCTGGAATTAGCCCAAATCGGGTTGGTGGTAAATACCATCAACCATGAATTTGAAAAAACAATTGGCGTCATGCGTGACGGCTTTCGGCGCATGAAGTCGTGGGCCGACGCGAACCCCAAGTTGGGGAAGCTTTATAATGATATGCGGTACAGCTTTGATCACCTTGACGGGTATCTGTCGCTGTTCACGCCCCTTGACCGCCGCCTGCATCGTAAGGCCGTCGATATTTCCGGGCAGAATGTATTCGATTTTCTGACAGGCCTATTTGAAGTTCGCTTGAAACGTCATGATACTGAGCTAAAGGCGACAGAAAAGTTTAAAAAGGCATTCGTACACGGGTATCCATCGTCATTTTTCCCGATCTATGTGAACTTGGTTGATAACGCTATTTTCTGGCAAGAACGTAATCAGGATCGGAAGCGAGAAATCGTCTTGGATGTTGATGGCACTGACTTCCTTGTACGTGATAACGGGCCTGGCGTGAGCGTAAGGGACCGTGAAAATATTTTTAGGTTAAATTTCTCACGTAAACCGGGTGGGCGTGGCATGGGGCTTTATATATCCCGTGAATCTCTTGCGAAAATTGGTTACGGACTTACTCTTGATCCAAGAGAAAGTGATTCGGGCGCTATTTTTCGCCTTTCGCCCAAGGAAAAAATATAGACGATAATTAGGGGGAATAATGGCCGCGACTGTATCAGATTTTGCTGCGGATAGATTGGCAGCAGTGCAGAATTTTGCGCACACGATGATTGTTGTCGATGATGAGGCTGATAAAGAAGGTGTATCTGTTGAGGTCGTCCCTGCGGAGGTTCATGAACCTGGTCGGCGTGCGGCTACGGTCGAACCCGAAAGGACCGATCATGGCCATAGCATCATGGTCTCCCACCCGTTGAATTCCAGAATTGTTGTAGACCAGGCCATGGACCTCGGCTTGGTTTGCTCGATTGTACAGCCAGAAAAAAGGGATCGTGTCGTTAAGAAAGTTAGCAAGGCTGCTGAAAGAGCAGATATCCTATCCCTTGACTGGCAGATGCATGGCGACCACGGAGACATTGCCAAATCAATCATTAAGCGCATTATTCAAACCGATGACAAAAAAGGTGGGCGTCTCCGTTTGATCGCAATTTATACCGGCGTACGGGATCGAAATGAAATCTATGAGTCCGTTCTGAAATCATTGCCGAAAGCGACAAAGAAAAAATACAAAATCCGATCAAACGGTGAGAGCATCATCAGCAATCATGGTCTGCGTATTGTGTGGCTGTTTAAAGGTGACGGAACAAGGCTCACTGGAGACCTGGAGAAGTTCCAGGTTAAAGAAGAGAAGTTGCCTTCTCGTCTCCAGGCCGAGTTCGCGGAGCTTTCCGAAGGACTACTTTCGAATGTTGCGTTGGCGACTATCGCTTCGGTTCGCGATGCGACCCACCACGTTCTCGGTAAATTTAAAGGGAGCATGGATGGCCCGTATTTCCATCACCGTGCTTTTCTCGAAAACCCAGCCGATGCGGAAGACTATGCCGTTTCAATTGTCTTAAGCGAGCTCAAAAGTGCCGTGAACAAGCAGGATGTCGCCACCAGAGGGGCTAGTGAAAATGCTATCAAGAACCGACTTAAACACCTAAGTAACGGAAACCACAAATTTAAGTTGAATTATTCGAATGATAAGAGGAAAGATCCGGATTTCGAACTAACGGTGGAAGAAGTAATATCCATCATTGTTGGAGGTTTGCGCAATGCGAAAATAAACGGCCTTCCAGGTGAGAAGAAAGTTAGACCAAGCCTGTCTAGTATTTTCGTGGACAGCTATAAAGCTTGTCGGCACAACATGATGGCTTTTGCAAGTCTCACAGGTGTTCGTGTTCATCCAGGGAGCCAATTGTACGGTAGGGCACCACAGCTAGTCCTCGGAACCATTGTGAAAACACCTGATAATAAATATCTGATTTGTTTACAAGCCAGTTGCGACACGGTTCGTGTCAAAGCTGGCATGGGTTTCTATTTTGTTCCGATGAGCGAAGAGAAGGATAAACCGGACCATGTTGTACCCATTCTAAAAAATGGAGACGAGGGTAACTATCTAGGCTTGGTTATAGATGACAAGGCATACACGAAATCGCGTTCCCTAACCTTCCCTCCCAATGCGGGTAATGGCGTGCAGACAGTACGGGCGAGTAAGAGTAGAGGGATAAGGGGGTACTATTTCACCGATACCAAAGGTGAAAAATTTGAATGGATAGCTAACCTTAAGCAACGTCGGGCAATGAGGTCCGCCCAGTGGATCAGCCAGGACATGGGGCGTATCGGTTTTGATGAATTCGAGCCATTCAGACCGAATAGCAAACCTAACAATTGAAGCCATGGCCGTTCAATATTACGGAAATCAATAAATACTGGGGAAACCAAGTATACAACAGACGTCCCAGACTCATTCAAATGGCACGCTTGAGTTTGGACCCTAGTCCTGCGGTGTATACACCAGATTGGGGGCGAGGATTCTTTCGGCTTCGCCGACGCTCAGGCCCTTGCGCTTTGCGTAGTCTTCCACCTGATCCCTGCTGATTTTTCCGATGCCGAAGTACTCGGCGTTGGGGTGTGAAAGGTAGAACCCCGATACGCTGGAGGCCGGCATCATGGCATAACTGTCGGTAAGTTCGATATCCGCCAGGGCGGTGGCGTCGAGCAACTTGAACAGCGTCGTTTTTTCGGTGTGATCGGGACACGCCGGATAGCCCGGCGCGGGGCGGATGCCGTCATAGGCTTCCTTGATCAGGTCTTCGTTGCTCGCGTTTTCCGTTTTGGCATAGCCCCAGAATTCCTTGCGCACCCGTTCGTGCATGCGCTCCGCAAACGCCTCAGCCAGACGGTCGGCCAGCGTCTTCAACAAGATATCGCTATAGTCGTCATGAGCGGCCTGGAAACGTGCGGAGTGTTCTTCGATCCCAAGGCCCGCCGTCACCGCAAAGCCTCCTATGTAATCATCAATTCCCGTCTCTTTGGGAGCAACAAAATCGGCGAGGCAGTTATTGGTGCGCCCTTCGGCCTTGATCATCTGTTGACGCAGGAAATGCACACGGGTGAGAACCTCCGCGCGCGCATCGTCGGTGTAAAGCTCCACATCGTCGTGGCCGATACTGGCTGCGGGCCAGAAACCGATCACGGCGTTTGCATGCAGCCATTTTTCTTCTACAATCCGGGCCAGCATATCCTGCGCATCCTTGAACACCGAACGCGCACTGTCGCCCGCCTCGCCTTCCAAATCGAGTATGGAAGGATACGTGCCCTTCAATTCCCACGAACGGAAAAACGGTGTCCAGTCGATGTACCCCGCCAGTTCCCCAAGCGGGTAATCCTTGAACGCACGCACGCCCAGAAACGTCGGCTTGAATGGTGTCGTGTCGGTCCAGTCGATGGGAAGCTTGCGTTCGCGCGCCTGCGCCAGTGAACGCTGTTCGCGTTCGCGCTGAGCGCTTTCGTGTTTGACTTTCATGGCCGCGTAATCCGCCCGGATTTCAGCGCTATAGCTTTCACTCAGCGTCGCCGACAGCAAATGCGACGCCACCCCCACCGCGCGCGAGGCATCGTTGACGTGCACCACCGCACCGGAGTAGGCGGGCGCGATTTTCACCGCCGTATGCACCTTCGAAGTGGTCGCCCCGCCGATCAGCAACGGTTGCGTCATGGAGCGCCGTTCCATTTCCTTGGCCACCGTGGCCATTTCTTCCAAAGACGGCGTAATCAAACCGCTTAGCCCGATAATATCGGCGTTGATTTCTTCGGCCTTGTCCAAAATGTCGACATAGGGTTGCATCACGCCCATGTCCACCACTTCGAAGTTGTTGCACTGAAGCACCACGCCGACGATGTTCTTGCCGATGTCGTGCACGTCGCCCTTCACCGTCGCCATCAAAATCCGGCCCTTCGATGAACTTTCGTTGATACCGTCTTCGATAAAGGGCAGCAAATAGGCCACCGCCTGCTTCATCACACGCGCCGACTTCACCACTTGGGGCAGGAACATCTGACCCGAACCAAACAGATCGCCGACCACGTCCATGCCATCCATCAACGGCCCTTCGATAACGTCGATGGGCTTGGTGGCTTTCAGGCGCGCCTCTTCCGCGTCTTCCTCAACATAATCCGCAATACCCTTGACCAGGGCGTGTGTCAGGCGGTCTTCCACGCTCTGCTCGCGCCACGATAAATCCGGCCCGGTATCCTTCGAACCCAAGCCACGCGCCGCCTCGGCTACCTCCAAAAGACGGTCGGTGGCGTCTTCGCGGCGGTTCAGCACCGCGTCTTCAACCCGCTCGCGGATGTCTTCGGGAATGTCGGCATAAACGGTGAGTTGCGCCGCGTTGACGATGCCCATATCCATGCCTGCGCGAATCGCGTGATAGAGGAAAACCGAGTGCATGGCTTCGCGCATCGGATTGTTGCCGCGCATGGAAAACGACATGTTGGACACACCGCCGGAAATCAGCGCCCCGGGCAGGTTGGCCTTGATCCATTTGCAGGTCTTGAAGAAATCAACGGAATAATTGCGGTGTTCGTCCAGCCCCGTAACGATGGGAAAAATGTTGGGGTCGAAAATAATGTCATGGGCGGGGAAGTTCAGTTCCTTGGTAAGCACCGTATAGGAACGCTGACAGATTTCGATCATACGCTCGTAATTATCGGCCTGGCCCTGCTCATCGAAGGCCATGACGATCACCGCAGCCCCGTATTTCAAAACCTGGCGCGCATGATCCTTGAAGGCTTCCTCGCCTTCTTTGAGGCTGATGGAATTCACGATCCCCTTGCCTTGAACGCACTTCAGACCGGCTTCGATCACCTCCCACTTGGAACTGTCGATCATCAACGGCACGCGCGCAATGTCGGGTTCCGACGCAATCAAATTGAGGAACACCGGCACTTCTTTCATGGCGTCGAGCATGGCGTCGTCCATGTTCACATCAACCACCTGAGCGCCGTTTTCCACCTGAATGCGGCCAATTTCCAGGGCTTTTTGAAAGTTTCTGTCGGCAATCAGTTTTTTGAATCTAGCCGATCCCGCAACGTTGCAGCGCTCTCCGATATTGACGAACCCGGTGACGTCGTTGAGCACCAAAGGCTCAAGTCCGGCCAGACGGCACACGCTTTCTTGCGCTGGCAAAATGCGTGGTTTCACATCCGCCACCGCGCCCGCGATGGCGGCAATGTGTTCCGGCGTGGTGCCGCAGCACCCGCCGACAATGTTGACCAAGCCTTCCTCGGCAAAACTTTTGAGCACATCGGCCATGTATTGCGGCGTGTCATCATAGCCGCCAAATTCATTGGGCAGGCCCGCGTTGGGATAGATGCTGAGATGCGTGTCGGCGATGGGAGACACCGCCTGCATGTGCGGGCGGAGGTCTTCCACGCCCAGCGCGCAGTTGAAACCGACGGACAACGGCCTGGCATGGGCCAGGGAATTCCAGAAGGCTTCCGCCGTCTGGCCCGAAAGGGTGCGCCCCGAAGCATCGGTGATGGTGCCGGAAATCATCAGCGGAACCTCGAAGCCTTCTTCCTCGAACAGCTTCAAAATCGCATAGACTGCCGCCTTGGCATTCAAGGTGTCGAACACGGTTTCGATCAACAAAAGATCTGCACCGCCTTCGATCAGGCCGCGCGCCGCCTGTCCGTAAGCCGTGGCCAGTTCATCGAAGGTGATGTTGCGCATGCCGGGGTCGTTGACGTCGGGGCTTAAGGACGCGGTGCGATTGGTCGGCCCCAAGCCGCCGGCAACGAAACGCGGGCGTTCGGGCGTGGAGAATTTATCCACGGCGCGTCGCGCCAGTTTGGCGCCTTCGACGTTCAACTCGTAGACAATATCTTCCAGCCCATAGTCGGCCTGCGCCACGGTGGTGGCGCTGAAGGTGTTGGTTTCAACGATGTCCGCGCCCGCTTCCAGATACGCTTCGTGAATGCCTTGGATGGCGTCGGGCCGAGAGAAGATCAGCAGGTCGTTGTTGCCCTTCAAATCCGTATTGACGTCCTTGAAACGTTCGCCGCGAAAATCCTCTTCCTCGAACTTATGGCGCTGGATCATGGTGCCCATGGCACCGTCCAGGATAACGATACGGTCCTTCAACGCCGCTTCCAGTTGGGCCTTGGCATTCGGATTGTGGGGTTTTAAAGACATCGTTCGTTCTCTTTTTCGTCATGTTACGAAGGGCAAAATTTCAACGCGTAGGCCGTACGCCTAAAATATGACAAATGGCGTAAGTCAGATCGGCACGGTTGAGGGTATAAAAATGGAACGTTTTCACCCCGTTTGCGTATAAAACCCGGCACTGCTCAGCGGCCACCGTGGCGGCCACCAGGGTGCGCGTTTGCGGGTCGTCGTCCAGACCCTGGAACAGTTCCGCCATCCACTGTGGCACCGATGTTCCGGTCATGGCGGAAAATTCGCACACCCGCTGGAAATTCGTCACCGGAAGAATACCCGGCACAATGGGAACCTGCACCCCGGCGGCACGCGCTTTATCGACAAAATTGAGGAATACCCGTACATCGAAAAAGGACTGCGTGATCACCCGGTCGGCACCGGCATCAACCTTGCGTTTGAGAAATTCTATATCGCTGTCCAGGTTCTCGGCCTGGGGATGCGCCTCGGGATAACCGGCCACGGAAATCTCAAAGTCGGCTATGTTTTTTAGCCCCCTTATCAAATCTTCCGCGTAGGCGTACCCATCTGTTTGCGGGACGTAAACGTCTCCGATCCCCCCCACGGGATCACCGCGAAGGGCCACGATATGACGAATACCATCTTGCCAGTAGCGACGTGCAATGGCATCGATTTCTTCTCGTGTCGCCCCAACGCAAGTCAGGTGCGCCGCAGGTTCGAGATCGGTTTCCTGACGGATACGCTTCACCGTCGCATGGGTGCGTTCGCGCGTCGAACCGCCCGCGCCATAGGTCACCGACACGTAAGACGGCCGCAACGGCTTCAACCGTTCGATGCAATCCCATAGCTTCGCTTCCATTCTTTCCGTCTTCGGAGGAAAAAACTCAAACGAGACCTCGACATCTTGC
Organism: uncultured Magnetovibrio sp.; assembly: GCA_964451415.1. Taxonomy (GTDB): domain Bacteria; phylum Pseudomonadota; class Alphaproteobacteria; order Rhodospirillales; family Magnetovibrionaceae; genus CAYVHU01. The sequence goes on from CAYVHU010000011.1 coordinate 34,071, forward strand.
GGCAGTGGGGCCGCCACGGCCAGAGCGGACAACTTATAATCCGCGGTAACGTTCATGGGGAGACTCCTTGTTTCCTGTCTTCTGCGCGCCGTGCAAGCCATAGGGTGACGCGCAAGCGGCCGGAGCCGCCGTGCGCCAAGTGACGTATGGTTTCGCACTGAAGGCCTTGAGTGTCGAGGCAATCGCATATCTCATTATCTGTGAATCCTAGGTGACGATGGCCATGCTTTTCGTGCAGATCATCCGCATGATGGCGCGCCAGATCGACCACAAGAAGCCGTCCGCCGGGAACAAGCATGCGCGCGGCTTGCGCGATGGCGGCACAGGGCTGTTCCAAATAATGCAGAACCTGATGCAACACGACGGCATCGAACGAGTTGTCCGCCAACGGCAACGCCAGGATGTCAGCCTGCCTGAGTTGACAATTTTCCAGTTGCCCCTTTTCGCGCAACGCCCCTTGACGGATACGGTCGCGCGCCACGGCCAGCACTTCAGAAGATTTATCGACCCCGAGCGATTCCCCCGCATCCGGCCCCAGCAAGCTGAGCATGTGCCCCGTCCCGGTGCCCATATCCAACAATTTTTGGGCTTTGCTCAGGGGAAGCATGTCACGCACCGCGCGCTCAACTTCAACTTCATCCACACCCAATTCACGCAGCCGTTCAATTTCAGGCATGCATTTCAAGGCGTTGGTTTTCGACGCGCGTTCGGCACGCTTGCGTTCAATATCCTTCAACCGTTCGCGGTCTTGCAAACGCAGCACGTCGTCTTGGGGAATCATGGCGATGATCCGCTGCGCGATTTTTGCCTCGGTGCGATCTCTGCGCAAACGATAAAAAACACGGCTGCCCTCGCGAAAGCGTTCCAACAAGCCCGCGTCCGTCAACACCTTGAGATGACGCGATACGCGCGGCTGACTTTGCACAAGAACGCCAACCAATTCGCCCACCGTCAACTCTCCCAAGGACAACAAGAGCAAAATCCGCAGTCGGCTTGGATCTGCCGCAGCGCGAAGCGCTTCCAATACAACGTCCATGGATCGACACCACATTACGGGAATAGTTAATATGCTTATATAACGATATGTTTATAGGTATGTCAATTTTCAATTGTTCTTAAAATTTCCTGATCCATTCGGCCTAACATGTGTTGTAATTTTACCACCTTGGCGGCCAAGGTCGACGTTTGGGCAAGGCCATGCTGGCTATCCCACAGAAGCTGTGTTAATTCGAAATACAGTTCTTATATGGTGAGGTGCGTTTGTCGTACGCAAAACCATGAAAACCCCAAACGGCCCTTTGAGGGATCTGTGTGCGGGTTGCGCTAAACGGAGCGGTTGCCGAACGGTGTGCGCGGTGTGGACCAACAAAAACGGAGCCTCACATGACGGGAATATCGGTTGGGTTAGAGGGTTTTGCGGTGCTTGGACAAAATGTGCGAAAGACAATGAGCGATTTGAAACCTTCCCTGCACCCGATCGGTTTTCGCCCCAAAATGGCGGTGGTTCTGGCAACACTTCTGCTCGCAGGGCCTTTGTTGAGCGCGTGCGCGACACCTCCTAAAGCCGGCGACGCTGAAGCCCTGGCTGAGTACAAAGCCGTCAACGACCCGCTGGAGCCTTTGAACCGCGCGACGTTTTTCGTCAACGAAGGCCTGGACACCTTCTTTGTGCGCCCTGCGGCGACTTTTTACAAAGCGATGACGCCGCCGCCGATCCAAAAGATGGTGCACAATTTCTTGAACAATATCAGAACGCCGATCATTTTATTGAACGACCTGCTTCAAGACGACCCCAAACGCGCCGGCGACACCGCCACGCGCTTTGCCATCAACACCACCATCGGCATCCTGGGCCTTCGCGACCCGGCGAGCGCCATGGGCTATGCGCGCCACAGTGAAGATTTCGGCCAGACTCTGAGCGTTTGGGGCCTTAAGGAAGGACCGTATCTGGTGCTGCCGATCATCGGCCCGTCCAACCCGCGCGACGCGGTGGGTTACGCCGTCGATTACGTCACGGACCCCATCAATATCTGGGTCCACAATACCGGACGACAGGCCCTGACCACCACACGTTCCGTCGCAAGCGCGATCGACTTCCGTGCAAGAAACATGAATGAAATCAACGACTTACAAAAAACGTCTTTAGATTACTACGTGGCCGTACGCACCCTTTACCGGCAGGTGCGCAGCAACGAGATCCGCAACGGGGCGACCCCCTTCAGCAACGGTCTGCCGAGCATGGGGTCCACGCAAACCCCACACACCCAAACGGCGGTCGTCATCAGCAAGAATTGAGCCTCACCCTCAGCGCGTCAACGGCTTGTACTGAATACGGTGGGGTTGGACGGCATCCTCGCCCAGGCGACGCTTTTTGTCTTCTTCGTATTCGGCGAAGTTGCCTTCGAACCACACCACTTGCGAATTGCCTTCAAAGGCCAGGATATGGGTGGCGATGCGGTCCAGAAACCAGCGATCGTGCGAAATCACCACCGCGCAACCGGCAAAGTGCAGCAGTGCTTCTTCCAGTCCGCGCAGGGTATCGACGTCCAGATCGTTGGTCGGCTCATCCAGCAGGATCACATTGGCCCCGGTTTGCAGCATATTGGCCAGATGCACGCGGTTGCGTTCGCCGCCCGAAAGCTGGCCGACCTTTTTCTGCTGGTCCGCGCCTTTGAAGTTGAACCACGACACATAAGCGCGCGACTGAACTTCTTTCTGCCCCAGCAAGATGGTGTCCAGACCACCGGAAATTTCTTCCCATACAGTCTTGTCGTCGTGAAGGCTGGCGCGCGACTGATCCACATAGCCGAGCTTCACCGTATCGCCGATCCTGAGTTCCCCGCCATCGGGCTGGTCCTGCCCCGTAATCATGCGAAACAAGGTCGTTTTGCCTGCGCCGTTGGCGCCCACGATGCCGACGATGCCGCCCGGCGGCAACTTAAAGTCGAGACCGTCAATCAAAAGCTTGTCGCCGAACGCCTTTCGCAGGCCCACCGCTTCGATCACCAGATCGCCAAGACGCGGCCCGGCGGGGATGGTGATCTGGGTGGCGCCGATGCGTTGTTCCTTATCCTGCGCCAGCAATTCGTCATAGGCCGAAATACGCGCCTTGGACTTGGCATGGCGGGCCTTGGGGGACTGGCGCACCCATTCCAGTTCGTGTTTGAGGGTGCGCTGGCGCACGCTTTCTTCTTTTTCTTCCTGGGCGAGGCGTTTTTCCTGCTGTTCCAGCCAACTGGTATAATTGCCTTCGTAGGGAACGCCGCGTCCGCGATCCAGCTCTAAAATCCAGCCCGTAACGTTGTCGAGAAAATAGCGGTCATGGGTGACGATCATCACGGTGCCGTCGTAATCGTGCAAGAACCGCTCCAGCCACGCCACGGATTCGGCGTCCAGATGGTTGGTCGGTTCGTCGAGCAGCAAAAGATCGGGCTTTTGCAACAACAGCCGGCACAGCGCAATGCGGCGTTTTTCGCCGCCAGACAGCTTCTCCACCGGCCAGTCGGCGGGCGGACAGCGCAGCGCGTCCATGGCGATTTCGATGGTGCGTTCCAATTCCCAACCGTCGCAGGCGTCTATTTTTTCCTGCAATTCGCCTTGCTCTTCCAGCAACTTTGCCATTTCATCGTCGTCCATGGGCTCGGCGAACTTCATGGAGATTTCGTTGAAGCGATCCAGCAGGTCCTTGGCGCCGCTCAAACCCGCCATGACGTTTTCCTGCACATTCAGGCTTTCGTCGAGCTGCGGTTCCTGCTCCAGATAGCCCACCTTGATGCCGTCCGCACCCCACGCTTCGCCGCCGAAATCGGTGTCGATGCCGGCCATGATTTTCAGCAGCGTCGACTTGCCCGCGCCGTTATGGCCCAACACACCGATTTTCACACCGGGTAGAAACGACAAGGTGATGCCCTTCAGGATTTCCTTGCCCCCGGGAAAGACCTTGCTCAGGTTTTTCATTACGTAAATATACTGATAAGACGCCATGGACCGGGGCTCCGTTGAAAAAGGAAAGTCGAGCGGTTTTAGCGCACCCCCACCACAGCCGCAAGGGTGCCGCTTTCCTGAAGATCGCCATCTGTATTTTCACACCATGCCTAGAGTATAGTCCTTTCACCAAGACACGCTTCCGGAAGGACCGAACATGACATCCAAACTGCACAACGCTGAAAATTGGCGCCCCGCAACAAAACTGGTGCGCGGCGGGCTTGAACGCAGCCCCTTCGGCGAAACCTGCGAAGCCCTGTATCTCACCCAGGGCTATGTCTACGATTGCGCCGAACAAGCCGAACAATCCTTCACCGGCGAAGTGGATCATTACGTGTATTCGCGCTACGGCAACCCCACCGTCACCATGTTCGAAGACCGCCTCGCTTTGCTGGAAGGGGCCAAGCACTGCCGCGGGCTGGCCAGCGGCATGGCCGCCGTCTATTGCGCCCTGGCAAGCCAGTTGAAGGCCGGAGACCGGGTGGTGGCCGCCACGGCCCTGTTCGGAGCATGCCAGTACATCATCAACACCGTGTTGCCGAACTTCGGCATCAAAACCGAATTCGTCGACGGCACCGACTTAGAAGCCTGGGAACGCGCGCTTTCCACGCCGGCAAACGCCGTGTTTATCGAAACGCCGTCCAACCCGACACTGGAAATCATTGATATCGAAGCGGTCTCGAAGCTGGCGCACAAGGCGGGAGCCCGTGTGGTCATCGACAATGTCTTCGCCACGCCGATTCTCCAAAAGCCGCTGGAACTGGGCGCGGACATCGTGACCTATTCCGCGACCAAACATATCGACGGCCAGGGCCGCTGTCTGGGCGGCGCGGTGCTGTGCAACGACGATGCCTTTATGAAAGACCAGTTTACGCCTTTCTTCCGCAACACCGGCCCCAGCCTCAGCCCCTTCAATGCCTGGATCTTGCTGAAGGGCCTGGAAACGCTGGAACTGCGCGTCGCGCGCCAGTGCGACAACGCCCTCGCCGTAGCCCAATTTCTGGAAACGCAGCCCAACATCAAACGCGTCTTGTATCCGGGGCTCAAAAGCCATCCCCACCACGCGCTGGCCATGAAGCAGATGGCGAAACGCGGAAGCACCGTCGTCGCATTCGAATTGAACGGGGGCAAAGCGGAGGCCTTCGCCTTTCTCAACGCCCTGAAAATGATCGACATCTCCAATAACCTGGGCGATGCCAAAAGCCTCATCACCCACCCGGCGACCACCACCCACCAGCGCTTGAGCGACGCACAACGCGCCGCCATGGGCATTGCCGACGCCCTGGTGCGCCTGTCGGTGGGCATCGAAGACATCGCGGACATCAAGGACGACCTCGCGGGCGCCATGGTCTAATTTCTTCCAAGCCCTTGGCGTGAAGGAAAACTTCCCTTACATAAGCGGGGTCAACTTTTTGGACGGGAACGCTTATGTCTGATGCGATCGAAAACAAGCTCGACCTTCTTCAAGACCTGATCCGCCGGGCGCGTGCCCAAGGCGCAGACGCGGCGGACGCCTTGTTTGCCGAGGGGACATCGCTGTCCTTGGACTGGCGCAATGGCGAGGTTGAGCATTTGGAGCGCTCAGAAGGCCAGGACCTGGGCCTGCGCGTCTTCGTCGGCAAACCCGGAGCTCTGGGCCAGGCCATCGTATCGTCGTCGGACATATCGCCCCAGGCCTTGGATGAATTGGTGGAACGCGCCGTCACCATGGCCAGGTCCGCACCCGCCGACCCGTATTGTGGATTGGCAGAGCCGGGCCAGTTGGCCACCACCTTTCCCGACTTCGATATGTTCGATCCCAGTGAACCCAGCGCCGAGGACCTAAAAGTTCATGCGCGCGAGGCCGAAGAGGCCGGGCTGGCCGTCACGGGCGTCAGCCAATGCGAAGGGGCCAGCGCCGGGTACGGATCGACGCGCATAGCCATGGCGGCAAGCAACGGCTTTGCGCAGGCGTATCAGCGCTCCCGCCATCATCTGAGCGCATCCATGGTTGCCGGCGAAGCAACCGCAATGGAGCGCGATTACGACTATACCGGCGCGGTATGGGCCAATGATCTGCGCACGGCGGCGGAAATCGGGCGCAGCGCCGGACAAAGGGCGGTCAAACGCTTAAACCCCAAAAAGGTCGAAACCGCGCAGGTCCCTGTGATTTTCGACGCCCGCGCCGCACGCTCCTTGCTGGGACATCTGTCCGGCGCCATCAACGGGGCCGCCATCGCGCGCGGCACGTCGTTTCTCAAGGACAAAATGGGCGCGGCGATTTTCGCGCCGAACATCACCATTGTCGACGATCCCCACCGCGTACGCGGTTTGCGCTCTGCGCCCTTCGACGATGAGGGCCTTGCGACGCAAAAGCGCAATATCGTCGAAGACGGCCGACTCACCACCTGGTTGCTGGATTTACGCTCCGCGCGGCAATTGGGACTGACATCCACCGGCCATGCCTCTCGCGGCATTTCCAGCCCGCCTTCGCCATCGGCAAGCAATCTTTATCTCGCCCCCGGAACGCAAAGCCTTGATGATTTGATCAAGGACGTCAAACGGGGATTTTTCGTCACCGAACTGATCGGCATGGGCGTCAGCACCACCACCGGGGATTATTCGCGCGGCGCCAGCGGCTTTTGGATTGAAAACGGAGAGTTGAGCTATCCCGTGTCCGAAGTCACCGTAGCCAGCACCCTGAGCGATATCTTCAAATCCATGACCCCGGCAAACGATCTGGAATTCCGTTATGGTGTGGACTCTCCCTCGGTGCGCATTGACGTCATGACCGTCGGCGGACTATGAGGCCCCCTTTCCGGCGTGCTATGTTCGCCGCGCTTAAATCCCCTCAATCCTTGAAGAGCAGCCATCTCGCGTGACCCACATCCCCACCCATATCCTGATGAAGCGCCTGTGGCGCGAATGTATCCGTGGCTACGTCTGGTGGCTGGTTCTGGCGGTGGTGTTCATGGGCCTGATGGCCGGGGCAACGGCGTTGAGTGCATGGCTGATGAAGCCCGTGGTCAACGAGATTTTCATCGCCCGCAATCAGGAAATGCTGTGGCTGATCGGGGCTGGCGTACTGGCCACGTTCTTTATCAAGGGAATATCCAACTACGCCCAGGCGACCTTGATGGCATATGTCAGCCAGAACATCGTCGCCGACATCCAGAACCGCCTTTACCGCCACATGACCGATCTGGACATCGGATTTTTTCATCACAACGCCACGGGCACGCTGATTTCACGTTACCTGAACGACGTCGGGGCCATGCGCGTGGCGGTGGCCCATGGCATCACCGTGTTCGGCAAGGACCTACTGTCGTTGATCGGTCTGGTGATCGTGATGTTCGTCCAGGACTGGCAATTGGCGCTGATTTCCTTTTTCGTCTTTCCCATCGCCATCCTGCCCATCGCCAAAATCGGTCGGCGCATGCGCAAGGTCACCGTCAATACACAAGTCGAGATGGGCCAGTTCACCACCGCCTTGGAACAAACCTTCCAGGGCATCCGCGTGGTCAAAGCCTATTCCATGGAGGAATACGAACGCGGGCGCATCGCCAAGTTGGTGCGTAATTTGTACGAACTTTATTTCAAGTCCATGCGCACCCGCGCCCTGTCCAGCCCCATCATGGAGACCCTGGGCGGTATCGCCGTCACCACGGTCATTATCTACGGCGGTTATCGCGTCATCGACAACGCCACCGACCCGGGCGGCTTCTTTTCATTTATCACCGCGCTGTTGCTGGCGTATGAGCCGATGAAGCGCCTCGCCAATCTCAATGCGACCATGCAAGAGGGCCTCGCCGGCGCGCAACGCACCTTCGAAGCCTTGGACCATCCCAGCCGTATCGTTGAAAAAGCAAACGCCTTTGATCTCACGATTGAACGCGGCGAAGTCACGTTCGAGAACGTTTCGTTCACTTACCCCACATCCAACCCCGCACAGAGCCATGAAAATGCGGCGTTGAACGCCGTCAGCCTCACCATCCCTGCGGGCAAAACCGTGGCCCTTGTGGGGCCCAGCGGCGCGGGCAAATCCACCATCATGAACCTGGTGCCGCGCTTTTACGATGTGAACGAAGGCCGCGTTCTGATTGACGGCCAGAACGTCCGCGACGTGACGTTTAAATCCCTACGCGGCACCATGGCGCTGGTCAGCCAGGAAATCACCTTGTTCGACGACACGGTACGCAACAACATCGCTTACGGAAGCCACGACGCATCCTTCGAAGACATTCAGGATGCCGCGCGAAACGCCGCCGCCCACGAATTCATCGAAGCCCTGCCCGAAGGCTATGAAACCATGGTCGGCGAACATGGCGTGCGCCTGTCCGGCGGCCAGCGGCAACGTCTTGCCATCGCGCGCGCCATGCTCAAGAACGCGCCCATCTTGCTGCTGGACGAGGCGACCTCGGCGCTGGACACCGAATCGGAACGCCATGTTCAGGCCGCCTTGGAAAATCTGATGCAGAACCGCACCACCCTGGTTATCGCGCACCGCCTATCCACCGTCGTTAACGCGGACCTGATTTACGTCCTCGATCAAGGACGCGTGGCGGAACACGGCACCCACGAAGAGCTTTTGGCAAAAAACGGGCTTTATGCCAACCTTTATAAACTTCAGTTTGCAAAAGAGGCGTAAGTTTCGTGGAGGAGGGCCGGTGAAACTCCACAAATACATTCTCAATCAGGACTGGGCGCAGACCGTCGTTGCGACGCTGGCAGCGGCGTACCTGCGTTTCGTCCGTTTGAGCGGACGTTGGGAAGTTCGCGGTTGGGACAATATTCAACCGCTGCTCATTGAAAACCACCCCGTCATTTTGTGCTTCTGGCACGGCCGTTTGATCGCCAACATTTTCGGCTGGCGTGCGGACAAACCCTTATACCAGCTCTCCACCGCACACCGCGACGGCAAACTGGCCGGAAAAACATATGCACGCCTTGGCGTCACGCCCATCTGGCTGGAATCCAAAAGCCCCACCGAAGCCACACGCAAGATGGTCAAGATCCTCAAGGCCGGCGGCGTGTGCGCCATCACCCCGGACGGCCCCAAGGGCCCGCGTCAGCGCATGCAAATGAGCGCCATTGACTTGGCGCGGCTCAGCGGTGCGGTTCTCATCCCCGTGACCAACTCATCCACACGGGTCAAGGTCCTCGACACATGGGACCGCATGCAGGTGCCGTTGCCGTTCGGACACGGAATCTTCGCCGTTGGCGAAGCCGTGAGAATTCCCCGGGAAGCCAGCGCCAACGAACGCGAAGTCATCCGCAAGCGCATGGAAGAAACCCTTAACGTCATGACCCGCGAACTGGACATTGAATGCGGCCAAACGACGCCGTGTGTGGCGGATGAGACCGCCTCATGAAGCTCACACTGTATCGTCTGGCAACGACCCTGGGAGCGCCGTTGATCCGCCTGTATCTGTGGCGGCGCATGCGCCGGGGCAAGGAAGACTCGACACGATTTTGTGAGCGCCTGGGGCGTGCCTCCCGGTCGCGCCCGAGCGGCAAACTGATGTGGATACATGCCGCCAGCGTCGGGGAATCCCTGTCCGCCCTGCCCGTCATCGCGCGTTTACGCCGCGAACGAAACGACTGGTCGATCCTTTTGACGACGGGCACTGTTACGTCGGCCCGACTGATGGGTGAACGTCTTCCAGAGGGCGTTATTCATCACTACATTCCGGTGGATCGCATTGCCTATGTGCGCCGTTTTTTAGACCATTGGCAACCCGATTTTGCACTCTGGATGGAAAGCGAGTTGTGGCCCAATCTGGTCATCGAAACCCGGGCCCGGGCGATCCCCATGATGATTTTGAACGGACGGATATCGTCACGTTCATGGGAGCGGTGGCAAAAAAACAAAGCTCTGATCGGACAACTTCTGGGAGCTTTCACTTTGGTGATGGCGCAAAGCGAGCGCGATGGCGAACGCTTTCGCGAACTGGGAGCGCAAGACGTGCACGCGCCCGGCAATATCAAATTTGCCGCCGAGGCGCTGCCCGCCGACAAGGATGACCTGAGACGGCTTCGCACCCTCACACAAGGCCGGCCGCTGTGGCTTGCCGCTTCAACCCACGCCGGCGAAGAAGCCCTGTGCGGACGTATCCACTCAACCCTTCGTGAGAAAATTCCAGGCGTGTTGAGCATCATCGCACCACGCCATCCCGAACGCGGCGCTCAGGTAGCGGCGGAACTCGGCGCGATGGGATTGCACGTTGCACGGCGCAGCACGGGGCAAATGCCCACGTCCGAAACAGACATCTACCTCATCGACACGCTGGGGGAAATGGGCGCATTGTACCGCTTGAGCGGGATCGCCTTCATGGGCAAGTCCATGCCCTCAAAAGCAACGAAAAGCGGTGGTGGACAAAACCCCATCGAACCCGCGTTGCTGGATTGCGCTTTGATTTGGGGCCCGGACATGAGTAACTTCGAAGGCATTTGCGAAAAACTGCTGAATGCACACGCCGCGCTGCAGGCCGACGATGAAATCGATTTGGGCCGACAAATCGAACACCTGTTGAACAATGACGACGTGCGCACACGCATGGCGGCGCGCGCGCGCGCGATCGCCACCGCGGAAACGGGCGTTCTGGAGCGGGTCTTGGACGCCCTCGCCCCCTACCTCAAAGCAGAGGAAAAAGGAGGAACGGATGCGCGCGCCTGACTTCTGGGACCGCAAAACCAACGGCCTTTTTTCCACCTTTTTGCGTCCGATCGGATCTTTTGTGGGCACGCTGGCGGCCTTGCGCCAAAAAACGGCTCACCCCTGGCACGCGTCCGTTCCGGTCATCTGCATTGGCAATCTGGTCGTCGGCGGCGCGGGGAAAACACCGCTCGCCATGGATATCGCGCAACGTCTTGCGACGCACGGCATCACGGCCCATGTGGTGATGCGGGGCTATGGCGGTTCCCTTTTCGGTCCCGTGCAAGTCGATGTGAACACCCATGCCGCACGCGAGGTCGGCGACGAAGCCCTGTTGCTGGCACGCGTCGCCCCGACGTGGGTTGCTCGCAAACACCGCGAGGGAATCGAGGCCGCCGTAAAAGCCGGTGCGCAGGCCATTGTCATGGACGACGGGTTTCAAAACCCCGCCGTGGCAAAGGACGTCTCCCTTGTGGTCGTGGATGGCGGCTACGGGTTTGGCAACGGCCGCGTTATACCCGCCGGCCCCTTACGCGAACGCATCGCATCGGGTTTGGCGCGCGCCGACGCCATCGTCTTGCTTGGCGCGGATGAGGCGGACGTGTGGGGACGTGTGCAACGCGCCGGTTTCAAGGCCCTCCCCGTGATCCGCGCGCGCCTGGAACCAAGCGGCGATGTCTCGTCCTTTCAGGGTCGGGACGTCTACGCTTTCGCAGGGATCGGCCGGCCCCAGAAATTCTTCGACACCTTGTCCGCACTCGGGTGCAATCTGGTCGGCTGCAAGGCCTTCGACGACCACTATGCGTATCGGGACAAAGACATCCAAAGCATTCTGGATGCCGCAGCAGGAGCGTGCGTCGTCACCACGGCAAAGGACTTTGTGCGCCTTCCCGAGCGTCATCGCGATCAAGTCCAGGTGCTGGAAGTCGCCGTATCGTGGAAAGACGAGGCAGACATCGAAACCTTCCTGGAAGCCCTGACGGGCATCGCTCCCGGCACTGTGGTGCATGATGGCTGAACCGATCACCCCCGTCAGCCATCGCGCTGTCACGCTCACCGATTATGTTGGCGCATCGTTGACATACCTTGCTATGTTCGCCTTGCGTATCGTACCGTTTTTTATCGCCTCGGCGCTGGGCGGACTGCTTGCTTCGAGCATCGGTCCGATGCTCAAAAAGTCGGCCGTCGCGCGCAAGAACTTAAAGGCTGCCTTTCCCGAAAAATCCGAAGCCGAGATCGAAATGATCCTGCGTGAAGTGTGGGATACGCTAGGGCGCACGGCCTTCGAGTTCCCCTTGATGGATCGCCTGTTGAAAGCACCGGGCGCGGGGCGCGTTGAAATCGAAGGCCGCGAACACCTGGAAGCCGCCTTGAAGGCGGGCAGGCCGATACTCTTTTTCGGGGCGCACCTCGGCAACTGGGAAGTGCCGCCGGTGGCCGCCGCAACCTTGGGCTTCAAGGTGAATTCCTTTTACCGCGCGCCGAACAATGCGTTGTTGTTGAAACTGTTCACCGAACGCAGGACTCCCGGCGAAATGATTCCCAAGGGGGCCACCGGGGCCAGACGGGCGTTTTCCCTTTTAAAAAAGGGCGAACATTTAGGTCTTCTCGTCGATCAAAAGCTCAACGACGGCATCCCCGTTCCGTTCTTCGGGCGCGACGCCATGACCGGCACCGCGCTGGCGGAATTCGCGTTGCGCTTCGATGCGCCCGCGGTGCCGATTCGCTGCGTGCGTCTGCCCGGGGCGCGCTTCAAACTGATTTTTTATCCCGCACTCGAAATCGAAAAGACAGCCGCGCACAAGGAAGACGTCAAACGCATCATGAACACCGTCAACGCGCTTCTGGAAAGCTGGATTCGCGAAACGCCAGGCCAATGGCTATGGCTGCACAAGCGCTGGCCGGATTAACGCGGTGGCATGGCGCCCACCACCAGCTCGGGGTCCAGATGGATGTTCTTCCACGTCAGCCCCCAGTGCAAATGCGCACCCGTCACGCGTCCGGTTCGTCCCACCGTGCCGATGCGTTCGCCTTGTTTGACCTTTTGTCCCGCAACGACGGCAATGGAGCTCATGTGCGCATAGACCGTGCTCAAACCCAGCCCATGATCAATCATCACGGTCTTGCCGGTATAAAACATATTCGGCGCAACCAGCGCCACCACCCCATCGGCGGGCGCAACAATGGGCGTCCCCCAAGGCGCTGCGATATCGACACCATTGTGCGGGTTCTTCGGTTTGCCGTCCAAAATCCGTTGCGAACCGAAAACCCCGGAAATCGGCCCTTTCACCGGCCAAATAAAGCCCTTCAGAAACAGGGCCTGCGCGCTTCGCAAGGCGCGCACCGCGCGAATTTCCGTATTGTCGGCAAGAATGCGTTTGATGTCTTCCGCACGCGGGCTCACTTGGCGCCGGGGGAGGCCGTTGATGCGCTGAATTTTGTAGGTTCTGGGCGTGATGGTGAAACGGCGGGTCTCCACTTGACCATTGGGCTTTTTCACGCTCAAGACCGCTTTGGCCTTGGCATCGCGACCGAAACCGAACACCACATCGCCGCGCGCCGATACGGCCACCGCCCGGCCATCCAAAGAAACCTTCGAACCCGCCTGAACGCGCCCGCTCACCATGCCGCCTTGTTCGAAATTTCCCTTCAATTCCAAAGCGTGGGCAGAAACGCTGAACAGCGCCGCGAACAACACCGCGAACAACACCGCGAACAACAAACGTAATTTCACAGCAAACTCCCCTGGCGATCTGTCTTTTTCTTTTTTACGGCCCCAGGCTTTGCGGGCGCACCGCCAATCACGCGGGCCCGCACGCTGCCGTTTTTGAAACGAACGTTCATATCGTCTCCCGGTCGCAACGCCTGCACACTGTCGACGGCACGGCCTCGAATATCCGTGACCAGGACGAAGCCCCGATCCAGGATGCGCCGGTACGAAAGGCTTTCCAACAAGCGCGCGCTTTGTTCCAATTTCTGCCGCCGCGCAGACGTCAATCGCGTCGCCGCATGGGCCAGATCATCGCTGCGATCTTCCAGATGCCGAACGGCAAAGTTCAGGTGCTGGCGCGGCGACACCAGCCGGCCTGCGATTTCAGCCAGCCGGCGGTGTCGGCGATGCACGCCGCCGGCTAGACTTCCGTCCAAACGTTCGGCCCAATCGTCGAGACGTTGACAACGCTGCGCAACCAGACTTGCCAAGTCCGGCAAGCCGCGTCCCAAACCCGAAAGATCGGCCTTGTGTGTGCTTATCATGCGTGTTGCGCCGCGCGTTAAGCGTGCGGCCGTCTCTTGCAATCGCGCCAACAGTTCGCTGCGCACCGGCACCGCCATTTCCGCTGCCGCACTCGGCGTCGGCGCGCGCAGATCGGCAACGAAATCGATCAACGTGGTATCGCTTTCATGGCCCACGGCGCTAATTACGGGGATCGTGCTTTGGGCTACCGCGCGCACCACATTTTCTTCGTTGAACGCCCACAGATCTTCCAACGATCCGCCACCGCGCGCAACGATCAAAACGTCCGGGCGCGCGATGGCGCCACCGGGTTGCAAACGGTTGAAGCCCTCGATGGCGCCCGCAATCCGTTCTGCCGCCTCGTCGCCTTGAACCGGCGACGGCCACAGCAAAACATGCGTAGGAAAGCGATCATTCAAACGGTGTAAAATATCGCGAATAACCGCGCCGGTAGGTGAAGTCACGACACCGATGAGGCGTGGCAGGAAGGGAATTTTCCGCTTTGCCTGCGCATCGAACAAACCCTCGGCGGCCAGGGCCTTGCGACGATCCTCCAACAGCTTCAGCAACGCGCCTTCGCCCGCGACCTCCACGGCCTCGACCACGATTTGATAATTCGATCGTCCGGGATAGGTGGTCAAACGTCCCGTGACGATGACCTCAAGGCCATCTTCGGGCCGCGCGGAAAGACGCGCCGCCGCGCCGCGCCAACATACCGCGTCCAACACCGCGCGATCATCCTTCAGCCGAAAGTACAAGTGCCCCGAGGCCGCACGTTTGAAACCCGAAATTTCGCCGCGCACGCGCACGAAGGCGAAGGCGTCCTCGACGAGACGTTTCACATGCCCGGAAATCTCCGAAACAGAAACAACAGGGGCATTCAGGCCCATATGGGAGGAGACCGGTCCGGTTTGCTGTTCACTCATGGGCCGCAGTATGTATGATGCCGGGGGACGCGGCAAACCCGTCTGCGTCCGGGAAACAAACTTTTTCAGGGGGAAGTGCGTCAATGAAGGTTCTGGTGGTGGGTTCGGGTGGACGTGAACATGCTTTGTGTTGGGCGATTGCCAAATCTGCGAAGTGCACGACACTTCTGGCCGCACCGGGTAACGCCGGTATTGCTCAAGTTGCCCGGTGCGTGGACATCGCCGCCGACGATATCGAGGCCCTCGTCGATTTTGCCGTTACGGAAAAAATAGACTTCGTGGTCGTCGGCCCGGAAGTTCCGCTGGTCGCGGGGCTGGTGGACAAACTGACAAACCACGATATCAAAGCCTTTGGCCCCACGGCACGCGCAGCGCAATTGGAAGGCTCCAAAGCCTTCATGAAGGACCTTCTGGAAAAATACGACATCCCCACCGCCGCTTATGGAACCTTTAATGAGCCGGACGCGGCCAAGGCCTACATCCTCAAGCAAGACGGCCCGCTGGTGGTCAAGGCGGACGGCCTCGCCGCCGGCAAGGGCGTGATCGTGTGCCACAATAAAAACGAGGCCTACGCCGCCATCGACCACATGATGGTGGAACGCGCCTTTGGCGAAGCGGGCGACGAAATTCTCATCGAAGAGTTCATGGAAGGCGAGGAAATCAGCGTTTTCGCCCTTGTGGACGGCAAAACCGCGGTGACCTTGGCGGACGCTCAAGACCACAAGGCCGCCTACGATGGCGACACCGGCCCCAACACCGGGGGCATGGGCGCGTATTCCCCCGCGCCGGTCGTCACCAAAGCCCTGCGCGATAAAATCATGGACACCATCATCACACCGACCCTTGAGGCCATGAAGGCGGAAGGCTGTCCCTACACCGGCGTTTTGTTCGCCGGGCTGATGATCACGAAAAGCGGGCCGAAGGTCCTGGAATTCAACGTGCGTTTCGGCGATCCGGAATGTCAGGCCTTAATGGTGCGTTGCGACTCAGACATGTTGGACGCCTTGCTGGCGTGTAGCGAAGGTCGGCTCAGCGAGACTGAGATCAAATGGAAATCCGAAACCGCCCTGGTGGTGGTGATGGCGACGGAAGGCTATCCGGGACACTATGCCAAGGGCAGTGAAATCAAGGGCCTGGACAAGGCCGACGCCATCGAAGGCGTGCACGTCTTTCACGCTGGCACCAGGACCGAAGACGGAAAGATCCTGGCCAATGGCGGCCGCGTTCTGGGCGTCACCGGCTTGGGCGATACCGTAAAGGCCGCCCAGAAGAAAGCCTACGCAGGCGTTGATGCCATCGACTGGCCGGAAGGCTTCTGCCGCCGCGACATCGGCTGGCGGACCCTGCAAGGAAAAAACGGGTCCGTCCCTTCTTGATCTTCTTCTTTTCCGCTCCTGTGCGCATTGGGGCTTTGCGCGGAAGCCTTCGCCTTGGTATACTGCGCCCGGGAGATCACCGTGGACGAGGTCCTCGCCAACCCGGTCAGGTCCGGAAGGAAGCAGCCGTAACGAGTTTCGCTTCGGGTCGCGTGTTGGTCTCCCACCTTAAGTTTGCGGGCCTTTAACGAGGGAAGCGGCCGAACGGCCCTTGTAGATACGATCATGCCCCAGGCCGAAACACCCTCTCAAAACGAACATCAAGGCGAATACCGGGTTCTCGCCCGCAAATACCGCCCTACGGATTTCAGCACCCTGATCGGCCAGGACGCCTTGGTGCGCACCTTGACCAACGCCATCCAGACCGGTCGTCTGGCCCATGCGTTCATGCTGACGGGCGTGCGCGGGGTCGGCAAAACGACCACGGCACGCATTATTGCGCGGGCCTTGAATTGCATCGGGGCCGATGGCAAGGGCGGAGAAACGGTACAACCTTGCGGAGTCTGTGAGCACTGCACCGCCATTGCCGAAGACCGCCACGTCGATGTGATGGAAATGGACGCCGCGTCGCGAACCGGTGTGGACGACATCCGCGAAATTATCGAAGGCGTGCGCTACAAACCCGTCTCCGCGCGCTACAAAATCTACATCATCGATGAAGTCCACATGCTGTCCAAAAACGCCTTCAACGCCTTGTTGAAGACATTGGAAGAACCGCCGGAACACGTCAAATTCATTTTCGCCACCACCGAGATCCGTAAAGTTCCGGTGACGGTACTGTCGCGTTGCCAGCGTTTCGATTTACGCCGCATCGATATGGAAACCCTGGCAAAGCATTTCAAAGGCATCGTGGAACAAGAAGGCGCCAGCGTTTCCGAAGGCGCCCTGGCGCTGATCACACGCGCCGCCGACGGCTCGGTGCGTGACGGCCTGTCCCTGCTGGATCAGGCCATCGCCCATACGACAGGCGCGGTGGACGAGACAGCCATCCGCGACATGTTGGGCCTGGCCGACCGGGCACGCACCTTCGATCTGTTCGACGCGGTGATGAAAGGCGATGTCGGCAGCGCGCTCGACCAGATAGGCGCACAATACAATTGCGGCGCGGACCCGGTGCAAATTCTCCAAGACATGCTGGACCTGGTGCACTGGCTCACCCGTATCAAGGTCACACCGCGCGCCGCCGATGCCGCCGGCGTGGCGGAAATAGAACGCACGCAAGGCCGCAAAATGGCCGAAACCCTGACCATGGCGACGCTGACCCGCGCCTGGCAGATGCTCTTGAAGGGCCTTCATGAAGTGCGCACCGCACCCAGCGCCCTACAGGCGGCGGAGATGATTCTGGTGCGCTTGATGTACGGCCTGGAATTGCCCGCTCCGGCGGAGGTGCTGAAAAAGCTGTCCAACTTGCCCCCAACGTCGCAGACCGGCAGCAGCAGCACACAGACGTCATCATCCTCTCCTTCATCCCCCACCGCGACGCAAGGCAGCGCCCTTTCGCCGCGCTCCGGCCCCTCGTATTCGGGGACAACCATTTCGCATGCGGCACAGCTTGATGTCCATTCACTCAGCATGTCAGAGGTCCAGGCCCCCGACCCCCTCACGTTCGCACAGGTGGTGGCACTAGCGGATCGTTTGGGAGAGCTGATTTTGTCCGCCAATCTGGCCGCGAACCTGCATCTGGTCAATTTCCAACCGGGCAAGATCGAATACCGTCCCGCCGCGAACGCGCCGGGCGATCTGGCGCAGCGCCTGACAAAATTCCTCAATGACCACACGGCCCGACGCTGGGTTGTCTCGGTCTCACGCGCAACGGGCGAGGCGACCTTGAAGCAGCAAGAAGAGGCCCTGGCGAGCGCCGAAAAGGCCAAGGCCGCCCACGACCCGCTTGTTCAGGCGGTGTTGACGGCCTTTCCCGGTGCGGAGTTGACTTCGGTCAACGATATTTCGCCCGACGCCGTGCCGCCCGCACAAACACACGACGAGGGCTAGAATCAGAGAACCGTGGTCAACCACGCCAATTCGGCGCTGCCGTTGCGGGCATAGGCGGTGATTTCGGTGCCGGCGCGAAAATCGCCGGGAAACGAGACCTTCCAGTTACCCTCGTCGTCCGAAACGGCCGGCAGGTTCGCCGACTGGACGCCGTTGGTGGGAATTTCATAATAAACTTGGACGTTCTGACAGGCTTCCGCGGTCACACCAGCGATGGTGAAACCATGGTGCAAGGGGGGGTGACCTTGGGGATGGATGTGTTCAATCTGGATGCGTTCAACTTGGGTATGGGCAATCCTGGCGGACATTTTTTTCTCTTTTCCATTTTGATCATGGCGATAAATATAAAACGCAACAGAGACGGTTTTGTGACGATCCCCGCCCCCTGCCGACGCGCCGCATTACGCTTTGGAACCTGTAAAAAGACTCGCGTTCGAAACACAGCGCGCCGGTTTCATTCAAGATATGGAAATGATTGCGCCGCCATTTACGACAAGGTGATGGATTTCTCACCCGGTTTGACCTTGCCGTCGGGGTCGGCAGCCTTAATCGTTAAGGTGCCGGAGGGTGAAAAATCATCCAGAATGTTGCTGGACCAGGTGTCGCCGCTAATGGTGGCGTCCTGCTTACCGATGGACATGCCGTTGAGCAGGGCTTGCACCGTGATTGACGTCGCACCACCGGTCTGCCCGGATGATTTGACGCCCTTGTCCAAGCCTTGGTTGCCTGTGTCTTCGGGAGTGATGGTATCTACGGTAATTCTGGACATATTCGTCCTCCTGGATCGTTAAGGTTAAAGACGATCTTCTCCCCGGCGGACGGACACACGACAGCACAACCAAAAGGTTGTGTCAACTATACATTGCACGTTCTGCGCGTTAAAACAAGAAGACGTTTTTGGCCGCCACACCCCAGGCTTCGAGAAAGGCGCCGAGGTGCGGGCGCTCTGCGCGTTCGGCTTCGATCAGGCTTACCACATCGGCGACGGCGCGGTTGTAGCCGTCCTTGGTGATGCTTCCGCGCGTCAGTTGATAGCGCAGATACACAAGATACGTGTTCAAAACATCGGTTTCGCAGTAGTCGCGAATCTCGCCGATGCGCCCTTCGTCGAACAGCGGCGCAACTTGCGAGCCGTCCACCCCGAACTTGCCGGGAAAGCCCAAAACGGCACACACTTCGTTCAGTTTCAGACCCCGGCTTGCCGCGCCGAAGTCGCTCAGAGCTTCTTGCAGATCGCAATGAAAATCCTGTGCATAGCGTGAAGTGTAATTCTCCCACTTGTTGGAAACGTCATGAAAGACCGCTGCGGTAATGCCGTGCACCATGGCGCGGTGGCGCAGCACCGGCACGTCGAAACCACGCCCGTTGTAACTCACCAAACGCGGGCGATTCTTGTCGATAAATTGGAAAAAACCGCCCACCAGATCGCGCTCCGGCGCTTTGGCATCGCCGCCGGAACGCAATTCTTTCAGATAATAGGTTTCATGACGGCCCTCGCGCACGATCTCCGCAGCCAGGAAACTCACCGCCACGACACGGTGAAACGGTTGGCGGACGAAAGCATTCTGTCCGCCGGTGACTTCCAGGTGGTAAGCCTCCAGCGCCGCGCGGCGCTGCTGCACATCTCCACCGGCATCGCCCCCAAGCAAGTTGGAAACGCAATCGGTGTCGGGTACGGTTTCAATGTCGAAAACAAACAGGTTTTGGCGTTGCATGGGGACGATGGTATACAGTGGCAGACCACCGCGCCAGTGTCCTTTGTCTCACGAGAAACAAGGCGCGGTCTCTTGTGGATAACGGAGCGATAATGAAAAATCTCGGCCAGATGATGAAGCAGGCCCAGCAAATGCAGGCCCGCATGAGCGAACTGCAAAATGAAATGGAGGCCCACGAGGCCGAAGGTGCCTCCGGCGGGGGAATGGTGAAAGTGCGCCTGTCGGGTAAGTTCGATGCCCGCACCATTTCCATCGACCCCAGCATCATCGACCCCGACGATCCGGAAATGCTGGAAGACCTGATTTGCGCCGCCTTCAACGATGCCAAGGCGAAGGTCGATGCCTTCAAGGCGGAAAAGATGGCGGAGGTGACGGGCGGACTGCCCCTGCCGCCGGGCTTCAAGCTGCCCTTCTAATGAGCGCGCCTTCCGCAACGGGCGGACCGGAAAGCATCGATGCACTAATTGAACTGCTGGCCAGAATTCCCGGCCTGGGGCCGCGTTCGGCACGTCGTGCGGCGTTGCATCTGTTGAAACGCCGTGAATCCCTCATGGTGCCCTTGACGCGCGCCTTGGGCGAGGCGGCGCAGAATGTGAAGGCGTGTTCGATTTGCCGCAACATCGACACCCGCGATCCGTGCCGCATATGCACAGACCCCAAGCGTGACGCCAGCCAGATCTGCGTGATCGAAAACGTCGGCGATCTGTGGGCGATGGATCGCGTGGTGGGATTCAAGGGAACGTACCATGTTCTGGGGGGCGCATTGTCGGCCCTTGACGGGGTGGGTCCGGAAGATTTGAGCATCGCCGCACTTGTGGAGCGCGCCAGCGCCCCGGCGGTCGAAGAGGTCATCCTCGCCACCAACGCCACCGTGGACGGGCAGACGACCGCACACTATATCGCCGAACGCCTGGCGGGCGCACAGGTGAAAGTATCGGCCCTGGCCCACGGCGTTCCGCTTGGCGGCGAACTCGACTATCTGGACGAAGGCACGTTGTTCGCCGCTTTAAAGGCACGAAAGCCGTTTTAGCAACGCATGCGATTTATAATACTAAGCTTTTTTACGAACCCGTCATAGCCCCGTTACAGCCATCATCGATAGTACCACTTTGATGAACGAACCCCAACAGGGCGAAATGAACGAGACAGATAAACCCGGCAGCGCGTTCGACGATATTACCGCGCAGGCAAGGGTCGCCATTCCAGGCTTCCCATCCTTGCTGCAAGACGCCGAGAACGCCGGAAAAGTTCACGCTTACGGGCGAAAAATCCTTGCTTTGGTCGACGATGCTTTGCACAAACACAAGCACGCCGCGAACAAGGTAGAGGACTTTTTGCGCGCCGTGTTAAACGCCGCCTTTGACGGAATCGTGGCGTTCCATGAAAATGGCGCGATCGTCATGGCCAATCCGGCGGCGGAACGTCTCTTTGGCTATTCTTCGGGAACGCTAAGGAATGTGCTGGTCGCAGACTTGATGCCCAAGCCCCATGACCCACACCAACCGAATGCCGGATCGGGTTCCAAAATCACAGCCCTTTTTGCGAACACCGGGGAACGCACCGTCTGCGAAACGCTCGGTTTTCGCAAGGACGGCTCCACATTCTTGCTCGAAGCGTGCGTGAGCTCTTTCACCGTACACGAAGAAACCTTTCACGTGGCCGTCCTGCGCGATATAACCAAACGCAAGCGCGCGCACGATAAACTAAGGTTCCTGGCGACCCGCGATCCGTTGACACATCTGCCCAATCGCCATTTGTTTTCCGAACGCCTGCATCGTGCTACCGAAATAGCAAACCGCTTGCGCAGCAAGGTCGCGATCTTGTCCATCGACCTGGATAACTTCAAGATCATTAACGACGCCATGGGCCATGCCGCGGGTGATATGGTGCTGCAACTTGCCGGGAAACGCCTTGAATCGTGCGTACGCGGCGACGACACTGTGGCGCGCCTTGCCGGTGACGAGTTCACGGTGATCGTGGAAAAGGTGAAAGACGGACGTGAAGTCGAAGCCGTGGCATCACGCATGTTGCACCAACTCAGTCGTCCTTTCCATGTGGACGGTCGCGATCTGTACACCTCCGGCTCCATCGGAGTCATCGTCTACCCCGACGATTGCGACAACGTGGATGAACTGCTCAAAAACGTTTCCACGGCCTCCCATCACGCCAAGGAACAGGGGCGCAACAATGTTCAGTTTTATTCCTCGAACATCCGCGCCGCCGCTTCTCGGCGCATGAGCATCGAACACGGCTTACGCCATGCCCTGGATAACCAGGAACTGTCCCTGGCGTATCAGGCCAAGGTGGATCTTGGCACCGGACGTATCATCGGCGCGGAGGCGCTAGCGCGCTGGACACATCCGGAGTTGGGGAACGTTTCGCCCGTTGAATTTATTCCCGTTGCCGAGGAAACGGGTTTGATCGTGCCGATCGGCGACTGGGTTCTGGAAACGGCGTGCCACGCGGCGCAACGCTGGTTTACCTGCGGGCTCGCAAATGTCGGCATCGCCGTCAACCTTTCGGCACGACAATTCCAAAAAGGGAACCTTGCGCAACGCGTCCAAGAGATTCTGAAAACGTCCGGACTGGCGCCAGAGAACCTGGAACTGGAACTGACCGAAAGCATGCTCGTGACCAATCCGCAAGAAACGGTGCGCGGGCTCCACGAGTTGAAGGCGCTGGGCGTTTCCCTCAGCATCGACGATTTCGGCACCGGGTATTCATCGCTGAGTTATCTGACAAAATTTCCGCTGGACGCACTCAAGGTGGACAGATCCTTCGTCAGCGGCCTTCCCGACAATCAAAACGCCGTGACCATGGCCCGGGCGATCGTCGACATGGCGCGAAATCTACGCCTCAAGATCATTGCCGAAGGCGTGGAAAATGATCGTCAAAGCGCTTTTCTACGATCCATGGGATGCGATATCGGACAAGGCCATCATTTCAGCCGTCCGATCCCCTACGACGACTTCGTGCGTTTGGCGCGCGCCGGCATTTAACCGATCAGGATGTCGATTTCGCTTTGATCCATAGTGGCGGCGGAACCGTGGATGTTGGCGCTGGCCATATCCATCAAACGCTGAATCACCTGGCTCAACGCGGTGGCATTGGCGCGCACCAGATCCATATCACCCGTTGAGATATCGGTCTCCAACCGCTCAACGGACGTAATGATGAGCTGATTCAACTGTTCGATGTTTTTTTCGAACGGCGCCTTGAACTTCGGCGGCACATGGTCGTAGGCCTCGATGGCCAGCGCTTTGTCGGCGATCGTGCTGTCGCGAAAATGGTCTTGATAGGCCTTGGGCTGCCATGCCTTGGCCTCCTCCATCAGTTCCGGCATATCTGGAAGCATTTCCAGGGTCATGACCACCTCATTGAAATGATTGAGATAGTCCGTCGCCAACAAGGTCTGTTCATTGACATTAGAGCCCTGCGCACGTTCACGCAACGCGAGGTAATCTTCGTCATACTCAAAATCTAATTCGCCGTTCATAGTCAGGATGTGCCGTATCGCTATTGTTGCGTAGGAGCCCAAAACAAGGCTTGAAAACAACACTATACGCAAGCGCTCATCGCCACAATGGCGCGATGGGGGATGACCCCCTTGTGCACCGGCAGCATTTTGGGCATGCTCCGCGCGTCTTCCGTGCCCAGGTGAATTTTAGGGATGCCACGCACATGAGCAGTGAGCGCGTTTATATTTACGACACCACCTTGCGCGACGGCGCGCAAACCTCGGGCGTCAACTTTGCGCCCGCGGACAAGAACGCCATCGCGCGTGCCCTGGACCGGCTGGGCGTCGATTATATCGAGGGGGGATGGCCCGGAGCAAACCCCACCGACGATCGTTTCTTTGAACACCTTCCCCTCACCCGCAACGCGCGCATGACGGCGTTCGGTATGACGCGGCGCGCCGGGGGCTCCGCAGACAACGATCCAGGGCTCAAGGCCCTGCTTGCAACCGACGTTTCGGTCGTGTGCATCGTCGGCAAAACATGGGACTATCATGTGGACGTGGCATTGGGGATTGAACACGACGAAAACCTCGCCATGATCCGCGACAGCGTCGCCTATGCGGCGACGCGCGTGGACGAAGTGCTATTCGATGCAGAACACTTCTTCGACGGCTACAAGGCCAACCCCGACTTCGCCATGGCTTGCTTGGACGCCGCGCGCGACGGCGGCGCGCACTGGGTGGTGTTATGCGACACCAACGGCGGTACGCTGCCGTTCGAAATCGAAACCATCGTCGCCAAAGTTTGCCAAAACGTGCCCGGTAAAGAAATCGGCATCCATTGCCATAACGACACCGGCAATGCGATCGCCAACTCTCTGGCAGCCGTGCATGGGGGGGCGCGCATGGTGCAAGGCACCATCAACGGCGTGGGAGAACGCTGTGGAAACGCCGACCTCACCAGCGTCATTGCGACCTTGATTTTAAAAATGGGTTTTACGATCGGAGTCGGTGAAACGGGCCTCAAACAACTGGTTCACGTCTCCAACACCCTGGACGAACGCTTGAATCGCGCCCCGGACCGCCACCGTCCCTATGTGGGGGAAGCCGCCTTCGCACACAAGGGCGGGCTACACGTCTCGGCGGTGGAAAAAGACCCGCGCTGTTACGAACACATCGACCCCGAGCGCGTCGGAAATCGCCGCACCATCGTCATTTCCGACCAGGCGGGACGCGCTAATATCCTGGCGCAATTTCGCGAAATCGGTATCGAAATCGACCCTCATGACCCGCGTCTGGGCACTTTGCTCGACACCGTCAAGGCCAATGAAATGCAAGGCTATTCCTATGATGGCGCCGAGGCGAGTTTCGAGTTGCTGGCGCGCCGGACTTTGGGCCGCATCCCCGATTACTTCCACTGCGCCAGCTTTCGCGTCCTCGATGAACGGCGTTGGGACAAACATGGCGAGTTGATCACCCTGTCTGAGGCGACCGTCAAAGTCGCCGTGGATGACACTCTGGCGCCGGACGAAGTCGAAATGGCGGTGGCCGAAGGCAACGGCCCGGTCAACGCCCTGGACGCGGCCTTGCGCAAGGTTCTGCTGCCGCTCTATCCCAGCCTGGAGGACTTGCGTCTGGTGGACTACAAGGTCCGCATTCTCACCCCCGGCGAAGCCACCGCGGCCGTGACACGGGTGGTGATCGAAAGCACCGACGGCGCGGGCAAACACTGGTTCACGCTTGGCGTTTCCGCCAATGTGATCGACGCATCGTACAATGCGTTGCGCGATTCCCTGATTTACAAACTGTATCGCGATGCGGCACGCCCCGCGCAGCGCAAGCGCGCTGAGACGGATGGCTAAAATGAGCGAGAACAAGACATCGACCAAATTCCGCCGCCCGGCCAAGGACACCCGCACCCGTGCGATTGGCGAAGGCCCCGCCGTCATTTTGGTGGAACCGCAACTGGGTGAAAACATCGGCATGGTGGCGCGCGCCATGTTGAACTGTGCATTGACGGACCTGCGTCTGGTCAGGCCGCGCGATGGCTGGCCGAACGACGTGGCATACAAGACCGCATCGGGGGCCGATGTGGTGCTTGAAAACGCCCGCGTTTTCGACGAAACAAAGCATGCTGTGGCCGATCTGGGCTACCTCTACGCCACCACGGCGCGCGCCCGCGACATGACCAAGGAAGTCGCCACACCCCACGGCGCAGCCCAAACCATGCGCACCCACCTGGACGCGGATGTGAAATGCGGGGTTCTGTTCGGCAAAGAAGCCGTGGGCCTACACAACGACGACGTGGCCCTAAGCGATGCAATCTTGATGGTGCCGCTGAACGCAGCGTTCAGTTCGCTCAATCTGGCGCAAGCGGTTTTGCTGATGGGCTATGAATGGTTTCAAAGCACGCGCCCACGTGCCGATCATGTGAGCGAACTACGCCTCGACACCCGCCCTGCAACCAAACAGGAATTGGTGGGGATGTTCGAACATCTGGAACGCGAACTCGATGATTGCGGCTTCCTGGGCCTTCCCGACAAACGCCCGACCATGGTACGCAACCTGCGCAACATCTTCCAACGTGCGCACATGACCGACCAGGAAGTCCGCACTTTGCGCGGCGTCATCTCGGGACTGGTGACAAAACGTCGAGGCTAGGGTCCAAACTCATTCAACCGTGTGCCGACAAGCTCCTCCGCGCCCGCACGCACGCGCCTGCGAACAGAAGCGAAAACGGTATATTCCACCCCGCCATGGAAATGCCGAACAGCGTCCAGTCCACTGCATCGCAGGGCTTGGGCGGTTTGGTTTGCATGCTTTTGATAATGTCGGCGGTGGTAAAGGTCTGCCCGGGATTGCCGGTGCATCCGGTGGCGGAGGTCCACCAATGCTGTTCCACACCGACATGGTAGGATGCCAGCACCGCGCCGGCGCCAAAAACAATGGCGGCCATCAACAAGATGGCCTTCAACTGCCCAGGACGCACCAGCGCAACGAAACCCAGCACGACGACAAGGCCGTAGGGAACGCGCTGAAAGAGGCATAGGATACATGGCTCCAAGCCGAAACCGTATTGCGCGACAAACGCCATGGACAACGCGCCGCCGCCGATCAAAATCAAAATCACAGGATAAAGTCGTTCCCGCACCATGTCCCAAGCTCCTAAAACAAGGACTTCACCACAACAAAGCCGCCGATCAAGATGACAAAGGCGGCGCTCACCAGCAAGCCCAGATATTTTTCTATGAACGTTCTGATCGGCTCACCGAAGTACCACAGCAAAAAAGCTTCCAGATAAAACCGGGCGCCACGCGACAGCATGGACGCAACGAAGAAGGTGACGAGATTGAGTTTCGCCACACCGCTGGCAATGGTGATAACCTTATAGGGAAAAGGCGTCAGCCCCGCCATGGCGACGACCCAGGCGCCCCATTGTTGGTAGAGGGCTTGAAATTCAGCGAATTTCTCAACCTTGCCGTAGAACGCCAATAAAGGCCTCCCCAAACTTTCAAAAAGATAATAGCCGATTCCATATCCCGCCATGCCGCCCAGGACCGAGGCAACGGTACACACGGCGGCGATTCTCCACGCCTTTTCCCGCGCCGCAAGAATCATCGGAACCAAAAGAATGTCGGGGGGAATCGGAAAAACTGAACTTTCGATGAAAGCGATGGCGAACAAGGCCCACATAGCGTTTTTCTCGGCCGAGAAAGCCATCGTCCAGTCGTAAAGGCGGCGTAGCACGGATTGTCGTTCCTTCATCAAGAAAAAGAAAGCCCGCAACTCTGCGCGGGCACAAAGGTCATAGCAGCCTTGAAACCAGGGAGCCATAGGTATCTGTTGACCGACGCCGCGCGGTGGGTATGATGGCCGCCGCACACCCTCCGTTGCCCCTGTGGCGGAATTGGTAGACGCGACAGACTCAAAATCTGTTGTCCTTACGGGCGTGCCGGTTCGAGTCCGGCTGGGGGCACCATTATTTCCAAATAATCATTTTTCATTTTGTCGGGACGTCTCATTTTGTCGGGGCGGCGCCACGGGCGGATTCACCACCCGGCAGAACGGTCGCACCGTGGTGACACGATAGCTTTTTTCGCCATAACGCGCGACGTCGACCGCAAGGACGATCGGCGCGGGCAGGATGGCGTTGACGCGGCGTTTGACGGAATCTTGCAATCGCTTCAACTTGTCTTCTTGCGCCGTGCCGTTCGGCGGGACCATGGCATTGAAACTCTGGTAGATCGTATCCAGAACTTGCGGAACACGTATACAGATCGGTCGGGAGGACCTGCGTTTCTCAACGTAGAGAACGACCGCGTAGTATTGCGCCCGTTGCGTGGCGTTCTGCGTCATCAACGGCCAGCGGAACGCCTTCAGCACGATGGGGATCAGCGGGGCTGCGCTCACGGTGGTCTTGGCCGACGGTGGCGTAACGGACGAAGGTTGTGTGTCCGCCAAGTCCATCTTTGGCGAAACGGGTTGTTCTTCGCGCGGCGGCGCCGTGTCTTGCGTCGTCGGGCCAAACGTGGATTGCAAGAACAAGAACATCAGCCCCGACAACGCGGCGATAATCAGCCCCCCCATTGGCAAAAACACAATGGGCCTGAGCAAAAAATCAATTTTCCACAACAGACCCGAACGCCTGTCAATGGCCGCACCGGCTTGCCTGCGCTGGACATAAACGCGCGCCTTTTCAATGCGGTTTTCCTTGATGGAGCGCAACAAACGCGTTACGTCTTCGATCATGGCAGCGATATCAACATCATCGACGATGATCGCATCGAGTTGCTCGATCAAACGCATACGTTCATCGCTATCGG
Source organism: uncultured Magnetovibrio sp. (assembly GCA_964451415.1). GTDB lineage: Bacteria > Pseudomonadota > Alphaproteobacteria > Rhodospirillales > Magnetovibrionaceae > CAYVHU01. Next base: position 62,213 of record CAYVHU010000011.1, read on the forward strand.
CTTTGCGGGTAAAGAGTTTTTCAATGACCACCGTGGCGCCCAGCTTAAGCGCCGCGCTCGACTGCACCTGGACGATCAGCGCAATGAAACCCGTTTCAGGTGCTTCAAAGACGACGTCCCAATCCGTGACGTCATCGATTGTCTTGGGCCACGCCGTTTGCGGGGATTGCGCCATATTCCTTGGTTTCTTTCTCAGAGCCCATCCACGGTCGTGACACGTTGATCATGACACAGGATGGTGAAAAACGGCAAAGGAAATGGTTTTGTCGCCTGGCCCCTGGGCGCGTGCGCCCAACCTGAAAGACGTTAAACGAACGGGTTTCAGCCTCGTCAATCAGGCGTATACTTACGATTGTATATTTGCAAAATCCGCGACGTCCCTGTCATCACCCGGTCGCCGCCAAAACAAGGGAGAGCCATGTCGGTATTGTCGCGAATCGTCGTGCTGGGAATCCTCCTGACGTTGGCCGGCTGCACAGCCAACACGGCCAGCGATAAGGTCAGGCCGGGTACGTTTTGGCCGCCTTTGCCGGATTTGCCACGTTATCAATACGAGGGAAGCCTACGTTCCGCGGCAAGCATATCCGTCCCCGACAAAATGGCCGATCTCAGGTCGCTGGCTATCGGACTGCGCCCGGCGGATCGGGGCCGCCTGGCGAAGCCCTTCGACGTGGCAGCACGCGAAGGTAGAATCATCGTCAGCGACACAGTATTACGCAGAATCTATCTTTTCGATGTGCCCAATCGCATACTGCTGAGCTTCGGCGACCAGGGGAAAGGCGCTTTGATAAAGCCTCTGGGAGTGGCGATAGACCACCATCTTAACTTTTATGTGGCCGATGTGTCCGAGCGCTGCGTTCACGTGTACGACAAAAACGGCCATTTCAAACGGCGCATCGGTTCGCCGAAGGATTTGATCCGGCCCACCGGTGTGGCGGCTACCGCCGACGGCAGCCGCATTTACGTGGTCGATGATGGGGGCATAGACACCAACTCACACAAGGTGGTTGTCTATAACGCCAAAGGCAAGAAGCTGTTTTCCTTTGGTCGTCGAGGTCGTGGCAAAGGCGAATTCAATCTTCCGACACAAGCGGCGGTGGCGCCGGACGGCACGCTCTATATTCTCGATACGGGAAATTTTCGTGTGCAGGCATTTGATCCGCAAGGCCATTTTTTGCGGACCTGGGGCAAGGCCGGCGCGGGTTTCGGGCAATTCTCCCGCCCGCGCGGTCTCGCGGTCGATAGCAAGGGACGCGTCTACGTTTCCGATGTTCGCTTTGGCAATGTACAGATTTTCGACCCTCAAGGACGCCTTCTGATGAGCATTGGCCAAACGGGTCTGGTGGATGAGCCGGGCCGTTACGGCCTGGCCGCCGGGGTCGCGGTGGATGAAACCGGGCGCATCTACATCGTGGACCAACGTTTCCGCAAGATCGAGATCATCCGCCCCCTTTCGAAAGCAGAAGGGCTCGCCATCGTCAAGAAATACAAAGATTGAAACGTCCCCGGCAACGCCTATTTGACGTGGCAGGTCAGGCACAGTGCTGAGCCGTCGTTGTTGATCCTGAGAAAAGACGGGTTCAACGGTCCGGAACGCACAATGGTTATCGTGGCACCGTGCGGATCGTGGCACGAAGCGCACTCCACCTCGAAACCGTTGCCTGTGTTGTAAAAACGAACTTCGTTGGGATTGGCGAAACCGTCGCCATTGGTGTCGTAGAATTGCAGATTGCCACGGGTCCCATTGGGCATTTTAAAGTCGAACTGACCGGGATCGGGCAACTTAACGCCGACCGGGTGGTCATTAGACAAATCCGTGCCGATGACAAAGGAGGTAAAATCAGGAATCCCGATCAGCGGCCCATTCGCGTCATGGCAACTGCTGTTGCACTGCTGCAAGGTAAAATGCGTGCCGGCACCATTTTTTGCCGGGCCGCTGCCGCTCCAGGTATTGAGAAAGGCGTTATTGTCGGTGCTGATTTGCAGCGCGCTATAGCCCCCCGAACCCGGCATATTGACGACGGAATCGACGGCCGTTGTTCCGTCGTGGCAAGACAAGCACATCAGCGAACTTACGCCAGGCTGCGTCGGCTTGTTTCCCGATGTCAGTGGCGCGCTGTACAGGGTATAAGTATTATTCTTGGCAGTGCGGTTCCACAGCGGGGCTTTGAGAGTTGTATTGGCGCCGTGCGGCGTATGACAATACGCGCACACTTCACCGTAATCGTTGCGCGCTTTGCTCATCTGCGAACGATCCGACGTGTTGGCAATATAACTTTGCGTCAAATTGTGACGTGTATTGACGATACTGTCGGTATTGCTTGCATTTGAATTTGGATCCCAAGCAGCACGCGCCTCACCCGCCAAAAGAACACACGCAACGCCAAGCGGGACAATCCAAAAAAGACGCGGTTTTACGTTTTGCACAAACCCTCCCTTTTCCGTTTCCCGCCAAACGGATTTTTATCGTGCACCAAGACTCTGGGTATTCTATCAGATTCTACTATTCACATCAAGAATTTGTGAAAATAATTTAACGTTTTGCGTGTAATCAAAGAACGTCAGAACGCAAGATGTCGACGCTTCACTGCGCCGCCATCTTGCATCACACACAGGAAAAACAGCTTACTTCGCCATTTTCTCCAATTTTTCGGCTTTGATGATGTTTTGGTGAAGCGCCGCATCCTTTTTCGCATCCAGGCCAAAGGCAACAGCCAACAACTGGCTGTAAAACACCACCGGAATGTTAAAATCGGTGCCAAATTTCTTGTTGATGACGTCCTGGTACATTTCAACGTTGGTCAGGCACAAGGGGCAGGGCGTGGCAATAACGTCAGCGTCCTTGGTTTTGGCTTCGGTAAGGATCTTGCGCATCAAATGCAAGGTTTGTTCCGGCTTCATCACCGCGACCGAGCCACCGCAGCATGACGTCTTATTTTCGAATTCAACCGCTTCTGCGCCCGCGGCCTCGATGAAGTTATCGAGGAAATCCGGATCGTCGTATTCATCGTAGGCACCACCGCGTTCGGTCCCTGCGAAAGGGCGCACCGTCTGGCAACCGACATAACCCGCAACCTTAAGCCCCGACAACGGGTTGACGACTTTGCTTTTGATCGCCTCCATGCCGATGTCGTTGACCAGAACCTCGCAAGCATGACGCACCAGCAAGGTGCCGTCGTAGGACTTCCCCGCCGCACCAAGCGCTTCGTTCATGTCGGCTTTGGTCTGTTCGTTTTCACGAATCTCTTCGTTTGCAGAGTGCGTATTGAGATAACACGCCGCACAAGCCGTCATGACATCTTGTGGCCCCAGTTCACGCGCCTGTGCCAGATTGCGTGCACTCAGCGCCGCGTTGGGCAAGTGCCCTGCGGCCAGTTCGCCCACGGACGCCCCGCAACAGTTCCAATCCGCGATGTCTTCCAACTCGACATCGAGCTTGGCCATGATCGCGCGGGTGGAGGTGTCCAGATGCATGCCGCTGCCTTCGGAACTGCAGCCGGGATAAAAGGTGAATTTCTTACTCATCGCTCTCAGCTCTCCCCTTCGTGGCGCGCCTGAATTTCGACGGCCTTGGCCAGGATCGATTTCAAATCGCCCCGGTTTTTGGCTTTGTGCGGCATGCCAAGATGCATGCGCTTGGTTTTCACCATGTGCATGCCAATTTTCAAATTGGCCATGCTTTTCTTGTAACCCTCGACGAGACCGCCCGAAAAATAATATTTGGTAGTCACAAGGCGTTCGTCGGTCTTGCCGAACTTGGTTACCGACCACCAGAAGGCGTCGGCGAAACGCGCGTTCGCAACATCCTTTTTATCCTGATAACCTTCCAATATCGCCAGACGGCCCAGACCGTGCAGGATGTACTTGACCGGCACCTGACGCGGGCACCGCACCACACAGTTGTAGCAACTGACGCAGTTGTAGAAGGAATTGGATTTAAGAACCGCCTCCTTCATGCCGGCACGCACCATCATAAAAATCTTGCGCGGGCCCAAATCCATCTGATCGTTCAGCGGACACGATCCCGAACATACGCCGCATTGCATACACATGTTCATGCGATCACCGCCATCGACGTTGTCGCGCACCCAGCGTGCAAACGACAGGTCGTATTTCTTGGTCGGCTGAGGTGAAATTGCGTTCATGCCTAAAACCCCTTAAACGGATTGAGCCCGATGGTTTCGATGTTGGCGACGAATTTGTTGATCGCCTCGCCGACCTTGGCGGAATCGGAGATTGCGATCTCCATGGTTTCCACCCGCTCCGGCTCCAACATCATCGAACTTAAGGTTTCCGCCACTTTGCCCATGCGTTCCTTGGCCAGCGCAGATCCCTTCACGAAGTGACACTGATAATCGTCGCCGGATTTACAACCCATCAAGATAATGCCGTCATATCCCTTGGACAGGGCTTCGGAAACGGTCAGCAAGCTGACACTGCCCAGGCAGCGCACCGGAATGATGCGCACAAAGGCGGAGTACGTATGGCGGTTGATGCCCGCCATGTCCAACGCCGGGTAAGCGTCATTTTCGCACGCCAACAGCAAGATACGTGCCTTGCCCGAAAATTCATCGGGAATTTCGCACACAGACGCCATTTGGTTGATCATATCGACGGAATAGTTATCGAACGAAATGGTGCGCACCGGACAAGCCCCCATGCAGGTGCCACAACGCCGGCACCGCGAAGGATTGAGCGTCGGGAAACCGTCGTCTTGTTCGTCGATGGCGCCGAAGGGACATTCCACCGTACAACGCCGGCATTTGGTGCACTGGTTGAGGCCGAACTTCGGATACGACAGATCGCCCACACGCGGATGGACGGCACGTCCTTCGCGCACATTGTTGATGGCCTGGATGCCCTTGAGCACCGCGCCCGCCGCATCTTGAGCCGCTTCTCCCATATCCATGGGCCGACGCACCGGACCGCAGGTATAAATACCGGTGCGGCGTGTCTCATAGGGGAAACAGATGTAGTGGCTGTCGGAAAAACCGTCCGCCAAAATCGGAATGTGCGGACCCTGACGATATTGCAGGTTCAAGATCGGCGCCCCGTCGGGAACCTCGCTTTCGGGACGTTTGCCCGGCACTGGCGCTTCGACGCCTTCTTTGTAGCCGGCGACATCGAACGGTGCGATGGGATTGATGTCGTCCTTGGAATAGACCGCCTGCTCGTCGCTGAGTTCGACGCCCGGCGCTTCGGTGTTGGTAGAATTCGGCACCATACCGGTGGCCAGAACCACCATGTCGAGGCCTTCCATGGGCACATCGTCACCGATCAGTTCGTCATGGTAGGTAACCTTCAGGCTGCCATCCACGGATGACACCTTGCCCTTGATGAAGATCACGCCTTTTTCCTGCGCGAAGCGGTAGAACTCCTCCGCCGTGCCTGGCGTGCGCAGTTCGTCAAAAATGACGTAACACATCACGTCCGGATCGGCTTCGATCAGCTGTATCGCGTTCTTGATGGACTGCGAACAGCACACCGAAGAACAATACGGCAGGTGTTCCGCATCACGCGATCCCGCGCATTGGATGAAGGCCACGGTCTTGGGGGCCTTGCCGTCGGATTTGCGCGCCACGGGTCCTGCGGCCAGCAGAGCTTCCAACTCGACATTGGTAAGCACGTCCGGCGATGCGCCGTACCCCAGATGCCCCAGTTTGGTCGCGTCGTAGGGACGCCAGCCGGTGGCGACGACAATGGCGCCGACCACCAGGGTTGAAACCGTTCCGGCCTTGCTGAAATCCACACTGAAGCGCCCCGGCATCCCCGCGGTCTTGGCGACGATGGTGTCCGTCATCACTTCGATCAAGGCATGGGCCTGCACGGCCTCGATCAACGCCGAGACCGGGTTCTCGGCCGGTTCACGGTAAGGCGCGTCATCCGGATTGACCTTGGTCCAGTCCTTGATCATGCCGCCCAGCGTATCGGAACGCTCAACCAAAACGGTCTTGCGTCCGGCCTTGGCGGATTCCAGCGCGGCGTTCAAACCGACATACCCGCCGCCGACCACCAAGATGATGTCGGAAAACTCGCCCTCGGTATAAGGGATGGGCAAGCTGCTCAACTTCGCCTGGGTGACGCCCATGCGGATGTTGTCGTCGGCCATCATCTGGGTGTCTTCTTCACCCGCGGGATGCGCCCAGACACACTGTTCACGCAAGTTCGTGCGCACCACGTTGGTGCCGTTGAACTGGAATTTATCCGTCATCACACGCTGCGAACACGCCGCGATCACCAGCGAGTTGACCTCACCAGAATCGATGTCGCCCTGGATCAGCTTGACGCCATCGGCGGAGCACAAGGCTTCGTGAGCCTTGCAGCTTGCCGCCTGCATGGCGGTGGCGGCGCCTTGCGCGGCGTCCATATCAATGGCGTCGCCGATGCCGCAGCCGCTGCACAGGTAAACGCCAATTTTCTTTTCATCAGACATACTTGAATTCTCCCCTCGGCCTTAAGCGTTCGAGCTGACGGCCTGGATGGCCTTGAGCGCGGCGGCGGTCGCCGATTGCACCGACATGGAAACGTCCAGCGGACCCGACGCCACACCTGCGGAAATCTGCCCGTCGACCTCACCGTGTTTCGGAACGAGAAAGCCGTACTCGTCTTCCACGATCTCGACCGGCAACGCGTCGTCCGCGGTGGACGGCTGCATGCCGGTGGCGAGAACCACCAGATCATAGGGCTGAGCGTAAAGCTCCCGCGTGATGGTGTCCTCACCGCACACGATCGGATTTCCGTTTTCATCCGCATCAATACGCGCGGGCTTCGACTTCACGAAATTCACCTGCGGATCGTCCTTCAGACGCACGTAAAAGTTTTCCAGTTTGTCGTGGGCGCGGATATCGATGTAGTAAATATCCACTTCCACGTCCGCGTACTGTTCGCGCAAATAAGCCGCATGCTTGAGCGAGCCCAAGCAGCAGATGCGTGAGCAATAGGGCAGATGATTTTTATCGCGCGATCCGGCGCACTGGATCAAGGCCACCTTTTTCGGGGCCTCGCCATTGGAGGGACGCAAAATCTGACCCTTGGTCGGACCGTCGTGGGATGCCAGACGTTCCATCTGCACATTGGTGACGACGTCGGCCATATCGGAGCCGTACATGGTCAGCTTGTCGGCGTCATAGGGCTGCCAGCCGGTCGCCCAGATAATGGCGCCGACGTTCAAATCGAAAGTTTCGCCCGCATCGTCCAGGTCCACCGCACCGTACTTGCACGCCGCCTTGATGGCCTCGCCGTCGGCCTTCACGGCCTCCGGCGCAATCACATAACGCATGGGAAAGGCGTGCTCATGGGGCAGATAGGCGCCCTTCAGCGTGTCCAGGCCGTAGTTGAAGGCATTGACGACTTCCGTCGTGGTGGCTTCGGCGCACGCCCCGCACGCGGTGCAGTTGGCGTTGACGAAACGCGGTGCACGTTGCACCGAAACGGTGAAGTTGCCTTTTTCGCCGCTGACGCCTGCGACCTTGCACATGGTCATCACATTGATCCGCGGATTTTTCTTGATCCGTTGATAATTGATTTCCAAACCGCACGTCGGATGACACAGCTTCGGAAAATACCGGTTCAGCTTGGTGACGCGACCACCGAGGCTGGGTTCTTTTTCCAGCAAGACGACCTCATAGCCCGTCTCCGCCGCTTCCACGGCCGCCGTGATTCCGGCGATGCCGCCGCCAACCACAAGAATGGTTTGGCTTTGAACTGCCATACTTGACCTCCCCTGTTAGCAGGTTCTTTTTTTGGCAAAGAACCCGATCTATTCATGTATCTTTGTACAATTCAACGGGTTCTATCCCTCATTGAAATGAGTCCACCCGTCGCCACTTTCACTTTAGCCCATATCAGGGTCTTGATATATTCACTTTTTATAATTTTCGATAGCCTAAATCTCAATTGTTTTGCTAAAAAGCACCCTGACGTAGCTTTTAGCTTTTGAAAATTTTAAAATCAAAAACGATAGGGGAGTAAGTATGTCGCATCTGGTTGAACCTCATGGCGGTCAAGGTCTGAAGCCGCTACTGGCGCCCGAAGCGGAACGTGCCGATGAATTGGCGCGTGCCAAAAATCTCAAGCAAGTTCCCATGACCAGCAAGGAAATGTCGGACGTCTTGATGTTTTCCATGGGGGCGTACACCCCCCTGGACGGCTTCATGGGCCGTGACGATTGGCAGAGCGTATGCGCCGACATGAAATTGTCGAGCGGTCTGTTCTGGCCCATTCCCATCACGCTGACGGCGGATCAGGCGCTCGCCGATTCCATCGGCGCGAACGAAGAAGTCGCCCTGGTGGACGAAGAAAGCGGTACCGTCATGGCGATCATGGCGGTCAAGGAAAAGTTCGCCATGTCGGACGAAGACAAGGCTTTCGAAGCACAGAACGTCTACACCACCACGGACGCAGAACACCCCGGCGTGCAAAAAGTGAATGCACAAAAGGCCATATGTCTGGCCGGTCCGGTGAGCGTTGTCGACGAAGGCAAGTTCCCGTCCCTGTTCGGCGATTTGTACCAACGTCCGGCCGACGCGCGTGCCGCATTTGCGGACAAGGGCTGGTCCAAGGTTGCCGCGTTCCAAACCCGCAACCCCATGCACCGTTCCCACGAGCATCTGGCGAAGATCGCCGTCGAAGTGACCGACGGCGTTTATATTCACCAGGTTCTGGGCAAACTGAAGCCCGGCGACATTCCGGCGGAAACGCGCACCAAAGCCATCCAGGCGATGATCGACAATTATTTCGTGGCGGGCACCGTCATTCAGGCGGGCTATCCGATCGAAATGCGTTACGCCGGGCCGCGCGAAGCGTTGTTCCATGCGCTGATTCGTCAGAACTACGGTTGTTCGCACCTCATCGTGGGTCGCGATCATGCCGGCGTGGGCGATTATTACGGCCCCTTCGATGCCCAGCACATCTTCGATACCTTGTGGGAAGGGGCGTTGAAAACCGTGCCCTTGAAGATCGACATCACGTTTTATTGCTCCAAGTGCATGGGCATGGCGACCGCCAAAACCTGTCCGCACGACAAGGAATATCACGTGTCGATTTCCGGCACCCAACAACGTGCCATGCTGTCGGCAGGCGAAGACATTCCGCCCGAATTCTCCCGCCCCGAGGTGGTGAAAATTTTGCAGGCATACTACGCAGACTTAAAAAAATAAGACGCTTGTCAAACGCAGGCTTAAGATTAAGGGGGAGCGCACACGGCGCTCCCCTTTTTTTGTGTGAAAGGCTTCCGCCGTGAAGACACTTCGCAAATCCTACGCCGTGGTCACGGCTGATTTTTCCGATGTGGTGTTGTGCCAGACCGCCGAAGGCGCGGAGGCTGCGGCACTCAGTTTCGGCGAGGATGCCCATGTGGTCGACACCATGGGCGCGCCCTACCATCCCGCCGTGCAACGCGTCGTGGACGGCCAACTGGTTTTGCTGGGGTTCGGCTCGTTCAACCCCAAACTGGGGGCGGATGCAAACCTGTTTGTCGCGGTGAAAAAGAAACAGCCTTATGCCGCGCGTGCATTCCTAGCCATAGGTGCAAATCCGCACGCTTGCGAGAAAGACGGCGCGACCCCGCTGCACTGGGCCGTGGGGCGGGAGTGTGTCGCGTGCATCGCGGTCTTAATGGCCAAGGGCGCGAATCTTGATGCCGTCGATGCTCAAGGTCAGACGCCGCGGGGGCTGGCGCACGCCAAGAACAACGCCGCCCTTCTCGACGCCCTGAATTTATAAACGCGGACGCAACAGCCGCAACGCATTCATCACCACCAACAACGAGGCCCCCACATCGGCCGCGATCGCGCCCCACAAGGTGGCGTAACCGGCAAACGTCAGCACCACGAAAAGCGCCTTGACGCCCAGGGCGAAGGTGATGTTCTGGCGAATGATGGCCAGTGTGCGTTTGGAGTGCCTGACCAGCCACGGCAGTTTTTCCAGATCGTCCGTCATCAAGGCAATGTCTGCGGTCTCGATGGCGGCGTCGCTGCCCATGGCCCCCATGGCGATGCCGAAGCTGGCGCGCGCCATGGCGGGGGCATCGTTGATGCCGTCGCCGACCATGGCGACCGTGCCGTACTTTTCCACCAGACCCTCCACGGCGGCAACCTTGTCTTCGGGCAACAGCTCCGCATGGACCTCGTCGATTCCAACCTCACGCGCGATGGCGTGGGCAGTGGCCTGATTGTCGCCGCTCAGCATGACGATGTGTTCGATGCCGCCGCGGCGCAAGTCCGCAACCATTTGGCGAGCCTCAGGGCGCACCGCGTCGGCAATGGCAATCAGCCCGCAAACGTGATCTGCGTTACCGATCACCACCACCGTGCGTCCATCGCGTTCAAATGCTTCGGCCTGTGCGCTGACGTCCGGTGTTTCCTGGGCGCGTTCCAGAAGATAGCGGTGCGAGCCGAGCCAATATTCCTTGGCGTTGTAAAGCCCGCGAACCCCTTTTCCGGGCAGCACTTGAACGTCTTCGGCCGGATTTCCTCGAACCCCGATTTGCGTGGCGTAAGCGATGATCGCCTGCGCCAGCGGATGAGAACTGCGCGCTTCCAAAGCCGCCGCGCGTTCAAGAAGCTCCTCTTTCGTATGACCGTTAAGGGGGGCCACACCCACAACCTCCGGCTGCCCCCGGCTCAATGTGCCGGTCTTGTCAAAGGCAATGGCCTTGAGGTGGGCGGGTTGTTCGATATAAGCCCCGCCCTTGATCAAAACACCCTGTCGCGCCGAGGCCGCCAAAGCGGAAACGATGCTGACGGGGGTGGAAATGACAAGGGCGCAGGGACACGCGATAACCAACAACACCAAGGCACGGTAAAACCAGTCGTCCCACGCGCCCCCGAACAGCAACGGCGGCACCACGAACACGGCAATGGCGAAGACGATCACCGCGGGCGTATAGATGCGCGCGAACTTTTCCACCCATTGTTCAGCGCGGGCACGCGCGCCCTGGGCTTCTTCGATCAAGCGGATAATGCGCGCCAGCGTGGTGTTGTCGGCGGCTTTGGTGCTTTCGACCTCAAGAGCCCCTTCCCCGTTGATGGTCCCGGCGAAAACCTCGTCATCAGGTTCCTTTGAAACCGGCACGCTTTCGCCGGTGATGGGGGCCTGATTGACGGAACTGCGCCCGGAAACGACGCGACCGTCGAGGGCGAATTTTTCACCCGGCTTGACGATAAAGCGACTTCCGACGGGGGCCTCGACGGCCAGAACTTCCGTTTCTTCACCATTGCCGCCTTTGATGCGCACCATCGGCGGTGCCAGATCGAGAAGCTGGGCGATGGCGCGCCGCGCGCGGCCCACACTCCAACTTTCCAAAAGCAACGACAGGGCGAACAAGAAGGTGACGATGGCGGCCTCGAACCACTCGCCGATGCCCGCCGCACCAAAGACCGCGATGACCATCAACAGGTTCATGTCCGGTCGCAGGGCTTTGGCGGAGTACCACGCTTTCACAACAACATAACGGCCTCCGAAAAGGATGGAGAGCACATAGGCTGCGACCTCGGGCATGGGCATCACCTCGCCATTGTGTCCGGCGAAAAGCGTCAGCGCCCCGGCCACTCCACCGGCCAGCCAAATATGAAGCGCCACCCCGCCAAACGCGGAAAGCCCACTGAGCGTTGTCAGCCAGCTCTGCATGCGGTGATGTTTTTCAGCGGCCTGTTTTGCGCCTTCATCATCCTTGCGCCACTCCACGGCGCTCATGCCGGTTTTGCGCACGGCTTCCAAAATTTCATCGCGCGAAACCTCGTTGGCTTCCCTCAGCACCATCATGCGCGCGTTGATGACATCGAAGGCAAGGTGTTCTTCTTTGCCCACCATGGGCCCCACCGCACGGCGCAAGATGGCGACTTCCTCGGCACAGTCCAGCCCCTGGACGGAAAACACATAGCGATAGCGGCTGGGCGAAAAGTCCTGATCGGTGTTTACACCGCTCAGAAGGGTTCCGCTGGAACAGCACGATGCGTTGCCTTCGTCTCCACAAGATGAAGGAACGGACGGATGTGCGTGTTTATGGCTATGGGCTGATGTCATGGCTCTGCCTCTTGCGTTTTGCGCGTTGCGTTATCACCTATGACAGGCTTAACATCTACAGTCGCTGTAGAAGCAAGAGGTAAAATCATGACCCCGAAAGAAAACACCATCGGCTGGCTGGCGAAGCAGACCAACACCAAGGTACAGACAATCCGTTATTACGAACAAATCGGCTTGATGCCGGTGGCGCGACGTTCCGAAGGCAACCGCCGGCTTTACGATCAAGGTCACATGGAACGTCTGGCGTTCATCCGCCACAGCCGGGAATTGGGGTTTTCACTGGATCAAATTCGCGAACTTTTAAGCTTAAGCGACGACCCCGACCGCCCGTGCCATGAAATCGACGCCATCGCGCAGATGCATCTGGAAGACGTGCAAAACAAGATTGCGCGCCTTCGGGGCTTTGAGAAGGAACTCAAACGGATGGTCTGCGAATGCGCCGGCGGCCACGTTTCAGGCTGCCGGATCATCGAAGTCCTGTCCGACCACAGCCTGTGCCTGAGCGAGGGGCATTGAGACGACCAGAAAGGGTCCCCTCACAGAAGACAGCGCCTTGCATCAAACATAGCTGACTTTGATGATTTCGTAAGACTTCGAGCCGCGCGGCGTTTTGACTTCGACCGCGTCGCCGAGCGTTTTGCCGATCAGTCCGCGCGCCAAGGGGGCGGCTATGGATAACCTGCCCGCTTCGATGTCGCTTTCATGCTGGCCGACGATTTGATACGTGCTTTCTTCGTCCGTATCCTCATCGGCAAGCACAACCGTGGCGCCAAAGCGCACCACGTCGCCCGACATCTTCGAGGGATCAATCACGTCGGCGAGGCTGACAATGGCCGCAAGTTCGGTAATGCGGCCTTCAATGAAGCTCTGGCGTTCGCGCGCAGCATGATACTCCGCGTTCTCTGATAAATCGCCGTGCTCGCGCGCCTCGGCAATGGCATGGATAACGGCGGGACGCTCGATATCCTTTAAATTGCGCAACTCACCTTCAAGCTGCTTCAGACCACCGGCGGTCATAGGTATTTTATCCATCGATATTCTCTTTCCTAAACGATGGGTGGAGCTTCGTGTTCAAGGTGGCGGTCACAAAAAAGAACCGCGGCCCAAACCGGACCGCGTGCAGGATGTTTCCACCTTCGCGCCTTACGACGCACCCATAGAATAAGCCTGCAAGGGCTTAACATCAAGGGCTCCGGTTTTCAGAGCCTTGATGGCCGCCGTCGCCGCCTCCGCCCCGGCCACGGTCGTGTAATGGGGAACGTTGCCAATCAGCGCCGAACGGCGGATGGAAAAGCTGTCGGAAATCGCCTGCGCGCCTTCGGTGGTGTTGACCACAAGTTGAACGTCACCCGACAAAATCGCATCCACGCAATGGGGGCGCCCTTCCAGAACCTTGTTAATTCTTTCCACCGCAATGCCCTGGGCGCTCAGGTGATCCGCCGTGCCTTCGGTAGCGACAAGCTTGAAGCCCAATTCCACAAGCCCCCGAGCAATGCCGGTGATTTCATTCTTATCCGCGTTCTTGACCGAGATAAAGGCCGTCCCCGTGGTGGGCAACTTGACCCCCGCACCCAATTGCGACTTCGCAAAGGCTTTCTCAAAGGTATCATCAAGGCCCATGACCTCGCCGGTGGATTTCATTTCCGGGCCCAAAATGATATCGACGCCGGGAAAGCGCGCAAACGGGAACACCGCTTCCTTGACCGCAACGTGTTCCAGCCTTGGCGTATCCCCCAGCTTGAAGGTCTTGATTTTTTCGCCCGCCATGATGCGCGCCGCAATCTTGGCGATGGGCACGCCGGTGGCCTTGGCAACGAACGGTACGGTGCGCGAGGCCCGTGGGTTGACCTCCAGCACATACACCGTCTCACCTTGAACCGCGAACTGGATGTTCATCAGGCCGACAACATGAAGCGCCTTCGCCAATGCTCGAGTCTGTTGGCGAATATCCTCGATTACCGTGGCGCTCAACGAATACGGTGGCAAAGAACACGCCGAATCCCCGGAATGAATGCCCGCTTCTTCGATGTGCTGCATGATGCCCGCGATATAAACATCCCCGCTGCCGTCGGCCAACGCATCCACATCAACCTCAACCGCATTGCGCAAAAAACGATCCAACAACACGGGACTGTCGCCGGAAACCTGCACCGCTGTCGTCATATAGCGCAGCAGATTGGCGTGATCGTGGACGATCTCCATGGCCCGACCGCCCAACACATAGGACGGCCGCACCACCAGCGGATAACCGATGGTCTTAGCGACCGCCTCCGCCTCGTTCAGGGAACGCGCGATGCCGTTTTCCGGTTGTTTCAGACCCAGTTCGTGGAGTAGAGCCTGAAAGCGCTCGCGGTCCTCGGCCAGATCGATGGCATCCGGAGACGTGCCAAGGATGGGAATGCCCGCGCTCTCCAACGCGTGCGCCAACCCCAGCGGGGTCTGTCCGCCAAACTGCACGATGCAGCCCAAGAATTCGCCATCGCTTTGTTCACGTTGCACCAGTTCGATCACCGTTTCTGCACTCAGGGGCTCGAAATACAGCCGATCCGACGTGTCGTAGTCGGTGGACACGGTCTCGGGATTGCAGTTGACCATAATCGCTTCGATGCCGGCGTCCTTCAGCGCATAGGCCGCATGGACGCAGCAGTAATCGAATTCAATACCCTGGCCGATGCGGTTCGGCCCCCCCCCCAGAATGGCGACTTTCTTGCGTTTGGAAACATCGGCCTCGCACTCGGGCGGCTGGATGGCATCGCCTTCATACGTCGAGTACATGTACGGCGTTTTGGATGGAAATTCGCCCGCGCACGTATCAACGCGCTTATAGACGGGACGCACCCCCAGCGTAACGCGACGCTTTGCGACCTGAGCCACACGGGTTTGTGTCAGTTCTGCCAAACGTTCGTCGGAAAAGCCCATTTTCTTGACGCGCATAAGCGCCACGGCGTCCGTCGGAAGACCGTTCTCGCGCAATTCTTCTTCTGCCTGCACAATACCTTTGATCTGCTCCAAGAACCACGGTTCGTACTTACAAGCCTGCTGGATGCGCGCGACGCTAAGGCCGTGGCGGAAGGCCTGGGCGATAACCAGCAAGCGTTCCGGCGTCGGTTTCGACAAAGCCGCAACAATCACGTCCGTATCTGGGTTTTCAGAATCAACGCCTTCGATGGTCACTTCGTTGAGACCGTTCAGCCCGGTTTCCAGGGAACACAAACCCTTTTGCAGACTTTCCTGAAAAGTGCGCCCGATGGACATGGCTTCCCCCACAGATTTCATGGCGGTGCTCAGCAGCGCGTCCGCGCCAGGAAACTTTTCAAAGGTGAAGCGCGGGATCTTGGTAACCACGTAATCGATGGTCGGCTCGAAACTGGCCGGGGTGATACCGCCGGTAATGTCGTTTTTCAATTCATCCAGCGTGTAGCCGACCGCCAACTTGGCCGCGATCTTGGCGATGGGAAACCCCGTGGCCTTCGACGCCAAGGCCGAAGAACGCGACACGCGGGGGTTCATCTCAATGACGATCAGTGCGCCGTTTTCAGGATTGACCGCGAACTGTACGTTGGAGCCACCGGTGTCCACCCCGATTTCGCGCAGCACCGCGATCGAGGCGTTGCGCATGACCTGGTATTCTTTGTCACTCAACGTCAGCGCCGGGGCAACGGTAATGGAATCCCCCGTGTGCACGCCCATGGGATCGATATTTTCAATGGAACAGATGATGATGCAATTGTCGGCTTTGTCACGCACCACCTCCATCTCGTATTCTTTCCAGCCTAGGACAGATTGTTCGACCAGAACTTCATGCACGGGGCTTGCGGCAAGGCCGCCGGAGACGATTTCATCGAATTCCAGCGCGTTGTAGGCGATGCCGCCGCCGATGCCGCCCATGGTGAAGCTGGGCCGGATAATGATGGGCAGGCCGATGTCTTCCATGACCTTGCGCGCGTCTTCCAAGGTCTTCACGACGGCACTGCGCGGCGTCGTCAGACCGATTTTATCCATGGCGTCGCGAAACAGCTGGCGATCCTCGGCCTTGGCGATGGAATGCGCATTGGCCCCGATCAATTCCACGCCCAAGCGTTCCAACACGCCGTCTTTCACCAAAGACATGGCCGCATTCAAGGCCGTCTGTCCGCCCATGGTGGGCAGAATCGCATCGGGTTTTTCCGCGATAATGACCTTTTCCAACATCTCCGTCGTGATCGGCTCGATATAGGTCGCATCCGCCATGTCGGGGTCGGTCATGATGGTGGCGGGGTTGGAATTCACCAAGACGACACGATAGCCTTCTTCACGCAGGGCCTTGCACGCCTGGGTGCCGGAATAGTCGAACTCGCACGCCTGGCCGATGACGATCGGACCTGCGCCGATGATGAGAATGCTTTTGATGTCCGTGCGTCTGGGCATTAGTTTGCAGTCTCCATCAACGTCACAAAGCGTTCGAAAAGGTAATGGCTGTCCATCGGACCGGGACTGGCTTCGGGATGGTGCTGCACGGAAAATACTGGTTTTCCCGCCAGCCGGAGGCCTTCCAGCGAGCCGTCGAACAACGACACATGGGTCTGTATAAGGGTCTCGGGAAGGGTGTCCTGATCCACCACGAAACCGTGATTCTGGCTGGTGATTTCCACGCGGCCCGTCTGCAAGTCCTTGACTGGATGATTGGCGCCACGATGACCCATGTGCATTTTGCGGGTTTTCGCACCGCACGCCAGCGCCAGCATCTGGTGGCCCAGGCAAATCCCGAACAGCGCAACGCCGCTGTCGATCACACCTTGGATCATTGTCACCGCATAGGCCCCCGTCGCCGCCGGATCACCCGGCCCGTTGGACAGGAACACACCGTCGGGTTTCAAGGCGAGAATGTCTTTGGCGCTGGTTGTTCCCGGCACCACGCTAAGGCGGCACCCGACACTGGCAAGACCACGTAAAATATTCTTCTTTACACCGAAATCCACCACGACCACATGGTGGCGGGCGTTTTGTTGCTGGGCGTAACCGCTTTCCAAGGACCACTGCGTTTCGTCCCATTCATAGACTTCGCCGCACATCACTTCCTTGGCCAGGTCCATGCCCTTCAGGGATGGCCAGCCGGCCGCCATTTCTGCCAAAGCGGCGGTATCAAGGCCGCATGTTTCCGCTTCTTGCGTGCCTAAGTGCAAAATGACACCGTTCGGCGCGCCGCCGTTGCGAATACGCCGAGTCAAGCGGCGCGTATCCACGCCGGAAATGGCCACCAGGGCGTTGGCCTTCAACCACGCATCGAAATGCGAATTCGCACGCCAGTTGGCCGGTTCGGTGATATCGGCACGCAACACGCAGCCGCGCGCCGCGGGCGTATCACTCTCGACATCTTCGAAATTCGTCCCCACGTTGCCGATGTGGGGAAACGTGAACGTCACGATCTGGCCAGCATAGGACGGATCGGACAGGGTTTCCTGATAGCCCGTCATGGACGTGTTGAAGCACACTTCACCCAGCGCCACCCCTTCGGCCCCGGCACCGCGCCCCCAAAACACCGCGCCATCATCCAGCACCAGCGCCGCGTTGCATCCCGCCGGGCGGGTCGCACCCGTCGCACCCGTCGCACCCGTCGCACCCGTCGCACGGGTCGCACCCGTCGCACCCGTCGCACGGGTCGCACCCGTCGCACGGGTCGCATGGCGTGGAGCGAGTGTTGCGTTTTGTGCAAGAGGAATCGACCCCTGCGTCTCGGCGGGGGCGTTCGGCGGGGTCTCGGCCATGGCGGCGATCCTCAATCTCAGGAAGTGTCACAGCGCCGCACGCAAGGACCAGGTCCGCGCCGGTGAGCAATGATTTGGGAGTGTTTACGGGAAAGAACGCTTCTCGTCAAGACTCTGTTTCATAAAAATATCATTTTAAAACAATACCTTATAAACTTTTGAGAATTTGCCATTTGCCTTCTTTTCCGTTAGTCTCACGACTTTCTTCAAGATTGTCGTAAGGGTTGTTGTTGAAGAGAATGATTCTAGGGGGAAATTCCATGCTGCGCACACGGATTACTGAACAGCTCAAAAACGCCACGAAGGCCAAGCAGGAAGTCGCCCTTGCCACCGTTCGGCTGATGCAGGCGGCGTTGAAAGATCGCGATATCGCGGCACGTTCGGACGGCAATTTGGATGGCATTTCGGACGATGAAATTCTGTCCATGCTGCAATCCATGATCAAGCAACGTCGCGACAGCATTGAAATGTATGAAAAAGGCGGTCGCCCCGAGCTTGCTGAACGAGAGGCTCAGGAAATTGCCGTGATCGAGGGTTTTTTGCCCGAACAGATGAGCGAAGATGCCGTAAACGAAGCCATCGACGCCGCCATCAAGGAACTGGATGCATCTTCCATGAAGGACATGGGCCGGGTCATGTCGCGGCTGAAGGAACGCCACGCAGGGTCGATGGATTTCGGCAAAGCCAGCGCTTTCGTCAAAGTCAGGCTGACGGGTGAATGAAAAGTCTGTGGATAGCCTGTTTAAGACAACGGGATAACTTTTACGTATTACGTTTTCTTGCCAGCGCGTATCATGAACACATCGATTTGATGTGTTGCGGATATTGAAATTGGCGATACCTTCTCATTTTCTGGACGAATTGCGCGAACGCACCACATTGTCGGATGTGGTGGGACGGCGCGTGCGCCTGATCAAAAAAGGCCACGAACATTCAGGCCTGTGTCCGTTTCATAAGGAAAAAACCCCCTCGTTCACGGTCAGCGACGCCAAGGGTTTTTATCATTGTTTCGGGTGCGGGGCACATGGCTCCGCCTTCGATTTCGTGATGGAGACCGAAGGTGTGAGCTTTCTCGAAGCGGTGGAAAAACTGGCCTCGGAAGTGGCGATGCCCGTGCCGCAGGACAGCCCCGAAGAGCAGCAAAAAGCGCAGCGGCGCAAATCGCTCTTTGAGGTGCTTGAGGCCGCATGCCGCCATTTCGAAACAACGCTGCGCACATCCGAAGGCGCACCCGCCTTGTCCTATCTGCAAAAACGCGGCTTGACGGACGCGACCATCGCGGCGTTTCGCTTAGGATATGCCCCGCAACATAGCGGCGCTCTGCAAAAGGCCCTCGCTCAGCAAGGGATCACGCCCCGGCAAATGCTTGACGTCGGGCTGGTGGTCGAACGCGACGACGCTTCGGTGTATGAGCGTTTCCGGGGCCGGGTGATGTTTCCGATTCGCGACCGGCGCGGACGTGTGGTGGCCTTCGGCGGCCGCATTTTGAGTGCGCAAAACGATGTCCCCAAATATCTAAACAGCCCCGAAACCGACCTATTTCACAAAGGCCACCTTTTATATGCGTTGGACACGGCGCAGGCCGCGGTGCGCACCGGTCAGAACTTGATCGTGACCGAGGGCTACATGGACGTGATCGCCCTCACGCAGGCGGGTTTTGGCGGCGCGGTCGCCCCCCTTGGCACCGCGCTGACGGAAACCCAGATTCTGGAGTTGTGGAAAATCGCCCCCGAACCGATATTGTGCTTCGACGGCGATGCCGCCGGCGAACGCGCCGCCGCGCGCGCCGCGCTACGCGTCTTGCCTTTACTGCGCGCGGGAACCGGTCTGCGCTTCGCCGTCCTGCCCCACGATGAAGACCCGGACTCTTTGATCCACAGCCAGGGCGCAGATGCGTTTCGCTCCGTTTTGGCCGCGGCCAAAGCGTTGTCCCTGGTGTTGTGGAACATGGAACTGGCCGAAAGCTCCAGCGATACCCCCGAAGGCCGCGCAGCCTTACAAAAACGCATGAACGACCATGTGCGACGCATCGAAGACGACACCGTACGGCGTCATTTCCAATCCGCATTCAAGGATCGCGTCTGGCGCCTGAGACACGGACCCGACGGACCCGACAAGCGAAAATTCCAGAAGCGAAGCGGCCTCACCCCCGCCAAATGCGACGTGTTCGACGCTGCGGACGGTCGCCGGGCGGCGTGCGCGGCACACGTCAACATGACGCAAATGCGTGAAGAAATTTTGCTCGCGACTTTGATCATGCACCCGGACATCTTCGACGAGGTCGGCGAGAAGCTTGGAAACCTAGCTTTTTCAACGGTTGCGCTTGACAACCTTCGTCAGGACGTTCTAAAGACACTGGCCCAAGACGCGAGTCTTGACACTGAAGCCTTGCAACGCCACTTCAAGGAGAGTGGATACGCCGAAATTCTGCATGCGCTGTTCGCGCCACGGGTTTTTGGGCATGCCTTTTTCGCCCGCCCCGGAGTTGCCTTCGAGACGGCGTTGGAAGGTTGGTGCGAAACGTATGAACTGTATAATAGGCGAGATTTCGAAGCCGAACTCCTGGAAGCTCAGCGGCGCTTGGCCGCAGATATGTCAGCGGAAACGTTTGAACGTTTGCGCGCATTGAAAAAGCAGGAACGGACGGCCCAGGACCAAAACGCCAAGTAAGCCCCCCACATAGGCAAATGGAGGTGGGGCTTTGCGCGTTTGTGGACGCGGGTGAGGCAGCATCTGCCGCAAGTGCGTGGATAAAGGCGGCTTCGCCGCAAGTGGTTGCAATTGACCTTAAGCTTTGCGGGCACGCAAAGCCGGGACATGGGAAAGATCGAACACGTCATATGGCATCAAAACAAAACGCGCAGAAGGACAAATCGTCCGAAACCGAGACTCAAGACGGACCGCTCCTCGACACACTGGGCGCAAACGTCAAGAAAATGATCCAGAAGGGCAAGGAACGCGGCTTCGTCACGTATGACGAATTGAACGCAGCCCTGCCACCTGAGCAGGTATCATCGGAACAAATCGAAGACACCATGAGCCAGCTGTCCGAAATGGGCATCAACGTCATCGACGAAGAAGATAGCGAGGAGGCAAACACGGAGGGTGAAAGCAAAAGCACCGCGCTCGTCGAGAGCAAGCCCCTCGTAGGCAACGTCTCCGAAAGCGACGTCGGACGCACCGACGATCCCGTGCGGATGTACCTTCGTGAGATGGGCTCTGTCGAACTCTTGTCGCGCGAAGGCGAGATTGCCATCGCCAAGCGTATCGAAGCCGGGCGCGAGATGATGATCGGCGGCATTTGCGAAGGCCCCCTGACCATCCGCGCCATCGTGGCTTGGCATGACGCCCTGATCGCGGGTCAGATTCTTCTGCGTGACATCATCGACCTGGACGCCACCTATGGCGGCGGTCCCGGCGCGGCCGAAGCGGCCGGCGGCGAAACCGGCGCGACCGGTGCGGCCGGTGCGACCGGTGCGGCCGGTGCGACCGGTGCGACCGGTGCGACCGGTGCGGCCGGTGCGACCGGTGCGGCCGGTGCGGCCGGTGGCGAAACTGGCGCGGCCGGTAGCGAAACCGGGGAAGGTAGAGACGGCGCAACGCGCGGAACGCCTGTGGCGCAGAACGAAGCCACCGCTCAAACGTCTCCGACGCCCACGCCGGGTGAAAATGCCGATTCCGAAGGCGGTCAGGACGAAGCCAAAAAAAGCGACAGCGACGATGACGATGACGCGGAGAACAATCTGTCTCTGGCGGCCATGGAAGCCAAGCTGACCCCGGTTGTGGTGGAAACCTTCGAGGAAATCGCCAAGACCTACAAAAAACTGCACCGTATGCAGGTCAAACGCCTCGCTGCGATGCAAGGCGGCGAGGCCTTCAAGCCGTCCCAGGAAAAGCGTTTTGATAAGTTGCGTAGGGAACTGATCGAGTTCATGGAGAACGTGCATTTGAACAATGCACGCATCGAACAGCTGGTCGATCAACTTTATGGCCTCAACCGGGCGATGATGAACTTGCAAGGTAAACTGCTGCGCATCGCCACAAAATGCCGTATCAAGCGCGAGGATTTCATTGCACACTATCAGGGCCACGAACTCGATCCGCGCTGGTTGGGTATGGTCGCAAAGCTCCCCGGCAAGGGGTGGGAACGATTTACCACCAAGCATGCCGATGACATCACGGCCATCCGCGAAGCCATTGCGGAACTGGTAGAAGAAGCGGGCCTGCCGGTGGGCGAATTCAAGCGCATCGTCAACACGGTGCAAAAGGGCGAACGCGAAGCCGCCAAGGCGAAGAAGGAAATGATCGAGGCCAACTTGCGCCTCGTGATTTCCATCGCCAAGAAATACACCAATCGTGGCTTGCAGTTTCTGGATTTGATTCAAGAAGGCAACATCGGCCTGATGAAGGCAGTGGACAAGTTCGAGTACCGCCGCGGCTACAAGTTCTCGACCTACGCCACATGGTGGATCCGTCAGGCGATCACGCGCTCCATCGCCGATCAAGCGCGCACCATCCGTATTCCGGTGCACATGATCGAAACGATCAACAAGCTGGTGCGCACGTCACGCCAGATGCTCCATGAAATCGGCCGCGAGCCGACGCCGGAGGAACTGTCCGTGCGCCTTTCCATGCCTTTGGAAAAAGTGCGCAAGGTGCTGAAGATCGCCAAGGAGCCGATTTCGTTGGAAACGCCCATCGGCGACGAAGAAGACAGCCATCTTGGCGACTTTATCGAAGACAAGAACGCCGTGCAGCCGCTGGATGCCGCCATCAACGGCAACTTGCGCGAAACCACCACGCGCGTGCTGGCGTCCTTGACGCCGCGCGAGGAACGGGTCTTGCGCATGCGTTTCGGCATCGGCATGAACACCGATCATACACTCGAAGAAGTGGGCCAGCAGTTTTCAGTCACGCGCGAACGTATCCGCCAGATTGAAGCCAAAGCGTTGCGCAAACTCAAGCATCCGTCACGCTCGCGCAAACTGCGGAGTTTCCTCGATTATTGAACGTCCGTTAATTTTCCACAGCCATATCCCCTTTCAGGGGAGGTGTGGTCTTGCTATAAGCGAAGTGCGTCTTTTTTTAAGCGCGCAGCACATGGGGGCCTGTAGCTCAATTGGTTAGAGCCGACCGCTCATAACGGTCTGGTTGCAGGTTCGAGTCCTGCCGGGCCCACCACTTCCGTATCAAAGCTGGTCGCTTTCTGAGTGTCCGTCTTTTTTTGCTTCTATGAGACCTTGAACCAAGGTGCTCTTGGGGCCAGAAATACGAACTTCCTCATCATCAACCACACCGCGATCAACAAAGATCCGCAAGTAATTCTTACGTAATTCACCGTCGGAATCACCGAGTTGTTTCTGGATTGCGGCAACAAAATCTTCGGTGTTTTCGGAAGACAAGGGCCACAAGCCCTATGAGTTCGGCGTAAAGGTCTCCGTCACCACCACGCTGATCAGTTCAAATCACCGTAGAATGAGCATTCTTCACGACCGACTAATGAATTTCCCGAAGGCTAATTGGTTTTTCATGTGATACGCTCTGGCGAAATTAAGGCTCGGAGGCAATATTAATGGCAAAAATCGAAGGATTTAAAATAACGAACTATAGGTCGTTAAAAGATGTCAGTCTTGGTCGGTTGTGGAACCAACAACAGGCTGAACCACTTACACCGTTAACGGCAGTTATAGGCAAGAACGGTGTAGGTAAAAGTTCCCTGTTTGATGCCTTCGGATTTTTGGCGGATTGTTTAAAATCAGGGGTTGAAGAAGCTTGCGATGCGCCTGGGCGAGGGGGATTTGAAAGAATCCGCACACAGGGCCAGAATGGACCATTGGAGTTTGAAGTATATTATAAAGAAGATGGAAACGCACGGCCCATTACATATGAACTTGCAATTGAGTTGGATAAATCAGGTCGTCCATATGTGTTGAGGGAGCGCTTAAGGCAGAGACGCAAAAATCAAAAGCGCGGATGGCCTTTTTCGTTTCTTATGCTAAATGAAGGCAAAGGCGTCGTATGGAAAGGTGAGCACGCCGGAGAACAATTTGACGAAGAAAATTCTATTATTGACTTTCCTGAACTACTCGAATTTATCGAGGCTCAAGAAGAAGAATCCAGGGAAACTGAATTTGTTGAGTTAGAAGATAAACGTAAACTTGGTATTGCTACGCTTGGTTCGTTGAAACAACACCCAAGAATTTCCGCATTTCGCAAATTTATTGAAGGCTGGTACCTGAGCTACTTCACGCCAGATGCAGCAAGAAGCTTACCGCTTGCTGGTCCTCAGAAGCATCTTAATATCCACGGCGATAACATTGGCAACGTCGTTCAATTTATGGAGCGCGAACACCCGAAACGTTTCAAGGAAATTCTTAATCGTATAGCTGCAAAAATTCCAGGGTTAAGCAAGATCGATACGGAAAAAACAAATGATGGCAGACTACTTCTCAGGTTTAACGACAGTGGTTTTATAGACCCATTTTATGCTCAGCAGATGTCTGATGGAACCCTAAAGGTCTTTGCCTATTTATTGTTGCTTGAAGACCCCTCTCCACCACCATTTCTGTGTATCGAAGAACCGGAAAATGGCCTGTATCATAAACTATTAGAATCTTTGGCAGGAGAATTCCGTGAGCATGCTACTGGCCGTAAAGGAGGGTCACAGGTTTTCATTACGACTCATCAGCCTTATTTCGTAGATTCACTTGAGCCAAATGAAGTCTGGATTATAGATAAGGGCACCGATGGCTTCTCTATAATTCGAAGGGCAAGCGATGATAACATTGTAGAAAATATGGTTGCTGAAGGATTGCTCTTAGGCAGTCTTTGGTACAGCGATTACCTGGATGCGAGGTAATTCCATGCATTTTGAGATTCTCGTTGAAGATCAATCCGGAAAGAAGGCACTTGAAATTCTTGTCCCGAAGATCATCGGCGCAGAAGACACTGTTAATATTTATTCATACAAAGGAATTGGTAGAATCCCTAAGAATATGGGCAATGGCGTAGACGCTAGCAAACGTAGCCTACTTAATCAGCTTCCTAAATTGTTACGGGGATATGGAAAAACATTTAGCAATTATCCCGATGATTATAACGCAGCCGTCATTTTAGTTTGTGATCTTGATGCCAAATGCTTGAAGACATTTCAGGAAGAATTACATGCGATTTTGAATGATTGTGACCCACAGCCTAAAACACGATTTTGTATAGCAATTGAAGAAGGTGAGGCCTGGTTTCTTGGTGATATCGATGCGATTAAGTCAGCATATCCAAAGGCTAAGGATAGTGTACTTAAAAGATACAAGAATGATTCAATTTGTGGGACATGGGAATGTCTTGCTAACGCGGTGGTTCCTGGTGGTGCGCAGCCACTGTCAGCTAAAGGTTGGCAGGCAGTCGGAAAGGAAAAATTTGCATGGTCAGAAAAAATTACTCCTCATATGGATGTAGAAAATAATGTTTCTCCAAGTTTTTGCTACTTTAGGAAAAAGATGCGTGAACTTGCAGTGTAAGTTTATTGATCCAAATAATGTTGCTGATGGTGTGCGTTAAGGTTTGGGGAAATACCATGCAACCCATTGATTTCGCTTGCAACTTTGGTAATACCCCCGTTTTTAGGGGGCCATATAAGTAGAATCCATTAAGCGGCCAT
>CAYVHU010000012.1:0-80499 GCA_964451415.1 uncultured Magnetovibrio sp.
TCGCGCCGATCGCCATGGACGAAGGCCTGCGCTTCGCCATCCGTGAAGGCGGTCGTACCGTCGGTGCGGGCGTCGTCGCCAAGGTTGTTGCGTAAGGGACAGGTTCGGATCATGGAACATCAAAATATTCGTATTCGCTTAAAAGCGTTTGATCATCGTGTACTGGATCAGTCCGCAGGTGAGATCGTGAACACGGCCAAGCGTACCGGCGCAGAAGTGCGCGGTCCGATTCCGTTACCGACGAGGATTGAAAAATTCACCGTTCTGCGCGGCCCGCACGTTGACAAGAAGTCGCGCGAGCAGTTCGAAATTCGCACCCACAAGCGGGTGTTGGATATTGTTGACCCCACACCGCAGACCGTGGACGCGCTGATGAAGCTCGACCTCGCCGCCGGTGTGAATGTTGAAATTAAACTCTAAGATAGGCCTTTTTTTTAAAGGCATGAGGTAAGGGACCAATGCGTACCGGATTAATCGCCCAAAAGGTCGGTATGTCCCGCGTCTTCAAGGAAGACGGAACACACGTCCCCGTGACGGTGTTGAAAGTGGACAATTGCCAGGTTGTGGCGCAAAAGACCGAGGAAAAAGACGGCTATGCCGCTTTGCAACTCGGTGTTGGCGCGGCCAAGGCCAAACGACAGACTCAGGCCATGCGTGGCCATTTCGCAAAAGCGAAGGTCGAACCGAAAAAGAAACTGTTTGAATTCCGCGTCAGTGCGGATGCGATGGTGGATGTGGGTGCCCAATTGGCTGCCAGCCACTTCGTTTCCGGTCAGTTCGTGGATGTTTCCGGCACTTCGATCGGCAAGGGTTTTGCCGGTAGTATGAAGCGTCACAACTTCAGCGGCCTGCGCGCCACGCACGGTGTTTCGATTTCGCACCGTTCGCACGGTTCGACCGGCCAGTGCCAGGATCCCGGTAAGGTGTTCAAAGGCAAGAAGATGGCCGGCCATATGGGTGCGGAACGTGTGACGACGTTGAATTTGGAAATTGTCTCGACCGACGATGAACGCGGATTGATCCTGGTGAAGGGCTCCGTGCCCGGTTCCAAGGGCGGCTGGGTTTTGGTACGCGACGCGGCGAAGAAACGTGCGCCTGAAGGACTGCCGTTTCCGGCAGCGCTTTTGGGCGGAACGGAACCGGCCAGCGAGAGCGAGACGCCCGTGGCAGAAACCGGGGCTGAAAAGGAATAATAACCATGAAGCTCGATGTTATCAGTCTCGACAACAAGAAGTCAGGATCTGTCGATCTGGACGAAACGATTTTTGGCGTGTCCGTTCGCGGTGACATTCTGTCGCGTTGTGTGAATTGGCAATTGGCCAAACGCCGTGCGGGTACGCACGCGGTCAAGGGGCGCTCCGAAGTGTCTGGCGGCGGTCGGAAACCGTTCCGCCAAAAAGGCACCGGCAGTGCGCGTCAAGGCACGTCGCGTGCACCGCAAAGCCGCGGTGGCGGTGTCGTCTTCGGTCCGCAGCCTCGTTCTTACGCCCACAAGTTGCCCAAAAAAGTCCGGAAACTGGCTTTGAAGACAGCGTTATCGGCGAAACAGGCCGAAGGCAAACTGGTGGTCCTCGACAAGGCGGACATGAAGGCTCCCAAAACCGCTGAGCTCAGCAAATTGCTAACGAAGCTGGGCTGGGGTTCGGCTTTGGTGATCGACGGGGCGCAAGTGAATGAAAATTTTGCGCGCGCGGCCAGCAACATCGTTGGTGTGGACGTGCTGCCGAGCCAGGGCGCCAATGTCTATGACATCCTGCGCCACGATACGCTCGTGCTCACTCAGGATGCCGTGGAAAAATTGCAGGAGCGCTTGAAATGAGCATCAGCATGGAACGCATGTATGAAGTGATCCGCCGTCCGATGATCACGGAAAAAGCGACCTTGATGAGCGAAAACAATCAGGTTGTATTTGAGGTCTCGATGGATGCCTCGAAGCCGGAAATCCGCACCGCTATTGAAGCGCTGTTCAAGGTCAAGGTGAATGCGATCAACACGTTGGTGCAGAAGGGCAAGGTCAAGAAATTTCGTGGCCGCCTGGGTAAGCGCGACGATATGAAGAAAGCCGTCGTTACTTTGGCCGAAGGCCATTCCATTGATGTGACCACGGGCGTCTGAGGAAAAGGTTGAGCTTAAAATGGCTTTAAAACAATACAAACCAACGGCCCCGGGACGGCGTAGCCTTGTCCTTGTGGACCGTTCGGCCCTTTACAAAGGGGGGCCGGAGAAAGCGTTGAGCGAAGGTTTGCGCAAGAAAGGCGGGCGGAACAACACCGGCCGCATCACCGCACGGCGCATTGGCGGCGGTCACAAACGACGTTATCGCATGGTCGACTTCAAACGTAACAAGTTTGACGTTGTGGGCACGGTGGAACGTTTGGAATACGATCCGAACCGTACGGCGTTCATCGCGCTGGTGTCCTATGAAGATGGCGAAAAAGCGTACATTATCGCACCGCAACGCCTCGCCGTAGGAAACCAGGTGGTTTCGGGCCAGTCCGCGGACATCAAGCCGGGCAATGCGTTGCCGCTGGCGAACATTCCGGTCGGCACCATCATCCACAACGTGGAAATGAAGCCGGGCAAGGGTGGCCAGATCGCGCGCAGCGCCGGTGCTTACGTTCAGTTGGTGGGTAAGGATCAAGGCTATGCCCAGCTTCGCCTGATGTCCGGTGAGCTGCGTTTGGTGTTGTCCACATGCCTGGCGACCATCGGTGCGGTGTCCAATCAGGACCAGCAAAATGCCAAACTTGGCAAGGCAGGGCGCAAGCGCTGGCTTGGCAAGCGTCCTTCGGTTCGTGGTGTTGCCATGAACCCGGTAGATCACCCCCATGGCGGTGGCGAAGGCCGGACCTCCGGCGGTCGCCATCCGGTCACCCCTTGGGGCAAGCCGACTAAGGGCAAGCGTACCCGTAACAACAAGAAGACGGACAGCATGATCATGCGCCGCCGTCACAAGAAGTAAGTAGGAGAGCACTGTGCCGCGTTCCGTTTGGAAAGGTCCGTTTGTCGACGGCTATCTTCTGAAGAAGGCTGAGACATCCCGGGAATCAGGTCGTAATCAGGTCATCAAGACTTGGTCGCGTCGCTCCACCATTTTGCCGCAGTTCGTTGGTTTGACCTTCGGCGTTTATAACGGTCGGAAGTTTATCCCCGTGTCGGTGAGCGATGAAATGATCGGTCACAAGTTTGGTGAGTTTTCACCGACTCGCACATATTTTGGGCACTTGGCCGATAGAAAGGGCAAGAGGGGCTGATCATGGGTAAGAAAAGCATGCCCCGTGTGTGGGCTGATAATGAAGCGATGGCGTTTGCGAAAATGATTCGCATTAGTCCGCAGAAGCTCAATTTGCTTGCCGGGCAGATTCGCGGTAAAACCTGCGAAACGGCTTTGGGGCAATTGGCGTTTTCGAAGCGCCGCATTGCGGACGATGTCAAAAGGCTTCTGGAATCCGCCATCGCCAATGCGGAAAACAATCATCAGTTGGACGTGGATCGCCTTTATGTCGCGGAGGCCACGGTCGGTCGCGCCATGGTGATGAAACGTTGGAAAGCGCGTGCCCGTGGCCGCGTCGGTAAAATTCAAAAGCCCTTCAGCAACATGCGTCTCGTTCTGCGCGAGCGCGAGGAGACCGCATAAATGGGACATAAGATCAACCCGATCGGCTTCCGCTTAGGAATCAACAGGACGTGGGATTCACGTTGGTATGCCGACGGCGGATACGCATCCTTGCTGCATGAGGATTTAAAGATCCGCGAGTTTCTGAGCCAAAAGCTCAGCAGCGCCAGCGTATCGAAAATCGTCATTGAGCGGCCGGCCAAAAAGGCTCGTATCACCATTTACACGGCGCGTCCGGGTGTGGTGATCGGTAAAAAAGGCGCTGACATCGAAAAGCTGCGTAAGGCCGTCATGAAATTCACGACAGCTGAAGTCAGCCTCAACATTGTCGAGATTCGCAAGCCGGAAATCGACGCTCAGTTGGTGGCGGACAATATTGCCCAGCAGTTGGAACGTCGCGTGTCCACACGTCGGGCCTTGAAGCGTGCCGTGCAGAACGCCATGCGCATGGGTGCGGAAGGTATTCGCATCAACTGTGCGGGTCGTTTGGGTGGTGCGGAAATTGCGCGGACCGTTTGGTACCGTGAAGGCCGTGTGCCGTTGCACACCCTTCGTGCCGATGTGGATTACGCCGTCGCTTCTGCTCATACGACCTATGGCGTGTGCGGCATCAAGGTGTGGATCTATAAGGGTGAAATTTTGGCCCACGATCCCATGGCCACCGAAAAGCGGGCACAGGCCCAGCAGCCGGCGCGCTGAGAGATAACAAGAAGGTAAGGGAAACCAGCCGATGCTGAGCCCCAAACGTACTAAATTTCGTAAGGCCCACAAGGGCCGCATCCATGGCAAAGCCAAGGGTGGTTTTACGCTGAACTTCGGTTCGTACGGCCTCAAGGCCACCGAGCCGGAGCGTGTGAGCGCACGACAGATTGAAGCCGCCAGGCGGGCTTTGACCCGTCATATGAAGCGTGCCGGGCGCGTGTGGATCCGTATTTTTCCAGACGTTCCGGTGTCGGCAAAACCGGCAGAAGTTCGTCAGGGCAAGGGTAAGGGTTCTCCCGAATATTGGGCGTGCCGTGTCAAGCCGGGGCGGATTATGTTTGAAATTGACGGTGTGCCAAGGGACGTAGCCGAACGCGCGTTCGCATTGGCGGCGGCGAAGTTGCCGATCCACACCAAGTTTGTGACGCGTTTCGGTGAGGAGGACTAAGTCATGAAAGCGACGGAAGTTCGGACCAAAAGCGACGATGAACTGAAGCAGCACTTGTTGGATCTCCGTAAGGAAGCCTTCAACCTGCGTTTTCAGGCGGCCAGTGGCCAATTGGAAAACACCGCGCGCAAAACGCAAGTTCGCAAGGACATTGCGCGTATTAAAACGATTATCGGCGAGCGCGTCAGCG
Organism: uncultured Magnetovibrio sp.; assembly: GCA_964451415.1. Taxonomy (GTDB): domain Bacteria; phylum Pseudomonadota; class Alphaproteobacteria; order Rhodospirillales; family Magnetovibrionaceae; genus CAYVHU01. The sequence continues at coordinate 4,957 of CAYVHU010000012.1, forward strand.
CGAGCGCGTCGTAAGGAGAGCGAGAATGCCGAAGCGTGTTCTTCAAGGTATCGTGGTGAGCGACAAGCAAGACAAGACCGTTACGGTTCTGGTCGAGCGTCGTGTGATGCACCCGGTTTATAAGAAATACTTGCGCAAATCGAAAAAGTACGCGGCGCATGATGAAACCAACAGCGTCAAGGAAGGGGAGATCATCCGCATCCGCGAATGCCGCCCCATTTCGAAACGCAAAACCTGGGAAGTTGTCACTGAGTCTGCTTGAGCGAACTGCCTCTCAAGCAGAGACCGTGACACGGAAAAAAGGATAGAACCATGATACAGGCAGAATCCAATCTGGAGGTTGCCGACAATTCGGGCGCGAGACGGGTGCAGTGCATCAAGGTCCTCGGCGGTTCGAAACGTAAATATGCTTCCGTGGGCGATATTATTGTCGTCACGGTTAAGGAAGCCATTCCGCGTGGACGCGTTAAAAAAGGCGATGTGCATCGCGCTGTTGTGGTGCGTACGGCCAAGGATATCAATCGTCCCGACGGCCAGGCCATCCGCTTTGACAAAAACGCGGCGGTTTTGATCAACAAAACCGGGGAACCCATCGGAACCCGTATTTTTGGCCCCGTAACCCGTGAGCTTCGCGCCAAGAAGTATATGAAAATCATTTCCCTGGCGCCCGAGGTGTTGTGATGGCGAATAAAATCAAAAAAGGTGACCGCGTCGTGGTCCTGACGGGCCGTTCCAAGGGGCACAAAGGCGAAGTGCTGGAGATGATGCTTTCGCAGAATCGCGCCATTGTGCAAGGCGTCAACATGGTCAAGCGCCACCAGCGTGCTTCGCAGACGGTCGAAGGCGGCATTATCGATAAGGAATCATCGATCGATCTTTCCAATATCGCGCATCTTGACCCGAAGGACGACCGACCAACCCGCGTGGGCTTCAAAACGGTTGACGGAAAAAAGATCCGTTACGCGAAGCGCTCCGGTGAGGCTTTGGACTAAGGAAGGGTTGAGATTATGACACACTTGAAAGAAGTGTATATGGAACAGATCGTTCCGGCCCTGAAGGAGGAGTTCAAGTACTCCAACCCGATGGAAGTGCCGAAGCTGGAAAAGATCGTTCTCAATATGGGTGTCGGCGAAGCTTCGCAGGACAAAAAGAAGATCGAAGGCGCGATCAACGATATGACGTTGATTGCCGGTCAAAAGCCGGTGACCACACGCGCTTCGAAGTCCATTGCGGGCTTTAAACTGCGCGAAGGCATGGTGATCGGTACAAAGGTCACGTTGCGCAAGGATCGTATGTACGAATTTCTTGAACGTCTGGTGAACATTGCGTTACCGCGGGTGCGTGATTTTCGCGGCGTTTCCGCCAAATGTTTTGACGGTAATGGAAACTACGCCATGGGCTTGAAAGAGCAGATCGTGTTTCCCGAAATCGACTATGACAAGGTCGACAAGGTGCGCGGCATGGATATCGTGATCTGCACCACTGCAAAAACGGATGCCGAGGCGAAAGCTTTGTTGCGTGCGTTCAATATGCCGTTTGCCGGCGAGACTGGAGGCAAAAACTGATGGCAAAGAAAAGTTCTGTGGAACGCAATCAGAAACGCGAACGCATGGCCGTGAAATTTGCGGCTCGACGAGCGCGATTGAAAGCCGACGCCAAGGACGAAAGCCTGTCCATGGAAGAACGATTTATGGCGCGTATCAAACTCGCTGAACTTCCACGCAACTCGGCACCGTGCCGTGTTCGTCTTCGTTGCGGCCTGACCGGCCGTCCTCGCGGTAATTATCGCAAATTCAAGCTCTCGCGCATCGCACTGCGCGATCTGGCCTCGGCGGGACACATCCCCGGCGTCGTCAAGTCGAGCTGGTAATCGGAGGACATGCAAAATGGCTATGTCTGATCCCTTGGGGGACATGCTGACCCGTATTCGCAATGGCCAGATGGCAAAGAAGTCGTCTGTTCTTGCACCATCTTCGAAACTGCGTGCCAATGTGCTTGGCGTTCTCAAGCGCGAAGGTTTCATCCGCGGTTTTGAGGAATATGAAAATCGTCCGGGCGTACGTGAGATCAAGATCGAACTCAAATATTTTGAAGGCCAACCGGCTATTCAAGAGATTTCTCGTGTTTCCACGCCGGGTCGGCGTGTGTATTCGAAGATCAAGGATCTTATGAACGTCTATAATGGTCTTGGCATTTCCATCATTTCCACCCCGCGAGGCGTCATGTCTGACGCCGAGGCCCGTGAGGCCAATGTGGGCGGCGAAGTGTTGTGCCAGGTATTTTGATCGGGAAGGATGCAGAATATGTCTCGTATCGGTATTAATCCCGTTCAGATTCCTGACGGCGTCGATGTCAAAATCGACGGCGGAAGTGTTACGGTGAAGGGCAAACTGGGGGAACTCAGGGCGTCGTTCACAGATGATGTGGTGATCAGCCAAGATAATGGCGTGATCACCGTGGCTCCCCAAAAAGGTGCGCCGAAGGCGCGCCAGATGTGGGGTATGTCTCGCAGCATCATTTACAATCTGGTGGTTGGCGTTTCGGAGGGCTTTTCCAAGAAGCTGGAAATCTCCGGTGTCGGTTATCGTGCCCAGGTGAAGGGCCAGGATCTGGTGTTACAGTTAGGGTTCAGCCACGAAGTGCGCTATCCCATGCCCGACGGCATTTTAATCAAGTGCCCGGACCAGACCACAGTTGAAATCTCTGGCGCCGATAAGCAAAAGGTTGGCCAGGTTGCGTCCGATATTCGCGGGTTTCGTCCGCCGGAGCCCTACAAGGGCAAGGGTGTGCGTTATGCCGGTGAATTTATCGTGCGTAAGGAAGGTAAGAAAAAGTAAGGCAGGACCATGGCTAACGCGAAAAAATTGTTCGAGCGGCGCAAGCAACGCGCGCGTGCTCAGATCGCTAAGAAGGCCGCGGGCCGCCCGCGTCTTTGTGTGTTTCGTTCCGGGCGTTATATTTACGCCCAGGTTATCGACGACCTTAAAGGTCACACCGTTGCGGCGGCATCGACACTTGAGAAGGACGTTAAGTCCGCAATCAAGAACACGTCCAACACGGAGGCTGCGGCTGAGGTCGGCAAGCTTATCGCCGAACGCGCCCTTAAAGCCGGCGTTACGGATGTGGTGTTCGACCGTGGCGGTTACAGGTATCACGGCCGGGTCAAGGCCCTGGCTGACGCAGCCCGCGAAAGCGGCCTGGCGTTCTAAGGAGAAGAACAGATGAATCAGCCTGCGCAAAAGCGTGATCGTCCGCGTGGAAAACGACGCGAACGTGAAGAATCCGACCTGATTGACCGTCTTGTCGGCATCAACCGTGTTGCCAAGACCGTCAAGGGCGGTCGCAATTTCTCGTTTGCCGCCCTGGTTGTGGTCGGTGACGGTAAGGGACGTGTCGGTTTCGGCACGGGGAAGGCTCGCGAAGTGCCCGAGGCCATCCGCAAGGCGACGGACAATGCGAAGAAGAATATGATTCGCGTGCCGTTGCGTGAGGGTCGGACCTTACACCATGACATCGAAGGACGCTTCGGCGCCGGACACGTCATCATGCGTAGCGCTCCGGCAGGTACCGGCGTGATTGCGGGCGGTCCGATGCGTGCCGTATTCGAAACCATGGGTGTGCAAGACGTTGTGGCGAAATCCAACGGTTCGCAGAACCCGCACAACATGATCAAGGCGACTTTTGCCGCGCTGAAACGTTCCGCTTCGCCGCGTTCGGTGGCTTCGCGCCGCGGGCTCAAGGTTGGCGATATCGTCGCACGTCGCGGCGATAACGATGGCAAGGAGTAGGGCAGATGGCCGCTAAAAAGAAAGTCGTCAAGGTGACGCAGACGGGCAGTCCCATCGGTCGTCCGAAGGATCAGCGCGAGACCCTCAAGGGGCTCGGCCTGAACAAGATGAACAAGACCCGTGAACTGGAAGACACGCCCGCCGTGCGCGGTATGATCAACAAGGTGTCTCATTTGGTACGGGTTGATGAAACGCTCTGAGGGCGTTTCGATCAAAAAGGAATAAGACCATGAACCTTAACAATATCCGCGAAAACGCGGGCGCCACGACGACGCGCAAGCGCGTGGGCCGTGGCATTGGTTCCGGCACGGGCAAAACGGCGGGCCGGGGCGTAAAAGGCCAGAAATCCCGTTCCGGTGTGTCCTTGTTGGGTTTTGAAGGTGGGCAGATGCCGCTTTATCGGCGCTTGCCGAAACGTGGCTTCAACAACATCTTCCGCAAAAAATATGCTCAAGTGAACTTGGGCCGTTTGCAACAAGCCGTGGATGGCAATAAGTTTGATGCCACCGCCACCATTACGCTGGACAGCCTCAAGGTGGCCGGTGTGCTCAAGGGAGCCTATGACGGTCTGCGTATTCTTGGCCAGGGTGAACTGAAGGCGAAGCTGACCATTGAAGCCGATGGCGCTTCGAAGTCGGCGGTGGCCGCCATTGAGAAGGCTGGTGGTTCGATTACCATTGCGGTGATCGAAAAGCCCGAAGGCAAACTTCAGGCCAAGCCGAAAAGCGAAAAAAAGTCCAGTAAGTGAGTTTGGCAAGACAGCCTTAACGGAGAGAGACGTCCATGGCCCCGAATGCCGAACAAATGGCCCGTAATGTGAATTTCAGCGCTTTTCAAAAGGCGACGGAACTGCAGCAACGGATCTGGTTCACCCTGGGCGCGTTGATTGTTTACCGGCTGGGAACCTATATCCCGCTGCCGGGCATCAATTCGATTGCTCTGCAAGACCTGTTCAAGCAGAACTCCGGCGGATTGCTGGGCATGTTTGATATGTTCACCGGCGGCGCGCTGTCGCGCATGACGATTTTCGCCTTGAACATCATGCCCTATATTTCGGCTTCCATCATCATGCAGCTTATGACGGCGATTTCACCGTCCATGGAGCAGTTGAAGAAAGAAGGCGAAAGCGGTACCAAAAAGATCAATCAGTACACTCGTTACCTGACGGTGCTGATCACGGTGATGCAGGCCTATGGCATTGCGGTGGGCCTTGAGGCCATGTCATCGGGCGGCAGCAGTTCGGTGGTGATGGACCCAGGTTGGTTCTTCCGCTTTACCACCGTGGTTACGTTGACCGGCGGTACGATGTTTTTGATGTGGTTGGGCGAACAGATCACGCAGCGTGGTGTGGGCAATGGTATTTCGTTGATTATTTTTTCCGGTATCGTCGCGAATTTGCCCAATGCGGTGGCGGGCCTTCTGGAACAAGGCCGCGTCGGGGCGATCAGCACGCCGTTTATCATCGGCATGTTCTTTCTCGCGGTTGGTGTGATTTTCGTGATTGTTTTCATGGAGCGCGCCCAGCGCCGCATCGTGATCCAGTATCCGAAACGCCAGCAAGGTAACCGCATGACGGGGGGCGAAAGCACGCATTTGCCGCTTAAGATCAATACTTCGGGTGTGATTCCTCCGATTTTTGCGGGGTCTATTCTGGGACTGCCAGTGACGATCCTGGGCTTCAGTGCCTTAAGCAAGGGAGCGCCGGAGTGGATTACCACGCTCACCGCCTGGATGGGTCGTGGTCAGCCGGCATATTTAGTGATTTACGTGGTGTTGATCGTTTTCTTCGCCTTTTTCTATACGGCCGTCGTTTTCAATCCACAGGACACGGCGGACAACTTGAAAAAATACGGTGGTTTTGTGCCGGGGATTCGCCCGGGCAAAAACACCGCTGAATATCTGGATAAGGTTCTGACGCGCCTGACCGTTTTGGGGGCTGCGTATCTGGCGGCGGTTTCATTGTTGCCGGAAATTCTCATGTCTCAGTATGCGGTGCCGTTTTATTTCGGCGGCACCTCGTTGCTGATTGTCGTGACCGTGACGATGGATACGGTCGCTCAGGTCCAGTCCCATTTGCTGGCGCACCAGTACGAAGGACTGATTAAAAAAGCAAAATTACGCGGTAGGAGTTAAAACAATGAATTTGATCCTTTTAGGCCCGCCGGGTGCGGGTAAGGGAACGCAGTCCAAGCGTCTCGAAGAAAAATTTAAAATCACGCAGTTGTCCACGGGCGACATGTTGCGCGGTGAGGTTGCTTCCGGCAGTGAATTGGGCAAGCAAGCGAAGGAAATCATGGAACAAGGCGGTCTGGTTTCTGACGAAATCATCATCGGCATGATTTCCAACCGTGTTGATCAAGATGACTGCAAGGACGGTTTCATTCTGGATGGTTTTCCGCGCACGGTACCCCAGGCAGAAGCCTTGGACACAATGTTGTCGGACAAGTCCCTGAAGCTTGATCACGTGATCGAGTTGACGGTGGACGACGAAGCCATGATCGAACGCATTTGCGGTCGCTATACATGTGCGAAGTGCGGTGCGGGCTATCACGACAAGTTTCAGAAGCCAGCCAAGGACGGCGTTTGCGATTCGTGCGGCGGAGCAGAGTTTGCGCGCCGTGCCGACGACAACGAGGAAACCGTTCGCAATCGGCTGAAAGCCTACCACGAACAAACGGCACCTATCGCGAAATACTACGCGAAACAGGGCGTTTTGAAGCAAGTTGACGGGATGAGCGCAATTGATGAAGTGACCCGTCAATTGGAGAATTTGATCGATTAAAGACAACAGGTTGACTTGATGGTGGAAATTCATATAATCGCGCCTCTTCCTCCACTTGACAACACGAAGTCTTTGAAAACCAAAGACTAAGGAGTTACGGCTTTGGCTCGAATCGCTGGCGTAAACATTCCGACCTCAAAGCGGGTCGTGATCGCGCTTACCTATATTCACGGCATTGGTAATACCAAGGCCGCACAAATCTGCGCGAAGGTGGGGATTCCCGCCCAACAGCGTGTCAATCAGCTTACGGATGATGAAGTCATTCAGATCCGTGAGGCCATCGACCAGGACTATCAGGTCGAAGGTGATCTGCGTCGCGAAGTTGCGATGAACATCAAGCGCTTGATGGACCTCGGTTGTTATCGTGGCCTGCGTCATCGTCGCGGCCTTCCGGTTCGCGGTCAGCGCACAAGTACGAATGCGCGGACCCGCAAGGGCCCCGCTAAGCCGATTGCCGGCAAGAAGAAATAAGAGGCTGAGTTATGGCTAAGGCAACCACAACACGTACCCGCCGCCGCGAACGCAAGAATATTGCTTCCGGCGTGGCTCACGTGAACGCTACGTTTAACAACACCATGATCACCATTACCGATGCCCAGGGCAATACCATTTCCTGGTCTTCGGCAGGGGCTCAGGGTTTCAAGGGGTCGCGCAAATCGACCCCGTATGCCGCGCAGATGGCTGCTGAAGATGCCGGAAAAAAAGCGCGCGAGCATGGGATGGGCACTTTGGAGGTGGAAGTCAAGGGGCCGGGGTCGGGTCGCGAGTCCGCGCTGCGCGCCTTGCAGGCCGTTGGTTTTACGGTTACGTCCATCCGTGACGTAACACCGATCCCCCACAACGGCTGCCGCCCGCGCAAACGTCGCCGTGTTTGATTTCGGCGCTTGATTTGGGCGGTTCCCTGAATTGGGCCACGGAAATCTGTTCCGGCCATTGGGCCGGGTCTATGTGTTGGGACTTGGGCAGTCCTGAATTTATAATGTGCCAGGCGTGAGGTCACAACCGTGATTCAGAAAAATTGGCAGGACTTGATTAAACCGACGAAACTCGATGTGCTGCCGGGGCAAGATGCCGCCCGCACGGCGGTGATCGTTGCTGAACCGTTAGACCGTGGTTTTGGTTTGACGCTAGGCAACGCGCTTCGTCGTATTTTGCTTTCTTCCTTGCGTGGTGGTGCCGTTACCGCCATTCAGGTCGATGGCGTGTTGCACGAATTTTCATCCATTCCCGGCGTTCGCGAGGATGTCACCGATATTATCCTGAACATCAAGACCATGGGTCTGAAAGTGATGGCTGAGGGTAAGAAAAAGATCACTTTGTCGGTGGACAAACCCGGAGCGATCACGGCGGGAATGATTGAAACCGGTCCGGATATTGAAGTCATGGACAAAGATCTGGTCCTTTTTCATCTGGATGAAGGCAAAAAAGTGCATATGGAATTCACCGTGGAAACGGGCAAAGGCTATGTTCCGGCGGCGGAAAACCGTCCCGAGGACCCGCCCATCGGCCTGGTTCCCATTGACGCGGTGTTTTCTCCGGTGCGCAAAGTCAGCTACAAGGTGAACAACACCCGGGTCGGTCGTGAGATCGATTTGGACAAGCTGGCTTTGGAAGTACATACCAATGGGGCCGTAACGCCGGAAGACGCGGTGGCTTTGGCGGCGCGTATTCTTCAAGAACAGCTGCGGGCTTTTGTGAACTTCGAAGAGCCGGAAGTCGCCGTGGCGGAAGAAGAAAGCACCGACGAACTGCCCTTCAACAAGAACCTGCTGCGCAAGGTCGATGAATTGGAGCTTTCGGTCCGTTCTGCTAACTGTCTCAAGAACGACAACATTATTTATATTGGCGATCTTGTGCAAAAGAGCGAAGGCGATATGCTGCGCACCCCGAATTTCGGTCGCAAATCGCTGAACGAAATCAAGGAAGTCCTTTCGCAGATGGATCTGCACCTGGGCATGGAAATCCCCATGTGGCCGCCGGAAAATATCGAGGATCTGGCTAAGCGCCTAGAGGAACCTTACTAAATCAAGCACAGGTTTGTGCTGGGGCGCTGTGTCCCTATCTGTCGTACTCGTTTGCGAGGCGTCAGGTTATGCAATCTGAGATGGGCTCTCAGGAATAACCAGAGGAGAAACCGCCATGCGCCATCGCAGCGGACTACGTAAATTGAACCGAACCGCCAGCCATCGTAAGGCTTTGTTTTCGAACATGGCGGTTTCCCTGATTACCCATGAGCAAATCAAGACCACCTTGCCCAAGGCCAAGGAAATGCGTTCTGTCGTCGATAAGATGATCACGCTGGGCAAACGGGGTGACTTGCACGCGCGTCGTCAGGCGTTTGCCTACCTGCGCGATGATGCGGCGGTAGCGAAATTGTTTTCGGTTCTTGCCGAACGTTTCAAGGAACGTCCCGGCGGTTATACCCGTGTGCTTAAGGCGGGGTTCCGCTATGGCGATGCCGCACCGATGGCCTATCTTGAGTTGATGGACCGCGATCCTGCCGTCAAGGGCGCTGCCGATAAAGCCCGTGCGGCTGCCGAAGCCGAGGCCAGCGAAGATTAAGGGCGCTGCTCAACGAAGTGTAAAAAAGAGGCAGCCTTCGGGCTGTCTCTTTTTTTGCCATATTGGTGAGGGATCATGCGCAAATCGCACACAGAAAAAGTTGGCTCGATAATGTTCAAACATACGGCACGTTTTGCAATGCTTTTGCTGATGGCGGCGCTGGCGCAGGCGCCGGCCCAGGCGCAAACCTCGACCAAGGTAGTGCCGCAAGCGCAACGTGAGGTGACGCTCAGCTATGCGCCTTTGGTAAAACGGACCGCGCCGGCGGTGGTCAATATTTATACGGCCAAGATCGTGCGCACCCGTCAGACCGTGCCGCTGTTCAACGATCCGTTTTTCCGCCGTTTTTTCGGCAACGATTTGCTGGGGGCGCAGCCGGGGCCGCAGCGCAGGGTGCAAAATTCGCTGGGTTCGGGTGTGATTATCGACCCCACGGGGATCATCGTGACCAACAATCATGTCATCGAGGGCGCCGAGGAAATCAAGGTGGTGCTTCACGATCGTCGCGAATACGAGGCCCACGTGATCGGACGGGACAAACAGACCGATCTGGCGGTGCTCAAGATCGACACCAAAGGAGCCAGACTGCCGGAGTTGATTTTATCCAATTCCGATCAAGTCGAGGTCGGCGACCTTGTGTTGGCCATCGGCGATCCTTTCGGTGTTGGACAGACGGTGACCAGCGGCATCGTTTCTGCGCTTGCGCGCACCAATATCGGTGTGGCCGACTTAAATTCGTTCATTCAGACCGACGCCGCAATCAATCCCGGCAATTCCGGCGGCGCTTTGATTGATATGTCGGGAAAGTTGGTGGGGATCAACACCGCCATTTACAGCAAGTCCGGTGGTTCGCATGGCATCGGATTCGCCATTCCGTCCAATATGGTGGCGCATGTGGTGAAAAGCCTGTTGGTGTATGGCAAAGTGGTGCGGCCGTGGTTGGGGGCTGCGGGTCAAAACGTCACTGCGGACATCGCTCGTACCTTGGGTATGGATCGCCCCGTCGGTGTGATGGTGACGTCCGTGTATGCCAAGGGCCCGGCCGATCGTGCCGAATTGAAGGTCGGTGATGTGGTGTTGAGCATCAAAGCTCACCAGATCGGGGACGTGGAGAATCTACGGTTTCGCATCGCGACCCAAACCGTGGGCGGCAGTGTTCCCATTGAGGTGTTGCGCAAGGGCAAACGGATCAGTCTGAATATGCCGTTGGAAGCGCCGCCGGAAATACCGCGCACGGATCGGACTTTGCTGCGTGGGCGCTTGCCTCTTGCCGGTGCGGTGGTGGGCAATTTGTCGCCGGCGCTCGCGGACGAACTTGGCTTGCCCTATGGAAGGACCGGCGTCATCATCTTGAAAATGTTGCGTTCGGGAAATGCCGCGCGCTTGGGCTTCAGGCCTGGCGATATCATCGTCAGCATCAATGCGCAGCCGGTTTCCCGTGTGAAAGGTTTGCAGGCTTTGCTTCAGAGGCCTGCGGCGGGCTGGATGATCACCCTGAACAGGCATGGGCGAAAGATGAATTTGGAAATCAGGTGATGTACGTGAGCAGAAATGAAGTGAGCGGCAATGGCGACTCTTTTTGAAGCCCACGCCCCGCGCCCCTTGGCGGAGCGCTTGCGTCCGGCGTGCCTGGGGGATGTGGTGGCCCAGGAGCACCTTTTGGGTGAAGACGGCCCGTTGGGGCGCATGGTTGGGGCGGGACGGCTGTCGTCTTTGATCTTGTGGGGACCGCCGGGCACCGGCAAGACGACCATTGCGCGGCTTCTGGCGCAGCATACGGATTTGCATTTCGAACCGCTCTCGGCGGTATTTTCCGGTGTGGCGGATTTGAAGAAAGTCTTTGCACGTGCCAGTGAACGGCGCGAAATGGGACGTGGCACACTTCTTTTTGTGGATGAAATCCATCGTTTCAATCGCGCCCAGCAAGATGGATTTTTGCCCTACGTGGAAAACGGCACGGTGATTTTGGTGGGCGCGACGACGGAAAACCCGTCGTTTGAACTCAACGGTGCTTTGTTGTCGCGTTGTCAGGTTCTGGTTTTGAAGCGGCTGGATGTGGAAGCCCTGGAAACGTTGCTGGCGCGTGCCGAAAGTGAAATGGAGAAACCGTTGCCGTTGGATCCGGACGCCCGTGCGGCCTTGTGCGCCATGGCGGATGGAGACGGCCGTTATCTTCTGAACATGGTTGACGAACTGCTGCAAGTGGGCGGCGAGAAGACGCTGAGCACAGAAGCCTTGGCGCGCATGGTGCAAAAACGCGTGCCCTTGTACGACAAGTCCCAAGAAGGGCACTACAATCTTATTTCTGCCTTACACAAATCGTTGCGCGGTTCGGACACCGATGCCGCGTTGTATTGGTTCGCACGGATGCTTGCAGGGGGTGAAGACCCCCATTTCATCGCTCGACGTTTGACGCGTTTTGCGGTGGAAGACATTGGCCTGGCGGATCCGAACGCCCTAAGCCAGGCCATTGCCGCGTGGCAGGCCTATGAGCGCCTGGGCTCGCCGGAAGGCGACCTGGCGTTGGCGCAACTGGTGATATACCTAGGCACCGCGCCGAAATCGAATGCGGCTTACAAGGCGGAAAAGGCGGCCAAACGCAGTGCTGCAAAAACAGGTTCCCTGAGCCCGCCCCTGCACATTTTGAACGCCCCCACGTCTATGATGAAAGATTTGGGCTACGGTGAGGATTACGCCTACGATCACGATGCCGATGACGGGTTTTCCGGGCAGAATTATTTTCCCGATGGACTGAGCCGGCAGCGATTTTATACACCGAAGGAAATCGGTTTTGAACGTGATTTGCAAAAACGACTATCTTATTGGGATAAATTGCGCGTAAAACGAAATTCATAAAAGCCGTTGAAAACGGCATCAAGAAAAAGATGAGGTCCCCATGAAGATCAGCATTTTGCTTTTTGTCGCTCTGGGCGGCGCCATCGGCGCGCTCGGGCGGTTTTCCGTGATGAGCGCGGTGGGCCATTTCGTGCGCATGGATTTCCCCTGGGCGACGTTGGTGGTGAATATTCTCGGCGCGTTCATTTTGGGAAGCGTGATCGAATTGTCCGCTCTGGTGTGGTCGCCGACCCCCGAAGTTCGTGCCATGGTGGTGGTGGGAATGCTGGGCGCCTTCACCACGTTTTCCACCTTTTCCATGGACCTGTACTTTTTGTTGAACCGCGGCGCCTTCGTGGGCGCGGCGTTGTATGCCACGGCTTCTGTTTTGGTGAGTTTGACGGCATTCTGGGCGGGCTTGAGCGTCTTTAGACTGATTGTGACGTGAGCGGCGGTGTCCGTACCGTCGTGCTCACGCCCGAGGATGCGGGCGTGCGTTTGGACAAATGGTTCAAGGCGCACTATCCCGCTTTAGGCTTCGGGCGGTTGCAGAAATTGCTGCGTACCGGACAGGTGCGCATCGACGGCAAGCGCGTCAAGGACGCGAAAATCATTTTGCTTTCGGGACAAAGTTTGCGTCTGCCGCCTTTGGACAAAGAACGAGTTGCCGTCGCCGCGCGCACGGTCCCGCGCGAAAGGGTTAGCGCGGCGGATGCGGCAATGATTCAAGGCTGCGTTTTGCATTGCGATGAGCATATTTTAATCCTCAACAAACCCCCGGGGCTGGCGGTGCAGGGCGGCAGCGGCACGACGAAGCATGTGGACGGCCTGCTGGATGCCTTGAAATTCTCCATGGACGAACGGCCCCGTCTGGTGCATCGGCTGGACAAGGACACGTCTGGAATTCTGCTTTTGGCGCGCACGCGTCAGGTGGCGCAGGATCTGACGGCGGCTTTTCGCGCCAAGGCTGTACGCAAGGCCTATTGGGCGGCGGTGGTGGGTGTTCCGCAACAAGACCGGGGCCGTATTGATCTTCCCCTGGCAAAACGTCCGGGGCGCGGCGGGGAACGGATGCAGGTGGATGAATTTGCGGGTAAGCCTGCGGTGAGTGTCTTTAGAACCATCGAGCGCGCGGGCCGCAAGGCGGCGTGGCTGGAACTTGAACCGCTCACGGGGCGGACTCATCAGTTGCGCGTCCACATGGCGGCCATCGGCACGCCGATTCTGGGGGACGGTAAATATGCCGGGCGCGAGGCGTTTCTTACCGGCGCGGAAATTTCACAAAAACTTCACCTTCACGCCCGGGCGGTTCGTTTCACGCATCCCGCCGGCGGCGTGTTCGCCATGAGCGCCCCGCTGCCTGAGCATATGCGGGCCACCTGGTCATATCTGGGGTTTGATCTCGCCGATGCTCCGGAACCTTTCGAGGCTCCGCTGTGATCTGTTGTTTTCTCGGCAGCGACGTTGAACTGAACAGGGAATCCGTTCACAGTGCCAAGGCCATTGTGGGGACGCTGGCATGGCGGGACGAAATGCATGCGTTTGTTACTTGTGGAGGACAACCTTCGCCTCTCCAACCTTGTGCGTCGGGGGCTGGAAACGGAAGGTTTCGCGGTAGACTGTGTTGGCAATATGGGCGATGCCGAAGCCGCTTTGGATACGGCGCCCTTCGATGCCATCATTCTGGATCTGGGTTTGCCCGACGGCGATGGCCTTTTTTTTCTCAAAGAACTGCGCGCCTCGAAAAATAACGTTCCCGTCCTTGTGTTGACCGCGCGTGACGGCGTGGACGACCGGGTCAAGGGTCTGAACGCCGGTGCGGACGATTATTTTCTCAAGCCCTTTGCGTTGGAAGAATTGATCGCGCGACTGCGCGCCTTGTTGCGCCGTCCCGACGGTGCGCTGGGCGTGAGGTTATCGACGGGTAACATTACCTTCGACACGGTAGCGCGCGAAGTTCGCGTGAACGATGAATTGATCAAAATTTCCAGGATGGAAATGGGCGCTTTGGAACAACTGATGCGTCGTGCCGGCGGCGTGGTGCCCAAAGACGTTCTTGAAAACAAGCTTTACGGTTTTGACGACGAGGTTTCCCCCAACTCGGTAGAAGCGAATATTTCGCGCTTGCGTAAACGTTTAAGCCAGGTGGGGGCGTCGGTGTCCATTCATACCTTGCGTGGAATCGGCTATTTACTTGCCGACGACCAGCATTCGGGGGGCGTATGAGCTACCGGCCGGTTTATGCCGCCGCCGTATTGAGCTTGCTATTGACCGTTGCCGTTGTGTTGGGTGTGGAATATTTTCTGGGTGTTCGGCTTTCCCTTCTTCCGGTTCAACACGCGCGTCCCCACAGTGAGTCCGTGGGATCGACGATCGTCAGTGTCGTGATGTTTGCCGGCCTGTCGGTGGGCATCATGGGCCTTTCGACCTTGCGGCTGATTCGCAAGTTGAACATCCAGGAGAAAACCCTGCGCAAACATGAAACGGAACGCCTGAAGTTCGCCACCGACGCCGCCCATGAATTGCGCACCCCGTTAGCCATTTTGCGCGCCCGCATCGACAGCCTGGACGACAACGACACGACCGTAGAGTTAAAGCGTGACGTGGACCACATCACGCGCATCGTCGAACAGGTTCTGGCGAAATCGCGCATAGAAGCACTCGGTATCAAGCCTGGGGAAATGGTGGATCTGTGCAAGGTATGCCATGATGTGGCGGCGTATCTGGCGCCCCTGACCATTCGTGAGGGGCGTTCCATCGAAGTGGTGGGCGCGGACAAACACATCGTCATCAACGGCAATCTTTTCGCCCTGGAGCAGGCGTTGCGCAATCTGGTGGAGAACGCCATTAAATATTCCGCGCGGGGCTCGACGATCACCATCGAGATCGAAGAAGATATTGTCGAACGCCGGGTTTGCGTTCTCGATCGGGGGCGGGGGATTCCAGAGCTTGATCGCGAACTGATTTTCGAACGTTTTCGCCGTGCGGACCGTCGCGGAATCGGTTCTGGTTTGGGGTTGTCCATCGTGCGCGGGGTCGCCGAGGCGCACGGCGGGCATGTTAGCGTGGAAGACGCCCCGGGCGGTGGGGCCAGGTTCAGCCTGCATTTTTTACGTTGAGAGTGTTTTTTTTGCACTCAATGACGGAAAATTAGACTCACCAATCCCTCTTTGGTAGTATTGCAGTGCAGGACAAATTGAACCTGTCAGGTTTCTGTCAGCTTTTCCATACAGTATCTCGTTCTCGCATAGGGGAACATGTCCGTCACACGACACGCGTAATGCTAACGGAAAAGAAGTGGTTTTCTCCGTTTCATGTGAAGGGTTTTCACGACGAGAGCTGAGTGGAAAGCAGGCTTGGGCCTGTGGCACACACTCATGAGTTTGAATCGGGCCTCATGCTGAACAAGCTGGGCTCGAAGTAAGCCATGACCCTGAAAAAAAGGGGGCATCTCGTTGAGCTTCTGCGAAGCGGTCTTTGGTGTTGTTTTATGTGTGGCCGTTGGTGGATTTTCATTATCTGCTAAGGCTGCGCAGTTGGGCTCAGGTGGTCAAACGGAAATTGCGGCGCTGTCGTCGGCGCGGGCTTTGCGTGCAGGTGTTCTGCATATGGACGTCAAAAGTTCCTGCACGGCGGAGGGGACGTTGTTTGAAATTACGAATCGAGGAGAAGAGTGGCCGCAAAGAGGTTTCATCGGGTTGTATTTTACCAACAATGGTTCGTTGTTCGATTCCCGGAGAATGCGCTTTGCGGCGGGACAAAAAGCATCATTCGTGGTGTCGAAAGCCGTTTCCAGGGGACGTTCCCTTGGTTTGTGGATCGACCCGCGGTGGTATTATCGAAAGTTTTCACTGGATGGCCGTGCTGCGTGTAAGTGATGACCCCACTGCGCTAGGGGGGTGAGCGGAGCGAGTTTCCCGGAAAGACTTACAAACGAGATTCCATGACCCCCCCATTGTCTGGCGCCCCACGGGGTCATGGAGTACGCCGTCGACCGTCTCGCGTGGGCCGCAAGTCGGTCGACGGCAACCCCATTCGCCGCCAATTGCCCCTCAGTTCAATGCTCCTTATTGGCCGGTAAGTTCGCCACGCACCGTGGTCCCTGGCCCCGTTTTTTGTGGGAACCAACAAAGAGACATTGCGCTTGCCGAGCGCCTTGGTATAAGGATCGAACATGATAGCTTCATCCTTACCGCTGGCGGTGTTCGATTGCGATGGAACGCTGGTGGATAGCCAAGGCGCCATTGTCGAGGCCATGCACGAGGCCTGCGCGCGTCACGGCTTCGCGCGCCCCGCGGCCGCGGTCGTGCGCCGTCAGGTGGGACTGCCGCTGGAGGTGGCGATCGAACGCCTGCTGCCCGGTGTCGATCACACGTTTGCGTTGGAAATCAGCGAAACCTATAAATCCATATTTATCGCCATGCGTCATGCAGGTGCGGTTAGTGAACCGTTGTTTCCTGGTATTCTCAATGTTTTGGATCGCCTGGATACTTCGGGGTGGCTGATGGGGGTGGCCACGGGAAAGGCCATGCGGGGCTTGAGGAACACATTGGGCCATCACGGGTTGCTGGAGCGTTTCGTCACCCACCAGACGGCGGACCGCGCCCAGGGCAAACCGCACCCGGAAATGATGTTGAACGCGCTCAGCGAAACCGGCGTGGAGGCGAGCTTTGCCGTGATGATCGGTGATACCACCTATGACATGGAAATGGCGGCAAATGCGGGGGTGAAAGCCGTCGGCGTTGCGTGGGGATATCACGAAGCGGAAGAGTTGATGGACGCGGGCGCGTTGTGTGTCGTACGCTCTGCCGATGAATTGCCGCAAGTCTTGGGGGAGGCCGTCGGCGTGTTGGGATAGGGAGCCGGCACGATGCGTGTTGTGAAGGTCGGATTGAAATTTGTGGGCGGTTTGTTTGCGCTCATGATCGCCGGGCTCCTTGTCGTGGTGGCGTTTGCCACATTCTATGATTACGATCAATTGAAACCTGTTATTGCGCAAGCCGTGAAAGATGCCACCGGACGCGATCTGAGCATTGCAGGCGATATTGATTTGGCGCTTTCGCTGAACGCAATGCCCGCCTTGAGTGTGACGAAGGTGAGCTTTTCCAACGCTCCATGGGGCCGAGATCACCCCCTGGTCAGCGTTGCCCGCGTGGATGCGAAGATCGACTTTTCGGCGTTGTTACACGGTCGTATCAAGGTGGACCGCCTGGACATTGACGGGCTTTCGGTCTTTCTGCAAACCGACCTCAAGGGGCGCGGCAACTGGACGTTTTCGGCTCCAGGGCCTTCGCTTTCCGGTGCGAAAAGCGCAAATATTTCGTCGTTCGGCGGTTTGCCTGTGATCCCTGCCATCCGCAATGTGCGTCTGCGCGATGTTCGGGTGTCTTTTCTTGATGGTGCGACGGGGGTGGATCGGAAGTTCTTTCTTCCCAAAGTTGACGTGAGCGCAGAACGTTTTGCGGCGCCCATTTTTGCCGCCGTGGACGTGACGTACAAAGGCGTTGCGATGAAGATACGGGGCGAATTCGCATCCCTTAAAGCGCTGACGGGGGGCGGTGGGGCTATGTTTCCGGTTCGTTTGGGAATCACCCTGCCGGGGTTTGACGCAAAAATGAAGGCAAAGGTGAAGACATCACCGGCGGGTATGGCCGTGCGGGCGCGCCTGGATGTCGCCGCGACGAATGTCACGGCTTTAAACAAAATCATGGACACGAATTTACCCGATTTACAGCCCCTGAAGGGGCGCGTCACCCTTTCGGGCAGTGGTGTTCGGTACGTCTTTTCGGACCTTTTCGTTCAGGTCGGAGACAGCACGGTTACGGGGAAGGGGGACGTCGATTTTTCAGCGGCGCGTCCGCGCGTGAACGCTGACTTGAAGGCTCCGCTTCTGGACCTGGATGCGCTGAGCGCAAAACGGCGCAGCACGCTCGCGACGCGAAAGAAGATCAAGAACGCATCCGCCGTATTCAGCAGTGCGCCGTTGCCCTGGGCGCTTTTGCGAAGCGCCGATGGCGATGTGAAGATCAGCGCAAGACGTATCAAGGTTGCAGCCCTGGTGATAACCCACGCGCGCGCACGTGCAAAATTGTCGGCGGGTCGCCTGGATATCAAAATGGTCCGTTTCGCCCTTGGTGGCGGGCGCGTCAGCGCGGCGATAAGCCTCGATGCCGCCGGCGCCATGCCTTCGCTCAAGGTGAGGGCGCGGGTCGTAAAGCTCGATGTGGGGCGGGTGCTCAAAATGCGCGGGCTGGGGAATATTCTCGTTCTGCCCGTGAATGTCCGTCTTAAGATAGCGAGCCATGGTGTGAGCATGAAACGGTTGATGGAGGAAGTTGACGGCTCCCTTCAGGCGGCGGCGCGCAACGGACGCATCGACAGTCAGGCGTTTTCCGGTTTGACGGCCGGTGCGGTTTCCATTCTGCCGTGGGCGGCGCGAAAAGATGCCGGAACCATATCGTGCATGGTTGCCGACTGGCGGATTGTATCTGGCGTCGCCACCGCGCGCACCGTGCTTATGGATACGCCCGGGTTCCGGGTCGCTGTGACGGGAAACGCCAATTTGGGTGCAGAACAACTTCATTTGAATGTTTTGCCCCGGGCCAAGACGCTCAGCCTTGCCAGTTTTGCCGTGCCGGTACGCCTCAAGGGGTCTTTCGCCGCCCCGTACGTGGATGTCAATCCCGCGGACGTCGTTGTCGGGACCGTCAAGAACGTCGCGAACGCCCCGGTCAATATCGTCAGCGATTTGTTGCGCGCGGTGGGAAAGTCGGGTGACGAAAATGCTTCTTGCCTTGCGGCGTTAAGTGGGCGTAAGACCGGGCTGGAAGCGCGCCGGACGAAAAGCGCACCACCGGCTCACTCTCGGGGTTTCAATCCCGTCAGGGATCTGGGTAACGGGCTGAGCAAGGCGTTCAAGGACATCTTCGGACGCTAACGAGAACACAAGGGCATATGAGCAAACGTTTTTATGAAAGCGCCATTCCCCGGAAAACGGGCGGCGAGTACGCCATTGAGCTAGATGGACGTCCCGTTAAAACGCCGGCGGGAAAGGCTTTTAAGCTTCCCACCCTCGCGTTGGCGGAGGCTATCGCGGAAGAATGGAATGCCCAGGGCGACGCCATAGATCCCCATTCCATGCCTCTGATGCGTTTTTGCGGAACCGCCATCGACCGCGCGCCCGAAGTTCGCGACGATATGATCGAGGGGCTGTTGCGCTATGGGCAGACTGACTTGCTGTGTTATCGCGCCGCGGACCCCAAAGATCTGGCGCGTAAACAGGATGAAGCGTGGCAGCCCTTGCTGGACTGGGCGGCTGATGAATGGGGCGCGCGCCTGACTTCCACCCAAGGCGTCGTTCCCGTTTCCCAGGACGCTGCCGCGCACGGCGCTTTCAAGGTCGTTCTTGAAGATATCGACAATTGGACCTTGGTCGGACTGGGGGAACTGGTGGGAATCACCGGTTCCTTGGTGGTGGGGCTTGCCGTGCTCAAGGGGCGGCTGGATGCGGATCTGGCGTTTGCCGTCTGCCATGTGGATGAAGATCACCAGAGCGCGCTGTGGGGCGAAGATGACCAGGCCCGCCAGCGCCGTGAACAGGTGCGTATTGAACTGCACAATGCGGCGCGGTACGTGGCGTTGTTGAAAGCCTAGGATTCGGCCTTTTTCAAGATATCGTCGTCCTTGCGCTGATGGCGCAGGATCAAGGGCAGTTGGGTGAGGCTGAAGGCGATCGTCATCGGCATCACGGCGAAGACCTTGAAATCTACCCACATGTCGGTGGTTTGGGTGCGCCACACCGCTTCGTTCAACGCGGCGAGTAGAAAGAAAAACAAACTCCAGCGCTCCGTCAGCTTGCGCCATCCGGTCTCGTCCAAATCCAACGTGCCATCAAGCAATGTTTTGAGATAGCTGCGTTTTAAGATCAAGCCGATCAACAGCGTTGATCCAAACAAGACGTTGACGATAGTGGGTTTGAGTTTGATAAAAATCGCATTGTCGAAATACAGCGTCAGTCCGCCGAAGATCAGGACGAAGATTCCCACCACCAGCGGTAGGGTCGGGATGCGCTTAAGCGTGAGATAGGAATAGGCGAGTGCGACAATCGTCGCCGTCATGAACGCACCGGTCGCTTCGAAAATGCCCACTTTCGCGTTGATCACGAAGAACAGCGCCAGCGGTCCCACTTCCAACAATAGTTTTCGTCCATAACCCATGGCGCTTTATAGCAGGATTTGCGGGCGTAAAAAATCTGTAATTGTGATAAAATGTACGATCGCTCTGTGGAAAGGATATCGATGGCGGATCATCGTTTTATCGACAATGTCGTTCCGTTTCAAAAGGTGACGGTGCACAAGACAGCGAGAAAAAGACGTCACCAAAAGCCAAGGCTTCAATTTCCGCACCACGACAAAGTGGTGCGCCTGTCGGTGCGCGGACGGGTGCAAAGCGACGCCTTCATCCGCTGGCTGGTGGAAGAGGCCTCCCGCTTGCAACTAGACGGCTGGGCGCGTTGCGTCTCTGGCGGTCCCATGGACATGTTGATTGCCGGGGGGCAAGGGGATGTCCATCAGATGGTAGAAGCCCTGACCATCGGTCCGCGGCCACTGGACATGGTGTTCGCCCGCGAAGTGCCGCTCAAGGGTGACGAACCCATGTGGAGCGGATTTCATTATCTTTCGCCGCGATGAAGGAACCTGTTGCGCGACATGCCGTGATTGCGGGCCGTGTGCACGGTGTGTGGTACCGGGCGTGGTGCACCACGCAAGCCCGAACGCTGGGTCTGGCGGGATGGGTGAGGAATCGTTCGGACGGCACGGTGGAAGCGGTGTTCTGTGGTTCTGCCAGCGCCGTGGAGGCCATGATTGAACGCTGCGCTCACGGCCCGCCGTTAGCGCGTGTGGACACCGTCGAGGTTCAGCCTTGCGCGATCCCGTCCGAAGCGGGATTTTTCAAGCGCGCGACGGTGTGATCATATCGCCACCGTGTGGCGCTGAAAGACCTCATCGAAGGTCTCACGCAGGGTTTTATCGACTTCGCCCAGGGACACCTCGACCCCCAGATCCTGAAGGGAGGTCACGCCGTGTTCGGAAATGCCGCATGGCACGATGCCGCTGAAGTGGCTCAGGTCGGGGGCTACGTTCAGGGCCAGGCCGTGAAAGCCGACCCATTTGCGCACACGCACGCCGATGGCGCCGATTTTATCTTCCCGCATTTTGTTCGGGCCCTCCTTGCGCACTACCCAGATGCCGACCCGGCCTTCGCGGCGTTCCCCGGTTACGCCGAAGCGAGCAAGGCTCACGATCATCCATTCTTCCAGGTCGCGGACATAGGCGCGCACGTCGCAACCGCGCAATTTCAAATCCAGCATGGCATAGACGACGCGTTGTCCGGGACCGTGATAGGTATATTGGCCGCCGCGACCGCTTTGAAACACGCGAAAGCGTTCCGGCTGCAACAAATCCTCGGGCGCGGCGCTGGTGCCGGCGCTGTACAAGGGAGGGTGTTCGACCAGCCACACTAGTTCGCGCGCTTCCCCCATGCGGATTTGTGCGACGCGTTCTTCCATGAAGGTCTGGGTATCGTTGTATTCGCTGAGGCCCTTTGCCGTGCGCCATTCGACGGGCGGTAAATCGCGGTTGTTTTCCGCCATCGCGGCATTCCCTTCGCTCTTCTCATTCGCAACGCTTGATTGGAGCCACGGTATTTGCTATTCCCCCTTCAGGCAACGGCCTCTTTTACAGAGGCGTTCGTTTGGTGCGCGGTCGTGGCGGAATTGGTAGACGCGCAGCGTTGAGGTCGCTGTGGGATAATATCCCGTGGAAGTTCGAGTCTTCTCGACCGCACCAAACCAAAGTCGTATGATCAAGACCCCGCCCCAGTTCCTTCATGGATAGCTTGGGGCGGGGTTTTCATTTCATGCTTTGCATACCGACCTATTGCGGGCGTGGCGCAAATTGAGTAGGTTGATGGCGAATTCTTCAAAGACTTTTTTCAAGTCTTTGAAGGTCTTGTCGGCCCCGTTCGGCCCCGGTGAGGGAGCGTTGCGATATGAGTGACCCATATCCGAAGAATCGCAACAAGACCGCCCCGGATGGCGATTACGCGCCCCGAACGAATTCCAAGAACAATAAAGAACATCAAGTCGGTTTGCTGCCCGGACAGGTCGGAGCCGTTGTCGAGGCTTTGGAAACGGGCGATGTGCAAAGCTTGCGCAAGCAGATTGCGCCCATGCACTTTGCCGACGTTGCCGATCTGGTGGAACGTCTTAGCGCGGACCAGCGCCGGGAACTGCTGGAAATCACCCACGATATTCTGGACCCGGAATTCATTACCGAACTGGACGAGACCGTTCGCGACGAGGTGGTGGACATTATCGGCCTGGATGCGGTCGCCGAAACCGTTGCCGAACTTGACACCGACGATGCCGTTGAAATCGTCGATGAGCTTGAAGACGACGAACGCCGTCAGGTTCTGGACGCCATCCCCGAGGCCGACCGTGCCTTGATCGAAGAAGGCCTGGCGTACCCGGAGTATTCCGCCGGACGCTTGATGCAGCGCGAAGTCGTGACCGTGCCGGAAACGTGGAGCGTGGGCGAGACGATTGACTTCATGCGCGGTGCCGCTGAACAAGACGATTGGCAGGCGCCGAACCTTTTTTACAACATTGTCGTGGTGGACCCGCGTAACCGGCCCGTGGGCACCATTCCGCTGAGCGTTTTGTTGCAGTCTAAACGTTCCGCCTTGGTTAGCGACATCATGCACAAGAAAATGAAGCTGGTGCCGGTCGAAATGGATCAGGAAGAAGTGGCCTTTTTGTTCCGTCAGCGCAATCTGGTGTCGGCGCCTGTCATCGGGGACGAGGGACGTCTAGTGGGTGTCATCACCATTGACGACGTGGTTGATGTCATCGACGAAGAGGCCGAGGACGATATCTTACGCTTGGGTGGTGTGAGTGAGGACGATTTGTATTCCGCCACCTTGGACACCACGAAAGCACGTTTCACATGGCTGTTTGTGAATCTGTTGACGGCGATATTGGCGTCTTCCGTGATCAACGCCTTTCAAGCCACCATTGAGCAGATCGTGGCCTTGGCCGTGCTGATGCCGATCGTGGCTTCCATGGGAGGGAACGCAGGCACGCAGACCTTAACGGTTGCGGTGCGCGCGCTGGCGACGAAAGAACTCACCACCACCAACGCCTTGCGGCAAATCGGCAAGGAACTTCTGGTGGGCTGTGTGAACGGCATTTTGTTTGCGGTTTTGATGGGCGGCGTGGCGTGGGTATGGTTTTCGTCCCCGACCTTGGGCCTTGTGATCGCATTGTCCATGGTGATCAATATGATCGTTGCGGGGCTGGCTGGGGCCTCGATCCCCATCGTGCTAGAGCGTGTGGGGGTGGACCCCGCCATCGCGTCCAGTGTTTTTCTGACCACCGTGACCGATGTGGTCGGGTTTCTGGTGTTTCTCAGCCTGGGTTCGATGCTTTTGCTTTAGGGGTCGCCGTGCTCACGGGGCCAGCACGTCAGCACTCACGCTCTTCAGCAGTGATGCGGGACGTCTTTTATAACCCAAGCCACCAGCGGGATTCTTAGGGTCCAGACTCAGTCAGAAGAGGGCTGCCCAACAGGCCTAGTCCAACAAGACCAAGTCCTCCGCAGCCATTTTGCCGTTGCGTTGTTCTTTGAGTTCAAACTCAACCTTTTGGCCTTCGTTGAGCGCTTGCATGCCAGAACGTTGTACGGCGGAAATGTGGACGAATGCGTCGGCACCGCCTTCATCGGGAGTAATGAAACCATACCCCTTGGTGCCATTGAACCATTTGACAATACCGGTCGCCATGGAAACTCCTTCCTGCGGCAAAAGTCTTAATCACCCGATCAGACAGCAGATGCCCTGCCAGAGCGCAGGATACCCTATGCGGGTGCAACACGTGTGCTGTGTCTTCAAAGGGCGTTTCTCAATGCACCGCAACCGACGCAAGAAGGATAGGCCTGGCAAAGAAGCCAGCAACCCGGCAACTATACACCAAATTTTGGGGAAATGCATCCGCAAATGCACGCGAAAAGAGGTTCGAGTATTTGTTAACCTGTTGAATTCATCAAGAATTCATTGTTTTGCAAAAATTGCTACAGATTTCACAATGAACATCAAAGGTTGTTTTTTTATGGCGTCGCGACAATGTCGCGAGGTCAAAGCCGCCACAAGGTGACGCCCTGCGGTGTGGTGGCGCGATCCAAGATGCCGCGCACGTCGATCACGACGCCTTTCTGGTCTTTCAACAAGCCTTGTACGAACGGCCAGCCGCCACGTTTGTATTCATCGTGGGGAACGGCGACGACCACGGCGTCTGCGGGTGCCAGGGCGTCCAGGGGCGTCAAGTTGATGGCGTATTCATGTTGTGCTTCCTGCGTCGCCGCCATGGGGTCGTGGACCTGAACGGACATGCCGAAGGCCTGCAATTCTTCAATCACGTCCACCACTTTCGTATTGCGCAGATCGGGGACGTTTTCCTTGAACGTCAAACCCAGAACGGTGACGGTATCGGGTATGGCGCCGTTGTTGCGATTTCTAAGCATGAGCTTTGCCGTTTTCGTCGCGATGAAGGCCCCCATGGCGTCGTTGATGCGTCGCCCGGCAGAGATCACCTGGGGGTGATGGCCCGCCTGTTCCGCCCGGTGCGTCAGGTAATAGGGATCGACGCCGATGCAGTGACCGCCCACCAGACCGGGTGCGAATTTCAAGAAGTTCCATTTGGTTCCGGCGGCGGCAAGAACGTCGAGGGTGTCGATGTCCAGTTTGTTGAAGATTTGCGCCAGTTCATTCATCAGCGCGATATTCAGGTCGCGCTGGGTGTTTTCGATGACCTTGGCGGCCTCGGCCACCTTGATGGTGGGGGCCTTGTGCACGCCCGCTGTGACGACGGAACCGTAAACGGCCGCGACAATATCCAGGGTTGCCTGATCCTGTCCGGAAACGACCTTCTGGATGGTTTCGAAACGGTGTTCCTTGTCGCCGGGATTGATGCGTTCGGGGGAATAACCGACGGTGAAGTCCTCGCCGCATTTCAAGTTCGAGACGTGTTCCAGCACCGGCACGCACACGTCTTGCGTTGCGCCGGGGTAGACGGTGGATTCGTACACCACGATGTCGCCTTTTTTCAGCCGCCAGCCCAAGGTTGTGGACGCAGCCACCAGGGGGCTTAAGTCCGGATTGTGGGCGTCGTCCACCGGCGTCGGGACGGTGATGATATGAAAATCGGCAGTCTTCAGATCATCCGGGTCGGTGGTGAGCAGAATATCCGTGGCCGCCAGATCCGCATCGGTGACTTCGCCGGTGATGTCATGGCCGGCCTTAAGTTCTGCGATGCGCGATTTGTTGATGTCGAACGCCACGACATGCCCTAGTCTCCCCAGCGCCACCGCCACCGGCAAGCCGACATATCCCAACCCGATCACGGAAATTCGGCGTTCGCAACTCATACTTCGGTCTCTCTTCAGGCGTGGGTTTTGCGGTTGTAAATGGTGAACAAAGGTCTAATGCGAAGCGCGGCCACGTGCAACCTCTTATCGTCGTGTTTCTGGTCGTCGTGCCCCTAGTCGTGTCCTGACATGGATGCTATCAAGGGGCACGTTTTTTCAACGGAGTTTACCCCATGGCACAACGCCTGCCCCGTTCTGGTTCTCGCCGCACAGCGCATTTTGCAAAGGGTAAGGAGCCAGCAGGTCTGCCCGCCCCCAAGGGCCTGTTGGCGGCGGGTCTTTATGTGATCGCCACCCCCATCGGCAACATGGGGGATATCACTTTTCGCGCGGTGGAAACCCTGAAGGCGGTGGACGCGCTGGCCAGTGAGGATACGCGCGTCAGCGCCAAGTTGCTGAGTTTCCTGAGCATTGAAAAGCCGCGCCCCACCTTTTCGTGCCACGAACACAACGAAGCGCGCAGCGTGGGGCGGGTGTTGAGCCTGATCGCCGAGGGCCGCGCCGTAGGCTTGATTTCCGACGCGGGCATGCCGGGCATATCCGATCCGGGCTTTCGACTGGTCGGCGAGGTTCTGGCGGCGGGGGAAAAGGTCGAGGTCATTCCCGGCGCCAATGCCGCGACCATGGCGTTGGTGGCTTCGGGCCTGCCGACGTCGAGCTTTACGTTCCTCGGTTTTCCGTCACGTAAATCGGGCAAGCGCAAAACCATGTTGCAAGCGGAGGCAACGAGCGCGCACACCTTGGTGTTTTACGAAAGTCCGCATCGCATCGGCGCATTTTTGGCCGATGCCTACGAAGTCCTGGGCCCGCGCCGCGCTGTGGTGGCGCTGGAATTGACGAAAAAGTTCGAGCGCTTTCACCGGGACACACTGGATGTGCTGGCCGCAGATTTTGCGGACGAAAAACCAAAAGGTGAGGTGACGGTCGTCATCGAAGGCGTCAGCCGCAAGGCGCGCCGCGAAGGGGATACGGATTGATGGCGCGTCCGGGACACAAAGGTGGCGGATGCAAACTTTTCGTGAGCCGTCTGGCGAAGATTCTGGGTGTGCGCGAAGCCGAGGCCGAGCGCCTGGCTTCGATCACACTCAAAAGCTCCATTCGCATCAACGCCCTTTCGCCCTTGAGCCGGGATGACATCCGGCAAAAACTCGATGATTTCGGGGCCGTGCTGGAGCCGATTCCTTGGTGTGAGGATGCCTATCATCTGCTCAGCGACAAACGCGCCTTGGCGCAAAGCGATCTGTTTGGCGACGGTCATGTTTATATCCAGAACGCTTCCAGCCTGATTCCCGCGCTGGCCTTGGGCGCGCAGCCCGGTGAACGTATCTTGGATGTCTGCGCCGCACCCGGCGGCAAGACGGCGCACATTCAGGCGCTTGCGGGCGGCCAGGCGCAAATCGTCGCCAACGACGCCATGAAGCCGCGTTTGAAGAAGTTGGAAGAGGTGCTCACCACGTTTCATGTGGGCAACACCACCATCACCAATTTTCAAGGCCAGTTCATCGACCGCCATGTGGAGGGATTATTCGATCGTGTCTTGCTGGACGCCCAGTGCAGCGGTGAAGGGATGGAGGATTTATCGCACCCCGGCGCCTTGCGGTACTGGTCCATGGAACGCATCACGAAGATGAGCTACCTGCAACAAAAAATGCTGAGCAGCGCGTGGAAGACGCTCAAACCCGGCGGCGTTTTGGTGTATTCTACCTGCACCTACGGGCCGGAGGAGAACGAGGCTCCCCTCGCGCGTCATCTCAAGCACAATACAGACGCCATGATCGAGCCCATCGAGGTGGATATCCCCGGGCGCATGACGGGCTTGAAATCGTGGGCTGGAAAACGTTTTCCCGACGACCTGCGACACGCTGTGCGCGTTCGCCCGTCGGAATTTCTGGAAGGCTTTTTCGTGTGTCGCCTGCGCAAGATGCTATAATGCGTGTGTATCGCAAAGGAGGAGGCGTTGTCCCAGGACTTTCTCTATCTTCCCCTAAACACCGTCAAACCGGTCGCGAAAGATGTCTGGGTCGTTGATGGCCCGGCAATTCGTTTCGGTTGGGGGCCCTTCAAGTTCTCCTTTTCCACGCGTATGACACTCATTCGTCTCGCGGCGGGGAAATTGGTGGTCCATTCGCCGGTCGTCATGACGAACGCACTGAAACGCGAGGTTGATGCCCTGGGCGAGGTCGTGGATATCGTCGCGCCGAACAAAATTCATTACTGGTGGGTGCGCGATTGGGCCGAGGCGTATCCCAAGGCTCGCGTTCTGAGTGCCCCGGGTGTGGCGGATCGGGCCAAGGACAGGCTTCCCGGCAACGCTTGTGTGCTGGATGGCGCGCCGGTGGACGGTTGGGGCGAAACCTTGTCCTATATTCTCGTAACCGGTTGTTTCATGAGCGAAGCGGTGTTGTTTCACCATCCGTCGCGGACGTTGATCCTCACCGATTTGATCGAAAATTTTGAACCCCAGCGCATCGCTTCGCCATTGAAGCGCCTAGTTTTACGGCTGGCGGGCATTTTGCATCCCCATGGGTCCATGCCCCGGGATATGCGTTTGACGTTTCGCGGTCGCGAAGATCACCTGCGCGCCGCGGTGCGCCACATGATGGACTGGAACCCGGCTCGCATTCTGCTTGCCCACGGGAAATGTTACGATCAAGACGCACGCCAGGAACTGGCTCGCGCGTTTGGGTTTCTTGGTCTTTAGCTTAAGCGGTGGTCGTGGCCAGGGCACGGCCCAGGAAGATTTCCCGCCAAACCAGCCACAGCGCCAACGCGATGCTGGCCAAGGTCAGATACAGGCGGATCGGCTCATAGTACGCCAGCAGCGCTTCACCGCCGAACATCAAAAACAGAATTTTATTGCAAATGGGGCAGGCGACGCCGAGAAAGCCGAGCACCCCGGCTCCCGTTATGGCGTTGTTCGCGCACAGTGGGCGACGCACCACGACGTACACGCCGCTGAGGACCGCCAGCACCGCCAGCAGGGGGATTTCAAATCCCTGCACGGGGGTCATGCGGCCAAAAAAAGGGTTTTTCCATAAGGCTGTGACGGTTCCGATCAAAGCGAACATCACACCGGTGGCAGCCACCCCGGAAAAAATGCGGGTGCGAGTGATGTAATCCATACGATCCTCACGTCAATTTTGCTTATCCCACGACGACAATTATTCCATCAATGTGGCCACAATACGGTTTCACAGATGCCGGTTTCGCACGTTCTCAGGATAGGTAAAAAATATTGAGGAGAAAACCGATGGGACATCGTGTGAAAGCGTTGCTGTTTGTTGTGGCGATGATTGTGGCCTGGGCTGCCTTGACGCCCGCCGTCGTCGCGCAGGACACGCTTGATTATTTCACTTATGGGACCGTGAACGGAACGCAGCTCAACACAAACATCGTGTACGTCAAGGTCGATCTGGAACAGGCATGGGACAAGATCAAGACGCCCGGCCTCGACGGCCAGTGCGTCCAGGAAGGCAAACCCAACGTGCGTATGTCCGTTTTGAAAAATGTATTGCCTGAACAAAATCCGCAGTTTTGCGATATGGAGAATTTGCAATGGTGGCGCGGCGCCGATCAATCTTTTAAAAACGATCGTTTTGTCATGAGCGGCAACTTTTATAAATCCGTAGGCGATTATAACGAGACGTGCGGCTTGGGATTGGGCGTCAGTCTTTCTAACGGGACGTGGATTTCAGGCGAGAGCAACGATGATCGCAAGGTTCATGAGACGCTCACCAGTACGTTGCTGATTTTCAATCAAGAAGGGCGCGATAAGTTCCATAAATACGCCGAAATCGTGGCGAGCACCTACGATTTCAATACGAACAGGCAATACGTTCAGGCGGCGGTTTCGGGGTATCTCTTTAAAAATAGGGGTGTCTTCGTCGCGCAGCCAAACGCGATTTCTCCCAATGGAACGAAACCGCGCGCCGCCGTCGGCATTAGCCAGGACGGCAAGACGTTAATTTTTCTGGCGATCAATGGAGGCGGAGAAAACTTGGGCGATGACTTGAAGGAGACCGGTAAGTTTTACAAAACGCTAGGTGATTTGGGCGCTTATAGCGCCTTGAACCTGGATGGTTCCGGCTCGGCGCAATTGGTGTTGCAGAAACTGGACGCGGACAATCCTTTGTTGGCGACCAAGCCCAGCGACATACGCAACAAGCTGAACAAGGTCTGCTCGAAGAAATTTTTCCGCCCCATTCCCATCGTCATCGGGATCGAATGAGGCCTAATACGCTTTGGCGAAGATGGCCTGCTTCGTGGCCGGGTTCCCGCTGAGCACGCAGGTTCCCGGTTCGCGCGGCTGGTCGTAGGGCAGGCAGCGGATGGTTACGGACAAGTCCTTCAGGCGCGCTTCGCTCTCGGCGCTTTCGTCCCAATAGGCGCGCACAAAGCCGGCTGAAGCGTATGTTTCGGCGCTAAAAAACGCCTTGAAGGCGGCGAAATCTTCGATATCGGTGCGCAAGCGGGCGTCGCGGTAGGCCTTGGCTTCGTCGAAGAGTTGCTTCTGGATGGCTTCCAGTTGTGCCTCGATGGTGGTGGCGAATTCATCTGTGTTTTGCGGAGCCTTGGCGTAAATATCTGTGCGCCGCGTGATCATCACCGTGCCTTGATCCAGATCGCGCGGACCCAACTCGACGACAATGGGCGCGCCCTTTTTCAGCCAGCTCCAACGTTTTTCACCCGCGTTCATGTCGCGTTTGTCGACAAAGGCGCGCACCGGGTTGTCAAAGGCGACGGCGGCGTTCAGCCGTTCGGCCAGCGCAGACGCCGCAGGCAGTACGCGCGCGCGCGCCGCCTCGTCGCGGGCAATGGGTAGGATTACCACCTGACGCGGGGCCACGGTGGGCGGGACGCGCAGGCCGTTGTCGTCGCCGTGGGTCATGATCAAGGCCCCGATCAGGCGTGTTGATACGCCCCACGATGTGGTCTCGACAAAGTTTTCTCCGCCCTCGGCGTCTTGAAATTTAATGTTGGCCGCGCGGGCAAAGTTTTGCCCCAGGTAATGCGACGTCCCGGCCTGCAGCGCCTTGCCATCTTGCATCATGGCTTCGATGGTGTGCGTTTCCTCTGCGCCGGGGAAACGTTCGCTGGCGGATTTTTCTCCGGCGATGACGGGGATCGCCAGCCAGTCTTCGGCCAGCTTGCGGTATTCTTCCAACATGGTGGCGGTTTCAAGCCGCGCTTCGTCGCGTGTGGCGTGGGCGGTGTGGCCTTCCTGCCAGAGAAATTCCGAGGTGCGCAGGAACAGACGCGGGCGCATTTCCCAGCGCACCACATTGGCCCACTGGTTGATCATCACCGGCAGGTCACGATAGCTGCGGATCCACTTTGCAAAGCTTTCGCCGATCATGGTTTCGCTTGTGGGGCGCACCACCAGCGGGCTTTCCAAAGCGCCGTCCGGTTCCAGTTTGCCGTCCTTGGCCACAAGGCGGTGATGGGTGACGACGGCCATTTCCTTGGCGAAGCCTTCCACGTGGGCGGCTTCTTTTTCAATCAGCTCCAAGGGGATGAACAAGGGAAAATAGCAGTTTTCGTGGCCCGTTTCCTTGATGCGTCGATCCAGGCGCGCCTGCAAATTTTCCCAGATCCCGTAGCCCCACGGCTTGATTACCATGCATCCACGCACACCGGAATTTTCCGCCATGTCGGCTTCCTTGATGACCTCTTGATACCACTGCGGAAAGTCAACCTCGCGTATGGTGCGCATGGCGGTTTTTTTCGGTTTGTTTTTCGGCTTGTCGGACATGTGAAAACCTGATGGTGAGCAGAAATGAACTGAGGGTTGGTATCGGGCAAAGCGAACCGGAAATCAAGGCCTGATGCGTTCGAGCTTTCAAGGAACCGCGAATCGCATTCCCTGAAAAGCCGTTATTTTATGGCACTAAATGACACTTAATATACGTAAATAATCAACGAAAGGGTGTGTCAGCATAGAAATAAGGCGCAATGATTGAGTTGTGATTGAAGATTCTTTGACACGAAAGCATGAGTTCTATCAGAACATTATAAAGTCTTTTAGACCTTCAATCATTTTTTACCATCGGTTGATGTGAATATTAACGCTATACTGCAAAGAAAAATAGCCGGATGAATCTGATTTGTACTAAGCTGATGGGTGCAAAAAGCGGATGCTTTTGTAGCTTAAAATCGCGAGGTATATTGTAAAGCAACGACTTGTTTTCGTGCGTTCAGACCGAGCGGGAGACGTCTCTCGCATAACGTCATACGGGTGTCATTTGAATGAGTTTGGATCCATAAGAATAAGACTTTAAATACATCGGGCTAAAAATGCGACGGGCTACAAGACCTGCGCAATTTGTGTTTTGAGGTTAGGGATAGACAATGGGGTTGCCAGACCACAGTGCCGTTCGCCTTGGGCAACGGACATATACAGTGCGGAGTCTTCACGGACAGGTTGTGCATCGACTTGGCCAGCGAATTCTATCGGGCGATATCGAACAAGGCGAGGTTCTGCCCAATGAAACGGACCTCGGCGCGGAATTCGAGGTGAGCCGTACGGCGCTGCGTGAGGGCATTAAAATCCTTACCGCCAAAGGGCTTTTGTCCAGCCGCACGCGAACGGGGACCCGGGTGCGCCCTAGCCATGAATGGAACATGCTTGACCCCGACGTGCTGGCCTGGCGACTGGGGGCGGGACGTGCGCGGGAATTCGTGCAGGATCTGTGCGAGTTTCGCCGCGCCATCGAACCGATGGCGGCGTCGTTGGCGGCACGCCGCGCGACGCAGAAAGATATTGCCCAGATTGAAAATGCTCTGGACGCCATCGCCGAGGCGGGTGATGATTTCATGTCGGTCGGCATCGAACCCGATTTAAGGTTCCACCAAGCCATATTGATGTCGTCACGCAACGAACTCATGGCGTCTTTGAGTGCAATGATCGAAACGGCTTTGACGTTCGGTTTTATGCATGCCACGCCGGAT
Organism: uncultured Magnetovibrio sp.; assembly: GCA_964451415.1. Lineage (GTDB taxonomy): Bacteria > Pseudomonadota > Alphaproteobacteria > Rhodospirillales > Magnetovibrionaceae > CAYVHU01. The sequence goes on from CAYVHU010000012.1 coordinate 37,353, forward strand.
ATGAAAATGCAGCCCGTGGACAAGCGCCGCGCGGTGCTCGATGCGATTTGCGCCCATGACGGTGAGGCCGCCGTCGAAGCCATGGTGGCGTTGCTGGAAGATTCGAAAATCAGAAACGCGCAAGCCTTCGATGGGATGGAAGCGGTGTCTCGAGGGTAAAAAGCCGCCCGCCTTTTCTTGTGACCTTCCTTGTTCTCATGACCTCCCTTGCGGAGGTCATTTTTTTTGCCGCCGGACTTTCGGTTCTGGCCCGTTGTTCTGGCCCGTTTATAAGCCTACGGCCTTAATTGTCACAAAGCACCCAGTTCTTGGGCGGGGTCGGGTTTTGGACGGGGGCTGGCCGGTTTCCCAAAGATGGCGCATCGTCAAGAAAAGATGTAAGTATTTGATATGTTTTTATGGCTTTTTAAGGTTTGTACGGGGTTCTTTTTTAGCGTAGCGTCAAAATGAAATTGATGATTTACATGCCATCATTCCATATGACATGTAAGTATAATTTGAAAATTAGTCTTATCGGGGTGAGCTATGGTGTGGGCTTTTGCACGTTAGTTCGATCTGAATGATGTCAAAAAAGGGGCAGTTTTAAAGTTAATCTCGTATGAAACAGCCCCGGTCAGGAAAATTTCTCCCGGTTGAGCGGATTTGACTTTGTTGGATACGTGATCGCCTTGAACGTGGCCTTCGGGGAATTTGGTTCGCGTTCGTCGGAACCATTGGGTTTGTGATGCGGAGGGACGATGATGAAGCAGGTAGATCCGACGAAACTGATCGATCCGACAACACCGGCAGATCCGTCGCAGACGGGCCCGACACAAACAGACCCGATACAAGTGGCGACTGAACCCGATAATCCGGGCCGTCGCAGGGTGCTGGGGCGGCTGCTTGCAGGGGGGGCGGCACCGCTCGCTACGGCTGGCGCGCTCGCCGTGGCGGGCGCCGGGACGGCAGCGGCCCAAGCGCAGACGGATCCAAAGGAAGGGGCGCGCTCGACAACGGCGCAAACCGCGCTGGAGCTTCGCCAGGACGGCACTGATTTTTATCGCTTCCATGGGCGTGATGCGTTCGCATATACACGCAAAGACGGGGGTCTGGCCGCCGAAGGGTTTGTGGGAAAACGCTGGGCCATGTTGATCGACCTGCGCAAGTGTGTCGGGTGTCAATCGTGTACCGCCGCGTGCAAGTTCGAGAACAATATCCCCGAAGGCAGTTTTCGCACCTGGGTGCCCGATGTGGAGATCGGCGCCTACCCGAGGACCCGCCGCGCCTTTTTGCCGCGTCTGTGCAATCACTGCGAACGGCCTTCGTGTATCGAAGTGTGTCCCGCCGGGGCCACATGGCAGCGTAAGGACGGCGTGGTCGTCATCGACAACGACCGCTGCTGGGGGTGCGGGGCTTGCGTGAACGCCTGTCCCTACGATGCGCGCTTCATAAATCCGATCACCAAGACGGCCGATAAATGCACCTTCTGTGCGCAGCGTGTGGATCAGGGGCTTCTGCCGGCATGCGTGGAAACCTGCATCGGCGGCGCGCGCCAGTTCTGTGATCTCAACAACCCCGACGATCCGGTGACACGCCGGATCAAAAGCGGGCCGGTGCAGGTCCTCAAGCCCGAGACCGGCAATCAGCCGCGGGTCTTCTATATCGACCTGCCCACGCAGTTGCAGAACAACCTGCCCGGAAGGCCGACGTTGTGGTCGCAGTTGTTCGAGGACGCGGGCTTTGAGAATCCCATACAGGAATCCGAAGGGAAGTGGAAAATCGCGCCGGTTTCGCAAGGAGAATCAAAATGACCAGTCTCGTCGATGCCAATTCGTTTAGCGTGCCGCAGTCCGTGGCCCCCCTTCACGAGCTGCTGAACATCGCCCATGCACGCCCGTTTTCCTTGTTGTTCGGCAATTATTCCTGGGCGCTGGGCGCCGCCGGAGGGCTGACGATGGTGTGGGCGCTGTATGTCATCTTCGGACGGCGGCACGGGCCCGGCTACCGTTACGCCCTGCCTTTGGCGGTGGCCTTGATCGTCGCCGGTTTTCTCAACGTACTGTCCGAAGTGCAACAGCCTTCACGGTTGATCTACGGCTATTTTTACGGCTGGGAACACTGGGACACGGCGATCATCAAGTACGGGATCATCCTGCTGCCGGTGTATCTGGCGCTGTGCTGGTGGCTGAGCTTTCAGGCCATGGACCGCGAGGCCCTGGCCAGATCCATTGAACGGCTGGCGTCTCCATGGCGCTTTTTGGCCGATTTCTTTTCTTTGTGGAGCCGCCATTACGCGGTTCTGGAAGGGACGACTTCGCGGTGCTGGGTCATCGGCGCGGTGATCTTTTTGTCTCTGTTCGCGCCCCTTTATTCGGGCATCTTCTTGATGAACGAGCATGGCGTGCCGCTGTGGAACTCGTCCGTTGTGTTGCTTCTTTTCTTCTCCACAGCGATGGCCGACGGCGCCTTGTTGATGATGGTGGTTGCACCGTTGCTGGCGTGGCTGGCTGCAGGGCGTCAGCACGCGGATGTGCCGCTTGAGCCCCTGCGCTGGGGGGCAGTCGTCAGCATCGCCCTTGCCGCCGTGGTGTGGTTCGGCTGGATGTGGTGGATCGGACGGTTCGGTTCCATCGCGGGGCTGCGTGCGGCCCAGCTCTACATGGAGCCTTACGGCGGTTACGTCTTCTGGCAGTGGACGCTGCCCGGCGTGATTGTGCCGCTGGTCTTGCTGGTGACGCCCCTGGGGCGTCAACGCTGGGCGCAAGGCGTTGCCCTGCTGGGGGTCCTGTGGGGCAGTTACGCGGTACGGGTGCTGATTTTGCTGGGGGGGGAAGCGTTGGTGCGCAGTGGCGCCGGATATCAGCAGTTCACGCTCAGTTCCGAGGTTTTGATGAACACTGGCTTTAGCGTTCTGGCGGGTCTTGGGGTTCTGGCTGCTCACCTGTTGCTGTTGCCCGACAAACGCACCCTCGGTTGAGCTTGTTCACACGTTAGTCCGACGGAAACTAAAGGAGCACCCTCATGGTCAATCGCAGAAATTTTCTCAAGGCTTGCGCCCTCGGCGGTGTTGGTGTGGGGTTCGGCGGATTCTACGATACCTTCTATCACTTGATCCCTTTCAATGATCGCGGACGTCAGGCGCTGCATCCCATCTACGGAAATTCAAACGCGCCGGAATGGTTGCGCGATCCCTCGAGCGGCAAGCTCAGACCCAACCCGGACTGGATATTGCGCTACACCGTGGACCAGCAATGCCACAGTGAATGCGGGTTGCAGGTCAAGATCAATCGCAAGACGGGGCGCGTGCAGCGCATCAGCGGCAACCCTTACCACCCCAACACATTGACCGATTACGACAGCATTGATACGCCCTTGCTCGCCACCGCGGCGCGCCCCGGGACGGTGTGTGCGCGCGGCAACGCCGGAATTCAGTCCATCTACGATCCCTATCGCATCACGGTGCCGCTGAAACGCAAAGGGCCGCGCGGCAGCGGTCAGTGGCAGCCCATCGGCTGGGAACAACTGATCAAGGAAGTCAGCGACGGCGGCAGGATCTTCGCCGACACGGGCGATGCGGCGAGCGCGGACCTCGACGTGCTGGGATTCAATGGCCTCTATGCCAAACGACGCGAGCCCATGGACCCGTCAGCGCCGGAACTGGGGCGGCGCACCAACGGCTATGTGTTTCAAGGCGGGCGGATCGTCGGCAGCCGGCTTGGTTTTGCGCGACGCTTCGGCGCGGCCTTCTCTACGGTCAACACCTACGAACACGTCAACATCTGCGAAGTCAGTCACCACGTCGCCACCGCTCAGGTGTATCCCGGCAAACACATGAGCAAACCGGATATTTCCGAGGCCAAGTTCATCATCTTCTGGGGAACTCAGCCCGGGGACGCCAACTTCCCCATGCAGACCATGGCCAAATACACCGCCGCAGCGCGCGCCAAGGCGGGCGGTTTGAAATATGTCGTCATTGACCCTTTGCTCAGTCGCGGTGGGGTCATGGGCGAGCGCGCCAACTGGCTGCCCATCAAACCGGGCACGGACGGCGCCATGGCGCTGGCGATGATCCGCTGGATTATCGACAACCGGCGTTACAATGCGGACTATCTCAGCCGTCCGACCCAGGCCGCAGCCGAAGCGGTCGGCGAACTTTCCCATACCGACGCCAGTCATCTGGTGATCGACGATGCGTCGCATCCGCGCAACGGTGCGTTCCTGAATCTGGAGGACGCCGGACTGGGCTCTGCCGCGCAGGACGAGGAACTGGACCGCGTGGCCATCGACGTCGCGACAAACAGGCCCGTGGCGGTTGAACACAGCGCCCGGGCCGCGGTCGCCTTTAGCGGCAAAGTCAACGGCATTAAGGTCAAAAGCGCGTTTACACTCATCGGCGAGTCGGCCAGCGAACACAGTATCGAGGACTATGCCGCGATCAGCGGCATCGGCGCCGCGCAAATCGTCGATCTGGCGCGTGAATTCACCAGCCACGGGCGCAAGGCGGCGTGCGAGATGTATCGCGGCGTGGTCAAGCACCCCAACGGCTATTACAACGGCGTGGCCGTGCTGTTGCTCAACCTGCTGGTGGGCAACCTGAACTGGACCGGCGGTTTGACCGTGGGCGGGGGCAGTTTCAGCTACAAAAAAGGTCAATACGATGTGATGGGCATCGAAACCGACACCCCGGCCGAAGGGGTCATGCTCTCGCGCGAGGAAGCCGAGTATGAAGAGTCCAGCGAATACAAGGCGAAGAAAGCGAAGGGAGAAAATCCCTATCCCTCCAAACGTCCCTGGTTCCCGTTGAGTTTTGAGATGTTCTCCGAACTGCTGCCTTCGGCGGTCCAACGCTATCCCTACGGCGTGGATATTCTACTCTGGCACATGGCGACACCGTTTTACAGTACCCCCACACAGGGCAACGAAGCCATGGTCGAGGCGGTCAAGGATCCCAAAAACATTCCTTTGATCATCGCTTCGGATATCGTTGTCGGTGATACCAGCATGTACGCCGACTATATCATTCCAGACAGCAGCTTTCTGGAACGCTGGTGCCATATCGGCGTTCTTCCCACGGTGCTGACCAAAGGGACCGGCGTACGTTGGCCGGTGGTCGAACTGACGGAAAAAACCCCGGACGGACGCCACATGTGCCTTGAAGAATTTTTCATCGACGTGGCCAGGCGTATCGGTCTGCCGGGCTTCGGCGACAAGGGCATCCGCGATGGCGCGGGGAAATGGTGGCCGCTGAAGCGCAAAGAGGACTGGTATCTGAAGGCCACCGCCAACGTCGTTTTTCAGTCCGGTGTAGCCGATAGCGAAGTGCCCGATGTCACCGCGTTGGAAGTGCAGGTCGGCGATCTGTCGGGGTTTGCGGAAACCTTCAAATCAGCATTGACGCCTGCGCAGTGGCCGAAGGTGCTTTCGGTGCTGGCCAAAGGGGGGCGCATGGAACCGCGCAGCCGCGCGCGCGAGGGGGACAGGCTGACCCACCGCTTCACCAAAACCCTGCACTTTTATGCCGAAGAGGTGGCGCGCACGCGCAACAGCATGACCGGGGAGCCGTTTCTCGGCACCACCGCCTGGGTGGAGCCAACCACGGCCCTGGGTCAGCCCCTGGATCAACTCGACGATCCCAAGGACTGGCCGTTTACCATAATCACTCTCAAGGGTGCTCTTCAATCGCATTCGCGACTGTCTTCGAACTACGTCTTGCGCCAGATCATGCCTGACAATGGGATTCAGGTTGCTGCGCAGGATGCCGGGCGTCTGGGGATCGCCGACGGTGAGAACGTGTGGGTGGTCACGCCGCACGGCAAACGCAAGGGTATTGCGCGTGTGGTCGAAGGCATTCACCCCGGCGTGATCACCTTCAATGTCGGCTACGGCCACTGGGGCTATGGGGCGACAAATTACCGCATCGGCGGGAGGAGGATCGAAGGCGACAAGGTGCGCCGCATGGGCATTCACCTCAATCCGATCATGCGCCGCGATCCGGATGTCGAACAGATGTCGCTGATGGATCTGACCGGCGGTAGTATCGTTTACTTCAACACCCGCGCCCGGCTGGAGAAAGTCAATGCGTGATGGCGAACCGGCCCTCTCGCAGATGCTGGCGGCGGCGGCGGCCCTGGTGCTGCGCCCTGCGGAAGCGGAAATCCTGGCGAATCTGGTAGAATCCGGCGGAGGTGACATCACTCTGGAACAGGCGCGACAGGATTTCTACGATGTGTTGTGCGTGCCCCAGTCCGGTCGTTACATTTCGCCCTATGCCCATGTGCTTGATCGAGGGCAGTTGCTGGAGGACCAGTGCTGGAATTTCCCTCCGCCGCGTTTCGATGGCGGCGACGCCCTGGCCGGATGGTATGAGGCGGTCGATTTCGATCCCCTGCAATTGGACGTTGATCCGATGCTCAGGGGCCCCCATCGTGCCTTGGATCAGGTCGGTTTTATCCTTACCTATCTTGGCGGGCTGGTCGGCGTTCACGAAGTGGACGGCACGAACGAACGCGCCGCCGCTGTGCTTGGCGTTTTCCTGGATGAGCATGTGGGGGATTGGATGGATCGCTTTTGTACTCTTTTGGGGGGGTGCGGCAGTGCTTATCTGCAAGCCGTGGCCAGCGCCGTGGAGGAGGTTGTCGAACTGACGCGTGCGCGCTACGGGCAGGTTCCGTCATCACGCTACGATGCGTTGGGCGCGCCCGACGGCGGGACGTCGGTCTGCGAGGAGGCGCGCTGATCTGATATTTCTGTTCTAAAATTTCAGATATGAATCGTTTGTTGCAATGAACACGGCAAGTGGTCTATGATTCACGTGCGCTGAAAGGCGCAGGGGGGATTCACAACAACAAGCGGCCTAATGAATTTCAAAGATGTCATCGCGCGCATAGAAGGCAGTTTTTCGCGTCTCAGTCCGCAGCTGAAGCGCGCGGCGCGCTATGTCATCGACCATCCCGAGGACATGGCGCTGTATTCCATGCGTCAGGTGGCTGCGCACGCGCGGGTCCATCCTTCCACGATGGTGCGTCTGGCGCGCGAATTGGGGTTTGATGGTCACGCTCAGTTTCAGGAACCGTTTCAGGAACGTTTGCGTTCGCGTCCCAAGGTCAGCTATGCGAAAAGCGCACGCACCTTGCAAGAACGTGGTGATACCGGTTCCGATGAAAATTTAATCGCGGAAATGTTTCACACCGAACGCCAAAGCCTGGCCGCTCTTGCGGAGGAGCCGGGGGAGAAGGCTGTTGCGGCGGCGGCGAACGTGTTGTGCGGTGCGCGCAGAATTTTTGTCGTTGCCGCGCGCAGTCTCTATCCGGTCGCTTTTTATTTTCATTACGCAAGCCGCATGTTCACCCACAATGTCGAGTTGGTGGACGGCCATGGCGGCACCTTTGCCGACCAGATGCGCGGTGTGGGTGAAAACGACGTTGTTCTGGCTGCTAGTTTTTCCCCCTATAGCCGGAATACCGTGCGCGCGGTCGATTACGCCGTGGAACACGGCGCGCAGGTGGTGGCGATCAGCGACAGCGCCGTGGCGCCCATCGTTCGCCATCGTGGAACCCTGGCCTTGCTGGTGCGCAACGACAGCCCGTCTTTTTTTCATTCCATCGTTCCCGCCATGGCGGTGGCGGAGGCTCTTGTGATGTTGATGGTGGCCCGTGGCGGGGATGCGGCGTTGAAGCGCCTGGATGAAAGCGGCGAGCAACTCAATGGTTTTGACGCCTATTGGCTGGAAAAAATCACGCGGAGGCACCGTTCATGAACCATGTTTTTCATCGTCAGCCCAAGATCGAAATGCCCCATGCGGTAGGGGGCGACGGGGCGTGGGTGATTGACGCGCAGGGGCGCTGTTATCTTGATGCGTGCGGCGGTGCGGCGGTGTCGTGCCTGGGCCATAGCAACACGGCGGTAAAAGCCGCGATCATTGATCAGGTTCAACGCCTGCCTTTCATTCACAGCGCGTTTTTCACCACCGATGTGATGGAGAATTTGGCACACAAACTGACGCAATTGGCGCCGGGGACTTTGAATCGAGCCTATTTCGTTTCCGGCGGTTCCGAAGCCAATGAGGCGGCGATGAAGCTGGCGCGGCAGTATTTTCTTGAAAAAGGTGAAGGCGAGCGCAGCCACATCATCTCACGGCTGCACAGTTACCACGGCAATACCTTAGGTGCGCTTTCGATGAGCGGAAACCTGTGGCGGCGCGAACCGTATGAGCCGATGTTGTCGCACAATGTTCACCATATTGCGCCGTGTTTCGCCTATCGCTATCAACGTGACGGCGAAAGTGACGAGGCCTATGGTCTGCGCGCGGCGAACGAACTGGAACAGGCTATTTTGGAGCTTGGCGAACACAAGGTCGCGGCCTTTATTGCCGAACCCGTGGTGGGCGCGACCCTGGGCGCGGTGCCGCCCATGCCCGGTTACTTCAAACGCATCCGCGAAATTTGCGACAAATACAACGTGCTCTTGATCCTGGATGAGGTCATGTGCGGGACGGGGCGCACCGGCGCCATGTTTGCTTTCGAGCAAGAAGGTATCGTTCCGGACATGGTCACCATGGCCAAAGGACTCGGTGGCGGTTATCAGGCCATCGGGGCGTTGATCGTCACGGATGAAATCTTTAACGCAATCACGTCCGGCAGCGGTTTTTTTCAGCACGGTCACACCTATATGGGGCACGCGACGGCTTGCGCGGGGGCCTTGGCGGTGCTGGAGGAAATCGAAAAGCGCAGTCTGCTTGCCAATGTGCGTGCCCAAGGGGATCTTTTGGACGAAAAACTGCACGCGACCTTCGCGCAGTACCCCCATGTCGGCAATATCCGCGGACGCGGATTGTTTCGCGGCATCGAACTGGTTGCGGACCCTGATCGGAAGACGCCCTTTGCGGCGGATTTGAAACTTCATGCGCGGATCAAGAAGAACGCTTTGGAACGAGGTTTGCTGTGTTACCCGATGGGGGGGACGGCGGATGGAAAGAATGGCGATCACGTCCTTTTGGCGCCGCCCTACATCGTCAGTTCCGGCGAGGTTGACGAAATCGTGGGACGTCTTAAACAAGCTCTCGATGCCGCAATCGCAGAGGTTCGCTCATGATCGGCGGTGTTTTCGATCCTGCTGTGATCTGCGTTGCCCCCAACGGGGCGCGACGCACGCAGGAAGATCATGCGGGGCTGCCGTTAAGTGCGAATGAGTTGGCGCGTGAGGCGTGTCTCTGTCGCGATGCGGGCGCGGCCATGATGCACCTGCATGTGCGTGATGGCGAAGGTCGTCATGTTTTGGATGCGGATGTTTATCGAGATGTTCTTGGCACCATTCGCCGCGAAGTCGGACGAGACATGATTCTTCAGATCACCACCGAAGCTGTGGGCCGTTATCGGCCCGTTCACCAAATGGCTGTGGTCGAAGCCGTCCGTCCGCAAAGTGCTTCGCTGGCAATCGGTGAACTGATCCCTGCGGGCGAGGAAACGCTCGCGGATTTTTTCACCTGGATGGACGCACATGACGTGCTGGCGCAATACATTTTGTATTCTTCACAAGACGTGCGCCATTTCAACGCCTTGCGCGAACGCGGTCTTATTGTCGAAGCGCGGCCTTTTGTGTTGTTCGTTCTGGGCTCTCATGGGCCGAAAATCGGAACCGTGGATGACCTGAACGATCGTGTCGATGCCTTGGTCGAGGGCGGACCTGTGCACTGGGGCGTTTGTGCCTTCGGTGAAAGGGAGGCTCCGGCGGCGGCGGCGGCCCTGATGATGGGCGGACATCCGCGCCTTGGTTTTGAAAACAACCTGTATCTGGAAAGCGGCGCCCTTGCGCCGAATAATGCCGCGTTGGTGCGACAGACTGTGCGTGCGGCGGCCTTGGAAGAACGGGTGATTGCAGACGCAAACGCAGCTCACGCAGTTTTTGCCATGGATTGTCCGCAAGGGCGAGGCGGGATCGTGGGTGGCGAAAAAAGAGCGTAAACGTGTGTTGATAAAAAACATATCTGGGAGGATAGGGACATGAAGAAGTTTTTAGGCGCAACCTTGTTGGGGGCGACCTTGGCCGTTACCGCATTCGGCGGTTTCGCACAAAAGGCAAGCGCCGCAGAGCAGCGTTTTGTCACCATCGGCACCGGCGGTGTGACGGGGGTGTACTACCCCACCGGCGGGGCGATCTGCCGTTTGGTGAACAAATCGCGCAAAGAACACGGCATTCGCTGTTCGGTGGAATCCACGGGTGGCTCAGTCTACAACATCAATACCATCCGCGCGGGTGAACTGGATATGGGCATCGCCCAGTCCGATGTGCAGTACAATGCATACCATGGACTTAATCAGTTTAAGAAGGCGGGGCCGTTCAAAAATTTACGCGCCGTTTTTTCCATACATGCAGAACCGTTCACCGTGGTGGCGCGCGCCGACAGCGGCATCAAGACCTTTGACGATCTGAAGGGCAAGCGTGTCAACATCGGCAATCCCGGTTCCGGCCAGCGCAGCACCATGGAAGTGGTGATGAAGGCCAAGGGCTGGAAAATGAGTGATTTCGCGTTGGCTTCGGAACTGAAGTCATCGGAGCAGTCCAAGGCGTTGTGCGACAACAATATTGACGCCATGGTATTCACGGTCGGCCATCCGTCGGCCTCCATCAAGGAAGCGACCACCACATGCGACAGCGTGTTGGTCAACGTGACGGGCCCGGCCATCGACAAGCTGGTGAAAGACAATCCCTATTATCGTTATGCGACGATTCCCGGCGGGATGTATCGCGGTTCTCCCAACGACACCAAGACCTTCGGCGTGGGGGCGACTTTCGTCACTTCGACGGCGGTGCCTGACGAAGTGGTTTATCAGATCGTCAAGGCTGTGTTCGAGAACTTCGATGCCTTCAAGAAGCTGCACCCGGCGTTTGCCAAACTGAAAAAATCGGAAATGGTGAAGGACGGTTTGTCCGCGCCGCTGCATCCGGGCGCACTGAAATACTACAAGGAAGTCGGCCTGATCAAGTAAGGGACGGCCTTTGTAACGAAACATGGGGGCGGCTTCGGGGCCGCCCCCACATTTTATATCGCTTGGCGTCAAACGATAGGACGGGTTATGGCAGAACAAAACGCAACCTTGTTGAAACAAGACTTGGAAGTTGCGCAAGACATCGTTGCTTCGGTCGATACCGGCGCCCGCATCCCGACGGGTCTTTCGGCGCGCATTCTGGTGGGCTTGACCCTGGCATGGTCCGTGTTTCAATTGTGGATTGCTTCACCCTTGCCCTTTTTGTTTCGCTGGGGCGTGCTGAACAGCACCGAGTCACGCTCCATCCATCTGGCGTTTTCGATTTTCCTCGCCTATCTCGCGTTTCCGGCGTTTAAGAGCTCACCGCGAAGAATCATTCCCGTATACGACTGGATCATCGCTTCCGTTGCCGCATTTTGCGCTGCGTATCTATTTTTGTTCTATGCTCAACTGGCCGAACGTCCCGGTGCGCCGACGACCTTTGATGTCGTGGTCGGCGTGCTCGGCATGATCACGCTTTTAGAGGCGACGCGCCGTGCTTTGGGCCCGCCTTTGATGGTGGTTGCGATCATCTTTCTGATTTACACCTTCGCCGGCCCCTATATGCCCGATGTCATCGCCCACAAAGGGGTGGGTATCAACAAGGCCATGTCCCATTATTGGCTGGCGACCGAAGGTGTGTTCGGTATCGCGCTGGGCGTGTCCACGTCCATGGTGTTTTTATTCGTGTTGTTCGGCGCGTTGTTGGAACAAGCCGGTGCGGGCAACTATTTTATTCGCGTCGCGTTCGCTCTTTTGGGGCACATGCGCGGCGGTCCGGCCAAGGCCGCCGTGGTGTCCAGCGCCATGACCGGCCTGGTGTCCGGATCATCCATCGCCAACGTGGTGACCACGGGCACGTTCACCATTCCCCTGATGCGCAAGGTCGGCTTTTCGGCGGAAAAGGCTGGTGCGGTCGAGGTCGCATCTTCCACCAACGGTCAGTTGATGCCTCCCGTCATGGGGGCGGCGGCGTTCTTGATGGTGGAATACGTGGGCATTCCCTTGACCGAGGTGATGAAGAATGCATTTCTGCCCGCGGTCATTTCCTACATTGCGCTGGTTTATATCGTGCATCTTGAGGCCTTGAAAGCGGACATCCGCGGTCTGCCCCGGGTATGGAACCCCCCTTTTCTGGCCAAGATTGCGATGTTCGTCGCCACCTTCGCGGGGCTGGCGGCCTTGTCATCTGGAACGTATTATACGCTCGGTTGGGTCAAGGCCTATGCTGGGGATGCCACGCCCTATATCGCTACGGTGATGCTCGTCATCGCATACAGCGCTCTGGTGAAGATCGCCGCCAATCAACCGGATCTTGATACGTCGCTGGACATCAAGGTGCTGCCGTTGCCGGGGCCGACCATCAAGGCCGGGCTGCATTTTCTGCTGCCGGTGGTGGTTTTGGTGTGGAGCCTGATCGTCGAGCGCCTGTCGCCGGGCCTGTCGGCATTTTGGGCCACCGTGTTCATGATCTTCATCGTGCTGACGCAAAAGCCGTTGATGGATTTCTTCCGCGGTCAAAGCGTCACGATGTCGCATCTGCACAAAAGCTTTTTCGACTTCGTTCACGGTTTGGAAGCCGGCGCGCGCAACATGATCGGTATCGGCGTGGCGACGGCGGCGGCAGGTATCATCGTGGGGACCATTACCCTGACCGGCATCGGTCAGGTCATGACGGAAGTGATTGAGATCGTTTCCGGCGGAAATCTGATGCTGATGCTGTTCCTCACTGCGGTGGTGAGTTTGATCTTGGGCATGGGGTTGCCGACCACGGCAAATTATATCGTGGTGTCCAGCCTGATGGCGCCGGTGATCGTGACCGTGGGCGCGCAGGCGGGTTTGATCGTGCCTTTGATCGCGGTGCACATGTTCGTGTTTTACTTTGGCATTCTGGCCGACGACACGCCGCCGGTGGGGCTGGCCGCGTTTGCGGCCTCGGCCATATCGGGGGGCAATCCCATCCGCACCGGCATTCAGGGGTTCATGTACGATATTCGTACCGCCATATTGCCGTTCATGTTTATTTTCAACACGCAGTTGCTGCTGATCGGCATTGATCACTGGTGGGAACTGGTGGTCACCATTGTCTCGGCGGTTTTGGCGATGTTGACCTTCGCCGCCGCGACCCAGGGCTACTTTCTGGTCAAAAGCCGCATCTGGGAAACGGTGGCGTTGCTGCTGGTGGCCTTCACCTTGTTCCGCCCCGGGTTCTGGATGGATATGATCTATCCCCCCCTGGAGGCACACAGTGCGACCGAGATTTTCACCATCGCCCAGGGCCTTCCCGCCAAGGCGCAATTGCGTGTGCGGATTATCGGAGAAACCCTGGAAGGCAAAAACGTGGACAAGACCGTCATGTTGCCCATGGGCTTGCCGGGAACGGGCGTACAACGCCTTGCCCGCGCCGGCTTGGAGTTGCGCAAGGATGGAAATTCCATGATTGTCGATAACGTGATTTTCGGCTCGGTGGCGGAGAAAATGAAAATTGATTTCGATTGGCAAATCCGTTCCGTCGAACTGAAGGCGGATCGCCCGCCCAAGCAATTGATGTTTTTACCTGCGCTGGCGTTGCTGTTTCTGGTCTTTTTCGTGCAGCGCACGCGCCGTCGCATAGAGGAAAGCGAAAGGGAGAGCCATGTATAAGGACGTCCTGCTTACCGTTGACCTGGATCAAAAACAGTCCTGGGAAAAGGCCCTGCCCACGGCCCTGGACTTCACGCGAACTTGCGGCGCAAACTTGCACGTCATGACGGTGATCCCACCGTTCGGCATGAGTATCGTCGGTGAATTTTTTCCCTCGAACTACGAAAACAAGATCCGCGAAAAAACCCTCGAAGCGCTCAAGGCCTTTGTGCGCAAAGAGTTGCCCGAAGGGATTTCCGTTCAGCACATCGTTGCTCAGGGTACGGTGTATGAGGAAATCATCCATTGCGCACAGCAGATCAATGCGGACCTGATCGTCATTGCCGCTCACGGGGCGGGCGATCGGCCGCGCCTTCAGGATTTTCTGCTGGGCCCCAATGCCTCACGCGTGGTGCGTCATGCCGACCGTTCGGTGCTGGTGGTCAGATGACGAACTCACCATAATAGAGGTTCACGGTGTGTTTTGCCTCGGCGAAAAACAACCAGCGTTCCGTCAGGATTCCCAGCGAGCACGACCCCCATGCCACGATGACGGCGAGGGTTGCCGGTAGACCGGAGATGAACAGTGCAAGGATGCTGAGCGCCAGCGGCAAGGCGAAGCCGAGCACATGGGCGATGGTGCGCAGCGCATCGGCGTGTTTGCGCGCGACTTTGTAGCCCATTTCCTTCATCAGGTAGTTGTCCGAGGTATGCGGCGTTTCCAGAACGCTGACGTCGCCGGCATCGACACCGATGGCGGAATTGACGCTGGGCAGGCCATGGGAATGTTTGTTGTAGTTCCAATACAGCGTTTTCATCCCCCACCCGGCAATCAAAGTGATGACCGTAAAGCTTTGGATGTAAGGGTTGTGGATGGAAAACAGATGGGTCAGAACGCTCATCAGCACCGCACCGCTCATAAAGCTGAGCAGAACGTATGACGGCACCGTCCAGTCGTTGTGCCATTGGTGGATGGGGCGCAAGGAGCGGTAGATCATTGCCGTGCATACCACCGTAAGCCATGCCAGAAGCGCGCTGACAATGCCCGCCACCGCCCACAGGCCGGAAAGGTTTTGAAACCATACCCAGCCAAGGCCCAAAATCAGGGCGGGAATATAGGTCAGGACCGCCATCACGCCTTCGCGCGCCAGCCAGCTTGAGCGCCACTGCGTGAGGGCGCGCCAGGCCCGTTCCGGGCGGCCCAGGTGTGCGGTGGATGCCATCAAACCGGTGGAAATCAGCGCCAAAGCGGTAACAAGACCGCTCGCGCCCACCCAGCGTTCATCGGGCAACAGTCCGGTTGCCCCGAAGATGCCCATCAACGCCAACAGGCCATAGCCCGCCCCGGAACTGGTGGTAAAGAAGATTACGGAAAACGCGGGATGCATGTCTGTCGTCCACTCCTTAACGCGAAAGTGCCTTGTCGAGCCAGCCCAGGAAGCCGCCCTCGACTGTAACGGGCTCCAGTTCCTCCGGCGCGCCGACATCGAAAGAATCGACTTTGCGCGCGCGCGGCGGCAGGTATTTGTTGGTCGGTTTGTAGCCGAGTTCCGCCATCAGGTCGCGGCCATGACGTGCCGCGACCAATTGCGAAACGGCGGATTCGGGATTGTTCAGATCGCCAAAATGGCGCGCTCCCGTCGGACACGCCAATACGCACGCGGGGCGGCGATCTTCGGGGTCCAGGGTTTCGTTGTAAATTCGGTCGATGCATAGCGTGCATTTTTTCATCACGCCTTCGTCCTCGTCGAATTCACGCGCACCGTAAGGACAAGCCCAACTGCACAGCTTGCAGCCGATGCATTTGTCCGTATTGACCAGCACGATGCCATCCTCGGCACGTTTGTATGAGGCTCCGGTGGGACAGACCGTAACGCAGGCGGCGTTGTCGCAGTGCAGGCACGAACGCGGAAAATTGATGGTCAGATTGGGTCGTTTGCCACGGCGCACTTCAAAGGAGTGGACGCGGTTGAACCACACGCCACTGGGTTTTTTCCCGTAAGGATCGTAGTCCGGCAACGGTGCGCTATGGCCGCCGGTGTTCCATTCCTTGCAGTTGGTGGCACACGCGTGACAGCCGACACAGGTGTCCAGGTCGATGACCAGCCCCAGTTTTTTGTTGGTTTCGCGTGGCAGAGAGGTCATTTTATTCGCCCTCGCGTCGATGTTGTTTGCGTGCCTTGCGGAACGATTCGCCGTAGCGCAGGATATCCGGCGTGTCGGGCAATTGAGTGATTTTTTCAAGAACCGGGAATTGTGGCCATGTTTCCTTGGCTTCCGACGGGTCCGCCTTTTCGATCTTGATGCGCAGATCGAACCAGGCCGCCTGTCCGGTGATGGGATCGGAATTGGAATAACGGTAGCCGTCTTCCTGTTTGGGCAGCAGTTCGGAAATCAGGTGGTTGAGCAAGAAGCCTTCCTTGGCTTCGATGGCGTCCTTGTCCAGGTTCCACGCCCCGCGGCGCTTGCCGATGGCGTTCCACGTCCACACCGTGTTGGGATTGACGCCGTCCACTAGTTTCACCTGACAGCGGATGCGCGCGTGATGGGATGTGATCCATACCCAGTCATCGTCGTCGATGCCTAAAGACGCTCCCAGGGTTTCGTGAATGAACAGCCTGTTCTTGCCGGTGATCTGGCGTAGCCAGGCGTTTTGGGATCCCCAAGAATGGTACATGTGCATGGGGCGCTGGGTCAGGGCGTGCAGGGGGTATTCCTTGATGTCGATCATGGTTTCCTCGATGGGTGGATACCAGATCGGTAACGGGTCGAAGTACTTTTTGATGCGCGCACCATGTTCGGCGGGCGGCACGATGTCGCCGTGGCCTTCGGCGGCGAGTTTGAATTTCTGAAACACCTCGGAATAAAGCTGAAAAATGATCGGCTCATTATTGGGCAGCAGGGACATGTCCGCGGCCCAGTCCAGATAGCCCTTGTTGGCCATCTTGAAGTAACGTTGATCGGGGGCGAATTCGTGGGTCCAGAAGCTCTGGTTTTCGATGTATTTGTCGAGTTGCTTGGGGTTGACGGCACCCTTGAGCGGCTGGTCGCCGTCCTTGCCACGCCACCCGCCCAGCATGCCGACGCCCGGCGCACGTTCGTGGTTGACCATATAATCGGCAAGGCCGCCGGGATACTTCGGCGAACCGTCTTCGTTGGTCAGGCCGGGCAGACCCAGCCGATGGCCCAGATCGATCAGGACGCTTTGGAACCCGCGCACGTCGCGGTCCGGTTCGACCACCGGATAACGAATGGCGTCGGCGCAGGCGTCGGCGCTGGAAATCGGACGGTCCAGCAACGAGATGCAATCGTGGCGTTCAAGATACGTGGTGTCGGGCAGGATCAGGTCCGCATAGGGCACCATTTCGGAAAAATAGGCGTCCGAATAGATGATGAACGGAATTTTATAGGCGCCGTCTTCATCCTTGTCGGTGAGCATTTCGATGGTGCCCGCCGTGTTCATGGATGAATTCCAACTCATGTTCGCCATGAACATCATCAAGGTGTCGATTTTATATGGATCGCCTTTCCAGGCGTTGTGGATCACCATGTGCATCATGCCGTGGCTGGAAATGGGATGTTCCCAACTGTAGGCCTTGTCGATGCGCCGGGGGGTGCCGTCGTCTTCCAGCAACAGGTCTTCCGGTCCGGTGGGAAATCCCAGCGGCGCGCCCGGAAGGGGCGTGTTGGGATTGACCTGTCCCGGTTTCCCCGCCGGTTTGATTCCCGGCGGAATGTGTTTGGGATACGGGGCCTTGACGCGAAAGCCGCCCGGAACTTCGACCGAACCCAGCAACACCTGCAAGATATGCAGCATGCGACAGGTATGGAAGCCGTTGGAATGCGCCGAAATGCCGCGCATGGCATGGAACGACACCGGACGGCCGATCATCTTGTCGTGTTTGCGTCCGGTCCAATCGGTCCATTCCTGGTCGATCTCAATGGTTTCCTTGAACGCGACGTGGGCCAGTTCGGCGGCGATGCGTTTGATGTCGGCGACCTTGATGCCGCACACGTGGGCGATTTGTTCCGGTGCATATCGGGCGTTCAGATAGCGTTGCGCCAGAAGCAAAAAGCTCGGCACCGCCTTGCGCCCATCGGGCAGGGTGAATTCGCCCTTGAGCGCCGGGCGTTCGATTTCCCCGGACTTGGCGTTTGCGAGTGTTTCCCCATCCATGTCCCAGCACAGGGGATTCCCCGCATCGTCGCGCGCGAACAGGCCGTGATCGGCGGCCCCTTCATCTTGAATGACCAACCAGCCGGAGTTGGTGTAGCGGATCAGGTATTCCACATCGACGTTGCCGGATTTCAACAGCTCATGGACCAAGGACATGACGAACAGGCCGTCGGTTCCGGGCGTGATGCCCACCCATTCATCGGCAATGGCACCGTAGCCGGTGCGTATCGGGTTCACGGCCACGAACTTCGCACCGCGCTCTTTTAAAATCCCCAGACCCTTTTTGATGGGATTGGAATCATGGTCTTCGGCGACGCCGAACATCATGAAATACTTTGAATGGCGCCAGTCTGGTTCGGCGAATTCCCAAAACGCACCGCCGATGGTGTACAGGCCCCCGGCGGCCATGTTGACGGAACAAAATCCGCCATGCGCAGCGTAATTCGGCGTGCCGAACTGGCTCGCCCACCATCCGGTCAGGGCCTGAGATTGATCGCGCCCGGTAAAGAATGCAAGCTTTTTAGGGTCGGTTTCACGGATTTTGCCAAGACGCGCGCGGGCGATTTCCAGGGCCTCGTCCCATTCGATTTCCTGAAATTCGTTGGATCCGCGATCTCCCACGCGCTTTAAGGGCTTGGACAGCCGTGCGGGGGAATAGTGCTGCATGATGCCGCTGGAGCCCTTGCCGCACAGGACGCCGCCATTAATAGGGTGGTTGCGGTTGCCTTGGATATAGCGGACCTTGCCGTCGTGCAGATAGACTTTGATGCCGCAGCGGCATGCACACATATAGCATGTTGTATACTTGACTTCCTGGCCCAACGTGGGCTGCAAGTCCACCTGATCGTCGGCGGCATGGGGGTCTTTCACGGCTACGGACGGCTTGATCACTTCATTCATTCGGCGTCTCCGCTTAAGCGTCCGCTACGTCCACAAGCACTAGCATATTTCATGATCGTGGGTCCGATATTTCGAGGCATCTTTGCCGCGCGCGTGACCTCGCTTAATATAGTAAAACGGTTATATAAGGAAAGCCTAAAAAACGAAAGCCGCAACTGACCCCGCTCAAAAGATGAGTGTGCGTTTATTTGTGATTGTGAAGTTGGACTTCGAACAATCCGCGCACGGCGTTGCAGAGGTAGATTTTGTCCGCCCTGTGCAGGTCGTCTTCATGAAGCACACGCTGCATAGCGCCGCGTTCCTTGATGACGTGGGCGCGAAGAATGCCCGGCAGCAAACCGCAAGCCAGTGCGGGCGTCACCAGTTTGCCGTCGCGTTCCAGGAAAATATTGCTGATAGCACCTTCGCACAGCTCATCGCGTTCATTGAACAGCAAAACGTCGAAGCCGTTGTCGATGTTGTCTAAAATGCCCCGGGCGCACTCAAACACGGCGCGTCGGGTGGTCTTGTGCGCCAACAGCGGATCGTCGGATCGCAGGCGTTCGGGGGACACGATGACGACGGGCCGGGTCGTCATCTTTTCCAGCGGGGCCGTTTCGAGGTTCCATGATCCGTCTGGGCCCAGTTGCAGGCGAACGCGCAATGCACCCGTCGTTCCTTCGGCTCGATGCGTGACGTCTTGCCACAAACGATCTTCGGCGAAGCGTATGCCAAGGGCGGCGGCACTGTTTCTGAGTCTGGCGCGGTGATCGGGCAGAAGCGGTATCGTCCCATCCACACTCCGCATGGTTTCGATCAGCCCCGGACGGTCCTGGTGTGCGGCCAGGGCGTCCTTCAGGAATTGAGCTTTCAGCAGGCATTCGTCGAATTCATCGGCACTTTTGGAATCGGCAACCACGCCACTGCCCACGCCCAGCGTGGCATGGTGCGCCGGGGTGAGGGTTACGGTGCGAATGGGAACGGAAAAACACATATCGCGCTTTGGCGTGCAATATCCGATGGCCCCCGTGTAAACACCGCGAGGCGTGGTTTCCAGTTCGGAAATGATTTCCATGGCGCGGATTTTGGGGGCGCCCACCACCGATCCGCACGGAAACAGGGAGCGGAAAATATCAATCAAGGGAAGGTTTTTGCGTATTTCAGCATGCACGGTGCTCACCATCTGGTGCAAGGTCGCATAGGTTTCCACTTCAAACATGTTTTCAACGCACACGCTGCCGATGCACGCGATCCGCCCGAGGTCGTTGCGGATGAGATCGACGATCATCAGGTTTTCGGCGCGGTTTTTTTCATCCCTGGACAGGGCTTCCTTGAGGGCGCGATCTTCTGTTTGCGTTCGCCCCCGGCCCATGGTGCCCTTCATCGGTCGGCAGGTCATGGTGTGGCCGTGTTTTTGAAAAAAGAGTTCCGGGGAAAGGGAGGCAACGCGTATCTCCGGCATATCCACCACCGCCCCGAAGGCGACTTTTTGGTGGGGAGACATCAAGCCGTAGAGCTGCCAGACGTTGCCGGGCCAGTGAAAGTCCAGCGGGAACGTCAGATTGGCCTGATAAATATCGCCCGCGAAAATAGCCTCATGAAGGCGCACCATGAGGGCGTCGTAAGCATCACGCGTCAAAGAGAGGTGCAAATCGCTTTTTGTAAAGCCTGGCGGCTCAGCCCGCGCGGTCAGAAAACGTTCCGCATCGCGTGTGCTCAGGCGCGTCATGGTCTTGAAAACGCCCAGTTGGAACAGGGGCCTTTCGGCATCCGGCGCAAGAGCTTTGAGTTTCGGTTCCAGGTGGTAGCCAAGTTCATAGGTGAACGCGCCGGCGACGTACAAGCCTTCATCGAGGGCCTGTTCAACGGCGGCGAAGGCCGGTTCCACACTTGCCCCGTCAGGACATGTAAGCGTTCGAAGTGGATCAGAAAACACAAGGGATCCGCGCTCATGCAGTTGATCATGCAGAAAAACGCATCCGCCGTTGGCGGGCCGTTCGATTGCGGGATCGCCTTGTCTCACGGGGAACTGAGAACGCCGAGGAAGATGTCGGCGAAGTCCTTGAGCTTGGCCGCGCCGACACCGTGGATGTCGGCAAATGCCGCTTCATTTTGTGGTTTGCGCCGTGCCATATCTTCCAAGGAGCGGTCTGAAAAAATCATGTAGGCGGGCGCGTCGCGTTCATGTGCCAGCCGGGTGCGTAACGCTTTCAGTTTTTCCAGCACCTCAAGGTCCGCTTCGCTCATCTCGGCAGGCGGCACGCGCACTTTCTTTGGGGATGCTCCGCGCGCAAGCACGTCCTTGCGGTAGCTGAAGGATTCCTGTCCGCTCAGCAGTGCGCGGCCCTTGGCCGTCAGGTTCAGGCCGCCGTGACCGGTGACGTCTATGTGCAAGTGTCCGGCTGCCACCAGTTGGCGGACGATGGAGCGCCAGGCTTCCTTTTTGATTTCGCGCCCCGCACCGTGGGCGGGCAGGGCGTCGTGGCCGTTGGTGCGTATTTTTTCCGTGTCGGCACCGCGCATAATGTCGATCAGGTGCGCCTGACCGAACACTTCTCCTGTTTGTACGGCGGCTTCAAGCAGGGGGCGCACGTCATGGGTTCCCTCCACCATTTCGGGCGGGTTCAGGCACACATCGCAGTTGCCGCAGGCCTCATTGGAACCGTCGTCACCGAAGTACGCAAGCAACGCGTGGCGGCGGCAGGTGGGGGCCTCGCAATAGGAGATCAGCGCATCAAGGCGTTTGTGTTCGCGCCGTTTGTGGTCGCTACCGGCATTTTCCTGTTCGATGAACTGGCGGCGCATGCGCAAATCGTCCAGTCCGTAAAGCATTGTGGCGTGAGCGGGCTTCCCGTCGCGTCCAGCGCGCCCGATTTCCTGGTAATAGGCTTCCATATTGCCGGGCATGTCGGTGTGGCACACAAAACGCACGTCCGGTTTGTCGATGCCCATGCCGAATGCGATGGTGGCGACGATGACGACACCCGGTTCCCTCATGAAGGTTTTCTGTGTTTCCGCCCGCGCACCGGCGCTCATGCCAGCGTGATAAGCCAAGGCGCGCACGCCATGAGACACAAGGAATTTCGCCGTTTTTTCGGTTTTGGCCCGTGACAGACAGTATACGATTCCGCTTTCGTCGGCATGGGCAGATACGGCATTCAGTAATTGGCCTTTGGCGTCGCGGCGCATTTCGACTTGCAGATGAATGTTGGGGCGGTCAAACCCGGATACGAACGTATGTCCCCGTCCACCGAACAGTTTGGCGGCGATGTCGTGCTGGGTGGCGGTGTCGGCGGTGGCGGTGAGGGCGGCGATGGGAACCCCGCGAAAGCGGTCCTTCAGTTGGCTCAGGGCTTCGTATTCGGGGCGAAAGGACGGTCCCCAGCGTGACAGGCAGTGGGCTTCATCCACCGCAAACAGGCTCACGTTCAGGCGTTCCAGCGCGCCCAGCATGCGTTCGTTCATCAGGCGTTCCGGGGCCATGTACAAGATCTTGCTTTGGCCCGCAGCAATGCGTCGCCACGCCGCCACGTTGGTTTCGCGCGGACGCGAGGAATTGATGGTTTCGGCGGCCACACCCAAAAGTTGTAACGCCGCCACCTGATCTTCCATCAGCGCCACCAGGGGCGAGACGACGACGCTCACACCGTCCTTGAGCAGGGCCGGGATCTGGAAACACAACGACTTCCCCGATCCTG
Organism: uncultured Magnetovibrio sp.; assembly: GCA_964451415.1. GTDB lineage: Bacteria > Pseudomonadota > Alphaproteobacteria > Rhodospirillales > Magnetovibrionaceae > CAYVHU01. Next base: position 59,732 of record CAYVHU010000012.1, read on the forward strand.
TCGGCATCACCGCCAGTGCATGTTCGCCCGCCATCAGGCACGCGACGACGTCGTCTTGCAAGGGACGGAAGGCGTCGTAACCAAAAACTTCCTTGAGAATTTCCCGGGGACGAATCACGTTAATCATAATGCAACACTATAAGGGTTCGCTTTTGGCTGACAATGCGCCATGATGAAATACATTGGCGTGTGCAAGCAACAGGTGTGAATTTTGGATGTGGATGTGACCGGATTCGCCTTTGGCACGACGGTGTTCCCCGTGCTTTTTTTCCTTTTTGTCCCTGTGATTATCCTGTTGATCTCGTGGCGCAATATGAGGGGCTGGGATCAACCGATCAAGTATGTGTGGTTTTCATTTTCCGGACGTTTGAATCGCAAGGCGTATTGGCTCAAGGGCACTTTTTTGCTGATGATTGTCTATACGGCAGCGTTGTTTATGAACACGCTCATAACAGCTTCTCTCTCAATGGTTGTGAATTTCGTCGGCGCCACGGCAATGATGATATCGATTTTTTTGACATTGCCCTTCTTTGTCTTTCAAAGTTGGACAGGGCTGGCGGTAAGCGTCAAACGCGCCCACGATCTGAACCATTCGGGGTGGTGGTTGTTGACGGGTTTGATCCCGTTTTGGAATATTTGGGTGTTTATTCAGCTCTGGTTTCTTCGCGGTAGCGACGGGGCCAATCGGTTTGGCCCGGATCCCCTCGATTTTCATACGGACTCTGGCGATGAAAGCGTGCCGCATGCGTATCCTCATCCGCCTCAAGGCGGTGACGAAGTGGGAGGTTTCGGCACGCGCACGTCCCAGCCTGGAATGCCCGCAGCAACGACACCGACTTCAAGTTCTGTTCCCGACATGCCTTCCGTTGCACAGCGTGAACCGGATCCGAACGACGCAGATCCCACGGGCAACAGGGATATTATTTCCCGACGCCTTGGGAACGATATTCTGCGCCCCATTCAACGCAAACCGAGAGGCTGAGCCATGCGTGAGCATGGACCTTATCCGCGCGGCTGGAATTGGGGAGCGTTCTGGCTCAACTGGGTGTGGGGACTGGGCAACGACACCCCGGTTGCGTTGTTGACACTTGTTCCGGGGCTGAATTTTATTATGCCGTTCATCCTTGGTGCGAAGGGAAATGAATGGGCGTGGCGTAACGGGGACTGGCGCGATGTCGAACATTTCAAACGCGTACAGCGCATTTGGGCGTGGGTGGGTGGGGGCTTGACGCTGGGGTCTTTGGTGGTTTTTATTTTGTTCGCATGGTTGATGCATGCTGCCCTCGTCTCAAACGGCGCCTACCAAACAGCCGTGAGCAAAATACGTTACAGCCCTGAACTGGAACAAAGTTTGGGGCTGCCGGTAGAGCCGTTCACTTGGGGGGGGAAATTTATCTTAAATATTGCCGATACAACGATGCAGATGTTCGCCGTTCAGGGATCGAAGGGTAATGGGGTGGCATTGGTCGTTGGGGAGCAAGTGCAAGGCGTGTGGGGATTGGATTTTCTGGTGATTATCACGCAAGGTGGTGAAAACATCGTCCTCATCATCCCGGATGAAGGTGTATCGGGGAAAACCGCAGCACGGGGGTCTGGGTGTTCTGGGTCATTGCGCGTTTGTTCCCTGCGTTTTTTCCTCTAACTGGCGGGCCAGTTTGGTGAAGTCCTCGACGGAAAGTTCCTCCGCGCGTGCGGTTTCGGCAATGCCGGCGTCCTGGGGCTTGATGGCGAGGCTTTTCAGGCTTTGTCGTAGCATCTTGCGTCGTTGACCGAAGGCCTGCGCGGTGACGCGCTCCATCGCCTCCCACGATACCGGACCTGCGGGGGTGCGGTGCGGCGTCAGGCTCACCACCGAAGACATGACCTTGGGTGCGGGGGTGAAAGCGCGCGCATCAATGTTGAATTCCAGACGGACCTGGCACTGCCACTGGCTCATTACCGATAGCCGTCCGTAAGCCTTGGTGCGCGGGTGCGCGATGAGGCGCTCGGCCACTTCCCTTTGAAACATCAAGGTGAGGCCGGTGTAGGCGTGCGCATTTTTTAGCCAGCCGATCAGCAAAGGCGTGGCGATGTTGTAGGGCAGGTTCGACATGATGCGCCGCGGTTTTGGGGCCATCGCCGCAAAATCCTGTTTCAGGGCGTCACCGTCGATGATCGTCAGGCGGTCCGGATACGCAGGCACAAGGTAGGTGTTCAGGGCGTCGATGCAGCGTTTGTCACGCTCCACCGCCACCACGTGCTTTGCGCCCGCCGCCAAAATGGCGCGGGTCAGGCCGCCCGGACCGGGACCGACCTCAATCACGGTCGTCTTGCTGAGATCGCCTGCCGTGCGTGCGATGCGCCCGGTCAGGTTCAGATCCAGAAGGAAGTTCTGTCCGAGACTTTTTTTAGCCGCCAGATCATACGTTGCGATGATTTCGCGCAACGGCGGCAGAGCGTCATCGGGCACGCCGTTCATGGGGCTTTCCGGCGCGTTGCAGCCATTTTATCCGCCATGCGAAGGGCGGCCATCAGGCTGCGTTCAGATGCTTTGCCCGTTCCTGCAATATCGAACGCGGTGCCGTGATCGGGGGAAGTGCGCACGAACGGCAGACCTAAAGTCGCATTCACGCCGCGTTCCATGTCCAGAGTTTTCAGCGGGATCAAGCCCTGATCGTGATACATGCACACCGCCGCGTCGTAGCTTTGGCGGGCCGCAGCGCTGAACATGGTATCCGGGGCCACGGGGCCCTTAACGTCGATGCCTTCGCCACGCAGGATTTCGACGGCGGGGGCGATGATGTCGATTTCCTCGCGGCCCATGGTGCCGCCTTCGCCCGCATGGGGGTTCAGCCCCGCCACCGCAAGAACGGGGTTGGCGATGGCAAAGTCGCGTTTGAGCGCCGTATGGGCAATGCGTGCCACCTCGCAAATGCTGTTGGTGCTCAGGGATCTGACGGCATTCAGAATCGAGACGTGCACCGTGACCAGAACCACGCGCAAAGCCGGACATGCCAGCATCATCACCGGCTTGATATTCGGCCCCGCAAGATGGGCGAGATATTCCGTGTGACCGGGAAATTGAAATCCGGCCGCATACAGAACCTCTTTGGAAATGGGATTGGTGACCACCGCCGCCGCCGCGCCCGACTGGGCAAACGCGACCGCGCGTTCGATGGCGTCGATCACTGCGGAGGCGTTGGCGCGGTCCGCCTGGCCGGGCACCGCGCGAACCGGGTGCGGAATATGTAAGACGGGCAAGGCGCGGTCAAAGATTTCCATGGCCCTTGCGGGTTCTGTGATCATTTCGATCGGGACGCGCACGCCCAACCGGTTGGCAAGAGCGTCAAGATGATCCGCATCGTCAAGGACAAGGAAAGGGGACGGCCCTCCATCGTCATGACGACACATCCAGGCCTTCAGGGTAATTTCACCGCCGATGCCGGCAGGATCGCCGGAGGTCAGCGCAATGGGGCGGTTCGCAGGGAGTGCGGCGGTGGAAGGTCGGCTCATAAACGAATATCTACGAACGCATCGCGGCGTAAATCGCGGAGATGGCGTTGCGCCGCGATATCCAAGCGTTCGCCCAGCAGACGGTTTTTGATGGATTTGCGAATGCTGTTCATATCGACTTTTTTGTCCTGACGGTGGCAAACCATCATCACCGCCACACCGCCGCCGGTAGGGATCGGGCGGCTGATTTGGCCGGTTTTCAGGGAGGCGAGCACGGTGCGCATGGCTTCGGGCATGGCGGAGAGGCTGATTTCGCCCATCGGTCCAGATAGCGGGGATTTTGTTTTCGGTGCCAGAGCCTCGAACTGGGCACAGGAACGCACGTTGCGCGTCATTGCGGTGAGCTTGGCCGCTAGCGCGTTCATGATTTCCGGGGTTTTCGCTTGCGTGGTGCGCATATGCAACTGGCTGAGTTTCAGTAACGCATCGCTTTTCGGCAGGCCCGGGCTTTTGCGTTCGTCGCGCACAAAGATAAGATAATATCCGCCCAGAGCGCGTACCGGCATGGAGACGCTACCCGGACGTAAACGCAAGACAGCTTTTCTCAAAGCATCGTCCAGATGCGATACCTGTATCCAGCCAAGGTCGCCACCGATGGCGGCCGATGATGCGCGCGAGAAATTTCGCGCCAGCGCCTGGAACGCAGTGCCGGCCTTCAGTTGCTGTAAAAGGCGCATGGCCAGGCTTCGGACGTTAGCGTTCTGTTCCTGTTTCTCCACGGGCAGATAGATTTCCGCCAGCAGGTATTCGGGTTTGCCGGCGTTGCTTTGAATGCGTTTGATTTCGTCGGAGATTTCCTCCTCGCCGACACTGAGCTTGCGTTTGAGTTTCCGCACGACGAACAACCGCCATGCAATTTCGGCTTTGACGCGCGCTTTGAGTGCCGAGAGCGGGACACTGGTTCGTTTCAGCCTGTTTTCAAGCTGGGCGAGTGTGATTTTGTTGTTGGCGGCGATGCGCGCCAGTCCGGCGGTGATCTTTTTGTCGTCAACTTTGATTCCGACGCGCCGCGCTTCTTGCAGCATCAGCTTTTCGTTGATCAGATTGCGTAGAATCTGCGGGGCGATGCGCGCGCGCGTTTTGGGCGTATCGGGCATGCCCGACGATCCGATGGTCATGGTGACGCGGGTGTGCAAATCCAAAGCCGAGATCACGTCGGTGTTGACGACGGCGACGATACTTCCATCTTGCTGGGCGTGGACGCGAAGAGGAGACGCGAGAAATGTGGCAAGGGTCGAGATAAGGATTAACAGAAAACGCGTTTTTGTCATGGTCGCTCTGATCATGTTTCAGGGGGTGCCCGGGATCGTGATGTTGGTCTGCCGCAAGCATTATCGCCGTACTTTTGTGGCGCGTAAATGGTGAAGGTTCAACCGCCTTGGACGTCGGTGCTGAATTCGCCCAACGTTTTAAACACCAGACGGAAGACAATGGCGTCGGCGGGCTTGATATCGCGGTCCAGATAGAAACGGCGATTGAACGTCGCGTCGAAGCGAAAGCATTCATCTTCATAAATGAATCCCCAACGCAAAGAGCGCTGTCCCCCGCTGTTTGTCAGGTCGCGTACGCCGGCGAAACTGGTTTTCCATGACTTGGTCAATTGGACGCCGAGGTTGTAGTTGATTTCCTTGCGGCCATTATATTCGCTGCCGGCCTGTCTTGCGAAGAAGGTGAAATTCGTGCTGTAGTCGAGGTAGCCATAGCGTCCGTTCAGACCCAATTCATTACTGCGAAAGGTCAATGTTTTCTTATCGATACGGGTGCGATAAAGCAGATTCAAGGGCGTTCCCGGCGACATTTGCACCTTGCCTACGTAATCCGAGAAATGGTTTTCCAGGCCCGAACCCTGGCGGAAGGTGTCGTCTTTTTTAAGGCGGTAGCTCTGGCCGAGCATCGCCGTGGTGGAGCCTCCGTGCTCACCGTATACGCCCCATTTCAGGCCGTAATTGGCGCGCGGGCCGCTTTCCACCTTGTCGAAGCCGGTGAAGCGGTTGGCGCTGAAAAGATTGGCGTTGCTGAAGTCAAAATCCTGGCTGTCTTCGTTGGCCATTTTATAGCTGTTGCCGCCGTAGGGGCTGATGGTGGCCTGAGCGATGGGTTCGATGACTTCGGTAATGCCGCCGTGTCTTTTGGCAAACGGCCAGCGCCAATCCAGGGTCACTTGCGGGCGGATGCGAAACGCCGCCCCGTTATAGGCGTTGCCGTGCGCGGCGGGGGCGGGCTGGTTGATGGCATGAAATAAATCGACGCCCAGCCCCGCGCTGAGTTTGTAAACGTCACCTTTGGGGGCAATGTAGGAAAGATGCCATGCTGGGCGGATGCTGAGACGCTGGGAATCCACGGTTTTGGATCGCGTCAGCGCGGCCATATTGACGCCCATGGTTTTATAGGCGCCGAATTTCCCGGGCGCGCCTTGATAGCTGTACTGGACCAAAGGCAGGACTATGGGGGAGGTCTCGTTGTTGTCGCTGACGCGCAAACCCTGGAACGACATGGCGGAGATCGAGGCGTAATTATCGCCTCGGAATCCTTCCGCGAACACGTTGCTGGTCAGAGTCCCCTGGTTGCCAAACCCATAGCGGCGCATGTAGGTATCGGTGGATGCGCGGTTCAGGTCCGTTCCCCAGCGCCATGTGTCGTTTATGTCGAAACGTGCCCGGGCGGCGATATGCCCCAGTACCCTGTGCTTCGAATTGTAGGCGGCGCTGCCTTTGAAATCGATCTTGCCGGTGGCGAAATGGCGACGGTAATCGGCGGCCAGGGCGCCATTTTCCTTGGAGGTGACAATCGGCGTCAAGGTGATGTCGGAATAGGCGTCGATGACCTGAAAATATGGAATGCGTGTAACGAAGCCTAAATCGCTCGATGCACCGAAACGCGGTGTCAAAATGCCGGATTTTCGTTTCACACTTGAATCCGGGTGGGTGAGGTAGGGGATGTAGACCACAGGAACGCCGGCAAATTCAAGCCACGCGTCCGTGTACTTGATGACATGTCCGGTTCGATCATGCACGACCTTGATGGCCTTCAATTCCCATAACAGGGGACGTGAAGGGTGTTTCCGGCAAGGTTTGCACGCGGTATAGACGGCGCGGCTCAAGGTCAGGGTTTTATTGTTCACGAGCTTCGCTTGTTTTGCCGCGAAGCGCGCATGATTGGCCAGAACGGCCCGGAAATCCTTGAGCATGCCATTTTTCAAATCGCCCGTGACGTCCATCGTGCGGGCGAACAAAACGTCGCCATTGGGGCGGAGCAAGGTGACATTGCCAGAGGCGCTGATAATATCCTTGTTCCGGTTGTAACGGATGACATCGGCAAGCAGCGTTTGATCGCCTTGGATCACTTCGACGTGGCCTTTGGCGGTGATGATGCCCGAAGTTTTGTCGTTACTCATTTCATCGGCGGAAAATGTGGCGAGTGTTTCCGCTTTTTTGAGGGAACTTTCCTGTGCCACGGCGTTGGACGCAACAAATGGCATGCCGAGCACCGTCAAAGCGGACGTGAACACGCTGCCCAAGAGGATTTTTCGTATGGTTTTTTGCAATGTCATCAGAGCTTAACCATCCTCAAGATGGAGCAACATGGCAAGCCCTAACATCGTCGCCACGCCAGAAGGCATCCATGCGGCCAAAGTCACGGGGATGCGTTCAGATAATCCCAAGGCGTAAACAACATCGGACAGGAAATACAACAAGAATCCAGCCAGAACGCCACTGGCAATGACACCAACGGTGGCTCCGCGACGCGCATGACGCAAGGTGAAGGTCGCGGCAATCAGAACCATGGCGCACATCAAAAGCGGTGTGGCCAGAAGTACGTTCCATTGCAAGCGGTGACGAATGGCCGAAAAACCGGCAGCTTCCAGGGTTTTAATGAATGCCGGAAGTTTCCAAAAGGACATGGTTTCGGGGGAGGCAAAATTGTTTTGAATCCGCGCCAGGGTTAGGTCGGTTTCCAGCCAGTATTCCTTCTGAAACTGCGGTGCGGCTTCGGGGGTGTTGACCCACGCGTTTTCCATACGCCAGAACCCGTCGCCGAGAATTGCGCGCGCGGCGTCCACGCGTCCGATAAACGTATCCTGGCCCCGGTAAAGAAAGGTAATGGTGTCGAGCAATTCAATCTTTTTTCCCTTTTGCAGTAAATTGCGCGCGTGCATGACCGCGTGTCCCTGTGCGGTGCTCTGGCGCAACCACAGACCGCTTGAGGAAATGGCGAGAATGCTTTTTTGCCCTTTTAAGTGAATCGCTTCCAAGGTTTGATAGCGCGCCAGCGTGATCGCCGAAAAGGGACTGAGCGCAACCACCTTGAAGACGCCGAGCAAGAACGCCACGACCAGAACCGGCAACAGGAATTGCCAGACCGAAATGCCGGCGGCGCGCGTGACGGCCAGTTCATTGCTGCGCGTCAAGCGCCAGAACGCGCTCATGCCGCCGAATAATGTGGCGAAGGGGAACAGGATCTGCCCCATGTGCGGCAGCTTTAACAGGGCCATTTGCGTGGCCAGGGCGAAAGTCACGTCGGGTTTGGAGGCGGCGCGGCGCAATAACTCGATGGTGTCGAGCAAAAACACCACCATCAGCAGGCCCGCAAAAAAAGCGAGGAAATTCATCAAGAAGGCGCGTCCGATATAAAATGACAACGTTCCGGAAAGTTTCATGAGGATTTTCCCTTCATGGGAGCCTTGCGTGAGCTTGCACGGCGTGAACGCTGAAAGCGTTTTGGGAACGGCAAGGCGCTCACGCCCGCCAGGATGAAGGGGGCTGCCGATATGATGTAGAAAACGGGAATCAGGGCTTCGTTTTTCGCGCCGATATTGATGATCGCAAGCAGTGAGCCTTGATAGAGGGTGGCGAGAACGATGGCAAGAACGATGCGGTGCCCTTCCCCCCTGCGGCTGAAACTCCCCGACATAAACACGCTCAAGGCGATGATGGCGAAGCCCAGTGCGGTCCAGGGCTGAATCAGGCGATTGCGCAGTTCCATGTGGAATTTGCCAATGGCGTTGTTGTTCATGCCGGACGTGTCCAAGTTTAGCAGTTCCGCCATGGAGCGTTCCCGTGCTTCGCGAAAACGGGTTTTGCTACTGGTTTTTTGCGGGTCCAGCTTAAACACGTAGCGGTCGAAGTATAGAATCGAGAGTTTTTTGGTTTTTTTGTCGAAATCCTGACGTGATCCGTTGAACATGATGACGCGCGCGCCATCTTTTCCGTTGATGATGACGCCGCGCTCGCTCATCAAGGTATAGCTGCGTTTTTTATCTCGACCGTCATGGGCCAAAATACCGAGAAGTTCACCGTTGTCGGTCCTTTGACGGACATAGACGGTAATCCCGCGCGCAGCTTCATTGAAGGTGCCTTCGCGCAGCAGGACGTGGGAAAAGCTGTAGCGGATATTCCACTGCATGTCGCGGAATTTGGCATAGGACGCAGGCACCAGATAGGTGGACAACGCATATCCGATGACGACCACGATCAACGCCAGCAAGATTGCGGGCTTGGCCAGTTGTAGCGGTCCCTGGCCTGCGGCGCGCATCACCATCAACTCTCGGTCCATGATCATGCGGTGATAGGTGAAGGTGACAACGGCAAACAGGCTGATGGGCAGAATCGCGGTGAGAAAATTCGGGATCATCAACCCCGTCAGCGTGACAAACGCCCCCACGGAGAGGCCTCGGTTGATGATCATGTCCACGAATCGCAGGGATTGGCTGAGCCACACCACACACGCGAGCGACACCGTGACCAGCACCAGCCCCATCAGCAGTTGCCAAAAAATATAGCGGGTCAACCCGTTCATGAAGGTTCCTATTCGCCGGTTGGCCGTAAGGTGTGGGAAAACAGTGGCGAAATCAAGGAAAACAGGGTCGGACAGTCTACGCGTGGGGGGGCAGGACCTTTCCCGGATTCATCAAATTGTGGGGGTCCAGCGCCTTTTTCAAGGTGCGCATCACGTCCAGTTCGACGGGACTTTTTAAACGCGCCATTTCTCCCAACTTCAATTCGCCGATACCGTGCTCGGCGGAGAAGCTGCCGTCCATGCTCATCACCAGGTCGTGGACACGGCGGTTTGTATCGTCCCAATGCGCCAGAAAGTCTTGTTTTTGCGCACCTGCTGGCTGGGTCAAGTTGAAATGGATGTTGCCGTCGCCGAGGTGGCCGAAGGCGCAGGTGCGAACCCCGGGGATCAACTTTTCCACCAGTTTTGCGCCTTGATCGAGGAATGCCGCCACCTGTGAAACGGGCACGGAAACGTCGTGTTTGATGGAACCGCCTTCATGTCTTTGCGCCTCGGGAATGGCTTCGCGTACAGCCCATATGGCGTCTGCCTGGGGACCGCTTTGGGCGATCACGGCATCTTCGATCACGTCCGCCTCGAAGGCTTCGGCGAGGACCTTTTCCATACGTGCATTCAGATCGGCATCCCCATCCGATGAGGCGAATTCCAAAAGGACATAAGCCGCGTGGCGGTTTTGCAAGGGACTTTTTACGGTCTCGATGTGTTTTTCGGCCAAAGTGATGGAAAATTCGTTCATATATTCGCACGCGCTCAAAACTTCTTGCGCGCGGGCGCGCACGCTTTGGAATAAAGCGAGCGCGTTTTGTGCACTGGCGCAGCCGGCCAGCGCCACGCACGTCGTGCGGGGCATGGGGTAAAGGCGCAGGACCGCACGGGTGATGATTCCGAGGGTTCCTTCGGCCCCCACAAACAGTGACTTCAAATCGAATCCGGTGTTGTCCTTGCGCAAACCCCGAAGGCCGTTCCATATCCGTCCATCGGCAAGAACGACCTCAAGGCCCAGGCTCAGGTCACGTGCACTGCCGTAACGCAGCACATGGGCGCCACCGGCATTGGTGGACAGAACGCCGCCGATGCGGCAACTTCCCTGCGAGCCGAGGCTCAAGGGAAAGGTCGTTCCGGCTCGTTCGGCGTGGGCGTGAACATCGGCCAGGATTGCGCCGGCTTCTACGTTTACGGTGAGGTTGGCGGCATCCACGTCTTCGATGCGGTTCATGCGCTCCAGCGAGACGACAATGGCGCCGTGCGGTACGCCGCCACCGACCAGTCCTGTGTTACCGCCATGCGCGACGATGGCGACACCGGCGGCGGCGCACAAGGTGACGACGTCGGCGACGTCTGTGGTGTTTGCAGGCTTGACCAGGGCCGGTGATGCGCCATGGTAAAGGCCGCGCGTTTCAACCAAATGCGCGGCGATGGCATCGGCGTCCCGGGTGACGCCCTTGGGTCCCAGGCGGGCTTTGATCGCGCTCAGAAGAGGGTCCAGGTTCGCGTTCACGATTTAAATTTCGATGTTTCCGATGGGGTCGTGGAATTTGGGCGGACCGCCTGCTGCGGACCTGGGCGTCGCGGCGCGTCTCAGGCGGTCGTTGATGGCGCGGCCAATGCCTTCGTTGGGAATAGGAACCACGCAGATGCCGCGAATGCCTGGCATATCCAGGGCGCGCATCATGGTGAACAGGTTCGCGGCCGCCTCACTCAGGTCCCCCGTCGGCGATAGGTTCAGCATCGCGCGGCGGGGCATGTCGGGGCCAAAGCCCAGCAGGCTTTCTCCGCGTTCACGCTCTTCGGGTTTGACGTTGATGCGCAACGCAATGGACGGCGCATAATGGGTTTTCAACTGACCGGGCGCAGTGACGTTTTCGTTTTCGCCACCATTTTTTCCGATTTGGAGCGCGCCGATCACTTTCTCGATATCTTCCAGCGCGACGCCGCCGGGGCGCAGCAAGACCGGGTCCTTGCCCGATAAATCCACGATGGTGCTTTCCACGCCCACCGCGCAAGGGCCGCCGTCGATAATCAGGTTGAGGCCTTGTCGATCCTTGAATTGCATCATGACATGCAAGGCTATCGTCGGGCTGATGTAACCTGATCGATTGGCACTGGGGGCGGCGATGGGGGTGGCGGCCTCACGCAGCAACGCCTGGGCCACCGTATTGGCAGGCGCGCGCACCGCGATGGTATCCAGTCCGGCGGTTGCGAGCGGGGAAATATTGGCGTCTGCCTTGCGCTTCAACACCATCGTTAACGCTCCGGGCCAAAAGGCGAGGGCAAGCGCCTGGGCGCGTTCATCGAATTCAACGATACGCGCCGCCTGGACTTCGTCCTCCACATGGATGATCAGGGGATTGAATTGGGGGCGCCCCTTGATTTTGAAAATGGCGCCGAGCGCCGTCTCGTTGGACGCATCGGCGCCCAGGCCATAGACGGTCTCGGTGGGAAAAGCGACCATGCCGCCCTCGCGGATTACACGCCCGGCTTCGCGCGCGGCAAGGTCTGAAGCTTCCAAGACCTTGAAATCAGGTAATTCATCGGGCAATTTATCGGGCGATTTTGGGGTGTTGGTTGTCACGGTCCGCTCTTCTCCAGTCAAAACGCTATGGCTGTTTTACGCGCAAAGCGAGGTTTGCGTCCACCATCATCACGTCATGGACTTTGCGGGGCTTTGTGAACGTCGATAGGCCCAAGTTTGCTCAAGAGGGCCTTTTGGCCGCTCAAGGTGAGCTTGACGATTCTTGAAGACGAGCTGCGCATGAACCATCCCAATGTACAGCCCCGGGCAAAAAATTGTGTTCCCAGGGGACCGGCAAGATGATGGCGGCGTTGCGTCCAGTCCAGACACCGCCGGGCAATGCCGTGGCGTCCCGCCTTGAGGGCATGAACGTCGATGTCGAGGACATCGCGGAACCATCTTTCCCCTGTTTTTTCGATCACAAAGGTCTTGCTTTCTCCCGGGCCTTCTCCCGGGATCAAGATGCTGCGCTCAATCATGGCGTCGGTGATGCTGACGCCAAGTTGACCTGCCAGATGGTCGTAACAGGTGCGGGCGTAGCGCAGGGGGGCGTCGGGTTTGGCCGAACGCCGGGGGCGATGGGGCGTCTGGTCGATGAGGTGTGCGAGGGTCTCCAGGATCTCCGCGACAAAAGGGTTGGCGATGGCATAGTAGCGATGACGTCCCTCGCGTTCGATACGTAAAACGCCGCCGTCTGCCAGTTTCGCCAGATGCGCACTGGCGCATTGTGCGGAGATTTCCGCCGCTCTCGCCAATTCTCCCGCCGGCAAAGCGCGTCCGTCCAGCAACTCAACGATCATCGCCACCCGGCTCGGGCTGGCAATCAGGGCGGCGACGGAAGCGATCGATTTTTCCATACGCATATTTCCATGGCTTTTTTAACAATAGATCATATTCGCCACTACCTTAGCAAGTGTGAACCGGCGCAAAGACACGCATGTTGATCATGCGGTCAATCCGTATTTATCGAAATTTTGCGGGGCTCAATTTGACTTAAAACGTATCGCCGAAAGGTTGCTTTTCGTGTCCAAACAAAATCCTGCAGAACGTGCACCTCCGCCCTCTTCTCCTTCGAACTTTGCCCTTCTTCCGCTGATCGCCCTGTGTCTTGGGTTCTTCATGATCATCATGGATGCAACGGCCGTGAATATCGTCCTGCCTGTGCTTGCTCAAGACTTGCATATTGGTGTTTCCGGTATGCAATGGGTGATTGAAGGCTACACCCTCGTTTTTGCCAGTACGCTTTTGTCCGCAGGAACCTTGGGGGATTACTGGGGAGCTCAAAAGGTGTTTCAGAGCGGGTTGTGGCTGTTCATCGCAGCGTCGGCGGCAGCAGGCCTGGCGCCAAGCGCAATGACGCTCATTATGGCGCGCTTTATTCAAGGCCTGGGGGCTGCTTTGGTGCTGCCAAACTCTTTAACGCTGATCCAGAGTGCCTACCGCGTGCGTGCCAACCGCGCCAAGGCCATCGGGATTTGGGGCGGGATCGGCGGCGCTGCCGCCGCCGTAGGCCCCACGATTGGCGGAGGGCTCACGGTTTTTTTAGGGTGGCGGGCGCTCTTTTTTATCAATCTGCCTATCGGTGTGCTGTGTTGGTGGATGACCACCAAATATGTTCGCGTGGCGTGCGAACGGCGCGGCGGTGGAATTGATTTTGAGGGACAGATCGTATCCCTCGTTGGGTTGAGTGCTCTGGTTTATGGTTTTATCGAAGCGGGCACACGCAGCTGGAGCGCGCTGCCGGTGTGGGGCGGCATTGCTGTTTTTGCAATTGCGGCGCTTTTGTTCGTGTGGATCGAACGGCGATCCGCCCATCCTATGGTGCCTTTAAGTTTGTTTTCCAATCGCACGTTTTCAAGCGCGGCCGTGGTGGGGATGATTCTTAACCTGGGCTTCTATGGACAATTGTTTGTGTTATCGCTGTATTTTCAACAAGATCAAAAATTCCCGGTTCTCATCGCAGCGTTGGCGATTTCACCACAAACGGCGTTTGCCATTCTTGCTTCACCGTGGGGGGGCGCGTGACGGGCCGGATCGGTCCACGCAAACCCATGATCATCGGTTTGTTGATTGGTGCGGCGGGGCTTTATGGGCTTGCCGTCACGGGGCTGTCTACAAGGTATTGGCTGCTCGTCCTGCCCATGGTGGCCACAAGCTTCGGCATGGCTTTTACCATGCCTGCCGCCACCGCCGCCATTTTGGAAACCGTCACCAAAGAACGTACCGGCGTAGCGGCCGGGATCTTTAGCACCGCACGCCAGATGGGCGGCACCATCGGCGTCGCCTTGATGGGGGCGTTTGTTTCGCGTGCGCCACAGTTTACAGAGGGCCTGCTTTTCAGCGCGCTTGTCGGCGGTACGGCATTTCTTTTTGGGGCGATCATGAGTTTTTATGGCATCGAACGTTCTTCATAGTCAGCTATTATGCCTCCGCAAGACCTCGAACGACAAAGTGCGGATTTTCAAAACCTGGTTTTCCGTAGCGCAGTTCATGGCCATCTAAGTCGCGCACCGATCCTCCGGCTGCGTTCAGCACCGCGTGTCCCGCCGCCGTGTCCCATTCCATGGTGCGGCCCAGACGTGGGTAGATATCTGCGACACCTTGGGCGATGAGGCAGAATTTCAACGAACTTCCGGCGCTTTTTTCTTCCGCGATGGGAAGTTTCGCCAGGAAGGCCTCCGTTTCTGGCGATTTGTGGGAACGGCTGACCAGCGCGCACAGGCCGTCCGCCGGTGCCGTGCGGCAGTGGATGGGTTCGGGACCGCGCCCGTCGTAATCGGCGAACGCGCCATGGGGGCTGCCCAGGAAAGTTTGGCCCAAAACGGGAGCGTGAACCACGCCCAGCACCGGGCGGCCTGCATCGATCAAGGCGATGTTCACCGTGAATTCACCATTGCGGCGGATGAATTCTTTTGTGCCGTCCAGGGGGTCGAGCAACCAGAACGGTCCCCCGTCGAGATCGGGACACCGGCCTTGCGAAAAGGCTTCCTCGCCGACAATTGGAAACACGGTGCCGATTTCGCTGCGCAGGGCATTGGCGATCATGTTTTCTGCGCGTCGATCGGCCTCGGTGACGGGGCTTTGGTCGCTCTTGGTCTCGACGGCAAATTCGGTTTCATAAATATCGAGGATCGTGCGTCCTGCGCGGATGGCCAGCGTGTGCAGGGAATCGAGCAGGGGAATCGAGATGTTGACGGTCAAAGAGGGCCTCTTTCGAAATGGAAAATCGCGAATCACCGCGGCGATATGGCGCAACATTAAGCACGAAGAGGGAAGGCTTCAAGCGGCCAGTCAAGATGGAATCTTCCGCCAGTTCATGCTGATTTGCGCGGCGATGAAATGGTGCGCGCGCAACGTTGGAGACGGTGGTTCAAGGGGCATTCCCGCTTTGGCCTTGAGGTGAGCGAGAAACGCAGCGGGTTCGGGCAATTGCGTCCAGACCGAGGGCAGGAACAAGGCGCGCCGGCCATGGTCTTCGATGATCAATCCGTCTTCGCCGGCCTTGAGTTTGGCGAGCAGATCGGCTTCGTCGCGAAAGGCGAGGGGCTGGGGCGGGCTGAGGATCGAAATGTGTATGTCCAAGGCTTGCGTTTCTTCCGCACGCAGGGGGGCGAAGCGCGGATCGTGGAACGCGGCGTTAAAGGCGTTTTCCGCCACGTCCCGGGCCAGGGGCCGCCACGCTTCGGCGGATCCGATGCAGCCGCGCAATAAACCGTCTTTGTTCAACGTTACAAAGCTTGCTCCCGGGGCTTTGAGTGCGGGCGCAACGCCGTCCATATCCACGTTCACGGGGGCTTGCGTTGTCAAGCCATGTTCGATGGAGCGCCGAGCGAGGCCCAACAGGTCCGTGCCGTGCGCTGCCAGCAAGGCGCGCGTGCGCGTCGCAAAGTCATCCGTGTCGCTCATGAGTGTCGCTCCCAGAATCCCCACGCTCCATAGCCCACGACGCGATCACGTTCCCCGGCGGTGTCGCCGGAATTGCGCAGATCGAGGGTCTCCACGCTCAAGCCCTGCCGCCTGGCGACTTCCAGAAGGCCTTTGAGCGGGACGCTGCCGCAAGCCTGATCGCGACCAATGGCGGAGGCATCCAGTGTCTCGATCGCGTGGCGCGTCTGTTGGTCCGTGGTGCGCGCGTGAGCGTAATCCAGGTAGTGGCTTAAATCGGACGACACGACGATCAACGTTTCATCGCCGTCCCACACGCTTTCCAGCACCTGGGCGGTCTCTTGCGGCGTTGCCTCGCCCACCACGATGGGCAGGACCTTGAAGGTTCCCAAAACCACTTGCAGAAAGGGAAGCTGCACTTCAAGGCTGTGTTCTAGGGTGTGCGCGTCGTCATAGACCTGGACCTGGGGAAGAGCGAGAATGACGCGATCGAAGTCGTGATCGACTTCGATCTCGCCCAACGGGGTGGAAAAGCGTTGCGCCGCGCTGAGGGCGAGGCCGCGCATTGCCACACGGTGGCTGGGGCCGAGCACCACGACGCGCGTCACCTTGCCCCTCAGCGGCGCGAGTTTAGCGTAGGCGTGTGCGGCCACGGGGCCTGAATAGATGTATCCCGCGTGCGGTGCGACGATGGCTTTGGGCGGCGATTCATGGCTTTGCAGGTTTGATGACGCGCCGTCCTCCACCGCATCCAGGTACGCCAGGATGTCGTTTGTCAACGTGGCCGGGTCGGCGGGATAAAAGGCATCCGCCACGGCAGGGAGACGTGTTAAGATCATGGGGATAGGGTATCCTTTTTTCATGCCTCGTGAAAGGAGTGTTGCGTCGTTATGACACTCAAAAACGCAGATCAGACCTTTGAGGGTGCGATCACGGGGCGGTATTGGCGAACGCTGGATGATGGACGCGTGGTGTGCGAGGTGTGTCCGCGCCGGTGCAAGTTGCATGATGGCCAGCGTGGGTTGTGTTTTGTGCGTGCGGCGCAAAAAGGCGAGGTGGTTCTCACCACTTACGGTCGCTCAAGCGGGTTTTGCGTCGATCCCATCGAAAAAAAGCCGCTCAATCATTTTTTGCCCGGCACGGCGGTGTTTTCGTTCGGTACGGCGGGCTGTAATTTGACGTGCAAGTTCTGCCAGAACTGGGACATTTCGAAGGCCCGTGAATTCGATGTGCTGGCCGACAGCGCCACGGCGCAAGAGATTGCCGAAACGGCGCGAAAATTGAACTGTAAAAGCGTTGCGTTCACCTACAACGACCCGGTCATTTTCCTGGAGTACGCGGTGGACGTGGCCATCGCGTGCCATGCTTTGGACATCAAGACGGTGGCGGTGACGGCGGGCTACATCTGCGCCGCGCCGAGGCAGGAATTTTTTTCCCACATTGATGCGGCCAACGTGGACTTGAAGTGTTTCACCGAGGACTTCTATCAGCGTCTTTGCAGCGGCCATTTGCGTGATGTGCTCGACACTTTGGTTTATTTGCGGCGGGAAACGGATGTTTGGCTTGAGACGACAACGCTGCTGATTCCCGGCGAAAACGATAGCGACGAAGAAATCGACGCCATGACGAAATGGGTGGTGAAGGAACTGGGACCCGACGTGCCCATGCACTTTTCCGCTTTTCATGGCGATTGGAAAATGCGCGATACGCCTACGACCCCGCATCAAACCTTGTTGAAAGCGCGCCGCATCGCGTTGGCCAATGGCGTGCGCTACGCCTACGTCGGCAATGTTCACGATCTGGAGGCGGAAAGTACCTATTGCCATGTGTGCGGCCAACGGTTGATTGGCCGGGACTGGTACGAATTGAGTGAGTGGAACCTGAACGATAATGGCCACTGCACGAAATGCGGGACGCCGTGTGCGGGCGTGTTCGATGGCCCTGCGGGCGACTGGGGGGCGAAGCGTCTGCCAGTACATATGAACACCCGGGCGTAAATGTGATGAAGGCGGGTGTTTTTCGCGGATTGGGATTGGGGCTCAAGCTCACCGTTTCAGCGCTTCTGGTCGGGTTTTTGCTCAATGAGGTCGGCATTCAAACGGCGCTCTCGCGGTTGCGCACGGTGGACCCGGCGTGGTTGGCGGCGGCGTTTGGGGTGGCGATGTTTCAGGTTGTGATCTGTTCGCAACGCTGGCGCGTGATCTTGAACGCCATCGAGGCGGCCTTGCCGTTTTGGACGGCCTTGCGCTTTTGGGTCATCAGTGCGTTTTTCAATCAGACTTTGCCGTCCGCGGTGGGCGGAGACGCGGTGCGTGGTTATCTGGCCTACAAGAACGGCATGAAGCTGGCGCAGGTGGCGAGCAGCCTGTTTTTGGATCGCGCCATAACCGTTCTGGCATTGGTGATGCTGGTTGCGGTCCTGACGCCCTTCGCTGTCGATGGGCTGGAAAGCGGCGCGGCGTTTCAACGCCTTGTGTGGTGGGTTGCGGCGGGGGCCGTGGCGGGCATGGCGGCGGTTATGATGTTTGATTTTTTGCCGCGCCGCCTCGCCCGCTTTCGCGCCGTGCGCGCGCTTCGTGCTTTGGCGCGCGATGCTCGCCGGGCTTTTTTGCATCCGCGAAACGGCGCGACGGCCCTGATGTGGTCGGTGGCGGGGCATGTGAATTTGGCGTTGGTGGTGTACGTCTTGTTTCGCGCGCTGCATGCCGATGTCGCTCTCATAACGTGTCTGGTGTTGTTTCCGCCGGTCTTGCTGGCGCAAACCGTGCCGGTTTCGGTGGCGGGTTGGGGGGTCCGTGAAGGGGCCATGGTGGCGCTGTTTTCCCTGGCCGGGGTGACGTCTGACGCGGCGCTGGCGGCGTCAATTCTTTACGGCCTGGTGCTCATGATCACCAGTTTGCCCGGGGCGGCGCTGTGGTTGATGAACAAACGCCACCGTGTGAAGACGACGCAGACTTTCAGCGACAGCGCGGTGCAAATACAGGAAAACTAAACAGTTTTGCACCATGATCTTTATGCGCTGGCCGGGGCAAGACGATTGAGGTGCTCGATCCTTTGGTTTACGCTGTTTGCGCGCAAGTCTTTACCTCACGTCGCGCAGGGGTCATTAAAGAAAATATATTAACCTACTCATAGATGTAAAATTATTGATAACACGACAGGAATTGGCCGTGACTATTGACTCCCCCCGGGAAAGTCTGAGTTCTTCGGCATCTCAGTATTCCAAAACGTCCGGAGACCATAACGTCTGTATCCAGATTGCGGGGAACGGCAATAACGTTCTTGTGCCGGATCAGCCGCATCTGGAACTGACGCGCCATCTGCAACGCCGACAAGTGCGCAAAAATGATGATGGCACACTTATAGAGACCGATCTGCTCAGCGCCTATACCCAGAGCGTATCACTGGTGGGACGCCAGCAGATCTTTCAGGACTTCTGGGATTGGCTGAAGAAGGACGTGCCGATTTCAGTGCGCGTGTTGGTGGGCAGTGCCGGGCGAGGCAAGACGCGTCTGGCGTTGGCGTTGTGTGAGAAGGCAACGCAGGAACAGTGGGGCGCCGGATTCCTGACTTCGAGCGAGCTGATGCGATTCCAAACCCAGCAGAATGCGGCGGATTGGGGCTGGAAGAAACCGGTCCTGGTGGTCATAGACTACGTTTCCAGCCAAGCCTTGCAGGTACACGACTGGCTGGTGGAACTGGCCGATAATCCGGCCCTTGGCGACCCGGCGGCGGGCAAGACCCGCCCCTTGCGGGTCTTGCTTCTGGAACGTCAAGCCGCCCCCGATGGTGGCTGGTGGCAGGTGGTTTTTGGGTATGGGGGTGGCGATGCGGACGCTGTTCAGCGTCTTCTCGATCTTCCTGATCCTATCGCGTTGCCGCCGATTGATGACCCAAAGGCACGCCGCGAAATCATCGCCCTGACCATGAAGCGGGCGGGGTCGTCGCGGCAGCTTCGCGCAGTGGGCCATGATCCTTCCTTTGACGAAAAGCTGGCGGCATTATCCTGGGGCGGTGAGCCGCTGTTCTTGATGATGGCGGCACTCACCGCCGTCAAGGCCGATTTTGCCGAAGTGCTTGCCCTGTCGCGCGACGACCTGGCCTTCAAGATAGCCAGACGGGAACTGGCCCGGATTGGAAGAATCTCCAAGGTACACGGCATCCCCGAAGATTTTGCCCGCCACATGGCGGCGACGATCACCCTTTGCCAGGGATTGGATTCCGACGACGCTTTCACCGCCATTGAGCGAGAGAAAGAAGCCCTCGGGCGCGAAAACGCGGGCGACAAGGCGACAATCCATAAAGCGCTCACGGAAGCCCTGTCCCCCAACGGCAGCGTTCTGGACCCGATCCTTCCCGATATGATTGGCGAGGCTGCCATGTTGTTGACCTGGAACAACGAGAAGACCGGCTCTGAGAGCGTGCTTCGGGCCATTAAGGCCGCCGAGCACTCAAAATCCGGGCGCTCAAAAGTAGTCGAGAGCGTGATCCGGACTTGCCAGGACTATGCCCAGGCTTACCCAATATCGCTCGCCTGGCTCTACGCCCTCGGCAAAGATGCCGTCGCCGACCTGCCGAACCTCTTGGCCCTATGCAATGCCCTGCCAGCGGATACGCTTGAACTCCGCGAGTGCGCCAACGCTCTGACGCAAACCGCCGTCGATCAATTGCGCGAACGGGCCACAGCAGACCCCGCCGCTTTTCGGCCCGACCTTGCGAACAGTCTCAACACCGTATCGAACCGTCTATCGCAGCTGGGGCGCCGCGAGGATGCGCTGACCGCCGGCGAGGAATCGGTTATGATTTACCGTGAACTTGCCGCCGTACGCCCCGCCGCTTTTCGGCCCGCCCTCGCGGGCAGTCTTAACAACGTATCGTACCGTCTATCGAATCTGGGGCGCCGTGAGGATGCACTTGCCGCCGGCGAGGAATCGCTTGCGATTCGGCGTGAACTTGCTGCCGCGCGCCCCGACGCCTTCCTGTCTGACTTCGCTAACAGTCTCAACACCGTATCGAACCGTCTATCGCAGCTGGGGCGCCGTGAGGATGCGCTTGCCGCCGGCGAGGAATCGGTTACGATTTA
>CAYVHU010000013.1:0-73433 GCA_964451415.1 uncultured Magnetovibrio sp.
ACGCTGCCGTCTTCGTTCACACTCACGTCGTGCGGCGCTGTGATCACCGGCGCGTGCTCACCGCCATCTTGCGCGCCTGCCGGAATGATTGGCCCATCAGGTTGCCCGGGAGGGGTCTGGTCCGGTGTAAAGGTCTGTGGATTGGATGGTGTGGTGTCGAGTGGCGGAAGATTGAGGACCGCGCCGGCCGCTAAGTCCGCCGCAACGGTGATGGGGCCTTCCACCCCGGGAAGAGGGGGGATGCCCCCCGCCGCCGTATCGAGATTGTTTAAACTTTGAGCTGTCTGTGCGTCTCCTCCGCCGGTGACATCGAAATCAGCCAGACCCTGGGCGGAGTTGTTGTCCGTGGCGCCGCCGGCGGTGGCGAAATTGGCCAAGTCCTGGGCGGAAGCCGCGCCCGCAGCGCTGGCGAAATCGGCCAGACCCTGCGCATCCAAGCCTTCATGGGGGGTGCCCCCCTGCAAGCCAAAATCGTTGACGTTGCCATACGTCAGCGGCAAAAAACGCAGTGCGGCCGCAAAGTCGCCGATCATTTCATTGAGGCTGAGGACCGACATTTGCGACGGTGCGTCAATGAGACTGTCAACGGTGGTGAATTGATTCTCACCGTTCAACACCGTGACACCACCGTCGTTGGAGATCACCACCTCACCGACAAAACCATCGGCTTCTTTCATCAACACGACATTCAGGTTCTGACCATCGGGAAGATCAAGGCCAACCTGGGTGCCCCGAATACCAATGGTGGCGACCGGCGTATGCAGCGTCATGGCGTCAGGGTCGGTCTTCGCAATTTCACCAGAGACAAAGGTGAAAACGCCCTGCATCACCGACAAGGAAACGTTACCGTCTTGGGTGCCGGGGTCGTAAACCATCTCATCGAGCACCATGCGACCGTTGGCGGCCATGGAAAATGTGGTTTCATCGGCCAGAATGACACCCACAGCGCCGTGTGTGCCGGTTTCAAGGATATCACCTTGAAAAACCGAATCTCCGATCTTGAGATCACCCCTTGTGCCGTCGGCATGAATCACGCTGACAGAGCCATCCAGTTTTTCCACCTGACCGATGGGCTGATCAGCCACAGCCGGGCCGGCATCGGCGACCATGGCGGGAGCGACAGACCCCGCCAGACGCGCCGCCAGATCGCCGTCAACGGTGGCGCCACCCGTGCTCACCAGGGCGGGTTCAGGATCGAGCATAAAATAATCAGGGATCGTGACCTGTGAACCGTCGGGCCACGTCAGCACCAGATCAGGGCCTGCGTGCGCGTAATCCGCCGTCGCTGGGTTCAGTCCATCGGGTATGGTTATGGGATCAGACGTGGTCGCCTGCAACGTGAATGCGCTCGCGCCCTGTGCGGAATGAGCACTCGCCTGGACGGGAGGTGCCGTATCTGAAACGGTGGTGCTTTCGTCCGTGTTCGTTATATTTTTCACCATGGTGCAAAACCTTCCGTTCGCCGAAAACACCCAAAAATCGCACTAAAAAACCGCTGCAAACCCGCAAAAGTCGTATGACACGACCCCCCGGCTTCGTCAGCGGTGAAAAGAGCGGAAAACCGAAAGATAACGACAACAGCGCCGAAACTCAGTCTTCTCTTGAGGTTAAGTCTACCTGCACGGCAATTCTTCCGTCAACTCAAGGCGACGCAGGAGAGCACTTAAGAATACAACGTTGATCTTGGGGTGACGGGTATGGCGCTTTCTAAAGTGCGGGTGCGGACGCCGTCACCGCCGCTAAAAAGGCCGACATGGCGCCGGCATGCAGGTACGCCAATGCACAACCCAGTTCCCGATCCTTGCCTTGTGGACCCGCCGCCGGACAGCTTTTGGACGCGACAGTAGCCCGCGCCGCCTTGTCCGACATATGATCACCCGGCAAAGCGCCGGGCATATCTACTTCTCTGCGAAACTTGATCTTTTTCCCCGCGTCTTTGGCCGGAGCCCGAGTCAAAACGATATCAGGGACCACGCCGCGCGCCTGAATGGTATGACCCGACGGCGCATAATAGCGTGCGATCGTCAGACGAAGCGCCCCTTCCAACGGCAATGGCTGAATGGTCTGAACGCTTCCCTTGCCAAAGGAACGCTGTCCCATGATCACGGCGCGTTTTTGATCCTTGAGCGCGCTGGCAACGATTTCCGACGCCGAAGCGGAGCCTTCGTTGATCAACACCACCATGGGCAGTCCCCGGCTTAAATCGCCGGGTTCCGCCATGAAAACACGATCGTGGCGAGGATTGCGTTCGCGAATCGAGACAATTTTACCCCCGTTCAAAAAACTGTCGGAGACAAACAGACTTTGATCCAACAAACCACCGGGATTGTTGCGCAAATCAAGGACAATCCCCTTCAACTTCACACCAAGGCGTGAGGCGTGAGCGAACAAATCGTGCATGGCCCGCTTCAGTTTGGGTTCAACCTGTTCGGTAAAGCTGACAACCCGCACATAAGCGATGTTCCCTTCTTCACGCCAGCGCACCGAACGCATGTGAATCACAGCACGGCGAATGCGCACTTCAAACACGGGCAGTCCGGCACGCGCAATTCCCAGAACGATCACCGAACCCGGCCGACCACGCATGAGCTTGACCGCTTGCGTCAAGCTCACCCCCTTCAGGCTCTTCCCATCCACCTGCGTGATCACATCGCCAGCGCGGATGCCCGCACGGAAGGCCGGCGTCCCCTCGATCGGCGAAATGACCTTGAGAACCTTGTTCTTCATGGTGACCTCGATGCCGAGACCGCCAAAGCGCCCCTTGGTCAAGATACGGCTTTCTCGATATTCGTCAGGGTTGAGATAACTCGAATGCGGATCCAATGACGACAGCATGCTATGCAAGGCGGCGTCCACAAGAACACGCGGAGCCTCGCCCCCCGGTTTGGGGTCGAGTTTCCGTACGCCTTTCAGCGCGTCATCAACCATCTTGCCCGGATCAGTCGGGGAAACATAGTTCGCACGCACCATGCGAAATGCCGTGCGAAACTGTTCGCGCTGGGATTCATTGGCGGGATCGTTCGTATATTCGTCATAGACCTTAAAAAAACGCGCCAACGCCACTTCGCTGGACGCATCGACGTCACCCGCGCTAAAAACGCGCACGACTCGCTTTAAGGAGACCCCGTTATCGGTGCAACCGCTCAGGCCCTGAAGCAGGACAAGCGCCAGCGTTCCCACCAACACAAAAGGCAGAAATTTCGTAAACGTATTCATTGCGGAGCTAAAATGCGCTTAATCAGTTCTGCTTGCACGCGTTCGGCTTCGTCGTTGTCGATCTGACACGTGCCCGCATTTTTATGTCCGCCACCGCCATATTCCAACATCAAAGCCCCCACATCCAAATTGGAACTGCGATTGAGAATCGACTTTCCAATCGCAAACACGGTGTTGAGCTTATTCAGTCCCCACAACACATGCATCGAAATGTTGGCCTTGGGATACATGGCGTAAATCATGAAACGGTTGGTCGCATATATCGTATCTTCTTTACGCAAATCCAAAATAATCAGATTGCCTTGCACGGTGGAGCAACGCTCCAACTGATCGCGCGAACGCGCCTGATGCTCCATATACAACTCGATACGTTCAAGAACATCGGGAAGCTCCATCATCTCATCAATGGAATGATCGCGGCAATAATCGATCAATTCCATCATCAGTTGATAATTGGATATGCGGAAATCCTTGAAACGCCCCAGACCGGTGCGGGAATCCATGATAAAATTCAGCATGACCCAGCCGTCGGGATTGAGCATCTCCGCTTCGCTGAAGCGGGCGGAATCGGCCTTGTCCACCGCCGCCATCATGTCTTCGGAAACATCCGTAAACTCGACATTGGCACCATAATAATCGTAAACCACCCGCGCCGCCGAAGGCGCATCGGGGTCAATGACATGGTTGGCTGGGGTATCGTCAAGCCGGATGGTCTCGCTGGCGTGATGGTCGAACGCCAGATGCACGCCCGGCACATACGGCAGGTTGGTGGTGATGTCATTCTCGGAAATCAGGATCGTCCCGTCCTGCATATCCTTCGGGTGGACGAACTTGATATCATCTATCAAGTCCATTTCCTTGAGCAGAACAGCGCACACCAGACCATCGAAATCGCTGCGCGTAACCAAACGGTATTTTCGACTCTCGCTTTCGCTCATAATGCGGTCCCGACCATTTCCATGCTTCCCTTCACAGAGGCGCGCTACCGGCCTCATACAGGATATAAATCCTACCCGCGTCATTCTAAAGGTTTTTTTCCCGTCGGGACAAGCGGTTCGCACAGAACCCTTTGCCCTTTTCCCAACAACGACGTCACAGCTTATTGCATTGCCCGAAAAATGAGTGAAAAAACAAGAAACCATTATGCCTTGAAACATTCGGCTTGAAACTTGGCAAGAAGATTGCTTGTCAGGGGCTACATACGAATGCCAACGCAGCGAAACACCCTGTTTCCCCATCTGCCGAGGCATTTTGCAAATAAACGACACGGGTCGCAATTGCAGATTGCAAAATCAAGGCAGTAACGCTGTCAAATATATCCGCAAGAAAATAGCCCCACAAAAAGGGTTACGGCCACGGCGTCAAGGTTTCTCAGGGGCGAAACAATCCCCGCATGGAAAGAGGACAAGATCATGCTGACGAACATGAAAATTGGGACGAGAATCATCCTGGCGCTTCTTTTGCCAATTATCGGTCTTTTGTTTTATTCCGGTAACGTGCTTCTCGATAAACGCCAACAATCTAACGACATGGCAAAGCTCAACGCCTTGGCAGAACTTGCTTTGCCCATCGGCGAAGTCGTTCAGAACCTGCAAACGGAACGCGGCTTTTCCGCCGTATACATCAATACGAAAGGCAAGAAATTCGGCGCAGAGCTAGCGGCCCAGCGCAGCACAACGGATGCCCAGTACGCAAAGTTGCGTGACGATGTAAAAACTTTCAACGTTGATGCTTACAGCGGCACATTGAAAACAAAATTGGCCACGGCGATGGCCGTCATGGGCAATCTGAACAACACTCGCAACAGAGTCACGGCCTTCTCCGCAAACGCAAGTCAAATGGCCTCTTTTTACACGCCGGCTATCCGCAAGTTCCTTGATATCATCGAGGAAATGGAACTGTTAAGCTCAAACGAGAAAATTACCGCCTCCATCAAAAGCTATACGGTCATTTCGGAACTTCAAGAAAGTCTCGGCCAAGAACGCGCCGTCGGCGCCATCGGCTTGAGCGCCGGGAAATTCACCAATGAGGTGTCGCGGCGTTTCGTTGGGCTGAATGCCGCACAGGACGTCTATCGGGAAATCTTTTTCGCCAGCGCGCCGCCAAAAGAAAAGGCCCTGATGAAAGTCTCCATGACGAGCAAAACCTCCCAGAGCGTGGGCAAAATGCGCGAGATCATCATGAACAGCCCGTCCACAGGCACCCTTGAAGGGCTTACCGCACCGCAGTGGTTCCGCGCCGTCACCGCGGAAATCGCCTTGCTGAAAAAGGTTAAAGACGACATCGGCAGTGATCTCATCACCCAAGTAAAAACCATTGAAAACGGCGTCGACACCGTCTTTTACATCTTTCTCCTCATCACCATCGTTGTGCTGGCCGTCACAGCAGCAGCGGTCACCGTGATCGTTCGCAGCATTACACGACCCATCAACGAACTTACCGACGTCATGGGCGTACTCGCCGCCGGTGACACCACGGCCGCAATTTCAGGAACCGATCGCGGCGATGAAATCGGCGCCATGGGCAAGGCCGTCGAGGTGTTCAAAGTGAACATGATCCAGAACAACGAAATGACGGAAAAACAGGCCCACGAGAACAAAATCAAAGAGCAACGACGCATCGCCATGGAGAAAACGGCGAATGCATTTGAAAAAGACGTGACAAACGTCCTGAACGCCGTGGCCAAGGCCTCTGAAGTGATGCGCTCAACGGCGCAGGGCATGGCCGCAACGGCCGAGGAAACCGCCAACCAGTCGTGCACCGTCGCGGCGGCGGCCGAAGAAGCCTCGACCAACGTGCAGACGGTCGCCAGTGCGGCGGAAGAATTGGCAAGTTCGATTACCGAAATCTCCCGTCAGGTCTCCCAATCGACGCAGATCGCAAACACCGCGGTCACGGAAGTCGATGGCGCCAACGAGAAAATTCAGAGCCTCGTCGAAGCCGCCAAAAAAATTGGCGAAGTCGTGGCGCTCATTACAGACATCGCCGACCAGACCAACCTGTTGGCGCTGAACGCCACCATCGAAGCGGCCCGCGCAGGCGATGCCGGCAAGGGCTTCGCGGTCGTGGCCTCGGAAGTCAAGAACCTCGCCAACCAGACGGCCAAGGCGACCGAGGACATCTCCGCCCAGATCAGCGGCATTCAAGGAGCAACCCAGGATGCCGTCTCCGCCATCGATTCCATCGGCGGCACCATCAACCAAATGAGCGAAATCTCATCCACCATCGCCGCTGCGGTCGAAGAGCAAGGCGCTGCGACCCAGGAAATCGCCCGTAACGTCGAACAAGCGGCAAGCGGCACGAACGAGGTAACGTCGAATATCGCCGGCGTCAATCAGGCCGCCACAGACACCGGCGTCGCCGCCGAACAGGTGCTGGCCGCTGCGGGAACGCTCACCAAGGAATCCGACAGCATGAACACCCAGGTGCAAACGTTCCTCAAAGACATCAAGACAGCTTGATCGCAAAAAAAAACGTCGCCAGAAAGGCGACGGCGATCCTTTTCCGCACGGTCCTCTTCCCAGTTTGCGCGCCACCTCTTCTATCGGGTGGCGCGCATTTTTTTACCACTCATTATGCCCCATGACCTTCAGGTGAAGCGCCAAGGTCTTCATTGGCTTTCGCCCAATCGCCGATGAGTTTCGCCATATGCGCGGCCGTTGCGGGGTCAAGTTCCAGATCTGTGTAACGTTTCCCCTCTTTGATGCGCACGCGCAGCATCTTGAAACCGCCTTCGTATACGGCTTCGGAAATCGTCAGCTCCTTGTTCCACGGGGCGTTGACAATTTCGATATCGGATATGGATTGATGGCTGGGCATGGGGACTCGGTCTTCCTGTCGGCTATGGGGTCACGATCTGACCTTATTCATTTCACCCCCGCCGCAACAAATCAATCCCCTTGAAAAAACCATGTCCCACTGGGCGGGAATCGACGCGAGGCACCGTTACGAACAATTCATGAAAACGCAACCGTGATCACCCTCTTTTGTCAGCAATCCGTCACCCATTCGCGTCAGAATTGTCACTGTCGAGCCTGCACTAAAAGACGTACTGAAACACAATTCATAAATGTGGAGGATATGATGGACGGACAACTCAGCGCCTTTCAGGACGCAACTTTGTACGCGAAGCCGTCTCGGCGGTCCTCCACCTCCAGCATTACCGCGCCAACGCCGAAATCGTTCGGGGGAATTGACGGCGCCCTTGCGGACGTTCAACTCCACGCACGTCACGTGGTAGAGGTAACGCAGAAAATCTCCGACCAAGCCAACGTCATCCGGGCCAACAGCCGAACCCTGGAACAGGTTTCAACACAAGCCAAAGACGTCTCGTCAGGGCTGTCCGAACAGGCGGCAACCATCGAGGCTCTGGTCAAGTCATTTCTCAGCGAAATTCGCAAGCTCTGAGAAGGACGACGCTGTGCTACAAGCCGGCGCGATCAACGATTCACCTTAATTTTACAAGTGTAAATCAACTGAGCGCACGTGTGCGGCTACCGGGGCGTGTTAAGGGACAAGATTCCAATCCCACGTTTCCAAGCCAAGGTGAATGACCTTTTCCAACGCCACAACTCTCCTCGTCGGCAACTTCGTAACATTTTGATTTTATGCGTATTTTTAACTATGGTGCAACGCAGCACAATTCATGTTGGACATATTAGATTGCCGTAATATAAAATGTGTTCAAAATAACAACCAAATGCAGGGCAACTTGCACACGCACAGACGATTAAAAAACTGGCGTGCATAAAAATAACAGGCGTTGGCTGTAAACAGGGAAAGTATCCCGGTCGCATACTTTGCAAACAGGCACGTCCTGGTGTGTCCCTTATGGGGCGCACCGTTTTTTGGCCTTCGCGTCGTTGAAGGGTAAAGAACGGGGGATTTTCTGCTTCTTGGGCATCAAGGGGCAAAGGGTTTCGCGCGTCCTTTTGTGATCTAATGAACTCTGCGGAGGAAAGAAACCAAATGGCAACAAAAACACCGAACACGCCCATGCTGGACCAGTTGGAAGACGGCCCCTGGCCGAGCTTCGTCACCAGTTTCAAGCGTCTGGCTAACGACGAAGGCAAGTCTTACGCGCCCATGATGAAGAGTTTGTTAGGTCAACTCGAACATTCCTATGAAACCCGCAAGGGGTATTGGAAAGGCGGCACCGTCGGCGTACGTGGCTATGGCGCCGGGATCATCCCGCGTTTCTCTGAAGTTGGTGACAAATTTAAAGAAAGCAAAGAATTTCACACCATCCGCATTATGCCGGCCGCCGGCCTGCACTACGACACCGGCACCTTGCGCAAGTTCTGCGACGTCTGGGAAAAATATGGATCCGGTGTGATCTGCATGCATGGTCAGTCCGGCGATGTGCTGTTTCAGGGCTGCACCACGGACAATGTCCAGCCCGCTTTCGATGAGTTGAATGAACTCGGTTTTGACCTGGGCGGCGCCGGCCCGGACGTGCGCACGTCCATGAGTTGCGTTGGTGCGGCGCGTTGTGAGCAGTCGTGCTTTGATGAAGCCAGGGCCATGCGCATGTTTGTCAACAACCTGTTGGACGACATGCACCGTCCGAGCCTGCCTTACAAGTTCAAGGCCAAATTCTCCGGCTGCGCCAACGACTGCGTGAACGCGACCCACCGTTCGGACTTTGCGGTTCTCGGAACCTGGGCGGACGACATCAAGGTCGATCAGGAAGAAATCAAGAAAAAAGTCGGCGAAATGGGCCGCAAGGACTTCAATGACCAGGTTGTGAACATGTGTCCGACCCGTGCATTGTCCCTTAACGACGACGACACCTTGGAAATTGACAACAAATCCTGTGTGCGTTGCATGCATTGCATCAACGTCTGCACCAAGGCTCTGTCCCCCGGTGACGACAAAGGTGTGACCATCTTGGTTGGCGGCAAGCGCAGCTTGAAGATCGGTGATCTGATGGGAACCGTGGTGGTACCGTTCCACAAAATGCAGGACGACGAAGATTACGATTGGCTTGTGGAACTGACCGAGAACGCCGTTGAGTTTTTTGCTGAGAACGCCCTGGAGCACGAGCGTACCGGTGAAATGATCGAGCGTATCGGCCTCGTCAACTACCTGGAAGGTCTTGAGCTTGATGTGGACCCGAACATGGTTTCGCATCCGCGTACATCTTCGTATGTCCGCATGGACGGGTGGGATGAAGAGGTTGAGAAGTGGAATGCCCGCAAAGGCGCCGCTGCGGCTGAGTAAGCTGTAACTCACTGAAAGATTAAGGCTAGCCCTTGCTGGGGCGTTCTTCGTGGACTTTCCGGCGAGCGTATCGAAACATATTTTTTTGGAGGATTGACATGAGTGAAGCGAAAGCAGCTCCGCGCATGCCCGATGAGTGCGGCGTACCCGATCACATGGCGTTCATGCACCCTGCGTTGAAGAAAAATTACGGCCAGTGGGCCTGGCATGACCGCATGCGTCCGGGCGTGCTGCATCACGTCGCAAAAAGCGGTGACGAAGTGTGGACCGTCAAAGCGGGTACGGCGCGTCAGTTGGACATCCATACCATTCGCAAACTTGCCGATATCGCCGATGAGATGGGCGGTGGCTACGTTCGTTTCACCACACGTTCGAATATCGAGTACATGGTTTCGAGCGAAGCCGAAGTGGCGCCGCTGGTTGAACGTCTGGAAAGCGAGGGTTTCCCCGTTGGCGGCACCGGCAATTCCGTAGGAATGATTTCCCACACCCAAGGGTTCATTCACTGCGATATCCCGGCCACCGACGCCTCGGGTGTCGTGAAATCCCTGATGGATCGCATCCACCACGAGTTCACGCATGAAGAAATGCCCAACCGTGTGAAAATCACGACGTCTTGCTGCCAGATCAACTGTGGCGGTCAGGGCGACATCTCGATCAACATGCAGCACACCAAACCACCGCTGATCAACCACGATCTGGTGGCCAATATGTGCGAACGTCCCGCTGTGGTGGCGCGTTGTCCGGTGGCGGCAATCCGTCCGGCGTTGGTCAACGGTCAGCCGACTCTCGAAGTCGACGAAAAAAAATGCGTCTGTTGCGGTGCCTGCTTCCCGCCATGCCCGCCGATGCAAATCAACCATCCCGAACACTCGAAAGTTGCGATCTGGGTTGGTGGCAAGCACTCTTCAACCCGTTCCAAGCCGGCTTTTCATAAATTGGTAACGGCCGGTCTGCCCAACAATCCGCCGCGTTGGACGGAAGCCGGAGATGTCGTTATGAACATCTTGAAAGCGTACAAAGAAGGCGGCAAGCCTTGGGAACGCATTGGTGAGTGGGTCGAACGTATCGGCTGGCCGCGTTTCTTTGAAGAGACCGGCTTACCGTTCACCAAGTTCCATATCGAAGATTGGCGTGGTGGGCGCAGCTCGTTGAATGCGTCTTCTCACATCCATTTCTAACGTTTCAATATCAAGATGTTTTTCTCACGGAGAGCGGTTTCTGTAACCGCTCTCCCGGAAAACAGGGGTTTAATGTATGAAGTTCGGCATCATGATTAACGAAGGACCGTTTACGCACGAGGCGTCCGATTCGGCTTACCATTTTGTCCAAGCCGCGCTGGAAAAAGGCCATGAAGTGCCTCGCGTATTCTTCTATTACGACGGCGTAAACAACGCCAACAAGCTTTCCGATCCGCAAGCTGACGACCGTAATCTGGTGAAATTGTGGGGCGATCTGGCCAAGGACAAAAACGTCGACTTGGTGGTTTGCGTCGCTGCGGGGATGCGCCGCGGCATCAAAGAGGAAAATCTCGCCGACGGTTTTCGCATTTCTGGCCTTGGCCAGTTGGTCGAAGCCGGCATGGGTTGTGATCGCCTCGTGATGTTTGGAGATTGACCTATGTCTGAATACGAATTCGATACTGAAGGCGTCAAAAAGACGATCACCTTCATGAACCGCAAGGCGCCTTACGGCACGATCTACGCCTTGGAAGTTCTGGAAACGGTTTTGATTTCAGCCGCTTTCGAGCAGCACGCAAACATCGTGTTTGTGGATGATGGCGTGTACCAACTCAAAAAAGGGCACGACACCAAAGAGATCAATATGAAGAACTTCTCGCCCACCTTCGGCATCATCGAGATGGAAAAAGAAGACGCAGACGAAGATGACGACATCGATATGGTGTGGCGCATTATCGTTGAAAAGGAGTCCATGGAGGCCCGAGGGTTGAGCAAGGACGACTTCAAGGTTGACATCGAGATTTTGAGCGCTGCGGAACTCGCGGACGTTCTGGAATCTTCTGATATCGTTATTGGCGGATAAAGGGAGACAAGTCCAATGCTTCACACCGTGAACAAGTCGCCCTTTGAGCGCAATACGCTGGACAGTTGCTTACGGCTGGCCAAAAAAGGAAGCGCGATCTTGCTGTTTGAAGATGGCGTGATCGGCGCCGTTAAGGGCACGGCCAAATCCTCGGCGATCGAGGGCGCGCTTAGCGACTACGACGTGTTCGTTCTGGGCCCAGATCTCAAGGCGCGAGGCCTGGGCGAGGATCAGGTTATCGATGGCGTCACAGTGGTCAATTACGGCGGTTTTGTTGATCTCGTTGAGCAACGAGGCACCGTCAGCGCTTGGCTTTAAAGCACGAAGAAGAACCCGCTCCTAGGTTAGGGGCTCGTTATTCCGGCGCCACTCCCCCCGGCACCGGGTCACATTTAAGGAGACTGAAAGTTATGGCTGCTTACACCGTTAACGGTACCGAATACGAACACGACGAAGAAGGCTACGTCATCGACCTGGATAGCTGGAACGAAGACCTCGCCAAGGTGATCGCCCAAGAAGAAGGTCTGGAGATGAACAGCGAACACTGGGAAGTGGTAAACTTCCTGCGCGAGTATTATAACGAGTATCAAATTGCGCCTGCCGTTCGCGTTCTTGTGAAGGCCATTAAAAAGAAGCTTGGTGCGGAAAAAGGCTCGAACAAGTACCTCTATGAGCTGTTCCCCTACGGTCCGGCCAAACAGGCCTGTAAAGTTGCCGGTCTGCCGAAGCCGACGGGCTGCATCTAAGAGGACGGGCCTCTTAAAGACAATTTTCCGGGGACGGAGCTGGGCAATTCATTTCAGCCGCCGTTGCGTCCCCGGACGTCTTTGGGGTCGTGTTGCAAAGATTTGTTTTGTGAATATCCGCATGGGTTATTCCACCTTTGATTTTGTTTGCGATCATTCGTTTTGCCTATTTTGATAATTTTTTCTGCGTTTTGACTTGAGGACTGTATCGAGATGTCGACTTTGTCGCTGATCTACGCGCTTCTCTTCTACACAGCGAGCATTGTGTTCGTTGTAGGCTTGGCTTGGCGGATTAAAATTTTCGCTTCGGCGCCAACGCCATTGAAGATACCCACCATGCCGGCCCCTCTGACCAAAAGCGGCGCTGCGTTCCGCGTTTTCAAAGAGGTTGCTTTCTTCGAAAGCCTGTTTAAATCCAATCGCTGGATCTGGATTTTTGCGGTTATGTTTCACGCCGGTCTGATTTTGGTCATCCTGCGCCACGTGCGCTATTTCCAAGCCGATGTATGGACGGTGATTCGTCTGGCTCAACCCTTTGGCATCTATGGTGGCATGGTCATGGTTATCGGGCTGCTGGGTCTATGGGGACGTCGTGTTGTCCAGGAACGCATCCGTTATATCTCCGGGCCTTCGGATCACTTGATGCTGGCGCTTCTGGTGCTCATCGGGTTCTCGGGCCTGCTGATGAAATTTGTGAACTACCCTGACGTGATCCAAGTCAAGATGTTCTTTTTGGGCTTATTGCGCTTCAACATTCAGCCCCTGCCCGACGACCCTATTTTGTTCATCCATCTAGGATCGGTGATTGTGTTGCTGTTCGTATTTCCGTTTAGCAAATTGCTGCATTCGGTCGGGGTGTTTTTCAGCCCGTCACGCAACCAAGTTGATGACGCCAGGGATAAACGGCATTTGGCCCCATGGGCCGCCCCCCTTGACGCCGAGCGTGATGCCTAAACATAAGCTAAGCGCAAAGCCCAGGCGGGTGAGCTTGAAAATAATGATTTCGACCAAGGAGCTGTAACGTGGCTAAGGCAAAATTTGAAACACCGGCGTTCCGTGAATTAAGGGAGACGCCCGCCATCGACGAAGGCGTGATGAGCCATTCGCAACAGTTTTTCGCCAAACCGGAACACAATGAGGCCTTGGGCTTCCCCGGTGAACTGGTGGACAACTGGGAAGAAAAGGCCGTTGCCAAGTTGGGAGAGCTCCTGGAAAAGAACCGGGCGCTGCGCGTCTATCTGGACTCGTGCGTAAAATGTGGCGCGTGCACTGATAAATGTCACTATTTCCTGGGCACCGGTGATCCCAAGAACATGCCCGTTGCGCGTCAGGATCTGATGCGCTCGCTTTACCGCCGTCACTTTACGCTGGCCGGCAAAGTCGCACCGGGTCTGGTCGGCGCGAAAGAAATGAACAAGGAAATGCTGGACGAGTGGTACAGCTATTTTCATCAGTGTTCGCAATGTCGCCGGTGTTCCGTGTTCTGTCCCTACGGCATTGATACCGCTGAGATTTCCATGGCCGCACGCGAGATCATGGACAGCATCGGCGTGGGCACGAAGTACTGCAACGAAATTCTTGGCAAAGTGCATATCATCGGCAACAACTTGGGACTTCCGGAAGCGGCGCTGGCCAATACCCTGGAAGGTCTGGAAGAAGATGTCGAAGAAGATACTGGCATTCCCATCAAATTCCCGGTGGATCAAAAAGGCGCGGATGTCCTGCTGATCACACCGTCTGCCGATTTCTTCGCCGAGCCCCATGTGGATGGCTTGATCGGGTATGCCAAGGTGTTCCATCAAGCGGGTGTGAACTGGACCTTGTCCTCCTACGCTTCGGAAGCCGCGAACTTCGCCATGTTTATCGGTTCTTACGAACAGATGCACAAAGTGGCCAACCGGATTCGCAAGGCGGCGTTGGACTTGGGGGTCAAGCGCATCGTCTTTGGAGAATGCGGTCATGCTTGGCGCGTTGCGTATTCGTTTCTGAATACGCTGGCCGGTCCGTGGGACTTTCTGGACCCGAACTACCCGGTTCCTCAGCATATTCTCGAAGTCACCAAGGGTTTCATCGAGTCCGGCGCCATCAAGCTGGATGCGGAAGCCAACGACGACAAGGTCGTCACGTTCCATGATTCTTGCAACGTTGCGCGCGGTTCGCGCATGGGCGACATGGAAGGCGGCCAGTTCATCATTCCGCGGGCGGTGATCCGCTCGGCGGTGAACCATTACGTCGATATGGACCCGGAAACCACACACGAGAAAACTTTCTGCTGTGGCGGCGGCGGCGGCCTTTTGACCGACGACATCATGGAACTTCGCGTTAAGGGCGCCCTGCCGCGCATGGAAGCGCTCCATGACGTTATCGACAATAACGGCGTTACGCACATGGCTGCGATCTGTGCGATTTGCAAAAGTCAATTCACCAAGGTCATGCCGTATTACGGTTTCTCAATGGACATGGTCATCAGTGTGCACCAGTTGGTCGGTGATGCAATCCAACTCGGTGCCAAAGAATAATCGGCATAAAACAAACACAAATGGCGTACTTTCACGCCGCCGAATGAAAACGACAGGGCATCATCACAGAGGAGTTCACCGAACTCCCCTTGCGAGGAAGGAAGAAAAAATGACTGCGGAAAAGGCTTTGAATTGGCGTCGTTACAAAGACGGCGAAAGTAAATGGGACGAATTTCAGGAAGACATTTTTCAGGCCAGCTGGTCGCATAAGTGCCCCACTTATGTAAACCGCACTCCGCCGTGTCAGGGTTCATGCCCGTCCGGTCATGATATTCGTGGCTGGCTGGCGATTGCGCGCGGCATGGACAAGCCCTCCGTCGAAGGCCAAGCTTGGCAGGAATACGCCTTTGCGCGCATGATCGAAGCCAACCCGTTTCCCTCGGTGATGGGCCGCGTTTGCCCCGCGCCGTGCGAAGACGGTTGCAACCGCAACGAAGTCGAAGAACAAGTTGGCATTAACGGCGTCGAGCAGTACGTCGGTGACTGGGCCATCAAAAACAAACTGGCTCTGCCCAAGGGTGAAGCCGATACGGGTAAGAAAGTCGCCATCATCGGTGGCGGCCCAGGTGGCTTGACGGCGGCATGGCGGATGCGCCGCAAGGGACATGCCGTTACCGTCTTTGAAAAGCAGGAAAAGCTGGGCGGCATGATGGCCTACGGCATTCCCGGCTATCGCGTTCCGCGCGACATTCTGGATGCGGAAATTCAACGCATCATCGATACGGGCATCGAAGTCAAAACGGGCGTGGTCATCGGCAAGGATGTCACCGTCGAACAGTTGGAAGCCGATTTCGATGTCATTTTCTGGGCGATCGGCGCACAGAAAGGCCGCGGACTGCCGCTGGACGGCTGGGACGACACCGAAAACTGCATCACCGGCGTCGCATTCCTTGAAGCCTTCAACCAGGGGCGTTTGAAATATACGGCAAAGAAAATCGTCGTCGTTGGCGGTGGTGACACCTCCATTGACGTAGCCTCGGTGGCACGGCGTTTGGGCCATATCTCCACCATGGCGGAAAAAGATCGCCCCGAAGCGATCATTCTTGGTCACACGGCGCACGATGTCGCTTCGGTCGCACAGCGCGAGGGCGTGAAATCGGTTCTGACTTCTTTGTTCCCGCTTGAAGACATGACAGCTTCCGCGCGTGAGCGCGAAGATGCAAACCGTGAAGGTGTGGAGATCAAAGGCGGCGTGATGCCGATCGAACTGATCCGCGACAAGGACGGTCGCGCCACCGCGTTGAAGCTGTGCAAATGCACCATGGACGGCATGCGTCCGATCCCGGTCGAAGGCACCGAGTTTGAAATCGAATGTGATCTTGTGGTCTCCGCGATCGGTCAG
Source organism: uncultured Magnetovibrio sp. (assembly GCA_964451415.1). Classification (GTDB taxonomy): domain Bacteria; phylum Pseudomonadota; class Alphaproteobacteria; order Rhodospirillales; family Magnetovibrionaceae; genus CAYVHU01. The sequence continues at coordinate 16,089 of CAYVHU010000013.1, forward strand.
ATGGGCGATTTGGCCAACGGTCTGGAAAGCCTGGACAACGGCAAAGGGTTCATCAACATCACCCCGATCTATCAGATCAAGGGTAAGGACAAGCATTTCGGTGGCGGCGATGTGGTCCGTCCGCATCTTCTGACGACGGCGATCGGCCACAGCAACATTGCCGCGCAAGGCATGGATCATATGCTGAATGGGCACTTGGATGATCGTCGCCCGAAGGTCGATGTGTTTCACTTCAGTTTATTGAACGAACTGCATCAGCGTCACAAGGATCCCGAACCCTATACGCACGAGCCCGTGTGGGGCACCTCGACGAGCAAATTTGCCGTGCATAACTTTGAAGATCGCAGCAACACGCAAATCGTCTCGCACGAAGAAATGTTCCTTGGACACTTCACTCCGGATCCGATGGGCAAGCGCGAAGAAAAACACATCGACGCCGATCACATCCTGGGCAATTTCGAAGAACGCCTGATTGGTTTCTCCGAAGAGCAAGCCCAGCATGAGGGCGAACGCTGCATGAGCTGCGGTATGTGTTTCGAGTGCGACAACTGCGTGATTTTCTGTCCTCAAGACGCCGTATTCCGCGTCAAAAGGGACCAAGCTACCATCGGGCGTTATGTCGAAACCGATTATATGAAGTGCATCGGCTGTCATGTCTGCCGTGACGTGTGTCCGACGGGTTACATTCAGATGGGCCTCGGCGAATAACCGTTCCATCTAAACTTTAAGGAGGGAGTCGAATGCGTTCGGCCAATCAATTCCTGGGTCTTTCTGCACTGGGTTTTGCCGTTTTGGGTCTTGCCGCTTTTATGGCGGTCTTCGCTGGGGGGATGTCTTCATCCCAAGCCAGCGATATCCCGGTCCCAAATCTGGCAAAGGCCGTCAAGGGCTCAAAAAACGTAGGATCCCTGGAAGCGATTCGCCGCGACCACGGAAGATTGCTTTTGAAACAACGTGAAGAAACGTTACGTCAAGGCATCCGTGGTGGTGACTACAGCTTGAAAGAATGCGTTGCCTGTCATGCGACGAAATCGCCGAACATCGATGGCGGAAAGGTACGCACTATCGAGCCATTCTGCTCGCAGTGCCACACCTACGCCGCCGTTTCCATCGACTGTTTTGAATGCCACACCAACACGGCGCTACCGGGTCCCATGACGGCGGTGCTGCCTGCGGATCACCAGATCAAGGCGTTGAATTCGACGCTGAAGAATCGTAAGGGAGAACCGGTGGAAAAGGGGGAAGCACCACAATGACCGACAAACTCCTTAACGATCAACACCGCGAGAATACGTGTCGTAACGACGCTCCCGCTCAAGAGGTGAACAAACGCACCTTTATGAAACTGGGTGCGGCAGCGGCAGCGGCTATGATCGCGCCCGGCGTGACGTTGTATTCCATCGGAGCGCAGGCGAAGGTCACAGGACCGGCCACCAGCGACAATCGCTGGGGTATGCTGATCAACGCCAATGCGGATGAACGGCTGTGGGACATCGCCATCGAAGCCTGCAAGACCGAACAGGGCTGGGGCGTGGGTCACGACCGCCCCAACACCGATGTGCAATGGATCCGCAAGGTCTTCATCAAGGACCCGAAAACCGGAGCCAAAGAAAGTGTTCCGGTCATGTGCCAGCACTGCACCTATCCGCCGTGCGTGGACGTTTGCCCGACCGGCGCATCCATGAAACGCGCCGACGGTATCGTTTTGGTGGACAAGCACCTTTGCATCGGCTGCCGCTATTGCATGATGGCATGCCCTTATGCAGCGCGTTCCTTCGTCAGTGAAAACGTGACGGGACAACGCACTTGGATGCCGCGCGGCAAAGGCACCGCCGAAGCCTGCACCATGTGCGTGCACCGCGTGGACAAGGGCCAGCTTCCGGCCTGCGTCGAAGCGGTCAACAAAGCTGGATCCGATGCAATTATGTTCGGCAATCTCAACGATCCGAATTCCGACATTTCACGCGCCGTTGCCAAACACATCACGCAGCGTATACGCGCCGATCTCGGTGTTGAGCCCGGCATCTATTATCAGGGGATTTAAGGACCATGGCTGCCGATACAACCGTTTACAAACAAATCGAAGGCAAGGACGCCAACTACTACTCCCTCGTCGGTTGGCTCGCGCTATTCGTGGCCGCCGGTCTGGGTGCGTCCTATTATATGGAACACAATGGACACTACGTCACGGGCATGACACAGGCCGTCGCCTGGGGTGTCCCCCATGTGTTCGCCGTGTTCTTGATCGTAGCCGCGTCTGGGGCATTGAATATCGCCTCCATAGCGTCCGTTTTCTCACGACGCCATTATAAGCCTCTGGCGCGCCTGTCCGCGCTCACCGCGGTGGCGCTGCTGGCCGGAGGGCTGCTGGTTCTGGTGCTTGATCTGGGACGTCCGGACCGCCTGATTTTGGCCATGACGCACTTTAACTTCAAGTCCATCTTCGCCTGGAACATTTACTTCTACACCGGATTTTTCGTCATCGTTCTGGCCTACCTGTGGATGATGATGGAACGGCGCATGGCGGTGCATTCCAAAAAAATAGGAATGCTGGCTTTCGTGTGGCGTCTGGCGCTGACCACGGGTACCGGTTCCATCTTCGGCTTCCTGGTGGCGCGTCCCGGATACAATTCAGCGATCATGGGCCCGGAATTTATCGCCATGTCCTTCGCTTTCGGTCTGGCTATCTTTGCTTTGCTGGTTACCATTTCATACCGTTCGGCAAATCGCCCGCTGGGTGATTATATTCTGGACAAGATGCGCATCCTTCTGGGGGTGTTCATTGCCGCGATGCTCTATTTCGTGATTTTACAGCACCTGACCGCCCTGTACGCGGCGAAGCACACCGGTTATGAAAGCTTCATCTTGTTGAACGGCGGGATTTACACCTTCTTGTTCTGGGTGGTGCAGATTGGTATCGGCGGTATCTTCCCCATGGCGCTGTTGTTCAATCCTGCAACGGGCCGTTCGGTCCAGGGTCTCAATATGGCCTCGGCTATGGTGATCATCGGCGGGATCGCTGCGATCTACGTCATCATCATCGGCGGCCAGGCTTATCCGCTGCCCCTGTTTCCGGGCAAGGAGTTTACGTCAAGCATGTTTGACGGGCAAATTCACCCGTACACGCCTTCCTTTGCGGAAATCGTGTTGGGGCTTGGCGGCATCGCCACCTCGCTTCTGATCATTGCGATAGCGGTCAAATATTTGCCGCTTCTGCCGCGCAGTCTGGCCGATGAGCAGACCAATCCGCACCATATGAAAAAATAAACGGGTGCTATCGTCTTGCACGTTGCGGTTTGGGGTTGCATATTCAATCCTTAAAGGGGGAACCGGGCCATCAGGCTCGGTTCCCTGCGTTTGTCTACGACCCGCGTGGAACTTCGCGGCCCGGGCGGAACGATGTGTCACAAGGATTGCGCCGTCATGAGCGAACACCCCTTCGCCCAGTTCATCCGCATCATCGGTCGTGGCCCTAATCTTTCGCGCCCCCTGAACGAAGATGAAATGTATGAAGCTGCGGGAATGATCCTGACCGGCGGCGTGGACCCACACCAGTTAGGGGCGTTCTTGTGCATCTTGCGCATGCGCACCGAAGTCCCGAGCGAAGGCGCGGGTTTCGTGCGTGCCGTCCGCGATACGCTCGTTGTCCCCGAAAGCGCTCTGGAGGTGGATGTTGATTGGGCCACCTATTCGGGCAAAAAGCGTCAATTGCCGTGGTTTTTGCTGTCCGCGCTTTTGTTGGCACAAAACGGCATCTCTATCTGCATGCAAGGCACCGAGGGCCATACCGAAGGTCGCTTGTTTTCTTCCGAAGCGTTGATCAAATTGGACGTCCCTCATGCCGGGTCCCTGGACGAAGCCGCCGAGCACATTCGCACCACCAATTTTGCCTACATTGCCTTGAAGAATTTCATGCCGCGCTTACAAGACGTCATCGAACTCAAGTCCATTTTGGGCGTACGCTCCCCAATCAACACCTTTGCGCGCATGATCAATCCATTTGGCGCCACCCATGAAATGCAAACTGTGTTTCACCCCAATTACCGCGACGTACACCGTGACACCGCCGCAGCGTTGGGCCAAAAACACATGGCCGTCTTCAAGGGTGAAGGTGGCGAGGCCGAACGACGGCCCCATAAGCCGGTTCTGGTTCAATACCTGCACAACGGCCAAAAATCCGAGGAATTGTGGCCCGCTATGATCGACGAAAAAGCTTTTGCAAAGGACGACATCATGGATTTGAACCGGTTGCCACGCATCTGGGCGGGCACGGAAGAAAATGTTTACGCCGCCGCCGCCGTCGTCGGCACCGCTGCCTACGTGCTGCGCCTGATGAACCGCGCGGCCAATCCCGGGGACGCCGTCGCACAAGCCGACGCTTTGTGGAACGCGCGCAACAAATCGCGCATGTTTGCCGCTGCGTGAAAGCCTCCCCTGTAGGGCACCAACAGAGGAACCGTGTATGGGTCACATTTTCATTTCCGCCGCGCACAAGTCGTCGGGCAAAACCATGGTCTCCACGGGCTTGTGCCGGGCTTTAAGGACACAAGGATTACGCGTACAGCCTTTCAAGAAAGGCCCCGATTATATCGACCCCATGTGGCTGGGCGAAGCGGCGGGTCGTGTGTGCTACAATCTTGACTTCCATACTCAAAGCGACGACGCCATAAAAGACCTGTTCGCTGCACGAGCGCACGAGGCCGATATCGCGCTGATCGAAGGCAACAAGGGGCTGTACGACGGCATGGACGTCACGGGAACGAACTCCAACGCGGCATTGGCCAAAATGCTGGGTGCGCCGGTCATCCTGGTGGTGGATACGACCGGCATCACGCGCGGCGTGGCCCCTCTTTTGATGGGCTATCAGGTTTTCGATAAGGACGTAAACATCCAGGGCGTCATCTTGAACAAGGTGCTCAACGCACGCCACGAGGGCAAGCTTTCGCGGGCTGTTGAGTATTACACCGACATTCCGGTTCTGGGCGCGGTGCGCCGCAATGCGGCGCTGAAAGTAGACGAACGTCATATCGGTCTCATTCCCAGCAATGAACATCCAGATGCACGCGCACGTATTGATGCGCTGGGGGTACAAATTAGCGACCAGGTGGACTTGGGGCGCATCCGAACCATCAGTGAAACGGCGGCCCCCTTGCCCGCTTTTGGCACAACCACACGTGCACCGAAAGCGAACGTGCGCATCGCCGTAGCGAAGGACGCCGCGTTCGGATTTTATTATGCCGACGATCTGGATGCGTTACGCCGCGCCGGTGCCCAATTGGTGTTTTTCAGCGCCCTCAACGACGTCTTCCTGCCAACCTGCGACGCCTTGTTTTTAGGCGGTGGATTCCCCGAAACCCAGATGGCCAAACTGGAAGCGAACAAGACCTTGCGCAAACGCATCAAGGCGGCGATCGAAAACGGACTTCCCACCTATGGCGAATGCGGCGGCTTGATGTATCTCACCCGCAGCATCGCCTGGGGTGAGCGCTCCTGCGAGATGGTGGGGGTCATTCCCGGTGACACCATCATGCACCCCCACCCTCAAGGACGCGGATACGTGCACCTGAAGCCGACCCCGGAACACCCCTGGTCTTCGGGCATTGAACACCTTGGCGCTTATATTCCCGCACATGAATTCCACCATTCCACCCTTGAAAACGTGGACGGTCCCCTTACATTCGCCTTCGACGTCTTGCGCGGACAGGGCATCAATGGCAAACAAGACGGCATTGTGATGCACAACATGGTCGCGGGGTATTCCCACCTGCGTGACACCGGGCATTGCCGCTGGGCAGAGCCATTTTGCGCATTTATCCGCCAGAAGAAAGCGCTGCGCAAAGGCGCACCCGTTCTGAGTGCGGATTTCGAACCACCTGTGGCCGAGTGATATCCGAAACAAATTTGACGTGAAAGAGACGACTTTGACCAAGATTTCCTCCCCCACGCGAAAACCACACGTCTTCATTGTCGGGGCGGGCCCCGGCGACCCCGGGCTGCTCACCCTCAAGGCCGCGCAATGCTTACAAACAGCCGACGTTGTCGTTTACGACCGTCTGGTGTCCGAAGAAATTCTCAACCTGGTCCCCGAACGTACGGAAAAGATTTTTGCCGGCAAGGCCGCCCGCGATCATTTCATGGACCAGGATGAAATCAACCGGACCCTGGTCGATCTTGCCAAGCAAAACAAAACCGTGGTGCGGCTCAAGGGCGGCGACCCCTTTATTTTTGGTCGCGGCAGCGAAGAAGCCCTGGTTCTCGCCGAATATGATATTGACTTTGAAATCGTGCCGGGCATCACGGCGTCGGCGGGCTGCGGCGCCTATGCGGGAATCCCCTTGACCCACCGGGGCCTGGTCACGGGCGTGCGCTTTGTCACCGGACACTGCCGCGAAGGCCAGCACCTGGATTTGAACTGGCAAAGTCTGGCGGATATCAACACCACATTGGTCATTTACATGGGTTTGATCAATATCGAAAAGATTTCCACTGAACTGATCCGCGCCGGCCTGCCTGCCGACACCCCGGCGGCAGGGATCGAACGCGGCACGACCGCCGAACAGCGCACGATCGTCACCACGCTGAAAAATCTTCCTGTGTGTCTCGCCCAGGCCGAATTGAAGGCCCCCTCACTGCTCATCATCGGCAAGGTCGTCGACCTTGCCGATACCATCGCATGGCACACACCAGCGCATGAGTGCATTTTGGATAAAGAGTGCGCAGAAAGCATCGAAATTCCTGGAAACTCCGGGAAGGCTCATGGCTGAAACGGGTCCCCTATGCGCCTTCAAGGACGCGGCCTTGATCATCGTGGCGCACGGTTCCCCGGGGCACGAAGAAGGACGGACGTCAACGCTGCGTATGGCCGCACGACTTGGCGCAATGAACGTGTTCGCCGCCGTGCACGCCGCGTTTCTCGCCGAGCCCCCCTTCGCCGACGACATCTTGGAGGCCGTGCCCCAGCGCGAGGTCTATATCGTCCCGAATTTGGCGGCCGATGGCTTTATCGCACGTGAAAAACTTCCTCGCATCCTGAAATTGACGGGACACCTCACGCAACGCATCGACCGCATGGGCCGTCGGCGCATCTTGTTAAGCGCACCCGTGGGAACCCACCCGCTAGTGGGGCGCGTGCTTGGCGAACGTATCGGTGCAACGATGCGCAAAGCGGCTTGCGAGGTGGACAAAACCGCCGTGATCATCGTCGGACATGGATCTCAAAGGGACCGAAAATCCTTCGAGCGCACCACGCAAACGGCCAAGGAAATGGCTGTTCATGGCATCGCCTGCCCCACGTGGGCGGCCTTCCTGGAAGAACCGCCATTCGTCAAAGATTGGCGGAAACTCCTGCGCAATCCTCACACCGCGTGTGAAAACGTCATCTTCGCCCCCCTCCTCATTTCACAGGGCTCTCACAGCGCACGGGATATTCCATCAGCCATTGGCTTCGCCCCCGCCAAAAAGCGCTTTCAGGCCCGTCTGGCGGCGGACGAGGTCAACGAAATCACACGGGATGGCCGGCGCATTTTCTATCTGCCGCCGGTGGGCAATGCGGACGCGATGGCGGACATCATCCTCGCGCGGGCAAAACAGGCCCACGAAGCTGCATAAAAAAAGGGCGGAGACTTGACAGTCTCCGCCCTTAAGATGGGGCCCCCAAAATATGGGGCCCTCCCCCGAAGAATACTATAACGAATAGATGCGGTATTATAGTTCGCGACCCAAGGCTCTGGCAAGCACCATGTACAACTTGCCCAAATCGGACGTTAAAAATGTATTTTCCAAAACGCCGTCGTGGTCGCGTTCGCGCGCGTTTTCCAGCATCGCCTTGAATTCCGTAACGTAACGGCTCACATAATCGCGAAACTCCAAATCCGATTGATAGACGGACTTGATCGCAGACAACGTATTCTTTTCCTTGAAGCCCAGCATCTTGCGCACGAAGATGCCTTTCTCGCCCTTGTTGAAGCGCCGCCAGTCATCTTCGGTAATGGGTATCTCGATAATTCGCGCCAGATCCACGGCCAGCGAATTGAGCTTCTCGGTGATAAATGTGGAACGACGCATGAAGTCGTCGGCATGGGCACGATTCAGGGTTCCGTCCAGGGCGGTGCCCAGGGCGCCTGCATGTTCCGCAGCGCGTTGCAGTTCTTGCGTACCGCTCGCCACTTTGACCCCGATGCCTTCCATGTGACGCGCCACGGTTGCCGAGGCGCGGGTCATCTCAGCAACGCGCTCGCGCAATGTTTTATCCCACTTCACCACCCGCACCAGTGCCCGTTCGGTGGCGTCTGCCACCTTGTCGCCTTGTTTATCCAGCGCCTCACCCAACAGGCCCGCACCCTTCTCCGCCTTGACATACATGCGATTCAAGGCGTTCATTTGACCGCGCACGCGCTCATGGGTGAGCCCCAGGCTTTCGTTCAGACGTTCAGCCGCGGACTCGCTTTCCGCGGCATGGCGTTGCGCTTCAAGGCTCACGTTGGCGACCCGTTCCACAGCGCCGTCGGCCAAGCCGTTCAGGTCTTCACCTTGACGCGCGAGTTGTTCGCTCATCTGGCTGAACTTGGTAAGCGCTTCTTCCGATATATTCAAAACCTCACGGCCCTGGAAGCGCAACGCATCCGCCACCCCTTCCACCCTGGAGGTCGCCTGCGTGGAGGCCTGCGTCAATTCGTTCAAATTCTGACGGAGGTTCTCTCCCGCCACGCCCAGGGAATGCACCGTATTTTCGGACACCTGACTCATCTCACCGGCGGAACGCCGCACCAGATCGCCGACACGTTCCAAATCCCCTGCCGCCCGCTCCGTCGCCGCACCCAGATCGGAAGTATGATGGTGAAATGTACTGGTCGCCAGGCCGAGAAGTTTCACCGCCTTGTCCACGGATTGACCGATACCGTGGGATTCTTCGTTCAACTGTTCACCAACCTCGCCCAATTTGCTTGCCGCGCGGTCCGAAACATCCATTAGGTTGGTCGCCTGAACGTGCAAATCTTCAGAAAACGTTCGAATATGTTCCATCGCCCGGACCGAAGTCTGGGACAGGTCTTCGCCACGGCGCGACAACACGCCGCCGATCTCTTCCAGGCGCTCCCCGGCCGTGTTCAAGGCGCTATCGAAATCAACGGTATTGCGACGAAATGCATCGGCGACACCATCTAAGCGACCACTGAACGCATGGGTGGCACGCACCGCTTCCTCGGCGCGTTCGCTCAAACGCCGACCCAGGCCTTCCATGACCTTTTCGGCCGCTTCCACGCGCTGCATCACCTGACGTTCGCCGCCGGCCAAGGCGTCCGTCACCTGACGCACGCTTGTGACCGATACATCGGCCGCAGCTTGCAAATCGAAGGTGCTTTCCTTCAGTTTTTCGCCGGTCTCCAACAAACGATCGGTGGCCCGGGTGCCCAACTCGTCCAGGTCCACGGCGTGTTGTTTCAAAGTTTCGCCCATCACATCGATACGTTCCGCTGCCTGCCTGGAGGCATCCGTCAAGCCCGCCGTCTGGCTGTGCAAGGCGCCCGAGACCAAAGAAATCAGGCGCGCCGCACGATCGGATGCCGAGCCCACCTCACGCGAGCGTTCCATCAGGGCCGCCGTTGCCTTGTCCACGTCCGCCACCGCCGAGGAGGTCACGCGCGACACACTATCGGTCTGGTTTTCCAAGGTTTGACTGACATTTGCCAGACGTTGCGTGGCGGTATCGGAACTTTGCAAAAGCTCGCTCAAGCTTTGGCGCACGGCGTCGCCCAAATGACCCAAGCGTGTCTCGGCCCTCTCGGCGCTGTCTTCCATTTGGCCGGTACGTTCATCCAGGTTCTCAGACGCCGCCGCGATCAGTTTGCCCGTGCGCGCGGCGGCAAAGATCATGTGTTTCGTGCGCGCATGCAAGGCGTCGCCCGCCACGCTCAAATGATCCACGGCATGACGGGAAGCCTGATCCAAAAGATGCGCACGATCTTGAACTGTATCACCCAAGTGCGAAATCGTGTCGATCGTCGTTTCGGAAACGCCTTGGAGATCGAGCAGGTGCTTGCGGAACGCTTCGGTGATCTGCCCCGTGCGTTGCGACGAAGCATTGAGACCGTCGAGACCTTCCTTCATGGCGCGGCTCGCCGAAGAGATGGCACGGGTGGCCGTTTCAGCCCCGACGGCGACACGTCCCACACCGTCTTCCATGATCCGCGTCGCGGCGCTCAGCGCCGCTTGCGCCTTGTCCGACGCCCCATCCACGTCCGCCGCGCCGCCGCGCAGGCTTTCCATCACTTGCGTAAGGCGTGCGTGCGAACGATCGGTCGTCTCACGCAGGCCTTCGGCCTGCGCCTTGAGAGCTTGCGCAGCCTCCGCAACCTTGTCCTGACCGGCGTCGCCGACAGCGTGTAAATTTTCCGCCTGCGCGGCAAGCGCCTTGGCAACACCTTCCACCTGATCAAGGGCGCGCACGGAAATCTTGCTTAAGTCCATGGAGGTCTGACGCAGCAGTTCACGCACATCCCCGGTACGCTTCGCCGCCCCATCGGTCGTCGAATCCAAGGCCCTGGCTTCGACCTGAAAAGCTTCCCCCGCCGCCTTCATGCGCAACGCAACCAGATCAGACGCCGCCACCAAATCGTGCGCATACTCCGCCATGTTGGCGCTCATCTCCTTGACCCGTGCCGCAACCTTGTCGACGGTTACGTTCAAGGTTTCGCCCGAACGTTGCAAGCTTCCTTCCACATCCCCCGCACAAGCCGCCGCATGTGTCGCGGCGCGTTCCAGATCGTCTTGCCGGCGACGCAACGTTTCGCCGACGCGCGCGGTCTGACTTTCCAGATGATCGCCGCGCACCGCGAGTTCCGTCCCCATCTCGCCCAGCAGGTCCGAGCCGCCCTTCATATGATCAACAGCCGTGGCCGCGGTCGTGGAAATGTCGTTGATGCGCTCGTTCAGTTCCGCGCCCACGTCGCGCGCGCGCGCGGTCGTTTCGGCGGTCACGCGGGCCAACTCCTCGGTTCGCTCATGGTAAACGTCCGCCACCTCGCGGGCCTCACGACTGCCCGTCTCGGCGGCATCGCTCAGGCCCTGGATGCGTTCGGCCAAGACCTCGGTTAAATCCTCCGCACGCGCCGAGGCGCGTTCGGATGCGCCCACCATATCAGAGGTGCGCCGATGCAAGACATCCCCCACATCACGGGCGCGGCTTTCGGCCTGCTGCGAAACGAGACGGAGGTTTTCACTCTGGCGCGCCAAGGCATCGGCCACCGCACGGGCACGCAAATCCGCATCTTGACTAACCCGATCCAGTTCCAGGGCCCGCTCCCGCATCTGATCGTTGATGGTACTGGCACGCGCAATGGCGTCGTCCGAAGCTTCACTTAAATCCCGCGCTTGTCGGCGCAAGCTGTCGGTAATGCTTTTGACGCGGCTTTGCGCCCGATCGGAGGGGTAGGTTAGTTGCTGAATCTGCCAGCGCAAATGCGTCGTTTCACTGCGCATTTGATGGCCGCGTTCAAACATCGCCACCACCCCCCACAGCAAACCCAGAGGCAAAAAGATGCCCGCGCCCAAGCCGCCGAGTTCCTGGGGCATAAGCTCAAACAGGGAGGTCCAACCGATGTACGCCTGCACATACCAGAGGCAAAAACCAAGCCATCCCGTACTCGCCGCAAGCGCGAGGGCGGAAGCTACCTTGTAACGCAAAAAGAACGGTCGTTTCCAAGTGTCGAAATCGAGGGGGCGATCGGGCCTGAGCGCCGCCGGAAGGGGCTGTGCATCCATGGGAAAGGGCCCATCGTCAACGGACGGCCCATTCGCGCTTGCTTGATTTTGCACCTGCTCTTCGGCCATCGAACCGCAGTCTCCTCGCTCACCTTCGCTGAGGAGCATACACCCGCTACATATTACGAGTAAACAAAAAGCAAACGCAACATATTGTACCGCCGGGGCGCGACAGACACAGAACGCACTCCGATTGTGGACAATTCTCTGTATGGTATGTGGATAAACCCATGCGGCAGAACTGCCCACAAAACAAAGCGGTTAATACATGTGCTGTCCGCCGGTCACCCAGATTTCGGTTCCGGTGACGTAGGCGGAATCTTCCGAACACAGATAGAAGATGCTGTTGGCGACATCGCGTGGCTGGCCCATGCGGTCCAGGGGGATGCGCGGAATCAGGGCCTCATATTCCGGCTGGATCATAGCGGTTTCAATTTCCCCCGGCGCCACCGCGTTGACGCGCACGTCCAAGGCCGCAAACTCCCCCGCCATCTCGCGCGTCAAGGCCGACAGCGCCGCTTTGGAAATGGAATAGGCCGAGCCCGCAAACGGGTGGATATAGTGCCCCGCGATGGACGTCACGTTGACGATGGCCCCCCGGCCCTTATGCAACGCCGACGCAAATCCGCGCGACAGCCGCAGAGCCGCAAAGAAATTGATCTCGAACACTTCCTTCCACGCATCCAGATCGCCGTTGAGGCATCCCAGGCGTTCCTTGAACGGTGTTTTGGGGCTCAGGCCCGCATTGTTGACCAGGGCATGCAGGGGTTGACCATCCAATAACTCTTCCACCCGGGCAACGAAGCGCTGCACGCTTTGCGGATCGGACAGATCGGTGGGAATATGCTCGGTCCAATTGGGATCGCGCAGGCACTCTTTGGGCACTTCGCCGCGCGCACATGTGATAATGCGCCAGCCCCGTTCCAAAAACAGCGTCGCCGTAGCGTGGCCAATGCCGCGCGAAGCGCCGGTGATGATCACGCTTTTGCGTTGTTCGTCCATGATCGAGACGTTAACGGAAACCCCGGCGGCTTTCCAGAGGAGAAAAGCCCAGGATTTTCAGCGTCTGAGCGTCGGTCTGGGCGCGGGCGCCTGCGGAATCGATGCGGTTCCAGGAGATTTCGCCCAAATCGTATTGCAACTGTTTCTTTACCACCTCGGCATCAGCGTCGGACGCATTCTTGGTCCGGGTGGTAACGCGCTCGGCCATAACCTCCGGCGCGGCTTCCAGCCAGAAACCAACGAACGGCACGTCGCTTTCCGCAGCCACGGCTTCAATGGCAGCACGTTCCTGGGGCGTGGAAAAAACGCAATCGGCAACCACACTATGACCCGTGGCAAGCACCACGCGAGCCTCATCGAAAACGGCCTGATAGGTCTTTTGCGTCATCTCCGGCGTATAGCCTTGCTCCCCCAATTTGTCCAAGGGATGCACCCCTGCGATGCGCTTGCGCAAGACGTCCGAACGCACCACCCGCGCCCCCGGCGCGGCGCCGATATAGGGGGCCAGGTCGCGCCCCAGACGCGACTTTCCGCTGCCCGAAAGCCCCCCCACGGCGATCAGGCGCGCTTCGGGCGGTTGCAGATAGGCCAGCGCCATGTCCAAATATTCGCACGCCTCCGCGCTCTTTTCTTCACGAACCCGGACATTATCGATGCTTTTGACGACGCTACACGCCACCAACGAACGCACCGCCGCGCGCAGGCTCAAAAACAACGGCAGCGCAAACAGACCCCATGCGGACCCCGTAATGTCCATGTAGCGGTTCATGGCAATGGTGCCCAGCATTTTCAGGCTGCGCCGGTCCAAGTCCATCAACAAGAACGCCAAATCGTACAAAACATCAATGTTAGCGTAGTTCTCGTTGAATTCGATGGCATCGAAAAGTACCGGTTCGTCTTGCTCGTCGAGAAAGATATTGCCCAAATGCATGTCGCCATGACAGTGACGAACGCAGCCGTTTTCACGCCTGTTTTCCAGCAGAACCGACGCTTCGGAAAGCTCCGCGCACTGGCGTTCGATCAACACCGCAACTTTGTGCGGATCCACGACCTCCGTACCGTTTTGCGCAAAGGTTTTGGCGTTTCCTTCGATGGTCAGCGCAATGCCCGCACGCCCGCCGCCATCGTGGCGCGCCTCGGCATGGGCGTGGAACGTGGCGATATTGTCGGCCAGGTGCTCCATCAGATGACGATCAAGCCGCCCCGCTTCCGCCAGACGATCAAACAGCCGATCTTGGTCGAAACGCGTCATTTCCACCACCCAGTCGACAATTTCTCCAGACGACCCGATGGACAGCACGCCCGCGGCATCACGCTTGATAGCCCTTACGCCCAGGTACATGCGCGGTGCGGTGCGTCGGTTGATTCGCACTTCCGCCTCGCAATAGCGACGCCGCAAATCCCGGGTGGAAAAATCCATGAACGGGTATTTAACCGCGCGCTTGAGCTTGAAGACCCGATCCTTGCCGATGAAAATTTCCGAAGCATGGGTGGTCACGCGCCCAACGGTTTCAACGGAACCGTCGAAGGCCGCGGGCGTGGATAGAAAAGCGATGATGTCGGACTGATCTTCGGTGAGCATTTGCGTATGTTAGCGCGCCCTCCAAAAAAGGGAACCGCCAAATTGAAAAAGCCCCCCCTTCAGCCGTCATCTTTCATCGTTCGTCCATCGTCACGCAACACCACATAAATAGCCGGAATCACCAGCAATGTGAGAATGGTGGAACTGGCAAGGCCGAACACCATTGAAATGGCGAGACCTTGAAAAATCGGATCGGAGAGAATAAAGGCCGAACCGATCATCGCCGCTACAGCGGTGAGAAAAATCGGCTTGAAACGAATGGCCCCCGCTTCGATCAGCACGTCGCGCAGCGCCATACCCGAATTCTGACGATGGCGGATGAAGTCCACCAGCAAAATGGAATTGCGCACAATAATACCGGCCAAGGCAATAAAGCCGATCATGGAGGTGGCGGAAAACGGCGCGCCGAAAAGCCAGTGCCCCCCCATGATGCCGATCAACGTCAACGGCACCGGCGTCAGGATCACCAACGGTAGCTTGAAGCTGCCGAACTGCCCCACCACCAGCAAGTAGATCCCCATCAGCGCAACCGCAAAGGCGACCCCCATATCGCGGAAAGTGACATAGGTGACCTGCCATTCCCCGTCCCACAGCAGTGTGATCTTGCTTTCGTCCTTGGGCTGACCGTTATAGCGGATCGTCGGCGGACCCTGGGTGCCCCAATCCATGGACGCGAGGGCTTTCTTCACCGCCATCATGCCGTAAATGGGCGCCTCGTACGCGCCCGCCAGTTCGCCCGTGACAAGAACGGCAAAACGACCGTCGCGGCGGAACAATGGATACGATGCCTTTTCGTGCACCACGTTCACCACATCGCCCAATTCCACCACGCGTCCCGTATCGGCTGCGGGCCCCGGCGCGGGAATCGGTGTCGAAAGCAGGCGTTGCGTGATCGACAGTTCCGATTTGGGCAGGCGAACGGTGATTTCAATGGGTTTCTCACCTTTGCTGCGTTGGCTGTAACCGACCGATTTGCCCCCCACCAGGGCGGCGATGGTGTTGTACACATCACGTTCCTGAACCCCGTAGTACTCAAGGCTCTGTTGGTTGATTTTCAACCGCAGACGTCCTTGGGGCTGACCAAAGCTGTCATCGACATCGACGACGAACGGAACGCCTTCAAATGCTTTTCGCACCTTCAGTGCGGCCGTGCGGCGGCTTTGCGCATCGGGGCCATAGATTTCCGCCATCAAGGTCGCCAACACCGGCGGACCGGGCGGCACTTCAACCACCTTCAAGGTCGTGCCCTTGGGGGCATCGAGCCCCTTCAACAAACCGCGTACCGCCAGGGCGATCTCGTGACTTTGCCGGTCGCGTTTGTCCTTGGGTAATAAATTGATCTGCAACTCACCCTGCCACGGTTCGTTGCGCAAATAATAATGGCGCACCAGACCATTGAAGTTGAACGGCATGGCGGTGCCTACATAGGCCTGCATCGAAAGCATTTCCGGGACATCCCTAAGCCGCAAAGCAGCCGCGCGCATGACCCGATCCGTGGCTTCCAACGTTGAGCCTTCCGGCAGGTCCACAACCACTTGAAGTTCGGATTTGTTGTCGAACGGAAGCAGCTTCACACGTACCGTCTTGGTGGCGAACAAGCTTAGCGCCAACGCCGTTCCAACACCGGTGACGACCAAAAGAACAATGGAATTTCTGCGCCCCCGCAGCAGCCCGGACGCAATGCGTTTGTAAAAATTGCCAAGGGTGCCGAAATCATGCTTTCCCGCCGCATTTTCAGAAAAATCAATGGGTTCGTTCAGAGATTCAAAGGGATCTTGCCCCGCCGCGTGATCATGGCCCTTGCCCCAGAACGTGACCTTGTACAACAACCACGGGGTCACAATCACCGCGATGAAAAACGAAAAAATCATCGCCACCGAAGCGTTGGCGGGGATGGGACTCATGTACGGCCCCATCAGGCCGGAAACGAACATCAAGGGCAACAACGCGGTGACGATGGTCAGCGTCGCAATGACGGTCGGGTTGCCAACTTCGGCCACGGCCTCGATGGTGGCGCGCAACGGATTGCGCCCGTCTTTCATGCGCCAGTGACGCACGATGTTTTCCACCACCACGATGGCGTCGTCCACCAAAATACCGATGGAAAAGATCAACGCGAACATACTCACGCGATTGATGGTGAAGCCCATCATGTAGGATGCAAACAACGTCAGTAAAATGGTGGTCGGCACCACCACCATGACCACCACACCTTCGCGCCAGCCCAGCGCCAAGCCCACCAAAAGGACGATGGAAACGGTCGCCAGCGCAAGGTGGGACAACAAAACGTTCGCTTTTGCCTCAGCCGATTTGCCGTAATTGCGCGTGATCGTCGCCTTCACGTCCGCAGGCAACAACGTTCCCTTCACCCGGTTGAGCCGCTGTATGATCGCATCGGCCACGACCACCGCGTTCGCCCCCTTGCGCTTGGCGATGGCCAACGTCACCGCCGGACGCACATCCAGCCCCACTGCACTTTTCACCATCTGCCAGACGTGGTGTTCCTCCGGCTTCGCGCCGACCACCACCTTGGCGATATCCTTGACATACACCGGGCGACCGTCGCGCGCGGTGATCGTCAACAGCCCGATATCCGGCACACCGCGCAGGGTCTGCCCGGCCATCACCATCATGGATTTACCGTCCTCACGGACCCGGCCCACGCGAAAGGAACGGTTGGCATTTTTCACTTTATCGATCAACTGACCAAGCGTAATACCATAAAGGGAAAGAAGTTCAGGGTCGGGCTGAACGCGAATCTGATTTGCGCGTCCGCCAACGATAAAGGTCAACCCGACGTTCTTCACTTTCATCAATTCGTGCATCAATTCGTCGGCGACGTTGTACAGCGCATTGTCATTCCAACGCGCCGCCCCCTTGTCCGTACCCGTCGGCGAGAGCGTGATATTGACAATGGGCACGTCGTTGATGCCGCGGCCGATAATCAAGGGATCGGGAATGCCCAGTGGAATCCGATTGATGTTGGCGCGAATCTCATCTTGGATACGCAAAATGGCGATGTCTTCATCCGTGCCCACATCGAAACGCGCCGTCACCATAACGCGGTCGTCCTGGGTCAGGGAATAGACGTGCTTTACGTTGTTCACGCCCTTGACGATATCCTCCAACGGCTTGGTGACCAGTTCCACCACGTCGGAGGCCTTCAAGCCGTTGGCATCGACCAAGATGTCCACCATGGGCACGCGGATTTGCGGCTCTTCTTCGCGCGGCATGGCCACCAACGCCAGGATCCCCACCGCGATCGAGGCCAACAGCAACAAAGGCGTCAACGCAGAACGCAAAAACGTCTTTGTCAAATGCCCAGACAGACCGAGTTTTTTCATGGTGCGCATGCCCCTCGCCTACGATTGGGCATCATGGGTGAACCAGTACGTCACCGGATCTCAACCCCGACAGCACTTCAACACCGCCTTGTTGCGGCATGCCCGGTTGGACCACTACCTCATGGCCGTTCGCCAGCTTCGCAAAGGTCAGTCCGTAACGCGCGTAAAGATAGTCCGACGGTACGATGATGGTCTTGCGTTCGCCGGTACCGACCCACACGCGAATCCGTTCACCTACAAAAAAATTGCCCAGCCCCGGAACATCGACGTCCGCAATCACGCGGCCTTGCTTGATTTCCGGATAGACCTGACGGACACGCCCAATTCTCAACTTTTCCCGGCTCCAGGACGTCAAGGCGCCAAACCCGCGTTGCGCCACCTGCACCAGATCGCCCTTGTGGATGAACCGCGCATGACGTTCCGGCAGCCGCAGCCGCAGAATATAAGCTTCCGCCGCCAAATTCGCCACCTCATCGCCCGGCAGCACCACGGAGCCCTTGGTCACAAGCACCTTCAAAACACGGCCCCGGGTGGGCGCCAGAACATCACCTTCGGTGCGGGTTTGCTGCAATACCTGACGCGACGCCTGTGCAGAAGCCAACGAACGCCCAGTGACTTCGGCATTGGTTCGCGCCTCGTCCAGTCGCGCCTTGGGAATGGCACCGCTGCGAAACAGTTTTTCCGCACGCGCCAGACCAATTTGCGCCAACTTCCGTTGCGATCGTAACGATTGGATGTTCGCGTTGAGCGCTTTCATACGCAACGCCAGTTTTTTGTCCACCACGCGCGCAATGATCTGTCCCGCCGTCACCGGCGAGCCCTCGTCAACGCCAAGTTCCACGACCGTCCCACCGATGCGCGCACGCGCCGAAACCATGTCCACGCTTTCCACACTCGCAAAAACCGCTTTTCGATCCTCGATAACGCTTTCCTTGACGCGCAAGGTCGCGCCACGATCGTTGGCATTGTGAACGGGAGCACTTTGCAGGGCGACCGGCTGTGTCGCCGGCGGCGCAGCATACGCACGCAACGACACCCCTTGCAAAATCACCACGAGAACAAAGGTCGAAATCACACTGTAAAACGGCGTTTTCATGATCGGCCTCACACGGACTGAAAATGCATTAACGGTTTGATATAGCTTAAAATTGCGCTACGGTCACGCGAATCTTATGAGGACTATATAAGTTTTTGCTAAATTAGCAACGTCTTATAGATAAGGCCCGCAAATCCTGTTACGCTCAGCGCACGTGATTTCCGAATGCCTCGTTCCGCCCTGCACCGAAGTCTGCACAACTGTATTAAGGAGAACGCCATTATGAGCGTCGATCGCGTCATTTTCGCCCTTGCGGGCATCTTTATCTGGGTCGGCCTGATCCTGTGGTACGTCACCCAGAGCCCCTGGTGGCTGCTGGTGCCCGCGTTCGTCGGCATCAATATGTTTCAAGCAGCCTTTACCGGCTTTTGTCCCTTGGCGAAAATTCTAAAAAAAATCGGCTTTCGGCCCGGACAGGCCTTCGATTGAGGTATGCCGCTTACGCTTGTAAGTACGCGCCTGCGGCGCGGGCGCTCAATGCGCTTTGAAGGGCGTTAACAAGGGCCGTTGAGGCCCCCGCCGCGCATGCGGCGCGCTTAAAATATCAATTATTCAATCATCGAAGGCGCGGGGTTCATCGATTCCGGCGGGGTCCTGGTGCACCAGGACCTCGGCACGGGGATAGGCGTCTTCGATGAGCGCCATCACACCATCGGCCACGTCATGGGCTTCCTTCAAAGTCAGTTCGCCACTCATCTCAAGATGCATCTGGATGAACATGTCCTGCCCCGACTGACGGGTACGCAGGTCGTGCATGTTGCGCACCTCGGGGGAACTCAAGGCGAGTTTTTTGATCTTTTCGCGGTCTTCGTCGGGCAATTCGCGATCCATAAGCATCTGATAGGCTTCGTGGCCAACTTTGATGGCCCCGTGCAAAATATAAAACGCGATGGCCAGAGCGAACAGGGGGTCGGCCAATTGCCAGTTTAATTTGCTGGCCAGAAACAACGATACGATCACACTGGCGTTCACCAAAACATCCATAGTGTAGTGTGCGCTATCCGCCGAAATCGCCAGCGAGCCGGTGCGTTTGGTCACATATTTCTGAAAGGACACCAACACAATCGTCGCTACGATGGACACCACCATCACAATGTAGCCCGCCTGAGTATTGGTCACGCGCACGGGGTCAAAAAGCCTCGCGCCGGCCTGCAAAAGCAAGAACACGGCAGAGCCGGAGATGAACGCAGCCTGCGCCAGGCCCGCCAGGCTTTCCGCCTTACCATGACCGAAACGGTGCTCTTCATCCGCAGGCTGCAAGGCATGGCGCACGGCGAACAGGTTCACCGTAGAGGCCGCAATATCCAGCAGTGAATCGACCAGCGTTGACAACAAGCTGACACTATCGGTCGCCAGCCAGGCCGCGAACTTGATGACAATCAAGATGAGCGCCGTTCCCACGGCGGCGTAGGTGGCCAGCCTCATCAGGCGTTCTGCATCGGCGCGCGCCTTCGCCTTCACCGTCGGCTGCGCTTTTTTCTCGCTCATGGATAGAGGCGTTCCTTACGCCACGGCCCCGCACCTTCGCGCGTATACACCACACGTTCGTGCAGGCGAAACGGACGATCACGCCAAAATTCGATACGCTGAGGCACCACGCAAAAACCCGACCAGAAATCCGGTCGGGGAATCTTTCCCACGGCGAATTTTGCCGCAAATTTCGCCACCCGAGCTTCCAGCGCGAACATTCCATCCAAGGGCTGGGACTGTTTCGAGGCCCACGCCCCGATGCGTGAATCCCGAGGCCGCGAAGCATAATAGGCATCCGCCTGCGCGGCATCGACCGCCTCGACATTGCCCGACACGCGGATTTGCCGCTTCAGACTTTTCCAGTGAAAAACCAGCGCGGCCACGGGATTGGCCGTCAATTCGCGCGCCTTTTGACTGCCCAGATTGGTGTAGAAGACAAAGCCCCGTTCATCCACCTCCTTCAACAACACCATGCGCGCGGACGGGACGGCGTCCTTCGTCGCACTCGCCAAGGTCATCGCATTGGCGTCGTTGGGTTCTTTTTCCACCGCCAGGGCCATCCAGTCGTGAAAAATATCCAGGGGGTCGACGGCACCGGAGCTTGCGTTCATGATTGGAAAAACCTTTGTGTTTCCCGTTTGTTAGCGTGATCCAACAAAAATATTAAAAAGAGATTTGGCAGAACCGCTTACAAATCGTCATTGTCGTTTAACATCCCTCTTACCATTATCTACACAAGAAGGCGACGCGCAAACAAGGATGAAGAACCCAACATGATGGCTGATCCTTACCGCATCCTGGGCGTGGCGCGCGGTGCCAGAACCGAAGAAATAAAATCGGCCTATCGCCGCCTTGCGCGCGAAACCCATCCCGATCACAAACCCGGCGACAAAATAGCGGAAAGTCGTTTCAAAGACCTCTCCAACGCCTACGCTCTTCTTCTGGATCCGGATAAACGACACAAGTTCGACGCCGGTGAAATCGACGCCCACGGCAACCACCGTGCCCCACACACCAGCCAAAGCACGACAAAAAGCAGACGGGGGA
Source organism: uncultured Magnetovibrio sp. (assembly GCA_964451415.1). GTDB lineage: Bacteria > Pseudomonadota > Alphaproteobacteria > Rhodospirillales > Magnetovibrionaceae > CAYVHU01. The sequence continues at coordinate 37,387 of CAYVHU010000013.1, forward strand.
CGAAGGGGCGCTCATCGCGCGCTCATTCTTCCATCAAGGCGCGCGGCGCGGATGTCACGTATGTGCTGAAGGTCTCTTTGGCCGAGGCTGCCATGGGGGGGGAAAAAACGGTGCGCATGACCAACGGCAAAACGCTCAAGGTGCGCATCCCCGCAAAAACCGAAGACGGGCAGACCCTGCGGCTGAAACACCAGGGCATGAGCGGCCTCGGGGGGGGGCCATCCGGCGACGCACTGGTGGAAATTCTCATTGAGACGGACGGCGCCTTTCGCGCCGACGGCCTTGACGTCTATTCCGAAGAGGCCGTGAGCCTGCCCGAGGCCGTGCTGGGAGGACGAATCGAGGTGCAGACCCTGCACGGCCCGATGCGCGTCATGGTGCCGGAAAATTCCAATTCCGGGACTCGTTTGCGCCTCAAGGGAAAGGGCCTGCACCGCGGCGATGCAAAACACCAAGAATGCGGCGATCACTACGTCACATTGACGCTCCACCTGCCCAAGGGCGGCAACGCCGCGCTCAAACGGTTCATCAAAAAATGGGCATTGAAAAACAATTACAGCGTGCGCGGGAGAACGCGGCAAGCCGACGAACCATCTTGAAAGTCAAACCCGCGGCAACGTCTGAGCCAACCGCCCGCCAAGGCGTACGGGATCAATGCGCTGTGCAAGTCCCGTGGCATCGTGCGTTTCGACGAACACACCGCACAACGTCCCTTCGCCCGTGGCGGGCTGAAGGCGTTCGCCGCGCATTTTCGAAAGAAAGCGGCCGATCGCCGGCCCTTTGGTCATGCCGATCACCGAATCGTAGTCTCCACACATCCCGGCATCGCTCTGATATGCGGTACCGGCAGGCAGTATCTGTGCATCCGCCGTCGGAACATGGCTATGGCTGCCCACCACCAGAGACGCCCGACCATCAAAATATTGCCCCATGGCCATCTTTTCGCTAGTTGCCTCGCCATGGATGTCAAGCACCGCGCAATCCACGCCTTCGCCAAGGCGTTTGTTGAGCAAGGCACGGCTCACGGCGGCAAACGGATCGTCCAGCGGGTCCATGAACAAACGCCCCATGGCCTGCATCACCAACACCTTCTGTCCGCTTCGCGCACTAAACACACCCGCGCCCACGCCTGGCGTTCCTTCGGGAAAGTTGAGCGGCCGCAACACGCGGGGGTCGTTTTGGATGTAGTCAACGATTTCGCGCTGATCCCAAACATGATTGCCGGTGGTGATCACATCCACACCCAGATCGAAAAACTGTTCGCAAATCGCCCCCGTAATCCCAAAACCGTGCGCCGCGTTTTCGCCGTTCAGCACCACAAAATCGAGGTCTAAATCCTCACGCAGGCGCGGCAGATGCGCCGCCACCGCCAAACGCCCGGCTTTGCCCACGACATCGCCGACATATAATATTTTCATGTCATGGTCCCTTGGAAACTTCGATTGCCTCGGCTTCGGTGATAATCCAATCGAGCGGCTGGTCGTAGGCGTCCCGGGGCACGGCGTCAACTTCCTGCGCGGCGTAGGCCGCGCCGATGGCCACACACGCACCGGTTTTACGCAACAGCGCCAGCGTGCGGTCGTAATACCCGCCGCCCCACCCGATCCGGTAGCCCTGACGATCAAACGCCAACAATGGCGTCAGCACCACGTCCGGGCGCATCATCGGCACCGCCGCAAGGGGCTGAAAGGTGCCGTGCGCCCCTGCGATCAACGCCTCGTCCGGACGCCATGCGCGAAACCGCAAGGGGCGTTGCGACGAAACGATTTCCGGTAAACTCACGCTCACGCCGATCCGATCCAAAGCCACCAGCGCGGGACGCACGTCCATCTCATCGCCGATCGGCCAATAGCCTGCCAAGATCGCTTCGGGTCCCCCGAAATTCCGGCTGACGGACGACCACGTCCCCAAGAGATTCTCGAAAAAACCACGGATTGCGTCGTCTCCCAAATCTTGTGCCGCCTGCGTGCGGCGCAACTTCGCCGTCTCGCGTAACAGGCTTTTCGCGTGGTCTATGGACATGCATGGGATCCTGAAAAGAAAGTGGACGGGGCCGCCGCAGCCGTTGGCGTATGCAATCCTCTGTGGCCTGCTAGTGCAGGTGGGCACCGTGATACCGAACCCACGAGTCCGGCAGGGACAGCTCCCTTGAGAGACTTATAGCCCCAGGGAATGTCGATGCCTGACAAACCCGGCAGCCACCGTCCACTATGCAACTTAAGTGCGCTCAACGCGTTGTGCAATGGTTTCGATCCGTTCGGCCATTATTTCTAAAGCCTGCGCGAGAGCATCTTCGTCAAGGGAAGAAGCGGGAGGCTCCACTTTTGCGGGGGACTGCGCGGCCGCGCGTAAAGCCTCTATCTCCCTGCGCGCCTCCGCCAGTTCATCGGCCATCATCAACCCGGTCATGGCCAGCAACCGCGCCTCGCCCGCCGTCTCGCCCCCCTGGCCGATCGCACCGACCAGTTCCGCCACACGGCGTTCCAGTTCCTGCGCCAGCTTCAAGATGTGCCGTTCTTCGCCATCGCCGCACGCGACGTCGTAGGTATAACCGTTCACACTGATGGAAACGCGCGCCATGGGATTTTCCTTCGCTCGTTCCCGTTTTGACCCTAAGTTTTTATTTTCGAAATGACCGCATCAAGGCGGGACGTCGCCTGGCCCAGGGCTTTTTTGAGAGTGGCGTTTTCGCTTCGCAAAGCCTTGACTTCAACATCCCGGCCCCGCTCAACCTCGCAATCAAAAACCCCATCCAGGCGTTCGATGGCCGCGCCCAGACGAACTTGTGCGTTTTTCAAGCGCGCGGCGCTTCTCTCCTGGGTGCCGGACACGCCCCTACTCCTTTTCAATCCGCTTGCCGAAATGTTTTCCACACGACAATTGTGCTGAGGATAAGACCGCACAACCCCAATCGTCAACCGCTTCAGAAGCTTAAAAAAGGCATTGACCCGGGGTAACCTCCACGCCATTGTTCGCTTGGATTTATGCTGGGTATTATCATGGGAACGGGAACTACGGCCTGCCTTTGACCCACACTTACGGGTAGCCCACCACAACCCGCCGGGGTGTTCGTGGTGCCGGGGGCTTATGATAAAACACGCATAATTCAAGTCTCACTCTAGACTCAAAGATTTAAGCTTTTCCGGAGGAAAATTATGGCGCTTCGTATTGGGATTAACGGTTTCGGGCGCATCGGACGCATGGTCTTCCGCGCCGTCGCGAGGGACTTCAAGGATATCGAAGTCGTCGCGATCAACGACTTGTTGGGTGCTGATTACCTCGCCTACATGCTGAAATACGATTCGGTCCATGGCCGCTTCGATGGCGAAATTTCCGTTGACGGCAACAATCTGGTGGTCAATGGCAAAACCATCCGCCTCAGCGCCGAACGCGACCCCGCCGACTTGAAGTGGAACGAAGTCGATGTTGATATCGTGGTCGAAGCCACCGGCTTTTTCCTCACCGCGGAATCCTGTCAGAAGCACATTGATGCGGGCGCCAAAAAGGTCGTGCAAAGCGCACCGTCCAAAGATGGCACGCCAATGTTCGTGTACGGCGTCAACCACGAAGACTATGCCGGACAGGCCATCGTTTCCGCCGCCTCATGCACCACCAACTGCCTTGCCCCTGTGGCCAAGGTCCTGCACGACAACTGGGGCCTAAAACGCGGTTTGATGACCACCGTGCATGCGGCGACCGCCACCCAGAAGACCGTTGACGGCCCGTCCACCAAAGATTGGCGCGGAGGACGTGGCATTTTGGAAAATATTATCCCGTCATCGACCGGCGCAGCCAAGGCCGTCGGCGTGGTCCTTCCGGAATTGAATGGCAAGCTGACCGGCATGGCGTTTCGCGTTCCAACTTCGGACGTGTCCGTCGTCGATCTGACCGCAGAACTGGACAAGGATGCTTCTCTCGATGACATCTGCGCGGCCATGAAGGCGGCGTCCGAAGGGGCGATGGCCGGAACGCTGGCGTATACCGATGAAGCCGTCGTTTCCACGGATTTCCGCGGCATCAGCGCTTCGTCCATCTTCGACGCCAAGGCCAGCATCGCGTTGGACGGCACCTTCGTCAAGATTGTCGCCTGGTACGACAACGAATACGGCTACACCTGCAACATGCTGCGCTTCGTCCAGCATGTCGCGGCGAACTGATCCGCGACACGATCCATTGAAAGGCGGAGCCCTGGGGCTCCGCCTTTTTTTATGTAGGAAACGTCGCTTTCATCACCCCATCGACCACCTGCACGATCTTTGAAATGTCGAAGGGTTTGGTAATATAATCCCGAAAGCCCTGACGCAAGGCGTCGTCGATGCTTGCCGGCAGGATGTCCGCGCTGACGGCGATCACCGGGATGGCGCAGGTGTCTTCTCTTTTTTTCAAAATCTGCAAGGCTTCCCCCCCCTTCATGCCGGGCAGGTCTATGTCCATCAAGATCAAATCAGGCAACGCTTTTTCCAGACTCTTAAAAGCGGCCTCGGCGGAACCGACGCAAATCAGGTTATAAACCTCGAACTCCTTGAAAATGGCTTTCATTAAATCCGCATTGGCTTTGTTGTCCTCCACATAGAGAATTCGGAACCGGCCCGTATCGGGAGCCCGCGACATGGCCTGGCGCGCCGCTTTCTTGCGTTTCGACCACAGAGCCTTGTTCTTTTTGGGCTTTTGCGTCGAAACGGGGATATCGATCCAAAATGACGAGCCCGTTCCGGGGCGACTTTCAAAGCCGATCTTGCCATCCATCAACTCCACCAGTTCACGGGTAATGGTCAGGCCGATCCCGGTGCCTTCAACGTTGGAGGCTTCGGCGCCCAAACGATTGAAAGGCTCGAACAAGCTGGCTTGTTTGTCCTCCGCAATGCCTTCGCCCTGATCGCGCACGATAAAACGCAACATATCACCGTCCTGGTGCGCTTCCAGCGTCACTTTCCCCCTGAGACGATTGTACTTCACGGCATTGGACAGCAAATTCAACAAAGACTGAATCAAACGCGTATTGTCAGCGCGCAAAAGAGGCAGTTCCTGCCCTTCAGTTTTGTCCTGGATGACGATGCCTACTTTGTTTCCCAAGGTGCGCGCCATGTCGATACACTGGTTGATGATATCGCGCGCCCGCACGTTTTCGATACTCAGCGATATGTTGCCGGTGTCGATGCGCGACAAATCGAGAATTTGATTGATAAGATCCAGCAGGTGGTTCCCGCTTTTCAGAATTTGATCGACGGGTTCTTGCTGGCCCTGCGCCAGCTTGCCGAGCTTGAGAATTTGCCCGAAGCCCAAAATTGCGTTCATCGGGGTGCGTAACTCATGGCTCATGGACGACAGAAACAACGTTTTGGCTTGATTGGCTTCCTCCGCCAGTTTTTGCGCGCGTTCCGCGGCCTCTTTGGCCATGCTGAGTTCAAGTTCGGCCATCTTGCCCGCGGTGACATCCGCGCCGGTACCGCGATAGCCCTGAAAGCGTCCATGTTCATCGAATACGGGACGGCCATTGATGGAAACCCAGACCTGGGAGCGATCGGGCCGTGTGTTGGTGCAGACAAAATTACGAAAGGGCCTGTGCGCGTGAAGCACCCTCATATGGCGTCGCCATTGTTCCACGTCGATTCCCAAAATACCGACCCCATCGGCGCGCTTGCCCAGCAAGTCCGCCTGCGCCATGCCCGTCACTTCGCCAAAGCGGCTGGAGAGATAGCAAAAACAAAGTTTCTCATCCATCTCCCAATACCAATCGGCCGCCGAAGCGCCGAAATCGCGAAAACGGGCCTCGCTCTGCGTCAGGGCTTTCTGGGTCGTATTGATGCTGTTTCGCATCGCATCGAAGGCTGTGATCAAGGCCCCGATCTCGTTGCCCTGGGGAACGGGCAAGGCCGTCTCATAATCGCCCTTGGCGAGCCTTTGCGCCGCAACGATCAGCCTGTTGACCGGGCGACGCACCAGAAGTTCCAGCACGACCACCATGCCGATGAGCACCAAGATAAACGCGACGCCCAAAACCCAAGCCAGTTGGAACGTTTCGCGACGTCGTTCATGGCGCGCCTGCTCCAGGTCCGCACTCATGATTAAACGCCCCAGCAGTTTTCCTTTCACGGTGATGTCGCGCTCGAAAACGTTCAAATTCTCCCTGTTCAGAATCTTTTTGGGTTTCTCGACAATGGGATAGATGCGCAGTGCATTCGCAGAATACAGCTCAAGGCGCACCCATTCGGGATTGCGCGCCTTCACGGCGTCCAAGGTTGCATTGACGGAAGCGTACTCCTGTTGCAGTAAAAACGGGATCAAGGCCTCGACAACGGTGTCGAGGTGCCTTTGTGTAACCGCTTTCACGCGTTGCGCCGCACCGCTTTCGACGCTCGGCACCCAGTAAAAGACCATGTATGCGCCAGCCACACTCGCCACGCCCATCACCAGTGCCAAAAGTATTACGCGAATGGACATGCGCACACGCCGCTTGTTCCTGTTTTCAGTGTCCCATTTGGAGCCGGGGTCATCGAATCACTCCTTAATGTAGTATGGACCAAGGCCCATTTCCCGCATCATTTTATAATCCTGCAACCGGGTCATCCCCAGTTTCACAATGGACGCTTTGGCCAGTAATTCCTCACCACGGCGAGTTTGCGCCAGTTCAAGCAACGCCTTGGTCACTACGATGCGGGTCCGTTCGGGCACCCGGGGATGAGCCGCCATTGCGTGCGTCGGAAAATCCCGGGTCTTGAAAAGTACGCGCAGGCGATTGCGGATTTCCGGTGGTTGCCGATTAAGCGTTGACATCGCACCGCCGCCTGCGGGTGTTTGGCCGAGAAAAACATGCAGATACACAGATGAATGGGTGCGCACGTAAAGCAGTTTGATCCTGACCTTTCCCCCTTCCTGGCGACCCAGCGCGGCGCGGATCGCCAAGGACGCAGCCAGGGAATTCGGCGAAGGGAAAGCCACCTCCAACCCTTCCAGGTCGCGTAAGGTTTTCAGTTCGGAGTCCCGACGCACCACCACAATCCCCCGCAAAGTGCTTCCGACATCACGCACCAGCGGAATATACCCCTGGACCAATCCCGTCGTGACCACCTGATAGGGGTTCATGTAGGCGAAATCGTAATCACCGCGCGTCAGGGCGGCAGCGAACTCCGTATTGTCCTTCACCCCCAAAAGTTTGAACTTCAACCCGCTTTGAGCTTCAAGCTGGCGCAGAATAGGCATCCAGATATCCGCGATCTTACGCGGCTCATACTGGGGTATCACGCCCAGCTTATAAACCCTTTGCGCGTAGGCCGGCGAGGCCGCCAAAATGATGAGAACCACCACCCCCCGGAAGACTCTTCTGATGATCCCCATCAATTCACACAATCCAATTGTCGATGACACACGCCGCCGTGAATTCGCACACCATTTTAGGTCAGAGCCCCCCCGTTCCCTACCTTTAATTTATAAGCTATCGTGCCGTCTTCGTTCCTGGAAACGGCTGTGAAAATGACCTGTAGACTTTATCTGATCACCCCGCCCGTCCTTGATCCCGAGCGCTTTCGTCCTCATCTGGCGGCGGCTCTTGAGACGGGCGACGTCGCGTGTGTGCAACTGCGCCTGAAAACGCCGCACGGTGAGCCTGAAGATCGTGAAACCGTGCGCGCGGCAGCAAAGATCCTGATGCCCGAAGCGCACGAACGCGAGGTTGTGTTTCTCATCAACGACGACGCCGAACTGGCGCGGGATTTGGGCGCGGACGGCGTCCATGTCGGCCAGGACGACTTGAGCGCACGCGATGCACGTGCATGTCTTGGACCGCACGCCATTGTCGGGGTAACGTGCCACAATTCGCGCCATCTAGCCATGCAGGCCGCGGAACAAGGCGCGGACTACGTTGCCTTCGGCGCTTTTTTCCCAACCCCGACAAAAACCGGCTCAAGCCCGGCGGAGGTGGAGACGTTGAAGATATGGTCCTCCATAGCGACCGTGCCATGTGTCGCCATCGGCGGTATTACGCCCCTGAACGCGCACGCCCTGATTGAAGCCGGTGCCGATTTTCTTGCCGTTTCCTCAGGCATATGGAACGATCCGGACGGCCCCGGCGCAGCGCTAAAAGCCTTCAACATTTTGCTTTCAAAGCATTGATAGACAGGGAGCGGAAAACCTGACACATATTGCAAATATAAAAGCGGAGTCCCAAAGCAGTAGGGCAAAATCGTGGACGGGCATCATTTTGCAAAGAACGTGGCGGATATCCGCGACAGCGCCAGGCGTATTACGGGCGGCTTGGAAAGCCTTGTCTCCTCCATCGACACCATCGCCCACGACAACGCGCCTTTTCTAACCAACGACGCTCCACTGCCCGAAAGCGACCATGGCACGGCCATTCGCAACCTGTTGCAAGGCATCCGCCGGCAAATCGGCGACATCGTTGAACAAGGCCGCCAATTCGAAAATAAGATGGCGTCGTGTTCCACCCATATCACCGAACTTTCCCGCCAACTGCGCGAAAACAAGCAAGCCGCCATGCTGGACCCCATCACGGGCATCGGCAACCGGCGAAAATTCGAAGAATCCCTGGCCGACATCCTCAAACGGCTGGAAGACTTCAACGGCAAGATTTCCGTTCTTCTTGCGGATGTCGATCATTTCAAGGCGCTCAACGACACCTTCGGTCACAGCGTCGGCGATCAGGTCCTAAGGCTCGTGGCGAAGACCTTTGTCAACTGCCTCAAGGGCGGCGACGAGGTGGCGCGCTGGGGCGGCGACGAATTCGCCGCCATTTTGCCCAACACCACCTTGGACAATGCCGTGGCGGTCAGCGCATATCTGCAAGACACGATGAACGCCCGGTCTTTGAAAAACAGGATCACGGGGGAAAACATGGGTAAAATAACCCTGTCCATCGGGGTCTCAACATACCGCGACGGGGACAATGCGCACGAACTCATCTTTCGCGCGGATCAAGCGCTCTGCGAAGCCAAACGCCGTGGCCACAACCGCACCGTCGCCAAGGAAGATTAGATTGGGCGCAATATGGCACGCGACGGCGGAAACGTAACGCTGACGGTGGTGCCCCGAGCAACTTCGCTGTCAATGGCAATTTCACCACCATGCAGTTCGACAAGACGGCGGCAAATATAAAGCCCCAGCCCGGTCCCTTCGGTGGCGCGCGCAATATGCGGGTTGTCCTGGACGAAGGGGTCCGCGATGCGCGCCAGGGACTGCGCGGAGATGCCGCATCCGTTGTCCTTAACGCTCATCGTTATGCCAACACCGGCTTGATACGAACAAGAAATGCGGATCGCTCCCTTCTCGGGGGTGAATTTAACCGCATTGGACATGAGATTGTTGGCGATTTGCGTCAGGGCCCGTTCATCCGCTGAAACGGCTTCAATGTCTGGATCACACTCGATATCACAGGAAATGTTTTTTGCGCTCAATTGCGGCGCAAAGGTTTGGCGGATGCCTTCAAGAAAAAGGCTCGGCTGAATGTGCGTATCGACGATCTGAAATTCGTCGCTTTCGATTTTCGATAAATCGAGAATGTCGTTCACCAGGCTGAGCAAATGGGTGCCACTGTGGTGAATGTACCCGATATACTCCTTGTAGTGCTCCTCTTTTATGGGACCGAACGTTTCTGCCTGAATCAGACCCGTAAAACCTATGATGCTGTTCAGCGGCGAACGCAGATCGTGGCTCATCGAGGCGAGAAAGTCCGACTTGGCCCGATTGGAGGCATCCGCCTGGCGTTCCCGCTCCTTGCCCTGTTCTTGCTGCGTGATATCGGCAACGATGGACGTGACGCCGACCAGGGCGTCTTTTTCGTCCACCAACGGCGTGTTGTACCATTCGCAAATAATTTTCCGGCCGTCCCGGGTGACATTGGCCATGGCGGTTTTTTCAAAGTTGCGCTGAGAAATAATGCGCTCTTGCATATCCACGACGGCTTTACGCGCATCGGGAGGGAATAAAAGAACGGCGACATCCGCGCCGATCGCATCTTTTTGGGGGATACTGAAGATATTTTCCGCCGCCGGATTCCACGATGTAATGCAGCGATCCGTATTCCAGTCGATCACCGCCAGCGGGACTTGAGCGCGGTGCAGGTCCTGGCGTTTACGGCTTTTCGCCAACGTTGCATAGGCGCGTTGCGACGAACGGCTCATCTGGTTGAGGGCAAAAACGACCTCATCCAGTTCGTCCATTTCACCACGCTGCGACATGCTCTTGTCGAGTTCCAAGTTATCCCACTTCCCCGACATATCGAACGCGTGGATGTGTCGGACGATGGTCCCCAAATGACGCCCGACCAGACGATGGAAGATGTAGAGAATAAAGCCCGAAACCAGAAACGTCTTAAAGCCGTTGCTCAAAATGACAATGACAAACTTCCGTAACAGTCGCGATAAAACCCGGTCCAGGCTGGCCACAACCTTCAATGTGCCGATGCGAACGTTTTTTCCCCGGTAACGATAATGAAGGGGAAAATCCCTGATGATACGTCGCTGCGAGATCATCTTACCGGCTTGCCAACGCACCGCGCCATCGACCGAAATCGCCAAATATTCCAGGTCCGGAAGTTCCACAAGTCCGTTAAGTTGAACCTGTATCTGAGCCGTATCCGCCACCCAGACATTACGTTCCAAATTCGGCAATTGGGCGTCGCGAATGGCGTCGAATTTCAAATCTATGAGCCTTAAGTCGCTGTTGTAATCCGAATACAACTGAAGCGCGGTCACCACCAGCGTAATCAGTGAGCTGAACAAAACAACGTACACGGCCAAACGCCGGGAGATACGCAATATGGGAAAGGGCCGGCTTACCATGGATGTACGCTAATTTCGTTCGTATTTTTCATAGGGAAGCAAGGTTCGATCGAAGGCCGTTTTATAGAAACCGTCCGCCTTCATGGACTTCAGCGCCGCGCTCAGCCTGGGAATCAGGCTTGCCCGGCGTTTGTGCAGATAAAAAAACATTTTCCGCGTGGCGAGCGGCGGCTCAAGCAACCGAACGCCGCGCAGGTCTTGTTCTTGCAGACGCCTTAAGCCCTGCCATTTTTCAAACAAAATAATATCGGAACGATTGCTTGTGAGCAGTTCGAAAAGCTGGTCGGCATTTTGCACTGTGGTGAGGTATTTAAGACCTCGTGTCGATTGTTCGAAAATTTTCCAACCATTGATGTAGGCGACCGTATAGGGGGCCAGATCCGCCCAGTTCTTGATTTGAATGTCCGCACGGCGGGTAAAAGCGACAAAAACCCAATCCATGACCTCTTCGGGCACCATGCGCAGATTTTTGTACTTCTTTTCAAGGCCCGGAATGCGCACCGCGGTGCCGTCGTCCAGCCCCCTGTTCAGATTGAGAAGCGCCCGTTCGCCAGGCAGGATTTTGATGCTTACCCGCATCCCCAGACGCCTGAATGCTTCTTCGGTAATGAGGTCCTGATAGCCGTTCTGCGCCGGGGTGGCCAGCGGCGCATTGGATGTGGTGTTGAAACGAATCAACTCGTTCGCTTGTCCATTGGCGGACAGACTTGAAAACAGCACCCCACAAACAAGTGCACCAACAACACCGATCACGCGGGGGCGTGCTTTCAAGCACTTTTCGCCGTTGCCGTTTAAGGCCCGCATTCTTCGATGCTCCACCTTGTCGTGCCATATGCACACACAAAACAAACTCAACCAAAAAGCGCCAGAGACTTTGCCAATATTCAACCTACGGCATCATATGCACATCATTTATAACATATTTATAGTCTCGTGGGGCGATCTTAACACAGAGGATTATAGACATTGCTTCATCGGGCCTCGGATGATAGCTTCCGCGCCATCAAGAGCGAACGCTCATCTTTCGGCTCTTCACACTCTGCGGTGATGTCATGAAAATCAACGGTAATGCAATCCGCCCCGGCATGGTGATCGAACATCAAGGCCGCCTGTGGCGCGCAGTCAAGATCCAGCACACCCAGCCCGGCAAGGGGGGGGCGTACCTGCAAGTCGAACTCAAGGACCTGCAAACCGGCACCAAATTGAACGATCGGTTTCGTTCATCGGAAACGGTTGAGCGCGCCACCTTGGAACAGCGCGACTATCAGTACCTGTTCAACGACGGCGAAATGTACACCTTCATGGACACGGAAACCTTTGAACAGATCGAATTGAATGCCGAACAGATCGGCGAAGATCAAGTGGCGTACCTACAAGAAAACATGACCGTCACCATCGAGAGCCACGAGGATACGCCCATCGGCGTGCAGTTGCCCGCCACCGTGGTTCTGGAAATAACCGAAGCCGACGCCGTGGTAAAAGGCCAAACGGCATCTTCCAGTTACAAGCCCGCGATGCTGGAAAACGGCGTGCGCACCTTAGTGCCGCCACACATCGAAACCGGCGTGCGCGTTGTCATCAACACCGTTGACGGTTCCTACGTCGAACGCGCAAAATCCTAAGCGCCCCGCGACCTGAACTCGATACAGATTGCATTTTCAAGGACTTCCCCGATTATGGCCCATCCCCGCTCGGCCCTCCTGAACGTCATGGCCGCCGCCGCCCAGAAAGCAGCGCGGCGCATGGTCCGCGATTTCGGCGAGGTGGAAAACCTTCAGGTGTCGCGAAAAGGTCCGGCAGACTTCGTTTCCCTTGCCGATAAAAAGGCCGAACAGACCCTGGTGCAGGAGTTGAGCAAGGCACGTCCAGACTATGGCTTCGTCCTGGAAGAGGGCGAAAATATTACCGGCAAGGACTCCTCCAACACCTGGGTCATCGACCCGCTGGACGGCACCACAAATTTCCTTCACGGTATTCCACACTTTGCTATTTCCATCGCCTTGATGCGTGATAACGATCTGTTCGCGGGCGTCGTGTACAACCCGCTCAGCGACGAAATGTTCTGGGCGGAAAAAGGCCAGGGCGCGTTCCTCAACGGGCGGCGCTTGCGTGTCTCGGCGCGCCACGACATGTCAGAAGGCCTGTTTGCCACCGGATTTGGGTTCATGGGCCGGGACGCCGACCCGCGCTACCTGGAACGGATCGAAGCCGTCACCAGCGTTAGCGCCGGCATCCGGCGTTTCGGCGCTGCCGCATTGGATCTGGCTTACGTGGCGGCAGGGCGCTACGATGGATACTGGGAATGCAGCCTTCAGCCCTGGGACTTAGCCGCGGGCATCGTCCTGGTGCGCGAGGCGGGCGGTTTCGTCAGCGACATTTCAGGACGGAAAAAAATGTTGGAAACCGGCTCCGTCCTGGCGGCCAACGACAAATTCTATGCTCCGCTCCACAAACTGTTGAAGTAGTGCACGCGAAGGCTTTCTCTCGACGGTGAAAACGACGCCAAACGGGTTGCTATCAGGCTCTTGGCATTGTTATTGTGAAGAACGCGATTCGCGCGCAACGTTTGGTGTGAACTGTTGGTTCGCAAGCGGGAATCTACAGGCCGGGGAAAACCATTGGACACGCATGCTTTGAATCGAGACGCTTACGCCCAGCATGGGGACGCTGCGGGCGGACGTATCGGGGGGATTTCACTTCTTATTCTGAGCCAACTGTTTTTCTCGTTTTCAGTCCCTTTTGCCCATGCCGCCCATGCCGCCCAAGCCACCCAAGCCGCCCAAGCCGCCCAAGTACAGAACTCACCAACGGTTGATCTGTCCGACCCCAACGTGAGCGTGGACCTGTCCGTGCTCAACGACGGCGGCATTGCCCCGCACATCGGCGCGCCCGTCCCCACGACAGCCACGACGACACCATATGACGGTCTTTATCGTCCCCCCGGCAAAAAACCGCCGGTCTCAATGCTGTATGTCAAGCCGTCCGCCAATTTCAAACTGCCCCCGCAAACCAAACCGCTCATTGCGCCGCGCCCCACCCCACAGGTTTCCGAACCTCGCCCCCAGGCTTCCAAAAACCAACCAACGGGCCTGACGCCAAAGCCAGCGGCGGTGCAAATTGCGGCGGAACCCGCACCTCAGGAAACGAAAACACCCGTCCTCACAAAAAAGCAGATTTCCGCAGCAGCAGAACCCACGGAGCACACCCCCGTCTCCAACGCTGCGCCGCAAGAACCGCTTTTGCCCCCCTTACCCGCATCGGCAAGCACGGTCTTGGTGCAGAAGCCAGCCGAGGGTAAAACCGCTACCAGTGAGGCGATTCCCGCCCCACCCCCCGCCCCCGTCATCGCCGTACAGCCCCAGGACGTACAGCCCCAAGGCACATCGACACCATCAAGCCACAGCGCAAAAACGCCGCGCGCAGAAGTTGCTACCGCGTCCCCTAGTGCGGTCCCTGCGCCTCCTGAGGTTATGCCCCCACCGGCTCCCCCCCCCCCTGCGCCGGACATTGCCTCCACAAAAGTCGACGAAGCGCCCGCGACACCCGCGCTGAGCCCGCCGCCACAGATGCACACGACGCGCGAAACGGGTCCCTCCGTGGTCGTAAAACTGCCTCCGGCCATTCAATCCCAAAATGAGGCAAAAGGCGAAAAGACGTCCCGTGTGGCATCCTTGCCGTCATCTGCCGACGCGCCGGTGACAACGGTGCCGCCGATGCAGGGAAATTCCCTGCGTATCGTGTTCGAAGGAAAGTCGTCAAAACTGCCCCGCGATGCACGCGCCGCCTTGAAGACCGTTTCCACGCGCATGAACCAGCAAAAGAACCTTCGTCTGCAACTCGTCGCCTATGCGGGTAGTTCCAGCACGTCGGCGAGTGCGGCGCGACGTCTTTCGCTTTCGCGAGCCTTGGCGGTACGCTCTTTTCTGATTGAAAACGGTGTACGCTCAACGCGCATCGATGTTCGCGCGCTTGGCAACAAATCCTCGCAAGGCGTCACGGAACGGGTGGATATCACCATTGTGAAACGATAAACAACCGGCGAAGACCAACTTTTTCGCCTCACCTTCGCCCCGGCGTCTCACGCGCGTCACGGTGGGGTGCGCCGTGAAATGATGGTGGGGCCTGCGAACTTGGGACCTGCGAACTTGGGACCTCCAAACTTGGGACCTCCAAAAATGACCAATCCACGCCGCTTTTTGTTTCGCATGTTTCTGTTTTTGGTCTTCGTCATCGCGGCGGGGGCGGCCGTTTACGGCCCCGTGTTCACGGCGTTCCAGACCAATATCCCCCTGAACGGTCTGATTCTCGGCGTTTTCGCCCTGGGCGCGATCTACAATGTCCGTCAGGTTCTGCAATTGGGTCCGGAACTATCGTGGATCGAATCCTTTCGCACCCGCACCCAAAGCGCCCACATACAACCCCATATGTCCGCCCCCGCCACATCCGTGGCAAGCCCCGCGGTCCCCCACCAAGGTATGGCGCCACGTTTGCTCGCCCCCCTGGCCGCAATGGTGGGTGAACGAGAAACCATTAAACTCAGTCCCATGGCGTTGCGCTCGGTGCTCGACGGTATCGCCAGCCGCCTGGATGAACAACGCGACATTTCACGATACACTATCGCCTTGCTGGTGTTCCTGGGGCTGTTGGGGACCTTCTGGGGGTTGCTGGGCACCTTGGGGGCGATCCGCAACGTGATCGGTGACATTCAGGTGGGCGGCGGTGAAGTCGGCCAGATGTTCAACCAGTTGAAAGCCGGTCTGGAAGCGCCCCTGGCTGGTATGGGGACGGCCTTTTCCAGTTCCCTGTTCGGTCTCGCGGGATCTTTGGTATTGGGTTTTTTGGATTTACAGACCGGACAGGCGCAAAACCGTTTCTACACCGAATTGGAAGACTGGCTGTCCACGCAGGCGCGCCTGTCGTCCGGTGCGCTGGGCGCGGAAGGCGAACAGACCGTCCCCGCTTATGTCGAGGCCTTGTTGGAGAAGACGGCGGAAGGCCTGGAAAATTTGCAACGCACCATGGCCCACGGAGAAGAAGCGCGTATCCAGACGTCCATTGCGCTCACCCAGCTCAGCGAAAAAATGAGCACCATTACCGACTTCATGCAAACCGAGCAACTAATCATGAAAAAGCTCGCCGAAACGCATATCGACCTGAAACCGGCCCTGGAGAAGATTGCCGAGGCCAGCACGCTGGACGGCGGCGCGATGGATGACGCCACACGCATACACATCCGCAACATCGATCTGTCCGTCTCGCGCATTTTAGAGGAAGGCCGCACCGGGCGTGAAGAATTGATGCACCAGGTACGCAGTGAAATCAAGCTTCTGGCGCGCACCGTCTCCGGACGGGGCGAGGCATAGACGGAGTCTTTCCATGGCCGCACTTGCACGACGTTCGCGCCACCGCAGCGACATCTGGCCCGGGTTCGTGGACGCCCTGGCCTCGCTGCTTCTGGTCATTATTTTTCTGTTGATGGTGTTCGTGCTGGCCCAGTTCTTCATGGGGGAAGCCCTGTCGGGCCGGGAAAGCGCCTTGCAGAAATTAAATGCGCAAGTCGCGGACATGAGCGATCTGATGGCGGTTGAGCAAGCTTCCAACCGGCGTTTGCGCGCAGACGTCAACCGTTTGTCCACGGAATTGCAGGGCTCCATCGCCACGGGGGACCGCCTGAAGGGAAAACTCCGCGCCTTAAGCGGCGATGTCGCCCGACTGAAAGCCTTGAAGGCGCAACTGGAAGCCAGCATCGGAAAACTGGCCGCGCAGACCCGCCAAAAGGGTGCCGCTCTGCTGGCCGAAAAAGAACTTTCAAAAAGCGCCCGCGCGCAAGTCGCATTGTTAAACCAGCAACTTGCGGCCCTGAAAGATCAGATGGCAACGCTGAATACGGCCCTGGGCGCGGCTGAGAAAAAAGCCAAGAAACAAAACGTGCAGATTGTTTCGTTGGGCAAACGGCTGAACGCCGCACTCGCCAGCAAGGTTATGGAATTGTCCGCTTACCGTTCCGAATTCTTCGGTCGGCTGGCAAAAATCCTCGGCCATCAGCCGGGGATTAAAATCGTTGGGGATCGTTTCGTCTTTCAATCCGAAGTTCTGTTCGCCAGTGGCGAAGCGGATATCAATCCGTCGGCCTACAGCCAGTTGAACAATCTGGCGATTACCCTCAAGGACCTGGAAAAACGCATTCCCTCCGATATCGACTGGGTTCTGCGCATCGACGGCCATACGGATCGCCTGCCCATCAAAACGGCAAAATTCGCCTCCAACTGGGAACTGAGTTCAGCGCGGGCCATTTCCGTCGTCAAATACCTGATCGCCCACGACGTTCCGGCAAAACGTCTGGTGGCGGCGGGATTTGCACAATACGACCCCGTCGCTTCGGGAACCTCACCGGCGACCTTGAAACGCAACCGGCGCATCGAACTGAAATTGACGCAACGATAACTGGTCATCTGTTCTTTTACCGGTTATAAAGTGACCCATGGCGATTGGCCGACCTCTCGGTTATGCTCCTCACCCCCCCCGGACTCACAAAAAAAACAAACGCAATGTTCATTCTTTTTCTTATCGTATTTATCGACCTGATCGGTTTCGGCATCGTCATCCCGTTGTTGCCTTTCTATGGCGAACATTTCCTGGCCGACCCTTTCACGGTAACGTTGCTGATGGCGACGTATTCCATGGGACAATTCGTCGCCGCCCCGTTCTGGGGCCGCTTGAGCGACACCGTCGGACGACGCCCCGTCTTGCTATTGAGTTTGTTCGGCGCGGTCATTTCTTATATTTGGCTGGGGTTTGCCTCGACCTTGTGGATGCTGTTCGCAGCGCGCGCCGTAAGCGGGCTAATGGCCGGCAACATTTCCACGGCCTTCGCTTACATCGCCGATATCACGACTGCGGAAAATCGTGCCAAGGGCATGGGGGTCGTCGGCGCCGCGTTTGGACTGGGATTCATCGCAGGACCCGCCCTCGGCGGGCTTCTGGCCGGTCCCGACCCTTTGAACGCCGACTATCTCACGCCGGCCCTCGCGGCGGCCGCCTTGTCGTTTCTGGCGTTTACCTTGACGGCAGCAAAGCTCAAGGAATCCCTTCCCGCGGAAATCCGCGCACAACGTGCGGCGCAACCGCGTCAAAGCCGTCTTGCCATGTTCAAAGCGACGCTTGGGGACCCCGGTGTCGGCTTTCTCATCGCCATCAGCGTGCTCACCACGTTCGCTTTCGCCGGGTTGGAAACCACCTTCGCCATGTGGTCACACCGCCAATTCGGCTGGGGACCTCAACAAAACGGATATCTGTTCGCATTTATCGGCATTATCGCCGCCACCGTACAAGGCGGTCTGGTCGGTCGGCTCACCAAGCGCTTCGGTGAAGGCAATTTGATCATTCAAGGGGCCGTGGCATTGGCCATCGGCATGGCGCTGGTGCCCTTCAGCACCCAAGTGGGACCGCTTCTCGGCGCCATGGTCCTTGTGGCCTATGGCTTCAGTGTGGTCAATCCGGCGCTGAACAGCTTGATTTCGTTGCGCACGCCCCCAACCCGTCAAGGCCAGATCATGGGCGTGGCGCGCTCCGCCACCACCTTGGCGCGCGTTCTGGGCCCGGCGTGGGCGGGGGTGTTATTTGCCATGCTGGGCAAGGAATGGCCGTATTTCGGCGGTGCCGTCCTGATGGTCATTGTGGCCTTGATGGGGCTTCACGCACGTAAAGACAATCTGACCGCCGCCGCCGCCGCCAAATCCTCTGCCACAAGTCTCGCGCCTGAGGTTGAAGACGGCTCCGCCCCCATAGACTGACGGCCGCGATCCTTTAATCGAAAGTGATGGGTGTCCCGGAAAGTTGCGAAAACTCGCCGGACAGCAGTGTGGTGAGGATATCGTCGTTACGCGTCGATATCCAGGTCCCGGATTTACGGTCGAACGCATAATGCGACGCCCCGCTTAACGGTGAGGACAACCAAATTTGCCGAACGGGCGTATTCTTGCTGATCACGTATTGGCGGGCATCGCTCAACTCGATGCTCAGGATTCCGTTGTCGAAATCCACATCGGCATTCTCACCCATGGCCACCTCGATGGCGTCAAACAGACGCTCCAGGGTTTCCTCGGCCAAATCTTCAAACTCATCTGCATCCATACCCATAACCGACCTTTTCCTTTACACCTTGGCGTTTTCCCAGCGCGCAATATAACCACGGCGGGAACAAATTGGTATAAGACCTTGCACGATGACGCGGGGTTGGTTATATAAAGCCCTCTAATTTTGGAGCCTGCGCGATGAAACAAGACATTCACCCTGACTATCATACGATCACCGTCGAAATGACCGATGGCAGCACCTTTGAGACCCGTTCCACTTGGGGCGCGAAAGGCGACGTTATCAAACTCGATATCGACCCGAAAACGCACCCGGCCTGGACGGGCGTTCACCGTTTGCTCGACAGCGGCGGTCAGTTGGCGAAATTCAAAAAGCGTTTCAAGGGCTTCGGCCTCAAGAGCTGATCTGGTTTTTGCAAATGCCAACGAAACACGTTGGGGGCGTCGGCACATGCCGACGCCCCTTTTGTTTTGTTCCAGAAAGGTCTGTTCAGGTTTACGAATCCCCCATTGCGTTTTATGACTTAGAGGACATTTAACCAATACGGATTTATCGTAAGCGTATTTGCAGACATATCCTTCTCCACGCGACATAAGAACCATGGCGCATCGAGGTGGGATAGGGGCGGAAATGGCAGCGACGAGTTATGAAATCCTGGTCTTACAAGGGGATAAATGGCGTATTCACGCCCAATTCCCTCCTTCTGCACGCGATGATGCGATTGAAGAAGCGAAGACGCTGGAAACCCTGCCCGGCATTCAAGGCATCAAAGTTGTCCGCGACACCTATGACGAGCGCACGGGGTTGTACCGCGAATACACCATCCACAGGCACACGGCCAAACCTCAGGCGAAGCCTGCAGATGGCGGAATCTATGCACATTACATGGCGCGCGCTGGCGCCAAGCGCCTAGAGGACGCGAAGACCGACTTAGAGGCGCCCCCCCACCCGTCATCTCATGTCGGCGTGGTCGCCAAACTTCTTCTGGTGCTGGTTTTTTCCATCGCCATGTCAGCGCTATTGAGTGGCATTTTGTCCGCCGTTCTCCCCTATCGCAAAATCGTCGGCATCGCCTTGTACGGCCACACCCGCGCGACCGTCATGCTGATTGCCGCAACCTTTTTTTTCCTTGCTTCGGTCACCGCCACTTTCAAGACCTTCATGGCCAGCGATGAGTTGAATATTCCCGGCTTCAATTTTGCAAAAAAGCGCCGCCAACGCGAAATTGAACGCAAACACGACGCACAGGCGCGAAAACGGGCGGCTATCGTCCAGCGCGCCCAGGAAAAAGAACGAGAACGCCTACGTCTGCTGGAAGAGGAGTTGGCACGCGAAAAGGAAGAAGAAGACCGCGCCGCGGAACAAGATGCTGAGAAAAGCGGAGATGACGAAGCTGCCCCCGCCGAAGAAGACGCTGAAGAAGAGCCCCCCTCGCAGCTCTCGCCCCAGGCCGAAAAACACAAGGCCCTGCTTATGGGCTTTTTCAGCGCGGCCTTGAGCAGTCTTCCCGCAGAACGCAAAAAGATGGATAATTACAACCGCTTCGGCGTGAACCTGTACCTTGCCGGCGCCACCGAGGTCCTCAGCAGCGAACGCAACTTGGACAAAGACAGCGCCGTCACGATCCTATCGGACGCCTTGCAATTGATGGGGCTCAAACCCGAACATGCCGACGCCTTCGCGCGGCGCTACGAAGACTATCTGCTGCAAGACGAACGCTATATGAAAATGTTTCAGAGCGCGCGGCGTGATTTTTCCAAATTCCTCGACGATGGAGAAACCGCGTGTGCCAACCTGGATGCGGCTTTGCACGAATGGAACAAGCCGAAGACACCGGAAAATCCGGAAAAAGAAGTGATCGTGATGTTCACTGATATCGTGGGGTCAACCGCCATGACGCAGGAAAAGGGCAATCTGGCCGCCCAAGAGGTCGTCCGCGCCCACAATCGCGTGGTCCGCGATGCGTTGGCGAAAACGGACGGTAAGGAAATCAAGCACACCGGCGACGGAATCATGGCGTCGTTCACCAATGTCCATCAAAGCCTGCTCGCCGCCCAACAAATGCAGATGATGATCCACATCCACAACCAGCAAAACCCGGAGATCCCGCTCAAGGTCAAAATCGGCATCAACGCAGGCAGCGTGGTGGTGGAAGAAGAAGACCTTTACGGTGCCACGGTGCAGATGGCGGCACGCATCGTGGACAAGGCCCAGAAGGATATGATCCTGGTTTCCGACATTATCCGCTCCCTGGACAAGGACGCCGAGCGGCGTTTCGTCAAACGCGGCCCTTATTATATGAAGGGGATTAGCGGTCCCATCGATCTTTATGAATTCGTTTGGGATGACAACGCCGATGTCGCTGCCCTCGAAGTCCAGGCGGCCGCAGAACGACCGCAATTGGAGAAGACCTACGCCGCCGCCGCCGGAATTCCGCTAGCGGAAAAGACGCCTGAGACAAATCCTGCTCCCGTTTCAGCGCGTAAGCATCAAGACGCCGGATAATTTTTTCAAAATACCCCCCTTGCGACACCCCGTAAACGTGCCTAAATCAGAACTGTCTTCCAGGATGCCGCTTACGGGTCCTAAATGTGGAAGACGTCATGAACGGGGGCATCGCCGCTAAGGTGGGATGTCCCATGAAACACTGATCGCTCAAAAAGGAGGACAGTTTCCATGCGTACAATCGATCTTTCCCCTCTTCACCGTTTCGCCGTCGGCTTCGACCACATACAGCGCCAACTTGACCAAATGGCCCATCTGGACGAAGCGGCACCGTCATACCCACCCTATAACATCGAAATTCTCAACGACGATGATTACCGCATCGTCATGGCGGTGGCCGGTTTTGCGGAAAAAGACCTGGACATCACGGTTGAAAATTCACACCTGATCATTTCGGGACATATCGAACAAAACGACGAGTCAAAAAAGTACCTGCATCGCGGCATTGCCAGCCGTGCGTTCGAACGCCGTTTTGAATTGGCGGACCACATTAAAATCCGCAGCGCACGCTTGGACAATGGCTTGCTTTATATTGATCTGGTGCGCGAAGTACCGGAGGCTCTGAAGCCACGCAAAGTTAAAATCAAGTCCGAAGCTCCGTCGGCTATCGAGCATAAAGCGGCCTGATCATCCTGAACACCATCGCCTTGCGAGGCGCCTCAAAGAGCGCATCGCAAGGCGTGGTGCAATATTTTTTGTATTTTTCCCGTTTTACGATCGCACACGCTATAATTGATTCGTGTATGGGATTCGCTTATTGGAATCGGGAGAAATCTTATGACGCGAAATATGGGCGGAATTGACCGCGTGATCCGCGGCGTTGTTGGTGCGGTGTTGATTGCAACATTCTTTCTATCGCCGCCGGCCAGTGTCTATCTGTCATGGGGAATCCTCATCGTCGGGATCGCCATGTTGGTGACATCCTTGGTCGGCTGGTGCCCGCCGTACGCAATTTTCGGGTTTAAAACATGTTCACTCAACGGCCCCACAAAACCGGACTCTCAACATAATGCCCCCCCGACATAAGGCTCATGTATAAAGGGGATCATGTACAAAAGGGTCACCCATACAAAAGGGCAACCCATACAAAAGGGCCGCCCAGTAGGCGACCCTTCGAAAGCACAGCGGAGCCCTGTTAAACTCGCCTTTATTGTTATCTTAAAATGACAATACCATGCGTTTGCGTGTGGTCAAGATATGATCTGAAAGCATCACGCAAGGTCGTGTTTTTATTACAAAAAAACGCCACATGAAAAGATGGCGCAAGTTTAACACGGAGGCGTCGAAGGCAAACCGATGCGGGAATCGCATGGCGTCACCATTCGACTTCAATTCATCATACCATCCGCGCCCTTAAACAACTACGATTTAAAAAAGGTATGGGCGCTGAGCAACGCAGCCTCCTTGGCCGTGATGGCGCTTTGGGCGCGTGCAATTTCCACTTTCAAGGTTTCGATATAGGCCTTAATGGCGTCAATGGACATTTCGTCCAAGTTTTTCAACCGCGCTTTGACGATACGCGGTTCCAGGTCATCCGAGTCCATAAACGCCTTTCTCCTTTGTCGGAACGCATACGACATTATAATGGAGCGCCCCGGTGGAAGCAAAAAGATGCGATGCATAGAACTCAAACACGGCAGGCTCGTTGCAGCGCATCGTCCCGTTCGCGCTCCCGCGCCGGGTGAAGTCCTGATCCGCATCGCCGCCGCCGGGGTCAATCGCCCCGACATTTTACAACGCGACGGCTTGTATCCCCCACCGGCTGGGGACAGCGACATTCTTGGACTTGAATGCGCCGGTGAAATTGAAAGCCTCGGCGAGGGCGTCACACAGTGGGTTCCGGGCGAAGCTGTATGCGCCTTGCTGAACGGCGGTGGATACGCGCAATACGTCACGGTCCCTGCCGGCCAATGTCTGCGCGTTCCGAACGCTCTGAACATGATCCAGGCCGCCAGCCTACCGGAAACCTACTTTACGGTGTGGAGCAACCTTTTCGACCGCGCCAGGCTCCAGCCCGGCGAAAGCCTTCTGGTTCACGGCGGCACCAGCGGCATCGGCGTGGCGGCCATCCAGATCGCTTCTCGTTTGGGGGTCCACGTCATGACGACGGCGCGCAGCGATGAAAAATGTCGGGTTTGCCGGGATCTCGGCGCAGAAGTCGCCCTAAACTACCATCGCGAAGACTTCGTTCCCACGGCCCGCGAATTCGGCGCGAAAAACGGTGTGGACGTGATCCTCGACATGGTGGGCGGAGATTACATTGCGCGTAACATCAAAGCCCTGGCCCCGGACGGACGGCTGGTGAACATCGCTTTCCAGAACGGTTCGCGCGCCGATATCGACTTCATGGCCATCATGCTTAAACGCCTCACCATCAGCGGCTCGACCCTGCGTGCGCGCTCGCCCGCCTTCAAGGCCGCCATCGCAGACAAACTCAAAACCCATGTCTGGCCGCTTTTGGAAAGGGGAGATATCCGCCCCGTCGTCCACGCCACGTTCCCTTTGGAACATGCCGATGAGGCCCTAAGGGCCATGGAATCCGGCGGTCATATCGGAAAAATCATCCTTACGGTTTCATAAGCATGACAAATTTCCTCAACAATCTTTTGCAGCAAGGCGGTTTCCCTGGTTTACCCGCCTTCGGTTTTGCCCTAAAAAGAGGCGCTTGACGCGAATGTATGAACAATAGCGTCGACCCAAAATTCAAGGACAAGGATACCGGATTATGGCGCAGCCTTTGATGCCCAAGGCGACGGCCGTGTGGCTCGTTGAAAACACCGCCCTTTCGTTCGAGCAGATCGCCGAGTTTACCGGACTGCATGAACTTGAGATCCAGGCGATTGCCGACGGCGATGTCGCGATGGGCATACAAGGCGCGGACCCCATCGCCACGGGCGCATTGACGCAACAAGAAATCGACCGTTGTCAGGCCGATGAGGATGCACGCCTGAAAATTTCCAAGGGAACTTTGCCGCAGCCGAAAATGCGCGGCAAGGGCGCACGCTATACCCCCGTATCCAAACGTCAGGACCGCCCGGACGCCATCGCGTGGCTGGTCAAGCACCACCCGGAGATGACGGATGCACAAATCTCGCGTTTGATCGGCACCACAAAATCAACGATCAAGTCGGTGCGTGAACGCAGCCACTGGAATATCTCCAAGATCAAACCGCAAAGCCCGGTGGGCCTGGGCTTGTGCAGCGAAGCCGATCTGGAAAAAATGGTCGCCGTGGCACGCGCCAAAGCCGGCACCACACACTCGCCGGAGACAGTACAAACCCACGTCGTGGACGCGCCCGCACGCGAGCCCACACTGCCCGACATGTCGGCGCCGGTGCGCTCATCGGAACCGGTACCGACAGTTGAATCCGTGTTTGGTCCGCAAAAAGACAAAACGGAATAACCCGCGCAACGGATCGACGCTTACGGCGCATCGCACGCGCGCATGGCACGTGCGATCACGTCTTCGGGGGTATCTCGCGGCGCCACTTCCGCCGTACCGCACTGGACCTCAAGCCCCAGCACCCGGCCCTGCCAGACGAAGGACCGCCCCCGCAGGGCCGCGACCAACAAGCGCCCATTTTCACGGGCCCGGGCACGCGGCGTACCGGGCAGCAAAACGCCGAAATCGTGCTGTTCCAAGCTGCCCAGGACGTCCCCGCGCGAGGCGCTTTCGCGGAGCACCTCTGCGGCCTGCATCATCAGGTTTTCAGACGCATCTTGGCCATAGCGCGTACGCACCGTTTCGGCGTTTACGATTTTGAGATAGATGAAGCTGAATTGAACCTGCTCTTCGCCAACCTTGCGCGCGGCCATATTGAGACGCGCCAGAAACGTCCGACGGCGCAGCACATGAAGCAAGCGGTCTTTTTCCGCTTGTTCTTGCAAATACGCCTCGCGCTTGTGAACGCGCATGACCTCCGCACGCAAGCGGTTGATTTCATCCAGCAACCGTTCAATGGCGTGGCGCACGTTCGGGGTCATTTCCGCCTTGGGAATTCCGAGAATCGAAATATCGTCATGGGGCTCCGTGAGGCTCTGGATCATCTCGTGATCGGGCGCGCCCTTTCGCCGTATCGCGGCCTCCCGCGCCCGGCGGCGACGTTCCTCTAAAACCGCCTGGTGTTCTTCCGACAGTTGATTGCGTCCTGAGCGCACCGACACAATGGGTGCAGAAGGCCCCAAATCGTCATCCGTCATCACGTCCTCCCCGAAAAGCGTTCCTCCTGCGCTTCGGATTCCCGTTGATTAGAGCATATTTCTCACATTTTTGGCACCGCACAGATGACGGCTTCACCTTTAACTTGCCAGACGTTGCGCGATCCCTATAATTTCCCGCTTTCGTCGGCGCTGAAGACGCTCCCGATACGACCCTTGAGGAACCTTGAACATGACCGCCACCATTGCGCCTGTTGTCGGCGTCATCATGGGCAGCCAATCGGATTGGGAAACCATGAAAAACGCAAGCGAAACGCTGGACACGCTGGGCGTCGCCCATGAAGTGCGAATCGTTTCGGCGCACCGCACCCCAGAGCGTTTGAATGAATACGCCCGCAACGCCAGCGCACGAGGGCTCAAGGTAATCATCGCCGGTGCGGGCGGCGCGGCCCACCTGCCCGGCATGACGGCGGCCATGACGCCCCTTCCCGTGTTGGGCGTGCCGATCCAAAGCAAGGCACTGAAGGGGATGGATTCCTTGCTTTCCATCGTGCAAATGCCCGCCGGCGTTCCGGTGGGGACCCTGGCCATCGGCAGATCAGGGGCCATCAACGCAGCCCTTCTGGCCGGCGCAATCATTGCCTTGGGCGACAACGCCGTTGCCGCTGCTTTGGAAACGTGGCGCGCGACGCAAACGGCGAGCGTGGCCGAGACCCCCGTCGATTGACATGAGCACTTCAAACGATATCACCCCCCTCGCCCCGGGCAGCGTCATCGGTATCATCGGCGGTGGGCAACTGGGCCGCATGAGTGCGATGGCGGCGGCTGAATTGGGGTACCGCGTTCATATTTTCACCCCCGAAACGGACAGCCCCGCCGCACAGGTCTGCGCGCGCACCACCGTCGCGGCCTATGACGACGAGGCGGCCCTGGAAGCCTTCGCGCGGGACGTTGATGTGGTCACCCTTGAATTCGAAAACGTCCCGACGGCCATGCTCAAACGGCTGGCTGCGCAGGCCCCCGTGCGTCCCCATTGGAAATGCCTGGAAATCTGCCAAAACCGGATGAAGGAGAAGGCCTTCGCCAATGAACTCGGCATCGAGACCGCACCATGGATTGCCGTGTGGGACGTTCCCGGCTTAAGCCGGGCCATGGAGGAAATTGGCGGCCCCACCATTTTGAAATCCACGCTCATGGGATACGACGGCAAGGGGCAAGTCCGCATTCCCCCTGGCGCGGACCCGATGCGGGCGTGGTCTGAGTTGAACTGCGACGTTGGCGTTCTAGAGGGCCTTGTCGATTTTGATATGGAAATTTCCGTCATCACCGCGCGCGGCCCCGACGGCGCCATGGTTTCCTTTGAACCCGTGGAAAACCGTCACAAGGACGGCATTCTCGACATCACCGTTGCGCCGGCGACCCTCGCCACGGCACTGGCGGACGAAGCACGCGTCATCGCCCACAAATTGGCCGAGTCCATAGATCTGGTGGGCCTTTTAGCAGTCGAGATGTTCATCACGCACGACGGCCATATCCTGGTGAACGAAATGGCCCCACGTCCGCACAATTCAGGCCACTGGACCCAGGACGGCTGCGCCACATCCCAGTTCGAGCAATTTATCCGCGCCGTGTGCGGCCTCCCTTTGGGGGCGGTCGAACGCCACACCAACATCACCATGACGAACCTCATCGGCACGGACGTGGAGGCGTGGGCGGCGCTGCTTGCCGACCCACACAACAAGATACACCTTTACGGCAAAAACGAGGTGCGCGCGGGACGCAAAATGGGCCACGTCAACCGCCTGTGTTCCTCACAATTCTAACTTTCGATTTTCTCGCGCAGCGCTTCCAGTTCCAGCCATTTTTCTTCCGCCGCACTCAAATCTTCCTGTTTGGCCTCCAACGCGCCATGGGCCTGCTTGAAAGCGGCGGCGTCGCGGGTGAACAGGTCCGGCTGGGCGAGAAGACTTTGCAGGGTTTCGATTTCGCCCTCCAACTTTTCCATGGCTCCGGGCAAGGTTTCCAGCGCGTACTTGTCCTTATAACTGAGCTTCTTTTTTGGCGTTCTGGCGCTTTGGGATTTCGCGGTCTTCTTGTCCTTGGGGGAAAGCGCTCCGTTTCCTTCCACGCCGCGACCGCGCTGGGCAAGCATATCTGTGTACCCACCCGCGTATTCACACCATACGCCCGCGCCCTCGAAAGCCAGAACCGAGGTCGCCACCCGGTCGAGAAAATCGCGGTCGTGGCTCACCAGCAGCACCGTGCCCGCGTATTCACCAAGCATGTCTTGCAACAAATCGAGCGTTTCCAAGTCCAAATCGTTGGTGGGCTCGTCCAGTACCAGAAGGTTGGAGGGTTTGGCCAGGGCGCGCGCCAGCATCAGCCGCCCACGTTCACCGCCCGACAGCGCTTTGATGGGAGTGTTTTTTTGTTCCGGAACAAACAAAAAGTCCTTCATATAACCAACGACATGCCGCGGTTCGCCATTGACGAAGACACTGTCGCCGCTGCCTTCGGTGAGGGCCTCGGCCAGCGTCCACTCCGCATTCAGGCTTTCGCGCCTTTGATCCAGGCTCACCATCTGCAACTTGGTGCCCTGTCGCACGGCACCGCTGTCGGGTTGTAGCGCGCCGCTCAACATTTTGATCAAGGTCGTCTTCCCGGCACCGTTGGGACCGATCAGCCCCAAGCGGTCCCCGCGCTGGATGCGCAACGAAAGATCCTTGACGATTTCGCGCGCACCGAAGGACTTGGAAATGTGTTCGGCTTGCGCCACCAGCTTACCGGAAGTCTTTCCCACGCTGGCCACCAACTGGACGTTACCTTGCACGGCACGTTGACTTTTGCGCTGTTGACGCAAATCCTGAAGTGCGCGCAGGCGGCCCATATTGCGCTTGCGACGCGCCGTCACACCGCGATTCAGCCAGTGCATTTCGCGCACGATTTTACGCTTTAGTTTGTGACGTTCGGTTTCGATATTCTCCAATGTCTCATCACGCCAAGCCTCGAACGCACCGAAACCCTCGCTTAAGCGGCGGACCTCGCCTTGATGAACCCACAGCGTCCCCCGGGACAATGCCGTGAGAAACGCGCGGTCGTGGCTGATAAGAATAACGGCGCTGCGCATGGACTTGATTTCGCCTTCCAGCCATTCGATGGCCGGCAGGTCCAGGTGGTTGGTCGGTTCGTCCAGCATCAAGACGTCGGGCGACGGTGCCAAGGCGCACGCCAACGCCGCGCGGCGCGCTTCGCCGCCGGAAAGGTGCGCTGGATTCTCATCACCGTTCAGCCCCAGATGGCCCAGAAGATAATACGCACGCGACTGAGTGTCCCCATGAATCATACCGTCTTCCACAGCCTCCAACACAGTGGAAAAACCGCTCAAGTCCGGTTCCTGCGCAAGATAGCCGACGGACACGCCGGGTTTCACAAAACGTTCCCCGCTATCCGCCTCGACCAGTCCGGCGGCAATTTTCAACAACGTCGATTTTCCCGACCCATTGCGCCCAACCACGCACAGGCGCTCACCTTCGAACACGGAAAATTCCGCACCTTCCAGCAACGGCGTTCCGCCAAAGCTCAAGTGGATATCGTTCAAGGTGAGAAGCGGTGGCGCCATGGGCCCAGTATGTATCGCGCCCGTTCGTTCGGAGCAAGCTTTAGCTTTAAGCGTGCAACCGCGCCATATGAAAGCGCCGCGTCGGCGCGCACCCCCACGCGTGCGCATGGGCCGCAGGTTCGATGTCCGGCAGATGCGCCTTCAGCGCTGCCACGGTATCATGGGCATGCAAAGTCTCCACGACAACGGGCATCGGCGTCGCCCAGACTTCGGGAAAATTGAATTCACCCGGGGCAGTTCCAGCGCGTGCCAACACCTCCAGCGCCGGGGGAAACGGGGCCGCCGTATCCCCCAGGGGATCGACGCGACACCATCCCCACGGCAGGATGTGCACCGCAACCAGACCATGCAGAACGTATGCATTGGATGTGCTGCTTTTAAGACGTTGATAACATAAACCCGCAGGGATCGCATTGGCGCGCAGCAACGCCGCCAGCAGATGACTTTTGCCGAAACTCAACCCTGCACGTGCGCGCAAAACGTCCGATGCCTTGCACGTGATCGGCCCGCACGCATTTTCCGAGGCGTCCTTGATTTCATCACGCACCCACACGAAACAGGCCCTGACGACGGCTTCGTCATCACCTTGCCCATAGGCCAGAATTTCAGCATGTTCACGAAGGGCACGGTGCGTGCTGTCGATATAGACGTTGGCGCAGACGAAAGGGTCGGAACGCGTTTCAGGGATCTTCATAACAACAATTTATCACCTTAAAAGTAGGCCTGAATAAGGCGCGAAAAGTAGGCCGGAACAAGGCGCGCGCGCCCTGCATATCATACAAACGTAACGAAGGGATGAAATGCGATTTCGGATTTCAATCCCGCCCCGTTCACAGGTCTTGGGATTCGCGGCTGCGAGAAAGGTATGCCTCGATCTCCTGCGGGGAGATACGTCGTTCCTTCACCGCTTCCAATAATTCGATCTCCACAGCCTGCGCCTTGGGCATATGCAGCGCTAAGGAACAACGAATGAAAGCCTTGAGATGAATATCCACGGCGCGATTGGCGAGTGTGTTGGAAAGCAATTCGCGCCGTATGGTCGGCGGAAAGCCCAAGAGTTCGATACTCAACAGTTTTTTGACCGACAAGGGAATCATTGGTGTGGCAAAAAGACGATCCAGACAAAAACTGTAAATGCCGAAATCCAACCGTCCGGCCACGCTTCCGGTGAAGTCCACGAAGTCGTCGATAAATGTTCCGGTGGTCACCTTTTTCTCGATCAAACGTTTGACCGTGGCGAGAAACGCCCGGTAACGTTTGCGCGCCGGGTTCAACTCATCGCCAAGCACGGCCTCCAATTCGCGGATCCGTGCTTCGCGAAAACCCGATTCCAAAAGCGCAACGGCGCTGTCGCGCACACGCTTGCTCAGGGTTTGCCGTTCGATCAGCGAAAACAGCTCTTCATAGGCCGCGCGCCGCACATCGTCCAGATTGGCGGCACGCTGCGCCAATGGCAATAGGGCCGCACGGGCGACCAGTTCGTCGCGCGAACAGATCGAAGCCACCGCTTGGGCATCCGTAGAAATGAGCATTTTGGTGTTTTGGAAATCGTCGGAAATCAAAAACCGTCCGTTACCCCGAAAATTCAGATATCGGCCGAGCCTGGCACACGACACAAAATGTTCGGCGAGGCTGCCCCCCTCCCCCTTTGGAGCGCCTCCAAGAGCACCTCCGCCGTCTCGCCCGGACGCATTGAAAGGACGAAAACTTTGCGGTTGCAGCACCATGGGGTCCTCCGTCTTGACGTGCCTGCGAATCAGGGACGCATACGTGCGCTGCGATCACCGGGATCGGGGCGTCTCGGCCATAGCCCCTGAAGCGTTTTTTCAAAGCGAGCCTTCAAAGATGGGATTTTCAAGACATCGTCGATGCGCCGCTCCAGGAAATCCCAGGTATCCTCGTAATTTTCACTGCCATCGGCCAGCCAATACAAAACCACAGGGCCATAGACCGCCGCCAGGAGCCCGCGCTTGGTGTAATAACTGAAATCGACCGCACGATCGCCGCTAAGACGCCAAATGGCGTCCACCGTGTTATGAACAATCTCAGCCATACGCAGCGCGTGGTTGGGGCGCATCAAAATGCCAAGCCCCCTGCGCACCGCCTCTCGATAGGGGGCGAGGAACTCCAAACGCGCCCGCACGGCAAAAATGATGCACGCACGCACCCGCATATTTTCCACATCCGCTTTTTCCATGGCTTGCGCCATGGCGCGGTCGGCCACGTCGGCCAGGTAAACGATGGCGTCTATGGGGCCGTGCGGAAACATGTGTTTGGCGGTCTCGACATCAAAGCCGGCATCGGCGGCGCCACGCGCCAAAGCCTCATCACTCCAGCCATCGAACACGACATGGCGCGCCGCAGCCAGCACAATCGCGTCCTTTGTGTCCTCACGTTTCGAGTCTTCAACCTTGGCGGCGCTCATTCAGTTTTCCGATCCGTCTTGCAAGGACGACTTAATCCTCGGCTTCGATCCGGCGGGCCAGTTCCTCGGTAAAGCCGAACTGACGCATATCAACGATCCGTTGAGGATACAACATTCCGTCCAGATGGTCACATTCGTGTTGCACCACGCGCGCATGAAAGCCGCTGGCCTCACATTCGAACCTCTGGCCGTTCAAATCATAAGCCGCATAGCGGATGCGGGTAAAGCGTTCCACCTTCCCCATCATCGCCGGGATGGAAAGACAGCCTTCCCACCCCGACTCCTTGTCGTCGCTCAAGGGCGTGATTTCCGGGTTGATCAACACCGTCAACGGCACGACACCTTCGGAATCATCCGCGTGTTCATGCGCTCCTTTGGGGTAAACCTGAAAAATCACCACGCGCTTCGCGACATGCACCTGGGGGGCGGCCAGACCCGTCCCGTGAGCATCGATCATGGTTTCGATCATATCCTTGACCAGACGTAAAATATCACGATGGGAGGGATCTTCCACCGGCTCTACGGGAGTGGAAAGAATGGGGTGTCCCATGCGGGCAATTTTGAGGATGGACATATTACAAACTCTTGTTGTTGGAAAGCACGCGCCGTGTGGTGCGGGTCCTCAACGCCCTTTGAACGCATAAGCGACGCTCTTCACAGTGCATGAACAATGTGCTACAACGCGGGCTCGTTCCTGGCCACTGTGGTGCGGAAACGGTTGGGAAGCAAGGCTTCTCAATAAAACCCCAACCTGAAAGGATGTGATTAACGTGCAAGTTGTCGTCCGCGATAACAACGTTGATCAGGCGCTTAAGGTGCTGAAGAAAAAGATGCAGCGTGAAGGAATCTTCCGCGAGCTGAAAATTCGCAAGCACTACGAAAAGCCCTCCGAAAAACGCGCACGCGAAAAGGCCGAAGCCGTTTCGCGCGCTCGTAAAATGGAGCGCAAGCGCCTGGAACGTGAAGGTTTCTAACCGCAACCTCGCGTTTCAATGAATTTGGAGCCGCGTCTCCCGAAAAGCTCGCCCTCATAACTGAGGGCGAGCTTTTTTGTCAGTTCCGATAAATACAACTCCGCCACAGTTTCGATTGATGGGAAACCTGAGCTACTCCCCGCAAATCGGACAGTGACGTAAGCTACTATTTTGGTGTTTTCTGGTCTTCAAGAAAGGAAGATCAGACATGTCAAAACGCAAGCAACACAATCCAGTTTTCAAGGCGAAGGTCGCGTTAGAGGCGCTGAAAGGTGAGCGGACGGTTACGGAGCTGGCCAGCCAGTTCGGCATTCATCCGACGATGATCCATCAATGGAAGAAGGCTCTTCTTGATGGGGCATCGGATGTTTTTGAGCGCGGCGGTACGCCCAAGGCTCCACCGCCTGACAAGGAGGCGCTGAAAAACCTCCACGCTAAAATTGGGGAGTTGACGGTGGAACGGGGGCCAGAGGCAACGCGAAGCGGTAATTTTTAGTCGAAAAGCTCAAGCCATGGGCCGGCAAGTGAGGCGGGCCATGATTGAGCGTGATCACCCAAAGCTGGCGATTGTCAAACAGTGCCATTTGCTGTCGATCAGCCGGTCGAGCTATTACCATGAGCTGAAGGGCGAAAGTGCTGAAAACCTGAACCTCATGGCCGAGATCGACCGCCAATTTCTGGATACGCCGTTTTACGGTGTCCAGCAGATGGCCTGGCACTTGCAGGCTCAGGGCCGGATGGTGAACGTCAAGCGGATCCGCCGGTTGATGCGGCTGATGGGCCTGATGCCCATTTATCAAAAGCCCCGCACCAGCGTTCCGGATAAAGGCCACAAGAAGTATCCTTATCTCTTGAAAGGCATGAAGATCGATCGCCCCAATCAGGTCTGGTGTGCCGATATCACCTACATTCCGCTGGCCAAGGGCTTCCTTTATCTGGTGGCGATCATGGATTGGCACAGCCGCAAGGTCCTGGCGTGGCGGCTGTCCAACAAAGCAGGACCACCTCATACAAACGCTCATGGGGCATAGAAATATTGAGACGACTTTAAACACATATGGTCACCTCATTGAGAGAGCAGAATCCGCATCAGAAGACAAAGGTGGTATGCTCTCGGTAATAGCACAAAATCCTTGTGGCAAACCTGTGGCAAATCATCTGTAACCCGCAGATTTCCGCCGTTTTCTAACGACCTCCAAAACCGTAGGTCGTGAGTTCAAGTCTCTCTGCCCCTGCCATAACAAAATCAATGACTTAGCAGATATTACTGGAAACAAAACGGCCCTTTTGGGTCGTTTTTGCCACAAATCAGGTGTCCGCTGTAACCCGCAGTAAACCGCCATTCTCTGTCTTGATCTGTTTGGGCTTGTGGCGAGTTTGTGGCAAGTTTGAATTTATGATCATGCTGGAAATCGTAAAACTTACCTTTGCCTTACTGTCCTTAGTCCTGAGACAAAGGACGATCTAAATCGAAATGTTGTTACTTTTTCCGACTTGAGTACCAGCGTCAGGGTGGTTCAATTCAACCCAACTCGCCATAAGCAGACAAATATGGCAATTTATCGAGCTATTCAGCATATAACTTGCCAAGTATGTCACTTTAAATAATTAATGGCTCTTGAAATAAAGTGTAATATGTGTCACTTTAAATGAGAAATTGGTAGTTAAAGTGACAGAAACGGCAGCTTATGAAGTTTATTGAAAATAATTCAGATGACGCAACGCTTAAAGAGCTAGGCGGTCGTATTTCTCAATATCGCCTGAATAAAAACTGGACTCAGAATGCGTTGGCAGCAGAAGCCGGAGTTTCAAAAAGAACCATTCACAGAGTCGAGCATGGGCATTCTACCCAAACTTCAAATTTGATCCGTATATTGCGCGCCCTTCACTTACTTGAAAACCTGGAAGTTCTAATACCTGAACCTGCGATCAGTCCGATACAGCAGGCTAAAATGCAGGGAAAGAAACGGAAACGGGCTTCTTCAAAGTCTGGCGAGCCGAAGCAAACCGTACCATGGTCATGGGAAGCTGATGGGGATAACGACGAGGATGATCAAAAATGACCATTGCAGAGATAAAACTTTGGGGTAAAGCAATCGGAGCAGTAAGTTGGGACGAGACTACTCAACTTGCCAATTTCGAGTATGAACCGACCTTTATAGATAGTGGCATTGAAGTTTCGCCGGTGATGATGCCGCTTTCCGACCGTATATATAATTTTGCCGCATTGCCTCGAAAAACGTTTCACGGGTTGCCAGGGCTTCTTGCAGACTCGTTGCCAGATGATTTTGGTAATGCTCTTATCAACGCATGGCTTGCCAGAGAAGGCCGCGACAGAAGTAGCTTCAATCCCGTTGAACGTCTTTGTTATACCGGAAGCAGAGGTATGGGGGCTCTTGAATATACACCGACGCAAGGCCCAACAAGCTCGAAATCAAAACCAATTGATGTTGAGGCACTGGTTAAGCTCGCCAGTGAAATTTTGACCAAGCGGAACGAGCTTCAAGGTTCATTCGCTCCCCTGGATCGCGAAGACTCTTTGACGGATATTCTACAAGTTGGCACGTCGGCAGGGGGAGCCAGAGCAAAAGCAATTATTGCATGGAACCCAAAAACCGACGAAGTGCACTCAGGTCAGGTTAAAGCGGGAAAAGGGTTTTCCTATTGGTTGTTAAAATTTGACGGCGTTTCCGGCAACAAAGACAAAGAGCTTGAAGACCCAGCAGGCTATGGCTTGATTGAATACGCCTATTACAAAATGGCTTTGGCAGCAAATATTGATATGAAAGAGTGCCGTTTACTCAAAGAGAATGGTCGTAGCCACTTTATGACCAAACGATTTGATAGATCAGATTCAGGGCAGAAAATCCACATGCAATCACTATGTGCTATGGAACATTTTGATTTCAAGCAAGCTGGCGCTCATTCCTATGAACAGGCTTTGCGCACGATCCGGGCTCTTGATATGCCCATGGATCGAATTGAGGAACAATTCCGGCGTATGGCGTTTAACATTATTGGGCGCAATCAGGATGACCATGTAAAAAATATTGCTTTCTTGATGGATCAATCTGGCAACTGGAAGCTCTCACCTGCCTATGACATGACTTATAGTTACAATCCGAAAGGGGATTGGACTGCCAGTCATCAAATGTCTCTCAACGGTAAGCGTGATAATTTTACAATCGAAGACTTCCGGGATTGCGCGAAGAACGCCTCTATGAAACGTGGTCGGGCAGATGAAATAATTGCGGAAGTTCAGGTTGCTGTTTCAAAATGGAAATCTTACGCACAAGAGGCGGGCATACCCGATGATATCGCAGACGGGATCGAAGAATTCCACCGTACTAACATTCTAAATTGAGTAAGCCGCTTTTAGCCTTGTTCAAGAGATAACTTTTTGAGCTACTCCCCAATCGTTGGACTGGACTTGTCTGAATAAAGTAGACAGCACCATGCTCTTTAGGCTGCCCTTTTTT
>CAYVHU010000014.1:0-6078 GCA_964451415.1 uncultured Magnetovibrio sp.
ATATTTTTAATTGGAACGGAAACGTTCCTGATTTCCCCACTCCTGCCGAGTATTTCGCATGACTTTAATGTCAACGCCAATGCTGCCGCCCAGATTATTCTATCGTATGTATTGGCCTATGCCATTTGCGCGCCTGTTTTAGGGAGCTTGTCAGACAAAATTGGAAGAAGCCGTCTTGTTCTTGTCGGGTGTGTATTATTCATTGCAAGCAATTTTTACGCTTCCTATGCGCCGGGGTTGCAGGCATTAACGTTTGCCAGAATCATCACAGGTCTGGCGGCGGCAATGGCGGGACCCGCCATATGGGCGCTGATTGCAGACTTAACGCATCAGGAAATTCGCGGAAAGGCCATGAGCTATGGAATGGCCGCGTTTTCGCTTGGCCAAATCATTGGTGTTCCCATAGGAGGAGTGGCCGCTGCCATAGGGGGGTGGCGTTTTTCATTTGCGGTGATTGCGCTCGCCGCTTTGCTTTTGCTTCCGATTCTTATTCTTCGTTTCAGGGGCGTCTCCACGACAAAAGCAACGCGCTCGCGTTCGCCCTCTATAACGGAAGTATTCCGCCATAGAAGTATTGTGATGGCATTTCTCGCGACCTTCTTTTGGGCGGCGGCCAATCTTGGCGCCTACGCATACCTGGGGGTTTCCCTTACAAACAGGTTTGGTCTCAGCGTCGATCAGCTTGGATTAACAGGCATTGTTGTGGGGATGGGGAGCTTTTTGGGGGCCCTCGCGTCGGGGAAAATGGCTGACAAACTTCGACATAGGGAACGCAACACAATCAGGCTCATTGATCGTGAAGAATTTCTGATTGCGGCGTGGTCCGTTCTTCTCGGCCTTGGCGTCTTGATATCTTACGCCTCATCCACGTTCTATATGGCCGCATTCGGTCTGGCGATCTGGTTCATTGCCAGTGGCGCGTTTGTAACGGGACAACAAACCATACTCAGTATTGTTGCCCCGGAAATTCGGGGTGCCTCACTGTCGTGGAATAATGCAATCATGTATGCTGGTACAGCCAGTGGTGTGTGGATTCTTGGTCATGCTCTGTACAACAAACATGACTTTTATGTGATCCCGCTCATATTGTCTATGATTGCTGCTATTGCATCTATATTGGTTCCTTATTTGGATATAAAACGCCATGGATGCGACTGAGAGATACAAGGCGCTGCGCAAACACGAACTCGGCGAACATTATCAAAATTCCTCACACCTTCGACAGGGGTTGGATTTGATTTTTGCGGGCGCCACGCTAAATCAGATAAATGCTGTTTTTTTCATAACCCAGGATTTAGAAATTTATGCGCGTGCGTGAAACCATTGAATCCAAGATTATCGCGGCACTCAATCCCGAGCATCTTGAAATTATCGACGATTCCGCAAGCCATGCGGGCCATGCCGGAGCCAGCCCCGAAGGGGAGAGCCATTTCAAGGTTCTGGTCGTCGCGAAGGCCTTCGAGGGCCAAAACCGAGTCCAACGTCAACGCATGGTTTTTGATGCAATCGCACAGGAGATGGCGAGCCACATTCATGCGTTGACGCTGAAAACCCAGACGCCGAACGAAGCGAACGGTTGATCACGGTGCGCGCTTGTTTTTAAAAAAAGTGTAATAAATACAGGCGTATGCACGGGAGACTTGCGGAGAGTGTGAAGATACGCTTTAATCTCGTAAAACGAGGGTACGGCCCTGCCTGCCGTTACTCAAGGTAGCATTTGAACCTTTTGATTTTAGTGGAGTATTGGCCACCATGGAAAGCCGACTGATCAGTCGTAACGTGACGGTGAACGGGCATCGCACCAGCTTGCGTTTGGAACAAGATATCTGGGGGGCGTTGGATGAAATTTGCGAACGTGAAGGTGTGAACGTGCACGGTTTGTGCACGTTGATCGAGCAACGTCGCGCCAATTCCAGTCGCACCGCAGCGGTGCGTGCGTTCATTCTTGGGTATTTCCGCGAGGCGGCCTCGGATGTGGGGCACCAAAATGCAGGTCACGGCGTGTTGCTTCAAAACGCCGTGATGGACAGCGCGCATAGCGTCGCCCTTTGAAGCCTATTTGTCTTCGGGGGCAAAGGCTTTGTCGCGCGCACGCTGCGATTCTTCGTTCAGCATTTTCAGGGCGCTTTTGAGCAGGTCGCCCATGGAGACCATGGCGATGACGGCGTTGTCGTGCGTGCACACCGGCAGATGGCGCACCTTGCGATTGACCATCAATTCCATCGCATCCAGGACGTCGTCGTCTTCATGCAGGGTTTCAGGATTGGGCGTCATGATTTCGCGCAAAGGGATGGTTCTTGCGGGGAGGTCGTGGTTCATAAGGTGGTGGATTGCGTCTTGTACACAGACGATTCCCACCAGATGATCGTGTGCATCGCTCACGCAGACGGCGTCGATGTGGTGGGCCTCCATAATGTGAAGCGCCTCATGCAGCGTACTGGTTTCGTTCACTATGATCGTATTGTCGCGGGCGACGACCTCGGGAATAATTTTCTGGCGCATGGGGCGTTGTTTCCGTCGGGGGTGGGGCCTCAGCGGGGATTTTGCTGAGGTGGAGGCGGTGTGATGCGGATGGCGGTGATTTGATGATGGTGGCGGTGCAACACTTCAAAGCGGAAGTTGTGGAATATGAAGGTTTGGCCTGCCTCGGGAATACGCCGGGACTCGTGCAAAATCAAGCCGGCGACGGTGGAGGCCTCCTCATCGGGCAATTGCCAGTCCATCTGACGGTTCAAATCGCGAATGGTGACGTCGCCGCGCACACAAACCGTGCCGTCGGCGTTCACGTCGACGCCGAAAACCTGGGTGTCGGTCTCATCGGCGATGTCGCCGACGATCTCTTCCAGGATGTCCTCCAAGGTGACGATGCCTTGCAAAGCGCCGTATTCGTCCACCACAAGGGCGAAGTGTTCGTGGCGATCGCGGAACGCCTGCAACTGATCGAGCAGCAGGGTTTGCTCCGGGATAAACCAGGGTTTGGTCGCTGTAGCGCCTAAATCCATTGCCTTGATTTTTAGGGGATCGTTGTCCAAAGTCCGGACTTCGCGCAGCAGGGCTTTGGCGTGGATGATGCCGATCACGTTATCGGGGTCCTCGCGCCACAGGGGCAGGCGCGTGTAGGCGCTGGCCAGTACGTGGGCGATAGCGTCTTCGACGGGCGTGTCGGCGTTGATGGTGTCCAGGTTTTTGCGGTGGGTCATGATTTCGCCCACCTGCACATCTTTCAGATCCAGAACGCTGCGCAGCATGACGCCGGATTCCCGGTCTTCGCCGTGGGCTTCGCGCGCATGCAGATCGATGGCCCCGCGCAGTTCCGTTTCGTTGATGTGGTGCGATGTGGAGGTCTTTCCTTCGACACCAAGCAGCCGCAGCATGACCAGAACGATGACATTGATGACCCTGACGAACGGTCGCAGGGTCAACACGATGACATTGAGTGTCGGGGCCACGCGCAGGGCCATGCGTTCGGCGTGGCGCAAGGCGTAGGTCTTAGGCAGAATTTCGGCAAAAATCAGGACCAGAAGCGTCATGCCGACGGTGGCCAGCGCGACGCCGGCTGGGCCGAACAGGTTCATCAATACGCTGGTGGCGAGCGCGCTGGCCAGAATATTGACCAGATTGTTGCCCAGTAGAATCGTTCCGATCAGTTGCTCTTTATTTTTTTGCAGGCGATTGACAAGGACGGCACGGGGGTTGCCGCCCTTGGCCAACTGGTGCATCAGCGGACGCGATGTGGCCGTCAGCGCGGTTTCCGACCCGGAAAAAAACGCCGACAATAGCAACAAGACCAAAATAACGGCGGCGACGTAAATCATGTCGGCTTTGCTTTCCCCCACATCAGCTTTTCGTTTCGAGCCAACGTTCCAGCATGTCGCGCAAGCTTGCCATGTCGACGTCGCGGGTCGTGAAGGCCTGTCCGATGGCGCGCAGCAGAACAAAGGATACTTTTCCACCTTCGACCTTTTTGTCGCGGCTCATGTGATCCATCAAGGCGTCCACGTGCCACGCCTGAGTGTCCAGGGCGGACAGGTCCGTGGGCAGGCCGACGCGTGCCATGTGCGCCACGGCGCGGGTGGCGTCCTGGCCGGGACACAGGCCCAGTTGGTGCGAAAGAGCGAACGCCATGGCCATGCCGATGGCGACCCCTTCGCCGTGTAATAAAGCCTCTCCATAGCCCGTTTGGGCCTCCAGCGCGTGGCCGAAGGTATGGCCCAGGTTCAGCAAGGCGCGTTTTCCAGCTTCGCGTTCGTCCTGTGCGACCACGCGGGCTTTGGCCGCGCAGCTGGTGAGAATCGCGTGACGTCGCTTGGCCCGGTCGCCCTGCAGAAGCGCCGGGGCGTTTTCTTCCAGCCATGCGAAAAAGGGCGCGTCGTCGATAAAAGCGTATTTCACGACCTCGGCGTAACCGGCCAGCAGTTGACGGGGCTCCAGCGTTTCCAGAACCTCCACATCGGCGAGAACCAGTTTGGGCTGATAAAACGCGCCGACGAGATTTTTGCCAAAGCGGGTGTTGATTCCGGTCTTGCCGCCGACGGAACTGTCCACCTGGGCGAGCAACGTCGTGGGAACTTGGATAAATGCCAGGCCGCGCAGCATCACCGCCGCCGCAAAGCCGACCAGATCGCCGATCACACCGCCACCCAAGGCGATCAGTGTGGTGGAGCGTTCCACGTTGAGTTCCGACAGCTGCTCGCACAGGCGTTCCAGATGGGCAAAGCTTTTGGTTTGCTCCCCGGCGGGCAGGGTGATGGTCTGGGTGAGGATGTTTGCGGCCTCAAGGCTTTTTACAAAGCGCTCCAGATATAATGCGGCGACGTTTTCATCGGTGATCACCACCGCGCGGGGGCGTTTTAAAAGGGGAGCGATGTGTGTGCCTGCACGCTCGATGAGTCCCGAAGCGACGATGATGTCGTAGCTGCGTTCGCCCAGTGCCACGCGCAGCGTTTCTTGTTGGGTTCCGTTCATGATGTTATTTGATCCCGGTTTTTAAGCGCGGTGATGATTTTGTTGACGGCGCTATCTAAGGTTTCCATGTCTGTGTCAATGGCGATATGAGCCATTTTGTATACCGGGTAGCGACTTTCGATCAGTTTTTCCAGCGTCTTTCTCGGATCTCCTGTTTTCAGCAAAGGGCGCGTATTTCTGCGCGATGTGCGTTCTACCAGGGCTTCCAGTCCCGCC
Organism: uncultured Magnetovibrio sp.; assembly: GCA_964451415.1. Lineage (GTDB taxonomy): Bacteria > Pseudomonadota > Alphaproteobacteria > Rhodospirillales > Magnetovibrionaceae > CAYVHU01. Next base: position 5,182 of record CAYVHU010000014.1, read on the forward strand.
TTCAGCCAGAGCGTTGTGGTGTGTTCCAGCAAAGCGGTGCGGATATCAGCGTTCATGAACGCGCCGCCGCCCGTGGCGAGCACCAGGGGGCCGTTTTTTATCAGGCGCTGCAAAACGCGTTTTTCCAAGGCCCGGAATTCGGTTTCACCGTAGAGTTCGAAGATATCTTCGATGGAACACCCCGCGGCTTTTTCGATTTCGTTGTCCGAATCGACAAAGGGTAAACCCAGCGCTTTGGCCAGGCGATGGCCGACCGTGCTTTTGCCTGCGCCCATGAGGCCGATTAGGACAAGGGGACGGTCGATTGCGAATTGGCCGGGCAACCCTTTGAACTCCTTTACCTTTAACGTCTTTTTTTGCAGGCGGAAATATTTTTCGGCGGCGCAGAACGAAAGCCCACTGGAAAGCCGGGAGCCGAGCCGATAAACTGCCGGAAATTTGCCACAGTCCGAACCTAGGTTCCAGCATAGCGTACTTCAGCATAACGTACTGGGACCACAATAAAACCAGGAAGGTGTTTACGATTTCATGAAACGGATGCCCGCGATCCTTCTTCTTTTGGTCCTGGCGGTGATCGTCGGTGCTGCTGGGATGCTTGCCACCTGGGATATTCCCGCACCTGTCGCAAGCGTCGTAAAGGTTATCCCCAATGAACGCTTCTCCCGGTAAAGCCGCGGCCCTTGCGCGTGCCGTGACGGTCTTTCTTGTGGCGGGCGTGATGGTAACGGGGGGCGCCGCCTGGGCCCAGGACGTCGCCCCTCAGGAGACTTCTCCTACGGGGATGGCCACGCCAACGGGGATGGCCCCGTCCACGGATTTGGCCCCGCCAACGGATTTGGCCACGCCAACGGGTTTGGCCCCGCCAACGGGTTTGGCCCCGCCAACGGGTTTGGCCCC
>CAYVHU010000014.1:6178-70657 GCA_964451415.1 uncultured Magnetovibrio sp.
ACGGGTTTGGCCCCGCCAACGGGTTTGGCCCCGCCAACGGGTTTGGCCCCGCCAATGGGTTTGGCCCCGCCAACGGGTTTGGCCCCGCCAACGGATTTGGCCCCGCCGTTACGGGTTGTCCCGTCTCAACCGGCCCCCGCCGCGTCGGTGCAAAAGGTTCCCGATACGGGCCTGCCTTCGGCTTTCGGCGGTGTGGTGAGCGCTGAGCCGCTGGCGCAGGTCAATCCGGATGTGGCGGGCGTTTTGCTGAAGAAGGACGGCGGTTTCGGTCCCGCCATGTGGAAGGGGGCGGATCGGCGCATTATCGAGACCTTGCTGCCGCAATTGCCCGTGACGTCACCATCGCCGGCCATGCGCGGTTTGACGCGTCGTTTGCTGTTGAGTGGGGCCGCCGTGCCCAAGGGCATCAAGCCCGGATCGTTGATTTCGTTGCGTGCGCGGGAATTGGCGGCCATGGGCGATTTTGCGGGCGTCAACGCTCTGCTGGGCGTGGTGCCGGGCTATCGCGGCAATCCGAACCTGCTGCGCGTTGAAATGGACACACGTCTGTTGACCGGTGATGTGGCGCGGGCGTGTCAACTCGCCAATGCGAACATCCAAAGTCAGAAATCGGTCTATTGGCAACAGACCTTTAATTTTTGTCAGGCCCTGGATGGGCAGATGGATTCCGCCCGACTGGGCTTGTCCTTGCTGGATGAAATGGGCGTCAAAGATCCCGTTTACACGAAGCTGATCGACGCCATCATCAACCAAGACAAGACACCTCCGGTGATCGACAGCCTGCCCGATCCGACCCCCTTGCAGTTGGCACTGGCGCGCGTGGCCAACGCCAAATTGCCCCCCGACGTGATTTCGTCGAACCGTTTGGGCGTTCTACGGGCCATCGCCATCAGCCCCAACGCCAACGCGGAACTGCGCCTGGAAGCGGCCGAACGTGCCGAGTCCGCAGGCGCGTTGCCCGTCGATTCCCTGCGTCAGCTTTACGCTTCGATCCGCTTTTCCGCCGATGAATTGAAAAATCCGTTGTCCGCCGCCGCGCGACGCTCCGGACCCATGAGCCGGGCTTTGCTGTATCGCGCCACGTTGATGCAAACGCTGCCCGCCGCGCAGGCCGAAGCTTTGCAGAGCGCCTTGAAACTGGCGCGCGAGGGGGGGCGATACGCTTCCACCGTGCGCGCGTTTCTGCCCCAGTTGACCCGCCTGAAAGCCAGCAACGATCTGGTCTGGTTTGCCCCCGAGGCGATTCGTGCGTTTCTCATCATCGGACGCGATCAAGAAGCCACGGCCTGGTTCAATCTTCTGAAGGAAACCGCAGCGACCGATCCGCAAATGGCGCGTGCACTGGAATCCCTGATGCCGGTGGCCCGGCTTTCGGGGTTCAAGGGCGCGGACACCTGGAACATGGACCGCCTGGATCCCTGGTGGACGTCCATCAAGGCGCAGCCGGATGCACGGCGTAAAGGGGCCGTTCTCGGGGCCGCTCTAGCGGGGTTGGGTGAAAATGTTTCCGACAGGATGTGGCTTAAATTAATCGACGGGCCAACCCATAAAACCATGCTGGCGCCCTATCCTGCATTGTGGTTTTTGCTCGATAGCGCCGCAACCCAGTCGCGGGTCGGCGAAACGGTTCTGTTGAGCCTGGTGGTTATGGGTGACGGCGGTCCCGCACGTGCTGAACCGATCGTTTTGTATCGCATCTTGAAATCTTTGCGTTTTATCGGCCTCGATCATGAGGCCCGCGCGTTGGCACTGGAAGCGGTCGTGGCTGCGGGGATATAGGAAAAGCCGATGGGATGCCGGCGGATTGAGGAAGGACCGGCACCGCGTTCGCTTGGGGTGTTCCTGGAAATGCTGGCGGCCGAACGTGGTGCGGCGTTCAATACGCTGGAAGGCTACCGCCGCGATCTTGTGGATTTTGCGGCCTTTGCGCAGCGCCGCAAGATCGAACTTGAGGATGCGGACGCACAGACTATTCGCGCTTACCTCAAGCATTTGTCGGCGCGCGGCATGGCGGCGCGGACCCAGGCCAGACGTCTGTCGGCCCTGCGCCAGTTCTATCATTTCCTGTTTGCCGAGCGTTTGCGCGCCGACGATCCCAGCGTTGCGATCGATGGTCCCAAAGCCGGTCGGCCCCTGCCCAAGTACCTTTCCGAAAAAGAGGTCGAGCGTCTATTGACGTGCGCCGCCAAACACAAGGGGGTGGAGGGCAAGCGGTTGGTGGCGTTGATGGAAATTCTCTATGCCACGGGGTTGCGCGTGTCGGAACTGGTGGGGCTGCCGGTGGATGCGCTTTCGCGTGACGGACAGGTTCTGATCGTGCGGGGCAAGGGTGCGAAGGAGCGCATGGCTCCTTTGAGTGAACCGGCGCGCGATGCGATTGCGGCGTATCTTAAGGTGCGGACGCATTTCATTGCACGCACCGTGAAAAGCGTACCGTCCCGGATCACATCACGTTATCTGTTTCCCTCGCGCGCGAAGCAGGGCTTTTTGACGCGGGCCCGGTTTGCGCAAATTCTCAAGGCCCTGGCCGTTGATGCCGAACTGGATCCGCGGCGCGTGTCTCCCCATGTTTTGCGCCATTCCTTCGCCAGCCATCTTCTGGCCCATGGCGTGGACCTGCGCGCCTTGCAACAGATGCTGGGTCATGCGGATATCTCCACCACGCAAATTTATACCCATGTTCTGGATGAAAGGCTTAAGCGTCTGGTACAAAGCGCGCACCCCCTGGCGAAGCAAGAGCCTTGAAGCCCCTATCTTTCCTGAGGACCTGTATGTTAGAAAGCCGACATGAATCATTATCTGGATTTTGAAAAACCCATTGCCGAGTTGGAAGGCAAGATCGCCGAGCTGCGTCACTTGACGGGCGAAGGCGAAGTCAACATTGTCGAAGAAGTGGGCCGCCTGCAAGCCAAAGTGAACAAGCAGTTGCGCACCCTTTACACCAAGTTGACGCCGTGGCAGAAGGCCCAGGTGGCCCGCCATCCGGATCGTCCCCATACCGTGGATTACATAGAAGAGATGATCACGGACTTCACGCCCTTGGCGGGGGACCGTTTATATGGGGAAGACGCCGCCATGATTGGTGGTCTGGGGCGCTTTCGCGGACGCTCGGTGATGATCATCGGGATCGAAAAAGGGGCCGATACGGAAAGCCGTGTGAAGCACAATTTCGGTATGGCCAAGCCCGAAGGGTATCGCAAAGCCCAGCGTTTGATGAAAATGGCGGACCGTTTCAATTTGCCGGTGATTACCCTTGTGGATACCTCCGGCGCGTTTCCCGGCGCCGACGCCGAGGCCCGCGGTCAGGCGGAGGCCATCGCCAAATCCATCGAGGTCTGTTTCCAAATTCGTGTGCCTCTGGTTTGTGTCGTAATCGGCGAAGGGGGCTCCGGCGGTGCCATCGCCCTGGCCGGAGCCAACGCGGTTTTGATGCTGGAACACTCCATTTATTCGGTTATCTCGCCGGAAGGCTGTGCCTCGATTTTGTGGCGTGACGGGGCGATGAACAAGGAAGCCGCCGCTGCCTTGCGTTTGACCGTTCAAGACCTGGACCAGTTGGGGGTGATCGACGCGGTGATCCCCGAACCTCTGGGCGGGGCGCACCGCGACCCCAAAGCGGCGATCCACGCGGTGGCGGAAGAAATTTCCCGCCAGTTAGAAGCGTTGACCGCCTTCGATGGCGGGCAACTGCGTGCCAAGCGGCGTGAGAAATTTCTCGAAATGGGGCAAAAGGGCCTGGGGTGAGGGTGTCGCCTCGGGCTTTTCGTTCACAGCATGAACAAAGGATTGACGGCCCTTGTGAAGGGGCGTTAAAAAGGTGTGTTCAGTCTGTGAACGTGGGAGGAGCCCTAGGGTCGTGTCCGAACAAGGCGGCGTAAAAGGTGAACTGAAGCTGACGGACCGCACTATGTTGGGTCTGTTGGCGGAGCTTGAAGACAGCAAGGCTGTGACCCAGCGCGGTCTGGCCGTACGGCTCGGCGTTGCTTTGGGCTTGGTCAACAGTTTGCTGAAACGTGCGATACGAAAGGGTCTGGTCAAGGTCGTTCAGGTGCCGGCCAGGCGCTACGCCTATTACGTCACGCCCAAGGGTTTCGGCGAGAAAAGTCGTTTGGTGGCGGAATACCTTTCCAGTTCCTTGGACTTTTTCCGTCAGGCGCGCGATGAATTTTCGGCTGTTTACGCTGCCGCGGAAGCTCGTGGTTTGAGCCGCGTGGTTTTTTTCGGCACGGGGGAACTGGCGGAAATCGCTATGTTGTCGGCGCGCGACAGCGGCCTTGATGTTGTGGGCGTTGTCCAGCCCGGGGCTAATCAGGCGCGTTTTTCAGGTCTTTCGGTGATTAATAGCTTAGATGCGCTTAAGGACATGGACATTGAAGCGGTGGTCATCACCGGCACCGATGATCCGCAACGCGCCTATACTTTATTGCGCGAGCATTTCGCCGATGGGCGTATTTTGGTCGCGCCGTTGCTGCACGTCAGCCGCCAACCCGATGGGGAGGGCGCACAATGAAGGCGTGGTTCGTGGTGCGCACCAAGACCGGCGCGGAAGATCGCGCGCGGTGGCATTTGAACAATCAGGATTTTGAGGTTTATCTGCCTCGATATCGCAAGACCATCCGTCACGCGCGCAAGACCTCAACCGTGTTGCGCGCGCTGTTTCCGGGATATTTGTTTGTGCGCATGGACACCGAACAGCAACGCTGGCGCGCCATCAACGGCACGCTGGGGGTCATTTCCCTGGTGCAGCTTGGCGATGGCCCATGTGCGATTTCCGACGGGATCGTCAACGCCGTTCGCGAACGTGAAGAAGGCGGTGTGGTGAGCTTGGCTCCCAACGGCCTGAAACCCGGAGACCACGTCCGCGTGCGCGAAGGTGTGTTCGCCGATCACACGGCCTTGCTGGCGGAAGTGTCCGACGACAGACGTGTGATCTTGCTTTTAAACCTGATGGGCCGCGAAGTGCGCGTCAGTGCAAGCAGAGAAGACCTCGCCAAGGCGTCTTAAAAGAGCGTGCGAGGAAAAAAACTGAAATTTGGCACTTCGGAGATTTCACCCGGAGTGCGGTAGCGTGTCTGAAGTTTGGATTCTTCATATGAGTACTTTTGTGATCGCCGAGGCTGGTGTCAACCATAATGGCCAGTTGGATCTGGCGATGAAGTTGATTGACGTCGCCGCCGATGCCGGTGCGGATGCGGTGAAGTTCCAGACTTTCAAGGCCGAGAAACTGGCCATGGAAAGCGCCGCCATGGCACGTTATCAAAAGCAAAACATCGGGCGCGATGAGCCACAGGTGGACATGCTGCGCCGTCTGGAATTGGCCCCCGAAGATCACGCCGTTCTGGTTGAACATTGTGCTGAGCGGAAGATCGAATTTCTGTCTTCCCCGTTTGACAATGACAGTGTGCGTTTCTTGTGTGGAGAACTGGGGCTGAAGACGATCAAAATTCCATCGGGTGAGTTAACCAACGCCCCCTATCTGTACGCCATTGCGACGTTCGGGGTGGATGTGATCCTGTCCACCGGCATGGCGGATATGAGCGAGATTCGCGACGCATTGGATGTGCTGGCCTATGGCCTGCTGGGGGGGGGCGCGCCCAAAGGGGGCGACGCTGTAAAGGGCGCCTCGCAAACCCCGGAAGGCCGTGACGTTCTGGCACGCAAGGTGACGCTTTTGCATTGTACCAGCGAATATCCGGCCCCTCTGGACACCATAAATCTGAAAGCCATGGATACCTTGAGCGATGCTTTTTGTGTGGCTGTCGGCCTGTCGGATCACAGCGAAGGCACGGCTGTGCCCATCGCTGCCGTGGCGCGTGGTGCGGTTGTGATCGAAAAGCACATCACCTTGGACCGGACTTTGGCGGGGCCGGATCACAAGGCTTCCATCGAACCGGGAGAGTTGGCGCGCATGGTCAAAGGTATTCGCGATGTTGAAATGGCGCTGGGGACAGGTGACAAGGTTCCGTACGCGCAGGAACTTGAAAACCGTGCCATCGTGCGCAAGGGTCTGTTTTGTGCGCGCGACATCGCGGCGGGTGAGCTTTTCGGTCCCAACGATTTTCTGGTGCGTCGCCCGGAACAAGGGGCATCGCCCATGCGTTATTGGGATTTGCTGGGCACGCCCGCTGCGCGGGCCTATGTCAAGGGTGAGGCTGTGGACCCATGAACGCACCTTTCCTCATCATCGGGGCGGGTGGTCATGGTCAGGTGGTGGCGGATTTGTTGCTGGAAATGGGCGAAGACGTTGTCGGGTTCACGGACATTGATTCCGCACGTCACGCAGCCACGATCTTGGGTGTTCCGGTTCTGGGCGGTGACGAGGTGTTGGACGGTTTTGCCCCGCACGCCGTCAATCTGGCTCTGGGTATCGGGGCTGCGGGGGATGATCTGATCGGGGCGTTGGCCGCACGTCAGGTCATTGCCAAACGTTTACAAGGCCAGGGTTATTCGTTTCCCGCTCTGGTGCATCTGGATGCCATCGTCGGGCGCGGGTGTGTCCTTGGGGATGGTACACAACTGATGGCCGGGGCGGTGGTGCAGGCGGGTACGCACATCGGCGCGTTCGCCATTGTCAATTCGCGGGCGTGCGTTGATCATGATTGCCGGATCGCAACAGGGGTGCATATTGCGCCGGGGGCGACGCTGGGCGGCAACGTTGACGTGGGCGAGGGCGCATACATCGGCATCGGTGCGGCGGTGGTGCACGGTGTGCGGATCGGGCGCGGTGCCCTGATCGGGGCTGGCGCGGCGGTGCTTGAAGATGTAAAAGACGCAACGTGTGTTGTGGGCGTTCCGGCCAGGGAAATAAAGCGATGTTGAAACACTGGCGTGAGACGCTGATCCAGCCCGCGTCCACCATTATGGACGCGATGGAAACCCTTGAAGACACCGCCATGCAGATTTTGCTGGTGGTGGACGATGAACACCACCTCAAGGGCGTGGTCACGGACGGCGATATTCGTCGTGCGTTACTTGCGGGCAAGGGCATGGACGCGGGCGTGTCGGAGATCATGGTCCAGGATCCGACGCACGGTCATCCGAGCGATAGCCGCGACATGTTGATCAGCCGTATGCGTTCCTTGGGCCTGAACCATATTCCGGTCGTTGATGACGGCGGTGTTCTGGTCGATTTGGTCACCTCTGAGCCGCCGGGGACGCGATCCAATTGGGTGGTGTTGATGGCCGGGGGACTGGGTTCGCGTTTGCGTCCGCTGACTGACGATGTGCCGAAGCCGATGCTGCGCATTGGGGAACGACCGATCCTTGAAACCATCATCGGCCAGTTGCACGAGTTCGGTTTTGGGCGGTTCTATATTTCCCTGAATTATCTGGCGGAACAAATCGAGGATTATTTCGGCGACGGTTCGCGTTGGGGCATTGAGATCGATTACCTGCGCGAAGATGAGCCGCTGGGTACGGCGGGGGCGCTGTCTTTATTGAAGGAACAGACCGATGCGCCGTTGATTTTGATGAACGGCGATCTTCTGACCAAGCTTAACTTCGGCAAACTGATAGACTTTCATGAAGAACACAAAGCTTCGATGAGTGTATGTGTGCGCGAATATTCGTATTCGGTTCCTTACGGTGTTTTGGAAATCGAAGGTGCGTTTCTCACCGCGATCAAGGAAAAACCAAAACGCCGCGCCTTGGTCAATGCGGGGATTTACGTGATTTCACCTGAAGTTCTGGATCGTATCAGGCCTGGTGAGCGTGTCGATATCACCGACATCATCACGCAGCTTCTGGATGAGGGTAAAAGGCCTGCCGTTTTCCCGGTTCACGAATATTGGATCGATATTGGCCAGAAACATGATATGGAGCGTGCGACCCGGGAGTTTTCCGAGATCTTCAATGCGGATCATTAGGTAAGGACAATTTTTTAATGAAAACCGATTTCTTTTTTCAAATTGACAATCGCCTCTATTATGGCATCGGCAAGTCGCGTGAACTCAATGCGTTGATCGCGGACGAAGGCTGGCAGAACGTGACCATACTGGTCGACGAAGGTGTCGCCAAAAACAGCGCCTACTACACCGAAATCAAAGGGGTCATCGAAGGGGCCGCCGACGGCGTGACAGAAATTCAGTTGCGCGGTTCGGAAGAACCGTCCTACGACTATCTGGACGTCATCGCCGATCAGGTGCGCGCGCTGGACAAGGTCGATGCGATCATTGCCATCGGTGGCGGTTCCGCCCTGGATATTGCCAAGGCCGTTGCCGGTCTGCGCACCAACCCGGGTCCGGGCATCCAGTATCGCGGCTTCGATCAGTTGAGTGTGCCCGCCGTGCCCAGCGTATGTATTCCCACCACGGCCGGAACCGGTTCGGAAGTCACCATTAATGCGGTGTTTACCGATAAGAGCGAGATGAAAAAACTGGGCATCAATGGTCGCTATATGAACGCGACCTATGCGGTGCTGGACGCATTGTGGCTGGACAGCTGTCCGCGCGAAGTTGCCATTTCGGCGGGCATGGACGCCATGGTTCACACCCTGGAAAGCTTCATGACCAACAACGCCAACCCGATGACGCGCGCGTTCAACCGCGAGGCCTTTGTGACGTTGTACAAGAACCTGCCGACGCTGGTGAACGCACCGCACGACAAGGATGCCAGACAGGCCATCTTGATGGGAGCTTATCTGGCGGCGGCGGGACTATTCAATTCCGGTTCCGGTATTTCCGGCGCGTTGTCCTATCCGTTGGGCGTGCACTACAAGGTGCCCCACGGCATCGGTGGCGGCATCTTTATCGCTTCGGTGGTGGATTACAATGTCGATCACGGCTGGTATGAATACGCCGAGCTTCTTGATTTGATCGAACCGCACATCGATTGGAACGATGAGCAAAAAGCCAAACGCTTTGCGGAAATTATGCGCGAATTGTCAGATACCATGGGCGTCCCCAAGACCCTGAGCCAGTGGGGCGTCACCAAGGATAACGTTGAACAGGTGGGCGAACTGATGCACCCCTTGCAAGGCGCGTTCGACCAAAACCCCGTTGCCTTTAACGCCAAAACCGACGCACTGGATATGCTGCGCCGCCACGTTTAAAAAGTTAGAAGGATTTTAGATTATGCCTGGTTTTGAAGTCTTCGGCGAAGAAGAACGCCAAGCCATTAACGAACTGTTCGATCTTAACGGCGGCATCTTGTTCGCCCACGGGTTTGACGCCATGCGTGCGGGTGTGTACCGCGTACGAGAATATGAACGCGCCTTTGCCGACACCATGGGGGCCGCGCACGGCCAGGCCGTGGCGTCCGGTACAGCGGCGATCAAGGTTGCGTTGAAGGCTTTGGGGGTGGGTCCCGGTGATGAAGTCATCACTCAGGCCTATACCTTCGTCGCCACCGCGGAAGCGATTTTTGAAACCGGGGCGACCCCGGTGATCGTCGATATTGACGAAACCTTGAACATGGACCCCGCCGCTTTGGAAGCCGCAATCACGGACAAGACCAAGGTCATCGTACCGGTACACATGATGGGTGAAGGCGCGGATATGGACGCGGTGATGGCCATCGCCAAAAAGCACAATCTGCTGGTCATGGAAGATACCGCCCAGGCGCTGGGGGCGTCGATGAATGGCAGGCGTCTTGGCACCATCGGCCACATGGGGGCGTTCAGCACCGATGCCGGCAAGACGCTGAACACCGGTGAAGGTGGCATGGTGCTGTCCAATGATGAGCAGCTTTACATCAACGCGCGTTCCTATCATGACCATGGTCATGAGTATTCGACCACCATCGGGCGTGGCGAAGAAGGCGCCTTGTGCCGTGGGTTCAACTACCGCATGACCGAACTTCACGCGGCCATCGGTCTGGTACAGCTTAAAAAACTCGACATGATCATCAAGGCCCAGCGCGCCAACAAGGCCAAGATGATGACAGGCCTGAAGGATCTGGGCGTGCCGTTTCGCAAGTCGCTGGATCCCGCGGGCGACATCGGCGACACCATCGTGTTCTACATGCCGGATCGTGCGCGGTGCGATAAATTCGTTACCGCCATGGGCGCGGCGGGTCTGGGCACCAAGAACCTGCCCGATGCCATCCGCTGGCACTTTTCCAAGCACTGGGCGCACATGTTGAATGATCACCCGATCTATGGTGGCAAGCTTGATACGGCGTGGGAAAAGACCGCCGATATCCTGGAGCGCTCCGTCGCGCTGCCGGTGATGGTGAAAATGGACGACGAGCGCATTTCGTTTGTCTGTGAAACCCTCAACAAGATCGCTAAAGATATCTTGTGAGCCTGCCCGTAAAACTTCTGGCGATCGTTCCTGCGCGCGGTGGCTCCAAGGGCATTACGGGCAAAAATCTTGCCCGGGTGGGCGGGCGTTCACTGGTCGTGCGCGCGTTGGATGCTGCAAGGCGGGCAAAGGCTGTGAGTGACGTTTTTGTCACCACTGACGACGATGCCATCGCCCTTGAGTGTGAAAGGGCGGGCGTGTCGGTTGGGTATCGTCGACCGGCGCATCTGGCGGGTGACGAGACGGGCATGATGGAGGTGGTTCTGGACGCGCTCGATCATTATAAGGGCGAGCATGGTCAGGATCCCGAGGTCATCGTATTGTTGCAGCCGACCTGTCCGTTTCGCTGTGCAGAGGATGTTGACGGGGCGTGGGGTGTGCTGTGTGACGGCGGTTTCGAGACCGTGGTCTCGGTTCATGAAATGCGCGAAAGTCCGTACGAGTGCCTACGTGAAAATGCCGAAGGCTACCGCATGTTGGCCCAATCCGCTGGTGCGGTGCGTCGTCAGGACTATCAAGAAGACTTTTATTTTATCAACGGGGCCGTTTATATGGCGCGTAGCGAGTATGTGCGCCGTGAAAAGGTTTTGTTCAAGGAAGGCGAAAGCGGTCTGTTTCATATGGATCCGCTGTACGGTATCGACATTGACCAGCCCGGGGATTTGCTTATGGCCCAGGCATTGGCCAATCATCCTGAGTTTATAGACCGACTTTATCCCGAGGATCCTCATGCCCATCTCACCGACGTATCTTAAAAAACTTCAATATCGCGTTTTTGATGCCACCGACGCCGAAGTGCCGGACGATTTCCGCAAACGCATGTACGCAGAAGGCGAACGCGTGGCGCGCGAAGTTCTCGAACCCAAGGGCCTTGAAGATCGCAAGGTGCTCATTATCGGCGGGGCCGGTTATATCGGCGTGCCGCTGACCACCCATCTTCTGGCGCGCGGTTATGGGGTGCGCTGTCTGGATTTGTTTTTGTTTGAAAACCGCGACGTGGTGCATCCGTTTCTGGGCGAAGAAGGCTACGAGTTCATGTTCGGCGACATGGCCGACAAGGATACCGTGGCGCGCGCGCTGGACGGCGTCACCGATGTGATCTTGCTGGCCGGTCTGGTGGGGGATCCGATCACCAAGAAGTACCCCGACGAAAGCGCCGCCATCAATGATCGCGGGGTCCTCAACGTGATCGAACAGTGCAATGGCAAAGGCCTCAACAAGGTCGTGTTCGTGTCCACGTGTTCCAACTACGGTGAAATTCCGCCCGACACCACGGCGGACGAAAACTATGAACTCAAACCGCTGTCCTTGTATGCCAAGTCCAAGGTCGCTGCGGAAAAAGCAATGCTGAGCAACAAGGGCAACGTCGATTACGTTGGCAGTGTGATGCGCTTTTCCACAGCCTTCGGCCTGAGTGGTCGCATGCGCTTCGACTTGACGGTGAGCGAATTCACCCGCGAGCTGTTCGTCGGCAACAAGCTGGAAGTCTACGATGCCGACACGTGGCGGCCATATTGTCACATGCAGGATTTTGCGCGCGGCCTGACCCGTCTTTTGGAAGCGCCCGCCGATGAGGTGGCGTTCGAAGTGTTCAATGCCGGCGGCGACGTCAACAACTATACCAAGGGCATGATGGTCGAGGCCATCTTGAAACAAATTCCCGACGGCGACGTGAGCTACGTCAAAGGCGGGTTTGATCGGCGCAATTACAAGGTCGATTTCTCGCGTATTCGCGAACGTCTGCATTTCACGCCGAAATACACGGTGGACGACGGTATTCGCGAGTTGATCTCTGTAATGAAGCAGGGCTTCTTCCTCGATTACGACCAGCGTCTCAATTATTATCGCAACAACGAAATCACATATCGCGTCAAATGAGCCTTGAACCCGACGATATTCTGAACGCCGTCAGCGGCGTTCTGGGACCGGCAGAAAGCTTTACACCGCTGCATGAGCCGGAATTTTCCGGCAACGAGTGGACCTATGTGAAGGACTGCATCGACACCGGGTGGGTGTCGTCGGTGGGCGCGTATGTGGAGCGGATCGAGAAAGATCTGGCGGCTTACACCGGTGCAAAATTCGCGGTGGCCATGGTCAACGGCACGGCGGCGCTGCATATGGCGCTGATCGTGGCGGGGGTCGAGGCCGGTGACGAGGTCATCGCGCCGACCTTGAGTTTCGTCGCCACAGCCAACGCCATTGCGTACTGTCACGCCACGGCCCACTTCGTCGATATCGAGGAAGCCACCTTGGGCCTGGATGCCGTCAAACTGGATGCCTACCTGGGTGAAATCGCGCACAGGACGGATGCGGGTGTGGTCAATAAGCTCACCGGTCAGCGCATTGCCTGCGTGGTTTGCATGCACACCTTCGGTCATCCGGTGGACGTGGATGCGCTGCTTGACGTGTGTGATCGCTGGGGACTGACGCTGGTCGAAGATGCAGCGGAATCGTTGGGGTCACGCTACAAGGACAGGCATTGCGGCACGTTCGGCCACGTTGCGGCAATCAGCTTCAACGGCAACAAGATCGTGACCACCGGCGGCGGCGGTGCGTTGCTCACCAGTGACGAAGATCTGGCCCGGCGCGCCAAGCACCTCAGCACAACGGCCAAAACGCCGCATCCGTGGCTCTATGTTCACGATCAAGTGGGCTACAACTACCGTATGCCCAATATCAATGCGGCGCTTGGCTGTGCTCAACTGGAACAATTGGATGGTTTTCTGGCGCAAAAACGTGAGCTGACCCGCAGCTACACCAGGGCGTTTGCGGGTCTGGACGGTGTGCGTGTGTTTGGCGAGGCCGATTTCGCCACCTCGAACTTTTGGCTCAACGCCATCATTCTGGATGATAAAAAACTGCGCGATCCGGTGCTGAAAATCCTTAACGCGGCAAACTACATGGCGCGTCCGGCATGGACGCTCCTACACAAACTGCCGCCCTATGCGGGTGCGCCGCGCATGAGCGATCTGAGCGTGGCCGAACGTATCGAGGGGACGTTGATCAATATTCCCAGTTCTCCCAAGTTGGCGCGAAAGCGGACATAAGAGCCATGCGCAAGATTTGCGTTTTTACCGGTACGCGCGCGGAATACGGTCTGTTGTACTGGACCATGCGACAGGTTCAAGACGATCTGGATTTGCAGTTGCAAATTCTGGTCAGCGGGGCGCACCTGTCGGAACGTCTGGGCGCGACCTACCGGCAGATCGAGGCCGACGGTTTTGTTGTTGATGCCAAAGTGCCGATGAATTTGGAAGACGACAGCGACGCCGCCCTTGCCGTTGCCATGGGACAGGAACTTGCGGGTGTGGCGCGGGTTCTGGATGAATTGAAGCCCGATATCCTGGTGCTTTTGGGGGATCGCTACGAAACGTTTACGGCGGCAACGGCAGCCATGATGCTGCGCATTCCCATTGCGCATATTCATGGTGGTGAAGTGACCGAGGGGGCCCTGGATGATGCCATGCGTCACGGCATCACCAAGATGGCGCATCTGCATTTTACGGCGGCTGAGCCCTATCGCCAACGGGTCATCCAGCTTGGTGAAAACCCGGATCGTGTATTTAACGTTGGCGCACCGGGGCTGGAAGCCATTACCCGCACGCCACTCATGAACCGGGAAGATCTGGCGCAAGATTTGGGGTTTTTCCTGGATGGCAGCGTGTTTGTGGTGACTTATCACCCCGAAACTCTGGGTAAAGTGGACGCGTCGAGCGGCATTGAAGACCTGTTGCAGGCCCTGAACCTGTTTCCTGAAGCGCGGATCATCCTTACCAAGGCGAACGCGGACAGCCAGGGGCGTGTCGTTAATGACCGGTTGGAGACCTACGCCGAACGCAACAAGGATCGTGTTTTCCTTAGCGCCTCCCTGGGCCAGCGCCGCTATTATTCTGCCGTTGCTCTGGCGGATGTGGTGATCGGCAATTCGTCCAGCGGCATTATCGAGGCGCCAGCACTGGGGACGCCTAGCGTCAACATCGGCGATCGGCAGAAGGGGCGCTTGCGCGCCGCATCGGTTGTGGATTGCGCCGAAAGCGCCAGTGCCATTGCAACCGCCATCGACGAAGCGTTGCACCGGGATCACCAAATTTCGGTCAATCCCTACGGCACAGGCGAGACGTCCAGCAAAATCATCACGGTGCTCAAGGCGTTTTTAAGGGCGCCGAGCGTGTCAAAAACATTCTTCGATCAGTCTGCGTATCCATCAAAATCTTGATACACAGGATAATGGGAATGGATTTTTGTCTTCGATGGTGATGAACGCGATCTTTAAAGAACAATTTTCACGGTATTTGCCCAAGCATGCATAAACGTTATTTTATTTTACATGGGAATATATTCTCCCAGCGTGATTGGGAACGTTTCGGGTGTGATTTCTTCCTTCAGCGCGGTTATGACGTTATCCCCGTGGAACTGGTCGAGTTGCTGAGTCCCGGAACGTATTCTCAAATGACGAAAGGTACGTTCACGTCTAGGCAAAATGTTGTGCGCATCAATACCGAACAGGAAATGGATGAACTGGTGACGCATTTCGGCCCTGCGGACTTTGTACTTATGGCCTTTTACCTTAATGCGAAATCGGCCTTCGTGTTTCGAATTCTCACAAAATATAAGATTGACTATATGTCTTTGACCATCGGAGGAATTCCGACGAATGACTTCCGGAACTTTCGTAGTGCGCTCAACTTGAAAGAGTACCTTAAGTTTAAATATATGACGGTGAAGACGAAGGCATATTTGCTTAAACGGTATGTTTGGACGATGTTTGCTGATGGCGTGGGGTGGGTGTTTTTGCGCCCGCCACGTTGGTGGATGCGTGCGGGACGTTATCATAACGCGCTCAGCGCTGTTGCGCCCAAGCCTTGGAAGGCCGAGCTTATCTCCGTTCGTTCATTTGACATGCAAGTGATTGATGCCGTTCAAAATCAAAATAAAAAAGAAGGCGAAATCTTCGAGAAGCCATATGCTGTTTTAATTGATGATGATTTTTTAGATCATCCGGATTTTATATATATGGGCATAAACCGTCCTGTGACAAAAGAACGGTTTAGCTGCGCCATGCAGTCGTTTATTGCAAAACTTGAAAAGGATCTAAGGCTGCGCGTTGTTGTCGCCGGGCACCCCAAGGCCTTGCCTGAAAATGCGTCCATTGTTTATGGGGCGTACCCGTTCATTCAAGATAGGACGGCAGAACTTGTCGCACACAGCGAACTGGTCGTTGTGTGTTGCAGTACGGCGCTTTCGTTTGCCGTTCGTTTGCGTAAACCTGTGATTGTCATCACGACCGACGAAATCGAACGAAATAGATTTTACGGTGGTTTCGTTGCTAACATGTCGAGCTGGTTAGGTTTGCGTCGTACGAATATTGATCGTCTAAAAGCGCATGATTCGTTGGTGATGCCCGTGGTTGATCAGCGCTGCTACGAGAGCTATGAACAAAATTTTTTGGCGGAGAAGGGGGTTGGTTCGCATTCAATCTGGGAAGAAGCCGCACGCCATTTTGAGGCGCATATTTCAAAACGTGCATCGGACTCCATAAAAAGACGTAAAAATCCGGAGCTTAAAATTGAGAAATAATCCCTTTCAATCTATCTATGACGCCTGCAATCAGGGCAATTCCATGGACAAGTTTAAAGAATTGCCGCCGTTTCCACGGCTTATTGATATTGAGGCGACCAATGCATGCAACTTCAGTTGTTTGATGTGTCCGACCGGAAACCGTTCAATGACCCGAAAGACCGGTATGATGGAGCCGGCGGTTTTTGACAAGATTCTTGATGAATGCGCCCAGTGGAATTGTGCGTTGCGTTGGGTGCAATGGGGCGAAAACGTTATGCACCCGGACTTGCTTGATCATATTTCCGCAGCACATGAGCGAGGTGTTCTTACGCATTTGAACACCAACGGCAGCAAGTTGGACGCAGAGGCAGTTGAACGTTTGATTTCGACGGGCCTTGATTCCATCAAATTTTCTTTCCAGGGTGTGGATCAAAACAGTTACGCAGAGATGCGCAACAAGGACTTCTTTGAAGAATTGATGGCTGTTATCGAGCAGTTTCAGAAGATCCGAGGAGATCGGGAGGCTCCGTATATTCACATTTCAACCTCCATTACATACGAAGGCCCGGAACTTGTGGCGGCTTTTGAGAAACGGGCAAGACAGATTGCTGATTATGTGTCTGTAGGACGAACGGTTTTTGATAACCTTAATCTTGATGGTGTGCGTATGAAGCCTGAGGAGGTTGCACGTCTGCAGCGTCTCAAAGAACAAGAATCTGTCGTCAAGGTTCACCCTGAATGCCCGAAGGTCTTTGACAAGATGTCCATCTTTTGGGATGGGGCGGTGTCGGCTTGTTGCGGCGATGCCGATAAGGTGATGCTTATTGGGTCCGTCTCTGATAACACGCTTAAGGACATTTGGCATTCAAATAGAATGAACGAATATCGCACGATATTGGCGGATATGCGTCATAATGAACTTGATTTATGCCGCAATTGCTATGATTACCAGGACTTGCAGAAAACCGGATCTCAGGAATTTTAGTAAATTATGCCCGATTACCTGAATGTCATTTATGACGAGAAATCACATCCGTTTACCGACTATCCCTCACGGCTTGCCGCATATCTCTATCAAGCATTCAAGCTGAATGAACGAGATACAATGCTTGAGTTGGGAAGCGGTCGTGGCGAGATGTTGAAGTGCTTTTCCGATCTCGGGATGACGGTTAAAGGCGTTGACTTGTCCCAAGAGGCGCAAGTTTTATCACCTGGGCTGGAAATGTCGAGTTGCGATTTGGAAACGGAAAAACTTCCCTTTCCGGATAGCTGTTTTGATGTTGTCTTTAATAAATCTGTTCTTGAACATATTCGGAATACGGATCATCTTATCCGTGAAATACGACGCGTTCTAAAACCGGGCGGGTTAATCCTGTGCATGGTTCCAGACTGGGAATCGAATTATAAAATTTTCTTTGATGACTATACCCATAAATCGCCGTTTACGACCGTGTCGCTTAATGATTTATTGCGTATCCATGATTTTGTAGATGTCCGTGTTTACAAATTCAGGCAATTGCCCATCGTTTGGCGGCATCCTTGGCTGAATTTTGTTTGCGCGTTGATGAGTCCATTTGTGCCGATCAGAACCAATATCGGGTTTTTGCGATGGTCGCGCGAATTGATGATTGTTGCGTGTGGTACCCAGCGAGAATCTGAACAATGAGTAAGAACAGACCTGTAAAAATTTTTCTCGGTGATCTTGTGCACACGTGGGAAAAAGCCAGTACCTGGACCTTTCCACTGAATATCGGTTTTATTAGCGCATACGCCAGCAAGATCTTGGGCGATGACGTCGAGTTTCGTCTGTTCAAACGTCCCGAAAAAATGATCGAAGCGCTTCGCAACGATCCCCCCGATGTGGTTGGCTTTTCCTATTATGTGTGGAATGCGAACCTGAACGGCCTTTTGTGCAAGATCGCAAAGGATGCCAATCCCCATGTGCTTAGCGTCGGTGGGGGGCCGAATTTCACCTCCATCAACACCACCGAAGAGAAGGCGGCCCAAGTCTTCCAGAACCAGCCTCAACTGGATGCGTATGTGGTAAACCAAGGTGAGCGCGGTTTTGTCGAACTGATGCGAGCATTTTTGGGTGCGCGGCGAGACGTTGTCAAGTTGCGTACTTTGACGGTTGATGGATGCGTTATCAATGGTGACGTGACGGTGGGGCGCATACAAATCGGCCCGCCCCTGGACGCAATGCGCGATTTGGAAGAGGTGCCATCGCCGTACCTGAGCGGTATTTTGGATGAGTTCTTTGACGAACCCTTTGCCCCGATTTTGGAAACCAATCGCTCATGCCCATACCGCTGTACCTTTTGCGCGTGGGGGATTGGAACTGCGAAAATGGCGCGCTTTAGCGTAGAACGCGTGGTTGAGGAAATTGACTACATTGGCCAGCGGTGCAAGAACGCGGCGCAAATGTTTATTGCAGATGCCAATTTCGGCATGCTTAAACGCGACACCGATATCGCACGTAACCTGAATAATTCACACAAAAAATACGGCTTTCCTGGCCATTTGGCGGTGCAGTGGCACAAGTCACGCCCCGATCTGATTATTTCAGCAGCGCGCGAGGTCAAAGATATCGCGCGCATCGGTGCATCGATGCAGTCTTTGCACCCCGAAACCCTGGAGGCCGTGAAGCGCAAAAACCTGCCGTTGGAACAGGTCAAGGATATGCTTGAAGAGTTGAGTGCCGACGGCGAGGAAATGCCACTGGTCTCAGAGCTGATTCTAGGGTTGCCCCTGGAAACACGGGAGTCGCATCTGGAAGCCAACCGCACCATGATCAACGCGGGTGCAGAGATGATCAATTATAATCTCTACCTTCTTCCGGGTACAGAAATGGATAGCCAGGAAAGTCGCAAAAAGTATTTCAAGGAAACGGGCTGGCGGTTGATGGACAACGCGTTCGGCGTCTATGACGGGGTCAGGGTGTTTGAGGGCCAGGAAACGGTACAGGCAACCTCGACCATGTCACGTGACGAGTTGCGGGGCTTTCGCTTTTATCATTTCCTTCTGCAGTTCATGTGGGGGGGGGCGCTGGTACTATGACTACATCAATCTGTTTCACGGGTTGGGCACCCATCCTGTCGACCTGCTTGATCGGATCAGCCGGACTTTTCCGCGTGATGACAGTTCGTTGGGCCGGTTGTATCAGGACTTCAAGGCCGACCACGAACTGGAAACGTTCAAGACTTACGAAGACATGTGTGGATATTGGACTGAGGATGAAGCCCTGGAACGTTTGCGTACCGGCGGTTATGGTAAGCTGAACTTTGCCTATACATATAAAGTACTGTTGGAATGTCGTTCCGAATTCGACCAGTTTTTGTTGCAAACGGCGGAATGCATGATCAAAGAAAACGTGCCGGATGATGCGGTTCGGATTATGGATGTTACGCGCGACATTTTGAGTTTCGGTGCAGCATTACAGGTGAAACTCAACGAAGATATGTCTCTGGTTCCGGTCAACTGGGGCGATTTTGGTTATGATATCTTAAGGTGGCGCAATAACGATTATCAAGGCTTGCCCGCGCCCTGCGAAGGCAATGCAGTGCACTACAAATTCAGCGTGCCCGACGCACAGCACGAAAAACTGACGCGCCTGTTGTCTCAATACAAATCGCATAACAAAAATTTGACGTTGCGCAAGATGAGCGAGTACATCAAGCCGCATGAATTTTTCTATACTGTTGAACCCGTGGATGAACTTTTCAATGACGCCAAGAATGAAAAAATACCGATGGTGCCACAGTCGGGAACTCATGACAGTTGGTCTTATCTTAAGGGGCGTCAGTCTGGTGATGACCAACGCTAACGACCACCATATGACACTCTGATGCCGGGGGGCAGGGGCCGTCCACACCATCACCTCATCGAAGATGGTTTGCGGCGCGGGTCTCGGCTTTTCTGCAAGTGCGCGTTGATATATAATGGATGGATGTGGATGCAATGCCAGTTCCTGGTAATAAATACAAATTCATGGTGAATAGTACCGACCATCTTGCAGGTATTCAGGTCGTTTGATGAGAATACTGATGGCCGACGCAAAGAATAGTGACTTTCGAGAGCTGATTTCGCCTTTTCTTCGTGGAAAAATTGCAGATTTGGAAGAAAAGTACGGCTCCGACAGCCTTGAGTTGCGAGCCATTACAAGACAGTACCTGCGCGATCCTTTGGAAAATATCATTCACTCCAGGGAACGACGTCGGCATTACGAATCCGAGGTTCATCTCATGTTTGACGGCGAGCCCGTCGTTGGGGTTGAACGCTTGTACAGGCGAACCGTATTGATCGAACCCACTACGGTGTGTGCGGCGCATTGCCGATGGTGCTTGCGTGGTCAGTATCCCGTGAAAACCATGAGTAATGAACAAATTGTGCACGCGACACGCTACATTGGTTCCAACGATTTGCGCGACGATATTGATGAGGTGCTGATTACAGGTGGGGATCCGTTAATGTCACAGCCCATGCTGGCGTTGACGTTGAGTGAATTGCGCCGCAATGCGCCAAACGTGCGTACGGTACGTATCGGCAGCCGACTGATTTTTCAGGAACCGAAAAAAATAAATGCGGATATGATGGATATTTTTGGCCGGTATCCAGACTTCAAGTTCGAAGTTGGCGTGAACGTCAACCATCCCATCGAGTTTTGGCCGGAGTGTATCGATGCGGTTCATCGTCTGCAAGACGGGGGCTTTCGGATTTACAACCAGCATCCGCTTTTGCGTGGTGTAAACGATGATCTCGAAACCTTGATCGAATTGTACGATGCGATGCGCCACAATGGGATCGAAGCTCATTACCTGTTCCATGCCATACCCTTGCGTGGTATGAGCCATCACCGCACGTCCTTGCGCCGCGGTGCGAAGTTGGCGGGACTGCTGTGTAGCAACGGCCACTTCTCGGGTCGGGTCAAACCGCGGTATGCGGTGTTGAGCGATATTGGCAAGATCGTAATATACGAAGGTACGATCGTTGATCGTTGCCGTTCCGACAATACGGTGCTGTTGCAGTCTGGGTATCGGTTGGAAGAGCGTCAACGCTGGGTGCCGTCGTGGCAGATGCCCGATAGCGTCGTGCTCGACAATGACGGCTACATGCGTACGCGCTACCAAGACGGAACCGACGAAGATGAAACTGAGAGCGCCGTTCCCCTTTCATACAGCGCCTGATTCTTTGAAATAAACAGTTAAAAACAAAAACTCTCAGACAAGGAAACAACGGATATGGGCTCACTTGATGGCCGTAAGGTTCTTTTAACAGGTGGCACGGGTTCATTTGGCAAGGCCTTTGTGAAGAAGCTCTTGCAAGAGCACGACGTGAAAAGGTTGGTTGTGTATTCGCGCGATGAACTCAAGCAATTCGATATGGCACAGGATATTGACGCGCCGAACTTGCGTTATTTTATTGGCGACGTCAGGGATGGAAATCGTTTGGAACGGGCGTTTGACGGCATTGATACCGTCATCCACGCTGCTGCGTTGAAGCAGGTGGTCACGGCTGAGTACAATCCCATCGAATGCATCATGACCAACATCCTGGGTGCTGAAAACGTAATTAACGCCGCGATCAACAAAGGGGTCAGGCATGTGATTGCCCTGTCTACGGACAAGGCTGTTAATCCGCTTAATCTTTATGGTGCAACCAAGTTGTGTTCCGACAAACTTTTCGTTGCCGCCAACAACATGTCGGGCAAGAGTGGATGCAAGTTTTCGGTCGTGCGTTACGGCAACGTTATCGCATCGCGCGGCAGTGTTGTGCCGGTGTTTCGCAAGCAAAAACAGACGGGAACGTTAACCATAACCGACCCGCGCATGACGCGTTTCTGGCTGACTTTGGAACAGGGTACAGATTTTGTCATCAAGTGTCTGCGGTTGATGCGTGGGGGAGAAGTTTTCATTCCAAAAATTCCGTCCATGCGTATTGCTGATTTGGCGACGGCTATGGCGCCGCAGTGCAAGCAAAAAGTTATCGGCATTCGCCCCGGTGAGAAACTGCATGAAGTGTTAATCCCCGCCGATGAGGCGGGTTACACGCTTGAATTCAAGGATTATTATATTATCAATCCCAGTATCCATATGTGGGAAGAAAATCGCACCCGGGTCTACGGTGGTGAAGACGGGCACGCGGTTTCCGAAAATTTTGAATATTCCAGTGACGCCAACACCCAGTGGATTAGCGGCCAGGAATTGGCCGATATGATTGAGGGTGAGGTTGAAACTTGAACCCTCGTTTTTTGGGCTATGGTTCGCAGAGTCTTGATGAACGGGACATAGAGGCCGTCGTTGAGGTTCTGAAAAGCGATTTTTTGACGCAGGGACCGGCGGTTGCGCGTTTCGAAGCGGCATTGGCCGAACGCGTTGGCGCAAAATACGCGGTCGCGGTATCGAGTGGAACGGCGGCTCTGCACCTTGCGTGTCTGGCGTCGGGGATGAAACCCGGCGATGTCGGCGTAACGTCGGCGTTGACGTTTGTCGCTTCGGCCAATGCGTTTCTCTATGCGCAGGGACGGGCGCTGCTGAGTGATATTGATGCGCAAACCTTGTGCATGTCCAAAGATACCCTGGCCCGGGCTTTGACCGGAGAGTCGCCGTTGAAGGCCGTCACGCCCGTTCACTTTGCAGGATTGAGTGTAGGACTGTCCGCTATTCGCAAGCATGTTGGCAATGATGTTTCTATTATTGAAGATGCCTGTCACGCCCTGGGGGGGGACGATGAAGACGGCCTGCCTGTGGGGTGTTGCGCGCATTCCAATATGACCGTGTTTTCGTTTCATCCCGTCAAACCAATTACGACGGGCGAGGGCGGGGCAATCACGACCAACGACCCGTATCTTCGCGATTTATTGCAACGGTTGCGTAGCCACGGTATCGAAAAAGAGCCTGAGCTGCTGCAATTGCGTGATCAGGGTGTTGATGAGGATTCCGGGGCCGTTTTTCCGTGGTACTACGAACAACAGATGCTGGGGTACAATTACCGCATGAGCGATATCCATGCCGCTCTGGGGCTGTCGCAGTTGGCGAAACTGGACGGCTTTATCGCCCGTCGCCGCGAAATTGCCTTGTTTTACGACCGGAAGGTGTCCCGGCTTGCCCATGTGCGTGGCGTGCATAGCGCGCCGGAAATGCGCAAACGTTCCGGCCTGCACCTTTACGTTATTCGTTGTAATTACAAAGCCTTGGGCAAAACCCGTGAACGGGTCATGACGGAATTGAAGACACGCGGTATCGGCAGCCAGGTCCACTATATTCCGCTTTACCGCCAGCCTTTCCATATGAAGAGGGAAAAATGGTGTTCCGGGGACTTTCCCATATGCGAAGGCTACTACGCGGAGGCGCTCAGCATTCCTTTGTTTGCGTCCATGAGGGATGAGGATGTTGAGCGCGTAAGCCAGGCTCTTGATGAAGTCCTCACGTCTTGAACAGTAAGTCCCATGTCGCCAAGCCGCTCTGTCAGGTGCAACAAATCCCATGAATTTCATGCATGAAGCCCTCAATTATATTCGCGAGGAAGCGAAATTATTCGCGTTGTTCCTCGGCTTGTCGCTCTTTCTGGCTCTCAGCGAGGGCTTGAGCGTTTCCCTGCTCATTCCCATCCTCGGGGCAGGTGGTGGCGGGGATACATTGTCGTCATTGCCGGTTATCGGGCATTTTTTCAGGCCTTTGATGCAAATGAACGTTTCGCAGCGCATTTTGACGGTATCGGTCTTGTTATCCGCAGTGCTTGTTGTCCGTGGAGGATTGCAGTATGCAACCCAAATCCTTAGTGCCACATTGCCCTTGCGGATTCAGCGCAGAATCATGACGCAGGTGTTCGATCTTTTGATGCATGTGCAGTTGAATTATTTGCATGGGAAAAAAATCGGTGAACTCAAAACCTTGATTCAGGAACATCCCGTTCGCGTGGCTACGGCTTTGAGGAGTATCGCGGATATCGTTTCAAGCTTCATTTTAATTTTTATTTACATGCTGTTGATGATTGCCATTTCCTGGCAGATTACCATCGTGACGATAGGGTTTGTCGGGGTTCTGCTGCTGATTTTGCGCTGGATCAGTGCGCGGCGTCTTGTTTTTGCTGGAACCCAGTTGTCAAAGACCATGGACAGGATGCATGAGGTCTTTTTTGGGGCGATTCAGGGGGTGAAGCTGGTGCGTCTGGCCAATGCCGAAACGCGGATGAGCGATGAGTTCACGACGGCTGTAAATAATTTTTACGCCGTGGATTTAAAGCGATACCAGATCGGTGAATTGCAATCTCCACTGTTTATGACCCTGGCCGGGCTGTTTGTCTGTGCGATTTTGATATTCGGTGCCTTAACGCAAAGTGGTAGCGCTTGGGTAGTCTTGGCCTTGATGTTTATCATCAGCTTGTATCGGATGCTTGGTCCCGCCAGCCGGATCGTCACCGCGCAGGTGTCGATTCACGCCAACAAGGATTCGTTCCAAAGATTGAAAAGTTTGTTTGCCGAGGCGACGGCAATGCGCCAGAAAAACGGCACGATCCGGGCAAGCGGATTGAACACGGGCATTTGTTTTGAGGACGTTACCTTTTCGTATCCGGCAACGGATGTTCCCGCCGTCCGCAATCTTTCCTTGATTATACCAGTGGGTAAAATGGTTGCGTTGGTGGGGCCATCTGGCAGCGGCAAAAGTACCATAGTCGGATTGGTGGCGCGTTTGTTCGATCCTCAAAAAGGACGTATTATGATTGATGGCGAGGATCTCAAAGATCTTGAAATCGGATCCTGGCGCCGGCGCATCGGGACGGTGACGCAAGAAACCTTCCTGTTCAACGACACCATATACAATAACATTTCGTTCGGACGCGACGATGTGCCTCTGTCCGAAGTGCGTATGGCGGCGAAGTGGGCGGCGGCCGACACTTTTATCGAAGTCCTTCCCGATGGGTATGAAACGCGGGTTGGTGAGCGTGGCGCACGCCTTTCAGGCGGCCAGGCCCAGCGCCTGGCTCTGGCGCGCGCCATTATCAACAATCCGGACTTTCTGATTCTGGATGAGGCCACCAGTCATCTGGATAGCCTGAATGAACAGGTGATTCAAAAAACAATACAAGCCATGCATGGCAAAAAAACAATCCTTGTTGTCGCGCATCGCCTATCAACCATCAGAAATGCCGACATGATTGCCGTCGTGAAAAACGGCACTATCGTGGAAACGGGCGTACATGAGGACTTGATGCAAAAACCTAGTGTTTACAAACGTCTGTTCGAAACCCAGAGTCTGGAACTGACCGATATCGACACGGCAACATCATGACAAACGACTTCCCTCTTAACGTTTTGCTGGTTACCTTTCAAACGGGGTGCGCAAATTCGATTGTTTTGATCGCCAAGGCGCTACGCCAGCGCGGCGCACGCATCCATGGCGTATGCGCGGGGGCTTGCGTTCGCGTGTTTGAAAGAGAAGCCGTTTCCCATCAGGTTCTGGACGTCAATGTGTCCGATGCGCAAATTGATGCGCTCCTCGATGCACAGGCGCCGGATCTGGTGATCACGGGTTCAAACGCCGCCAATCGTTTTGAATTCAATTTTCGCCTAAGGGCGCGTCAGCGCGGCGTACAGGTGATAACGACCTTGGACTATTGGAGCGCCTACCAGGGACGTTTCCACGATAACGAAACCGGTGTGACGTCGCTTCCGGATAAACTTCTGGTCACCGACGCGGTAATGCGCGATGAGTTGCGCAAGGCCGGTTTCAAGGATGCGCGGATCGAGATTGTCGGAAATCCGTATTTTGAACATTTGGCCCTTGAGGCGTCGGCGACAAGAAATCCGCGAATACGTGCGTACAAACGGATTTTGTTTACGTCCCAGCCAATCGCTGCTCTGTTTGGGACATCTTCGAAAAATCCTCGCTTTCTCGGCTACGAAGAAGGTGGCGTTTTTGACGCCCTGGTTGACGACCTCAAGGCCCGGCCCGAGTGCCGTCTATACGTCAAACCGCATCCCAGAGAAGATCTTACGGTGTGGAGGGGACGTTTGAAAAAAGCGAAAGCGGTAGAGAAACAGATTTTCTTCATTGGGGGGCGTGGTCGCTCCCTGGGCCTGTTGCAAGCGGCCGATGTCGTGGTTGGGATGACCAGCAATATGTTGCTGGAAGCACTCGTTGTCGGCACGGCGGCGGTATCGTTCCAACCCGACACGAACGGCAAATTTGAATTTTATGGGACTTCGTCGGGACTGGTACCGACGGCGCGCAAGATCGACAGGTTGCCCCCCTTGATTGATGAGGCCCTGACACGCAGCGCGACGACGGTACGCGAAAAGGTTGGTGTTTTATATAAAGGCGCCCTTGCGCGCTGCATTGACGTCATAACGGCGAAATAACGAATAGCACGGGGTGAACGCGTTGAAAGTTGCAGCCATTATTGAAGCCCGCATGCGTTCTTCTCGCCTGCCGGGCAAGCTCATGTTGCCTATTGTGGAGAAGCCTGCTCTGGCGCATTTGTTCGAGCGGTTGAGGCGATGCAAAAAACTTGACGATATCATCCTTGCTACCACCGAAACGCCCTGCGACGTTGTGTTGGCGGATTTTGCGCAACGTCAGGACGTAAATTTCTTCCGTGGTAGCGAAAATGACGTCATGTCGCGGGTTTTATATGCTGCGCGTGAATTTGATGTTGATGTCATCGTCGAGATCACCAGCGATTGCCCTTTGGTTGACACTGCCATGGTGGACGCGGCTATAGATCAGTTTTTTACTGGGAAACTGGAGTATTTATCCAACGTTATCAAGCGCACGTATCCGCGCGGTCTGGATGTCCAGATTTTCACACGCACGGCTCTTGAGCGGACGTTTGAGAGCACCGGCGATCCGGTGGACCGGGAACATGTTTCGTTGTTTATTTACGAACACCCGGAAATTTTCAGACTGGGTCATTTCGGATGTGAAGGCACGCGGTTGGAGTGGCCAGAGCAAAGAATCACTCTGGACACGCCCGAGGATTATTTTGTGATCCGGTCCGTTTTTGAAAATCTTTATCCCGAAAATCCGGAATTCGGTTATGCGGACATCCATGGGTTTTTGCAAGAAAACCCTGATATTGCCGCGATAAACATGGAAATTGTCCAAAAGCGGGCGCGTGGTTACGATTTCACGCTCAAGGCCCGTCAGGCCTTGGGGTTGGAGTAGGTTGAGCGGGTATCATCGCCTGTAAGCGGATTGCCGGGGCTTACAGTTATGGCTGTCAGGAACATGGGGAACACGTCATGCGCTCTCGCCGATGAGGCCGAAGACGTTCAGTCAACGGCTGGAATGTATCGGCGTCAACGCCCGTCAGGGTGCGATATTGTCGTTTGGGAATAAGCCACTCGCTGTTACTTTAGCATCGGAAGGGCCTCCTGCGCCCTTCCTCCGTTGAATCACGGATCAGTTAACAAAGATTCACCAGACTTTTGCAACAGGTCTAATAATTGGAAGTTTTTCGCTATGATTAAGTACTGCACTCAATGCCTCTATCCCGAGACCAAACCGGATCTTCATATTGACGCCGAAGGCGTGTGTAGTGCCTGTCGCAGTTATGAAAAAAGAACAAAAATAAATTGGGAAGATCGTGCCCTGGATTTAGAGCGAATCCTTGAAAAATATCGGAATCGAGATGGTTCAAATTATGATTGTATCGTTCCCGTAAGCGGTGGAAAAGATAGTACGTATCAAGTTCTAAAAGTTTTAGAATTCGGGTTAAACCCGCTGTGCGTAACAGGCACGACTTGTTCTTTATCTGAGATTGGGCGTCGAAATATAGAGAATTTAAAAAATCTCGGTGTGGACTATATCGAGGTCACGACCAATCCCATTGTACGAAGGAAAATGAACCGTTTGTGCTTGCGCACGATCGGTGATATTTCCTGGCCGGAACACGTTAAAATCTTCACAATTCCCGTTCAGGTCGCTGTGAAATATAACGTTAAGCTCATCATCTGGGGGGAAAATCCTCAACATGAGTATGGCGGTCCTGCCGCTTCGCAACAAAGCAATGTGCTCGACCGGAATTGGTTGGAAGAGTTCGGTGGCCTTCTTGGTTTTCGCGTGACTGATTTTATCGATCAGGAAGGAATTGAAAAACGACACCTTATTCCTTTCACGTACCCGAGTGACAAGGAACTTCAGGCGGTGGGAGTAACGGGCCTGTTTCTCGGCTACTATGTTCCCTGGGATGGGTACACCAATGCCTTGTATGCGCAAGCCTACGGGTTCGAGACCTATCCAAATGTCGTGGAAGGCTCTCTCGCAGACTATGAAAATTTAGATAATCACCATATGGGTATTCATGATTATTTTAAATATTTGAAGTTTGGCTTTGGTCGTGCGAGTGATATTGCATCCAACCATATTCGAAGGGGGCGTCTCCGTCGGGCAGATGCGCTCAATCTTATTAAACGACATGACGGTAAATTTCCGTGGACCTATCTTGGAAAACCTGTTGAGGACATCCTTTCGGAAATTTCGGTTCCCTTTGATGAATTCATTAAAATTTGCGATCAGTTTACGAACAAGAGATTGTTTGAATGCGATCATGACAACGTTTTGATCAAGGATAAGAACTTGAACTTGACCAAGACGAATGACGATAATTTGTAATGCGTGTCGCCATCATAGATTATGGCCTTTGCAATTTAGGATCCGTATGCCGTGCCGTTGAAGTCAATGGCGGCTCGCCGTTCATAACGGCGGAGCCCAAGGAAGCGGTAACGGCCGACAAATTTATTTTGCCGGGCGTTGGTGCTTTTCCCGATGCGATGTCCAATCTTAATGCTTCTGGAATGAGCGAAGCCTTGCGCGAAATGGTGCTTGGTAAATCACGTCTCTTCCTTGGCGTGTGTCTTGGTATGCAACTTCTTGCGGACAGTTCGACGGAGGGGGGGCGAACTCCGGGTTTGGGTTGGGTGCCGGGGATCGTGAAAAAACTTGAACCAGCAGAAGAAACACCTAAAAAAAGAGAGCGTGTGCCTCATGTCGGCTGGAATGAGGTTATTCCGAACGCCGCAAACCGATTATTTGCGAACATAGACAAGGAAGCGGATTTTTATTTTGTTCACAGTTACCATTTCGATGTTTTATCGGAAGATCATGTTTTAGCGACAACGCCATATTGCAACGGTTTCGTGTCGGCGGTACAAAAAGACAATATTTTTGGGACGCAATTTCATCCCGAAAAAAGCCAAAAGAACGGTCTGAATTTGTTGGCTAATTTCCTTGCCCTTTAACAATGCTTAAATCTCGCATCATCCCGACCTTGTTGTATCGAGACCTTGGTTTGGTCAAAGGGATCAGTTTTGATTCCTGGCGGCGTATCGGTCCTGCGATGCAAGCCATAAAAGTTTACAATATGCGCGATGTCGATGAACTTGCGTTTCTCGATATCACGGCGACCAACGATCACCGGGAGCCGGATTATGCTCTTATCGAAAGCTTGGCGACGGAATGTTTCGCACCGTTTGCGGTCGGTGGCGGAATTTGTAAGCTGGAACACGTTCGGAAATTATTAATGGCGGGAGCGGACAAGGTCATCATCAATACAGCTGCGGTTCAGTCTCCGGAATTTATCGGCGCCGTCGCGGATAAATTTGGAAGTCAATGCGTTGTCGTTTCTATCGACGTGCGAAAATCAAAAGATATTGGGTATGAGGTCTATACCGAATCCGCGACCAAGCCGACAGGTTTTGGCCTTGTGGAAATCATCTCTAAAGCCGAAGCGTGCGGAGCCGGTGAAATTTTGATTACGTCCATCGAACGTGATGGAACCATGAAAGGGTGCGATTTGGATCTGATCGAAATTGCATGTGAAAGTGTTTCCATCCCGGTTATAGCCTCTGGCGGGGTTGGCAATTACGACCATATGGGCCAAGCCTTGAGCGTTGGCGCTTCCGCCGTTGCTGCGGCCAGCATTTTCCATTTTACGCAACAAACGCCCTTGGAGGCTAAAAAGTATCTGCGACGTCAAGGCTATAGCGTTAGGCTTTGACGCAGGCGAAAGCCTGCTTGCGATCGGAAATGAAATGATGTTGGAATCTCCTGACGTTTTGGTTGTGGTTGAATTCGAGGGTCAGATTGCGCAGGCTCTTGAACGCACGATGGCACATACGAAAGACGATGACCCTGTGCCCCGGTGCGTGGCTGTCGTTTGGCGAAGGGAATCCGCACAAAGCCCTGTCCACCTTCATGCGCTTGCACAAAAGCGCCATCACCCCGAGGACAAAGTTGGAGCCGATGGACATTGACGAAGAGTTGGAAAACCTGGCTCCCGATCTGATCGCGTTCTCCGTGGAGGAGTTGTCCCGGACCAGGCTTGCACAGGCAAACCCATCCGCGCCACCAGCCAATCAGAACCAGCCAAAAGTCGGAAGGAACGATCCGTGCCCCTGCGGCTCCGGAAAGAAATTCAAAAAATGCAGCCTGAACTGAAATCATAAACCGCGTGGTTTCCCGGACGTTTACGAAGAAATCAAGATTTACGGAACAGCAAATCGCCTTTATTTTGAAGCCCTCGTTGTCGGCACGGCGGTGGTATCGTTCCAACTCGACACGAACGGCAAATTTGAATTCTATGGGACTTCGTTGTGATTAAACAGCTAGTGCCGATGGCGCGCAGGACCGACAGGTTGGCCCCCTTGATCGATGAGGCCCTGATGCGCAGCGTGACGGCGGTGCGCGACAAGGTCGGTGTTTTGTATAAAGACGGCCCTTGCGCACTGCATTGACGGTATACGGCGAAATAACGAATAGTACGGGGTGAACACGTTGAAAGTTGCAGCCATTATTGAAGCCCGCATGCGGTCCTCACGCCTGCCGGGGAAGATCATGTTGCCTATTGTGGGGAAGCCCGCCTTGGCGCATTTGTTCGAGCGGTTGAGGCGATGCAAGAATCTTGACGATGTCATCCTTGCAACCCCTGAAACGCCCTGCGACGTTGTGTTGGCGGACTTTGCGCAGCGTCAGGGCGTAAATTTTTTCCGTGGTAGCGAAAACGATGTCATGTCGCGGGTTTTATATGCCGCGCGTGAATTTGATGTCGATGTCATCGTCGAGATCACCAGCGATTGCCCTTTGGTTGACCCTGCCATGGTGGATGCGGCCATCGACCAGTTTTTTTCCGAGAAACTGGAGTATTTATCCAACGTTATCAAGCGCACGTATCCGCGCGGTCTGGATGTCCAGATTTTCACTCGCACGGCTCTGGAGCGGGCGTTTGAGAACACCGGCGATCCGGTTGACCGGGAACATGTTGCGTTGTTTATTTACGAACACCCGGAAATTTTCAAACTGGGTCATTTCGGATGCGAAGGTACGCGGTTGGAGTGGCCAGAGCAGAGAATCACCCTGGACACGCCCGAGGATTATTTTGTTATCCGGTCCGTTTTTGAGAACCTTTATGCTGAAAACCCGGAGTTCGGTTATGTGGATATCCATGGGTTTTTGCAAAAAAACCCTGATATCGCCGCGATAAACATGGAAATTGTCCAAAAGCGAGCACGCGGTTACGATTTCACGCTCAAGGCCCGTCAGGCCTTGGGGTTGGAGTAGGTTGAGCGGGTATCATCGCCTGTAAGCGGATTGCCGGGGCTTACAGTTATGGCTGTCAGGCAAACGGGTTTGCCCCGGCACGCATGCGCAGGCTTACCCTTTATATTGTGCGTGTGATCCCGACCTCCTGGTGCACCGGCATTTTTCGGATGCCTTCGGTGTCGGCAATACGGACCTTGATGCTGCTCAAATGTTAAAAGATGTGTGCCTTGATACGGTTAGTATATGCACGCCGACCGCTACCCATGAAGTCATTCTCAAGCAAGGCCTGGATGCGGGCGTACGTGCGATTTGGTGTGAAAAGCCCTTGGGTCGGGACGTGTTGCCTTTGCAGCGACGGGTTGCCCAGGCCGTTGATATCGACACTTCGGAGGATTACGCCCGGGTGACAACCATGGTCGAGGTGAACGTCAGGGCCGATATGCGCACCAGGGAAGGACAATAGCTTGAGTACGAAGCAGAACAAGGTTGTGGTTTTTCGCTGGTTGTCATGGATGAATTTGCCTGTGGCCTTGCTGATGCGTTTGTTTGGTATGCGCGTTGTGTTCATTGAGACAACAAATCGGCTGCGCTCTCTGTGCGGACATGCTCGCCTTGACGCACTGGGCCTGGAATGGGTCAATTATCCCGCTTACAAAGGATATCAAGTCGATGCCGAACTGAAGCTTGTGCCCGCTTTTGCGCTGAAGATTCTTGAGACTTCTTTTGGCACCCTTGAATGTGATGTGCTTATACAAAACGTTTCAGCATTACAAGGCGACGAGGGGAAGGCACGGGCTGTGTTGTTGGCTGTTTTGCAAACGTCTCTAGAGCCATACGCTCACTCTTATGCCCTTGCAGAATATTTTCAAGAAAACGGGATGCAGGCCTACATTTTCCAGGCACGCGATGTGTTTTGTGCAATGCTGAACGATCCCAGGATTACAAGGGTTCGTAATCTCAATCCGTTCTTTCGCGTGCCTTGGGTGCTTTTGAGACAAATTGCCAATGTGATTTCGGCAAGATCTATGCGGCGGCTTCGGCAGGTTCTCAGAACACGAACCCAAGGACATGCGACGCATTGCGCTGATGTGGAAAGCACCCCTGCTTACGCGCCAAAGGTTTTGTATTTCCCCCACAAAGGGATCAGTTACGGGGACTTGTTCCTTAAGGATCAATACTATGTCGACGATCCGGACAGCCCTTTCCATCGGGAGCGGATCCAGCATGTGGAATTGAACTGGATGTTGTCACAAGCTGAGCGTAAGTCCATTGCCGCAGATTATGAAAAGCATGGTCTTAATGTGGAGTTTGTGGATCTCCCTCAAATTTCGGTAGACACTGTTGTGCGCGGTATGGTCGTTATGGCCAAGGTGCTATTTGGGCGCCCGAGATTTCTGACCAAGACCTTGATGTTTGCCCGAATTTTGAAACAAGTGAGTGCGTGTGAGAAAGCTTTTTCACATTATTCAGGTGCTCAGGTCGCACTCCTTGGGCATGACTATTTATTTCCGAAGATCGCTATCGTTGCTCTTCAAGCTATTGGTGTTAAAGTTGTTGCCGTGCAGGAAAGATTTGTTAGTGCATTTATTCCTTCGCATTCTATACTTGCTGACGTTTATTGTGTTCACGGAAATCTTGTTAAACGACAACTTGAAAAAGCACCCTACGCGCACATTAAGACTTTGAGTGTTACCGGAGATCCCAGAGCGTCTAAAATTTTTCAATATCAAGATGTGGCTCTGGCGGAAAGAGCAGAGCGGTTTTCGGCTTTTCGTAACGTCTGTCTTGTCCTTGATTTTCATTCCGATCCGGACCCCTTCGCAAATGCGATGTACTGCCATGCCTGCAACTGGTCCAGTAATATATATTTTTACGAGGTCGTGGCCAGGCTTGCCGAGGATCACCCCGAATGTATGTTTATTATTCGAGGCAAAAATGCAAAGTGGTTGAATATCCCCGCATTGCGGAGCGTTGCCTTACGCTTGGACGCCTATCCCAATGTGATTGTTGATCAGCGTTACGATTTAATGGATCGTTCTTATTGTCTGGCTGCAATGGCAGATATTATTATTGCCCGTCAGACGTCACTTTGTGACCAGTGTCTGGCGGCAGGTCGCCCTGTCTTGATATATGATGTGTTGGAAAATGGTGATCCCATTGTTGCCCCGTGGTTCGATTATGAGCCGTTTTCGATTCTGATCAACAATGAACAAGATCTGCACCGACGCTTTCATGATGTACTTTATGCAGATGATTATATATCAGAAGAATTGTTTCGTGAAATGCGTCAGGACCACTACAACGTCACATCGGATGCAGACGTTATCGCCGCCCCTCAACGTGTGAAATCAGTCGTTCATGGGGTTTTGGATCGGAACCTTTAATGTGCGACAATCGAGCTGTCTTCTACACACAGGCTTCATCTGTGATTGGTGGGGGGCATGTCATGCGTTGTCTTTCATTGGCGGAACGATTGCAGGCGATGGGGTGGTCGAGCACATTTATTTGTACGCCCGAAACCCTGAAAATTATTTCTTCTTTCACTTTGGGATCGCTTGAAATTTGTGTGATTGATCAGCGCGAATGGGGCTCAGTAGACGCTTTGTCGGCTGTCTTTTCTGAAACTTGTGATGTTTTGATCATTGATGATTACAAGATTGAACGCACATTCGAATCCAAGTGTAGATCTTGGGCAAAACGGATTGTAATTATTGATGATCTTGCGGATCGTTGCCACGACTGTGACGTGCTGATTGACCAGAGCGCGGGTCGGGATTCCGCAGATTACCGTGATCTCACGTCGGATAAAACCACTCTATTACTCGGGACTGATTATGCCTTGTTGCGCCCTGAATTTGCCAATAAGCGTGGGGCTTCTATTGCGCGCCGAAAACGGGCCGGGACGACAAAGCGCATTTTGGTGTCTCTAGGGATGACGGATCCTTCTCATGTAACCGGCGCCGTGCTAAGCGCTTTTGATCAGTGCGCGATTGATATGGAAGTGGAGGTTGTTCTTGGTTCTTCGGCACCACATTTGGATAAGGTGCGCGCGCAAATCGAAACCATGAAAACCCCAGTACACCTTCATGTGGACCATCCTCGGATCGCAGATTTGATGGTGCAGGCCGACCTCGCCATTGGTGCAGCCGGAAGCACATCTTGGGAACGGTGTTGCTTGGGGTTGCCTTGCTTGATGGTTGTCATTGCGGATAACCAGCGCGAAATTTCCAAGGCACTGGAAGCGCGTGGTGTTGCGATTGTCTTGGGCGATACAAGGCATTTTTCCTCACAAATCATCCCGGAGATCTTGAAAAAGGTGTTTGATGATCCAGACCGTCTGTCTCAAATGTCAACCCGCGCGCTGGACGTATGTGATGGCCTTGGTGTAGCGCGTGTTCTGAACGCACTTGTTCCTGTTTATGCGCAAAGAGGAGTGTGTGTTTGTTCCCGCCCGGTTCGAAATTCGGATGTGCAATTGATTTACGGCTGGCAGAGAATGGAAGGTGCGCGGATATATTGTCGCAATCCCACGCCTCCCACTTGGGACGAACACGTTGAATGGTTCGAACGCCGCCTGCACCAGGTTACGGGCGTATTCGAATTATTGGAGGTGCATGGAGAGCCGGTCGGGGTTGTGCGTTTGGACCCGTTTGATCATCAGGAAAATGAATATGAGGTCTCTATTCTCGTGGCACTCGACCGGCAAGGACAAGGCGTGGGCACGGCCGGTTTGGAAATTTTACATCGTCTTATGCCTGAGGGCATAATGTGGGCTCATATCCTGAGCGCTAACGAAGCCTCGCGGAAAATGTTTCGCCGGGCGGGTTTTTTCTCCGTTGAAGAAGAATTATTTTGCCGTACTCCGGGAGAATCCCAAAACTTTGAAGTGTAATGTATTGAGACGTGAAATAGATGCCTTTAGTTAAATCACAAGATATGGAAAACAGTATTATTCATGACCGCTCCATCGGTGCAGGTTGTTCGCCGTACATTATTGCGGAACTGTCGGGCAATCATAATGGTAAATTGGATCGTGCCCTTGCAATCATGGAGGCCGCTAAAGCGGCCGGTGCTGACGCCCTCAAGTTGCAGACCTATACCGCTGACACGTTAACAATTGACTGCGATGGTCCGGGGTTTGTTTTGAAGGGCGGCTTGTGGCATGGCCGAACGTTGTATGATTTGTACAGTGAAGCTTCAACGCCTTGGGCATGGCATGAAGTTTTATTCGCCAAGGGACGGGAATTGGGGCTTAGCGTATTGAGTTCTCCGTTCGATGAAACGGCGGTCGATTTTCTTGAAGATTTAGGCTGCCCAGCCTACAAGATCGCTTCGTTTGAAGCCGCCGATTTTCCGCTGATTGAAAAAGTGGCGTCAACGGGTAAGCCGATGATTGTTTCTACGGGAATGATCTCAGAAGATGAAATAGATGAACTTGTGGCTTGTATCAAACGAGCAGGAGGAGGCCCGTTAACCCTCTTGCATTGTGTCAGTGCATATCCGGCATTGCCGGAATCTTGTAATTTGCGGACACTACCCCGCTTGGCCGAAAAGTATGGCTGTGTTGTCGGTTTGTCTGATCATACCATGGGGACAGCTGTATCGATTGCGGCCGTAGCAGTGGGCGCATCTGTGATCGAAAAACATGTGACCTTGTGCCGTTCCGATGGCGGGCCAGATGCGGCATTTTCCCTTGAGCCCAACGAACTGGGCGACTTGGTGCGGGATTGTCGTATAACTTGGGCGGCCCTGGGGGACGTGCGGTTTGGGCAACAAAAAGAGGCGGAAGAAAACCTCGTTTTTCGACGCTCACTGTATGCTGTGCAAGATATTTTCGCTGGGGAACGGTTGAGCTATGAAAACGTTAGATCTATTCGTCCGGGATATGGCTTGCCTCCCCAAATGATTTCTAAAGTCGTTGGCAAAACAGCGACGGTCAATATAAAACGCGGAACGCCAATGTCTTGGGATTTATGCGATGAAACGTGACGTGATCAAGACGTCATTTCCTGGCCGGATTATGTCGACGAAACTGAGGCCAATGCTTCTGGGGGTCGTGCCTTTGCCAATGTGCCGATGCTGAACCAGCTGACGGCGGCAATCAATACCATTCCGGTTGGGGTCTCGCTTGTTGGCGGTGCTGGTGCGCGCCATGCTGTCCCAACCCGATGTGTTGGTTCTGGATGAAGCGACGAGCCATTTGGATACCATTACCGCGTCGGCAATCCAGCGTGCAATTCAAGAAGTTTGTACCCATCACACGGTGGTGATCGTTGCGCATCGCTTGTCCACGATTCGCTACGCTGAGCGCCTTGTGGTGATGGAAGCGGGTAAAGTTGCTGAAATTGACAACCATGACGAATTGTTTGAAAAGGGTGACGTTTACCGGCGCCTGTTTGATAGCCAGAAGTTGGATCTGAACGTGAACGAGGGCGCACAACATGACATCGCTTAAAGCCGTCATCACCACCGTGCCGTTCGGCGCTATTGATCCCAAGCCCATCGAACTTCTGGAAGGTGCCGGACTGGCGTACGAGATCAATCCCCTTGGGCGTAAGCTGCGTCCCGAAGAAGTGGCAGGTGTGATCGGTGATGCTGACATCGTCATTGCGGGAACCGAACCCATTACCGCCGATGTGATGGCTGCATGTGCGAATCTGAAAGCCATTTGCCGCGTTGGTATCGGGTTGGACAGCGTGGATTTGCTGGCGGCGCGTAAACGCAACATCGGGGTGTCGTTTACTCCCGACGGGCCGTCGCCCGCAGTGGCGGAACTGACCATAGGTTTGATCGTCGATTTGCTACGTGAAGTCACCAAGGCGGATCGCGATATCCGCGTGGGAACCTGGTTTCGTAAGGCCGGACGGCGTGTGTCTGAATGCACAGTGGGGGTGATCGGCTGCGGGCGCGCCGGCGGCAGGGTGATCCGCCACCTGGTGGGCGGCTTTCCCGGTGTGAAGGTGCTCGCCAACGACCTTCGCAAGGTACCGGAACTGGACGGACTGGTTACGTGGACGGACAAGAAAACGATTTACCGAGAATGCGACGTGATCACGCTTCATGTCCCTCTGACCCCGGAAACGCAAAACCTGATTTCCGCAAAGGAATTGGCAGATTTCAAGGCGCGAGCGATACTGTTGAACACAGCGCGTGGCGGCGTGGTGAACGAGGTTGATCTGGCGTGCGCTTTGCGTGACGGTATTCTGGGGGCCGCGGCCATAGATGCTTTTGAAGAAGAGCCGTATAAGGGCGAATTGTGTGGTCTGGACAACGTGGTGTTGACCTGTCACTTGGGATCGATGAGTGAAGATTGCCGTGCGCGCATGGAAATCGAAGCCACGCAAGAAGCCATACGTTTTGTTCAGGGCAAGCCTTTCTCCACGCCTGTTCCTGAAGACGAATATGCTATGGCTGCACGCTTGATGGATAGGAACTAGGGCGATTATGAAAATACTGGTAACGGGTGGTTCCGGCTTTTTAGGCAGCCACGTGGCGGATGCGCTGAGTGAGGCGGGTCACGACGTGACAGTGTTCGACATCAAGCCGTCGGCGTATCTGCAAGACACGCAAAGAATGCTCGTCGGTGACGTCACCGATTTTGAACAGGTTAGCCGGGCCGTTCAGGGCTGCGACGTTATCTATCATCTGGCCGCCCTCGCCGACATCGACGAGGCCATCAACAAACCGGTAGATACCATGACGGTGAACCTGATGGGCACGCTCAACATGCTGGAAGCGGTCCGTAAACACGGCATCAAGCGGTTTGTTTTCTCCAGTTCCATCTATGTGTATTCGAACCAGGGTTCATTTTACCGGACCTCCAAGCAGGCTTGTGAGCATTTGATTCAGGATTATCATGAGCGCTATGGAATTGAATATACAATATTACG
This sequence comes from uncultured Magnetovibrio sp., assembly GCA_964451415.1. Classification (GTDB taxonomy): domain Bacteria; phylum Pseudomonadota; class Alphaproteobacteria; order Rhodospirillales; family Magnetovibrionaceae; genus CAYVHU01. Next base: position 44,405 of record CAYVHU010000014.1, read on the forward strand.
CTATGGTTCTCTTTATGGTCCACGGGCGGATGGAAGCAACTCGGTCTTCAAGATGATCACGTCTGCCTTGGAAGTGGGCAAAATCGAATACAGTGGCAATGGTCGGGAAGTCCGTGAATACATCCATATCCGTGATGCTGCTTTGATGAGCGCGGACGTTCTGGACGATGAATTCAAGGGTGCCATTTTGCATTTGACGGGACGCGAACGCATGACGACGCGCGCCATGCTGGAAATGCTTGCAGAGATGCTGAACGGTGATGTTGATGTTGTTTTCGGGGATGGAAACATCGCCGGCCACTATTTGCAAACCCCCTACAATTACACGCCGCGCATCGGTCGCAAGATGACGCGCAACACCTACATTGATTTAGGACTCGGGCTTTTGGACTGTATTCAATTTCTTGATAGGTCCAACTCCCCAATGCATCCGTCCTGCAGACACGATACGGACGGCTGAAAAAACTAGAGGAAGACCATTATGATCGCAGCGATTTTGATCGGCCGCGAAGGATCCACCGGGTTTCCCGGCAAGAACGTATACCCTGTTTTGGGCCGTCCTCTGGTTGCCTATCCGTTGATGGCCGCCCAGGCGGCACCCAGCATTGATCGCACCTATGTGTCCACCGACAGCGAAGCGATCAAGACGATTGCGCATGATTTCGGTGTGCACGTTATCGATCGTCCAGATTATCTTTGCACCAAGGAAGCCCTGGGTGAAGATGCCTATGTTCATGCCTATGGGCTGATCAAGGCGCAGTGCGAAGAAAAGGGCGAGGAACTGGAACTGCTGGTCTTGCTGATGGCCAACGCACCGACCATTTCGAGCGTGCAGTTGGAAGAGGGCATCGCCGTGCTGCGCAAGCAACCCAAAACCGACAGTGCCGTGACGGTGAGTTGTTACAACATGTGGAGTCCGTTGCGGGCACGCAAGGTGGATGCCTCTGGGCATTTGCAGCCGTTCGTTCCCTTTGAGACTTTTGGGAACCCCAAAACCTTGAATTGCGACCGTGACAGTCAAGGTGAGGTGTGGTTCGCCGATATGGGCGTATCCATCGTGCGGCCTGAAAACCTCGACACCATGGAAGATGGTTTGTTGCCGCAAAAGTGGATGGGGAAAAATATCTGGCCAATCAAGAACGTTGGCGGGCTGGATGTGGATTATAATTATCAAATGCCACAGGCCGAATTCTGGTTAAAGGAAAATGGCATTCAAAAGGCCGATTAGTCTTATCCGGTAACAATGAATACGCGTGTGTGGTTCTGGTGCAGGATGTAACGTACCGGGTAATCCCGTGGGGAACCTGACGTGCTGGCTTTTTCCAGGGTATCGCGTTTGTTTTTACCGGGTGCGACCAACACAATGATCCGACTGTCGAGCAGGGCTGCAGGGGTGAGGCTGATACGGGGATGGTCCGTTCTGTCTACGGCCAATACGCTTAAAGGCGGGGTAAGGCACGCAACGTGCGGGAAAATGGATGCAACGTGGCCGTCTTCCCCCATGCCCAGGAAGGTTACAGAAAACGGACGAGTGATGGGGCGTAGGCGGGATTCTATCTCGTCCAGGGCTTGTGTCGGATGAGCCGCAGCCGTTTTCAATCCGGTGAAGGTGGCGAGTCTGGTGCCGCTGTTCGACAGGATTTTTTGAACCAGCCGTTCGTTACTGTCGGGATGCTCTGCGTCAACCCAACGTTCGTCCGACAGGATAATGTCGACGTGTTCCCAGGTTACGTTTTGTTGCGCTAATAAAGGTAGAACTAATCCAGCGGTGCGTCCACCCGGAACGACCAAAGAGGCGCGAGACGTTATCTCTAAACCTTGCCGTAGATGAGTGGCGATAATCTCTGCCGCTGTTTCGGCCCAGTTGTCTGGAGAGTGGATGGTGTCATGAACCATATGTACAATTTCATGTTGTTTTCAGGGTGCCGAACCCTAAGCCGGGTCAGGACAATCAAGTAGCAGGAGTGATTCAGGGTATGTCTGATCTGGTTAAACTGGATGGTTATACATGCGGCGTTTGTGGATACGATGAGTTCTTACCCGTGGACTTTACGTCCTATACCATGGCCTCGGGGTCGAGCAACACCGACGTAAACGACTTCGTTAATCATATTTGCGATAACTGCGGCGTGGTGACACCTTATCCGCAGCCCGATCTGGATAAATTAGCGAAGCATTACAATGATGCCTACCGAAAGGACCGGTACGCCCTAGACTTGGATGGCGAGTTCTTTCGCCCCCCGGTACAAATTCCTTGGAGCGGGGTAAGCTTTCTGCGGTTCCAGTCATTTTTTGATATGGTTCAGCGTCACAAGGGGAACGTTCCGGAACTGGTTCCGACCGCATCTGATACCTTCATTGATTACGGTGCATATCAAGGTATGTTTTTGTACGGTGCGAAACAGGCCTGGGGCTGTAATGGTATTGCCTATGATTACAACGAAGATGGCATCGCCTTTGCGCGCAATGCTCTTGACATGGGAAATTCCGTGGTTGCCCGGAACATTTACAGTGACACGTTTGCCGTGAGGGCGAAGTACGTTTCGTTGGTCCACGCGTTTGAACATCTTCAATATCCTGGAAAGTTTCTGGATCATCTGAAGCGTGAAGTTATGACCGACGGCGGGTGGCTTTACATTGAAGTGCCAAATGCTTTTGGCTTTCCGATGTCCGACCCGACCCATTATTATTCCTACACGCTCGATGCCTTGAAGCGCACCATGGAAACCAATGGCTTTAAAGTGCATGATATCTGGATTGGCAACTATCCAATTTTAAAAGAATATGAATGGTCCACGCCAATTCAGAACATTTATTGTTTGGCGCGACCATCCAGCAGTACCGAGACCAACGACCATCCGCGCGTACGTGCACAGAGCGTCTATAATGAACTGCGCAAAAGTTATCGCGTTCTGTCCTCTCGTTACGTCTGGGACGAATTCAGAAAGTTGATGTGGGATTGCGTGCGCATGGTCAAACACATATGGAAACTGGTTACACTTGATTTTCTGGGAATGAAACGGTAATGCCGTTTTCCGTTTCCAATATTGGGTTACCGCCGCATGGGTGTGAACCCAGGTTTGATAAAGTTAAAGAGCTTGGTTTTGATGGCGTTGAAGTTGCGCCGAGCCGGGTGTGGTGTGATACGTGGAAAGGCTTGCGTGCCGCAGATGTCGAGCGATACCGTCAACAGATTGAGGCGGCGGGGCTCAAAGTGGTTGGCCTGCATTCTTTGTTTTTCGATCAACCCGATTTGACGATTTTTGGTGACGATCACACGCGCGCCAGGTCTGTGGAATTTTTAGCGCATCTCTCTACGGTATGCCGGGACCTAGGTGGCAAAACATTGATTTTCGGTTCACCGAACGCTCGACGACGAGGCCCCATGACGAAGCCGCAGGCTCTGGATTTGGCGGCGCGAACTTTTGATGAACTGAGCGCAAAAACCCAAGGCCATGGCACCCTGTTTTGTATGGAGCCCTTGGGGCCCACGGAAACGGATTTTTGCAATACCATTGCCGAGATCGAAGACCTGTATGCACGCATTGACACGGATATTGTGCGCTTTCAAATTGATGTGCGGGCGTTGAGTGCCAACGGTGAGGTCGTCTCGAGCGTGTTCGAAAAGGTTAAATCCCTGCTGGCGCATGTGCACGTGAACGCGGCCGATCTCGGGGCGTTGCGCACCGATGATGGCGTTGAACATAAGATGGCGGGGAATTTTTTGAAACAGATCAAGTATGCCAGCTTCTTGTCTCTCGAACAGCGTAGCGTGGATGAGAGTGATTACTGGACGCCCCTTGCCCAAAGCATGAAAATTATGAAAGAATTTTATGCATGACACCTTTTGCTAAGCCCGATTGGACTCCCAGGGTGCCTGACAACGCAAAGATTTTGGTTGTCGGTGCTTCCGGTGGCATCGGCCAGGCTGTGGTTCGGATGTTGACCGACGGTTCGTCGTGTATGATCGGTGTCCATGGCCGCAATGGCAGTTGTTTGAACCCGGGCAACACCATCGTGCCTTTGGTGGCGTCTTTGAAAACGATGGACGATTGTGAGGCGCTGGTTGCAAAATTTGTTGGCGCGGCTGGCGGTATTGATGGTTTGGTTGTGCTGTCAGGCAGTATTTCTTCGACTGCACATTGGTCCGAAGTGTCTGAAGACAGTTGGCTTGATGATATGAACGCCAACCTCAATGTGCCGTTCTATCTGGCTCGGGCAGCTTTTGAACGGATGAAAAAGAAAGGCGGAAAGATCGTCCTCAACGGGACGGAATCCGCGCTTCATGGGGGGAGTTCGACAGCCTTTGCCTATGGCGTCGCCAAACACGGTGTTGAATGTATGGTGAAAGGATTGGCGCGTGATGGGGCGCCGCATGATATTTTAGTCAATGGCGTGCGTATAGGCTTCGTTGATAGCGGTTTTCACAAACGCTGGCAGAACAAAACAGATGCTGATTTGGAGAATAGAGTTGATATGATTCCGCTCAAACGTGCCGGACATGTTGATGAGGTCGCCGCACTCGTCATATATCTAATGTCTGGATATGCTGATTTCATCACGGGTCAGATGATTGGTTTGACGGGTGGGGATTGGCTTTAAACTGTTGTTTGCGGATAAGTTACTTGATTTTGCAAGTGTATTTGCACCTTGATAAGGAAATAGGACTTCATGGGAATTCGCGTGCTTTTCGTCTATCCCAATACCTTTGGGATGAACATGCTGCCGCCCGCGATTGCATTGTTTTCGGCGCTGTTGAAGCGCGAAGGCCATCAGATCGCAGTGTTTGATGCGACCTATTATCAGACCGATTACGGTATCGACAGCGATGGTACCAAAATGGAAATGCTGAACGTTGTGCCCTACAATATGGATGGGCGCGGCATTAATTTGCGCACTACCGAGTGGCGGCAGGACTTACATGAACAGGTGGAACGCTTCCAGCCGGACTTAATTGCCGTGTCCTCGACCGAGGACATGTGGGAATTGGGTATGCACATTCTGGAGGAGGTTGAAGACTATAAAACGCGCAACGCTGTGCCGGTAATTGCCGGTGGCGTGTTTCCCACATTTGCCCCCGATATCACGCTCAACTGGCCATTGATCGATATGGTGTGCGTGGGAGAAGGGGAAAATGCACTGGTCGATTTGTGTGCCAAAATCGAGCGTGGCGAAGATTATTTCGACGTGACCAACCTGTGGCTTAAGGACAAGGACGGACGGATTGTCAAGAATGCAGTGACCAAGCCTGTCGATATTAACGCCCTGCCCATGATTGACATTGGTATCTTTGAAGATGCACGCTTGTATCGGCCCATGGCCGGGCGTGTATACCGCATGTTGCCGATCGAAACCATTCGCGGCTGTCCGTATTCCTGCCGCTACTGCAATTCGCCGACACAAATGGCTCTCTATAAGGAAATGACGGGCGCAAAATTCCTGCGCAAGAAGAAAATGGATCTGGTGCACAAGGAATTGCGCTATTTCAAAGATGAACTGAATCTGGAATACGCATATTTCTGGGCTGATACATTTCTGGCAATGAACAACCGCGAGCTGGATGAGTTCTGCGAAATGTATTCCGACATCAAGTTGCCGTTTTGGATGCAGACGCGTCCCGAAACCATCAATCACGACAATATCAAAAAGCTCAGTGAAGTGGGTTTGCACAGGATTTCGTTTGGTCTGGAGCACGGCAACGAGGAATTTCGCGCGCGCATGTTAGGTCGGCGCTGGAAAAACGAGGATATCATCGAATCCTTGAAAATACCGCACCAGTACGGAGTGCAGTTCTCGGTCAACAACATCACCGGGTTTCCTGAGGAAACCCGTGAAATCGCCATGGATACGGTGGAGCTTAATCGCCATATCGGTGCGGACAATGCCAATATTTATTCGTTCGTTCCGTTTCACGGAACGCCCTTGCGCAAGGTGTGTGAGGACAAGGGATTGATTGCTCACGAAACCATCACGAAGTGCCTCACCGATGCCCCGGTGTTTGAGATGGAGCAATATTCCATCGACGAAATAATGGGCCTGCGCAAATGCTTTGTACTCTATGTGGCGTTCCCGAAAAACCGCTGGAAGGACATTGCGCGCGCCGAAGCGAACACCCCTGAAGGCAACCGTATTTTTGCGGAATTGAAGGAAGAGTACATGGATAAGTATTTCCATGCTCCGGCGGACAATCCCAATGCCGAAATCGCCAATGTGGCGGATTTGGAATACGGTATGCAGGCCAGCACTTAAACAGTCCAGTACTTAAAGGTGAAGCCCATCATATATACCAAGGACAACAGCTTCGTCGGTTTTTCCGGCGTGGATCGAGACATCACGGCCATTCTGACCCGGGTGCGGGCGTTGGCGTCCGGGCTGGACGATATGAATCTGGACGCGCACCGTCTGGAAATTTTGCGCCGCGTCTGCGGCAACCTGCTTGCCGACGAAGGCAAAGGCGTCGACGGATTTTGGCTGCGCCCACACATCGTCGAAGAGCTACGCCGGATTAGCGATGATGAGTTGCCGCGCTATTTGTTCTATCGTTTCCGTTACGACGTGTTTCCGGCAAAGAAGGAACTGGACGCCTTTCCGCCGTGCGTACAGATCGAGCCGACCTCGGTGTGTAATTACCGTTGCGTGTTTTGCTACCAGACCGACCCCAAGCTGCAAGACAGGAAAGCCGGACACAAGGGCCGCATGAGCCTGGATGTGTTCAAGGCCGTGGTTGATCAGATCGAAGGCGAGGTCGAAGCCGTAAGTCTGGCCAGTCGCGGTGAACCGTTGCTGTGCAAGGATATCGTCCCCATGCTGGAATACATTTCCGGCAAATTTTTAGGGTTAAAGATCAATACCAACGCTTGGTATTTAACGGAAGAAAAGGCCCATGCCTTGCTGTCTGCGGACTGCAACACCATCGTTTTTTCCGCCGATGCGGCGGACGACGAACTGTACGCCAAGCTGCGCGTCAACGGACGACTGGATCAGGTGTTGGCAAATATACGCATGTTCGCCGACATCCGGGCCAAACACTATTCCGCTTCGCGCACCATTACGCGAGTTTCGGGGGTGAAGTTTTCCGATCAGCAGGATTTCGCAGCCATCGAGAACTTCTGGAAGGACTACGTCGATCAGGTGGCGTTCGTCGAATATAACCCGTGGGTCAGCGTTTACGATGCGCAGCCCAGCGGTGTGGAGGCGGCCTGTTCGGATTTGTGGCGGCGCACCTTTGTGTGGTGGGACGGGCGCGTCAATCCGTGTGACGTGGACTACCTGTCCCATCTGGCGGTGGGCGACATCACCGAGACGCCCCTGTCGGAAATCTGGCGCGGCGAAGGGTACGAGGCCCTGCGCCAACAGCATTTGGACGGCGATCGTGCAAACCTGATGCCGTGTCGCAATTGTTCTTTGGTGTAGGGTCCCATGGCATTCCCCCTCGACCTTGAGCGTTACCGCAGTGTGGTTTTCGATTGCGATGGTGTGTTGCTGGATTCCAACTTGGTCAAGACCGAAGCCTTCCGCCGTGCCGTGGGGCATTACGGCCATGATGTCACGGAAAAACTGGTTGAGCACCACGTCACCAACGGCGGCATTTCCAGGTTCAAGAAATTCGCTTATTTTTTTGAGGTGCTTTTGGGGCGTGCACCGCATGAAGGGGAAATGGAAGACGTTCTGGCGCGATTTTCCGCGGCGACGAAACAAGGTCTGGTGGATTGTGACGAGGCCCCGAAATTGCGTGAGATTTTGTCTTCTATTCCCGAAGATCGGCCCCGTTTGGTGGTTTCCGGGGGCGCCCAGGACGAACTGCACGAGGTCTTTTCCAAACGGGGTTTGACACCGTATTTCACGGCCATTTTTGGCAGTCCCGACACCAAGGAGGAAATTTTGTCCCGGGAAATCGCCAACGGAAACCTGCTTGAACCCGCCTTGTATATTGGCGATTCCCGTTACGATTACCTTGCGGCCAAGGCTTGCGGTCTGGACTTTGTTTTTGTTTCCGGGTGGACGGAATTTTCCGGTTGGGAAGACTTTTGCGCCGACAAAAACATTCGCGTTTTTGAGAGCGTGTCCGCTATTTTTAACGCAAGCACCTGATCTTATGAACGCCTCGAAAAATCAAGCAGTGATCGCAACCCTGACGCGGCACGCCAAAAAGGTCTGCGCCATGGTGTCCCGGGGTGGCGCGTTTACGGTGTGGGTTTTCGGGGGTGACGCCAAGCTGCGTTTGAACTTGTCGAGCATGTTGCCATTGAACGCAACGTTGGGCGTTTTGGGGACCCGCCTTGATGAAGCCGCCGATACGGTGGAACGTGAATTGCTGGATTTGGATCAACAGGTCTTGTCGGAAGAAAAGGACCGTCTGGCCTGGTGCGCCAGTTTGATCGGTGATCGCAGCCCGTATGCCGGGGATCTTCAGCTTAACACGGCGCGCTATATAGTTATGGATGGCATCGTTCGTGCGGGCGGGCGACATTTATTTTTTGTTGAAAACGATATTATCGCTCAGGCATTGGTACGTGCCGCCCAGACCAACGCTCTTCACGTGAGTTGGCATGGTGGGCAACGCCGAGCGTCTTCGTTCATGAAGACGGTGCGCGCCAAGATGTCAGCGTTAAGGACCCATTGGCGACAATCGAGCGTGTTGAAAAAAATGCGGCGCACCCGTCCGGCACCATGGGGAAAGCTGGAAGAATGTGACGTTTTGCTGATCGATTGGGCGGGTGTCAATGGCTTTGACCCCGTGCACCACACCGGGCGCACGCACAATCTTGTGCGCATGGCGGAGATCTTGCGCAAGGCGGGACTCAAGGTTGGCTTCATCGCCAATGCATTGAGTTGGACCCAGCCGTATGAGGCCATCGCCGCCAACGTCACCGCTGCTTTTGACCCAGTGGTTTTGATTGATGAATGTCGGAGCATGGGCTCGGTTGTGCGCGGAGCATGGGCGACGTGGGGCATGCTGCGGCGGCTTAAATTTAACTTTCGAGCAGCGGGCCATGATCTGAGTGCACTGTTTGAACTGGAATGCAACAAAGATAAAATCTATCCGCAATCCACATTGGCCTACACCCTTGCTGACGTGGCCAGGACCTTGGCAACGCACAAGGTTATGCCCAAAGCAATTGTCTATCCGTTTGAGAATCAGGGCTGGGAACGTGCCTTGATTGTCGGCATGCGCAGGCATTTGCCGAATACGCGTCTGATTGCGTATCAGCACTCTCCGTTTGCAGCGCGCTATATCGGCATTTTCCCACCGCGTAATGACATCAATGTTGATCGATTGCCGGACCGGTTTGTGGTGATGGGGCCGCACTATGTAAAATTGTTTGCGGACCATGGTTGGCCTTGGAAGCGTCTGGTGCTCGGCGGCAGCGTGCGTTTCGAAGCGGCTCTGGCCGATCCCCCGCAACCCGTTCGCGGTGGAATCAAGACGGTTCTGGCGGTGCCTTCTATTGATTTTGCCGAAGCTTTGGATCTGGTGGTCAAGGTGGGAACGGCGATCAAATTTGTTCCCGGCGCACATTTGGTGGTGAATTTTCATCCCGTGGTAGATCAGGCTTTTCGGGATGATTTGGTTGAGGCCGTGGGGAAGGACATCATGGAAAAAGCCAAGGTTTCGTATGCCCGCGCAGCGGATTTGATCGCTGGGGCCGACGTTTTGGTTTACAACAGTTCCGGTGCGGTGTTTGACGCGTGTTTTGCCGGAGTGCCCGCGGTGCACGTTGCCGTGGATGGTTGCTTGAGTTATGACAAGGTGCCGGGCACGATATCGCGGCGCGTTTATACAGTGGATGACCTGACAGACGTGTTGCGTGAACTTTTATCCAAACGTCAGAATGTGGCTCCTGATTTGTCTGTTGGCGGTGTGGTTGGGCCGGTTGACGAAGGTGCCATCGTGAGCGCCGTGAGGGGGGCATGAACCCCGTCCCGACCCTCAGTGTCATCATGACCGTTTTCAATGGCGATGCGTTTTTGCAAGAAACGCTGGATGGCGTTTGGGCGCAGACGTTTACGGATTTTGAGCTGGTGGTGGTCAACAACGGTTCCACCGATGGCACCCAGGCGATTTTGGACGCCGTGGACGATGCACGGTTGCGGGTTATCCAGGCGCCCGCACGCGGCGGCACCTTCGGCGATGGTATCCGCCTTGCCTACGCGCATGCGTGCGGCACGTACATCGCGGTGCAAGACGCCGACGATGTGTCCTTGCCGACGCGCTTTGAGAAACAGGTTGCCGCGCTTGAGGCGAACGGCAGCCTTGGCCTTGTTTTTGGCGCGTATCAGGACATGGACGCCGACGGCAATGTGGATGTCGTTCACCATCCGCCGGGCGAGCAGCACGATTTGGCCAACGCATTACAGTCTCACAATCCACTGGCCCATTCCACGTACATGTACCGCAAGGCGGCGTCCGATCAGGTGGGGGGCTATGCGGGCGAATACGCCTACGGTCCCGATTTTGCGCTGGTGGTGCGGCTGATGAAAAAGGGCTGGGGCGTGAAGGGGCTTGACGATGTGGTGTTGAAACTGCGCTGTCATCCGGGGCAGGTTTCCATCGCGTCTGATTTTAGTGTTATGCGGGCGCACGATGCGTTGTATCTGTTTCGCGAAGCCTCCGGTTTGGCGGGGATATCGCCTCAGGCCAGACGTGCGGGACGTCACCGGATTGCGAAGTGCGCGGTTCAATACGCCCTGGCTTTGCTTAAGGAAGGACGCGTGCGTGAAGGCGTCAAACAGATGCTGATGGGATTGTTGCGCTATCCCCTTTATGGCTCTGCCTACTTGGTGTATCGATTAGCCTTCCAAAAGGGGAGAAAAACATGAAAGTCGTGATTCTGTGTGGCGGTAAGGGGACGCGTATCCGCGGTGTGGATGACAGCCTGCCCAAGCCCATGATCCCGGTTGGCCCCTATCCGATCGTGTGGCACATCATGCGTTCTTACGCTCATTTCGGCTTTAAGGATTTTGTCTTGTGTCTTGGATACAAGGGTGGGGCGATCAAGGATTTTTTCCTGAATTACCGCTCAACGGTGTCGGATTTCACCATTGATTTCGCCAAAGGCGGTGAAACCACATTTGATAAAGCGAACGAACAGCTCGACTGGCGTGTGACCCTGGCAGAAACCGGCGAAAATACCCTGACCGGTTCGCGGGTGAAAAAGATAGAACACTATATTGGTGATGATGAAAGTTTTATGCTGACCTACGGCGACGGCGTGTGCGACATCGACATTCATGAATTGTTGGCCTTTCACAAAAGCCATGGCAAGCACATGAGCGTCTCGGGTGTGCGTCCGCCGGGACGTTTCGGCGAACTGGATCATGACGAAAAGGGCCAAATCGTTGAGTTCAATGAAAAGCCCCAAGCCACCGGGGGGCGGATTTCCGGCGGGTTCTTTGTCTGTCAGCGCGAAGTTCTCGATTATCTCGACGCGGAGCGTGATGATGAAACGCTGGAAACCGAACCCATGCGCCATCTGGCGCGTGACGGACAAATGATGATGTACGGCCACGACGGCTTTTGGCAGTGCATGGATACATATCGGGACTATGCGTTGCTCAATGATCTGGTCGAAAACGGTACCGCGCCATGGATCAAATGGTAGAGCTTATGGACTCCATGGCTTTCAAGGGACGGCGTGTCCTCGTCACCGGCTCCACCGGGTTCAAGGGCAGCTGGTTGTGTACGTGGCTTTTGCATCTGGGCGCGGACGTTTCCGGTTTTGCGTTGCCGCCGGAACCCGATGCGCCGTTGTTCGATCAGTTGCGCCTGCGCGATCGCCTCGACCAGCACGACGGCGACATCCGCGATATGAATACCGTGCGCGCCATGCTGGACGCGACGCAGCCGGAAATCATCTTCCATCTGGCCGCCCAGCCGCTGGTGCGTTACAGCTATCTTGAGCCGAAACTGACGTTCGATACCAACGTCGGCGGCGCGGTGAACCTGCTGGACGGGATCAGGGCATCCAAGGGCGTGAAGGCGCTGGTGTTCGTGACCTCCGACAAGGCCTATCGCAACAAGGAATGGGTGTGGGGGTATCGCGAAAACGATGAACTGGGCGGGCACGACCCGTATTCCGCTTCCAAGGCGGCGGCGGAAATCGTGTTCGCGGGCTATCAGGACAGTTTTTTTAAGGACCGTGCGGATTTTGCCGCCGCTTCGGTGCGCGCGGGCAACGTGATCGGCGGTGGAGACATGTCGGCGGATCGCATCGTCCCCGATTGTATCCGTGCCTTCAAAAACGCAGATGAAATCGTGTTGCGTAACCCGGATTCCACGCGCCCCTGGCAGCATGTGCTGGAGCCGTTGTCGGGCTACATGGCGGTTGCGCAGGGTTTGCTGGTCGATGCGGATCGCACCCGCGGGGCGTGGAATTTCGGTCCCGATGCGCAAAACGTGCGCACCGTGCGCGAGCTTGCCGAAACCGCCTCGAAAATTTGGGGTGCGGGCAGCGTGCGTGTGGAACGCGATCCCAACCAGCCCCACGAAGCAAACCTTCTGATGCTCAACTCAGACAAGGCCAAGTCGGAACTGGGCTGGCGCGTGCACTGGGATTTCGAGGCGGCGGTCGCCCATACGGTGAACTGGTATAAACGTGTCCATGACGGCGAAGATGCGTTTGACGTGACCAAGGAACAGTTGGAAGCCTTTGTGGGAGACGCCTAGGTGATTGACGGCCTTGTCATCACGCCGCTGGAACAAATCCGCGATGAACGCGGTGCCGTTTTGCACATGTTGCGCCGTGACGCGCCGCACTTCGCGGGCTTTGGCGAGGTGTATTTTTCCGTCGTCAATCCGGGCGTGGTGAAGGGCTGGCGGCGGCACCGGGAAATGGTCATGAGCCTTTGTGTGCCCAAGGGCCGCGTCAAGCTGGTGTTGGCCGATCAGCGCGAAGGCAGTGTTACCGCCGGTGAAATTCAAGAGATCGTTCTGGGCGAAGCGCCACCCGATTATCGTCTGGTGAGCGTGCCTGCCATGGTGTGGAGCGGCTTTCAGTGTATCGGTGAGGAGCCCGCGATGATCGCCAATTGCGCCTCGATCCCCCACGCGCCGGATGAGGTCGAACGCCTTCCCCTTGAGAGCGATGCCATCCGTTATGTCTGGTAAAACCGTCGTCGTCACCGGGGTTAGCAGCTTTGTCGGCTGTCATCTGGCACAGGCTTTCGCGGACTCAGGAGATCGCGTGATCGCGGTCACGTCGCGCCCGCAAACGGCCTATGAAGGCGTGCGCGCCCGGCGCTTGGCGTATATTCAAGACGACGTTGAATTTCAGGTGTGCGATTTGTGCGATGCGGATGCGTTGGCGGCGCTCACCGAAACGTGCCAGCCCGACGTGTGGGTGCAACATGCCGGTTACGCCGACAACTACGCCTCGCGCGATTACAATCTGGAAAAGTCTCTTGCGTTGAACGTCGTGGCGCTGGAGCCGTTGTATAAACGTTTGGCGCACACACATTGCGGCGTCATCGTCACCGGCTCCTCCATGGAATATGCCTCAAGCGAGGTCGCGAACCGCGAAGACGATGTGTGTTGGCCGGACTTGCCCTACGGCGTGTCCAAGCTGGCGGAGACGATTGAGGCCTCGCGCCTTGCGCGTCAATACGCGGTGGCGACCCGCGTGGCCCGGCTTTACATTCCCGTCGGTCCGCTGGATGCGCCGGGGAAGCTGCTGGATTTTGTGATCGGGCAATTGTCGAAGGGCGAAGTTGCAGACTTGTCGGCGTGTACGCAACGCCGGGATTTCGTCGGCGTTGCCGACATTGCCAACGCGTATACCTTGTTGGCGAAGGATATGGATCGACAAATTTTCGATGTTTTCAACATTTGCTCGGGCGAAGCGGTGGAACTCAAATCCCTGTTGCAGGAACTAGCGCGTATCATGGGGGCAAACGAGGCTTTATTGAATTTTGGCGCGAAACCTATGCGTCCCGGCGAGCCGATGGTGTCCTTTGGCGACAACGCCAAGGCGAAAGCCGTGCTGGGCTGGCAGCCGCGCCCGCTCCAAAGCGCGCTTCAGGTGTTGTTGTAAGCCATGCGTCTGGAACATCTTCACTATTTGCGCTGTCCAAAAAGCGGAACCCCCCTTGAACTCGTGGACGAGATCGTCGAGGCGGGCCGCGTTAAAACGGGGCGTCTGGTGGCTCCGGGCGGACAAAGCTATCCCATCGTCGATTTCATTCCGCGCTTTGTGGGGGGCGATAACTATGCTGCCAATTTCGGTTTTGAGTGGCAGGTCCACGCCCGCACCCAGTTCGACGCGGATGCGCGCCACAATATGTCCGAAGAGCGCGTTTTTGGCGTTTCAAAGTGGGATCGCGATTTAAGCGGCGAGATCATTTTGGAGGCCGGTTCCGGGTCGGGGCGCTTTAGCGAACACCTGTTGGGCACCGGCGCGATGGTGGTGTCGTTCGATTATTCGCAAGCCGTCGAACCCAACTATGCTTCCAACGGCGCGCACGAAAACCTGTTGTTGGTGCAGGCCGACATTTACAATATGCCCTTTGCAAAAGCGTCCTTCGACAAGGTGTTTTGTTTTGGCGTGTTGCAGCACACCCCCGATCCCCATGCTTCGTTTCAGGCCCTTGTGGCGATGATGAAGCCCGGCGCAAAAATTGCCACCGACATTTATCTGAAGACCTTCAAACGCTATTATCTGAACACACGCTATTGGGTGCGTCCGCTGACGCGCACCATGAACCCGCAGAAACTCTATGCTAGGTGCAAGGCCTACATTGATTTCATGTGGCCGCTGGCGCGTCTGATCCGTCGTATCCCCAAGGTGGGCGAGGCCATCAACTGGCGGCTTCTGATTGCCGATTACGCCGTACAAATGCCCGATGCCAGCGACGAAACACTCAAGACGTGGGCCTATCTGGATACCTTCGACATGCTCTCGCCCGCCTTCGACATTCCGCAAACGCCGGGGACGTTCCGGCGCTGGCATGAAGAGGCCGGGTTGGCGGACATTGACGTAGGCCTCGGTCCCAACGGTGTGGTCGGCACCGCCGTCAAAGCGAAAGCCTGAACATGTGCGGCATCGCCGGATATATCGACTTGAAGACGTCCACGTCTGAAGAGGTGCTGGAACGCCATGCCCTCGCTATGGCGGGGGCGATGGTGCGCCGCGGTCCCGACGATCAAGGCGCATGGACGGATGCGCAAGCCGGTGTTGCGCTGGCGCAGGCGCGACTTTCGATCATCGACTTGAGCGAGGCGGGTCACCAGCCGATGGTTTCTCACAACGGACGTTATGTGATCGTCTACAATGGCGAGGTCTATAATGCCGAGGATTTGCGCGCCCATCTGGACGGTGTGGATTGGCGCGGGCACTCCGACACCGAAGTAATCCTGGAAGCGTGCGCGCGTTGGGGGCTGACGGTAACGCTTGAAAAACTGATTGGCATGTTTGCCTTTGCCCTTTGGGACCGTGAAGAGCGGACCTTGAGCCTGGTGCGCGATCGCTTCGGCATCAAGCCATTGTATTGGGGCGAGGTCGATGGAAAGTTCCTGTTCGCCAGTGAACTAAAGGCGTTGATGGCGCTGAAAGGATGGACGCGCAGGATTGATCGCAATGCCTTAGCGTCGTACATGCGCTTCAACTACGTCCCCGCGCCGCAGTCGATTTTTCAAGGCCTGCACAAGCTGCAACCGGGTCATATCCTGACCTTTCATGCCGGGCGCGGTGCCGTTGATATAGAACGCTATTGGAATGTGCGCGCCATCGCCGCCGCCGGGGCGCGCAATCCGTTGAAACTGGACGACGCGCAGGCCGAAGACGAATTGGATCGTCTGGTGCGCGACGCGGTCAAACGGCGCATGGTGGCCGACGTGCCGCTGGGCGCATTTCTGTCCGGTGGCATCGACAGTTCCACCGTGGTGGCCGCCATGCAGGCGCAAAGCGTGCGCGCCGTCAAAACGTTTACCATCGGCTTCGATGTCGAGGGCTATGACGAAAGTGCGCATGCCGCCGCCATTGCCAAACATCTGGGTACGGATCATACCGAGCTTCGCGTGACCCCACAGCATGCTTTGGATGTAGTGCCCGATTTGGCGACATGGTACGACGAGCCGTTTGCTGACTCCTCGCAAATCCCAACTTTTCTCATCAGCAAGCTGGCGCGCGAACACGTCACGGTGTCCCTGTCCGGTGATGGTGGGGATGAGTTGTTCGCAGGCTATGAGCGTCACAAATGGGGCGAAGCCCTGTGGCGTCGTACCGGCTGGCTGCCGCGTCCGGCGGCGCGTTTGGGGGCTGCGGCCTTGCGCCTGCCGCCGGATGCGCTGTGGCGCGGCGTGAATGCGATTTTGCCGCACCGCTTGAAGGTCTCCCACCCCGCACTGAAGGCGCACAAGCTGGCTGACGTGTTGGCGTTGAGCGATCCGCAGGCCCTGTATCGCCGTCTGGTCACCGCCTGGGACGATCCGAACGCCTTGGTGCCGGGGGCGCATGAACCGCACGGTTTGGAATGGGACACAACACTGGCCCGGGATATTCCGGGCGTGATGGAACAAATGCAGGTGCTGGATGCGCTGACGTATCTGCCGGACGATATTTTGACCAAGGTGGACCGCGCGTCCATGGCGGTGTCTTTGGAAGCGCGCGTGCCACTGCTGGATCACCGTATTGCGGAATTCGCCTTTGGCTTGCCGCGGTCCCTGCGCCATCGTGGGGGACAGGGCAAATGGCTGTTGCGCAAGGTGCTGGCGCGTTACGTTCCGCCAAGCCTGTTTGAACGCCCGAAAATGGGCTTCGGCATTCCCGTCGGTCCATGGCTGCGCGGTCCCTTGCGCGATTGGGCCGAAAATCTTCTGAGTGTCGAGGCCCTGGAAGACGGCGGCTATCTGGCGTCTGCGCCGATTCGAAAAACATGGGCGGAGCATTTGTCGGGACGGGCGGACTGGACCACCCACCTGTGGACGGTGTTGATGTTTCAGGCGTGGCGGGAACGCTGGAAAGATGGGGCCGCGCGATGAAGATTTGCGCGCTTGGTGCTGCCACAAGTGCGCATGTCATGGCGCGTGCGGCCGTTTTTCGCGAATTCGGCCATGAGGTTACGGTCATTTCGCCGTGTGAGGTGCATGATAATCATGGCCTGCAAACGATTGCGTGTCCGCGCGCAGGGCGTGGCCGTGCGGCGTGGTTGTGGTCCGTTATTCAGGCGGTGCGCGGTGTTCATGCCGATGTCTATCATGCCCATTACGCCGCTGAGTTGACGACGTGGGCGTGCTGGGTATTGCGCAAGCGTCCGTTGGTGATCACGGTGATGGGGGGCGACGTTTTGTTCGACGAGCAGGGCAGCCTCGGCTTCGTGGGCCGCTGGCTCACCCGGCGCGCGTTGAAAAGTGCCGATCTGGTCACGGTGAAGTCTGCGCTGCTGGGCGATGTGGTGGCGGGCTTCGGCGTGGCCCGCGAACGTATCATGGACGTGGTGTGGGGCGTGGACGCGCGGGTTTTCAAGCCTGACGCCGAAGGGGCCTTGGCGCGCCGTGCGGACTGGGGATGTCGCGTGCAAGACAGGGTCCTGTTCAGCCCGCGCATGCTGAAGCCCCTGTACAATCAGGTGCTGATGGTCGAAGCGCTGGCGCATATTCCAGATGCCAAACTGGTGCTGAGTACCTACAATGAAGACCCGATCTATCGTGCCGAGGTCGAAGCGAAGGCACGCGATTTGAATGTGGGGGACCGCGTCGTCTTTGTGCCCGCCGTGGAGCCGGGCGAGATGGCGGCGAGTTACAGTGCTGCCGATGTGGTGTTGAGCCTGCCGCCCAGCGACGGCACGCCCCAGTCGGTGATGGAGGCCATGGCCTGCGCCACGCCGGTGGTGATGACGGACCTGGAGCGCTTCAAGCCGTTTTTTACCCATAATCAGACCGTCTGGTTCACGGCCCTGAAGGCGCAAAGCGTCGCTGCCGCCGTGGCGGCGCTTCTGGCGGAAGACGGTGCGCGCGTGGCGGTGGCGGCGCGAGAACTGGTGCGTGAGCACGCTGATTTTGAAACCCAGGCGTGCGCCCTTGAGCGGCGTCTGGCGGACCTTTAGCCATGTGCGGGATCGCGGGGATCATCAATCCGCCGGGCAAGGCGGTGGCGGCATTGGACATCCAGATGATGTCAACCGCCATGGAACATCGCGGGCCGGACGATCTGGGCTTTTTGGGTTGGCGCGAAGGTGGCTCTGTCAGGATCGAGCGCGAGGCTCTTCGCGCCGTAGATGCTGCGCAACTGGCGGTTGCCCATCGTAGGCTATCCATTATCGACGAAGGGGCAGGCGGCTGGCAGCCCATGGCCACGGCGGACGGGCGTTTCGCCATCACCTTCGTTTCCGCATCCGATACCGAAGTCCTGTTGGCGGCCCTGTCCCACTGGGGTGTGGAAAAGACGCTGCCGAAACTCACCGGCATGTTCGCCTTTGCCGTGCTGGATACCCGGGCGCGCACCGTGACGCTGGCGCGCGATCCCTTTGGCATCGAGCCGTTGAGCTATGCGTGTGTCAAGGGTGGTCTGGCGTTTGCCTCGGAACTGACCGGGTTGCTGATGCTGGCGGGGGTGGGGCGCGTGGTCGAGTCATCGGCTCTTTACGATTATCTGCGTTTCGGTTTTACTGACCGGGGCGAACGCACGTTGTTCGCCGTCATCAAACATCTGCCGCCCGCGCATTTTGCGGTTGTCGATCTGGACCATCCCCAGGTCGTTTGTCCGCAGCGCAATTGGACGGTCTGATTCAGACTCAGGGTGAGCCGTTCGGTTCCACGTCTATTTTTGCTCAAAATCGGGTGTTTAAGCTGGCCGCCGCCGCCGGCATCAAGGTGACGCTGGACGGGCAGGGGGCCGACGAAATTCTGGCGGTCTATATGTCGTTTCTGGCGGCAAGGCTGGCGAGTATGATCATGTCCGGTCACTGGGGACGCGGGATCAGGCTTTTCGGGGCGCTGGATGGCAAAACAGGAATGGCTTTGCGCGCCATGCGCTTTATTCTGCCGCAAGCTCTGCAAGATCCGGCACGCCGTCTGATCGGTGAGGGACTGGTTCCGTCATGGGTGAACGGTGCGTGGTTCGCCCGCCATGGTGTCGAACCCGAAGCCCCGCAAAAGCCGGTATCGGGAGACATCTTGCGTCATGAGCTGCGCGAAAGCCTTACCGATCGCATTCTTCCCTCCTTGCTGCGCTATCAGGATCGAAATTCGATGGCTCTCTCCGTGGAAAGCCGGGTTCCTTTTTTAACGACCAGTCTGGTTGATTTTCTATATGCGCTTCCTGAAGAATATTTAATTTCGGATACGGGGGAAACGAAGCCCGTCTTTTGTGCTGCCATGCGCGGCCTTGTGCCGGATGCGATTTTGGACCGGCGTGACAAAATCGGGTTCGCCACACCGCAAAAGGCGTGGCTGAGCGAGGCCGGGACATGGTTGGACGATGCGGCGTGGCCCACCGCCGTGCACGCGGTGTTCGCAGGCGACGGGGTGGAACGCCCGGCGGTGGAAGCGACGGCCAAACGTCTGGACCACGTCCACTTTTTGGGTCGTGTGCCCTATGATATGCTGCCCGCCATTGCGGCGCGCGCGGTGGGCTCGTTCGTGTGTACGGAAAATCTTCAAAGTCGGGCATCAAGCGGTCTGGCGCCGTTGAAGCTTTTTGAAAGTCTGGCCTGCGGATTGCCGGTGATCGCCATCGATCAGCCGTTTCAAGCCGATGTGGTCCGTGATGCGAAATGTGGTCTGGTGATCGAAGCGGGCGATTCGCATGCGCTTGCCGGTGCGGTGGTGCAGTTGACGGACCGTCCGCAAGAACGCCATAAAATGGCTGAAAATGCGCGCGCGGTGGCGCTTGAAGACCATTCCTGGGCGGCGCGCGCGCGCGAAACGCAAAACGTTCTTTTGCGTGTCCTGAAACACGATGCATAATCGCTTATCAAAATTTAGGAAGTGAGAGAATGAAGAAATTTGCTTTGATCGGTGCGGCGGGCTACGTCGCGCCGCGCCACATGAAGGCCATCAAAAGCGTCGGTGGCGATCTGGTTGCGGCGTTCGATCCCGCCGACAGCGTGGGCGTGATCGACAGCCATTTTCCGGATGCGCGCTTTTTTACCGAGTTTGAGCGTTTCGATCGCCACATCGACAAGATCGCCCGCCAGGGCAAGGGCGTTGATTATGTGAGCATCTGTTCACCCAACTACCTGCACGATGCCCACGCGCGGTTTGGTTTGCGCTCAGGTGCGGACGTGATCTGCGAAAAACCGCTGGTGTTGAACCCGTGGAATCTGGACGGTCTGGCGGAGATGGAGCAACACACCGGCAAACGCCTGTACACCATTTTGCAGTTGCGTTTGCACCCGGCCATTCTGGCCTTGAAAGCACGCATCGACGCGCTGCCCGCCGATCAGGTATTTGAAGTGGATCTGACCTACATCACCTCGCGCGGGGCGTGGTACTTCGTGTCGTGGAAGGGGGACGAGGCCAAGTCCGGCGGCATCGCCACCAATATCGGCGTGCATTTCTACGACATGCTGGCGTTCGTGTTCGGTGATTTGCAAACCAGTCACGTGCATTTGCGCACGCCCGCCCACGCGGCGGGCTATCTGGAATTCAAACGCGCTCGTGTGCGCTGGTTCCTGTCAGTGGATCGCAACGATCTGCCCGCGCACACACCCGAAGGCCAGACCACCTATCGTTCCATCACCGTGGACGGGGACGAAGTGGAATTTTCCGGCGGCTTCACCGACCTGCACACTTTGAGCTACCAAGACGTGTTGGACGGTGGCGGTTTCGGCATCGACGTGGTGCGCCCGTCCATTGAACTGGTATCGAAAATCCGCACCTGCGATGTGGAACCGGGTCGTGGCGAAATGCATCCCTTTGCTCAGGGCAAGGCTTAAGCGGTGGGTCGCGCACCGCACATCGAAGGCGTGAGCATTCACGAAAGCGCCTATGTCGATGAGCCGTGTGAAATTGGCCAAGGCACCAAAATCTGGCACTTCTCCCACGTGTTGGCGGATACAAAAATCGGCGAAAACTGTGTATTGGGGCAAAACGTGGTGGTCGGGCCGGATGTTTCTATCGGCAACCACGTCAAGATCCAGAACAACGTCAGCATCTACAAGGGCGTGACCTTGGAAGACGGCGTGTTTTGCGGACCGTCGTGCGTGTTCACCAACGTCAACAATCCGCGTGCGGAAATCTCGCGCAAGGATGAATTTCGCGACACGTATGTCAGGCGCGGCGCCACCATCGGCGCCAACGCCACCATCGTGTGCGGGCATACACTGGGGGCGTATTGTTTTATCGCCGCCGGTGCGGTGGTGGCGTGCGATGTCCCCGACTATGCCCTGATGGCCGGTGTTCCGGCGCGACGCATCGGCTGGATGAGCCGCGCGGGTGTGAAGCTGGGCATTGATCTGGTGTGCCCGAGAGAGGGCACGCGCTACCGTTTGAACGGCGCGGGTGTGTTGGAGCTGGTGGAATAAATGGCCATTCCTTTTATTGATTTACAGGCCCAGCGCCGCGCCCTGGGCAGCGAACTGAATGAGGCTATCGCACGGGTTCTGGCGCGCGGTGATTTCATTCAAGGTCATGAAGTGCGTGAATTCGAACGCGCCTTGGCGGACTTTACAGGGGCCGTCCATGTGGTGAGCTGCGCCAACGGCACCGATGCCTTGAGCCTGGTCGGTATGGCCGAAGATGTGGGGGCCGGGGACGCGGTATTCGTGCCCGCGTTTACCTTTGTCGCCACAGCCGAGGCCTTTGCGCTTCTGGGTGCGACACCGTATTTCGTGGATGTGGACGCGCGGACCTTCAACATGGATGTCGAGAGCCTTAAGGCGGGCATTGCGGACGCGCGGACCCGGGGCCTCACCCCTAAAATGGTAGTCGCGGTTGATCTGTTCGGTCAGCCTGCGGACTATGAAGCCATTGCCCCCGTGGTGCGTGAAAACGACATGGTGCTGGTCGCCGACGCCGCCCAGGCGCTGGGTGCGGCCCAGGCGCTGGGGGGCTCACTCCATGGCAAGAAAGTGGGGACGCTGGCGGATTACACCACCACCAGCTTTTTTCCCGCCAAGCCGCTGGGATGTTACGGCGACGGCGGCGCGGTGCTGTGCGCGGATGGGGACAAGGCGGCGCTGATCAAGTCCCTCACCCAGCACGGCAAGGGCAGGGAAAAGTACGACAACGTGCGCATCGGCATGAACAGCCGCTTGGATACGCTGCAAGGCGCGATTTTGATGGAAAAGCTGAAGATTTACGAAACCGAAGTGGCGGCGCGAAACGCAAGCGCCGCGCGCTATACCCAGGCGCTCAGGGATGTTGTCGAGACACCTGTTGTGCGGGACGGGGCGACGTCGTGCTGGGCGCAGTACACCTTGAAGCTTGAGAATCGCGACGCCGTACGGGCGCACTTGAAAGACGCCGGCGTCCCCAGTGCGGTGTACTACCCCATGCCCCTCAACCGACAGGGCGGCTATGCCGATTGTCCATCTGTTCCCGGCGGCGTGGCGGTGTCGGAGGCCCTGTCCCAACAGGTCCTGAGCCTGCCCATGCACGCCTATCTGGACACTCCCACACAGAACATTATCATTGAGGCCGTGAAGGCAATGCTTAAATGAAAGTGAAATGCGCAATCCGGTGAGGACATAGGATGCAGTTCATCAAAAACGGCCCGGATATTCCCGAACGCTTACTACAAGCGCATGAAGAGGGGCGCGTGGTGTTTTTTTGTGGTGCTGGCATTTCTTACCCAGCCGGGTTGCCAGACTTCGAGAAACTTGTAAAACAGATATTTAAGTTTCTTGAAATGACACCCGATGCTGTGCAGAACACAGCAACCAAGGCCAAGCAATTCGATACAGCTATTAACCTTCTGGAATCCAACATCATTGGCGGGCGTGAGGCCGTGCGCAATGCCTTGGCAAATATCTTGACCCCTGACCTTGGCAAGCGGGATGCTACAGCGACACATGATGCATTGTTGACGTTAGGAAGGAACCGTGAAAGGCAAACGCGCCTGATCACCACCAACTTTGACCGGCTGTTTGAGACGGTGATTGTAAACAAAGAACTGTCGGTTGAACGTTTTCGCGCCCCGTTGCTACCGGTTCCAAAAAAACGCTGGGATGGGCTTGTTTACCTGCATGGTCTGCTGACAGAAACACCAACTTCAAATGACCTGGATCGTCTGGTTCTGTCCAGCGGCGACTTTGGCCTAGCATACCTTACCGAACGCTGGGCATCCCGCTTCGTCAGTGAACTGTTTCGTAACTACATTGTTTGTTTTGTCGGTTACAGTATCAACGACCCAGTTCTGCGATACATGATGGACGCGCTCGCTGCCGACCTTTTGTTGGGTGAGAGCCCACCGGAAATGTTTGCATTCGGTAGCTATTCCAAGGGCAAGGAAGAGAAATGCACCAACGAATGGCAAGCCAAGAATGTGACACCCATTCTCTATCGCGAACACAAGCGTCATGCATACTTGCACAAGACCTTGAGAACCTGGGCCGAGATTTATCGTGATGGTATTCGCGGCAAGGAACGCATCGTCGTCGAAAGTGCCATGGCTCGCCCTTTGGCGAGCACCAAGCAGGACGATTTTGTAGGTCGTCTCCTTTGGGCAATAAGCGATCCCCAAGGTCTACCGGCCAAGCGCTTTGCAGAGCATAATCCAGTGCCTTCTCTGGATTGGCTGGAACCATTGAGTGAAAACCGTTATGGACATGCCGACCTGCGCCGTTTTGGCGTGACGCCAAGGCCCGCTCAAGACGATAAACTTTCATTCAGTCTTACTTGTAGGCCGCTGCCCTACGACCTAGCCCCACGGATGGCTCTTGTCGGTGTTGGTGTATACAGCACACTATGGGACAAAGTGATGCTGCAGCTTGCCCAATGGTTGGTGCGGCATCTTGGTGATCCGGCCCTCCTGCTATGGTTGGTTAAGCGTGGTGGTCAGTTGCACGAAGACCTAATCCGGTTAATCAAAGGTGAGCTGAGCAAGTTAACCAAGCTCGAACGCGATGGCGACACGGGTGAATTGAACCGGACCCGCGCCAACGCTCCGAATGCTATTCCGGACTCAAACATGCGAACGCTTTGGCGTTTGCTACTGTCCGGGCGTGTGAAATCATTTGCGTACAAAAATGATCTCTATTCGTGGTGTGACAGCTTCAAGCGCGACAGCCTGACAACCACCTTGCGCTTAGAACTTCGCAAAATACTGACTCCTCGCGTGTTACTGCGCGAACCGTTTTTCGGATCAGAGGGGAACGGCGAAAATGGCGATCCACAACACGTAGAGGACATCGTCGATTGGGATGTCGTGCTATTCACGGACCATGTTCATTCTGGCCTATCCAATCTAACAAATGATCAGGGCTGGGCTGATGTTCTCCCCGACCTATTGCCTGACTTTGGCTCGCTGCTACGTGATGCTCTCGACCTCAAGCGGGAACTCGGAGGGGCTGACGATAAAAGAGATTTGTCCTACATAAATCAGCCTTCAATCAGCCAGCATGCGCAAAATAGTAACTTTCGCGACTGGACGGCTCTTATTGAACTGACGCGTGACGCCTGGTTGGCAACATTAGCCAAATCTCCTGAACGAGCCCGTCTTACAGCCGAATCCTGGTGGTTCGTGCCCTATCCTTTATTCCGGCGTTTAGCGTTTTTTGCTGCGACACAAGAATCCGTCATCCCTACTCACCAAGCACTCGACTGGTTGCTAAACGACGATCATTGGTGGCTTTGGTCGACTGAAACCAAACATGAAGCTCTACGTCTTCTGATCTTCTTGGCACCGAAAATAGATCAGACTGATCGGGATAGACTCGTGCAAGCTATCTTAGGCGGCCCCCCGCGCGCCATGTTTGAGAAGGACATTGAGACCGAGAATTTGAACCAAATAATGGAACGAGATATTTGGTTGCGTCTTGCCAAAATGGAAAATATCGGATCAATGTTAAATATTGCCGGGAAAAAGCGCCTGGACGAACTTTCAATCAAATATCCACAATGGAAACTTGCTAAAGACGAGCAGGACGAATTCCCGTACTGGCGTGATGATGGTAATGAATGGCGAAAATTTGTTGCCACGCCGCGTCTTCGTCGCGATCTGATCGAATGGCTCAAGCAACATCCCAGCGCGGATCCTTGGCACGGTGATGATTGGCAAAAACGCTGCCGAGACGACTTTGCCACCACAGCATGTGCCTTGCGTGCGCTAGCCAATGAGAAAAAGTGGTCTGAAGACCGGTGGCGCAAAGCATTGCAAGCTTGGTCAGAGGAAAAACTAATCAAGCGCGCGTGGCGTTACATGGCACCAGTGGTCGTTGATATTCCTGACGAGGTGTTGCAAGAGCTCGCCCACGCTATCAGTCGGTGGCTGCAAAGCATCTCCAAGATTTTAGACTGCCATGACGCCCTCTTTTTTAACCTTGCTCACCGTATCCTGTCGTTGGATCATCAAGATGGGACCGACACCGACGATCCCGTAACACGCGCCATTAACCACCCCGTAGGCCATGTGACAGAGGCATTGCTGAACTGGTGGTATCAAAAAAAACCGGAAGATGAGCAAGGCTTGCCTGACGAGATCAGGCCAATTTTAACCGAACTTTGTGATACACAATCCGACAAGTTCAGACATGGCCGAGTATTGCTGGCGGCGCATGCGATCTTCTTGTTTCGCGTTGACAGGCAATGGACTGAAGAATACCTGTTGCCACTGTTTGACTGGAATCGCTCCGTGGATGAGGCCCGTGCCGCATGGGAAGGGTTTCTCTGGTCGTCACGCTTTTATGGTCCTTTAATGGAAGCGATCAAGCCCGCCTTCCTCGACACCGCACAACATTATACATCTTTCAGTAAACATAACGAACAGTACGCTGACTTCCTGACATTTTCTGCACTTGAGCACAGAGACATCTTTACAATCACAGAATTGGCCAGTGCTACCCGCGCATTGCCGTCAGACGGTCTTATAAAAGCCGTTCAGGTTCTGGTTTGTACTCTCGAAGAAGCGGGGGGGCAGCGTTCCAACTATTGGAAAAATAGGATTGTTCCCTATCTCAATAAGATTTGGCCAAAGGCGCGGGACCGCAAATCGCCGGCTATTGCGGAAAGTCTTGGGCGCTTATGCGTGGCTGCACAAGACAACTTTCCAGAGGCATTGAAGATGCTTCGCGGCTGGTTGCAAGCGCCTCCATATCCTGATTATCTAGGGTGTGGACTCAATTGACCCATAACCTTATGGCGAAGATATGAACCATTGC
>CAYVHU010000015.1:0-70218 GCA_964451415.1 uncultured Magnetovibrio sp.
AAATCTACGAGAAGATTCTACTTTCAAGTACCGCTAAAAATTGGGGGTATTACCCGATCACCTTACGTCGTCCAGGGCGGGGCCTCATTCACCACTCGGATCGTGGCAGCCAGTACTGCGCTCCCGATCATCAAATAGAACTCAAACGCCTTGGCATTCAAATATCAATGTCGGGAAATGGAAACTGTTATGACAGTGCCCCCGTGGAGGCCTTCTTCAAAACCCCGAAGGCAGAACGGGTGTGGCGCACGAAGTTTGATACCAGACGACAAGCCGAAAGGCCCATCTGAAATGACATCAACACATTCTAAAATGCTCAAAGACGGCACTCAGCGATCGGAAATATCAGCCCCATGAGATATAAAAAATGGCAGTCTCAAAGAGCATGGTGCTGTCTACTTTATTCAGACGAGTCCACTTTACTTGTTATTTGATAACGAGGCTATCATATCTGCCGTTCTTTTTGTGTTATCGCGAATATCCATAATCAAGAACAAAAATCCAAAAGTTGGAACTGCTACAATAGCAGAAAACAAGAGACCAAGAATTACTGCCCCTGGTCCACCTACCCACCCCCCCAACAAGGCTCCAAAAAACAGAAAAACAACGACTCCAAACTGACAAAAAATGTCGAATGATTTAATTACGATTGTTTTCAATTTATTCTCCAATAGTTTTATTATGTTTCGACTAATTGCAAATTATAGGACATAATGGCAACAAGACTTATTGAATTATTAATCATTACATCCGGGTAAGTTATCTATTATTTTGACTTGCAACATGCTTATTACTTTATCGTAAACTGTAAACTGAAGTCAACGAGAGTCAGAAAATGATGTATTAGTTTAAGGGTCCAAACTCAGCCTTTCCATCAGAGTAACCGTCCACATATGTCACCGTAATTGTTATCGAAAAGGGCACTTAAAAGGTTAGCTTTGCGCGGACTGAAGAAAGGAAATTATCATTACTGAAGGTGGGTACGATGGTAGGTCTTCCCAAAAAAATGCTGTTCATCATCTTAAAAAGGGAAACCGGAGTCGTTGTGCGGGTCGTGAAATCCAGGTCGTTATTCTTTGCAAGATACGCCCTAAGAACAGTGCCGAATGTTAGTTCTTTAGCAATGTTTTTGCCGTAGACAGTTTCTTTGTTGAGCGAACTGCCGCTAACTTTAGGAAACATGTGTGCGGCTATTTTCTCGGCGAAATTGCCGGTGGTGTTGGTAATAAGGGTGGTTTGCGCCAGCGTGTTCAGAACACGCTCATGTAAGCCCGCGTCACGAATATGTACGTGCAGTTCACGCAGCTTGAGCGGAAGCAAAATCGATTGCACTTGCGATGTTTCCAGGCTCGCCGTATCTAGCAACACGTCACCAAAGTTCTCCGCAAATAACGTAAAGATCCGGGGATTAACACCCACCATGGCGAAGTTTACGTTAAGAGATAGAGCCTGGTTTAGGTCCACTTGCAGTTTTCCGCTCATTTCCTGCGTTTCTGGATCCAGTTTGCCTTTGATGTCCACGTTTACACCAAGAGTCGTGTAGCCCATACCAATCATGGAGATCGTAGAGAAGGGATTTTCAGTGGGTGATGGAAAGCCAAACCTAGGAGAGGGTGGTGAAATGTCAACCCCAGGGTCTGCCTTCAACCTTTTCCAATCTTGCCTAAACACTTTCAATAACGGGATCTCCAGAGAATTCAGGCGCAAATGAAAGCCGGTTATCACGCCATTTTCTTTATCGATGTCTGAAATGCGCACGCTGGCGATTTTTATGGGAATTCCTTGGCCCTCTTGACCACGCAGTTCGACATTGTGCAAAGTGACGGAACCGGTTACGAGAGATGCCGATATGTCTTTGTAACGGACGGCTTGGGTGATTTTATTTTCGCTAAGAATACCCTGGATTTTCTCTTGCGCCCTGGCAATAGCGCGTTGGCTCAGGCCAAGATAGCCTCCGGCACCGATAACGGCGAGAATCATGGCGCCGACAAGTAACTTCTTGTTTTTAGTCATAATATCCCTTTCTCAATTTTTCCGAGGTTGGGATAGCGTTGCCGTATGAGTGCTCGAATGTTCTGGGCTTCGGCGCACATTTTCTGCGAGCAAGGGACGAGCGAGGTGACATTTAAACGCCCCGTCAAGGGGGTGCCCTGCCCCGTATCCTTTGCGCTCAAGAGCCCCGAAACTGCGTACCAACGGCCATCTTTGAATGCGGAGAGGTTTTTCGCCAAATTCATCGTAATGCGCCCCGGCCACTGTGCAGAGACTTTTGATGTGCCGTCATTACCCGCTTGTACGACCAGGTTGACTGTCTGGTCCTGTTTTTCTACGAGGGCCATGGCAAGTGCTGCATTAAGGTTCGACAGTTTGGGAAGATCACTCATATAGGCAATACGTTCGGCTAGAGATGCGTTCTTAAGACGAGAGTAATCCCGCTGACGTTTCTGACGCTCCACCTTGGTCTTTACCTTGAGTGCGCTGGCGCGCAGTTCCGATAGCGTATATCTGTGCAAGAGACGCCCGGGTGCCCTGCCCAAAAAGCGACTAACGATCTGCGTGACAGACGCCTCAAGGATATCGAAGCTCACACTTATGTTGCCATCGGTGTCTATGGGGGAAAAAGACGGTTTGGCTATGATCATGAAGTCAACTCCGCGGTTTCCCTCCATTTTGTCCACCAAGGCTTTGGCCTTAGTCCTGGGCATGGGTAATCCGTGAATGGTTTTGTCCGGTGCCCAGCTAAAAGCAAACTTCTTCACTGTGATGGGGTTTAAACGTACTCCTCCACAGAATGACCACCCCCTGCGGACGATCACGTTTGCGTTTAAGGGATCGAAGGCAAATACCCTTTTTTGCATATCGTAACGTCCGAACGTGCTGTCGAATCGAAACCGCATGAATAACGGGCGGACGGCGGCGCGCGCACGCAATTCGGCTTTCTTTTTTTTCAGATACCCCGCAAGACGAAATTCGTTATTGATGACCCGTCTCAAGGCGGCGCAGTCCGTGTCTGCGGCGAAGACAAGCAAGATGTTTTTGTCATCGAATATGCTGGGGTCAGTTTCTTGTCCGTATGCGCTTAATAAATTCCAGTAGTTCGCGGGGATGATACTTTTGGAGGGAGGTTTCTGGGCAGCAGGTATGGTGACCTTGACCTTGGAAGCCATTTTCCCGGGAACCAGCGCACTGGCGACCCAGGCGTCTGATTTTTTCGCCAGGAACCGTGCCCCTATGGGAACCTGCGTTTCCGCCGCATAGGCCTGAAGCTTGACCTGTTTCGCCGCCGGACATGTCTGCGCAAACAGGGGGCCGAGCCTGGACGCAAAACCTGCAATGCCTTTCTCGATCAACGGGCTTCCTTTCCTCAGAGAGAAAGAGAGCGTCAATTCTGCAGTACACCATTGACCATTTTTATCGGGCAGGGCGAAAACGTCCACGCCAAGGCGTTTTGAAAACGCAAGCCGGTGAGGTGACAACGCCGATTCCGAAGCAGACCCTGTCGCAATCATGGCGATGAGGACAAGACAGGCGAGCCCAATGCGCACGAAACCAGGAAAGGCCCTTCTGGAAACCGCCATCAAAGAATGTCCCAAGCGCCGTCAGCGGCCTTGCAGGCCTTGATGTCTTGATGTTCCTGTTTGCCGTTTTTCGTCTTGATAACGACACTCATGTCCCTGCACGTCGAAGTCGCAATGACCTGATCGGCAACAAGATTGCTGGTGTCGAGGTCAACGGCGGCCGCGTTTGCCGGAGCCGCGTTGTTCGTCGGAGACGGGGGTGTGGGGCGCGCCATGACTTCACGATCCACCGCTTTACGCACCAGAAAACTCGCGACATACCCGATAGTACGCTTTCCCCGAGCAACGACAATCCAATCGCGACCCTCGACTTTGGCAACCGCCTCAAAGGTTTCGCCGGATTTAAGACCGGAAACAATATCGGCATTCAAGGAAGGGGCCGCACGTACGTTCGCGTTCGTTTTGGCCTGCCAGGTTTCCCCGATCAATTCAAGCCGGGGTAAGGGGGCGACGCGCTTATCCCTCAACAACGTGACTTTGCGCACCTCTTTGTGGGTATCCTTCGGCGTGAGGACGGCGGAAGACCCGCTGTCGGGGCTACTCCATTTGACGACCTTGCCATCGGGAGCCGAAACCAGAACCTCATTCACCTTTTTCTTTACCGCCAAACGATCGGCTTCGTCCAAG
The DNA here is from genome assembly GCA_964451415.1 of uncultured Magnetovibrio sp. Classification (GTDB taxonomy): domain Bacteria; phylum Pseudomonadota; class Alphaproteobacteria; order Rhodospirillales; family Magnetovibrionaceae; genus CAYVHU01. The sequence continues at coordinate 4,206 of CAYVHU010000015.1, forward strand.
GAAGCACCAATTTGATTGCCGACATAGGCCCCAAGGAGGGTACCTGCGGCAACGGCAACGAAACGGCCATTTCCGCCACCAATCCGGGAACCGGCGACGGCACCAAGGATCCCCCCCAGAACGGTTCCAACGGCTTGCTTATCAATACTGCTAGCAGAACCGTTGGTGCCGTCCGTAGCGCATCCGCTCAGCAAAATACTGGTGCTCAATGCCGTAATCAAAAATATTTTTCGCATTTTTCCCCACGCCACCGGCCCCGTGATCATAACAAAGACACGACGCAAGCTCTTCTTCCAAACACGCCCAAGAAAACGCGGGCAACATAAATCTATAGACGCAAACAATCAACCCTAAAGAGCAAAAGGCCCCAGGGAATCGCATATTACGGCGGCATATGTGAAGGCCGACAATTACGCTCGGAGGCTGACGCCATACGAATTTATCTGTAAATGCCGGGACTAAACACTTAGGGGCTATTGCTGAATTGTCGCCGGGATACAAGTATGTTAGAAAAATCGGGCGCATCAAGTGAGATGGACCTGAATGTACGCCATGTCTGCGAGCCACCGTATGGCACTTTTTTTCACCGCCGTTGTTGCGGGCGTGTTTACGACGACGCTCGGCGCGCGCGCGGCGGCGCTGGAGTCCGAGCTGCAATCGCTGCTCATTACCTATCCCAAAATTCATCAGGCGGAAAAGACCCTCGAATCAAGGCGCGCCTCGGTCGATGAAGCTCGGGCCTTGTTCCTGCCGCGCGTCAACGTCACCGGTGAGATCGGGCCGCAAGTGGTGGACAGCCCCGCCCAACGCCAAAGCAACCCCGAAGGCGATCCATGGCGTGGCGTCAAGAACATTGCCGGCCTCAGCGTCACACAAAACCTGTTCAATGGGTTCAGAACGTCAAGCCAGCTTCGCACGGCGCGCATCAACCGCGAAGTCGCCGCCGTTTCTTTAAAGGGCACGCAGCAAAACACATTGTTCGAAGGCGCCAAAGTTTACATCGACGTCCTGCGCCAACGTCGTCTCGTGGAAATGGCGCAGGAAAACGAACGCACCATTCGGCGACGCCTCAACTTGGAAAACGAACGTGTACGGCGTGGCTCCGGCGTCACGGTGGACGTCCTGCAAGCCAAGTCGCGCCTGCAAATCGCCATGGAACGCCGTGTCGGCTTCGAAGGCGCACTGTCAAACGCCATCAGCCGCTACAAACAAGTATTCGCACACGCGCCGCGCTTTGCCACCATGATCGACCCGGCGCCCCCTGCGGACGTCATCCCCAGCACCCTGGATCGTGCGATACAAATCGCCTTGCGCGAAAACCCAGCCCTGATCGGCGGCGCGGTGACGGTGGAAATGGCGCGCGAAGGCCGCCGTACGGCACTCAGCGGCTTATATCCTTCCATCGATCTTGTGGGGGCCGCCAATTACGAACGCAAAAACAATACCGTAAACGGAATTCGTCGCGATTATTCCGTGACCATGAAGGCCAATTGGAATTTGTTCAGTGGCGGCGCCACCCTGGCCCAGGCAAGGGTCAGCAATACAAACTATCGCGCCGCAATGGACAATCTGGATTACGTCACCACAAAGGTGGTCGAACAGACACGTCTGGCCTGGCAATCCCTGCTCACGGCGCGTGAACGCAAAAAACTTCTGGGCAATGCCGTGAACATCGCCTCCGAAGTCTTTGCCAGCCGTCAAAAGCTGCGCGCCGCCGGCAAGGAAACCGTGATCAACGTGCTGGACGCCAAAAACGAACTCAACACAGCACAGATCAATTACACCAAAGCCGCCTACGATGAACGCGTTTCCATCTATCAACTGCTGCTTGCCATGGGCCGCCTGATGCCGGACTACAAGGTGTCCGAACGCTAGTCACATATCCGCTTCATCTTTCAATTCTTTGGCAACGCGACGGATGCACTGTTGTGAATAACGATCCGCGTTGTGGACCAGAGCCTCGCGACACCAATGCTTGGCGACGTCTTCGATGGCGTACAGCGCCTGATCCAGTTCGTGCCCCAGCGGGGTCAATCCATAGGTGACTTTGGGGGGAATCGTGGGCTCATAGTCACGATAAACGATGTTTTCCCTTTCAAGCATGCGTAGCCGGTCGGTCAGAACCTTCGAGGAAATGCCCTCGACAAGGCGGCGCAATTCGCCGTGGCGCGTCGGTCCATTTTGATTGAGAACCCAGAGAATATGAGATGTCCATTCTCCTGAAAGAAGACGCAACACGATATCGAATGCGCACCCGCGCTGAAGGGGGGTTTTTCCTTTAGTCATCACTGGTTTCCTACTTACCAAAAGGTGCCTACTTTACATGAGTATGTAATACACCACAAACTGATGCGATGAGAAACCAAGCCATATGACAAGGGGAAAAAAGATGTCGAGCAAACTTGAACTTCTCACTCCAGAAAACTGCCAGCTTATCTTTATCGACCAACAGCCGCAAATGGCCTTCGGTGTTCAGTCCATGGATCGTCAGACCTTGAAGAACAATGTGGTTGCACTTGCGAAATCCGCCAAAATCTTTGATATCCCGACCACCATCACAACGGTCGAGACCGAAAGCTTTTCCGGCCACACCTATCCAGAACTGCTGGCCGTTTATCCCGATCACCCGCTTCTTGAACGCACCTCCATGAATTCCTGGGACGACTTGAAAGTACGCGACGCGCTCAAAAAAAACGGCAAGAAAAAAGTCGTGGTCTCCGGCCTGTGGACGGAAGTGTGCAACAACAGCTTCGCTCTGTCCGCCATGAACGAGGGCGGTTATGAAATTTACATGGTTGCCGATGCCTCCGGCGGTACGTCCAAGGAAGCCCACGACTACGCCATGCAACGCATGATCCAGGTGGGCATCGTTCCCATGACCTGGCAGCAGGTGCTTTTGGAATGGCAGCGCGACTGGGCGCACAAGGACACCTATGACGCCGTAATCGCCCTTGTTCAGGAACATTCCGGTGCTTACGGCATGGGCGTCGATTATGCCTACACCATGGTTCACAAAGCCGATGAGCGCACCAAACACGGCCCACGTCTGGCGCCGCAACCCGCCGTTTAACAAAGAGACGCGGAAAACAAAACCATGGTGAACATGATCTTACACAACGGCCGGATCACCACGCTCGACCCAACCACACCGGAAGCAGAGGCGATCGCCATCCGCGATGGTAAAGTCGAAGTGGTGGGAACAACGGATGGAATCATGCGTCTGAAAAATAATAAAACCGAGGTCATCGACTTAGGTGGCAGACGTATGATTCCCGGTCTGAACGACAGCCATACGCACCTCATTCGCGGGGGTCTGAATTACAATATGGAACTGCGATGGGAAGGCGTACCTTCCCTCAGCGACGCCTTGCGCATGCTCAAGGATCAGGCGGCGCGCACCCCGGCCCCGCAATGGGTGCGCGTCGTCGGCGGCTGGTCGGAATTTCAATTCGCCGAGCGGCGCATGCCGAACCTCGATGAAATCAATGCCGCCGCCCCCGACACCCCTGTTTTCATCCTGCATCTTTATGGTCGCGCCCTTCTCAACCGGGCCGCTTTGCAGGTTTTGGGCATCAATAAAGACACTCCCAATCCGCCGGGCGGAACCATCGAACGCAGCGCCAGCGGCGAGCCGACGGGCCTGCTTCTGGCCACCCCGTCCGCCCTTATTTTGTATTCGACGCTGGCGCAAGGCCCTAAACTTCCCCTTGAAGACCAGATCAATTCGACCCGCCACTTCATGCGCGAGTTGAACCGCCTGGGCATCACCAGCGTGATCGACGCCGGCGGCGGCGGTCAGAACTATCCCGAAGATTACGACGTCGTGCAAAAGCTGGATGAGGCCGATCAGCTCACGGTACGCATCGCTTGCAATCTTTTTGCGCAAAACGCGGGTCATGAGTTGAACGATTACGAACGCTGGCTGGACATAACCGAGCCGGGTGCCGGCAACGCCATGTTGCGCATGAACGGCGCGGGTGAGAACCTCACATGGTCGGCGGCGGATTTTGAGAATTTTCTGGAACCGAGGCCGGACCTTGCGCCCACCATGGAATCCGAACTGGAACCCATCGTCGAGTTGCTGGCAACCCACAAATGGCCGTTTCGCATTCACGCCACCTATGACGAGACCATCGACCGCTTTCTCACGGTTTTCGAGCGTGTCAACGGCAAGACGCCGTTTGCCACCCGCTTTATCATCGACCATGCTGAAACCATCACCGAGCGTAACATCGAACGCATCAAGGCCCTTGGTGGCGGCATCGCAACCCAGCATCGCATGGCTTTCCAGGGCGAGTACTTCGTCGATCGCTACGGGAAGGAAGCCGCAAAAGCCACACCGCCAATCACGAAAATGCTGGACATGGGTGTGCCGGTGGGCGGCGGCACCGATGCAACCCGGGTTGCCTCATACGATCCGTGGAATGCACTGTACTGGCTAAGCACGGGCAAGACGCTGGGCGGTCTTGCGCTTTATGACGAAGACAATGTTTTGGATCGTGAAACGGCCTTGAGAATCTGGACCCAGGGTTCCGCATGGTTCTCCGGCGAGGCCGATGTCAAGGGAACCCTGGCGCCCGGCCAGTATGCGGACCTTGCCGTTTTATCCGCCGACTACATGAACGTTCCGCCTGAAGACATTCGACGCATCAATTCCGTGCTCACCATCGTCGGCGGCAAAATTGTCTATGCGCAGGGCGATTTTTCCGATCAATCCCCACCCCTGCCGCCCGCTTCGCCCGCGTGGAGCCCCCTGAACAGCGAACCCACGCCGGCCATGCGTGGCGAATCCAGTCTGCGCGCCTGCCACGATGGATGCACATCGGCATGCGGCGTTCACGGCCACGACCACCAGATCGCCTGGACGAACCCGGTTCCGGTTGCGGACAAACCCGCCTTCTGGGGCGCGCTGGGCTGTTCGTGCTTCGCGGTGTGAGGGTCAGGAAACTCTTGTGAAGCCGACAACTCACCCTGCATCCGCGTGGGTACCGGGCACCTTCGCGGTCCTGTGGACGGCCACGCTGATTTCCAACATCGGGACGTGGACCAACGATGTCGGGGCGGGATGGCTGATGACCTCGCTGGCGCCATCGGCGGCGATGGTGTCAATGGTTCAGGCGGCGACCACCTTGCCCATATTCCTGTTTGCCCTTCCCGCCGGTGCCCTTGCCGATATCGTTGATCGACGCAAAATGCTGCCGGTCGTATCGACGCTAATGATGGCAAGTGCGGCTGCCATGGGTTTGGTCGTTTTGAACAACGCCATGACGGCGCGCCTGCTGCTTGTATTCACCTTCTTGCTGGGCACCGGCGCCGCCTTTATCGCCCCGGTGTGGCAGGCTGTCGTGCCAAAGCTGGTCGCGCACGACGAACTTTCCTCAGCGGTCGCGCTTAACAGCATCGGCATCAACATCAGTCGCGCCATCGGCCCTGCGCTCGGCGGCCTTTTGATCATCACCCTTGGCGTGGCGTGGCCGTTCCTGATCAACGCGCTCAGCTTTGGCGCCGTTATTCTTGCCCTTTTGTGGTGGCGTCCGGCTGCGACGTCCCCGTCCCACCTTCCGGCGGAACGCTTCTGGCATGCCCTGCGCATCGGGCTGCGCTATGCCCGGGCGAGCGGGCCGTTTAAAACCACGCTGTGGCGCGCCGTCGCTTTCTTTCCCTTTGCCAGTGCCTATTGGGCGCTGTTGCCGATCCTTGCACGCCAGACATTCAACGGCGGTGCGGGGTTCTACGGCCTTTTGCTCGGCAGCGCCGGGGCCGGAGCCGTCGGCGGGGCTTTCCTTCTGCCCCGATTGAAAGCAAAACTTGGAACCGACCGCATGGTTGCGCTGGCCACATTCGCCATGGCCGTCGTTTTGGTCGTCTTTGCGTTGGTGCGGGACCCCGTCATTGCCGTGGCTGCGAGCGCGCTGGCCGGGGCGGCATGGATTGCAGTTCTGGCAAGCCTCAACGTGGCGGCACAACTCACCTTGCCGGAATGGGTGCGCGCGCGCGGTCTCGCCGTCTTCATCACCGTCTTTTTTGGGGCCATGAGCGCGGGCAGTATCATCTGGGGGCAGGTGGCCACACGCTTTGGCATTCCGGAAGCGTTGCTGGCGGCCGCGCTGGCGGCCGTGATTTTCATCCCCCTATCCCGTCCGTTCAAACTGGAAAAAAACGCCGGCCTTGACCTCAGCGCGGCCCTGCATTGGCCCGAACCCGTGGTCTCGGGATCGGTTGAGCCTGACCGGGGCCAGTCATGATCACGGTTCAATATCGCATTGACCCCGAAGACGCAGCCGCCTTTCTCGACGCGCTTTACGCCCTTGCGGATGCCAGACACCGCGACGGGGCCTTCGCGTGGGGGGTCTTTGAAGATGTCACACGCAGCGGTTGCTATCTGGAATATTTCCTTGAAACCTCATGGCTTGAGCACCTGCGTCACCATGAGCGGGTCAGCGAAGCCGACCGGCTCCTTCAGGAACGCGTTCTGGCTTTTCAGTGCGCCGACGCGACAGCGCAGGTTTCTCACTTTCTGGCACCCGGCGTGGCCATCACCAAGACTTCACTTGAAAAAGGGGTTCTGAAATGAAAATTGTGCTTGGTTTTGCACTCGCCTTCTCCATCGGCGTCGTTTGCCGGATTCTGGGTATTCCGCTTCCGGCCCCGCCGATGCTGATCGGGGCGCTGGTCGTCCTGTCCATGTCCGTCGGCTACGTCGCGATGGACCGCTATGCCGGCCACCGCGATCTCAGGCACCAACATTTAAGCGGTGGGCCGACGGGTGCCGCCGTCAAGAAGGGAGACGAGACATGAACACGGTTCTGGGAATAAGTTTAGGCCTTCTCATCGGTGCCGGATGCCGGTGGTTTGATCTGCCGCTGCCCGCACCGCCGCGCATTGTGGGCGCGCTTTTGGTGGTCAGCATGACCCTTGGCTTCCTGATCACGAGCTACGCGTTTACACTCATGAATTCGGGTCAGAACCTATTAATTTGGTCCTGACCCGAAAGACAGCTTGGCTTTTTTGATATCGCTAATCGGTACGCCGACCTGGATGCCAAAAACGATCCTCTTGTTAAAATAGATTCTGTGGTTCCCTGGAAAAGTTTCCGTTCCCGTTTGGAAGCCGCGTGGCGCAAGCCAGCCGAGGCGCGCAAATCATCTGCCTGAAACAGAGATTTACAACGCAATTGCCCCGCCGTGGCATGGAATACCGTAAAGCCATGACGAAACGTCTTCATATCAGCTCAAAACCGACCTAATCTTTGCGAAGAAGGGCATTGTTCAAGGTGCCCCTATAAAATATTACACTATATGAGACCTCTGCATAATCCTATTATCCTGAATTTGTTGAGAAATTTCTAATTAAACCAATACTATATTTTCCGCATTTTATAAATTTTAGTGTCATACAGAGGTCTCATTGGGTTACTCACTTAAAGACCGATCCGATCACAAAAGGTAAGAATACATTGTTAAATAATCAAGTTTTGCAAGACCGTATCGCAAAAATAAAACACCCCCTTATACGTAAGAAGATTGATCCTGAAAATCAGGTTCGTGCTGTAAAAGCTCATTTGTTTAATTTTGGGAAACAGGCATAACAAATGTGTGGCATTGCGGGTCTCATCAATCCAAAAGGTAAAGATATTGCGGCTTTGGACATGCGTATGATGTCTAATGCCATAAAACATCGAGGCCCCGATGACCTCGGTTTTTTGGGTTGGCGGGATAGAGGGAACATTCGTATTGATCGCGAAGCCGTTAGCGCCATTCAAGGTGCAGAGGTGGCCTTTGCTCATCGTCGTTTAAGCATTATTGATGAAGGTGAAGGAGGTTGGCAACCTATGGCCACGGCAGATGGCCGCTATGCGATTACGTTTAATGGTGAAATTTATAACTACATTGAGTTGAAGGCCGCGTTGGAAATGGAAGGCGGCAAATTCATCAGCAATTCCGATACCGAGGTTTTGTTATCCGCGTTGGCCTCTTGGGGTGTTGAAACGACATTGACGAAACTCACGGGGATGTTTGCCTTTGCCGTTTTGGATACAAAAGCCAAAACCGTCACCTTGGCCCGTGATCAGTTTGGAATTAAGCCTCTCAGCTATACGCTCTTTCAGGGGGGGCTGGCTTTTGCATCTGAATTAACCAGTTTGCTGATGCTGCCTGGTGTTGATCGGAGTGTCGAGCCAAGTGCTCTATATGATTTCCTGCGGTTTGGCTTTACGGATCGTGGCGATCGTACGTTGTTTGCCAGCATCAAGCATTTGCCTCCCGCTCATTTTGCTGTGGTGAATTTGAATGCTCCAAACCTTGTCAAATTACAACGGTATTGGCAGCCTGAACTGAAACCCTTGCGAGATATTTCGTTCGAAGCGGCAACCGTTGAATTGCGACAATTGTTTTTAGATAGCGTTCGCTTGCATTTGCGGTCTGATGTGCCAGTTGGAGCCACATTGTCGGGGGGAATCGATTCCTCTGCCGTTGTGGGTGTTATGCGTGCATTGAAAGGTCCTGACCTAGACCTTCATACTTTTACATTCATCGCCCCGAACCATGATCTCAATGAAGAAAATTGGGCCAATATTGCGGCAAAATCTGTTCAGGCGAATCAACATAAAATAAGCTTGGAAGGTGAAAATCTGGTCCAAGACATTGATGCCCTCATACAAATCCAAGGTGAGCCTTTTAGTGGAACGTCTGTTTTTGCTCAGTACCATATTTTTAAATTGGCACATGATAACGGAATCAAAGTGACATTGGATGGACAAGGTGCCGATGAGATTTTGGCAGGCTATGTACCTTTCATCGCGGCTCGCTTGGCCACCTTGGTGAAGTCCAGACAATGGAGGCGAGCGCTAAAGCTGTTGAAGTTAACACAAAACAGGCGCGGCATTTTTTTAAGGGCCATGCGATTTTTATTGCCAATGGCTTTACAAGGTGTGGCCCGCTCTTGTGTTGGGGAAAATCTTGTTCCAGCTTGGATGAATGGCCAATGGTTTCAACAACAAGGCGTCAATATTGAAGCCCCGCAAAAACCCGTTTCGGGGGATGTTTTGCGTCATGAATTGTTGGAAAGTCTCGTTGATCGGGTTTTGCCAGCATTATTGCGATTTCAAGATCGAAATTCCATGGCACATTCCGTTGAAAGCCGGGTCCCTTTCTTAACCACCGCATTGGTCGATTTTTTGTATAGCCTCCCCGAGGATTTTTTGATTTCTGATCAGGGGGAAACCAAATCCATATTTCGTGCAGCCATGCGAGGATTAGTCCCGGACGAGATTCTGGATCGACGTGACAAAATTGGCTTCGCGGCCCCTGAGGAAACGTGGCTGAGCGATTCCCGGGACTGGCTGGAAGGTGTGTTGAGCCGCGATACATTATCTTCAATTCCGGCCTTCGATACGGCGGTTTTAAAGCGTGAACTTCAGGCCGTTAAAATGGGAAGGAAACCTTTGACTGGGGAAGTGTGGCGGTGGTTGATCTTGGTGCGCTGGGCCGAAATATTTGAGGTGGATTTTGGATCATGAAGACGCCGAAGACTTTGACCTACGTGAGCGCCGAACCGGAACGTGAGGGACATGCGTCCTTTACCCATGTGCATGAAATTATCAAGGGATTGAAATCGGCGGGTTGGCAGGTTGATTTGTTCTCCCCGTGTTATGACGATGCAAAATTACCAAGTGTATTTTCCCGTTTTATGGGCATTTCTCAAATGAACTTGCGAGTGTTACTTTCCAAGCGGCCTAAAGTGTATTACATGCGCTGGCATTTTGCGGTTTTTCCGGTGGCTTTGTTTGCTAAAATACTGGGTATTCCGACCGTTATCGAAGTTAATGGACAAGTTATTGATTTATATATTGCATGGCCGATAACCCGCCGTTTTGGCAGTCTGTTTCGCTGGTTAATGGAAGTGCAGTTGCGGTGGGCCGCGGGTATCATTGCTGTAGCTCAAGGTCTTGCCGATATGTCGCGAGGAATTGTTGGCGAAGATACAATTATTGCCGTTGTACCCAATGGGGCTGATGTGGAACATTTTACGCCAAATGCCGCAAAAACGCTCAATGCCACAACACAGGCTTTACCAGAAAAATTTATGGTCTTTTTTGGTACTTTGGCTCCATGGCAAGGCACCAATGTTATTTTGGCCGCGGTTGAAGAGGATGCTTGGCCAAAAGGAATAGATGTGGTGTTTGCCGGAGATGGCGTGGAACGTCCCGTTATTGAGGCCGCTGCCAATCGTCTTGATCATGTGCATTATTTGGGTCGTGTACCCTATGATGAATTGCCATCTGTGGTCGCGCGGGCCTTAGGTTCAATCGTATGTTCTGAAAATTTGGGGGGGCGTGTTGATACGGGGGCCTCGCCTTTGAAATTGTACGAAAGTATGGCCTGTGCGACCGCAATTATTTCTGCGAATCTACCATTTCAAGCCGAAGTGGTGAAGAACAGTGCGTGTGGATACGTTATAGAATCTGGGGATCCACAGGGTTTGGCCTCGGCCGTATCAAAGTTGGTCAATGACCCTGATCAGTTGGATGAAATGTCTCAAAATGCTCGTGACGCTGCCGTTCGAGATCACTCTTGGAAAGTCCGGGCGATTGAAACAGATGTGGTTCTGCAACAAGTTTTAGCAAAAATATATAGGGCCTGATTCTAACGTTGTTTGATATTAGGGTCCAACCGCAGCCAGAATATTTTTTGTACCCGCAAACCCCAAATGGAAGAGAGCATCTAATATGGACAAGCCGGGTTCAAAGTTTTTTGTACCTTGCTCGTAGGCCGGATGTATAAAATTGATGTATTCAAAACCCAATCCTGCTTTTGTGTATTCTTCTTCATCTTGATATTTGGCCCCCCCTTTCCCTGACAAATACGTTGCATGTGGTGAAATGGATTGGGTTAATTTGATAAGTCGTTCTTCGGGGCTATCTGATGTGACCTTAATATCAGATGACCGGATGAGGAGGCAGTTCATTTCCAGTTGAGCCGTAATTCTTTGAATAATATAGATGTTGATTTCAGAAAGTTCTTTTTGTGAAACGGATGTCAGAATATCTTCCACGAAGGGCATGACAGTCTTGAAGTGGGTGGCAAGACGATAGGTATTAAAGAGAAGGTCCTTATGGCTTTGTGCCCAAGCATCCTGGCTTGGTTTAACCACACGAATTTCATCACCGAAATGAAAAGAAACGGGAATTGTCATCCATTTCTTTTTTCCTCCGACAAGAATTTGAGTTCTGTTGATATAACTGTTTTTTGTATATTGGACATCATCGAGAAAAATAAAACGATCAGACGATTGTATTTTATAGAAATAACCCAGCCATGGGAAATAATTGGGTTGATGTATGCCCACGTGCATCGTGAATTTTTCCTGATACTGTGAAGGTGACTGTTTGTAACAAAATTGTCTGGATTTGGAGTAGCTCACGCCTCGTTATTCGGCACAAGCCTATAGTCAGCGATGCCTTGATTTTTCGAAAAGTTTACAGTTTTCAGAAAGTCGATCCTGCAATACATCCGCACGCTTCTGCAAAAATAAATCCAACTTTTCAAGAGACGTGTTGCCTGGCCCTGTCCACCAGATCGGATGAGTCAGAAGATGCATTCCACGCGAGGATTTTAGCGTTTTATGGTCAAGGGGATAGTCATAATGCCATCCGCCATTAGAATCCGAACAATAGCCAAATTCGTTAAAATATTTTTCGGCATAACTGTTCACCAAAGGATCTATATTCAAATTTTGTCCCAAGAGTGTCGGATGAGGGCGATGAAGGCTCATGGAACCAATAGACCGCCCTGTTAGTGAAGATAAAATAGATGCTTCCTGTTTTACCTTGTCATTAATCGTATCCTTCTCCCCTTCATAGAGAGACGCATCAAAATGAAGGCCTATATCATGACCCAGGGAGGCCAGTTCTGAAATGGCCGTTGAGGCATGGGCAGAGGCAACGTTATAAAATTCGGTGCGCAGAAGGATAAAATAGGTTGCCTTCAACCCGTGTTGGGATTCACATTTTGCCATTGCCACGGCAGCATCAAGATCAAAATCAACATCATGACGTAGAATCAGGTGCTTTTTGTGGGGGTGTGCCTCAACATAAGAAACAGCCTGATAGCCTCGACAAAGGATCGCCCCAACCATTTTAATATAGGCATCCAATGTAAATTCGTAGTTTGGCTGTTTTGCCATAAACACAGTTCCTTTGTCTTAACCCACAGTACCTCTGAGGTGAGCCCCGAGTTCCATCCCGTCATGGGTAGAGCCCGACAGTTGATTGTTTTGCCCCTTATGGACGATTTGATCAAGCCGCGATGGACAGATACGCCAGCCACCGCGCCGCCAAACACCAACATTTAAGCGGTGGGCCGACGGGTTCCGCCGTCAAGCCGGGAGACGAGATATGAGTACGGTTCTGGGGATAAGTTTAGGCCTTCTCATCGGTGCCGGGTGTCGGTGGTTTGATCTGCCGCTGCCCGCACCGCCGCGCATTGTGGGCGCGCTTTTGGTGCTCAGCATGACCCTTGGCTTCCTTATCACGAACACTGCGTATACACTGAACGGTGCCGGAGGTTAACGAAGAGAAAAAAATGTGTAAACCGCGCATCGCCGCCGTCCGTTATGCCCCCGGCCAGAATGTGCGCGCCGTGCTGGAAGCCTTCATCGCCTACCTCAGGGCCGCAAACGTCGATGTCCACGGTTTGGTACAAGAACCGCACGGGAGCGGTGGCGCCCTGGACGCCATTGATATCCGCACCGCCGCACGTATTCCCCTGAAACGGCCCACGGCCTACGAAATGGACAATGGCGTGTGCAGCCTCGACCTTGCCCAACTGGCCGAGGCCGCCATGATCCTGCGCCGCGCACTGGACCAAAACGCCGAAGCGGTGATCGTGGAACGCTTCGGCAAAATTGAGCGCGACGGTGGCGGATTGGCCCCCGATCTTTTGCAGGTCATGGCCGCCGGCCTGCCCACCGTGATCAGCGTTCCCGAAGAAGAACTCGACGCGTGGGCCACATTCAGCGGCGGGTTGGGTGTCGTCTTGCCGTGCGCACTGCCCGCGCTCACCCACTGGTGGACATCACTTTAAAGGATTGTCGCCCCCCGTGGCCCAATCGAGAAGTTCGATCGTGTGCACCACCGGAACGTCTGCATATTCACCGATTTGAATGCGGCAGCCGATATTTCCCGTGGCGATCACATGGGGGTCCCGAGCCTCCAACGCGTCGGCCTTGCGCCGCCCTAGCGCCGCCGCCAGTTGCGGCTGCATAAGGTTGTAAATTCCCGCCGAACCGCAGCACAAATGCGCATCCTTGGGGGTCGAGACCCTAAAACCGGCCTGTTTCAGCAGTTTCAAAGACACATCGGCGACGTTTTGCGCGTGTTGCAACGAACACGGCGCATGGTACGCCACGCGCGGTTTGGCGAAATCGCAAACGCCCTCCAGCCCCAGTTCGGCCACGACCTCGCAGACGTCGCGGACTTTGGCGGCAAGCGCCTGCGCACGCACACACCAGTGGGGATCGTCCTTCAACAGGTACGCATAATCCTTCAGCGTCGCACCGCACCCCGATGCACTGATCGCGATGACGTCCGGGGCCGCGCGCTCGAACGCCGCGATCACGGCGCGCGCCCGGGCGAGGGCCGCTTTTTCCCTGCCCATATGGTGTTCCAACGCACCGCAACACCCGACATCTGCGGGTTCGACCACGTCCGCGCCCAGACGTGCCAGCACGCGTGCGGCGGCCTGATTGATGCGCGGCTGAAGGACCTGTTGCGCGCAGCCGGGCAGCAGGGCCACGCGCAGCTTCGCTTTTTTTTGCGCCCTGAGCTCGCCCACCGGCGCGCGTGCGGGAAGTCGCGCCGGGGCCATGGCCACCATCCCTTTCAAGCGCCCCGGCAATACGGCGCGAAACGGTTGGGCCCACCGCCCCGCCCTCAGCGCCAGACGAAAGACCCTGGGGTTGGGCAATACAAACGCCAACAACCCGCGCAAAAGCCGTTCGGGAAGCGGGCGCGTGTAGGTCGCTTCGATATGGTTGCGCACGTGATCCACCAGGCGCCGGTAATCGACGCCGGACGGACAGGTGCTCATGCACGACAGACAACTCAAACAGCGATCAATGTGCTTAACGACGCGCACGCGCGGCGCGGCGTCTTTTTCCAGCATCTCGCGCATCAGATAAATGCGCCCGCGCGGGCTGTCCAGTTCATCGCCCAGCAACACATAGGTCGGGCATGTCGCAAGACAAAACCCGCAGTGCACGCAAGTGCGCAGAATATCGTTGGCGATTTTCAAAGCCGGTTTACGCAGGCGTTCGGGGCTGAAATGCGTTTGCATGGCTCCCCCTCACACCCGCCCGGGATTGAAAATTCCGGACGGATCAAAACTTTCGCGGATGCGCCGCGTCAGGGCCTCAAGTGCAGGGCTTTGGGGTTGAAACACGTCGATGGCGGCGCGCACATCATCGGCGGCACGCATGCATGTGGCGTGAGCGGACGTAAACGCAGCCCGCACGACGGGCGCATGGGCATCGTTCCCCGGCGCCAGCGCCAGCCAGATCAGACCGCCCGCCCAATCCAGCAGGGTTTCACCACCCAAAGCCTCCGAGAGCCGCTGCGCAACGCCCGGGCCTTCACTGGGAGCCACGCAAATACGCCAGATCTGTTTGTGCGGCGCAAAATACGCCACATCGCGAATTTCCGTCCATAATGTTTTCGTATCGACATCGTGCAGGTCTTCCACGCCTTGTGCGAAGGGGGCCAAAAGTTCACGCAGGGCCGTGCTGCGCGCCGCCACCGAAGGCGCTGGCCCTTCGATACGCACGGCCGTCACATCCGCGCGCGCACCGCGCACGCACGCAACGTGGGAGCGCGCCGCAATGGTTCGGGGTAAATGCGCGGCGGCGGAAATCGTATGTGCGCTGCCTTGCGCAGCGATCAAGGCTGCCGCCACGTCCGTCACACCGAACAACAAAACCGTGCGCGCGCATTGCGGTTTCGGCGCAACCTTGAACGTCACCTCGCTCATCACGCCCAAAGTCCCCATGGCACCGGCCATCAATTTGCTCACATCGAACCCGGTGACGTTTTTGACCACGCGCCCGCCGGACTTGAAGGCCTGCCCCAGCCCGTTCACGCCCTGAAAACCCAGAATGTGATCGCGCGCGGCCCCTGTCAAAATGCGCCTTGGACCAGAAGAATTGCACGCTATAATCCCGGCGATGGTGCCGCCCTCACGACCGTACAGGGACGACCCGCTCCACGGTTCGAACGCCAGCATCTGATTTTCTGCATCCAGCGCGGTCTCGATGTCCGACATCGGCGTGCCTGCACGCGCGCGCATCACCAGTTCTTCCGGCTCATACAGCGTGATGGCGTTCATTGCGGACATGTCCAGCACCGCCGAAGATGATACGGGTTTGCCCAGACCACTTTTGCTGGCATGGCCGCGGATGTCCAACGTCGTGGTGTGCGCCTGCGCCCATCGCACGGCCTCGATCACTTCGGCTTCGGTTTCGGGCTTGAAGGTTTCGGTCATTTTAGAACCTGGGAATATCGGAAAAAGAATCGGACAGGCGCAGTCGGCCGACCTCTGCACACGCGTTCAAAAGCGGAAACACCTTGCCGGGATTGAGCAACCCGTCTTCATCAAAGGCGTATTTCAGGCGTTTTTGCTGATCCAGATCGTCTTGCGTGAACATCTCGCCCATCAGGTCGCGCTTTTCCACGCCGATGCCGTGTTCCCCCGACAACACGCCACCCACGGCGACGCACAGTTTCAGAATCTCCGCGCCAAAGGCCTCGGCCTTTTCCAGTTCACCGGGGCGGTTGGCATCAAACAGCACCAGCGGGTGCAGATTGCCGTCACCGGCATGAAACACGTTGGCGACGCGCAAATCGTAACGCGCCGACAGTTCTGTAATGCGCGCCAGAACCTCCGCCAGACGATGGCGCGGGATGGTGCCATCCATGGTCATGTAATCGGGGGACACCCGCCCGATCGCCGGAAAGGCTGCCATGCGCCCTTGCCAAAATTGCAGGCGTTCCGCTTCGTTTCCACTGACGCGCAAAAAGGTCGAGCCAATGGCCCTGGCAATCGCCTGCACGCGTTCGATCAAATACGCGACTTCCGCCTGCGGACCGTCCAGTTCCACCACCAACAACGCGTCCACATCCAACGGGTAGCCACTATCAACAAAGCGCTGCATGGCCGCGATGGCCCGTTTGTCCATCATTTCCATGGCCCCGGGAATGATGCCCTGTGCAATGATTTCGGCCACGCAGTCCCCGCCCGTTTCAACCGAGGCAAAGCCGATCAACAGGGCCTGACGCGTTTCGGGTTTTCTCAAAATGCGCACCGTGACCTCGGTGATAACGCCCAGCAGGCCCTCCGATCCGTTCATCACCCCCAGCAGGTCCAGCCCGCCGGCATCGTAATGCCTGCCGCCCAGACGGATGATGTCGCCGTTCATCAAAACCATTTCCACCCCCAGAACGTTGTTGGTGGTGAGGCCGTATTTCAAACAATGCATACCGCCCGCGTTTTCCGCCACATTGCCGCCGATGGTGCACACGATGCGCGACGATGGATCGGGAGCATAAACATAGCCTTCATCCGCGACGGCGTCGCCGATGGCCATGTTGGTCACGCCGGGCTGCGCCACGACGCAGCGGTTTTCATAATCTATATCGAGAATTTTCGTGAACTTGCCCAGCCCCAGCGTCACCGCGTCCCCCAGCGGCAGCGCACCGCCCGAAAGTCCCGTGCCCGCCCCGCGCGGTACCACTTTAACGCCGAGTTCGCGACAGGCCTTCAAAATCAGTGAAATCTGCGCGGTCGTTTCGGGCAGCACCACCACCATGGGCAACTGCCGGTACGCCGTCAGGCCGTCGCATTCGTAGACGCGCAGTTCCTCTTCATCGACGATGACGCCTTCTCCACGCACGATGGCGCGCAGGCGCGCGGCGATCTGCGCGCGGCGCGCCATGATTGAAAGATCTGGCACGGGCATTTTCATGGCGACGGCTCCTCGACGATGATGGCGCGGAAGTCATTGACGTTGGTGAGCGTCGGACCGCTCACCACCAAATCGCCCAAACGCTGGAAAAAACTGTAGGCATCGTGTCCGTCAAGATACGCTCGCACATCCAGTCCCAGGGATTTCGCACGCGCAAGCGTATCGGGACCGATCCATGCGCCTGCATTATCCTGTGTACCGTCAATGCCATCGGTATCGCAGGCGATGGCATGAACGCCGCGATGGCCGTCCAGTTCCAGCGCAAGGGCAAGGAGAAATTCCGTGTTGCGACCCCCGCGACCGGGACTGGATCGAAGCGTCACCGTGGTTTCCCCCCCCGAAAGCAATACGCTCGGCGTTTTTACGGGCTGGATGCAGCGCACGGTGGCGGCATGTTCGGCGGCAACGACGCGCGCTTCGCCTTCGATCCGATCGGACAGGATCATCGGGGCATAGCCCGCCGCGCGCGCGGTCGCAGCGGCCGCCTCCAGCGCCATTTGCGCCGTGGCGATAAGAATGTTTTCTCCGTTTTCCAAACGTTCATCGCCGGGTTTCGGGGTTTCGTCCGCTTCGTCTTGCAACACGGCGTTCACCGCAGACGGAACTTCAATAGCATACGTTTCAAGCACGCCGCGCGCCTGCGCATAGGTGCCAGGATCGCAAACCGTCGGCCCCGAAGCGATGGATGCCAAATCGTCCCCCGCCACATCGGAAATGATCAACGAGACGAAACGCGCAGGAATACACGCCAGCGCCAGCCGGCCGCCCTTGATGGCGGAAAGGTGTTTGCGCACACAGTTGATTTCCGTAATTGACGCCCCACTGTGCAACAGCTGGTTCGTAATGTCGATTTTGTCAGCCAACGTCACGCCGGGTGCGGGCAACGTCAGCAAGGCCGAACCGCCGCCGGAAATCAGGCACACCACAAGATCGTCGGCACTTAAGCCCTGCACCGCTTCAAGAATGCGCCTTGATGCCGTCACGCCCGCTTCATCGGGCACCGGATGGCCCGCCTCAAGGACTTCGATCCGCCCACACGCAACGCCGTGGCCATAACGCGTCACCACCACGCCTTCAAGCTCTACGTCCCAATGCCTTTCAAACGCGCGCGCCATGGCGGCTGCGGCCTTGCCCGCACCAATAACGACGGTGCGGCCGATGCAGGCCTTCGGCATATGACGCGCCACGCACGCATCCGCCGCGACGCCATCAACGGCGCTTTGGAACAAGGCGTGCAATAGCTCCGGGGCGGATTTGATCATTTCCTAGGATACCCTTTGCTTTAGGCACTGGACAACGGTTACGTATGACCTCTACCTTATGCTGCACATGCGAACACATTGAGGGCAAAGAGGGCAAACCGATGACACCGTACACATCGCGCCACGGCTTGAAAGTTGCGAGCATCCTTTATGAATTTGTAAACACCGAAGTCCTGCCCGGCACGGGCATTGACGCCGGAGCGTTCTGGAACGCCTTCGCACAAACCCTCAAGGACCTGGCCCCGCGCAACCGCGCCTTGGGGGAAGAACGCGACGTCATCCAGCGCAAAATTGATTCCTGGCATCAACGCCACGCGGGCGGTGCGTTCGATGCGGACCTTTACCGGCAATTCCTGATGGACATCGAATACCTGCTGCCCGAAGGACCCGATTTTGAAATCGGCACCGCAAACGTGGATGCGGAAATCGCCCATCTTGCCGGTCCACAACTGGTGGTGCCGGTGATGAATGCGCGCTTCGCCCTCAACGCCGCCAACGCGCGCTGGGGCAGCCTGTTCGACGCCCTATACGGAACCGACGTCATCGCCGAAACGGAGGACCGGGAGAAGGGCTCCGCCTACAACCCGAAGCGCGGCCAGGCGGTGTTCGCCTATGCGTCCGAATTTCTCGATCAGGCCGTCCCGCTGGAAGCGGGTCGTCACGCCGAGGTGGTGGACTATACCCTGAACACCAAAATCCTGAAGGCGACCCTCGGCGATGGACGCGAAGTCGGCCTGCAAAATCCGGATCAATTTGCCGGGTTCGTGCTAAACGCGCAAAACGCGCTGGACGTGGTGTTGCTCAGGAATCACGGCCTGCACGTGGAACTGCACTTCGATCGCCGCCATCCCATCGGCGCGGCGCATCCGGCGGGCCTCAAGGACATCATGGTGGAAGCCGCGCTCAG
Source organism: uncultured Magnetovibrio sp. (assembly GCA_964451415.1). GTDB lineage: Bacteria > Pseudomonadota > Alphaproteobacteria > Rhodospirillales > Magnetovibrionaceae > CAYVHU01. Next base: position 23,388 of record CAYVHU010000015.1, read on the forward strand.
CACCATTCAGGACTGCGAGGATTCCGTCGCCGCCGTCGATGCCCACGACAAGGTCGTTGCCTATCGCAACTGGCTGGGGCTGATGAAGGGCGATCTGTGCGAGACCTTCAAGAAGGACGGAAAGCCTCACACCCGCACCCTTGCCGCCGATCGCACCTACACGCGTCCCGACGGCACGGCCCTGGAACTCCATGGCCGCAGCCTGCTTTTGGTGCGCAATGTCGGCCTTTCCATGATCACCGACGCCGTTCAAGATGAGACGGGCGCGGATATTCCCGAAGGGGTTCTCGATGCCTTCGTCACCGCCGCGTGCGCGCTGCACGATTTAAAAAAAGAGGCAGGCGCACTGCGCAATTCACGTACCACCAGCATCTACATCGTCAAGCCGAAGCTACACGGCCCACAAGAAGCCGCCTTCGTCGATGTCCTGTTTGGGCGCGTGGAAAAGGCTTTGAACCTGCCCGCCGACACGATCAAGGTCGGCATCATGGATGAAGAACGGCGTACCAGCGTCAACCTCAAGGAATGTATCCGCGCGCTGAAGGACCGTGTCGCGTTCATCAACACCGGCTTTCTGGATCGCACCGGCGATGAAATCCATACCGACATGGAAGCCGGACCCGTGGTGCGCAAAGACGACATGAAATCTGAGCCGTGGATTGCCGCCTACGAGGATCAAAACGTCGATATCGGTCTGGCCTGCGGCTTTGCGGGCCGCGCGCAAATCGGCAAGGGGATGTGGGCAAAACCCGACCGGATGGCGGAAATGATGGCAACCAAGCAGGCCCACCCGCTGGCAGGCGCCAACACGGCGTGGGTGCCCTCGCCCACCGCCGCCGTCCTGCATGCTTTGCATTACCACCAGATCGACGTCGCCAAATGCCAAAAGAAGCTGGCGACGCGGCCGCGTGCTTCTTTGGATGACCTTCTCACACTGCCGCTATTGGGGAACAAAAAGCTTTCCGATACAGACATTCAAGACGAGCTTAACAACAACGCCCAGGGCATTTTGGGTTATGTGGTGCGCTGGATCGACCAGGGTGTGGGGTGTTCCAAGGTGCCGGATATCCATGACGTCGGTTTGATGGAAGACCGCGCGACTTTACGCATTTCCAGCCAGCACATCGCCAACTGGCTGCACCATGGCTTGTGTTCGCAGGCCCAGGTTCTGGAAACCTTGAAACGCATGGCTCGCGTGGTGGACCGCCAGAATGGCGACGACCCCGCATACCATCCCATGGCAAATGATTTCGAAACCTCGCTCGCCTTTCAAGCCGCGTGCGATCTAATCTTCAAGGGACGCGCACAACCCAACGGCTATAGCGACCCGATCCTGCACGCCGCCCGGCGCAAGGCCAAGGTGAAAGGGTGAGGACGCCAGAAAGCATTTTGATCTTCCTGATTTCCACCGTTACGCGCCGCACGGTTTTGCCGCTCACGTACCTTCGCGCAAGGAACGGGAACGCTTTTCAAACTCATCCACGTCAATTTCGCCACGGGCGAAACGCTGTTTCAGTGTGTTTTGAGCATCTTGATCGAGATTCCGCCGGGACGTGCCGCCAAGCCAACGCACGACCAGCACGATCAGGCCGACAAACAAAACAACCCAGAAAATCATCATCAACGCACCAAACCCCATGCCGAAACCCATGCCGCTCCATCCTTCCATCATACCGTAATCCATAACGTTTCTCCGATCTTGAGTGTCTCGTGAGAGCATCTCACAAGCCCCATTCAACCCCCCTTCGATTGCGCCAGGATGTCTGGAAAAGCCGGATTTGTAACGAAATGTTGCAGCCGTTCGCGACGTCACATTTCGTTACCATTTCGACTCAGGCATAGATGTTCATGTACTTCATGCAAATCACGCGCAAGCAGGACGAAATATTCTTGTCATTCGCCACAAGGCATTGATCGTGAATGCGCACGATCAACTGCGGCAACGTCAGTTCCATACGTGCCGACATGTCTTCCAACACGGTCCAGAACACACCTTCCAAACTGACCGTCGTGCTGTGGCCATGGATTCGGAACCCCCGTTTTTCCGGTTGAAAATCGCGAACCTGATCGGTGGTGCAGGCGTCGAACATATGGCCGAGAAAGTCGTTCGGTTCGATTTCAATGTAAATGGACATTTTTCCTCCCCCTTCCCTTGGAGGGGAAAAGTACATGATTTTCAAGCCGTTGTCCGGATACCCACAACATAATAATTCATTTCCGGCATCGGTTTCCAATAATTACTACCACTGCCGTTTTAAAGCGCTCTAACCTTCATGGACACGGCGCTGGGGGCGTCGCAAAAAAATCAATACAAAATTCGTCACAACTCGTTATCGGGAGGATCTCTTGGGCACGGACTTTTTCAAAAAAACCCTCGACCCCATCATCGCCCTAACGGTGATTGCGGTTCTGGATATTTTTCTGTTCTTGCTGGTGGGCGCGTGGACCGTCGGTGGCGGCGAAACCATGATGACCGGCCTCATCGCCAAGGTGTTCATGGGCGACGAACTGAAACGCCTGCCGTTTTGGAACCTCGTGTTCCAGCCGGACGCAACCTATTGGAAAATTTATATCAGCCTCGGCATGCTGTTCGGTTCGTTCGTCAGCGCCAAGCTGAGCAAGGAATTCTATTTTCGGTTTCCGCGCCGTTTGTCGGAATGGACGATGATCACCATCGGCGGCCTGCTAATGGGCGTCGGCATTCGTCTGGCGTTCGTATGCAACGTTTCGACCTTTTTCGGTCTCACCCCGGAAATGAACATGGGCGGCTACCTTGCCGTCAGCGGCATCATCGCCGGGGCCTGGGTGGGCTCGATGATCTACAAGAAAGTTTTGGAGGGTTAAGCCATGTTGTCCCCCATCGGAGGAGACCTGATCGCGTTTATTTTCGGCTCGACGGTCGGCCTGTTGATGCAGCGTTCGCGCTTTTGCAACACCGCCGCGTTACGCGACGCCATCTTGTTCAAATCCTACCGCAACACCAAGGCGATGCTGGTTGCGATGATGATCCTGACCTTCGGCTTCACCTTGTTCATGACCATCGGCCAAGGACGCCCCATGAACTTCGACGTCGGCTTCAACACCTTCGCCGGGTTGTTTCTGTTCGGCATCGGCATGGTCCTGGCCGGCGCGTGCACGGTTTCGACCTGGGTCAAGACCGGCGAAGGCAACGTCGGCGCGGCATGGGCCTTGTTGTTCACCTTTATCGGCATGTTCTTGTTCTCGCTGGTGTGGTCGGTGAACTACTGGCCCCCCGCCCCCGCCAGCATGACCAACGACCCGAACCTGCAGGCGCTGCAATTGGGGTTCTCAAACGCCGCCACGCTGCAAGAAAAATTCGGCATCCCGGCAATCGTCTTCGGCATGGTGCAGATCGGGGTTTTGCTCCTCATTTATCGCGCCATCCTGCGCAAGGAAGAAGCCCAGGCCCTGCACCACAAACAGATCGAGCAAAGCCACAAACAGCCAAAGCCCATTTCCGCCGCATCGGAACAAACCGACGCCGCCGAGTAACCTTTTACGACACCCCTTATCGTGGAGAAACCCATGGGATTGTTCAGCAGAAAGAAGGCCAAGGAAAAAACGACCGACGCACATGAAGTCACACTCAGCGACGGAACCGTCGTCACCGTCACGATCAGCGTGGATTGCCTCGGTGACAGTTGCCCGCGCCCGCAGTTGATGACCAAGAAGGCGGTGCGCGAAATCGATGTCGGCCATGTGGTCGAAGTCATGATCGACAACCCGTCATCCGTCGAGGCCCTGCCGCCCATGTGCGACGACCTGGGCGTGACGCACCTTGAAACCATCAAAAATCCACGCTGCTGGAAAGTCTACCTGCGCAAGGATTGAGGAGACGGCCATGGCAAAGATCATCATGGATATTTACGCCCTCATGGCGCTGGTCATCACGCTCGCAGGATTGGCGTGGATGCTGATTGCACCGCCCCAAAGCCTGCGCGCCGACAGAGACGGCGTCGCGTACTTCACGCCTTCGGTCATCCAGCCGGAAACCGGGAAAGACGTCAGCGTCAACGATCTGATCAAGAATTATCGCGGCGATTGAAGGAGCAAAAAATGGATTTGGAAACGATTGCACAAGGCCTTTTGTTCGTGCTCGCGTTCGCCATGATGTACATCGCTTTTCTCAAGGACACGTTATGAGCGGAGACCCGAACCATGGTTAGAACCAACATCGTGTTTTGCTGCGGATTGGTATTGGCCTCACTGGCGATTGCCTGGCTGGCCTTCCCCTACGCGGCCATGTCCCCGCAAGAGGTCGCCTTCGCCGAGACGCCGCAGCCAGCGGAAAATCTGCCGCCGGTCAACGTCGGCGGAGGCTTTGGTAAAGTGTCGGTCTCAAAGTTGATGGACTATTACATCGAAAACCCGCCGGCGCCGCCCGAACCCGGCGTACTTGCGGCGCCGAAAATCCACATGGGGGGGTGCTGAGGTGAGGCCGCGGCCATCCTTGAAACGTCTAGCGTGGGGACTTGTCCTTGCGGCGGCGAGCGTCGCCACCACGGCCATGGCCGGCGGGATCGAACGCCTTGATCGTTTGCCCGCGGCACCTTCAGCAAAAACAAAGGTCATTACGGTCGATCTGCGCGATGAAACGGCCTGCGAACGCGCCTCTCTGCCCGGGGCCAGGTGCCTCCCGGCTTCGTCCCTCTTTGATGAAACAACCCGTCCGCTGCCATTTTTAGCCCTGCGCTGGCTGCTGGGGACGATCGGTCTAACGGGCCGCGAAAGCGTCGTCTTGTACGCCGATCATAAAAACGCAGCCTGGGCCGCCGCCGGGCTGCTGTATCTGGCGGGACAGAAAAACGTCGCGGTCTTGGATGGCAGCGCCGTGAGCCTGAAGGAGCCGGGACAGCCGCGCAGCTTTAGCCGAGAGGCCGTATACACCGCCCCCATGCGCGACACCTTGATCCGTCTTGGAAATTCCCAACAAACGCTGGGGGCGCAATTGGCGGCGTTTGCGCGCGGCAATGTTAAAGCCATCACCATCGCGCGCCCGAATTGAACTGATTTGCGAAGGAAGACACAACCGATATGGACGTATTGCTACACATCACCGCCGCCCAGGCCGCTCCCATTGCGGGGGCGCTTGGCCGCGCCTTCAGCGCGCAGGGCGCGACATGGGCCTGTTTTCTCACCAACGACGGCGTCAAGGTTCTGGACGATGAAGCCTTCAACGCCGCGCGGACGGGGGCCATGCGGGTCGCGGTGTGTGAAAAGTCCTGGGATATCCACATGGCGGGGCGCGACTGCCCGGTGGAACGCGGCTCACAAACGGTGAACTCGGGACTCATGGCCGAGGCCGCGCGGGTCGTCAGCCTGTAGGAGGGGAAATGAATACAAAACACATTCTCGTACTGGCACGACGCGATCACACCGAAGCCATGCGCGTGGCTGCGGGCCTGACCATTTGCGGCCACGAAATCCGGCTGGTGTTCATGCGCGAAGCGGTGGCCGATACCGAGGCCAACGCCGAACAGGCGGAGTTGTTGGAGCTTTGCGACATCGAACCCGAAACCACGCTCAAGGAAATGGCCGACGACGTTCCGTTTTTAAACACCGAAACGCTAGGCCGGGCGATCGCCGATGCCGCGTTGGTCGTAAACCTTTGAATCAACATCGAAATAAAAACAAAGCTCATGATTATTCTTGAATTGAAAACAGGCCTGTTTCCCGACGCCGAAAGCGTAACCGCCGCCGTGCAATCTCTCAATGGCACACACACGGTGGAACGCCTGGACGTCACAGGTCTGACACAAGACGACAAAGAAGGCTGGGCAAGGGTGGCAACCGCCATTTTAACGGCCGAACTGGTCGTAACGCTTTAGCGGAACCATCCGCGAAAGCAATCTGGGGTCGAAAAAGGGAGGACCTGTAATGACAAAAGCATTATGTAACATCAAAACGTGGATAGGCGTCGTCGTGATCGCGGTGGCGTTCAGTGTGGTCGGAACGCAGGCGTTTGCAGCCCAACCGCTGGTAGACGTGAATTGGGTCAAGGCCAACGCCGGCAAGCCCGGCGTCGTCATCATTGACGCCCGCGGGAAAACCGCTTATTTGCGCGGCCATATTCCGGGTGCGCTCAACACCAACTACGGCAAGGACGGCTGGCGCGTCAAGAAAGACGGCGTTCCGGGCATGTTTCCCGCCAATCCCGCGAAATTGATCAAACTCATCGGCAATCTGGGTGTCGACGACGCCACCCACGTCGTTCTGGTAGCGCCGGGAAACAACGCGTCCGACATGGGGATCGCGACGCGCATGTACTGGACCTTCAAGGTTCTGGGCCATGACAACCTGTCGATCCTCAACGGCGGCATGAAAGCGTACTTGGCAGCCGTGGACAAGAAAGGAAAACCCACCAATCCACTGCAAAAAGGTGTCGTCAAAGTCAGCCCCAAGGTCTTCAAGGCATCGTTGCGCAAGGATATGCTGATCAACGCGACCGATGTCAAAGCCGCCATGAACAAGGGCGAACCCTTGGTCGATAACCGTACTTCGGACCAATATCTCGGCGTCAACCGCCATCCGAAAGCCAAAGCCTACGGCACCATTCCGGGCGCCATCAATCTGCCGGAAAACTGGGTGACCAAAAACAACGGCGGTGTCTTTCGCGGTAAAAAATCGCTGGAAAAACTGTATGCCATCGCCAAGGTTCCGACCAGCGGCGCGCAGATCAATTTCTGCAACACCGGGCACTGGGCTTCCATCGGCTGGTTCGCGTCATCTGAAATCCTGGGCAACAAGAACGCCCAGATGTACGATGGATCCATGTTGGACTGGACCTACAAAGGTCTGAAGACGCAAATCAAAATCAACGCCAACTCTTAAATCCCATGGGGTGAAGTATGGCGCTTACGCGCCTTATCCATATTGTCCACTCAACGCAGAGCGCGGTGCAAATTTGCATCGCGCTCGTCGTTGTGGGGATGGCGCTTACGCCTGCGCCGCTACGCGCCGCCGACGCCCCAAACGAACGCCAACTGGCGGCGGAACTGCGTATTGTGCGCGCCGACGTGATGCGGCTCGACACACGGACCTTGCCACCGCTCCACCGCCAAGGTCTGCGCCAGCGCATCGCAGGCGCGCTCGGCGTGCTGCCGTGGCTGCTGCGCCTGGGTTCGGATAAAAAGGGCGCGGACGCCGTACGCGTCTGGCAGGAAAAACCCCTGGACACCGCGGCGAAACGTGCGCGTCTTGTGGCCCTGCTCACGCGCCTCGGCACCGCGCACCGCATCGATGTCGCCTATTTCAAGGCCCTGCCCGACACTTCCGCCGCGCGCAACGAAGCACGCGCCATTCACAACACCTATTGCGCGTCGTGCCATGATGGTGCGGGAAACGGCGATCCGGGTCTTGCACGGCCTGCACGCGATCTGTTCACCATGGCGCACAGCGTCGATGCAAGCACATCCCTAGCGCGCCTCATCAATGGCATCAAAGGCGACGCCGCGATCCGCTTTGGCAACCCCCTGAGCGATGCCCGTCTCGCGGCGCTGTGGCGCTACTATCGCACGGGGCCACGGTAAAGGAGCGCGGCCATGACGCCGCGGATTTCCGCCAGACCCTTGAGACGTCCGATGGCGGAATAACCGGGGTTGACCCGTTTTGCGAGGTCGTCGAGCATCTGATGGCCGTGATCGGGACGCATGGGAATGGTGGCGTCGCTACGCCCCGCATCGACACGGCGTTGTTCTTCATCCAAAAGAGCACCGATCACGGCGATCATATCGATATCGCCCCCTAAATGATCGGACTCATGAAAGCTGCCGGGGTTTTCCGGCTCCCGCCGCGTTCCGCGCAGGTGGGCGAAATGAATTTTCGCCCCGAATTCGTGCACCATGGCCACCACATCGTTGTCGGCGCGTACCCCGAAGGTCCCCGCGCACAAGGTCAGGCCGTTGGCGGGACTGTCGATGTGGCCCAGGATACGCCGCACGTCATCGGCCGTACACACCGCGCGCGGCAGACCCAGAAGCGAAAACGGCGGGTCGTCGGGATGGATGCAGAGCCTTATGCCGAGGTCCTGGGCAACCGGCACGACGGCGTCGAGAAAGGCAAACAGGTTATCGCGCAATGCCTTTGAACCCATCTTCGAAAACCGGGCGAAGGCGGCGCAGAAACTGTCGAGGTTGTGGGCATCCGTCATGCGTCCGGGTAACCCTGCGATGATGTTGCGCGTGAGCAGGCGCATTTCGTCTTCATCCATAGCCGCAAACACGCTCTCGGCGCGACGCCACGCATCGGCACTGTAATCCGCCGCCGCACCCTTGCGCTTCAAGATGAACAGATCGAATGCGGCGAAACGATCCGCATCGAAACGCAACGCCGTCGCACCGCTCGCCAACCGATAGGCGAGATCGGTGCGCGTCCAGTCGATGACCGGCATAAAATTGTAGCAAACCCGCTCAATCGCACATGCGGCAAGGTTGCGCAGCGTGTTGCAAAAGGCCTCGATATAACGCGCACACCCCGGCGCACCGCGTTTGATGTCGTCGTGCACGGGCACGCTTTCCACCACCGCCCAGCGCAACTTTGTCAGGCCTGCGGGCGCGGTTTCGATCAAAGTCTTGCGGGCACGGATCGCTTCAAGCGGCCACGTCGCACCGATGGGGATGTCATGCAGGGCCGTGACTACGCCCGCAGCCCCCGCCTGACGAATGTGATCGAGGCTGACGGGATCGTCGGGACCATACCAGCGCCAGGTCTGTTCCATGGTTTTCACTCCCCCCCCAAGGCAGCACGCGGAATGATGGCGCCGTTATACATGATCACACGGCCTGCCAGACGATTTCCATGCTCGCCGGCACTTCGCAAACCCAATCCGCCCATACGGGCGCCGAGGTACGCCGCGTTGAAGGCATCCCCGGCCGCCGTGGTGTCCAGCGGACGGTTCACGGGCTGTTCAGCCGGAACCTGAATTTCGCGGTCGTCATCGAAGACCAGGCAGCCCCGCGCACCGAGTTTTACCGCCCCTTCGCACACCCCCGCGCGGCGCAACCGCGCAACGGCATCTTCAGCCGTGGCGTCTGCGTACACGATCCGTTCATCGCTGAAAGTGACCAGCGCCACGGTGCTCACCGCCAGCACGGCGTCGAACGCAGCACGCGCCGCCGCCACATCCGGCCATCCCTGCGCCCGGTAGTTGCCGTCGAAAACCACCCGCGTGCCCCCTGCACGCGCCGCTTTCAAGGCTGCCACCAAGTCCCCGCGTTGCACATCATCAAGGATCGAAAGACTGATGCCGCTTAAGTAGATCCAATCGTACCGCTCAAGGGCGCCAAGCAGCACCGCACCGCTTTTGCCGCGCAGCATATCGCGCGCCGCAGCGTTTGAGCGGTAGTATTGAAACGTGCGTTCGCCCCGCTCATCGGTGCGGATCAGGTACAAACCCGCTGTGCGACCGGGCAAACGCGCGGTATGGTTCATGCCCACGCCCTCGGCACACAGAAAATCACGCATCTCTTCGCTGTAGGGATCGTCGCCAAGGGCGCTGAAATAGTCCACCACGCCATCGGCGCCGAGCAGCCGGGCCAGATAAACCGCCGTGTTGGCGCTGTCGCCGCCGAAGCCCATGGCGTACATGCGCGGGGCCTGCTCGCACATTTCGATCATACATTCCCCGATGCATGCGATGCGTTGAACCTTGCGTTCTTTCATCATCGCAAATGATCCATGGCCGTGCGCGCCATGTGTGCACGTTTCGCAATCGCGCCCCAATCCCGGGCCGCAACCAGTTCCTTCGGGGCCAGCCAGCTGCCGCCGACGGCAAACACGTTGTCGCGTTCCAGATAGTCTGTAAAGTTGTCGATATTCACCCCCCCGGTGGGACAAAAACGCACATCGGGAAACAGCGGTGCCAGCGCGTTCAGCATGGACACGCCGCCGAGCGCGCCTGCAGGAAACAGCTTGAGCCTTTCCAGACCGGCTTCACGCGCGGCCATGACTTCGGAAACCGTCGCCACACCGGGCAGAAACGGGACCGCAAGTTCCGCCGCCGCATGGCTCAATTTTGCCGTCAGTCCCGGACTGACGGCGAAGGCTGCCCCCACATCACACGTGCGTGACAAACCGCCGGCATCGAGAACCGTGCCAATGCCGACCACGGCATGCGGAAAGGCGGCGATAATATCCCCGGCGGCCGCCAGCGCGACGTCGCTGCGCAACGTCACTTCCAGAACTGTGAGCCCGCCGTCAAGCAGAGCCCCCGCCAGGGGCACCGCGTCTTCACGACGCTCGATACGCAATACCGCGATCACGCTTTTGTCTTCGATCAGCCCGTCGATTTTCAAGGTCATGCGTTCACTCCCCATTGCGCCACCGCGGCACGCGCACCGCGACGATAAAGACCGTGCAACGCCCGTGTCACTTCGGTGCGAAATGCGACGTGTTTCGACAAATCATCGCCGAACACCTTCTGGATACGCACGATAGCATGTGCATAGCCGACAATATCTCCGTTGTGGGCGTCGGCAATGGCCCGCAATTCGTCGGCCATGGGGTCGCTCACGGCAATGGGATTGCCATTTTCATCGACGCCGGAGACATAACGCATCCACGCCGCAATGGCGAGCGCAACACGCCCGAACCCCTGTCCGCGCGCCATACACGCGCGCACGGTACTCAGCAGGCGTTGCGGCAGTTTCTGTGAACCGTCCATGGCGATTTGGGCCGTACGATGATGAAGGGCCGGATTATGAAACCGTTCGATGAGGCGATCCTTGTAGGCCTCGATATCGGTTCCCGGCGCAATGTGCAGGCCCGGCGTGACCTCCTCGTCCATCATGGCCCTCACGAACAGCGCATACGCCGCATTGTCCATGGCCTGGTGGATAAAATCGTAGCCCCCCAGAAACCCAAGGTACGCCAACGCCGAATGCGCCGCATTGAGAAGACGCAGCTTCATTTCTTCGAACGGCTTCACATCGGCGGTCATTTCCACCCCGACGTCTTCCCAGGCCGGACGCCCGGCGACGAAATCGTCTTCCACCACCCACTGGGTGAAAGGCTCACTCACGACGGGCGCGGCGTCGTGAAGTCCCAAGGCGCGTGCGGTTTTTTCAATGTCTTCAGCCGTCGTCGCGGGCACGATCCGGTCCACCATGGTGCACGGAAACGTGACATGGCGTTCGATCCACGCGCTGAGATTTTCATCACGCAACCGGGCGAAGGCAAGCACAACGTTTTTCAAAGACGTGCCGTTGGCCGGAAGATTGTCGCAACACAGCAACGTAAACGCCCCTATGGCAAGGGCATGACGCCGCGCCAGGGCCTCGACCACGAAGCCGTGCATGGTGCGTGGCGTATGGGGATTGGCAAGGTCGTGCACGATGTCAGGATGTTCCGCCATCAACGCACCCGTCGCGGGATCGCGCAAATAGCCTTTTTCGGTGATGGTCATGGACACGATACGCGTCGCAGGGGCGCTCATCTTTAAAAGCACGGCACGGGGATCTTCCGGCGCAACCAGGACCTTTTTCACCGCCCCGATAATACGCAAGGTTTCGCCCGCCGCACCGCGCTCCACAGATGTGTAAAGGCAGTCCTGCGGGGCCAGACGATCCCGAACGTCACCGCTGCGCAAAGAGACGCCGACGATACCCCAGCCGCCATCCCCCCTGGCCAGAATGTCGTCCGTATAGACCGCTTGATGGGCACGGTGAAAGGCCCCTAACCCCAAATGCACAATGCCAATTTCAACCCCATCGCGGTCATACTGCGGGCGGCGAATGCCCTGTGGAAGCTCAGCAAGGGTTGCGGAAGATAAACGCTTCATATCACTTCAACACCAAATTGGGGATGGTCAGGGAAACGGCGGGAATATAAGTGACGAGAACCAAGGCGACGAGCATGGCCAGATAAAAGGGCCATACGGATCGCAAGGTTTCTTCAATACGGATTTTGGCGATGGCGCACCCGACAAACAGAACAGATCCCACCGGCGGCGTCACCAGACCGAGCCCCAGGTTGATCATCAGCACGATGCCGAATTGCACCGGATCCATACCGAACGCCGTGACCACCGGCAAAAAAATCGGCGTCGTGATCAGGATCAACGGCGCCATGTCCATGAACGTACCCAGCAGCAGCAACACCAGATTGATGATCATGAAGACCACAATGGGATCGTTGGACAGCCCCGACATCAGATCAATCACCCGCGCCGGAACTTGAAACAAGGCGATCAAATACCCGAACGCCGCCGCCGTTCCGATCAACAACATCACCATGGATGTGGTGCGCACCGCATTGACGCTCGCAATGACAAAATTTTTCCACGTCAAGGTGCGATAGACCAGCAACATGACCAGCAACGCGTAAAGCACCGCAACCGCAGCGGATTCCGTGGTCGTAAAAATACCCGACAGCACACCGCCGATGATGATCACCGTGGTGAACAGTCCGGGAATGGCGCCGAAGCCGATCACCACCAGCGCTTTCCATCCGGGAAAAGCTTCACGCGGGTAATTTCGCTTCAACGCGATGACATAGGCCACGACCATCAAGCAAATGCCGACCAGAACGCCCGGGACGATTCCCGCCATGAACAATGCCGCCACGGAAATGCTGCCGCCGGTGGCCAGAGAATAAATGATCATGTTGTGGCTGGGCGGGATCACCAGTCCGATGGTTGACGACATGACCGTGACGTTGACCGCATAATCGGCGTCATAGCCCTTTTTACGCATCAGCGGGATCATCAGCGAGCCGATCGCCGAGGTATCGGCGATGGCCGAGCCTGAAATCCCGCCAAAAAGCATGGAGGTCAAAATATTGACCAGGCCGAGACCGCCGCGAACATTACCGATGATGGCATTGGCGAAACGCATCAAACGTTCCGCGATCCCGCCGTGCAACATCAACTCGCCCGCATAGATAAAGAACGGAATGGCCAGCAGGGCGAAGATATTCATCCCTGCCGCCATGCGTTGGAAGATCACCAACGGCGGCAGGCCGATATAAATCACGCTCACCAACGAGGTGACGCCAAGGGCAAAGGCGATCGGCACGCCGATCAGCAACAGCACCGCCAGACCGCCGATCAGAATGACCAGTTCCATTTTTAAAACTGCTCCTCAAGCTTGGTAGTTTTGCGGCCGATCATGTCATTGAGCATATGTTCGATGGAAAACAACACAATCAGCGCACCAGACAAAGGGATCGGAATATACGTAAATCCCGCCGGCAACCCGATGGTCGGAATGGTTTGATTCCAGGTCACGGCGGCCAGTTGATACCCGTAGAACACCATGCCCCCCCCGAACCCCGCGACCAGAAGATGGCTCACGATGATCATCACGTAACGCACACGCTCGGGCAGCATGTTCTGCACAAAGGAAATGTTGAGATGGCCGCGATTGCGCACCCCCACCGCCGCCGCGATCAGCGCGAAATACAACACCAGAAGCAAGGCGGTCCGTTCGGCCCAATCGGGGGTGTCGTTGAGCACGTAACGCCCCCAGACCTGCCAGAGAATGACCCCCGTCATCGCCACCATGCCAAGGGTCGCAAGGCGCAAACACCCCCATGCCAGTCGAGAGGTAAAAAAGGAAAGATGATCGAGAAAACTGTTCATCGAGACGATCCGTCACAGGCGCAAACGTTGCGGCGGGCGCAATGCCCGCCGCCGAACGCAGGATTTTATTTTGTGTCCTGAATTTCTTTGACCAGTTCGCGCAACTTGGCCGTATTCGCAAACTTGTCGTAGACCGGCTTCATGGCGTCGATGAAGGGCTGCTTATCGACGTCTTCGATGATTTTGTTGCCCGCCGCAATGACCTTGGCGCGCGAAAGTTTGACCCGTGCATTCCACAGCTTGCGCATGTACGGAACCGAAAGTGCTGCGGCCTTTTTTACCAGTGCCCGATCCCCGACGCTAAGGCCGTCCCAAGTCTTTTTCGACATCACCAGAGCCTCCGGCGACATGGAGTGCTGATCCAGGGTATAATATCTGGCGACCTCATAATGACGGGTCGATTCATACGACGGCCAGTTGTTTTCCGCACCGTCGATCACGCCCGTCTTCAGCCCGGTGTAAACCTCGCCGAAGGGCATCGGCGTCGCATTGGCTCCCAACGCGTCAATCATGGACACAAACAAATCCGACTGCTGCACGCGGATTTTCAGACCCTTCAAATCGGCGGGCGTGTGGATCGGACGTTTGGAATTGTAGAACGAACGCGCCCCGGAATCATAAAACGCCAGACCGACCATGCCATGGGATTCGAACGCCTTGAGAATCTTTTGACCGATTTCACCGTCCATGACGCGGTGCATATGGTCGATGGAACGGAAAATATAAGGCAGCGCCGGAATGGCCGTCTCCGGAACGATGTTGTTGAGCGGCGCCAGATTGATGCGGTTGATGTCGATGGCGCCGAACTGAGTCTGTTCGATGGTATCTTTTTCCTCGCCAAGCTGACGTGCGTAATAGACCTTGATGGACAAACGCCCATTGGTCCAATCACTGAGCAGTTTGCCCATGTACTCGACGGCCTTGACCGTCGGATAATCGGCGGTGTGGGTATCGGCGGCGCGGAAGACCTTGGCTTCCGCCATGGTCGAAAAGCCGACGATCAGAGCGGCGATCGTTGCGCCCTTCATCATTTTCTTCATCAAGCTCATTGGAATGACCTCCCTAGGGTATGGTGTTTTTCTCCACTCGTAAAAACGGCTCATCACAATTTGTAAGCCGCCTTGGCAAGGCCGTAGGCGAGGTCGTGTGCGACCTCGATGGCCTCCTCTCTTCCGATCCGATGATCCCCCACCATCTCGGCCAGGAAACTGCAATCCATGCGCCGCGCCACGTCGTGACGCGCCGGTATGGATAAAAATGCCCGGGTGTCGTCGTTAAAGCCGACGGTGTTGTAAAATCCCGCCGTTTCACTCACCATTGTGCGGTAACGGCGCATGCCTTCGGCACTGTCGTGAAACCACCACGGCGGCCCCAACTTGAGCGCCGGGTAATGCCCCGCTAGCGGCGCAAGTTCGCGCCCATAGGCGCTTTCATCCAAGGTAAAAAGGACGATGGTGAGGTCCGCTTCGTTGCCATAGCGATCCAGCAGCGGTTTCAAAGCGTGCACAAAATCGGTGCGCCGCGGAATGTCGCCCCCCTTATCGGCTCCGAAACGTTCAAAAACGCACACATTGTGATTGCGATACGCACCGGGATGGATTTGCATGACAAGCCCGTCTTCTAAGCTCATGGCTGCCATTTCGCTCAGCATCTGCGCGCGGAACAGTTCCGCCTCATCCGCCGAACAGTTTCCAGCAAGCGCCTTGGCGAACAGGGCCGACGCCTCGCCTTGGGCAAGGTCCGCCGTCTGCGCACTGGGGTGGCCATGGTCGGTGGCGGTGGCCCCCATGGCGGCGAAAAATTTCCGCCGCACCCGATGCGCCGCCAGATAGCCTTGCCACGTCGCGGTATCTTCGCCGGTGATGTCGCCCAGACGCGCAACGTTTTCGACAAACCCCTTGGCGTGGGGATCAACCACAAGATCGGGACGATAGGCGGGAATGACCTTCCCCTCCCAACCGGAATTGCGAACGGCTTTGTGATGGCGCAAATCGTCCAGCGGGCAATCCGTGGTGGCCAAAACCTCGATACCGAAGCGTTCGAACAAAGCACGCGGTAAAAATTCCGGCGCCTTCAAGGCCGCGTCGATGACGTCATAAATGGCGTCCGCGCTTTGGGCGCTCAAAGGCTCCGTAATTCCAAAAACATTCTGCAAGGTATAATCAAACCACAACTGCGTCGGCGTGGCGCGAAACAAGTGGTAATGCGCCGCAAAAAGCCGCCAGATTTTGCGCGGATCGCTCTCGGTTGGGCCACCATCGACGCGTGCCACGCCCAAATCTTCCATGGGCACACCCTGGCTGTACAGCATGCGATAGACGTAGTGGTCCGGCACGATGAGCAATCTGGCCGGATCGCGAAACGCCTCGTTGTCGGCAAACCAGCGCGCATCGGTATGGCCGTGGGGACTGACAATGGGAAGGCCGCAGACGGTTTCGTACAATTCACGCGCGATTTTGCGTGTCGCAGGATCGCGCGGTAGCAAGGTATCGGCATGGAAAAGCGGCGTATCGCTCACGTTCAAGAATCCTTGTCCGTGGGCACGCCGACACGTGCGGAAAGCAAACTGGCTTTCAGTTTGCCGAGATGTCGCGCCAGCGCCGGGCCGCGCTTCAGCGCCACGGCCGTGGCCAGAATGTCCACCACGCTCAAATGGGCAATGCGCGACGTCATGGGAGTGTAGTGGTCGGTGTCTTCGGGAGCATCCACGCCCAAGGCGATATCGACACATGCGGTCAGCGGCGAATTCGGCGACGTTACGGCGATGACGCAGGCCCCCGCGCCGGTCGCCTGAGCCGCTGCCGCAATCATGCTTTGCGTTCGCCCGGTGTGGGAAAACACCACCAACACATCGCCCGGGTGCAACGTCGCCGCCGACATCAACTGCATGTGCGGATCGACGTAGGCGGCCGAAGACACATCGAGGCGAAAAAATTTATGGTGGGCATCCTGGGCGACGATCCCCGACGCCCCGACGCCGTAAAATTCCACGCGCCGCGCCGCCGCCAGGACCTCCACGGACCGTTCCAGCTTCGCGACATCAAGGGTGTCGCGCACATGGGCCAACGTGCCGATGGTGGCGGCAACGGTTTTTTGCACCACGTCATGAATGCTGTCGTTTTCGCCCACCGACTGGTGAAGATATGCCCCGCCCATGGCGAGATTGCGCGCCAGCTTGATCTTGAAATCGGGAAACCCGGTGCTGCCGAGAGTGCGGCAAAAGCGCAACACCGAAGGCTCGCTTACGCCGCTTTCGCGCGCCAGGGTGGCGATGCTCATCTCGACAACGGCATCGGGGCGAGACGTGACGACGGCGGCGACCTTCGCTTCGGAACCAGAAAATCGCTGCGTCTCATCGCCCAGATATTTGAGCAGATTGCCCTTCGGCATTGGATGCCCCTCCCAAGGCATATGTAATAAAACTACACGTTTTTGGTAGAGTCAACCTTGGCATGAGTGTTTTTTAAATTTATATGTAATTTAACGACATTTTGACGCGTGCCCGACAAAAGGCCAAGCTACAAGCAACATGACAGAGAAAATCGCAACCTTCGTGCGGCTGCACGGTGCCGACAATGTGTTCGTCGCCACCGCCAGATGCGAACCCGGCGCACGCCTTGAAGAGGCCATCGTGAAAACCTCGATCCCCATCGGACACAAGGTGGCCGCAACCGCCATCGCCAAGAACGAGGCCATCGTCAAATACGGTCACGCCATCGGCTTCGCATCCCAGAAAATCGCCGCGGGAGAACACGTTCACGTTCACAATTGCACCTTCAGAAACGGCACAAAACGTACCTTTCCCTTAGGCACCGAGGCGAAACCAACAGACTTTGTCGCGCAGAACGAACGCGCGACTTTCAAGGGGTTCGTGCGCGCCGACGGGCGTGTGGGCACGCGAAATTTCCTGGCCGTGCTGAGCACCGTCAACTGCGCCGCCACGGTGGCGAAAAAAGTGGCCGCCCACTTCGATGCGCAAGGGCTCAAGGCCTATCCCCATGTCGATGGCGTGTGCGCCTTCACCCATGGCGGGGGCTGTGGCATGGCGATGGATTCAGAGGGCTACGATCTGCTGCAACGCACCTTGGCCGGCTATGCGCGCCATCCGAATTTTGCCGGCGTCTTGTTGATCGGTCTGGGCTGCGAGGTCATGCAGATCCGTCACCTGATGGAAACCCGAGGCCTTAAAAACAGCCCGTCATTCCATCATTTGACCATTCAAGACACCGGCGGCACCCGCAAAACGGTGGAAGATGGCATCGCGCAAATCAAAGCCATGCTGGCGCACGCCGACACGGCGAGGCGCCAAAGCGTGTCCGCAGAACACCTAATTCTCGCGCTTCAATGCGGCGGATCGGACGGCTATTCCGGCATCACCGCCAACCCGGCCCTGGGCGTGGCGGTGGACCTTCTGGTGCGCCACGGCGGCACCGCGATTTTGGCCGAAACACCGGAACTGTACGGTGCGCAATATCTGCTGAGCCGGCGCGCACAAAGTCCCGAAATTGCGCAAAAACTCATGGACCGGATCCGCTGGTGGGAAGACTACGTGGCGAATAACAATGGCTCCATGGACAACAACCCCTCGCCGGGAAACAAACTCGGCGGGATCAGCACGATCCTGGAAAAGTCTCTGGGCGCGGTGTCCAAGGGCGGTATCACCAACTTGGTGGACGTTTACGAATACGCAGAACCGATCACCAAAAAGGGTCTGGTCTTCATGGACAGCCCAGGCTACGACCCGATCTCGGTCACCGGCCAGATCGCATCGGGGGCCACCCTTGTGGGCTTTACCACCGGGCGCGGCTCACTGTCCGGTTTCAAGCCGGTGCCTTGCCTCAAACTCGCCTCGAACACAGACATGTTTACGCGCCTGAACGAAGACATGGACTTAAATTGTGGTGCGATCCTCAGCGAGGGCCTGCCTCTTGAGGACATGGGAAAACGCATTTTCCACCGCATCTTGAAGGTGGCCTCGGGACAAAAAACAAAAAGCGAAGCCCTGGGCTACGGTGACAATGAATTCACCCCCTGGGTCATCGGCGCCGTGATGTAGCACGACCGGCGAGGCGCCCGAGGCGCCTCGCCGTGCCGCTTCAACGCGCAGGAAGGCCGGTATAGTACCGTGCCACGCCGCCGTAGCTGCCGACCCAAACCGTTCCGTCACTCGCCGTTTTCATGGAGAAAACAGCATTGGAAAACAGGCCTTGCGCCTTACCGTAACGTTTGAAGGTCTTGCCGTTGAATTCAGCCAGACCGTTGTTGGTTCCGACCCAGATATTGCCGTCCTTGTCCTGGTGGAGCATGAAAACATGATTCGCGGGCAAGCCGTCTTTCTTGGTGTAGACTTTCCACGTTTTGCCATCGAACACAGACAGTCCACCGCCCCATGTGCCGACCCAGACCCGGCCCTTTTTGTCCACAATCAAAGCAATGACGTAGTTCGGATTGTAGGCGATATCCACGTTGCTCAGGCCTTGTTCCTTCTTTTGCAAAGCATGGTGGCTGGACTGCTTAGCGGGATCGTTCTTATAGGGAATATCGGCTTTGACCACGTCGTAATCCGCACCAAGGCCTTCCTTGTGGCTCCAATGTTTCCATTTCCCGTTGCGATACAGGTTCAATCCCCCTTCGGTCGCAAGCCAGATATCCCCGTTCAAACCTTCCGCCAAACCGTAAACCCAGTCGTTCGACAGGCCGCCATTGGTATTCTTGACGGTATAAAGGTCCCACTTCTTGAAGTGGTCCAGATCGCCGCCGATGACGCGGTTGACACCCGACCATGTGGCGATCCACACATCACCGTTCTTCGCCTTCAACATATCGTAGACGAAGGCGTCGCCCATGCCGTTGGGCACGTTATAATTGCGCCACTTTTTTGTTTTGGGGTTCAAAATGGACAAACCGCCGCCATACGTTCCGACCCACAGTTCGCCGTCGATTTTCGCCAGCTTCAAGATGCCGTTCGAAAACAGGCCGCTCTTATTGTCGTAAAGGGTGTAATCGTCGATTTTAAGGTCATAGCGAATGACCCCGCCCGAGGTGCCCAGCCACATGATATTCCCATCGGCAAGCATCGACTTGACGTTCCGATTGCCGACGCGGAAATGGTCGTAGGTGAACGGTGAGTCCTTTGCGGCCTTCGCCTTTGCCTTCGAATCCGCGGCAACGTCAACGGTCTTGTCCGGAGAGGAACTCGCGACAACAGGGGCGTTTTTCGCCTCATAATGCGTTATGGCATAGTAAGCAACGCCACCAAGAGCAACGATGGCGGCAACTGCAAAAAGGGTTGTTTTATTCATGGTTCTCTTTCGCCCCATCCTTATACGTTAAACGGTTCACGCCGCCTTTTGTTCCGAGCCAGATATTGTTGTTCGGATCAATGGCGATGGCGTAAACATTGTCGCCGACCAGACCGTCTTTGCGATTGTACGTCGTCCATGTTTTTCCGTCATAGCGACTGGCACCGTGATTGGTGCCGAACCATAAGGTTCCATCTTTTTCCTGTGCGATGCTATAGACGATATTTCCCGCCAGTCCATCCTTGAGGGTCAGCGAGCGCCAAGTTTCTTTACCATTGAACTCGCTTACGCCACCGCCCCAGGTTCCAAACCAGATTTTTCCGGTCTGATTGTCTACGAGAACGGCAAAAACATAATTGGGATTATACGTCTCTTTGCCCAAGGAACTAAAAACCGAAAGATTGTGCCGCGATCTCGTGCCCAGCCCGGTATTCGTGCTAAGCGGCAGATGTTTCAAATTGTCCGCCCCCAGACCATCTTCGTGCGTCCACGCTTTCCACGTTCCCTTATCGTAGAGGGCCGCCCCCCCTTCCGTACCGAACCAGATACCACCTTTTTTGTCGATATCAATTCCGTACACCCAGACATTCGGAAGTTCTTTGCGGTAGGTCGTGAACTTTTCGGTCTTCGAGTTGAAAACGCTAACACCGTCCCAGGTTCCGATCCAGGCGTTTCCCCCCTTGTCAAAGGCAAACGTGTAAACCCAGTAATCTGCAAGACCTTGCATGGGGAAATAGGTTTTCCATCCGCCCCCTTTCTTCGATTTGCTAAAACCGCCCGCATTGGTCCCCAACCAGACATCTCCTTTGGGGCCAATGCCGACGGCGAAGACGTACTCGTTCGCCAATCCATCGGAACGGGTGTAAACGTTCTTCAAATTCTGCGTCTTCAAGTCCACTTCCATGGCCCCGACGGACGTCCCCACCCACATCGAATTGCGTTTCACATCGGTCGTAAGCGCACGAACATAGGCGTTGTCGCCGATGCGATAGGTTTCCGCAACATGGGGCACTTTCGAACGGCCGGCATGGGCTTGCGGTGGCGCGCTGAAGAGCAGCGCCGTGAAGGCAAAAACAGAAAAGAAAAGGGCGCGTGTACGCATCTGATTCATCTCGCTTATGGTTAATTTCGCAGTGTGCGGATGTAAGTGACGACGTCAATCATGTCCTGGCGGCTCAAAACGCCCTGCCATGACGGCATCAGACCTTTACCAGTGGTGATGGTCTGCAAAAGAACCGAGTCAGGGTTGACCAAGTCATCGCCCTTGGCGAAGCTCGGCACACCGGGCACGGGGCTGTTTCCATCTATGCCATGGCAGGTCGGACAGGAATGACTTTCCCATACTTTTTTGCCGGCGATCGGGTTTCCTGCATATGCGCCGCTCGCAATCAAGCTCAACGCAATGGCGAGTGTAAGTCGTTTCAAATTTCGCATGATTCCTCAAGCTTTCGATAAAGTGTTGAAAGGCTGATATCCAGTTCCTTGGCGGCGGCTCTTTTATCTCCGCCCGTGGTCGCCATGGCCTGTTTGATAAGGCGCATTTCAAAGGCCTGCACCCGGGCCTTGTAATCCCCCAATAAAAGCGGTTTGGTCTCGCTCTCCTCATACCCTGCGGTCCCCGCAAGGGACGGCGGCAGGTCTTTCATCTCGATTTCGTCGCCTTCACGCAGCAGCAACGCACGTTTGATGACGTTGTCAAGCTCACGCAAGTTCCCCGGCCACGAATAAGCGTTGAAAGCATCCGTGACATCTTGGGAGATGCGGACGTTGCCGGTATTATACATTTCAGAATACTTGTTGATGAAAAATTTTGCAGCCGAAGAGATAGCCTCTTTTTGTTCGCGCAATGACGGCAACGGAATCGGGAAAATATTCAAACGATAGAAAAGGTCCTGACGGAAACGGCCTTCGTGAACCATCTGTTCAAGATCGCGGTTGGTCGCCGCGATAATCCGCGTATCGACCTTGCGCACCTGGGAAGCCCCGACCGGGCGCACAACCCGTTCCTCCAGAACGGTAAGCAATTTGACCTGCACGGAAATGGGAAGTTCGCCAATTTCATCGAGAAACAGGCTGCCGCCGGATGCGGAAACGAACAATCCGTCGTGTGTCCTGTCCGCCCCGGTAAAGGCGCCTTTAACATGTCCGAAAAGCTCGCTTTCAACCAGATTTTCAGGAATGGCCCCACAGTTGATGGACAAAAAAGGCTTATCGGCGCGGTTGCTCATCGAATGCAGCAAGCGCGCGTACATCCCCTTGCCGGTCCCCGATTCTCCCATCAACAGAACCGTTAAGTCGGTGTTGCTGACCCTGCTCAGCAAGCGCTGGACGCTCTGGCTCGCCGGCGTGTCGGAAAACCAGAATTGATGTTCGCCTTCTTGAACGATCTTCTTCAACAGGGTGTTTTCCTGTTTAAGGAGTTCCATATCGTAAATCTGTTGCGTCCGCCGAACGATATCCGTCACCCTGACGGGCTTGATCAGATAATCGACCGCCCCAATCTTCAATGCCGAAACGGCCGTATTCAAAGACGCGTATGCCGTCATCAACAAAAAGGGGATATCAATATTGTTTTTACGCGCACGTTTCATGATTTCCAGACCGTCGATATCCGGCAGACGCAGGTCCGTTACGACCACGTCGAAATCCTTTTTCTTCAGAAGCTCCAAGGCTTCGTTGCCCGTCCCGACACTCATACACTCGATTCCGCTCTTGACGAACTGGCCTTCGAGCACTTGGCGAAACGCCGTTTCATCTTCGACCACGAGGGTTTTCATTGCGCCACCTCCAGAACATGATGTTCATCAACGGGAAGCCAGATCGTAAGGGAGGTTCCATGCCCGATGACACTGCTGATTTTCATATGACCACCGTGTTCTTCGATAATGTCCTTGCACACCGCCAGACCCAGCCCCGTTCCCTTGCCCTTGCTCTTGGTCGTGAAAAACGGTTCAAACGCATGGGACATGGCCTCGCTGCTCATGCCATGGCCGTTATCGGAAATCACGATCAAAACATCGCCGGCTTCATATTCGCTCGAAACGACAATTTCACCCGTTTCCTGATCGACGGCATCCGCGGCGTTAATGAACAGATTGATCAGGACTTGTGCGATATGATCACCGACGATGGGGACCGCCGGTATATCCTTGTCCAGATCCAACCTCATGGTGATATGTTTGAGGCGCTGATCAAACCGCATGAAGTGCATGGTATTGACGATCACGTCGTTAATGCTGGTCAGACTTTTTTCAAGGGAAGCGGGGTGGGCATATTCGCGCACTTCGGAAACGATATTGCTTAACCGTTCAATTTGTTCCGCAATCATGGACAGGGTTTCCACGGTCTCTTCGACCTTGTGCTCATCGCTGCCTTGCAAGGAATCGAGCGCCTTGAAATTCAACGCCATCAACGCTTGAATGGGGTTGCCGACCTCGTGGGCCAGCCCGGCGGCAAAGGAGCCGATGGTGAACATTTTTTCCTGTTCCGTGAGGCGACGATTGAACTCTTCAATTTTTCGTTCCCGATTTTCCAATGAGGCCGCCATTGAATTGACGGACTCAACAAGCAGCCCGATTTCATCTTGGCGGTCCGTCTTGATCAAAGACCCGTAATTGCCTCCGGCAATTTCCTTGGCGCGCATTTGCAGCTGCCTGACCGCTCGCAATAGCCCCGTGATAAAAATTCCACCGGAAATCAGGATTACACCCAGACCGAAAAGACCTATGACAAGTAAAATCCACGCATAAAAGTCACTCTTTTTGCCATAATAACTTACAGATTTCGCTCTTTTGGACTTTATTTCATTAACGGATTTTTGAAGGTAAGTATTTAATATATTAACTTCTTGCTTAACACGTCGCGCAACCCGGCCAAGCTGGGCGTCATTCGCCCCCCCCTTAAGCAACGCGTTCATTTGATTGAAAAACAAGTCTATTTTCTTGAGATTATAGGGAGCGGCATTTGAACTTTGCAAAAAATGATGCATAAGCCCTTCAAGGTCCTTCAAGCGCTTTTCCCAGCTTCCCACACGAACAA
Source organism: uncultured Magnetovibrio sp. (assembly GCA_964451415.1). GTDB lineage: Bacteria > Pseudomonadota > Alphaproteobacteria > Rhodospirillales > Magnetovibrionaceae > CAYVHU01. The sequence goes on from CAYVHU010000015.1 coordinate 47,325, forward strand.
AAACCATGCCGCGCGCCGGAATCGAAAGATCGTAGGCCAAACCGGAACTGATCATGATGCCTTCCAGGTACTCACGCTCCACGGTATCGAATTCGGCCAGCTTCAGAAAATCGTGTTTGAGATCATTCTTGAAATAAATAGCAAGGGATATTTCCACCAAAGCCAGAATCAACACGCCGCCCATGAGAAGAGCAACCTTAAAAAACAGGCCCTTCTTGTCCAGACATCCATCGCAGGATGGAAAGTGGGTTAAAATGTATCTCAACGCGTTCATGCTGCTTCGTCGTTCGCCCTTAACATGTGCCTCGGCCTCAGGATCAGTGAAACTTTTTCAACTCTGGAAACGTGCTTGCGATTCTTTTGCGATCCCAAAGCACGTATCCCTCCAAACGTTCACGGATGATCCCCTTCGCATCGACAATGAACGTCACGGGAACCCCCGTTATGCCCAGCACGTTCTTTGTCATGGTTTTTTTCAAATCAATATAATTCGCATACGTAATGTGACTTTGGCGAAGATACTCCTTAACAATCATCGGGTTATCATCAATTGAGAGACCAACAACACGAAAATGATCGGGATCAAAACGCTCACTCAATTTTTGCAAATCGGGCATTTCGCGTCTACACGGAACGCACCACGTCGCCCAGATATTGAGAACGACCGTTTTTCCCCGCCATTGGTTAAAGTGTTCCACGCCTCCATCAAGCCTTGTCAGTTGAATATCCGCCATGGGTTGTCCATCGCGGGGCTCTGCCTGTTGTGCATTGCCGCACGCATAAAGCACGGTGAGAAGCCCCAGCGCAAAACCTTTCCGCGTGAGCATCCCGAACATCAATCCACATCCTTCTTTTTCACCTTTGCGTCCTTTTTGCGTGTGCTCACCTTGCGTATGGACGGATTTTTCGTTTGTGCGCCCGCAACCTTTTTCTTCTTTTTACGGCGCGCATCAAGTTTTGCTTCCCACTCCCACGTCGCAGACTTCGCCTTCATCAGAAACGGGTCGTCCTTGGCGGTAAGATGGACATAGGTGCGCATCGCGCCCAAGGCACCTTCCAAATCGCCTGTGTCCGCCAGGCTTGCCGCAAGTCCATAGTATGCGTTTAATTGTTCCTTGCGAATTTCCAACGCTTTTTGGAAAAGCGAAACGGCGCGTTCCGCTTGTCCCATGGACAGGTAAGCGAAGCCTAAATTCACAAAAACCGCAGGAACATGGGGGCGCATCTTACGCGCCAATTGCAAAACGGCGACGGCGTCCTTATAGCGACCATGCTGCAAAAGACTGACCGCGGCCTGGAAATGTTCCTTGAAGCTTCGTTCCTCGGGGCTGAGGACCTTTTTTTCTGCCTTCTCGGCATGCGTGGTGGGCGTCGCCGTAGCCGCGGGCACAGAAGGTTTGACGGGCCGCGTTTCAGACGCAAACTCGTTCCGCCACCAATACGCCTTCTTGCCGACGCTCGGCGCATAACGCAACGTCACCCCCCCGATGATCGTGCCGAGCACGACGACCAACGCCGCAGCCAGAAACCTGTCTTTGGTCTTCCTTGCCATTATACCATTCCTTGATGTGCAGCTTCGGACAAAAACGGCACCCCGAAAAAGGTCAAAAACGCAAGCGAGAATATGGCCGTTATCAGCACCGCCGCCGTTGTCGGCGCAGGACGGCGTGTAATCCGGATATGCAGAAAAATCGCCGCCGAAATCCACGTCAGGAACGACCACACTTCAAGAGGGTCCCAATCCCAATAGCGCCCCCATGCGTTTTGCGCCCAGATGGCCCCCGCAATCAGCATCATCGTTTCACTGACGAAGCCTGCGAAAACAAACCTGAACGCCAGTTCATCAAGAGACTCGCTGGACGGCATCGACACAAAACGCAATCGTGAATTCTCCGGCACACCACGTGCATCAGCCACCCGTCGCGATAGGACCGAAAGGCTTAACCCCAACGCCACGACCAAACAGCCGATGAACACCTTGCCGAAAGCGACATGGATCAACAGCCAATAGGTGTCGTAAGTCACCGGCAGCAGACTGTCATCTTGGGGCAAAATCAAAATCCACACGACCATCACCGATAACAGGAACAACATGGGCGTGAGAACAGCGCGAATACGCTTGATAAATAAACAGGCCAAAAAAATCGCCAGATAATATCCCCATAAACCGCTCGCCAATGTCTCACGCAAATCCACATACGGGCCGTGTCCCAACCGCCCCCAGCGCAACATGATGAACATGGAATTGGCCGCAAGCGCGAGACCGAGAACCGTCAACGCCAGGACATACCCGCTACGCCGCTTCCATGTTTCAAACGCCGCCGACACGGCGCTCGCAAAATACAAGCCCGTCGCCACAAAAAGCCAGATGGTTTCAACGTGCATACGGCATATCCTTGCGCGAAAAATCCTGATCCCAAGGAACGGCCCTGAACTTCGTAAGGACATGCCAGGCTAGCCCCAGAACCGAAACGACGGATGCGGCAAGCATCCACGCCATCGTCGGATCGTAGAATATGGTGTAGCCGACCCACGAACGAACTTCGTCGAAACGCAATGTTCCCTTGCCAAGGGCAAGGGTCTCGCCGACCTTGATTTCGCGTCGTTTGCGTCCTTGAATGACGATTAACGTCGGATTCTTGGGCGTACGGAACGTCCACGATTTCTTTTCGTCATAGAGCGGCTTTTCAAGTTTAAGCCACAGCATCACCGGCTTGTTCGCCCCCGGGGGGATCCATTCGTTATTCAGCTTGAAATCGTTGATCGGATAGGACGGCATATGAACCGAGCCGGTGTAAACTTTGCCGGCGCCGTCCGTATACGTCAAAATCGGGGCAAACCCCTTGTTGGAGGTCGTATAAAAACGGTACCCCTCGATCTTCAACGGCACGTCGTCGCCGATGACTTCTTCGCGCCAGACCCCCGCGTCGTTCGCAATCAGAACGGTGCTGCGGGTTTCGCGCCGGTTCATCTGCGGCGCGTATTTGACGCTAAAGCTACCTTGAATCAGTTTGATCGCATCCAGTGAGCGCCAGAAATGGAAACTTCCCGCCTCATCCACATCGACACTCAGAGGATCAAAGGGAAAGCCCTGGGTAATTTCGACGTGCCCCTTCAAGGCAAAGAGAGACCCCCCCGCCGCCACCAGCGCCACCATCGCAAGACCCAAATGGAACACCAGCAAGCCGCCCTTGCGGCGCAACTGTTTATGGACCGCAATCGCCGCCAGCAAATTCACGAACAACACCGCGAAGGGAACCGTCACGGCAGCTCCTCCCGAGGTTCCCGTCCACCGGCTTAGCGCCAGCGCCCCCACAACCCAGGCCAGCAACGCAAGCGTCAACCACAAAGAAGCGGCCCAACGCAAAAGCGGTGCGGTTTCCAGCCTCATGGCGCATTCCGGCAGTTTTCACTGCTCATGGCCATCCACCTTCTTCCCACTTGACCGTTTCCAGGAGGACCCGCGGACCCACAATTATTCGCGCTCCACTGACCGCTCTTGGCCCAAGTTCTCACCTTGAGAACAGAGTTCATGTAATAGGGCGGATTGTTATACGGTGCCGTCGTGTTATTTCGCACCTGCGTTCCCGCCGGAAGCCCCCCCTCGGGCCCGACGTCATTTAAATTCACTAAAAAGGCTTTGTTCTTCCATCCATGAGGCACCGCGACATGACACCAAGAACACCTTAGCTTACCGATACGCTGATAATGAAAGCCATGCAGGTTCGAAGCCATCATCCCGCAGCAAAACCCGCTGCGTGTCGAAGAACTGAGGATCTTCTGATAGTTATGGCACTTGAAGCACAGGTCGCTACTGCTGCCCGAACCGGTCGAAGAACTCCAATTCCCTTTCAAGAGGAAGTTTTTGTTCGACCCGTGCGGCCCCCAGGGATCGCCGTTCTCGTTAAGCGTGTTGTTCTTCGGCACCACCGTCTGCGGATTGGCCAGGGGGTCCGTTTCCGAACCGTGACAATCCGAACAATACATGGTCTGCGTGCCCAAATCCGCAGCACCGTTCCACGGTGGAAGGAAAAGCGCCAAATTCAAACCACCTCGGGTCGCCGCGTCGCGGCCGGTGTTTTTCATCACCGGGTGCCAGGAACGATGGTTCCCGCCAGGCTCGCCCTTGTCCGCGTCGGGGGACTGAAATTCCATCGCCTGATTTGTATACTGCGTCATGCCATTGGTTCCCGACGGCGTGCTGTCGCCCAGGTTGGGCGGCGTCGTGTACCCATAGTTGGAATGGCACTTCAGGCAAATCTGATATTCCCGCGTCATATAAGGGCTGGAAACCAGATCGCTGGACCCCGGAGGGGGATTGCCGCGTTTAAGATCGAACCCGGTGGGGTTGGACATGAACGCCGCGGAGCCGTAAATCGGTTCCACGCCCCACATGCCGCGGAGCACGCCCGAGGCAATGTTAGTGTGTCCCGCCGCGTGCAGATGCGTCCCTGCCGCGTCAGGGACGCTTGGATCGGCGTTGAACAGACGGTTCTTGATGACCCGATGCGGGTTGTGGCAATCGGTGCATTCGGCGTGACGGTTGGTCGGCGCACCGAGACCCAGGTTCAGCTGCGATTCAATGAAGTCTGCGCCTGCATTCAACACGCTCGACGTGCCGATATCATGCACCTCGGGCTGCTTGTCGATGGGCATTTTGCGCAGCAAGGCAAAATCCGTCTTGATATCGGGAACCTCAAAACCGGGCGTCCCCTGATTCACCAAGACCGCCCCATTTGAAGAATGGCACTGGTAGCACGTTTCCTCGATGGCCGAATTGCCGCCGGATTTCGGCGTTGAAATGCTATCGGTGCCTTCGCGCAGAAGGCGCCGCGCGCCCTGCACCGTATGGGTGTCATGACAATTCAGACATGACACCTTCCACACCTGAGCATTCACATCAAATTCCCGCAAGGACGACGCTGCGGACTGGTAGGTTTCATTGGCCACCAAAGAGTTGGCGTGCGCCGAACCGGTCCAACCGGCTTTGTCGTGACATGCCAGACAGATGATATCGTTATTCTGGTTGAACGCCCCCCCAGTGGGAGCCGCTTTTTGGAACCGGTTCAAGCGCAGAAACTTGATATTGGCATCCACCGTGTCGCGGATATGCGGGTCGTGACACGATGTGCATTGCACCTGACCCTTTTCCAGGGGAATCAGCGGCTTCACGCCCGGCACGCGGTTGCCGATCTCAGGCGTCGTGCTAGGCGGCCGCAATTCCCCATCGCGAGACGCCAGCGCATCGTCGTACGTGAACGAAATCGGATGGTCGTTGGTTAAGTCGGTACCGATCAGACGCGTGAACCCCGTCTTGCTGCCCGCATTCGCCGGCATGACGCCACCGGGGCCGGTGCCGGTAACCGCAATATCAGCGGTAAGGGGATTCTGGTCGGTCAAAGCGCCATTGAGAACATTCACATTGCCGATCGCCACCGTGCCATCGTGGCACGACAGGCACACCTTGCTGCTGCCGCCGGGCTGGTTCAGCCCCAGGGCATCCATGGAGCTTGAAGAATACAACTTGTAGGTCGTCGAACCGATATATCGATTCCATAACGGCGCAACCACGTTCGTCGATGCGCCGTGGGGCGTATGGCAAAACACGCACACCTCGTCTTCACTCGTCGCACGGACGGCGTTCCCACTATTAGCCGAAAGATTGTGCTTGGTATTCACGATGTCGGAAATGCGCGCCGCCCACGCCTCGGCGGGAAAAAGCGCCACCACCGCCAGCATCACAACCCCGAGCGCCACAACCCCGAACGTGAGGGTATCAAACGCCGTGAACCGGACCCGTCTTCCAAAAATTCGTTGCATCCGCCTCATCGTGAGCCTCCATGCGTCAATTCCTTGAAAACAGAAACGCGCCCGTTGAACATATCGGATATATAAACACGTCCGCTATTGTCGGTCCAAGCACCGCTTGGCAGAAAAAATTGTCCAACCTTTTTGCCCGTCCCGCCGATCGACAGGAGAAAACGCCCTTTGTGATCGTAAATCAGCACATGGTCGAAATAGGATTCAACCACGTAGATCCGCCCATCGCCACCGATCGCGACTCCCTTGGGGCGCGACATATTGCCAACATTCACACCCAGCTTGCCAAAAGACTGCACGGGATCATCATTCATATCAAAAACCTGAATGCGGAAATTCAGCGTGTCCGAAACGTATAGCCGCCCATCCTTGAACGCGAGGTAAGTCGGGGCGTTGAATTGCCCCGCCGCCGTACCACGTTTACCGATCGTATCTATCAGCTTACCGGAAGAATCGAAAACCTTGATATTGTGGGCTCCGGTGTCGGCCACGTAGATGCGTCCGTCAATGTTGTTGCGCGCGATTCCCGTGGGCCGAACGAGGATGCCCCTGCCCTTGCGATCCAGGGGCTTGCCATCGGCGCTTAAACGGAAAATTTCGCCAAGAACGGAATCCGTTACCCAAAAACCGCCCGTGCCGTCGGCGCAAATGGCGACCGGCGTATCGAACCCAAGGCCGTGCGCGGCGCGGTCCCATTCCAACAACCGCTTGGCGGCCATATCAAAGACCATCACCGCCTGCCGGCTTGCATCCAGAACCAAAACCCGGCCTTGCGCATCGACCATCCCGCCCATCGGGCGCTGTAACTCCTCGTACTTTGGCTTGCCGAAAACCAAGCCGACGATCACCGCGAAAAGGGTTTTTTTCTTTTTCGACTGCCCATCTTTTGCAACGAAGTTTTCTTCGCCGAGCAGCGTTCCGGCATAGGCGTAACGGGCCTGTTCGGGCGGCAGGGGCCATATTTGTGCATTCACGCCCGGAACGAGGACCGGCGCCACCCTCTCCGGCTGCACCGCACACGCGCTCACGCCGAGAACGCAAAGGAGCGCAAAAAGCGCTCTTCTCAGGGACCGCGCCCTCTTTCCTTCATGGCCAATCAAATTTATCATAACCCGCCTGTTCCAAGCATATTCCACGGCCAACGAGCGGAAAAAACTGTGTTTTATATTCCGGCACTTACCCCGGAATGAAAAGCCCCGCCATCCGTACGGCCCTGATCAGGTTTCGTGTCGAGTCCTCAACGGCCAACATCGCGTCATGATACGCCCCTTCTTTCGCCAGCATGGCCGCTTTTTTGCGAATATCGTGAGCCTTGATTTTCAGTTCCTTGATTTTCGCACGATAAGCGGGGTTGGGCTTTTTTTCCTCGACAACCATCTGCAAAACGGAGATCAGGCTGTCGTTGCGGTCGAGTTCATAGAGATACTCATCCTTCGGCGTCTCGAAATGCAGCACCCGCACAAGGGTCTCACCTTGACGCAGCTGAGCCGTTAGCGCCGACACTAAAGTATAGGCCTTTTCCAGTTCTTTGGTCCCGGAATCGACCTTGCCGTTTGAAATGAAGGCATCGGCCTTGTCGATATACCCCTTGATCTGGCGGCTTTGCACGAGGGACTTATTGCCCTGTTTCTTTTCCTTGGAAACTCTATCGTACGCCTTCAAAAGAGCTTCAACCGAGGCTCTGCGCTCGGTAAAATTTTTTTTCAATAAAGCCGCGTGGCTTTTTTTATAATCAAGGGTGCGAGAAGCCTTGCTGATACGCCGGATCGCCTCGTTCATTTGGTGATTGGCGGACACAAAATCACCCGCAGCAAAAGCGGCGAAGGCCCCGCTGTACAACTTCATGATCGCCCTGAGCGCCGCCTTTGCAGCCTCGCTCTGCCCGCGCGCGATACGCTGCACGGCGACCCCCTTCGTCATCATGTTCTTAAAGTAATTCAGTTTCTGTCTGGTTCTCTCCTTGGTGACAGGAACCCGATTCTTAACCTCACCATGAGCGACATTCCCCCCCAGGGAAATCAGAAATACGCACACAAGCCCTATCCATAACGATCTTTTCATAAGCTTTACTTTTTTGTCGTTGCTGTGAGCGTTTTATAACATCATCGATTTCGACCCCCTACCTATGGGGCTTTGGCGACATCCGCCGTCTGCACGAGGTCTCCCGTCTTGTTGCCCCATGCATTGCGTTCAAATGTAATGACCGCTGCGATATCCGCCGTCGGCAAGGTCTCTTTCCACGAAGGCATTGCGGAATCAGGAAGCCCGTGAAGAACGATTTTGATGTGATCTTTCACCGGACCCGTTGCGACCTTGCTTCCTTTCAAGGCCGGGAATGTGTCAGGCACGCCTTCACCTTGTTCACCATGACATCCCGAACAGTTCTCACCATAGACATCTTTACCCCGGGTCATAAGCTGAGCCTTCGTCCTTGTGACGGCCGGTTTCGTCTTTTTAGCACCACCGGAGCTGCTTCCTGACAAGGCGTTCTGAACGTCTTGCGGCTGAACATAACCGCCCTTGTTTCCCCATTTATTCCGTTCGAAACTGATCACCGCGGCCAGTTTTTCAACCGACAGGTCCTTCCCCCAGGACGGCATCGCGGTATCGGGAACACCGTTAAGAACAAGATGGATATGACTGCTTGCCGGTCCGTTGGCGATCGTGCTGCCCTTGATCGGCGGAAAGGTCTCGGGCACCCCTTCTCCGTTATCGCCATGACAGCCAGCGCAGTTCTCGGCAAACACGTCGGCACCGAGCTTCATCAACGCTTTTTTGGACATATTGCGGACCTTCACAGCAGCCACTTTCGCGTGCGCGCCAGAGCCCTTTTTCTTTGGTGTTTTGTTCTTGGAATGACATTTGCGGCACTGCGAAATGGGAAACGCGACCTTGCCGTGACACACACCACAATACTGACCGGCCAGAATGGCTGCCATACTGATTTTATTGGCACCCTTTTTCGGGATGAATATCTTCGGATGGCAATTACTGCATTGCAGCCATTGCGTATGCGGTTTGTGGGGATAAACCACATCAGGCATACTGCCCTTCACCTGACGCACAATGTTCAAATTGAGAACCCTGAGCTTCACCGTCGGATCAAGCCGATCGGCGCGCGGCGCAATCAGGCCTTCATTAAGCGCCTTGACCCAATCCACGTGATTGCCAGCTTTGGCTTTGGGAAGACTTTTGAAAGCATCACGAGGCTTTTGCAATGCCGCCGTGCCGGCGTTTTCAGGATCGTGGATACCATCTTCCATCGGCGGCAGATTGAAATTGGCTGCGCCCTTAAAAAGACGATTGAATCTGTTGACCGAACTCGGCTTTTTTTTTGCCACGGACGATTTCGAGCTTTGCGCAAAGCTTGGGGCGGCAAACACCGTCGCGTTCATCAGCAAGGCCGCCATCAAAGACATGGCAAAAACTACGGAAAAGGGCAAAGCAACCGGCATTGACTTCATAACAAGAGCTCACTTTCCTTTTTTGCCCTTGGGGCGATCAGGCGGCGTCACCAGCATTTCGAGGGTACTGTTGTGGACTTGCGTTTTTGTTCCCGGCTTGCCGGAATGGCACAGCGTGCAGTTTTCCACGGACCACGCAATCTCGCCGTTGTGGCAAGCCCCACAGAATTCACCATCAAAAATTTTCAACATGGTGATGTCGTTTCCACCGGCCTTAAACTCAAACCCGAGATCCGCGTGGCACACCTTGCAACGAAAGCGGATACGATGAAACCAATGGGGAAAGATCGGCGGGCGCATCCCCGCCGCATCGGAATAATTGTTGATAACGATATCCCCATATTCCGCATGCGCACTGTTGTTCGGCGCACTGATAAGCAGTCCGAAAAGAAACAGCGCCGCATAAATCCATCGCGACACGGGGCCTTTTTTTTGCAACTTTGACATTCCGAAACCCATTCTAAATTCATGGCGCGACAAACTTAGAACGCACCCCTCAGCCGACAAAGAAACCCACGCCGACCCTTCGATATGCATCGATATTTTTTGACTTTAATAAGCGATGCAATAACCTTGCCATAAACATGGCCATTGCAATTGCCTGCTAATCTGCGGGGCCTGGCCTCTTCGGGTGGAGACGTTATTCTCAAAAATGAGAAATGCGGGGCATTTTTTCCCGAATTAGAAACTTCTGACGACACTGAACTGAAACGAATCCGCAAGATGACGGCTCTGGTCCTGGAGCAACTGAAGGCGCGCCTGCAAAACGACGAGACCGATACGATAGGACATGGTCGAGTTCCATTGACGGCTCCAATTCACATCGTTGTCGGCGCTGGACTTGGTATTGGCAAACGTAATGGGAATCAGATTGTCGGAAAGAAAACTCACCTGCGATTGGAAACTAAGGCCGCGCACGCCGTAAACATTCTTGGCATGGTAAGAAACACTGCCCTGCGAACTCTTTCTCCATGCCCTCTTGCTATCGGCTCCATGAGTCAGTTGTATGGACAAGTCGGCGCTCCATGTCCTTTTTTGGTCTGTCTCAAAGCCCTTCGTCAACTGCATGTTGTATAGTTGTTGGGTTGTATTTTGTTCGACGCTGATAACCCGGTTGTCCGTTGCGGAAAAATCGACAATCGTCCATTTTCCCCCTTTCGTGCTTTGATAGGTCAAGGACGTCCTGTGTCCAATGTTGGTCGTCAACAAAGTCGATGTCGATGAGTAACTGCTTTGAATCCCCTGGCTCAAAGACCATTTCACAGGTGCCAAGAAAAGATTCTCAAGTTCCTTCCTCGCGCTTTGTCCCAATGAAAACGTTTCGTTGTGTGTCAATTGTGCCGCAGTTTGCTGTATCGACTGCGCGCGCAACGTACTGGTCCAGTTCCAATCAAAGCCGTAAACTTCAACCATGTCGTCCGTATACGACAATCCCGCAGCTTCATTGGCCCGCATGGTCGTCGAAGGCTCGCTGGATGCGCTCGCGCTCGCGTCCGAACTTGACGTCTTGGTTACATGGCGCGTGTCATAGGCCGCACCGACGTTGGCATCCGCCAGCAACTTGCGCGTTATTTTGTAATTCAGACCCAGCGCCCCATTTAAGCTTTCCCGACGGTTCGACGTGTCGCCCGCCGTCGAAGACGGATCGACAAAAGCGGTCTGGTTTTTTTCATTTAAGCCGGTCCACACGGCCGATAAGGAAAAGGGGTATTCTTCGGGGGTCCAGCGAAGCGTCGATGTGCCTTGTATAAATGTCTTATCGACTTTTTCGGCGCTCGTCGTCGAGTTCGTAAGAAGAATGGTCGATGTACTGTCATACATGACGTCTTCCCAAGGCGTATACCTGTAACGCGCAGACGCAGCATCGCTCGATGCCGTTTCTGTTGCATTCATCCCCCCTGCCGAAGTGCGTCCACGATGGGAAAGACGCAACGTGACGTCGTGTTCCCCGATGATTTTGTTTATGGACATCGAAAAGCCGGCATCTGTCTGACCCCCGCTTTCACTTTGCGTCGAAGTCGCATAATCCAGACTGGTGAGCACCGACAGCGTCTTGTCCCAGTAAACACGCGAGAACAAGTTGAGAGAATCCGACGTCGATTTGCTCTCCGTGAGCGAGCTTTTGGTTGCTGAATTCGTTCGCCGGTACGTAAGTGAAGTCGGAAAGTGGCTCTGTGGCAAAACGTATACGCTGAGCGATCCCGTCAAGATCCCGCTATCGACGGACTGGCCACCGTATATGGACTTCACTTCCGAAACAGTCAGATTAGCGTCCGTCGTCGCCAACCAAGGTTGCCAGATATAGCTCGTCGCGAAAACCGTGCCATTCAGAACATGGCGAAAGTTGCGGTCTTCCTTCCCCGACTTACTTGTATAAAATGAATACCCCAGATTTCCCGAGGTCCTCATTTGCGGAATAAGCAAACCGTTAAAAAGACTGCTGACACGGTCAAACGCCGAACCTCCTCCGGTATCGGCAAGCGTCACCGGGGCGGCACCACACAACGTAACAACCGATAGGGCGGAAAGCAAATAAACGGGCTTGCGCACACGCATGAAACCTTCTCGCGTCAACATAGCGAGAAACGGCAACATGTCATCACATCCCCCTTGATTACACAAGACGCCCCTGACTTTACAAGAGCACGACGGCCGTCCAAAACGAACGCATCGCCCGCTTCCTCCTGCGCCCTTTCACGATATCATCCGCCCGACAACGAACGGTTTGCCGCGCGCCGCAAAAAAATCAGTGCCCCCGCGTCACCAAAGCGCACTGTGCGCCGAAGCGAAACTCAACTGCTGTGGCCGAAATCAGCTCATGCCCGTGCGCCGCCGTCTTCAGAGTCATTTGTCCTTTTTATCTGTCGTTTCTTTTGCTTTCTTGGCTTGTAGCAGCACGGGATTGATCATGATTTTCGCATGTTCACGAAGGTTTTGTTTCAATTTGTCCCATTGCTTCTGCCCTTTGATCCGCCGATACAACTCCCTGGCACGGGCACGGGATTTCTTGAACGCAACCAAGCGTGGCGGCGTACGGTCGTGCAGCTTGAACAAAGCGTAGCCCTGCAAGATCCGCACGGGTTCCGAAACCGCACCGACTTTCATCGCATCGACAACTTTTTGCGCTTCATCGGACAGCATGCCCTTATGAAGATAGCCCAGATCGCCGCCGGTTTTTGCACTGGCGTCCGTCGAACGAAGCTTTGCGACAGCCGCAAAATCACCACCCTTCTTAATCTTAAGAAGGATTCTTCCTGCCTCTTCTTTCGCCTTTTTCCAGACTTCCGTCGAAGACGAAGGAGTAACACCCAGCAAGATGACCGAAACGCGCTGCGTTGACGGCTCCGTGAACAACTTGGCGTTTTTGCTGTAAAAATCCTTGAGTTGCGGCAAAGTCGGCTTCTTTACGGTGCGCACCTTGGCCTCCAAAGCGCTGCGTCGCGATATTTTTTCAAGCGCGGCACGCAGCTTCGGAAGGATAACCTTGCGCTGCGCTTCCCACTTCTTATTGCCCTTATAGCGTTGTTCCAATCGGGCAATTTGTTTCTTAACATCCGCTTCATCAGGCGCCAGGCCCAAGCGTCCGACCTCACGATCCAGAAGATGGCCAAGAACCATCTTGTTAATGATCTTTTCGCGCAACTCCTTGATCTTACCCTTAGGGACTTTGCGATGGTAAAACTCAACCTGCGCCGCACGCTGAAGGGCAACGTTGTATTCCCTCCACGAGATTTTTTGTCCATCAACCACCGCCGGAGGGGCGCCGTCTTTCGGCAAAACAAACAAGGGATTGAGCGCATGGGGCACCGTGCCGACTTGCGGGGCCCGCGTTTGGGGCGCATCCGTTTTCGACTGCGCAAAACCGGGGCCTGCGAACAGGGGCAAAGCCGCAATAGCACCGCCAATCGCCAACCTTTTTATTCTTTTTATGATCTTCGCCATTTCAGGTACCCCGACTTTCACATTCATTATTTAGATATGTTCATAATTTAAATGAGTTCGCGCCTATGATGCCCTTGCGATTTCTCTCATGTTTTTTTTCACGCCTTTAGTAAAACATCAACCCCAACCAAACGCCACCCGCAACAAAATGATGTAGGTGCTTTGAAAAGCACCTACATCACCCGTGTTCCAAGAACGCTCGGCGGGAGCCATCTGGAAACCTTACTTAATATGGCAGGACAAGCAAACCGCGCTGTTGGCATTGAGGATGCGCAAGAACGTCTGCGTACCAGCACCGCCATTGTGCGGATCGTGGCAGCTAGCGCATTCAACGCGGGGTTTAGGACTGGCTGCACCGCGCGTGTACAACATCATATCGGTTTTATCGCGAATGTTCACTCCGCCGCCTGCGGTATCAACCCAGTACTGCGTGTTGCCGTTAATCGTCGCGGAAGTCTGCGTTTTGAAGCCGGCCATATCCGGACCTTCATAACCACCATAAACGATCCCTACCGGGTGGTCGTTCGTCAAATCCGTCCCCAACATGGGAATGGGGGAGCCCGCCATCGTTGTGCCGGTACCACCACCTAAAACCGCGCCCGCAGCGTTATAACCGCCCGAACCGGGAGCGTTAAGCACCGCGTCCATGGCTTGCGAACCGTCATGGCAGGACAGGCACGCCAAGGAAACCGACCCGACGGGGGCTTCATTGCCGTCCAACGTGGCCGTACCTAACGTGCTGTACGTCTGATAGCTAGAGGGGCTCGGCAGCTTCTTGTTCCACAACGGCACCTGCGCCGCCGTGTCCGAACCGTGAGGTGTGTGACAGAAAACGCAAATTTCTCCCGTCGCCGCACCGCCACCAGCACCTTGCCCGATGCCCCCTGTCGAAAGGTCATGCTTGGACCCAATGATCGTCCCCGCCATGGCGCTCGTCGCACCCAGCACAACAAATGCGCCAACGGCCACAACAGACGCTATGGAAGCGACTCTTTTCAACACCGATCCCGGTGTCTGTAGCAATACCTGTTTCATCACAACCTCCCCGCCTTACGATCAAGGCTTTGTAAGCCAAACGGCTCACTCCAATAGCAAACCGCAAAATGTGTCTTCATCCCTAGGCTTGCACAGACCGTGCCAATATACGTGTTCGTTTTGTTTCAACGCATTAGCATAAAACGTTTCACCTTTTTTCCAACTTATGAGAAACAAGAAACATTAAAAGTGAAAAAACCGGGCGAAAAAGGGGGAGAAGGTGCACCTTGTTTTCCGCCATTTGAACGGCGCTTTTTTTACGGCGCTCACGTTTCGAATCACTAGCCTTTGGAAGCCGAAGCAAGAATTCGCGCCGGCGCGCCGCTGGGTCGGTAGACTTCGACTTTACGGAAAAACTGATCCGTGACGTAGATGCGACCGTCGGAATCGTCAACGGCAAGTCCAGAAGGCAACATGAAACGGCCCGGATGATTGGTGGCGCCGCGCGTCCCAATCCACATCAACAATCCGCCATCGTGGTTGAAAATCTGAACATTGCCAAATGCCGCATCCGAAACGTACAGATTATTGTGTTTATCGACCGCAACGCTCTTGGGGCGAGCGAACTGCCCCGTGCGTGTGCCAATGGCCCCGAACGAAAACAGGAACTTGCCCTTCTGGGTAAAGGCCTCAATTCTAAAATTGCCGCCGTCGACAACATAAAGAGTTCCGTCAGGTCCGATTGCCGCATTCAGCGGAAGATTGAATTCTCCCGGTTTGCTGCCGCGCTTGCCGATGTCATACAGATGGCGTCCATTGCGGTCGAAAACCAGAACATGATGCTTGATTGATCCCACGCCACCGGTATCAACGACAAAAATCCGCGACCCGTCTTTGCTCACGGCAAGCCCTGTGGGACGACTGAACAGCGTTTTGCCATTGATGGATCTGACAAACTTTCCTTTGGCGTTGTAAATCATCACGCGTTTCAAAGAAGCATCACAGACATAAAGATTCTTGGCGTCATCCATGGCGATGCCCAAGGGCTTGCGCAAGGCGCCCGCCCCACTTTCACCAATGGTTCTGTATGTTCTCTTATTGAGGTCGAAGACATGAACCAGACGGGCAACGGTATCGCCGACGTAAAGAACCCCGTCGCGCGCGACCACACCGTAGGGCTTATCAAGGGCTTTGCCAAAAACGCCGGCACCGGTGGCGAAAAGCTTGAAACGTTCCGCGGATGTCAATTTCACGACATCGACGCTACCCCGAATCATTTGTTCAAAGGTAAACCGCGGTTCCGTCGGCGGACTGGGCCAGATCAATTGAATCTCTTTGTTTTTGCGCGCGCTGGAAGGCGCCTGACAACCGCCGACGACCAGGACAAACGAAAGCATCAGTGCACCGAACGCCGCCTTCATGAACCTCAACTTCCCTGTCATGAATTCTCCCCCTCAACTTCGATCGAAGCCTTAACCATAAATACAAATTAACTGTGGGCAACAAAGATAACACACAAAAAAACAACACAATGGCTTTTCATTGGTATTTTGCACCTCCGCAAAAGCCACCCGGCGCGCCTTCGTCAAGGCGCGGGCGTCTTCGATGCATCTTTGCCTTTCGTCGCGGCACCGCTTGCCCCGCCGGCTCCCTTGGTCCCATCATGGCTCCCCTTCCCCCCCGGTCCTTTTTCTCCCGGGGCAATCGTGGCGCATTTATATTCCCCCAAAACAGGCTGCCCGGCGGCGTCTGACTTGGCGGCATCGTAAACGCGAACAATGGAAATGTTTTTGACATGATGCTCACGAAGCAAGCGACAGGTTACAAGGGCCATGAAATCATAATCGGCACCAACATTGACGATGCTCAGGTGAAGAATTGACCCTTCAACCTTCGTCGCAATAATGCCGTGCACCGTACTTTTGATATCCGCAAGCGCATCATCCATCTTCGCAAAGGCTGGTGAGGCAAGCATGATCAACATCCATGCCAATATCATCCGTTTCATCATTTTCGACCTCAAAAAATTAGAGCCAGTCCCGCAAAACGCCAACACCGCACCTCAGTCTCAGGCCTCAAACCTAGTTATAAGAAATCACGCGTGAAAAACGCAAAACATTATTGTTTGCGCGCCTGAATGGAAAATCGATGTTTTGAAAAATCGCGGCAGGTGTTGAAAAAACACGATGAATCCGACCGCTTGCCATGATCCGTCATACTTTATACAACCCACACCCACCTAACGACACTTTGCGTGCGGATTATGCACCACGGCTTTCCATCACGCAAGTTTCAGCCTGAAAATGCGTCTTGTGTAACTTAAAATTATTATAACTTTCGTTTGCTTTATTCCGCAAATACGGACTTGTTGTTGAGGCACTTTTTATATTATTGTACTGTTACGTTGTGGGCATGGGGGATTTTAGCTTAATCTGAAGTGCTGCGGCCCTGATGATTTTGGCCTAACGATTTTGAGGAGGTGTGGTGTTCACCTCTTTCCTTCTCGGGAGCCAGGACGTAAAGTGACTTTAAAATGATCGTAGTTGCGATGGCCCATTGATCGCCGCGTCAGTCGCAATGACCTGTAATTCAGCTTAACTGAAAAAAAAATGACCCCTCTTTTGCACACGACTTTATTCGATTTGCCCCGCTTCAATTTGTCCCGTTCGTATTTGCCCCGGATCGGGCTGTGTGCGGCACTTTTTATTGCCGGCGCGGCACCTTCCTTCGTTAACGCTGAAACCGCTCATGAAAAGGGTTCGGCCGCCTCGTCACAACCGCCGCAAAATGTCTCAGAAAGCAAAAGGCCGGCCTTCCGGCGCGGCGCGGAAGTTTACCGAAGAGACTGCATCACGTGCCATCGACAAGACGGAACGGGACGCGACGGCTTTAACGGATTGCGTATTCCGGATTTCACCCGCGCCGAAGCCGTGGTGCAGATGACACTTGCGAAAATGGTCGACACCTTGAAGGACGGACACAACGTCAAGGACGGGAAGGACTGGAAAGATTCCCTGTCCGACCAGGACTTCAACGATGTCGTCACCTACATTCGAGAATCGTACATGCTTCCCGCAGCGGTCGCGGGGGCCAGCACGGGGCGCAAGGTGTACGCGCGGACCTGTAGCGTGTGTCATGGCGACCGGGGAAACGCATCGTCGTGGGCCAAGGATAGCCTTTCTCCTTCACCGTTCGATTTTACCTCCTATAAGGCGAAGAAGCTCACCCGCGACCATATGATCAAGACTGTGACCTATGGCGAAAAAGATTCAGCCATGGTCGGCTGGAATTCGCAGCTTTCACCGCGTGAAATCAACGCCGTTGTCGATTTCGTACGTGCGACGTTCATCTTCCCCAACCAGGACTTGGGGATTCCGAGCTCAAAAAGTGAGAACGGCGGGCCCGATGAATACAACACGTCTTCTCTGGCAGGCCCAGCCGGCAAAAGCGACATGACGAAGCCGTTACCCAACGGGCTTCACGGCGATGCCGCCAAGGGCAAGGTTTTGTACGAAACGAACTGCGTGCCGTGCCATGGAAAAAATGGTAAGGGCGATGGGCCACGCGCCTTTTTCATCATTCCCAAACCTGAAAACTTCACGGGAAACGATGCGCGCGCGGAGTTAAACCGCCCTCATCTCTTTAAACATGTTTCGGAAGGCGTAACCGGGACCGTTATGCCGGCGTGGGCGCGGGTGTTGAACAAGCAACAGATCGCGGACGTCAGCGAATACGTCTTCACCTCTTTCATCAGCCCGCGTGCGGAGAAGCTGTCATCAAGCCAACCGCGCAAGATAAAAAAAAAGCCGCTTTAAGGCCGGTCGGGTTCAATAAATCCACCCTGAAACAAGGGCGGGCCATCTATAATTTTCGCTGCTACTACTGCCATGGTTACAATGGGAACGCCAAGACAGAGGCCGCACAGCTACTCTCTCCGGCACCGCGTGACTTCACCAAAGCGCCGCCGTTGAGCGTGGCAACGATCGTCAAGGCCGTGGAACATGGCCGTGAAGGAACGGCGATGCGCTCGTTCGCGAATACGCTGACGCCATCCGATATCAAGGCTGTAGCCGCTTTCGTTAAATCGGAATTCGTCAACAAAAAAGCCATCAACACCTATTACCATACCCCGGGAAATGGGTGGCCCGATCACCGCAAGCGCTATGGGAGCGCGTATCCCTTTGTGTTGGGCAAAATCGCGATTGATACGCCGGCGAAAAAATTAACGCCCAAACAAATCCAAGGTTTGGCGATTTTCAAAAACTCCTGCATTACCTGTCATAATGGCCGCGCCACGCGCGAGCGCGACAAGGTGTGGGAAAAATATCCCCTTTCCAATCAAGGTTGCGGCGTCGTTTGCCACAAGGGGAAGGTTTCCTTTCCCTGGCGCCGCGGTGAATCAGGTTTGAACGGTGCCGCTCGTCCCGTTACCCCCTACGCTGTCCACGGCGTATCCCCCGTCATCAAGAACCTGTCGGTCATGGAAAAAGACGGCGAACGTATTTATCAGAAAAATTGTTCATTCTGTCATGCGATGGATGGAACCGGCGGCAACTGGATTGGCACTTTCCTGGAACCACACGCGCGAAACTTGACAAATCCGAAAGTGACGGCACACTTAAAGGGTGCGGCTTTGGTCAAAACGATTGAAAAAGGGTTGCCGCAAACGTCCATGCCTGCATGGAAAAACGTTCTTGATGAGAAACAGATCGCCTCGGTGGCGGCATATATTCGACGGGCATTTTTCAGACGCGAGTTAGATTGAACCGTCCTGAGAAATAAGGTCCTGAGAAGATGAAGGTTCCAAAGAGATAAGGCCATAGCGACATGCTTCATGCTCCGTTGACAGTATCTCTCAGAAATACGTCTTTAGTCCGCACGCTATGGATTCTTTGCGGGATGATCGCCTTAGTGTTTTTGGCTTCCTGCGTTCCGCCGCCGGCACCGAAAACCGTTTTCCAACGCGCACAAAGAGCTTATGCGCGCGGTGATTACGTGGGCGCGTTCAAATACTTCAGCCTCAGCGCCGATGATGAACACCCGGTCGGCCAGTACATGCTGGCTGAACTTTACGCCCACGGAGAAGGCGTGGAACAGGACCTGTACAAGGCCCGCGTTCTCTATGTGAAAGCGGCAAAAGCCGGAATCACGAATGCTCAGTACACACTCGGTCTGATGTACAGGTACGGCAGTGGCACCTTGCAAAATTTGAGGCAAGCGACTTACTGGCTCACCAAGGCCGCTTACCATGGGCACCACGGAGCCCAGATGGCCGTCGCCAACCTTCTGGACTCCCACGCCTCGCCACGCATTGACTTGATAAAAGCCTATATGTGGTATAGTCTGATCATGCAGTATAAATATACTGATTTCCGTAATGTTGCCGCACAAAAGCGTGAAAAATTAGAAAAACTTTTAACTCCACAAGAGGTCGCTATTGGTGAAAGGCGAGCTCAAATGTGGAGGCCGGTAACGATGCAATAGTCGGTCCCGGTAAGTATAAAGACGCATTTTTAGACCTTGCAAAAAACCTGCTATTCGTTTTGCAAATACAGCCGTTTTAATTCGGCATGACAAGAATAAAAATATCCCTTAAATGGTATGCACCGTAAGGCTCCCTTATGTTCAGATCCCTGTTCATGATCACCATCGCATTGTTTGCGGTTCTTTTCCTCTCGGCGTGCCAAGACAAACCCGTGACGGACCAAAGTGCGCAGGCGAATGCGAAAGCCGTCCCAAAAAGCAAGGGACCTTGGAAGCGGCTGGAAAACGATGGCCTTCACGATCCGACCGACCCGGCGATTAACGTGTTGCAACAACCCGGGGACGCCTTGTCTATATTACCGCGCGATACCGTGGGAAACCATGTGAACTGGGTCAAGGCGCTGGACGACCATTATATCAATCCGCGCTCCAACATTTATCCGGACACGAAAATAAACGTTCTCGACCTGGACATTCTTCTGGATTTGAACGGTGCCCTGCCCATCGTGCGTTTTCCCCATCGTCAGCACACATTATGGCTCGACTGCACAAACTGCCATGACGCCATATTCAAAAAGAAGGCGGGGGCAACCCGGATTTCAATGGATGCCATCCTTCGCGGGAAATTCTGCGGTCGCTGCCATGGCGCCGTTTCCTTCCCCTTGACGGAATGCAACCGTTGTCACACCATCCCGCACTATAAATTGAAAAAATTCCTTGCCCATGCCAAGGCCAACGACAAGAACGTTGTGCTGGCATATCCCATAAAAAGTGGGAAAAAGTAAGATGGTTTTACGTTTTCTTTTCTTGGCGTTAATCGTCGTTTTTCTCTTCACCACAAACGCTCGCGCCGAATATGCCGACGTCGTGTTAAACCGTCACGCCGAAAAAGAAGGCATGCGTCCCGTCATTTATCCCCACTGGTTCCACCGTATTCGCTTTCGCTGTAAGGTTTGCCATCAGGAACTCGGTTTTAAAATGCGTGCCGGCGCCGATAACATCACAATGACAGATATCATCAATCAACGCTTTTGCGGCATCTGCCATAACAACAAAATCGCCTGGGGACCCGAAAATTGCGACATGTGCCATTCGGGATTGCCCGGCTTGAAGACCGCCATCCATGGTGGCTCATCGACCGCCGGACCGGGGCGCTGGTGATATAAACCACATCCCCCCATACGAAGACCTCACACGGCCTCGTATGGAGGGATAGCGCCCTATCGCATCAAACAGGTTTGCGGCGCGACATATTCCAGATTCAGATCACGGGCGACCGTTTTATGCGTGATGGCGCCGCGGCAGACATTCAACCCGTTTAGAAAGTGCGGATCGCCAAGCAAAGCACTTAGGCCATCGTTGGCCAAACGCAAAACGTAAGGAAGCGTTGCGTTATTCAGTGCCTGCGCCGAAGTGCGCGCGACGCCGCCGGGCATGTTGGCAACGCAGTAGTGGACAACCCCGTCCACGACATAAGTCGGGTTTTCATGGGTGGTGGGCCGGGTTGTCTCGGCGCACCCGCCCTGGTCCACGGCCACATCGACGATGACCGATCCGGTTTTCATGCGGCTCACCAGATCGCGGGTGATGAGCTTGGGCGCGGCGGCCCCGGGGATCAGAACCGTGCCGATCACCAGATCTGCGTCGATGACATGGCGTTCCACGGAATCGTGCGTTGAGTACACGGTTCTGACCCGGCCTTTGTAAATTTCATCAATGCGTTTGAGCTTTTCAGCATCGCGATCCAGAACGGCCACGTCGGCGCCCATGCCGACGGCCATGGCCAGCGCGTTGAAGCCCGCGACGCCGCCGCCCAGAATTGTGACTTTGGCAGGTTCGACGCCCGGCACACCGCCCAGCAGGATGCCACGACCACCGTGAATATCTTCCAGGGCGCTGGCGCCGACTTGCACCGCCAAACGTCCGGCGACTTCGCTCATGGGGCTCAACAGGGGCAGCCCGCCGCCGGGTTGGGTGACGGTTTCGTAAGCGATGGCGATGACGCCTGATTTTTGCAGATTTTTGGTCTGAACGGGGTCGGGAGCCAGATGCAGGTAGGTAAAGAGGATTTGTTCCGCGCGCAGCATGGCGCATTCTTCGGGTTGAGGCTCCTTGACCTTGACGATCATATCGGCGCTGGCAAAGACGTCCTGTGCCTTGGCGGCAATGCTCGCCCCGGCGGTGCGGTAGGCTTCGTCGTCCATGCCGATGGCGCTTCCGGCCTGGGTTTCGATGAGAACGTCGTGCCCGTGGGCGGTGAGTTCGCGAACGCTTTCCGGGGTCAATCCGACGCGACGCTCGTTGGTTTTGATTTCTTTGGGGACACCGATGTGCATGACATTCTCCTCTGTTTGTAGGGCCGTGTTGCCAAGAAGCTAAGCCGTTTGAGGACGGAGATGTTTTTTTAATTGGTGCGATGTGCAGTCGCTTTTTTGCTTTTTTGCGTACCAGGCAGAAGAATCTTCTGCCCTCAGGTCTTCAATAGGGTTTCGATGGGCAGCACGCTCGGACGCTTGACCGCTTTGGTGACGACGCATGTGACATAACGGTTGATGCCGATATTTGCTGCCAGCAATTTTTCCATGAGGCCCTGATAGGCTTCAAGGTCCGCTGACACCACGCGCATGAGATAATCAATGGCGCCGCCGGTAGCCCAGCATTCGACGATTTCAGGGACGTCGCAGATACCGGTCTCGAAGGTTTCGAAATCCTCGCGGTGGTGATGGTTGAGTGAGACCTCGACCCACACCGTTGTCGTCTTGAGCAATTTGGCAAGGTTGACTTCGGCACGATAGCCGCTGATCACGCCTTCGCGCTCCAGTCTGTCCAGGCGTTCCCAGCACGGACTGACGGACAGATTGACCGTTTCAGCCAGTTTGACCTTGGTCATGCGGCCCTCGCGTTGCAAGGCGCAGAGAATTTTGATGTCGGTCGGGTCGATTTTGATCATAACGGGACCATTTTAAACGGGTTTTGGGCGTTGGCGGGAAAAAGAGGTTGCGCCGTGTGTGGTGCCGTTTTATATGATGCCGACCCATCCGTAAAACATTCAAAGGCCGAGGCCGCAGAGTTGCGGGGGCGTTTGGCACTACGGTTTGGGGCGCATAGCTCAGTTGGTAGAGCAGCTGACTCTTAATCAGCGGGTCGCAGGTTCGAGCCCTGCTGCGCCCACCAATATCAAGGCCCTGGAAACATTGACGTTTCCGGGG
>CAYVHU010000016.1:0-63254 GCA_964451415.1 uncultured Magnetovibrio sp.
GCTAGTCCGTCGCGACGAAGTGGGTTTTATGCTCCCACGACCCCCTTGTCAAACCTAAAAATTCATATCTGTGAATTATTTCCTCGCCCGCACAACGTTGAGCTGCGGAAGCCGTTAATTATAGTGATAAACATTGCAAAAAACAAGATGCCGTGAGCATGGCAAACCGCCTCCCAATGCGATAACTTACATATCGTAATCATGGCACTGGAATTCCATGAAAAATTATACACCACGCTTGAAACCGAGGAGAAGCGGCCAAGATGGCGAGACTCATTTCCGTTAAGCGAATGTTTTCAATGACCGCATCGATAGCAGCCATAACCGTTGGGCTTGGCGCGTGCACCCCCAACACCGAGATCGCCCCCACCGTCACAGCCATGGAATCCCAACCTCAGGCACAATCTTCGAGCGGAGCTGCGGGTGAGGCCGGCAAAACGCCGCAAAAGGCATTCAACCGCTTTCCCGACATCCCCGTCCCCACCAACGCCGATATGGATGTCAAACGCACCTTGATCTTTGGTGCCGGAGAAAATTGGTATGGGCAACTGGGACTGACGACCCAGCACAGCACGGACGCCATGTTCGATTTTTACAAACAGGAACTTCCCTCTTTCGGCTGGCGCGAGATCACCTCTGTACGCGCCCTTCTTAGCGTGCTGACCTATCAACGCCAGGAGCGTGTCTTGTCGATCCGTCTGGAAAAGGCCACCCTGGGCGGAACCACCGTAACGTTAAGCGTTTCGCCACTGGGCGCCGGCACGCCCGCGCCCGGCAATCGCGTGCAGTGAGCCGAACGGGCTCACCTCAGCCGAGGTTAACGGTACTGGGAATGCAATACTGGTGTTTGACCTTCAACTTGCGGCACAAGTCTTTGGCCGCCTTGTTGGACGGTAACGGACCGGCCTTCAAACGATAAAACACGCCTTTTCGGCTGCCCAGATCCACCCGTTCAACATACGGCTTCAGTTTGGACAGAAACGTCCTGAAACGCTTACGCAACACGCCCCATCCGCGTTTCGCTGCCTTCTTCTGGCGATACGACGCCAAATGAACGCCGGGACGAACGCCAGAAAGAACGGCTTTCGGCGCCGGCGTTCCCACATTGGGCCGTACCGCGGAAGACGACTGCATTGCCCCTTCAATCGCCGCGCGTTCCTTGGCATATTCATCGGAGGTGATGATATCTTCTTCCTTGAGTTTCTCTAAACGGCGCACCGCGTCAGCCGCCTCCAACAGGCCCTGCGGGGGCAGCCCCGGCTGCACCACGGTCTTGAGCTTATCGGGCATCAGCGCATCCAAAATCATGGTCCGCTCGACCGTATGCTGTGCCGGAGAGATTGCCCGCATTTCCAACGCCCGGCCAAGGGCGCGCAGGCGACCCGATATCTGGACCAACAAAGGCACGGGACGATCCAGTCCCGCCGCCGGGGGTTTCGACGTTAGCGGCAACAAGGCACCAATGTTCGCGCGACGCCGCGCAATGAATTCTTCCGGCGTGATCAAGCCTTGGTTCAGCAATGCGCGCATGGTCTTAAAACGCTCGACAATATTGACGTCACCATCTTTGAATACGGGCAACACGGTTTCTTCGGGGCGGGGCGGGGCGCCGTATCCCGTCCGTGGTCGAACGTAAAGTTGCGACGACGCTACGGGTACCTTTTGCGATGCGGACGAAGACTGCCTCGCCTGGGGTTGCCTCGCCTGGGGTTGCCTCGCCTGGGGTTGCAACACTGGGGGCTGCAACACCGGGGCGGCCGAACCGCCCCCCAAAAGTTGTAGATTCACCTGCGCTACATCGACGATGGGCTGAGTCTGCTTATCCGCCCAAATCAGGATATTATCCTGAGGACGCGGACGCAGGGCGAGGATGCGTTCATAATATTGGCGTGCATGGCTGAGTTGGCCTGTATTTTGATACAGCACCGCCAGACCGTAAAGCGCATAAATATCGTCTGGGTTGGCTTTCAAAGCACTTTCGAAATATCCCTGAGCATGAAAGTTATCCCCCTTGGCCAGCGCCGCAAGCCCCAGTTCAGCCTTGTCGTTTTGCGCCTTTGCACCGTTTGACGCACCAAAGTCCCATGTGCTTTTCTGAAAGATGGGATTATCTTTGATGGCACCGCATGCACTCAGCCCACCAAGGGTGAGCATGAGGGCCGCTATGCGCAATATTCTGGGTTTCACCTTCAAAGCCCCCTTCCCGGAAACGCCCCGTTAAAGCAACGCCCGTCAAGGCGGCGCAGCGAATCGTTAGGAATCGTAATCCACAAACACGCTCAACACTACCGTTTGATCCTTAATGGTTTCTTTCCATATCGCCGCGCGCTTCAAGGCGCGCAGCGCAATGGAGCCTTGGCCGATGGCCGTCTTCTTATTTTTTCTCTCCCTCCAATTTTTTCATGCGCTCTTCGTATTCCTTCAGCACACGCGAACAGCCCTGGATCTTGGCAAACGGCAGACGTTCCATCGTACCGCGCGCCATCGACTTGGCGACAACATCGGTGAGATAGACCTTGCTCACCGCGTTTTGCCCCAGGGCACGGTTTACATAGGCGGCAATCTTGACGTTGTTTTTGTTGATGGCCTTCAAGTCAAGGCGGTGCTGCGGCGTCAGGGAAACCGGATATTGCTGAAAATAGCGTAAAATCGCCTCTGCCACGCGCGGCGCACGCCGGCACACAAAGGCGACATCCTCTGCTTTGGGAACCGTCATCACGGGCGTCAACGGATACGACTGCCCGAGAAAGCTTCCCGGCAAGGGCCGGGTCGGCGTCATAATAGGATTGAGTTGAACGTGGGAATTTCCCCCTAAGACTTCGCCGTGCGCCACGGCACCGTCAAGCACCCACGAACCGCCAAAAATGAAAACAACGGCCACGAAAATCACCTTAATCCAGAGATTCCTCATCTTCATTCCGTTTCGTTTGCTCCTTAATGCTCCGGTGCAAACCTATCACAGCTCAAAAACGGCCTCTACCTGCATTATCACTCAGCACATGCAAACAACCCGACGCGCTTCACGCTTCCGTTTGCTTGAAAGCCTGTTGCAAAATCGTACGGTCCACGTTTCCGCCCGACAAGATCAAGCCAACACGCTTGCCGGCTTGAGCCTCGCGTTCTTGCAGCAAGCCCGCCAACGGCGTCGCCGCCGCTCCTTCGGCCAGATTGTGGGTATCCGTAAAATAGTGAGCGATGGCGGCCAGGATTTCACCCTCACTCACACGCACTATGCGCGCCGCACCATTTTTGATGATCTCGAAGGCCTGTGCGTTGGGAACGCGGCATGCCACGCCATCGGCAACGGTTTCAGCCGTATCTGTGTTGATCGGTTCGCCGGCCTCAAAAGATAACGCATAGGCGGGCGCGCCTTCGGCCACCACGCCAACGATTTCGGTTTTCAGCCCCAAGGCATCGCGTACTGTGATGAGACCGCAGATCCCCGACCCCATACCGATGGGCACATAAACAACATCAAGTTTCGCCACCTGTTCGAAAAATTCCAAAGCATAGCTTGCCACACCGCGCATCAAGGGCGCTTCAAACGGACCGATTACATGAAGGTTGCGTTCCGTCGCCAGGACTTGCACATACTCCAAGGCTTCCTGAAAATCTTCACCATGCACGATCAGTTCCGCACCCAGAGCTTCCATGGCCGCATTCTTTTCCGGGCTGTTGCCGTGGGGCACGACGATGGTCACCTTCAAACCGACGCGCCGCGCGGCAAAGGCAAGGCTTTGCCCATGATTGCCTCGCGTGGCCGAAATCACACCTTGCAAATCAGGCTGCATGGCCTTGAGACCCGTCAAATACACCAACCCACCGCGCACCTTGAACGCCCCGACGGGCGTGTGGTTTTCATGTTTGACCCACACCTCGCACCCGGCACGATTGGACAATAACGGCCATTCATATGCTGGTGTCGCATTCATATGCCGGTAAACGATGGCACGCGCCGCATCCAATTCGGCAATTACGGAATCAAGGGTTTGGGGATTCATAGGGTTTTCTCCTGAGTGTAGTGGGACGCTGTGACGGCCTCTCGTTGGCCTGAGGGCGAGTCACGCCGATATTGCCATGGCTGACGGACATCCTATATCGCCAGGGTGTACCTGTATATTGTATCGATGCAATGACAACGCCCTCCTTTATCCACGTTTAAATAAGGACAATACATCTTTATAATTGACACAATTTGGAGTCAATGACAGTATTGAACCATGACAATTTATACCCCTCACATCGAAGGCCGCCCAAACCCGAAATACCGCGCCATCGCCGACACCATCTGTGAGGATATTCGCCGCGGCGCGTTGACGCCGGGAACCAAACTGCCCACACACCGCGAACTTGCCTACCGTTTGGGGATGACGGTGGGCACCGTTACGCGAGCCTATCAAGAACTGAACCGCCGGGGGGTCGCAGGCGGTCGCGTGGGCAACGGGACTTACGTTCTGGATTGCGTTCACAATCAAGCCTTCTTTCCGCTCGCATCGCCTTCGCCACGCCCGGACGGTGCCCCGGAGATCATTCACACCCCCCTCCCCGATCACCAGATCGACCTGTCCATGAACCGGCCCACCCCCGGCCCGGAAGCCATGGCGCTAAGCGAAACGCTGGCGGAATTGTCACGGCACGACGACCTTTCCATCCTCACGCAGTACAATGCCGCGCCGGGACTTCCCCACCACCGCCGGGCCATGGCCGAGCTTCTGCGTGAAGTCGGGCTGGAATGCGAAGGCGATGACCTCATTCTCACCAGCGGGGCACAACACGCCATGGCGGCGGCGGCGCTGACGCTTCTGCAGCCGGGCGACACCATCTTGTGTGAGGAACTGACCTATCCCGGCATCAGCACACTGGGCGCACATCTGGGCGCCCGCATGCGCCCCGTCGCCATGGATGAATACGGCATACGTCCCGATTCCCTGGAAACCGCCGCAATCGAGACGGGGGCCCGTTTGATTTATTTGGTGCCGGTGTTTCAAAATCCGACAAACGCGCTCATGAACGCAGAGCGTCTACGCGACATCGCGCGCATCGCCAAAACGCATAATCTTTTGCTCATCGAAGATGATCTATACGGTTTTCAACCCGAGCATCGCGAGCCACCATTGGCCCAACTCATTCCCGAACACACCCTTTACATCAACAGTTTTTCCAAAAGTCTTTCCCCGGGGCTGCGCGTGGGATGTGTGAAAGTCCCCAAAGCCCTGTTTTCCAACTTCGTGCGCGCGGTACAGATCACCGGCTGGATGATCCCGCCATTGATGGGCGAAATCGCCACACGCTGGATCACCTCCGGGCGCGCCCGCGACATCATCGCCTGGCACCGTAGCGAAATGATCGCGCGCAATGCCATGGCCGCGGAAATTCTGGGAAACTTCGAACTTCACGCCAAAGCGGAAAGTCTGCACCTGTGGATGGAACTGCCCGACGGCCACCACGCCAGCGACGTGATGCGCGAACTGCGTGCCCGGAACGTCCTTCTATCGGGTCCGGAATCCTTCGTCACCGGCCAAGGCGCCGTACCGCGCGCGTTACGTCTGTGTCTGGGATCGCCGCCCACGCGTGAGAACCTGCGCACCGCCCTGGAGCGGGTACGCGATGTCCTCCAGGCCAAACCCGTCATCGAAATTGCACGCCATCAAGACATGGTTATGTGAAAATCAGGGGAATGGTCGAACGCAGTGGGCGTGATTCAAGGGACCGTAGCCATGGCCGTAACCCGGGGCGCTCCTGATCGCTTCTTGCACGTAGGCGCGCCCGCGCTCAAGCGCCGCAACGAGATCCATGCCCTGGGCCAATCCGCAAGCGATGGCAGAGGCAAGGGTACAGCCCGTACCGTGAGTGTGGGGCGTGTCCACGCGCGGCGCACTGAACATCACGTCATCGAAGCCCACACGGCACAAAACATCGCTGAGGCGCGCGCCGATCATATGCCCGCCCTTGATCAGCACCGCTTCCGCGCCAAGATCGAGCAAAGCCGCGCCGACGGCACCAACATCAGCAAGGGTTTCGATTTTCATGCCGCTCAACGCCTCAGCCTCCGGAATGTTGGGGATGAGCAGCGCCGCGCGAGGGATCAGCCGTTCGTGAAAAACCGCCATGGCGTCCGGCTCCAGCAAGGCGTGTCCGCCCTTGGCCACCATCACCGGATCCAACACCATGGGCGTATCCGGGGCAAGGCGTTCCAGCACATCGGCAACGGCCTCGATCACACAACTACGGTGCAGCATGCCGATTTTGATCACGTCCGCGCCTAAGTCCTCCAGGACCACTTCGATCTGACGGGCGACAAAGGCCGCGGGCACATTGTGAACGGCGTGAACGCCCAAGGTGTTCTGCGCGGTCAGCGCGGTGATCGCACTCATGGCGAAACCGTTCAAGGCGGTGATCGTCTTGATATCGGCCTGAATGCCCGCGCCACCGCCGGAATCGGAACCCGCAACAATAAGAACGCGCCCCTGCATGACCACCTCTTTCATGAAAGACTCAAGCGGCGGAACGGCCGATAATTTCGACCAACTCACCCACCACTTCGGCCACCAGGGCTTCGTCCTCGCCTTCGGCCATGACGCGAATAACGGCTTCGGTTCCAGATTTACGCACCAGCACCCGCCCCGTATCCGCCAGACGTTCTTTTCCCGCGCAAACGGCCTGCTGAACCTCGGGTCGTTCCAGAGGCGACGCTCCGGCGAAGCGGATACTTTTCAAAACTTGCGGAAACGGATCGAACGTACGGCAGATTTCCGATGCGCGCCCGGTGCTGGAAGCCAACACCGAAAGCACCTGCAAGGCCGCAAGCAAACCGTCGCCGGTGGTGGCGAAATCGCCCAGCACCAGATGCCCGGATTGCTCACCGCCAACGTTGCAGCCTTTCGCGCGCATCGCCTCGACCACATAGCGGTCGCCGACCGGCGTGCGGAAAAGTCCCAGTTCCTGGCCCGCGAGATACTTCTCCAGGCCCAAATTCGACATCACCGTGGCCACCACGGAACCGCCGCGCAGCAAGCCCTTCGCATTCCAATCGGCGCCGATCATGCCCATCAACTGGTCGCCATCAACCAGTTGGCCTTTTTCATCGCTGACCAGGACCCGGTCCGCATCGCCGTCCAGCGCAAAGCCGATATCCGCCCCATGGGCGACAACGGCCAAACACATGGCATCGGTGGCGGTCGAACCGCACCTGTCGTTGATGTTGAAGCCGTCGGGTTCCACACCGATCTTGACGACCTCCGCGCCCAGTTCCCAAAGGACCTCCGGCGCGACCTTGTACGCCGCACCGTTGGCGCAATCGATCACGATTTTCAATCCATCCAGCGTCTTGCCCTTGGGAAAGGTCCGCTTGACGTACTCGGTGTAGCGTCCCACCACGTCGTCCAGGCGCCGCGCACGCCCCAGCTTTGCCGAGACTGCAAGGCCGGAGGCCATGTTGGTTTCCATACGCGCTTCGATTTCGGATTCCACCGCGTCGGACAGCTTGTAGCCGTCGGGACCGAAAAATTTGATGCCGTTATCCTGATAGGGATTGTGGGACGCCGAAATCATGACGCCGAAATCCGCACGCAGCGAGCGCGTCAACATCGCCACCGCCGGCGTCGGCACCGGTCCGGCCAGAACCACATCCAGGCCGCACGACAGAAACCCCGAACTCAGCGCCGTTTCCAGCATATAGCCTGACAGGCGCGTATCCTTGCCGATGATGACGCGATGGCGGTGATCGCCGCGTTTGAAATGAAGGGCCGCCGCCTGGCCGACCATCAACGCCGTCATGGCGGTCATGGGATGTTGGTTGGCGGTGCCGCGAATACCGTCCGTACCGAAAAGCTTGCGCGTCATGAATCCATTAACCCCGGGAGTTTCCGTTTCACACTCCTCTTTTTAAAACATATATGACGAAAACGGTATCTTTTGCAGGTGCCGTTTTTTATAGCGTCAAACCTTGCCATTCAAAGCGGAAAATCACGAACACGAACAAGAAGACGGCAAATTCCACGGTCGTGGTGGCAATCAGCAAAAAAGCGATGCGCCGCGCCGACGGTTTCATCGGCTGCCAAACGGCGCGCATATACCACCGCCACACGGGCAGCCACGACCAGCGCCGCCAGGTGCGCAGATAGCGGTGCAGATCATGGCCCCATGACGTCAGACTTTTATCCACTTCCGCAATGCGCGCCTCGCGTTCGCGCTGCGGCACACCGCCGTAGTCGTCGCTCAGGGTCAACTGCGCCCCGGCGCCGTGCGCCGCAACGCGCACACGGGTTGTCCGCTTCAGGCCTTTTTCATAGGCGATCACACAGCCGTCGTGCGTCGGTGTAACGCGCACGACGGTGTCGATCTCGCCGCCGTTGCTCAGATTTTTGACGCACATGCGCCACGCGCCGCCGCCTAAATCTTCCCATGCCTTGAACTCATATAAGGAGTTAATCCGCAACAGCCGCTGAACATCGCGCACGAACGCCAGAAGATCGTCCGCCGCCATATCCACATCAATCACCACCCAGGCCTGATCGCGGTTTTCGCCGTCCGCCTGCGAAGGGCCTGCCGGTGCCGCCTCGGCCTCGCAGGTCACCGTCATAGTCCCGGATGCGGGACGATCATCAGCGTCACGTCCAATTCCTGCGTCAAGGAATCGAGCGCCATGCGCGAACGCAACCCCGGCGCACCGTGAGGCCGGGGCGAACCGATCACGACGAGATCGAACGCGCCCCCGCCGGGCAACCCGCGCCGGGCGCACGAACGCAAACACGCGGCCGGTTTCCCCAGCACCAGTTCATGGCTATAGGCGATGTTCAAAGCCGCGGCCGCATCCGCCACGGGTGCGATGTCGGCGGCCACTTCACGCGTAATCTGGTTTTCGACATACTGACCAAAGCGAATTTGCGTCACCGCATTGTTGAGCCAGTCATCCCCCATCATACCCTTCCAGAAATCGGGCACGACCACCAGATGATGAAGCGCCGTCTCTCCGGATTGCCCGGCCAGAAGTTCCAGCGCCGCGCGTTCCGCGGCACGCGCACCGGGCGTTGCGTGACTGGCGAGCAACACCGATGAACACGGACCAGGGCTCATGGCGATTGCCTCCCCGGTCCGCACACAGTCGGATTTTCTTCGCGAATAGGCCAATTACCCGCCCGTCACATAAACGCCGAGCGCGATCAACAAGGCCAGCGCCAACGCGATCAAATCCTCGCGCCGGTCGCTGTGGAAGATCGACAAGGCCGAGCCCCGGTGGAATTTTATGTCACCTTCTTCTTGAATATCTATGTTTTGACTGTCAGTCATGTCCGCTCCCCCCTTAAATGGTTTCACTGACAAACAACAAGATCACGATCAGCGACAACACCGCCTTGGCCGTACCGACCACGCCGCCAATCACCAAGGGCTGCCCACCGGCCTGTTTGATGGCCGACAGCGTAATCTGCATACCCAGACCGGTCAGTCCGAAGGCGAACAGCAAGGTGATCCACTGGCGGAACTTTTTGACCATTTTGGCCGTGTGGTAGACCGCGGAATGGGCGACCTTCAGAACCTTGTTCGCCCCTTTGGAAAGAACCCCGGCATTCACCAGACCGCGCAGCACAGCGGCGTCTTCAACGCTCATGACTTTGCCGCTTTTGATCAAACGCCCCAACGCCTGTTGGCGGTCGATACGTTCGACCCTGCCGGCCTCGGTACCCAAGGTCTCGATTTGCGGGGCCTTGAGCAATTTTTCGGTCTTGATGGCATTGTCGAAGTACTTGCCTTTGTAATGTTCCACCGGGGCGAAGACCCCCGTGGACGACAGCGCGAACATCAAGATAAAGCCCAGCACGAAAAGCGGAAACTTTTCGAACATGACACGGCCGACATTGACGCTTTCTCCTGTCTGCGATTCCTCGCGGCGGACGTACCAGACGGCCAGCCATAACACGATGATGGGCAGGAACAACACTCGCGTGATGTTGAAAATCTCCGCAACCTTCAGGGTTTCGATCCCATCGGGTTGGTAAGCCAGGGCCGCGCCCGCGACTTGCGCGGAATTCAGGATACCGGTTCCCGCCCACGCACCGAACTGCACGTAACTCAGGCCCAGCAACTGTCCGACCACCGGAAACAGGAACATACACCCCACACCCCACAGCAATATGGTGCCGATGGTATAGGCAATTTCAACCGACTTGGCCTGCACCACCGGTGCCGCCGCCACGGTCGCGGACACCCCGCACACCCCCATGCCCGCGGACAATACACCGCCCATGGAATTGGGGATTTTGCGTCTGCCCCCCATCCACAGCACCAGACCGACGGAGCCCAGCACGAAAAAACCGACCATGACGACCGACAGCTTGCCCAGATTGACCAACTCGCCCAAACTGTACAAGGTGCCGAGCAAGATGACCCCGGTCTTCAGACCGAGGCGCGAAAGGCGCACACCGTTTTCCGCCCATTGGGGCACGCCGAACACGTTCACCGTCACGATGCCCGCGACGATGCCGAGAACCACATAGTTAAGGCCGAGCACTTGATGAAGGTATTTCGCCCCCATGACCGGCCCCAGCGACTTGCTGAGCACCGCAATCCAGGGCGCGCCATACCAGCGGATCAGCATCGCGATTAAAAGAATGAAGATCGCCCCGGCGATGGCGGACAGATAATAATCCGCGTCCCCTTCCTTGTGCGTACCGAACAGATGCCACAAGCCGACCACCGCACCGAGAGCACCGAAGGCGTACCCCATGCCGATCATTTCTCCGGCATATTTCTTGGCGTGCAGATAGCCGATCAGGCCATCCATCAGGCCGCTCGATGCGAAATAAGCGATTGCGAGAAAGACGACTCCCATAATCAAAAGAGCCGGATGTTTTTTCGTGTAAACCATAGCAAAGCCCCCCTTGCCGTTGTATCCGATAGCATAAACCACGGCGCACGCTACGACGCACGCCAGTATACAAAGCCTCATAGATATAAACGCGCCATTACGGCGTATACATTACAACTCACTAATGTTTATATTATACTTCACTAATATTAGTGTGTAATCGGGGTACATATTTATTGCAAATATAGATGTTCATGGCAACATTATTAGGAAAAAAATATTGCACATAATACAATTGTTTTTTCCGCTTTGACGCACTTGTATAAAATCGCCCCAAGAAACCGTTCAACGTTCAAGCGGGGGATTCGCCAATGGCCCGCCATAGGCAAAGCGCTTGCGCGGTTGCGGCGACGTCGTGAACGCGCAGGATATTCACACCTTGGGACACGCCCCAAAGCGCGGCGGCAAGGGATCCAGGCAACCGATTCTTCACATCTTCTTCTTGCGCGACGTGGCCGATGAAGCTTTTTCGCGAAACGCCCAAAAGTATCGGAAATCCAGATCGCGCGTACAGATCCAAACGATTCAGGATTTGCAGATTATGCTGAAGCGTTTTGCCGAAACCGATACCGGGATCAAGCGCAATGCATTCACGATCAATTCCCGCTTCCTCGCACACCGCCGCACGCTCCAGCAGGCTCGCCAACACCTCGCCCGGCGCATCAACGTACAAAGGGGCCGTCTGCATGGTTCCCGGCGTCCCTTGCATGTGCATCAAGACAACCGATGCATTCGAATCCGCCGCAACATCCAGCGATCCGTCCCCCGTCAAGGCCGCGACATCGTTGACGATCGACGCGCCCGCCGCCAACGCGGCGCGCATCACATCGGCGTGTCGCGTGTCGATCGACACCTTGACGCCCCGCGCGGCCAAACGAGAAACGACACCTTGAGTGCGGCGGATTTCTTCTTGAATGGCGACGGGCGCGGCCCCCGGACGCGTACTTTCACCGCCGACGTCAATGATGTCAGCGCCTTCGTCCACCATCTTAAGTCCGCGCGCCACGGCGGCGTCACACGAGAACGCTTCCCCACCATCGGAAAAACTGTCGGGGGTGGCGTTGACGATGCCCATGATCAAGGGTCGATTCAAATCGAACCCGGCAAACGTCCTCATCTTTCCCCCCAACGCGAAACGCCGCGACACAGCGCGGCGTTTCGTCGCTTCTTGAACACGAGGTTAACCTTCCGGCTGCGGCTGCGCACCGCCAAGACCATCAGAAGAAGTATCTTCTTTTTTGCCTTTGCCCGATGTCGGCACCGACGCCTTGGCGCCACCTTCGCTTGACGCATCGTCGGGATCGGGACGATGAACGCCTTTGCCCGCAAGAATATCGTTGACCTCGTCGCCGGACAGGGTTTCGTATTCCAGCAATGCTTTGGTCACAGCTTCCAATTCATCGCGATGTTTCGTGAGAATCTGCCGGGCATGGCCTTCGGCTTCGTCAATAAAACGCCGGATTTCCTGGTCAATCAGATTCGCCGTTTGTTCCGATACATTCTTATGCTGGGTGATGCTATGGCCGAGAAAGACCTCTTCGTCATTCTCAGAATACCGCAACGGCCCCAATTTTTCCGAGAATCCGAATTCGCTGACCATCCGGCGCGCCATGCTGGTGGCCTGCTGGATGTCATTGCCAGCACCGGTCGTCACATTTTCCACACCGAACACCAGTTCTTCCGCCACACGTCCGCCGAACATCATCGCCAGTTTGGATTCCAGCTGCTTGAGCGACAACGTATACTGATCGCGTTCGGGCAGGTTCATGGTCAGGCCCAACGCACGACCGCGCGGAATGATCGTCACCTTATGCAAGGGATCGCATTTCGGCATATGAATGCCAACCAGGGCGTGTCCCGCTTCGTGGTA
Organism: uncultured Magnetovibrio sp.; assembly: GCA_964451415.1. Classification (GTDB taxonomy): domain Bacteria; phylum Pseudomonadota; class Alphaproteobacteria; order Rhodospirillales; family Magnetovibrionaceae; genus CAYVHU01. Next base: position 12,735 of record CAYVHU010000016.1, read on the forward strand.
GGCGGTGAGTTGCTTTTCCTCATCCGTCATCACCATGGAGCGTCGCTCAGCCCCCATCATCACCTTGTCCTTGGCCGTCTCGAAATCCGCCATGGTGACCAGACGTTTGCCCGTGCGCGCCGCAATCAAGGCCGCCTCGTTCACCAGATTGGCAAGATCGGCACCTGAAAATCCGGGTGTACCGCGCGCGATGGTGCGCGCCACCACATCGGGCGCCAAAGGCACCTTGCGCATGTGCACCTGAAGGATTTTTTCGCGCCCCAGGATATCGGGATTGTTCACCGTGACCTGACGATCAAAACGTCCCGGACGCAGCAACGCCGGATCCAGAACGTCCGGCCGGTTGGTCGCCGCAATCAAAATCACGCCTTCGTTGGATTCAAAACCGTCCATTTCAACCAGCAACTGGTTGAGCGTCTGCTCGCGTTCGTCGTTGCCGCCGCCAAGACCGGCGCCGCGATGACGGCCCACCGCATCGATTTCATCGATAAAGATAATACACGGGGCGTTCTTTTTGCCCTGTTCGAACATATCGCGCACTCGCGACGCGCCGACGCCGACAAACATCTCCACGAAGTCGGAACCGGAAATCGTGAAAAACGGGACATTGGCTTCGCCCGCAATGGCGCGCGCCAGAAGCGTCTTGCCGGTGCCCGGCGGCCCCACCAGCAAACAGCCTTTGGGGATTTTACCCCCAAGACGTTGAAACTTGTGCGGGTCTTTCAAGAATTCGACGATTTCCTCAAGCTCCTGCTTGGCTTCGTCGATACCGGCCACATCATCGAACGTGACGCGCCCTTGTTTTTCCGTCAGCAATTTTGCCTTGGATTTGCCGAATCCCATCGCTTTTCCACCTGCGCCGCCTTGCATCTGACGCAGAAAGAACACCCACACCCCAATCAATATCAGGAAGGGAAACCACGAAACCAAAATGCCCACGAGGGAAAACTGTCCGTCTTCCGCCGGTACGGCCTGAACCCGAACCTTGTTCTTGGTCAGCCGTCCAATCAAGCTGGCATCTTGCGGCGCAAATGCCGAAAAAGCGCGCCCGTCCGTGAAATGTCCACCAATCTTCATGCCGGACTTGGCCCCGACAAGGGTCACATCGCGAATTTCGCCTTTGTCCACCGCAATCAAAAATTCAGAATAGACAAGATTGCTCTGGCTCGTCGGCTGACGCGACCCCTGGAACATGTTGAAAAGCGCGAACAGCAAAAAGGCGATGATAACCCAAAAAATTATGTTTTTGCTGATATTCAAAATCGTTTCCTTAATTCATAGACCCAAGAAGCTCCAACAACGCCAACCACAAGCCGGTTCAAGCGCCGTCTGCCAAATTCCACCAGCCAAACCCCACCGGGTGAACTCTGCATTTCATCATTCGACGAAAAGCCTCATGATCTTTTTACATGCCTTTACGTTCTATTCGCACCAAGGCTCACCGCCCCAGGGGAAAAGTCTGCTTTGGATGTAAGACCTTTGGACGCCCGGGGCAAGGGGCTGATGGAAAAACCGCAGTATCTTAGGGTCCAGACTCATTCAAATGAGTCTGGACCTTAGCATTTCCCCACGCCGGCGTGGGGCTTCTTTTCGAATACGCACCTCGTCGGCGGCACGCTCAATCACGCAGCCCGCCAAGGTGCGGGCCTTGGGCGCCGTCGCACAAGGTCGCGAAAGCCAATCCAAAAGTCGCCGCATCTTGACCTGACGCGGCCCATACGCGCGAGCCCCCAAACGCTGCAAGAAGCGCGACATGGCACGAACCTGTAGCGGTTCGGGCAACGCCGCAAAAGCCCTTGCGTCCAGCAAAAGCGTCCCGGGCGCACCACGACGAACAGAGGCGGCTTCAAAGGCCGTGACGCCGCGTTCCAGGATGTCCGTCACCCGGCGCGCGGCGCGCGCGGCCCCAGCCAAACGTTCCGCACTCACACCCTCTTCACGCAGACGTATCAACATCTGACGAACACGCACCCGTTCGAACTTCCGCTGCGTGTTCGACGGGTCCTCGATCCAGGCCTGTGCACGAGCTTGCAACGTGGCAACAAGACGCGCCTTCGGCACGTCCAGAAACGGACGGCACAACATCACCTCACCGGCAGGTGGCAACCTGCGGAGCGGTGCCATCGCCGCCAAACCGAAAAGCGTGCTGCCACGTTTGAGACGCATCACAAAGGTTTCCGCCTGATCGTCTTGATGGTGCGCCGTCAACAACCACCCCACTGAAGATGACCGACACCACCCCTCCATCAAGTCGTAACGGGCTTGACGAGCGCGCGCCTGCACGCCACTGCGCACCCGCGCGCCGTCACGCCACGTAAGAATATGATGATCCACACCAAAATGAGAAAGCCACCGGCCGACCTGGTCGGCTTCGGCCCTGGATTCGGCGCGCAGCCCATGATCGACACTTAACGCCGTCACACAAACGTCGTACGCGCGCCCCCAAGCCGCAGCCAACACAGCCAGCGCCACACTATCTGCCCCGCCGGAAACCGCCACCGCTATGCCCGCCGGGCGACGCCCGAGGGAAGTCTCGAAAAAAGGGGCCATCAAACGAGCAAATTCATCTTGCTCAAGCGCTTGTGCAGAATGTTCGGACATGGCGTGTCTCAGACATGGCGTGTCATGGACATTTGAGGCGAGCAGACTCCCGCTCAAGGATGGTTTTGATGTTGGCCTTCAACGGAGTGAATTCCTTACGCAGTTTGGCAAAGGTCGTGCACGCATCCTTCGGTTTTTTCAAACTGGCCAAAGACATGCCAAGCTTCAATAAGGAATCTGCCGCCTTCACGCCCTTGGGAGCCTTCTTGTAAGCGGCAAAAAAAGCCTGGGCCGCATCCATGTAACGCTTGCGTACGTAATAGGTTTCCCCCAACCAATAACGCGCATTCTCACTCAAGGGATTATCGCCATAGGTAGCGATAAACGCCTTAAAGGCACCTTCCGCCTCATCATAGCGGGCCTGACGCGTTAAGTTAAAGGCGTAGCGATAACGCTCCTTCGGCGTCCCCGGGGGCAGAATGGACGGTGCCGGTTCGGCCGCCCCCGCCTCTTGTGCCGGTGACGTCTGAGAGCGTGACGGGGCTTGAGGGGTTTGGCTCGACGCCGACGTGGTTGCGGAACCGCTTGCACGGGGAAGCGTTTCTTTCTTCAAAACCGTTTCCGGGATCGTACCGAGAATGCGCGGCGGCGCCCCTGGTGCTGCCGCCACACCGCGCGGCGGTGCCATTGCGCCAATCCTAGACACACCTGCAGGCGCAGGCGCCGGTGACACACGCGGCGTGGTCCCGCTTTCGCCCCCGCCGCCGACCGGAAGCGACGCCCTTTCCAAACGAGAAAGACGATAAGCCAGGTCCTTGACCAGCTTATCGAACCGCGCCGATAACTGATCGACACGATATGACAATGTTTCCGTCTTACCGGTCGACCCGCGCACTTCGTCTTCCAAGGTGCTTAAACGCACCAAGATACGCGACAGAGGCGTCTCGCCGGAGGTGAAATCAACCACCGGGGCCGGTGTCATCTTGCCGCGCGAAGGCGTCGGAGTTTGTGTTGCTGTCGTGGACGAGGCTGGCGAAGGCCTCACGATAGACGGTCCCACGCTAGACGGCCTGCGCGCAATTTGCTGGTTCAGCGTCCGAATATCACGCTCCAGACGATCCAAACGGTCCAATAAGGGCTGGGTGCCATCACGATACTGAACCCCGCCCTGAGGCAGGGTGCCGCCCTGAGGCAGGGTGCCGCCGCCCTGGGGCAGGGTGCCGCCCTGGGGCAGGGTCAAGTTCTGCGCCCGGGAAGAACCCGCAACGATCACGACAAAAAGAAACAAAGCCGCCCCCATAAAGGCGCGCAAAAGCGCGCCCCTGCGCGGCGGCAAAATCGAATAACAGCTCTTATTCACCATACAAGCGATCCGTCATCGTCGTGACCATATTGATGGTCGCAATCATACTTCAATATTCTACCATTGCCGTTTTGGGCATTGCCGTTTTGGCATTGCCGTTTTGGGCAACGTCATGGTGGTACGCCAATTCGGCAAAAATAGGGCGTGAAAATTCACACACCACCAAAAGACGAGGCGTCGGTCTCGTTCAAAAACCCCGAACGAAGCCGACGCCTCCCAAAAACGCTGCATCTGCCACTACGCTCAGAACAACCGTTCTGCGAAACGCGCAGCTTTAATTGACAACCGTCACCGCGCGACGATTTTTTGCCCACGCCGCTTCATTAGAGGCGGGATCCACGGGCCGTTCCTTGCCATAGGAAATAATAGCGATACGCGAACCCTCAACTCCCAGGCTTTTCAGGTAGTCTGCCGCCGAATTGGCACGACGTTCCCCTAAGGCCAGGTTGTATTCGCGCGTACCGCGCTCATCGGCATGGCCTTCGACGGTAATGGTCACGCTCTGGTGCACTTTCAACCAGGTCGCCTGTTTTTGCAGGGTCGCACGCGCATCCGGACGCAGATCATAACGATCAAAAGCGAAGAAGACCCGGTCGCCGACGTTGACTTTCAGGTCCTGCTCACTCCCCGGCTCAATGGCAGGGGCCTGCGCGGGCGCAGGCGTCGGTGCGGCTGCTGGCGCACTTGACGTCGTCGCGCCGGCACCGGAAACCGCCGCGGTTTCAGAGGTCGGAGCAGTGCTGCAAGCACCAAGCAGACCCGCAACGGCCATCAAGATCACAATTTTGAAACGCATTGAATTCTCCCGTTCACTCTCATCACCTGGATTTTCGTGCTGTGATCAAGGTCCCCGGTCCATGCCTGCTCTTTGCACGCAACCGACACCCAATTAACTTTTACTCGAAACTGACTGACCTCTGGAATTATTATGTTTTTTCCATCTGGGACTATATGACCTCAGTTTCCAGGAATCAAGGGGGACCACGCGGGATCGGAGGCATCCAACGGCGTGATCACTTCGCGTTCGTTGTTACCGGTGAAATCGACCGTGAAAATTCGCGTTCGCCCCCCCTTGCCAAAGCGATTGCTGGGATCTTGACGGTAGAACATTAAGACGCGCCCATTCGGCGCCCAAGTCGGCGCTTCGACCAGAAAACCTTGCGCCAACAGGCGTTCGCCGCTGCCGTCGGGGCGCATAACACCAATGTAAAAGCGGCCTTTATAAATCCGCGTGAAAGCAATCCAGTCCCCGCGCGGCGACCACACGGGAGTAGCATATCGTCCCTTGTTGAAGCTGATGCGTTTCACATCCGCGCCGTTTGCCTTCATGACATAAAGCTGTTGCGTGCCGGAACGATCTGAATTGAAAACGATTCGCTTACCATCGGGCGCATAACTGGGCGAGGTGTCGATGGCGGTATTGTGGGTCAGCCGCCGCACCACGTGGGTCGCCATATCCATGGTGTAAATTTCAGAGTTGCCGTCTTTGGCCATGGAAAAAATAATTGATTTCCCGTCTGGAGAGAATCGCGGCGCAAACGTCATCCCCGGGAAATCGCCGAGAACCTCTTGTCGTCCACTGTCGATATTGAAAATGTAGACCCTCGGCACACCCTTGAAATAGCTGAGGTAGGTGATTTCCTGAAGCGTCGGCGAAAAGCGCGGCGTCAGAACCAGATCGCGTCCGTCGGTCAAAAAACGATTGTTGGCGCCGTCCTGATCCATGATGGCCAAACGTTTTATACGATGAATTTTTGGTCCTGATTCGGCGATGTAAACGATTCGGGTGTCAAAATACCCCTCCTCGCCCGTGATGCGTTTGTATATCGCGTCCGCGATGATGTGCGCCACGCGCCGCCAGTTGCTGGGCACCGTAAAATACGCCAGCCCCACCATCTGCTTTTCGCTCAACACGTCCCACAGGCGAAACTCAACCCGCAAGCGTCCATCCGCCGTCATTTTGACGCGCCCTTGAATCAGCGCCTGGGCGTTGATGATGCGCCAGTCGCCAAAGCGCGGCAGGACATTCAGGCTTTCCCCGCTTTGGATAAACGCTTTCTTGTCCATGGGATGGAACAAACCGGATCGCTCCAGATCGGCGGAGACAACGCCGGCAATATTCACGCCGAAGGTTTTCGCCCTTTTATCCGCACCGTAAAAATCCGTCACCGCGATGGGCATGGGTTCGACCACGCCACGCGTGATGTCGATGGTCAATTCCGCGCGCGCCGCGACCGCCCACAAAATTGTGAGCGTCAACACGAACATGGCCCCAACGCGAACAAAGATGGCACGAACAAAAATTCTGTGTGTCATAGGCCGAACATTTCCCTTGGATCGAAGTTGAGTTTCATGCTCTTCCAGCGTTCATATTTTTCCGGCGGCAGCTTGAACGGTTGGCACATGGGATTCAAGACCGCACGCAACGCGCTTTCCGCCATGGTGCGATAAAACGGGTCCGAAGACATGCGCGCCGCATTCAAAATACGCGCCGTGCGCACGGTGCCGTCGGGGTTCATGCCGATACGGATGGAAATCTGCATATTCTGCGCATCCTTCGCCCCCGCCGGCAAATTCCAGCACTTATGGATTTGCTGGCGCACCAGATCGATTTCACTGATCGTCAGTTTGGGGCCGATATCCGTGCGCTGCCGATCGCTTTTCAGGGCATTGGCCATCAGCTTCGTAAAATCCTGAACCTGCTTTTTAACCCTTTTACTCTTTTTTGTAGGCTTTTTTTGTGGCGCTTTTTGCAATTCTTCCAGGGTTTTCAAAACCGAAGAAAATTGATCCGGGGCTTTGGGCCTGCGCGGCGGCAGCGGTGCGGGCGCAAGCGCCTGCGAGGCGCTTTTCTTCGGTTTTGACTTCTTCGCTTCGGGCTTGGCCCGCTTTTTCGGCGTCACGTCTTCGTGCAACGCCACGGCAGCTTTTTCCTTCGGCAGTTCTGCAACCCGATCAGGCTTCGGCGGCGCCTTCAAAGCCCCTCGGGGAGCCGGCGGCGGCGGCGGTTTCGGTGGCGGCGCGGGGGTGGGCTTGGCCTTGGCCACGGGCTCCTTGGGTTTTGTCGGAATATTGGTTTGTTGCGCGACGCTCACCAACTCCACCAAGATGGGCACCTCCGTCGGTGCCGGTACCGGGCTGAAGAAAGGCAGGCCAAAGTACGCGAGACCAAGCAAAACGCCGTGCAGCAAGACCGAAATGGTGACGTTGCGGACCAACGCGGCCTCACTTGTTCTTTTTCGATTTTGGTTTCACAACACTGTTTTTGGCGATCAATGCCACACGCGAAAACCCGGCCGCGCTCAACACCCCCATGACCTCCAACACCCGCCCGTAGCCCACTTGGGCATCCCCGCGCACGAAAACACGAACATTGGGATTGTGGGCGGAAATCGCCTTCAGGCGCGGCGCCACTTGATCCAGTTCCATTTGCGTATTCTGCACATAGATCAGGCCATTGCGATCAATCGTCACGGCAAGCGGCTCGTCCGACCCGGAAATCGCCTTGGCCTTGGTCTTCGGCAAATCCACCTGCACCCCGACCGTCAACAACGGCGCTGTCACCATGAAGATGATCAGCAAAACCAGCATCACATCGACGAACGGCGTAACGTTGATGTTCGACATCGGGGGGCGACGTTTAGACGTATAAAATGAACGTCGCCCAGAGCTGCGAAACAGGTCCGCCATATCAGTGCGCCGCCTTTTCTTCCATCATCCGCGAGAGAATCGCAGAAAATTCGATGGCGAACCCTTCCAAACGGCCCGCATAGCGTTCCAAATCGCGTGAAATCTTGTTGTAAGCCAACACCGCAGGAATCGCCGCCAGCAACCCCAGCGCTGTGGCGAACAAGGCCTCGGCGATCCCGGGCGCAACCACGGCAAAAGAAGAATTCTTCGACATGGCGATGGACTGAAAGGCATTCATGATCCCCCAGACGGTGCCGAACAGACCGATGAACGGCGCCGTGGAGCCGGTCGAGGCCAAAAACGTCATATAGCGTTCCACGCGCTCCATCTCGCGCTGCACGGTGATCTGCATCACCCGTTCAATACGCTCGCCCAGCGAGGTGCTGGCGAGGGTCGATCCCGGATGCCCCTTTTGCGCGGCGCGGCGCCACTCGCGCATGGCGGAAACAAACACCGCCCCCATGGGGTCTTGGGGCTGCGCACCGATGCCGTCATAGATCTCGTCCAGGGATTTCCCCGACCAAAACTCCTTTTCAAACGCCCGTGCCTGGGCGTTGAGTTTTTTCAGGTTCAGAACTTTCTCGAAAATGATCGCCCAACACCAGATCGAGGCCATCAACAACAGAATAATCACCGCCTTGACGATCATATCCGCGCGTAAAAACAACGCCCACATGGAAAAACCAGGAGCGCCAACGGACCCGCCAAGGGTAACCGCGTCAATTACACTGCCGTTCATAATCTATTCTCTACCCTCGTTCTCACTTTGAATTTCATACGCCAAAAGACGTTCGCGAACGTGGTCGGGCAAGCGTCCAGGACCACCGTCCCGCCGTACACAACCCAACTTGATGTCCATGCGCACGAGATCCTCTTCGCCACGGCGGATCGTCTGAAGGCCGCGCACCGACGCACCGCCCACCTTGAGCAGAGCCAGACGAACATCAAGCAGATCGTCGAGGCGCGCGGGCTGAAGATAGTCCACCTCAATCTTACGCACAACAAAGGCAACACCATGGCGTTCTTGCAACACGGAATTTTCGATCCCCAAATGACGCAACATTTCCGAACGCGCACGTTCGGCATAATTTAGATAGTTCGCATGGTATACGATCGCCCCCGCATCGGTATCTTCGTAATACACACGCACCGGCCACACAAAAGTCCGCCCTTCAATGCGCAACATCTCACGCATCGTCAACATCCTCAATCAATTCCAGCTGAACCCGCCCCTTTGGGATCGACAGGCCCAAGTGGGTGAACGCCCGAGGCGTAAGTGCCCGCCCACGCGGCGTGCGCATCAAGAAACCTTGTTGAATCAGGTACGGCTCGATCACGTCTTCAATGGCGTCTCGTTGTTCGCTCAACGCCGCCGCCAGGGTTTCCACCCCGACAGGGCCGCCAGCATAGTTTTGCGCGATACACGAAAGATAGCGGCGGTCCATATTGTCCAGCCCGGCCTTGTCCACATCAAGCCGTTCCAGCGCCCCGTCGGCAGCGGCCCGGTCCACCACCAAACACCCTGCCACATTGGCAAAATCACGCACCCGGCGCAGCAGGCGCCCGGCCACGCGCGGCGTGCCGCGCGAACGTTCGGCGATTTCCAGCGCCCCGTCCTCGGTCAAGTCCAGACCCAATAGACGCGCGGCACGGCTTACAATACCGATCAGTTCCTCCGGCGCGTAGAATTGCAGGCGCAACGGAATGCCGAAGCGATCGCGCAAGGGGGTGGAAATCAACCCCGCGCGCGTCGTCGCCCCGATCAAGGTGAAGGGCTGCAAGTCGATGCGCACACTGCGCGCCGCCGGCCCCTCGCCGATCATCAAATCCAATTGAAAATCTTCCATAGCAGGATATAAAATTTCTTCGACCACCGGATTGAGGCGGTGAATTTCATCAATGAACAAAACGTCGTGCGGTTGCAGATTGGTCAAGATGGCGGCCAGGTCCCCGGCCTTCGCCACCACCGGGCCGGAGGTGGCGCGAAATCCCACGCCAAGCTCACGCGCGACAATCTGCGCCAAAGTGGTCTTGCCCAGCCCGGGCGGACCGTAAAACAAGGTGTGATCCATGGCATCATTGCGCGCCCGCGCGGCCTGGATGAAAACACCCAGGTTTTCACACACCGCCTTCTGGCCCACGAACTCTTCCAGGGACGTCGGCCGCAGGGCGTGTTCAGCACCCTCGACGGTTTTCTCCGCAGGGCCCGCTTCGGGAGAAATCAGGCGTTCATCACTCAAAGCCCGTGCTCCTTCGGACCCAATTGCGTAAGCCCGCCCTTGATCAAGGCTTCCACGCTCGCATCCTCGCCCATTTTCGAAGCCGCGTGAGCAACGGCGGCAAGGGCGTCGGAGGGCGCATAGCCCAGGTTCACCAGCGCCGATGCCGCCTCACGCATCGCAACGGATGCATCCGCAACAGTACCTTGCGTTCCGCTCGCCGGCCCCAGCGCGATTGCGGCGACCTTGTCTTTAAGCTCAGAAACGATGCGTCCCGCCAATTTCGGCCCGACCCCGTTGGCACGGCCCACCTGGGCCTTGTCCCCCGCCGCGATGGCTCGGTGTAGGGCGTCCAGATCCAGCACGGATAAGATCGCCAAGGCGACCTTTGCCCCCACGCCCTGGACCGTGGTCAACATCTTGAACCATTCACGTTCGCCCCGTTCCAGAAAACCGTAAAGGTGGATATGGTCCTCACGCACGTGGGTTTCGACATGAACACTCACGGCTTCGCCCACGACCATTTGCCCCAAGGTGCGCGCGGAGCAAAACACCAGATAGCCAACGCCATTGACGTCCACCACGGCCCAGCCGTCGCCGATATCTTCAAGTCGTCCCTTCAGCAAGGCGATCATCGTCGCCCCCTTACGGCGGCGCGCGTTTCCAAGTGATGGGCATGACAGATCGCCACCGCCAAAGCATCCGCCGCGTCCGCGCCCGCATTTCCCGACCCGGGCAACAGGGTTTCAACCATCATCTGCACTTGTGCCTTGGCGGCGTGCCCCGCGCCGACAACGGTTTTCTTCACCACATTGGGTGGGTATTCGCCCACGACCAGACCGTGGCGCGCCGGCACCAACAACGCGATAGCGCGCGCCTGCCCCAGTTTCAAAGTCGACGAAGGGTTTTTGTTGACGAACGTTTCTTCGACCGCCGCCGCTTCCGGCATCCAGGTTTCAAGCACCTCCACCAAGGCATCGTGCAATTGCACCAGACGCTCGGCAAGGGAGTCCCGGGCATTGGTGAGCAACGTTCCCTGCGCGACAAAGGAAAGACGATTGGCGCGCATATCCAATACGCCCCATCCGGTGCGTTGTAATCCCGGGTCGATGCCGATGATGCGCATAGTATCCAAACGCTCAGGTGCTCAGTTTTTCCATAATTTCGTCGCTCACATCGACATTCGACGAGACGCGCTGCACGTCGTCGTTGTCTTCCAAAACATCGATGAACTTAAACAAGGTGCGCGCCGTATCTTCGTCCACGGCGGACGTCACGTTGGGTTTCCACTCCAGGCTCGCCTCTTGCGGCTCACCAAAACGTTCGACCAGAGCCTCGCGCACGAGGGCGAAATCTTCCGGTGCGCAGGCGATCTCGTGGACCTCGTCATGGGAGGAAACGTCAGCCGCGCCGGCCTCCAGTGCGGCTTCGAACATGGTATCGGCATCCGCTGCGGCGGCGCCGTAGATGATGATGCCCGTGCGATCAAACATAAAGCCGACCGATCCCGTTTCGCCCAGGTTGCCGCCGTGCTTGGTAAAGGCGGAGCGCACTTCCGAGGCCGTGCGGTTGCGGTTGTCGGTCAAGGCTTCGACCATCACCGCGACGCCGCCCGGACCATAGCCTTCGTAGCGCACCTCTTCATAATTTTCACCGCCGCCGCCTTCAGCCTTTTTGATGGCGCGATCAATGTTATCCTTGGGCATATTGACGCCGCGCGCGGCAATGATCGCCGTGCGCAGACGGGGGTTTTTATCCGCATCGGGCATGCCGGACTTCGCCGCCACGTAAATTTCGCGTGCGTGTTTGGCAAAAACCTTGGCCCGCTTCGCGTCCTGCGCCCCCTTGCGGTGCATGATGTTCTTGAATTTGGAATGGCCTGCCATATTTCATTCACCTTATTCTTCAGGAGTCGCCTTGAAACGTCGCCTTGTACATAACACAGGGGCGAAAAAAAAACGTTAGCGACTTTAACCGGGGCTTCAAACACACTATAACGATTATAGGTCGGCTTTCATGCAAGGCTGTTCGCAAGAGCCAGGGTCGTTCGCAAAAGCAACGTGAATGGCATCCATGTCAAGGTGAGGGACTTGCCAAGGACTATGGGACTTGAGCGAACCCATCTCTTAAGCAGACCGACGAACACGATATCGCGCGCGCGCGAAACGATGCGTCCACAAAAAGACTTCGAAAGCGCAAACCGTGATGGGCTCTGGTGTTCGTTTCAAGACGGTGTTTTGCGCCAATTCGGGGGAACCAAAGTCATGTGGAAACGGTCACTTTTCGTCCTTTTTTTCGTCTTCGCCTTGTCTGCAGCCTGGCCGGGAAAAGTCCATGCCGCAGATCAAGTCACGCTTACGCCAGGCCACGTCGAAGCGCAATGGCGCAACATCAACGATCTGCTCTTGGACCTCGCGGGGGCCGTCGCCATGGATGACACGTGGTTGCAAAAACTCCGCGCCATAAAACCCAAGGCCTCGCTTCCCAGCGACAACACGGCCATTGCCCGGGCTATCGCCAGGTTTGAGAAGAAAGTCAACATGTTGCTCGACAGTGAAGACCTGAAAAAAATGCCCCTGTTTCCGCAAACAACGAACCCACGCGTACCGGTGCTGTATACTCGCTCAGGGCGGATCCTGGACGGATTGGCGCTATACCTGATCAAATCGGATTCCCTGGCGACCGTTGGCGTGTATTACAAGGAGCAGGACTTCACCAACAAAAGCAACGCCGACGTCGTCGCCGAAATCAATATCGCCGCGCAACGCCTGGATTCATTTATCACCGAATCCGGCCTTTGAGCAGGGGAAAGAAACGCACATCATGAAGACTCTCAAAATCACCACCATCGGGACGATCATTTCCGTCTTGCTTGCCGTTTCCGCCGCCTTTATCGTCGGCAGCTCTCTGTTCACCATGAACCAAATCAAAGCCGCCGGCACGGCGTGGCATGAATATGAAAACGGACCAAGCCGCAAAATCGAAAACCTGAACACGATCTACAAGGCGCTGGGATTCGGCGGCGTCCTGGACCAATATAAAAGCTACCTGTTGCAAAAAGACCGTCATCAAATCATCCAGTTTCAGGTTCAATACCGTGAAATTCGCGTCGCCCTGGACGCCTACAAAGCCGTCGGCGTCGATGCGCGCGAAGCCAAGGCCATGAAAGATATTCTGGGAGTCATAAACGCCTATGCCGCAGCCATCATCAAAGCCGAGCAGATGGTCAAACAAGGCAAGCCTTCGGACGAAATCGCGCGTACCCTCGTGGTCGATGACGCCCCCGCCATCAAAGGCATCAACGTCTTAGTGGAAGAAAACAACAAAGGACGTCAAAAAAGCGCAGACGCCATGAACAGCGCTGTCGCCCGGGCTTCGACAATCGCCACCGCCACGTCGGTCATCATGACCGTGGACCTGATCGGCCTGCTGGCGGCAATGATCTGGTTCTCGCGCTGGAAGCTTGGAAAACCATTGAACGAAATCAGTGTGACCATGACCCATTTGGCGCGCGGCGAACTGAATGTCGAGGTCCCCGCCCAAAACACCAAGGACGAAATCGGCGATATGGCGCGTACCGTTCAGGTATTCAAAGACAACATGATCCAAGCCAAGAAACTCGCCCAGGAACAGCTGGACGAGGCGCAACGAAAAGAACAGCGGCGCGCCGCCCTGGAAGTCAGCGCCGGCACATTCGAAAACAGCATCGGCAACGTCCTGGGCGAACTCTCGAACATGTCTTCGTCTTTGGAAGAAACCTCGTCGATCATGTCCGAGACGGCCAACGAGGCATCAAGCAAGGCGTGCGCGATCACAGAATCCGCCGAACTGGCCTCGTCCAACGTGCAGACCGTGGCCAGCGCGGCGGATGAACTGTCCAGTTCGATCACCGAAATCACCCGTCAGGTCTCCCGTTCAACGGAAATTGCGACCACCGCCGTGACGGAAGTCGGCAACACCAACGAAAAAGTTCAGGGCCTGGCCGATGCGGCACGCAAAATCAGCGAGGTCGTCTCCTTGATCACCGACATCGCCGACCAAACCAACCTGCTCGCCCTCAACGCCACCATCGAGGCGGCACGCGCCGGCGATGCGGGCAAGGGGTTTGCCGTGGTGGCTTCCGAAGTCAAAAATCTGGCCAACCAGACCACGCGGGCGACCGAGGAAATCACGGCGCAGATTTCCGGCATCCAAGGTGCGACCAACGAGGCCGTGGAGGCCATCGGCTCCATCGGCGACACCATCAACGACATGAACGAAATCGTCTCCGCGATTGCCGCCGCGGTGGAACAGCAAGGGTCCGCCACCCAAGAGATCGCACGCAATATCGACGAAGCTTCAAACCGCACCTCTCACATGGCCAGCGATGTCACGGAAGTTAACAGTTGCGTCGGCGAAACCGAACAGGCCGCAGGACAAGTTCAAGAAGCGGTGAAGGCGTTGGGCGGGCAATCCGTTCAACTGCGTAGCGTGGTTGAAACCTTCCTCCATGACATCAAGGCGGAATAAGATCACTTTGCAACGTCATTTCAAAGAGGCGCAAAAATCAAACAGGCGCAAAAACCTTTATGAACCCGGCTTTTCAGGCCCGGCGCCTTTCGTGTAGGATGCGCTGCAACACGTAATCTCGCGATTGTGCCGCGAATCCAAGGCCCAAAATCAATAAGGCCCAAAATCAATAAGGCCTAGAATCAATAAGGACGTACGCCATGACTAAAGTCGGCCCCCTGATGGCTGGAAAAAAAGGTCTGATCATGGGGGTTGCCAACAACCGCTCGATCGCCTGGGGCATTGCCCGCCAGCTTCATGCCCACGGCGCACAAATCGCTTTCACCTATCAAGGCGATGTCTTGAAAAAGCGCGTCGAACCGCTCGCCGCGAAAATTGGCTCGGACTTCCTCATGGCATGCGATGTCACGGATATGGCAAGCCTTGCAAAGGTGTTTGACACGCTCAAGGCGCGTTGGGGAACAATCGACTTCGTGGTGCATGCGATAGCGCATTCCGACAAGGAAGAACTGAAGGGCCGTTACGTCGATACCACGCGCGACAATTTTCTCGCCACCATGGACATCTCGGTCTACTCCCTGAGCGCGGTGACGCAGCACGCGGCGCCGTTGATGCGCGAGGGTGGCTCCATCCTGACCCTCAGCTATTACGGGGCGGAAAAAGTCATCCCCCACTATAATGTGATGGGCGTCGCCAAAGCCGCGCTGGAAGCCAGCGTGCGCTATCTGGCCGAGGACATGGGGCGCGAGAACATCCGCGTTAACGCCCTTTCTGCCGGACCGATGAAAACGCTGGCGGCCAGCGGAATCGGCGATTTCCGCTATATCCTGAAGTGGAATGAACTGAATTCCCCATTGCGCCGCAACGTCACCTTGGAAGACGTGGGCGGGGCGGGACTGTACCTGCTTTCATCCCTGGCCAGCGGGGTCACCGGTGAAGTGCACTATGTGGACTGCGGCTACAATACGGTCGGCATGAAAGCCGTCGATGCGCCTGACATTTCAACGGTCTGACAGAGAAAGCAACGCCATGCCCGGCAACACCTTCGGCGCATTGTTCCGCCTCACCACATTCGGCGAATCGCACGGTCCCGCCATCGGCGGCGTCGTCGATGGTTGCCCCCCGGGTCTCGAATTGAGCGCAGCCGACATTCAGCCCTATCTGGACCTGCGCCGCCCAGGCGGTTCGAAATTCACCACGCAGCGCAACGAACCCGACCGGGTGAAAATCCTCTCAGGCGTGTTCGCCGGGAAAACCACCGGCACGCCGATCGGGCTCTTGATCGAAAACACAGATCAACGCTCGCACAATTACGATGACATAAAAGACAAATTTCGTCCCGGTCATGCGGACTTTACCTATTTCGCGAAATACGGACGACGCGATTACAGGGGTGGTGGCCGCGCCAGCGCCCGGGAAACGGCGGTGCGCGTAGCCGGTGGCGCGATCGCGCGGCGTCTTTTGGAAACGCAAATTTCCACACACGTGAAGATTCGCGCCGCCATGGTGCAGATGGGGACCATTGCCATCGATCCCCAGCGCTGGTCGTGGCAGGAAATTTCCGAGAATCCCTTTTTCTGTCCCGACGCCTCCACGGTGCACGCGTGGGAAACCCTGCTTGCGGACGTGCGCAAACAAGGCTCAAGCGTGGGCGGCGTGGTCGAGGTCCGGGCCTCGGGCTTTCCCGCCGGACTGGGCGAGCCGGTTTTCGATCGCCTGGACGCCGATATCGCCAAGGCATTGATGTCCATCCCGGCAGTCAAAGGGGTCGAGATCGGCGCCGGGTTCACGGCCGCCCGCTTGAGCGGCGAAGAAAACGCCGATGAAATGCGCATGGGCAAAGACGGCCAGGCGGAATTTCTTTCCAACAACGCCGGTGGCACGCTGGGCGGCATCTCAAGCGGCCAGGACATCATTGCGCGGATCGCTCTCAAGCCCACCAGTTCGATCCTCACGGCGCAACGCACCATCACGACGCAGGGCAAGGAAAGCGAAATTTCAACCAAAGGCCGCCACGATCCCTGCGTTGCCATTCGCGCCGTACCGATTGCCGAGGCCATGCTGGCCCTAAGCCTTGCCGACCACTGGCTACGATTCAAGGCCCAGTGTCGCTAATTGGAAACGCGCCCACGTCGTTCGCGCCCTGCCCCGCCTGTCGGCTTGGCGTTTTTTCAAGGGCGGGGTCACGGGGTCAGGTCTTGTTTTGCAACATCCCGGTCAATTTTCAATCTAATTTTCAATCTTGAGAGTGTCTCATCACCCATAAACAACACTAAATTTATGTTTAGTAATTTTAATTGACAATATATTTGTGAGTTTATATCTTAATACACAACAACTGATCGCGCATCGTTGCGCGCCTCATGAAGTGGGAACGAAACGATGGACGCGCAAATCCTGCACATGGATACCGCTTATGAAAACGTTAGGGGCCTCATTGAGCACGCCCCGCACAACGTTCACGCTCAACTTCAGGCCGGCGAGGCCATTCTCGTGGACGTCCGCGAGGTCTGCGAATATGAAAACGAACGCATTCCCGGGGCCTTTTTGATGCCGCTCAGTTTCTTTTCGCCCGAACACTTCCCCGCAATTGCGCAGCAGCGCGTGATTTTGATGTGCGCCGTGGGAAAACGTTCCGCTGCCGCCGCCAAACAGCTCATGAATGTAGGCTTTTCGTGCGTGCATCACATGAAAGGCGGCCTTACGGCGTGGAAACGCGACGGCCTCGCGACGGAAACGGACTGAAACACGCGATTTATTTGGATTGGATTATTGGGTCTGTCGAACGCTCGCGCACAACGCTTCGATTTCAATGTCATTGACGCCAAAGCCCAGCGCCGACAATGCCGCGGCGGCGATGTCGCATGCACTTAAATCCGCATCAATCAACTGACGGGCCTGGGTGTCGTGCTCGATGAAACGATCAGGCAACGTCAGCGAACGCACCTTCAACGCCCCGTCAAGTAGCCCTTCGCGCGCCAGAAAGTGCAGCACGGCAGCGCCAAAGCCACCTTGGGCACCCTCTTCCACCAGCACAAGGACATCATGATTTTGCGCCAAACGACGGATCAAATCCTCATCAAGCGGTTTTAGGAAGCGCGCGTCGGCAACGCTTGCGGACAAGCCGCGTGCGGCTAAAAATTCCGCGGCTTCAAGACAGGCCCCCAGACGTGTTCCGATGCTGAGCAACGCCACCGTAGAACCTTCGCGGACCATTCGTCCTTTGCCGATCTCCAGAACTTCACCCGCACAAGGCAGGGGAACACCGGTACCTTCACCCCGGGGAAAGCGTAGCGCAATCGGACCTTCATCAAAGGCCGCCGCCGTGGCGGTCATGCGCTTCAGGTCCGCTTCGTCCGCAGGCGCCATGACCACCATGTTCGGCACGCAGCCCAGAAACGCCAGATCGAACGCACCGTGGTGGGTCGCTCCATCCGCGCCGACCACACCCGCGCGGTCTAGGGCGAAGCACACCGGCAAGCTTTGCAGCGCAACGTCATGGATCAATTGATCGTATGCGCGTTGCATAAACGTGGAATAGATAGCGCAAAATGGTTTGTAGCCTTCTGCCGCCAATCCAGCGGCAAATGTCACCGCATGCTGTTCGGCGATGCCGACATCGAAAAAGCGTTCCGGATACGCCTTGGCGAAGGCGCCCAGCCCGGTACCGCCCGGCATCGCGGCAGTAATCGCGCAGATTTTCTCATCAACACCACCCAGGCGCACGATTTCATCGGAAAAAACCCGGGTGTAACTGGGGGCGCTGGTCGCTTTCTTTTCTCGTTCTCCGGTAACGACATCAAACCGGCCCACACCGTGATACTTATCATCCGCCTGCTCAGCCGGGGGATACCCGTGACCTTTTTTCGTCACCACATGCAACAAAACCGGGCCGCGGCCTTCGTCGTCGCGGATGTTTTTGAGCACCGGCAGAAGATGATCCAGGTTGTGTCCATCAATGGGCCCGACATAATAGAGACCCATTTCTTCAAACAAGGTACCGCCGGTAACCATGCCGCGCGCGTACTCTTCGGCGCGCCGCGCCGCTTGTTCGAACATTTTCGGCAGATTGCGCGTCAACTGCTTGGCCAGATCGCGCGCCGTACGATAGGACTTCGAAGAAATGAGCCGCGATAAATACGCGCTCATGCCCCCCACCGGGGGAGCAATGGACATATCGTTATCGTTCAGGATGATGATCAAACGCGAGTCCTGCGATCCGGCGTGATTCATGGCCTCGAACACCATGCCGGCGCTCATCGCACCGTCACCGATCACCGCAATGACATTATTGTCGCTTTTTTTGCTCAAATCGCGCGCCACCGCCATACCGAGCCCCGCCGAGACGGACGTCGAACTGTGCCCCGCACCGAACGGATCGAATTCACTCTCCAAACGGTTGGTAAATCCCGATAGCCCGCCACCTTGACGCAGGGTGCGCATCCGTTCTCGCCGCCCGGTAAGAATCTTGTGGGGATACGTTTGATGGCCCACATCCCAGATCAACCGATCTTCAGGGGTATCGAAAACATAATGAAGCGCCACGGTCAATTCGACCACACCCAGAGATGCCCCCAGATGGCCGCCGGTAATGGACACATTGCGCACCGTGTCCGTGCGGACCTCATCGCACAAACGTTTGAGAGCCTCTCCATCAAGCGCGCGCACATCTTCGATACAGCGGATCGTATCCAAAAGTGGCGTACCGCCACCGAACTTAGGGTCTGGTGTCGTCACATCCAAGTCCTATTCGTCAAAATTCGTAAAACGCGCGACACCATCGCCTTGAAACCGGGCACTCACGCGCCGCTGAACGTTCAAGCGACGCGGTTCACCACAAAATGCGCCATATCCCGTAAAGGATCGGCCTTTTCTTCAAAAACTTCAAGATGTTCTATGGCCTGCTGGCTTAAGCGCAAGGCCTGTTCACGCGCCGCCTCCACCCCCATCAGAGACACGAAAGTGGCCTTGCCCTGGCGCGCATCCTTGCCAGCATGCTTGCCGAGCGCGCGTTCATCCCCCGTCGCATCCAGTACGTCGTCCACGATCTGAAACGCCAGTCCCAGATCGTGGGCGTATCCCCGCAGCTTTTGGCGCGTTTGTTCGAACGCCTTGCCCAGGATCGCCCCGGCTTCGCACGCAAAAATGATCAGGCTGCCGGTCTTCAGGCGTTGCAAGCGGGCGACTTCGTTCATGTCGAGTTCATGGCTATGGGCCACAATATCCAGCATCTGCCCCCCCACCATACCGAAGGGACCAGATGCACGCGCCAATTCCTGAACCAGTTCCACCCGCACGGCGGCATCTTGATGCGTCCTTTCTTCAGCCATAATCTCGAACGCACGCGACAACAAGGCGTCACCGGCAAGAATTGCCGTGGCTTCATCGTACTTGACGTGACACGCCGGCTGGCCGCGACGCAGATCATCGTCATCCATGGCCGGAAGATCGTCATGCACGAGGGAATAGCAATGCACCATTTCAACGGCTGCGGCCGCACGCAAGGCGCATTTCGCATCGACATTGAACAACGCCGCCGCACGCAGCGTCAAATACGGCCGCACGCGTTTGCCGCCTTGCAAGGCGGTGTAGCGCACAGCTTCCATCAAGCGCGCTTCGGGGCCATCGTCTGGGGGCAGCAACGTGTCCATGGCGCGCGTGACAAAATCGGCGTCTTGGCGAAGACGCGCCTGAAAAGTCTGCAAATCAAATGAAAAAGTCACTCTTGCTTGAACTCCGACGTCTCCACAGCTGCGGCGCAATCACCGGCATCGGGCAGGATTTTGTCGATCCGCGCCTCCGCCGCCTTCAAAAGCGCTTCGCAGTGGCGCTTCAGCACCGTACCGCGTTCGAACGCCTTGATCGCACTTTCGAGCTCACCGCTACCATCTTCCAGATCGCGAACGATATTTTCCAGTTCTTCCAGCGCGGCCTCGAAACTGAGCTTTTGAATATCCTCAGGCAAGGTCTTCGTGGGAGGGTCGGCGCTTACAGTCTGATCGGCCATGGGCTTCGCCTTAATTCCTTGTCGGGACTTTAGAAGCCTCGCCCGGCGCGGGCAACTGAAAATCCTGATTTGGGCAATCTTCCGAACTTAAAGATCGCCACACCCGCGACCGAAGGGGGGCTTTAAAATGGCGATTCTCAGCGTATTCATCAAATGAAAACAGTCGCCCGCCTACGACAAATTTTATCTCCAACCCTAAAAACCATCCCGCAACAATGGGTTAAGCATCATATAAGGATTTAAAGGCGGAAAATTGACATTTTTTCTAGCCGCAAAACACCTGAAACGTTAGAGTAATTAAGAGTATGACAATATAATAATATAAGCCCTTTTGGTTGCTCGTCGGCCACATGGCGGCAAAGAATCGGCCTCATGACGGCGAAGAGTAACGACGGCAAAGGAATGCGCTCAGCGTATCTCTCAACAGGGGAAGGAGGGGGGAAACCTGCGCTTGGAAAGGCGAGGCCATTTTCGTATGGCTTGGAACTGGGGAACACATGACCGTGGACACGGAAAGACTTAAAACAATTCAATCCAACGCATTACGCGCCAGCACACTTTTGAAGGCCATGAGCAATCAGCATCGCTTGATGATTTTGTGCCAGTTGGTGCCGGGTGAGAAATGCGTCAGCGATCTCGAAGACATCATCGGCCTGAGCCAATCGGCCTTGTCGCAGCATCTGGCGCGTTTGCGCCGCGACAATCTGGTGAAAACGAGACGCGCCGCACAGACGATCTTCTATTCCCTGTCCGGCGATGAGGCAAGCGCCGTGATTGAAACGCTCTACAGCCTGTATTGCAGCCAAGAAGCAACCCTCACGCTCAATGCTGCGAACACCGGGGCTGCGAACACCGGGGCTGCGAACACCGGGGCTGCGAACACCGGAAAGATCCCTCAAAAGGTCAAAATTATTTAAAACCTCAATGGACGATAGGATGCCCGTTTTGGGCAAGCGCCTGTTTTTGCGCAAGCGCCTGACGTTCGGACAGCTTTTTCTGCCGTGCCGGCGACACAATCCAGCGCAGTTCTTCCTTCAGCGCTTCGATATGGCGCCCGTGCGGGGCTTGCGCCACGGCTTGAATGATGCCTTGGCGGGTGGGGATCGGAAAACTGTCGAAATGGTCCAGCATGAGGAATTTTATGCCCGGTCGCACGGTTTTGGAAAGCAGCAGACTGGTCACCAATTTCTGGCGCACGTCATTGCGCAGATTTCCCATTTGCGTCAAATCGATAAACTGCCGTACGAAATCGCTTGAACTCATATCCCCGTTCAGTAAAGCGCGCAAAATGACTTTCAGCGCCGCCGCGTATTGATTGCGCGTTTCCACGATAAACCGGGCGGTACGCGTCTGAACAAAGGCAATGGCCTGGGGATTGAAATCGTTTTCCTTAACGACGTCGATACAGCGTTTCACCAGGGGATGACGGGTTTTCTCACCGACCACCTCGTAGACGCCGGCAATCAGCGCCTTCACGCCGGCCTTGGGCGACAGACGCATCGTGGCCGCCAGCGCCATCGGCGATTCCGGATCGCGCACGGCCATCAGCGCCAAGGGCAGAGGGTCCTCAAACTGAATCAAGTCCAAATCTGAATTGATCAAATGCTCGGGCAATAAGATCCGCGCCGGGTCACCCGGAACGCAAATTGGTTCACCCGCACGATAGCTTTCCTTGATCTTATAGGCCGCTTCGATGCCGCCCTTGGTGATGCCCAGATTTTCGTTCATACACCTGCCCTCACATCTTTATTTACCGGAAAATGCATCGCCGCTTCCGGCGCGAAGGGTTTCTCCCACAAGCACAACGCCGACATTTCTATTCTTTTCCGCTTCTGCGTAGGGGGGGGGGCGGTTTCTCCGCAGGGCATGACACGTGAACGAATCGACGGCAGATGTCATTGCTCACGTTCCTTTTTAACCCCATTAGGTTAGCAAATCCTTAGCGCACACAAGAAACGGCCCGAATTTCCAAGGCCGTCATTTTGTGTATTTTTACGCCCTGACGCAGGAATACCCCCTCATCGGCCATATGTATAGCGCCAAGATAACGGCTTGTATACCGGATTTGGTATGCCATGCCTTTCTTGTCAAATTTCGGTAACTTTTCCAAGAATGCCAAGGTGTTGCACTTCCCACAACATGCAGTGAGCCTTCGTTGACACAACACTTCATCTATTATAGTTAATGAACAGTTTACAAGGCTCGAATTCGGGGTGGAAACGTCTCGGGAGCGGTTGTCGCAAGCGAGAAACCACCCGCAAGTGACATACGATATAACGGAAACTTCTGACTTGGAGGCCACCGGTGAACACATCCTTTGAAGACGCTGCGTTGAATGATTTGAGCGGCGCGACCGCACCGCGCAGCAAAGGCTTTACCGTCACCTTGATCCGACCGAACGATTCCGACGAAGTGTCGATGGAAACGATCAACGCGCCGGAACTGTCCGTCGCTTTCATCACCGCAAGGCATGTCTTCCCCGGCGCACGAATTTTGTCCGTCACACCGATGGCCGTTCCCGCACCGCCCGGCGTCACCACACACAATACGCCTGTGCAAATGGACCCAGAAACACCCAGAAGTCCCGGCGCGCGCTTCATTCGCGGCATGTTCCGCCCCGCCCTGTTCGTCGATGAATGCGAGATGTACGACTTCGGAGACTGATGCTGTTTTCCGCTGCGCGAAGACAGAGGGAACGGTAAATTGGAAATGCGCATCGGTATTGACCTGGGCGGCAGCAAAATCGAGGGCATCTTACTGGACAACGACGGGGCACAACTTCGGCGCATTCGCCGCGCGACACCTCAGGGCGACTATAACGCCACCGTACACACCATCGCCGAAATCGTGCACGAACTCAGCCGGGACACCACCGCGCCACCTTCCGTCGGCATCGGCATCCCCGGGACGCTCTCGCCGGACAGTGGCCTGGTGAGAAACGCCAATTCCACGTGCCTGAACGGCAAACCCTTAAAGAAAGACATCGCGAACGCCATCGCCAGACCGGTGCGCATTGCCAACGATGCGAATTGCTTCACCGCCTCAGAAGCCCATGACGGCGCGGCCGCCGGCGCGAACACGGTCTTCGGCGTCATTCTCGGCACGGGGGTCGGCGGCGGCATAGCATTCGACGGAAACGTGAGACAAGGCGTGAACGCCATTGCTGGGGAATGGGGACACAACCCCCTACCCTGGCCGCAAGTTCTTGACGCGCACGACGAGCGTCCGGGGCCACAATGTTATTGCGGAAAATGCGGCTGCATCGAAACGTTTCTCAGCGGCTCCGGCCTGGCGCATGATCACGCCTTGCACACCAACGAAACGCTGAACGCGCGGGAAATCGCACAACGTTGCGCCGCCGGAGAGGCGAACGCCACGTCTTCGATAGCGCGCTATGAACACCGTCTGGCCCGCGCGCTGGCCAGCGTCGTCAACGTGCTCGACCCGGACGTCATCGTTTTAGGGGGAGGCCTGTCCGCCATTGCGCGGCTGGATGACAACGTTGCGGCGCTGTGGGGACGCTGGGTCTTCTGCGATCACGTCAAAACGCGTCTGGTCAGAAACATGCACGGCGACAGTTCCGGTGTGCGCGGCGCGGCGTGGCTCTGGGACAGGTAACGGCATATTTTGCCGCTTCGGCAATTTCTACCCTCTTTGCCAAGTCGCAACACATTGTTTTTATTAATCTTTAGACTTGGCACAGGCGTTGCCTTTATCTCCAGGCGATCAACGCGATAAAAAGAGGGGCCGAATCGGGCCGGCGTACAAAAACAACGGGTTTTTTCATGGTGGACAGGGATCACCTCGGCAACGTGTTGGCGCGCAACAAAGCGCCCGCCAATGGGGGGCGTGCTTTGGTGTGCCTGTCTTCCGCAAGAAGTCTCGAACCCATTGCGAACACGCGCCGTTCTTTCATTGAAAGCCCGCTGAATCCCAGTCTCATCAACGTGAACGCGCGCGCCATATCGCCACGCGCCGTACAGGCGCTAAGCCAAGATTTGTACGCAGGGGGTGTTTTAACGTGGGAAGAACACGTTGAAATGTCGTTTCAAGCCGACCTTCACCCCGATTTCACACGCACCATCGGCGCACTAACCGGGGAAAAGCCCTTTCCCGACAGCCCGCGCGATTTTATCAAGATCTGGGAACACCGCGTGGCGTTCGAACGCCGCCAGAGCCGAAAAAGCCCCGAACACGATTGTGCGCTGCATATCCTGGGCATTTTACGGCGCATCGACGCCCATCGTTAAATATCCCTCATCATGAGATTTCGTACTTTGCAGGTCGAGATTGCCGCACCACCTATATGCGGACATCCCCTTGCAGGCAATCGAAGGCGAAATCACCATGACCAGCCAAACCGAACCCGGGCCCACGCAACGGCGCACCTGGGAACGCCAGGACTATCAGTCCTCTACGACACTGGTCCTGGAGAACGGTTCGCGCCACGAAGGAAAAACCGTTGACGCCAGCCTGGGCGGAATATTTATCCTACTGCCCGCCGGCACCCGGAAAATCATCATTGGGCAAAACGCCACCCTTGAAATCAACGCGAACAATCCCGATTTCGCCATTCCCTGCACCATCGTGCGCATCACCGCCCAAGGTGTGGGGGTCAATTTTACCGACAACCACGCCGCGTTCGCCAATTTCGCCACCCACGATATGTTGCTTGACCTGCTCACCAGCATCAACAACGAGTTCGCCGTGACCCTGGACTTGGACGCCACGCTCGATATCAGCGTATCGCACATCAAAAACTATCTTCAGTCCGAGGCTGCGTCTTTGTTCATGGTCGATGAAAAAACGAACGAAATCGTCTGTCGTGCCTGCTCCGGTCCCGTGGACGTCACCGGCGTCCGCCTGAAAATGGGGGAAGGCATCGTCGGGCGTGTCATTCAGTCCGCCGTCGCGCACATCATTCAAGACGTCCGCGAAGACGCCGCTTTTTCCAAACGTGTGGACGATACGACCGGCTTTCGCACCCAGTCCGTCCTGTGCGCGCCGCTGCGCATTCGCGACCAAACCTTCGGCGCCCTGGAAGTCATCAATAAACGTGGATACGGACTGTTCACCACGCACGACCGCACGGTTCTGACGGCCATGGCTTCGGCCACCGCGATGGCGATCCATAACGCCCGGCAAACGGCCGCACTGATCGAAAAAGACGCCCTGGAGCACGCCAACCGCGCCAAATCGGACTTTATTTCCTCCATGAGCCACGAATTGCGCACGCCGTTGAACGCGATCCTGGGCTTTGCGCAATTTTTGCTCTCGGATCCGAACGCCACGTTGCGCGACTGTGAGCGGGATTCCATCCGCCATATCATCAGCGGCGGCGAACAGCTCCAGGCCCTGGTCAACGAAGTCCTGGACCTGGCCAAAATCGAAAGCGGGAAGTTTTCGATGCAGATCGCTGAAATCTCCCCGTGCGACGTGATCGAAGAATCCATGGATACGATCCGCGCGCTGGCGGACAAACAAAGCATCTTGCTGATCAACGAGACGCAAGACATGGCCTTGCCGTCAATCTGGGCGGACCCGAAACGTTTTCGTCAAATTCTGCTCAACTTGCTGTCCAACGCCGTAAAATACAACCGCGACAGTGGCCGTGTGAGCCTGACGGCCCAACGCACCACGGACAATATGATGCGTTTCAGCGTCACCGACACGGGCCCCGGCATCTCCAAGGCCATGCAGGAACACATCTTCGTTCCCTTCAACCGCCTGGACATGGAACACAGTACCCACGAAGGCACCGGAATCGGCCTCACCATTTCGCACAATCTGATCGAATTGATGGGCGGACGCATCGGCTTTGAAAGCACGCCGGGCAAGGGGTCTACGTTCTGGATCGACATTCCCATCGCCGGCGAAGCGATCGACGCTGCGCCTTAAGACCCGTCCCCGGTTTCCGCCTTCGCCCCGTCTTTCTTCTCTGCCTTCGGCAGGGGCGCAAGCTTGATGTGCAGTTCGCGCAGGCGCTCCACCTCGACGTTGGCGGGGGCTCCCATCAACAGGTCCTGGGCCTGCTGATTCATCGGAAAAGCAATGATCTCGCGAATATTCGGCTCATCGGCAAGCATCATCACCATGCGGTCGATACCGGGTGCGGCACCGCCGTGAGGCGGCGCGCCGAACTTGAATGCCGACAACATGCCGCCGAATTGTTCTTCCACCACTTGGTTTGAATATCCGGCGATTTCGAACGCCTTGTACATGATATCCGGCAAGTGGTTGCGGATCGCCCCGGACGACAATTCAATGCCGTTGCACACGATGTCGTACTGATAGGCCAGAATATCCAACGGGTCCTTGGTTTCCAGCGCCTCCATGCCGCCTTGGGGCATGGAAAAGGGATTGTGCGAGAACTCGATCTTGCCCGTGTCTTCGTCTTGTTCGTACATCGGGTAATCGACGATCCAGCAAAATTTGAACTGACCGCTCTCGCGCAAATCCAATTCGTCGCATACCCGTTCGCGCGCAAAGCCCGCATATTTTTGCGCAAGGCGCTCGGCCTGACAGACAAAGAACACCGCATCGCCATCGTTGGCGCCCACGGCCTCCTTGATGGCCGCGACACGCGAGGCGTCCAGATTCTTGGCAATGGGACCTTTGGGCGTGCCGTCCGCACCGTATATGATATAGCCAAGACCGCCCATACCCTCTTCGCGCGCCCACGCATTGAGCTTGTCGAAAAAGCTGCGCGGCCGTCCGGCTGCACCGGGGGCGGGAATGGCGCGCACCACGGAGCCCTTTTCGATGTTTTTGGCGAACAGGCCGAAACCGCCGCCCGCGAAATGGTCCGTGACATCGCTGATGAGCAACGGATTGCGCAGATCCGGTTTGTCGGAACCGTATTTCAGCATCGATTCCTTGTACGCGATGCGCGGGAACGGCACCGGCGTCACGGTGCGATCTGCGCCGAATTCTTCAAAGACACCATGCAATACCGGCTCGATGGCGTTGAATACGTCGTCCTGGGTGCAAAACGACATTTCATAATCGAGTTGATAGAATTCCCCCGGCGAACGATCCGCACGCGCGTCTTCGTCGCGAAAACACGGTGCGATCTGAAAGTACTTGTCGAACCCCGAGACCATGAGCAACTGTTTGAATTGCTGCGGGGCCTGGGGAAGCGCATAGAACTGCCCCGGATGCTGGCGCGAAGGCACCAGATAGTCGCGTGCGCCTTCCGGCGAGGCCGCACTCAGGATCGGGGTCTGCATTTCCAAAAACCCCTGCTCGTCCATGCGTCGGCGTAGCGAGGCAATGAGCCGTGAACGCAATACGATATTGGCATGTACCCGTTCACGGCGTAAATCCAGATAGCGGTGTTTCAGACGCATCTCATCGGAATATTCCTCGTCGCCCGCCACCTGCATAGGCAGGACCTCCGCCGTGCTTTCGACGTGAAAACTTTCCACCACCAGTTCGATTTCACCGGTGGGCAGTTCCGGGTTCACCGTATCCAAAGTGCGTTTGACCACGCGTCCGCTCAACGTCACGACGCTCTCGGGACGAACCTCTTCGATCGCCTTAAAAAGCGGGCTGGATTGATCGACCACCCCTTGGGTGAGGCCATAGTGGTCGCGAATGTCGACAAACAGCAAGCCGCCATGATCGCGCTTGCGGTGAACCCAGCCAGACAGACGAACGTCACGGCCGGCATGTTCGGTGCGCAACTCACCACAGGTATGGGTACGATAGGGATGCATGGAAGTTCCTCAGTCAAAAAAGCACGGAAAGGCGGCGCAAAGGCACACCGTTGAGCCTCTTTTGTCAAGAGCCATTTGCCTGTACCGGGAAAACCATGTACACACACCGCCATGAAACTCATCACCAAAACGCCCGATCTCGTCGCCTTTTGCAAGAACCTCAAAAATACACCGTTCGTCACCGTGGACACCGAGTTCATGCGCGAGAACACGTATTATCCCCTATTATGCCTCATCCAAGTGGCCGGTCCCGATGACGCGGCGGCCATCGACCCGCTCGCACCCGACATCGACCTCGCTCCTTTGTTCGATCTTTTGGATGCGCCGGAGACTTTGAAGGTCTTTCACGCCGCACGCCAGGATCTGGAAATTTTTTACCATCTCATGGGCCATGTCCCCGCTCCCCTTTTCGACAGCCAGATTGCGGCGATGGTGTGCGGCTTCGGGGATCAGGTAAGCTATGAAAACCTGATTGCCAAACTGACCAAAGCGCGCATCGACAAATCGTCGCGTTTCACCGACTGGTCGCGCCGCCCCCTTTCGGACAAACAACTCGCCTATGCCGTGAGCGATGTCACACACCTGCGCGACGCCTATCGCAGGCTACGCGATATGTTGAAAAAAAATGATCGCGAAAGCTGGTTGGATGCGGAAATGGCGACGTTGTGCTCGCCCACGACCTATGAAGCCGATCCCGCCAAGGCCTACAAGCGCATCAAAACACGCAACATCAAGCCTCGGGTCGCCGTTATCTTGCGCGAGCTGGCCGCTTGGCGTGAACGCGAGGCCCAACGCCGCGACATTCCACGCAACCGTATCCTGCGCGACGATGCACTGCTGGAAATCGCCCACCACACGCCGAAAAATCCCAACGATCTGGCACGCACCCGCGGTCTGGGCGAACGTATGGCCAAGGGATCGCAAGGCGTGGAAATCCTCAAAGCCGTGCAGCGCGCCCTGGACGTGCCTGAATCAGAATTGCCCGCACAGACCAAACGCCAAGACCTGCCCGCCGGCATCGGCCCGGTGGCGGACTTGCTCAAGGTGTTCTTGAAAATGACCTGTGAAGAAACGGGCATTGCGCAAAAGTTAATCGCGGGTGCGGCCGACATCGACAAGATCGCAGCCTTCGGCGCAGACGCCCCGGTGCCCGCCCTGGAAGGCTGGCGTCATGACGTGTTCGGCAAGGCGGCGCTCAAACTGCGCAGCGGCGAAATGGGCCTGGCCATCAAAAACAAAAAAGTGGTGCTGCTGGAAAACGCCAACGAAGCCTGATACGCAGGCCCATCCTCACTTGACCTCACCTTCACTTGACGTGATGGCGAGCGATCAAGCGGTCGATCAGTTCAACGACATCGACCGAGGCCTTTTCCATTTCAGCGAACTGTTTCTCGGCCTCTTCTTCGTCCCCTTGGGCGTGAAGTCTGGCCGCTTCTTTGCCGAACCGATGAACCCGGCTATGGGGTTCAACCAGGGCCTTGAAATCTGGATTCGCGTTCAAGCCCTCATCATCCACCCGATCGTACCATTTCCCCAAACGGCACTGATGGTGATCAGCCAACTCCTCGGTACGCAGATTGTTCAGGCCGACGAACATTTCGGCAAGACGCTTTTTCCATGTGAAGTGGTCTGATTTCGCACGGTATAAAATGTAGTCCTCGATATCGATCTTTTCCAGGTCGGTGAACTGTTCTTCAATCAGGGCCTCCGTCGCTCCGACCGACCGGATCGTTCTCTCCGTCCGCTCGCTGTTGTGGCTGGACAATTCCGCGACATGTGTAACGCCGACACCGATTTCGCGCACCGCTTTTTCCTGCTCGCTCAACATGGAGGCGATTTCACTCATACGTGAGGAAACCTGGGAGACTTCGGTGCTGATGCTCTGGATTCCGTCGCCCGCCGTATGGACAATATCCTTACCGCTTTCGGCTTCTTCCAGCACCGTGGCGACGGCTTGCTTCAAAGCGGTAATCTCTCCGCTCAGCACATCGATGCGGTTGCGGATATCCTCCGTGGCGTTCGACGTCTGATTGGCGAGATTCTTGACTTCCCCGGCGACCACGGCAAATCCCTTGCCGTGATCACCGGCGCGCGCCGCTTCGATCGTCGCGTTCAGGGCCAGCAGGTTGGTCTGCTTGGCAATGGCGTCGATCGTTTCCAAAATGCCGGCAATTTGGTTTGATGCTTCGGACAGGGTTTCGGTGCGGCTGTTCACATGCTGCACCACGTCGGAAATTCGGTCCATGCGCTGAACGACATGTTCCATATTGCTCACGCCTTCGGAAGCCGCCGCGTTGGAAGAAGACGCCAGTTCGGCCGCATCCTGCGTTGCGGCCGTGATCTGATTGATGGAAACCGTCAATTCCTCCACGGCCGCCGCCATGGTCTGAGTGCGGGTGTCCGTTTCGCGCAGGTTGCTCGACATCTGCGCCACCGATGTCATCGCATCGCTGGCGTTCATGGAAAAGCGCACCGCGCGGTCCAATTCAATGCGCGCCTCATCGCGCATGCTCGTCACGAGCGCGCGCAAGGCTACGGAGATTTCACCGTCTTCCGGTAGGGGAACGTCAAGTTTCTTTTCGACCAAGGCCTGTATGAAACGCACGATATCGTCTTGATTGCTCATGAATACCCCTTTACCGACAGACCATAGAGATGAAACTCCCCACATGATCCAACATGAATACGTGATTGCACAGGCCGCTTCAACCCCGGGAAGTACGCTTTTTTGCTCGTAATATCAATTCTCACTCGCCATCCGTGTGTGTAGCCGAATGTTTGGCTTTATGGCATAGTGTTCTTGACGGTCTCGGTGAAGAAAATAACTTTGTCGTGATCGTTTTTTCGGGGCCCGTAAAGGGCCGCTCGTGTACGTAAAAGCCTGGATGATGGAGGACGATATGGTTGAGAACAGTGGACACACCCCCATGCATGTCGGTGATCGCTGGTGGGGGAATATCGCGGATCCCTTACGGCACCTTGCCGCCAAAGTCGCTGATTTTTTTGCGCCCGCCGCGGAAGCCTCACGCACAGATGACCACTACGATATCAGCATCGAACTGCCCGGCGTGGCCGAGGACGATATTACCATCCACGTGGAACACGATACGCTGATCGTTTCGGGAGAAAAGAATTTTTCCCGCACGCAAGAAGGCCGTGATTTCTTTTTTTCCGAATTCTCCTACGGCAAGTTCCAACGCTCGTTCCACCTTCCCGAGGACGCCAGTCAAGACGACATCAAGGCCACCTACAAAGATGGCGTTCTGAACGTCGAAGTGGGCAAACGCGGAAACGGAAAAACAGGCAAGCAAATTCCCATCGCCAAAACGTAAGGCGTGCCCCCATTGGCGTTACAAGATGCGCGCCAGCATGCGCACCAGCCGGGAGCGCGGATCAAGAAGGCGGGTGCAAATAACGGCGGCGCTCAGACCGCTGAGCGCCCCGCCCAGGATGTCCGAGACGTAGTGCGTCCCAACGTAAACCCGCGACACGGAGACCAGCGCCGCCACGGCCATAAACCCCCAGCCCCGTTTGGCCCCGAGGCCAAGCAAGGCGAAGGCGATCGCAAATCCCACCGTCGCATGGTCGGAGGGAAAGGAATAATCGCCGCTGCGTTCAATCATCAGACGCGTAATTCCAGCATCGTAGGGCCGCACGCGATGAATGCCCAACAATACAAGCTGGTTGAGAAACAGGCCAAAAGCCACACTTGCCGCACACACAATGGCCAGATAGCGTTCGTGGCGTTTCTGCGCTTCGCTCGTCCACCACCACCGTACGGTAACCGCCGCGACCAGAACATAGGGCCCCCAGTGGCTCAGGGCGCTCATCGAGGCATCGACGACGGCGTTGCTTCCGGCCATGGCGTTCACGGCAGCCGTAGCGGCCCGGTCCAATTGCAAGAGTCCCATAGTGATCGTTTCTGATTTTCAATTGCGCCTGATATGAGCGCAACGTAATAGCGCGCTATGCGTATCCGATCAAGAACTCACACCACACTGCCCTTGAGACCCAGGGCGCGGCCCAGGGTCTTCAGACGTCGCTCCACCGCCTCGCTCACCAGGGCACTGCGGTCCCCTTCACGGATGCACAAGAACAACTGATCCTTTTCCACCCTGAGTTCCGTGCGCGAAATCAACCCCGGCGCACCACCGGAAATGGTGTGCCCCAGGCGCAACGCCAGTCCCGTAGCGCGAATCCACGACAGCTGCCCCACATCCAGCAAGCCGAGAATGGGATGAATGAGCAAATCTCCCATATCGCCATTTTGACGTACATAGAGGGTCGAAGCCAATACCGCACGCTCGGGATGCGTCAACCCGGCATAGGGCGCGCGAAGCGCCCGGATAAAGGTATGTTCGGCACGATAATCCGGGTGTTCGTTCCAACCGATATCGCACATCAGACAGGCCGCCGTGCGCAAACGACGTTCCTGTGCGCTTTCGTCGGGAAACAGGGGCGACGTCCATTCCAGCAGTTCGTCGCCGCCGACGGCAAAACGACCGGTGCGTTCCGCCATGGTTTTACACGCACTGAGCAACGGATCCTGGTAACGCAAGTCATCTGGCAAAATCGACAAAAGAACACCTTCGCGCATGCCGAAACCGGAAAATTGCAATTTCCTGGCCTTGGTGGCCACGAGCATCCCTTCCAGCACCGCCGCCGCGAACGGCAACGTTTCCACACGTTTTTTCGGGATTCCGGGGATCAAATCCAGCGAGTGCCGTCCCGCGCCGCTGATGAGATGTAAAATTGACAGCGCCACATCCGTTTCAAGGGTGAAATTATCCACCACATGCAAGGGATGGCTGGTCTGGTCGATCAAGATGCGCGCCAGCGCGCGCAACGAGCCGCCCGAAGCATAAACCGTGCGCCCGGAAACATTTTTCAGCCAAGGCAGGCTTTTGAGTTCGGCGGCGACGATTTCGCGGGCTCTTTCCGGATTGCCGCCGGAAGCTTCCGAAAGGCGCAGATGGCCCAAAGCGAAGGTTGCCGATTGGGCGAACCGCCCCTTGTCCAGGCCAACCAGATCCAGACTACCGCCGCCTAGGTCGCCAATGACGCCGTCGGCGTGCGGTGCGCCCATCAACAACCCCAAAGCGGCATATTTCGCTTCGTCTTCACCGCTGAGAACCTGAATATTGTAGTGCAGAAGATCTTTGATGCGCTTTACGAATTCAGGACCGTCCACGGCCTCGCGCACCGCCGCCGTGGCGACCATTTCCATCACCTCGACGCCCATCACTTCGGCCAGACCGACGAAACGCATCACGCTACGCACGGCGCATTCAAAGCCATCGGGGTGCAAACGCCCCGTGCGTCCCATCCCCCGCCCCAATCCACATTGCGCCTTTTCGTTGTACATCGGAATGGGCAGACGAGTCGGGGCGTCATAGACCACAAGGCGTACCGAGTTGGAGCCGATGTCCACCACGGCGAAGCGGCCCGCCGCCAAACCCGGTGGTGTCGTATAGGGGGGTGCAATATTCATTTTCATTGCCGGTCTTTAGGATATCTTCGGCTTCGCCGAACGCCTTGCTCCACCTTTCGCGCCGCCCTTGGCGCGGGTTTTCAACTTACCCCTACCGCGCCCCGAAAGGCTTGGGCTGGTCATTAGATAATGGTGCACGTTGAACTTGTCGCCGGCAGCTTTCACCCGTTCATAGGCCCCCCCGGGCAGCAATGTCCAACTTTGTTCCGTGTCGCGCAAACTCATGACCATAATCTGATCCAGAACCTGACGGTGGACGGTGGAATTTTCAATCGGCACCAAGGTTTCCACCCGTCGGTAAAGATTTCGCGGCATCCAGTCAGCCGACGAAATATAAACCTTCGCGGCGCGCGAGGGCAACGCCTGGCCGTTGGCGAAGGCGACGATACGCGAATGTTCCAGATAACGCCCGACGATACTTTTCACACGAATGTTTTCCGACAACCCTTTCACCCCCGGGCGCAAACAGCAAATGCCCCGCACCACAAGGTCGATCTGCACGCCAGCCATGGAGGCACGGTACAAGGCGTCGATCAATACCGAATCGACCAGGGAATTGATCTTGACCCAGATGGCGGCAGGCTTGCCCGCTTTGGCGTTGACGATTTCGTCTTCGATGCGCGCCGCCAGAAAGGTGTGCATGGTGATGGGAGAATAGACGAGTTTCTCCATGGCGTCGGGCTGGGCATAGCCGGTCATGTAATTGAACAAGCGCGCGGCATCCGCACACAGCGCCGAATCGGCGGTAAACAACGACAAGTCGGTATAGATTTTGGCCGTAATCGGATGATAGTTGCCGGTGCCGTAATGCACGTATGAACGCAAGCCCTTGGCTTCGCGGCGTACCACCAGATTGACCTTGGCGTGGGTTTTTTTGTCCATGAAACCATAGATGACCTGCACGCCGGCGCGTTCCAGATCGCGCGCCCAACGGATGTTGGCCTCTTCGTCGAAACGCGCTTTCAGTTCCACCATCGCGGTGACGGACTTCCCGGACTCCGCAGCTTCGATCAGGGCTTCGACAATGGGACTGTCATTGGACGTGCGATAAAGCGTCTGCTTGATCGCCACCACCTTGGGATCACGTGCAGCCTGACGCACAAACTGCACCACCACATCGAAACTCTCATAGGGGTGGTGCACGATCATATCCTTCTTGCGCACCGCTTCGAACACGTTACCGCCGAAATCACGCACCCGTTCGGGAAAGCGCGCATTGAAGGGTTCGAACAGAAGATCAGGGCGTTCGCTGACAATCAGTTTTGATAAATCCGCCATGCCGAGAATGCCGCTCAAGTGGAACACGTCCTCCTCATCGACACCGATTTCATCCACCACCAGGGCCTCAAGGTCGGTGGGCATGTTGGAATTGACGGCCAGACGGATCACAGATCCCCGGCGACGGCGCTTCAGCGCGGATTCAAACGTGCGCACCAGATCTTCGGCTTCTTCGTCGATTTCCATTTCACTGTCGCGAATGACGCGGAAATTTGCGATTTCGACAGGATCGTAATCGGGGAAAAGACGGTCGAGAAACAAAATCACCAATTCCTCGATGGGAATGAAGCGAATAGCCGCCCCGGGCAAGCGCACAAAACGTTCAATCAAATGAGGAATCGGCAAAAGCGCCCGCAAATGTTCTTCCGACTGACGTTTTTGCAGCAACATAACCAGGGAAAAACCCAGATTGGGGATAAACGGAAACGGATGCGCCGGATCAATGGCCAGCGGCGTCAGCACGGGGAAAATGTGCTCCATAAAAAAGTTGTCCAGCCACTTTTTGTCACGCGGCGAAAGTTCCGTCTGTTTCAGCACGCGAATGCCCACACGCGCCAGTTCGCCCTTCAGCACCGACCAAATGCGCTGCTGTTCCACCATCAGGCTCTGCGCCGCTTGATTGATGGCCGCCAATTGTTGTTGGGGAGTGAGGCCGTCCTCACTCGGGATGGTAATGCCCGCACGCACTTGCCCCTTCAGACCCGCCACGCGCACCATGTAAAATTCATCAAGGTTGGCCGCGGAAATACTGAGAAACCGCACCCGTTCCAGCAACGGATGGCGGACACTCACCGCTTCTTCCAAAACGCGTGTATTGAAGGCCAGCCACGACAATTCCCGATTGATGAAACGCTCCGAGGATTTCAGGGAAATACGTGGATGTTGAGGTGAGTTCATGCGCCTGTCGTCTTTCATCCCTGTCGTCTTTCATCAATGCCGCCCGGGAATCCCGCGGGCCCTGTTCCATACCGCATCCGCCGGATGCGACCTCCACCACGCATGCCGAGGGGTGACTGAAACCGATCGGCCGCGTATCGCTGGCAGTTTAATCACTTGAAGGCGCGTTGTCATGGGCAGGCGCGGAACAAAACCACAGGAAACATGAATTCTTGATGACACCCGTAAAGATCGCCCCGGAGACGCCTCTTGAATGATTCCAACCCGACTGGTATACCTTATTAGTTAGCTTGGTTTTTTTGACGTTGTCGTGATACGGCAAAAACGCCAAGGAGAAAAAGTCCTCGCCGAAACGTTGCAAAACATGACCGGTTGTGGAGTTTTTTTCATAGACAGTGCTCTCGACTCGCCGCCTCTTCCCTTCTCACCCCTCATGGGAAGAGGCGGCTGTTTTTGTGTCTTTATCCCCTATGTTTCAGCGGTCTCCATAGGTTCCGAGAAAAGTCGGGAGCACCTTGACATCCGCCAGACATCCATCGCATCACAACACTCAAGAATCTCTGTGATTTTTCCACATCCCTTCCCCATATACATTCCAGTACCTGAGAGAAACGATATGGCGATTGGCAATCAAAACAAGCATGACAAGAAAAAACGGTCCCCGTTGCGCAACGCGCACAGCGGCCCCTTGTCAACGCGCTAGCGGCCCACGACCTGATCGCCCGTTCCAAGCGCCCATTTCCAGCGCCCGGAGCGGGCGGTTCGGTTTTTTGGGGACCAAGATCGGAATCTAGGCGTCCTGCGCGATTTGAATGTCGTTGACCGAGGCATATTCAACCGTGTTCAGCGTACCGTCCAGGTCCACGATCACGATATCGCCCTCGATCACACGTGACGGATCTGGATTTGTGTTGAAAAAATTCCAGATGTAACATGCCGCCAGCACCTCGCCCGGGCCTTGGGCGATGCCTTCATCTTGCTGGGCGCGCGCCATGAAACCGTCCAAAAGGGTTCGCGCCTTCATCAGATCGTCTTCGCCGTAACGATCGATTTCGCCGGTTGCCTCTTCCAGGTCCGCCAGAAATTTATCGAACGCGGCATCGGTAATGATGAAATCGGAAACAAGACCGTTGCTGAAATAAGTCACTTTACGCATAAATCGTCCTCAAATTCGTCCAGAACCCGGCGCACCAGGGGGATGGTAATGGCGCGCCGTTGTGATAATGCCGTTTCGTCGATCGCGTGGACAAGAGCACGCGCACCGGCAAACGAACGCTCCATGCGTGACAGCATATACGCCAGCACATCGCGCTCCACACTCACCTGCCGATCTGCAAACTGCTTGACCACCAAGGCCGCCAACAACGCATCGTCGGGCATGCGAATTTCCGCCACCTGGGCCGTATTGAGCCTTGAACTCAAATCCTTCAGGCCAATCGCCCAGCGTGCGGGCGCAACCCCGGCAGTCATGAGAATTTTTACGTCTCCTTCGCGCGCCAAGTTATAGAGGTGCAAAAGCTCTTCTTCAAGGTTGAGGCGTGAATGCGCGGCGAAAAAGCCTTCCATATCTTCCAGCACCAGGGCCGGTTGTCCGTCCAACACACGATCCGCACCGGACTCGGCCAATGCCTTCGTGTCCACCAGCGCCGCACCGCTCACGTGTTGAAAAACGTGAGCCAGATGCGTTTTACCGGACCCCCGCGGCCCACAGATAACCAACACCCCCCCCGGCCAGTGAGGCCAGCGTTCCACCCACGCCAAGGCATCCGCGTTGCACGGCGCGCCCAGAAAATCCTCTCCGCCCAAGGCCGGGTGCGGCGCAAAATCGAACGGAATTTGTTTCACCGTGTTCACGCCTCACCCGTGTAAAACGCGCTGC
The DNA here is from genome assembly GCA_964451415.1 of uncultured Magnetovibrio sp. GTDB lineage: Bacteria > Pseudomonadota > Alphaproteobacteria > Rhodospirillales > Magnetovibrionaceae > CAYVHU01. Next base: position 50,327 of record CAYVHU010000016.1, read on the forward strand.
GGCGGTAGCAACTCAGGGCAAAACGTACCAACACGCCGATCACCGCCGCCGTGGGCACCGCCAGCAAGACACCCGTGAAACCGAAAAGAGCACCGCCCGTCATCAAGGCGAAAATGATCCATACCGGATGCAAGCCGACGCGTCCGCCCACCAGATTGGGGGTGAGAAAAACGGCGTCGATACTTTGGCCGACGGCGAACACCGAGCCGACCAGGACAAACGACCAAACGTCGGAGAACTGAATCAGGGCCAGGGCAAAGGCCACCAGCAGCCCAATGATCATGCCAACGTAAGGGACAAATGCCAAAAGTCCGGTACCCAGTCCGACCAGCAACCCGAAATCGAGCCCAACCAACGTCAGCCCGGTGGCATAAATTGTGCCGAGGCAAAGACAGACGATCGCCTGACCGCGCACAAACCCGGCAATGGTCGCGTTGATTTGGCGAAACTGCCCGCGGATGGTTTGCACGTGTGCGCGCGGCAAGTACTCATCCACCTTGGCGACCAATGTATGCCAATCGCGCAGCAGAAAAAACGCCACCACCGGCATGATGAACAACAAGGACAGAACATTGACAAAGGCTTTTCCACCCAGGAACAGGCCTTTGAGAACGCTCATCAACCAAGACAGAATATCGCCCGTGAAACCGCCTGCGGAATCCCTCAACTTTTGCATTTCCACAACGCCGATGCGATTTTGAATGTCCGCCACCAGCGGGTCGAGCAGTTGATGCGCCGCGCTCACGGCTTGCGGCATCCGCGCGGCCATCCCCATCACCTGGGCTTGCAGCAACGGAAACAAGGCGAGCCCGAGGCCCGCGACAATGGCGAAAAAGGACAGCAAGATCAGCGCCGTCGCCAGCGCGCGCGATTTTACGATGCGTTCCAGACGATCGGCAAGGGGGTCGAGAAAATACGCCACCGCCAATCCTGCGATAAACGGCGTCAGCACGCGGCTCAATGCAAAAAGCAGCGCACCGAACAACAGCAGACCGGCCAACCAGAACCAAAGCTGTTTTTCGCGTGTCATCTGGTGTTCTCCAATTCCGACCAGCGTTTGGTCCATTTGATGGCATAAACCAACCCCGAGGAAACGGTCAACAGAGCCGTCATGCCCATCAGAATATCGGGCAGAATCCCAAGATCAAGGCCGTATCCGGCACGCCCCATCACCACTGCGGCAAGCACGATTTGTGCGGCTGTATTGACCTTGCTGATCATCAACGGCTGCATGGTCAAGGTGTGGGTCATGGTCTCGAAAAGGATCGCACCACCGACAATAAGCACATCGCGAAACACCACCAGAATGACCAGCCAACTGGCAAGCGTACCTTCAATTCCCAATGTAACGTAAATCGACACCAACAGCACTTTGTCGGCAAGGGGGTCCAGGAACTGACCCAATTGCGTTTCCATGTCGAATTGCTTGGCGATAAAACCATCCAAAGCATCCGTAATGCCCGCGGCGATAAAAATCCATAATGCCCAGATCGACAAACCTTCCATGAGCAACCAGACGATCAAGGGAACCGCCGCAATACGCAATAAGGTCAAGAAATTAGGAAGATTCAAAGGGGCAACCCCTCACTCTGTTTTGTTTTCTGGACGCGTTGCGGTTTTTTGGCCGAGATACCACAGCCCGCCTTCTTCCCACAACGTCAGATCCGCCTGATCCAGCGACAGCGCCAATTGTTCCGCATCACCGATATAGTTCAGGTTCAATCGCACCTGATTGCGGCGCATCAAAACGACATCAACACGACGTACGATGGCGACGCCGTTCAACCGATCACGCACCCGCACCCAATCGGCAAGGCTGCTCACGGGAACCTGAACGGCCAGCACTTGGGCACGCCCGACCTGAACCAGGTTATCCTGTTTCCAATTGTCTTCCACTTGCACCTTCATCGCGTGCGCGGCACGCTCAAGAAGCTGGCTCACGGTTTGCGATGGACCGGAGGAAAAAGTTTTAACCACGGTGTTTTCCTGCAAAGCCGATCCGAAACGAGTCAGGTAAACTTCCAGTTCCGGCCGAGCATTCAAGGGATCCATCCGCAAAATACCATGCGCGACCACGATATCGCTCGTATTGTAGCGCGAAGCGATGGCCCTCAGGCGTTGCATGTCGCCTTCGACGGCTTGCTCCGCACCGATGGTGCGCACGTCTTGCAAATCGCCCACCGGCAGCACGATGGGGACAAGCCCCCCCAAGCTGCCATCCGCGCCGAACGCGCCGGACGCGCCGAGTTTGTTCCACGCCGCACGCCACGGGTTGGGGTCGTCCCACAAAGACAAGGCCCCGGCGGCCTGATAAACGGCCAACAGCAAAACAGGTTTGGAAACGGTTTCGGCATAGGGAATCCCGTTTTTTTCCAGCAAGGCGCGAATGCCCTTGGCGCGAAAGCGGTAATCCAGTTTCGCAATGTAGCGCACCGAGGAGGCCTTTTCCTCGGCCACCGTGAAATCCACGATCAAGGCGTTGAGCTGCGCCTGCGAGACCCGGGGCAAACGGTTGCGATAGGCTTGCAGCGTCAGACGTTCCAGTAGCTGACGGAATGCCTGTCTTTGGCCTTCCGCCAGGGCTTGCGCACGTGCGACCTCGGCCGAAACGGCGGTGACGTCCACGGTGACGCCTTTCACCGCGAAGGTCGTGGGTTGCGCGCCGTAAACCGCCCCGCTCCCGGCAAAAAACAGGGAAACGACCAGCAGCATTCTTGCCATTGCCGCCTTCACTTGCGTTTCCCCCGTCTTGTTCAGCGCATGTACCGTTGCAAAGCGTCCCGGAATGGGTATGTTCTGCACTTCGGCACTGGTTTTACCACGTTGAGCCATCAATACCAGAGCGGCGTGAATACCCGCAAGGAGGCTGCCATGTCCGGGGCAAGCTATAAAGACGCCGGCGTTGACATCGACGCAGGCAACGCGCTGGTCGAAGCGATCAAGCCGGCGGCGAAATCCACCATGCGTTCCGGCGTAATGGCAGGCCTTGGCGGCTTCGGCGCCATGTTTGACGTCAAGGCCGCCGGTTTCAAGGATCCGATCCTTGTGGCGGGGACCGATGGCGTAGGCACCAAGCTGAAGGTCGCCATCGCCACGGGCAAACACGACACCGTGGGCATCGATCTGGTGGCCATGTGCGTGAACGATCTGGTGGTCCAGGGCGCACAGCCGCTGTTTTTTCTGGATTATTACGCAACCGGCAAACTGGATGTCGAGGCGGGCCGGGAAGTCGTCGCGGGCATCGCCGAGGGCTGCCGTCAGGCCGGTTGCGCGCTGATCGGCGGCGAGACGGCGGAAATGCCCGGCATGTATGGCAGCGGCGAATACGACCTGGCCGGTTTTTGCGTCGGTGCCGTGGAACGCAGCGAAGTCTTAAGCGGCGATCTGGTGCGCGAAGGCGACGTTATTTTGGCACTGGCCTCAAGCGGTTTGCACTCCAATGGCTTTTCCCTGGTGCGCAAGGTGGTCTCCGATGCCGTGATCGGGGGAAGCGCCCGCACCAAACTGGAAGCCGCCGTGCGCGACCATATCGTGGACAAGGCCCGTCTGGCCTACACGGGCGAAGCCCCGTTCGCCCCCGGATGCTCCCTGGGCGAGGCGCTGCTCACACCGACAAGAATCTACGTCAAATCGTGTCTGGCTGCGATCAAAGCTGGCGGCGTGCACGCCCTCAGCCACATTACCGGCGGCGGCGTTTTGGAAAATATTCCACGCGTGTTGCCCGAGACCCTCGCCGCACAAATCGACGCCACCGCCTGGAAGACACCGGCGGTGTTTCGCTGGCTACAAAAACAAGGTTCCATCGCCGCCACGGAAATGGCCCGCACCTTCAACTGCGGTGTGGGTATGGCCGTTTTCGTGGTGCCCGAACGCGCCCAAGACTTGAAATCCGTGTTTGAAGCCAACGGCGAAACGGTATTCGAAATCGGCCGCGTTGTGAGCCGCCCGCAAAATAACGAAGGCGTCATCTTGGACAATGCCGATCAGGCTTGGGGCTAAGGATGAAATTCGCGGTACTCATTTCCGGTCGCGGCTCGAACCTGCAAGCCTTGATCGAGGCCTGCCGGGACGAAACATGCCCCGGCGAAATCGTTCTGGTCGTCTCGAACAAGGCCGACGTCCAGGGCCTTGAGCGCGCCCGCGAGGCGGGCATCGCGACGCAGACCCTGGACCACAAAGCCTATGCGGACCGCGAAACCTTCGATGCCGCCATGAGCGCGGCCATCAAAGAAGCGGGCGCAGAATTCATCTGTCTGGCAGGCTTTATGCGCCTGCTCAGCGATGCCTTCGTGCGCACGTGGCGCGACAAGCTGATCAACATTCACCCGTCCCTGCTGCCCGCCTACAAGGGACTGCACGTCCATGAGCGCATGATCGAAGACGGGGCGCGTTTTGGCGGATGCACCGTGCATTTCGTACGTCCGACCTTGGACGAAGGCCCCATTATCGCCCAGGCCGTGGTTCCGATACGCCCCGACGATACCGCAGACGCTCTGGCGCTGCGCATCTTAAAGCAAGAGCACATCATCTATCCCATGGCCCTCAAACTAATTGCCCAAGGCCGCGTACGCATCAGCGCCGAACGCGTCCTGATCGACGGCCACCACCCCCCCGAAGGTGCATTGATCAACCCGCAGGAAGCCTCTTGATTGGCGCACCCTCATGCGAAAGACATTGAAATGACCGATTACGAAGGCGTCACACCGGCCCTGGCCGAAGCCCTGGAAAAACGCGGATACAGCGAATTGACACCCGTTCAAACCGCCGTTCTGGCCCCCGAAACCCAAGGCCGGGACCTTCTGGTTTCGGCGCAGACCGGATCCGGCAAGACCGTGGCGTTCGGTCTGGCCATCGCGCCCACACTGCTGGCGGGCGAAGACCGTCTGGGACGCGTGAAGAAACCCCTCGCCCTGGTGGTCGCACCAACCCGCGAACTGGCCTTGCAGGTATGCCGGGAACTGGAATGGCTGTATGAGCCGTGCGGTGCATCCGTAACGTCGTGCGTCGGCGGCATGGACATGCGTCAGGAACGCCGCACCCTGGCGCGCGGTGTGCACATCGTCGTCGGCACCCCGGGGCGTTTGCGTGACCATATCGAACGCGGCTCGCTGGATATGTCGGACGGGCGCGCGGTGGTTCTGGATGAAGCCGACGAGATGCTCGATCTGGGCTTTCGCGACGATCTGGAATACATCCTCGACGCCGCGCCGAAAGAGCGCCGTACCTTGATGTTTTCCGCCACCGTACCCAAACAAATCGCAACCCTGGCCAAACGCTTTCAGCGTGACGCCCTGCGCCTTGTTACCGCACAGGAACGCCAACAGCACGGCGACATCGAATACCGTGCTCTGCAAGTCGCCCCCAATGATCGCGAAAACGCCATCATCAACGTGTTGCGCTATTATGAAGCGGGCAACGCCCTTGTGTTCTGCGCCACCCGCGCCACCGTGAACCGTCTCACCAGCCGCTTCGCCAACCGCGGGTTTTCCGTGGTGGCCCTGTCGGGTGAGCTGAGCCAGAACGAGCGCACCCATGCCTTACAAGCCATGCGCGACGGTCGCGCACGCGTGTGCGTCGCCACCGACGTAGCGGCGCGCGGCATTGACCTGCCCAATCTGGAACTGGTCATCCATGCCGATTTGCCGGGAAATCAAGAAGGCCTTTTACACCGCAGCGGGCGCACGGGACGTGCCGGACGCAAGGGTGTGAGCGTGCTGATCGTACCGTATACCAAACGGCGCACCGCCACGCGACTGCTGGGCAACGCGAAGATTGAGGCCACATGGGCCAAACCGCCCACCACAGAAGACATCGTAACGCGCGACCATGAACGCATCTTGAATGATCCGGCCTTAAGCACCGCACCAACACGCACAGAACAGGCCTTTGTTCAGGAACTGCTGGCCCGACACGGCGCGGAAAAGATTGCCGCTGCGTTCCTGCGCCAGCACCAAAAAAGCCTGCCCGCCCCGGAAGAGCTGATCGACGCCGCGCCGCAGGAGCGCAAAAGCAAAGCTCGCGATGATTTCTCAGGCGGGGTCTGGCTGAGCCTTTCGGTGGGGCGCAAACACAATGCCGAGCCGCGCTGGCTGCTGCCCATGCTGTGCCGCGCCGGACACATCACCAAGAACGACATCGGCGCGATTCGTATCCAGCAAAACGAAACCCAGTTCGAACTGACGCCGGAAAGCGCCGAAAAATTCCTTGAGGCCATCGGCCCCGGTCGCAAGATCGAAAAGTCGATCACCGTCAACCGCTTGAAAGGCGCGCCGAAGGAAACCCCGGACCCGGAAAATTTCCCGCCAAGACGCAAGAGCTATAAACCCAAAAGCGACAGGTCCAAAAGCGATGGGCCCAAAAGCGATGGGCCAAAGACAAAACCAGGCCATGAAAGTGACGAAAAGAAGCCTTGGAAAAAAAGAGCACCTTCCGCACCCGGAAAGGGCAAATCCGGTGGTCCCAAATCTGGTGGTCCCAAATCTGGTGGTCCCAAGTCTGGCTCCCGCCCGATGAAACGAAAAAAACCATAAAAAAAGCCGCCCCGGAAAACGGGGCGGCTTTTTCATGGATTGTGTGTGTTCTTAACCGACGATTTCGATACCGGAAAAGTAAAATGCCATTTCCACCGCCGCCGTTTCAGGAGCGTCGGAACCGTGAACCGAGTTGTTCTGCACGTCAATGGCAAAATCCTTACGGATGGTGCCTTCGTCGGCATTCGCCGGGTTGGTGGCGCCCATGACTTCCCGATATTTCGCGATGGCGTTCTCGCCTTCAAGAATTTGCACCACGACCGGGCCCGAAATCATGAAATCCACCAATTCGTTGAAAAACGAACGTTCCTGGTGAACCGCATAGAAGACCTCGGCCTGCTCGCGCGTCAGACGGATGCGTTTTTGCGCGATGATGCGCAAGCCCGCTTCTTCGATATAAGCGTTGATTTTACCGGTCAGGTTACGCTCGGTGGCGTCCGGTTTGATGATGGACAATGTCCGTTCGACAGCCATGCTCAAGAGCCTTATTGCTGTTAAAGAAATTTGGTTTATCCCCTTGTCCCTACAGTCCAAGCCACGGGGTTGGCGCGTTATACTCACATCACACCCGTTCTGACAAGCCCCATCCTGAAAGTGCTCTGGCTCTCTTCCGGGCCCCGTGCTACAAGCCCGCCCATGTTACACATCAACGACCTTACCTACCGCATTGGCGGACGCGTCCTGTTCGACGGGGCTACAGTCAATATTCCCAAGGGCCACAAGGTAGGTCTGGCGGGACGCAACGGGACAGGGAAATCCACCTTGTTCAAGCTGATCGTCGGCGAACTGCAAACCGATGGCGGTGCGATCAACGTACGTCCGTTCACCCGCGTCGGCATGGTGGCTCAGGAAGCCCCCGCCGGTCCGGAAAGCCTGATTGAGACGGTTCTGGCCGCCGATGTCGAACGTACGCAGTTGCTGGAAGAGGCCGAAACCACCACCGACCCCGAACGCATCGCCGAAGTTCACACGCGTCTGGCTGATATAGACGCCCACACGGCCCCCGCACGCGCCGCGAGAATCCTCGCCGGTTTGGGATTCGATGAAAATGCGCAGCAAAAAGCCTGCTCTGAATTTTCCGGCGGCTGGCGCATGCGTGTCGCCTTGGCGGCGGTGCTGTTTGCCAGACCCGACCTTCTGCTGCTGGACGAACCAACCAACCACCTGGACTTGGAAGCCGCTTTGTGGCTGGAAAATTATCTGGCCGGATGGTCGGGAACCTTTCTGGTTATTTCTCACGACCGCACCTTGCTCAACGCCTCGGTCAGCGAAATCGTCCACCTTGAAGACTGCAAACTGACGCGTTACGCCGGAAACTACGACTTTTTCGAAAAAACCCGCCGCGAACGCATGAGCCAGCAGTCCAAACTACGCACCAAGCAACTGGCCGAAAAACGCCGTATTCAGGACTTCGTCGATCGCTTCCGCGCCAAAGCCACCAAAGCCCGTCAGGCGCAAAGCCGCCTGAAGCTACTGGAGAAAATGGAACCCATCGCCACCGTAATCGAAGCCAAAACGGTGAGCTTCACCTTCCCCAATCCCCCTCCGCTGTCGCCGCCTTTGCTGGCGTTGAACGATGTCGCCATCGGCTATGGAACGGACAAACCCATCCTCAGCGGCCTCAATCAACGTATCGACATGGATGATCGCATCGCGCTGCTCGGTGCGAACGGCAACGGCAAATCGACCATGATGAAACTGCTCGCCGGACGTCTGGCGGCGCAAAGCGGAAAGGTGGTCAAGTCCTCGAAGTTGCAAATCGGATATTTCGCCCAGCATCAGGCCGAAGAGCTTCCCGAAACCGAAACCGCCTTTGAATACATGCAGACATTGATGGAAGAGGGGAACCAGACTAAAGTCCGCGGACACTTGGGGGCCTTCGGCTTTGGACAGGATAAGGCCGAAACGCCGATCGAAAACCTGTCGGGCGGAGAAAAAGCACGTCTGTTATTTTGCGCCATGAGCCATGCCCGACCGCATATCATGCTGTTGGACGAACCCACCAACCACCTGGACGTTGATGCGCGTGAAGCGTTGGTCGAAGCGTTGAACAGCTTCGACGGCGCCGTAATCCTGGTCAGCCACGACCCCCATCTGGTGGAATTGGCGTGCGATACCTTGTGGGTGGTCGCAGAGGGCGCATGCAAACCGTTCGACGGCGACCTTGCGGATTACCGCCAGGGCCTTCTGGACGCCCGGCGCGGACGCCGGGACGCCGCGGGCAAGAAAGAGACCGCAAAAGAGGTCCCCCGCCTGGACAAAAAAGCCGAACGCCGTGCCCGGGCCGAGGCCCGCGCCGCTACCCAGACATTGCGAAACGCGGCCAAAAAAGCCGAACGCGCCGTGGAAAAACTCAACGAAAAGAAGGCGCAGATCGAGAAGGAGCTTGCCGCGCCTCAGCTCTACGCGGGCGACAGCGACGCGCTATCGAAGTTGCATGTTGAATTGGGACGCGTTACAAACCAACTAAAGAGTGCGGAAAATACGTGGCTCAAAGCTGAAGCGGCATTGGAAACCGCGAATACGTAAGGATGTATGGGAATTAAGGACATTCGTCCATGGCAGAACTCTACATTGCCGTATTGCGGGCTTTCGGGTTCGAAGACATGGAAATCTGGATCGCCGTGGTCAGCACGATCCTGTTTTCGGCTTGTCTGTTGGGCGGCATCTTGAGCGCCCTCACCTTCGTCAAATCCCCACGATTGGAGCGCCGCCCCCTAGGCGAGCGCATTTCGTATCGCCTGTTCATCATCGCTGAGGTGATGCTGCTGATTTTTATCTTTTACTACCACGTCTTCATGATCGAAACGATCACGCTGGCGCACGCCATCTACTGGGTCTCGGCGATGTTGATGATGCCCTTGCTCGCCATCATCGGCAGTGAAAGCGTCTTGCTCATCTACGGCAAAAAAATCCGCGCCAAAGCCAAAGAGCTGAAACGCCGCGCCCGGCTCAAACGATGTCAGGACAAAGCCCCCGCGTAAGTCGCCTCAACGCACCGTCAGATTTCTTTCTTACGCCATCCACCCGTCTCGGTTTGTTGCCAATAGCTCAGCGCCAGACCTTGTTCCGTGTAGGCTTTCCACCGTGCCCGCGCGGCCAGGAGAGTCTCTTCGCAGGTGCCGTCGAACAGCTCGAAGCAACGTTCATAGGCCCCCACAGCAGCACACTGCGCCCCGTCCGTCAGAAAGAGAAACGTTGCGCCGTTAGGATTCTCGTCACGTTCGCTCAGCCAGATCGGCTGGTCCACGGCGGAACCATCCACGGCGGAACCGTCTTCGGCGGAACCGTGGGGCAACCACGCGCTTGGATCGTACATCCATAGGACACTGTTTAAATGCTCGACCCGCTGAGCGGACCCCGCCAACACCACCGCGCGTTTCCCCACCGCCAGGGTCTTTTCCAGAAGTTTCGGCAGCACCGTTTCCAAGGGTGTGCGCGTCAGATGGTAGAAGGCGACCTCGGTCATGGCTGGGGTTATTTCTCGATTTTGTCGCGAACCCAACGATCCAGCAAACGCACCCCGAAGCCGGTGCCGCCTTTGGGCGAGACGTCCTTTCCGCTCTTGTTCCAGGTCACACCCGCAATGTCGATGTGCGCCCATTTGACGTCACCGACAAAACGTTTGAGAAATTGCGCGGCGGTGACGGAGCCCCCCCAGCGCCCCCCGATATTCTGCATGTCGGCGACGGAAGAATCGATCATCTTGTCGTAGCCTTCGCCCAGCGGCATCATCCACACGCGCTCGTTCACATCGCGCCCGGCATGGATCAAATCCCACGCCAGATCCTCATCGCTGGAAAACAGGCCCGCATACTGGTCACCCAAGGCCACCATGATCGCGCCGGTCAACGTCGCCAGATCGATCATCGTATGGGGCTTGAAACGTTCCTTTGCATACCAAAGAACGTCGGCCAGGACGAGGCGGCCTTCGGCGTCGGTATTGAGCACCTCGATGGTCTGGCCCGACATGGAGGTCACAATATCGCCCGGTCGCTGCGCCGCGCCGGAAGGCATGTTTTCCACCAGTCCGACAACGCCCACGGCGTTGACTTTGGCTTTGCGCCCGGCCAACGCCTTCATCAAGCCGATGACCACGCCCGCACCGCCCATGTCCCATTTCATGTCTTCCATGCCGGACGAAGGCTTGATGGAAATGCCCCCGCTGTCAAACGTCACCCCCTTGCCGATAAAGGCAACCGGTGCATCGGCCTTGGTGGTTTTACCGCCTGAATGTTTGGACTTGCTACGCCCTTGACCATGCCATTCCATGACCACCACGCGCGGCGTGTGCTCGCTGCCCTGGGCGACACCGAGAAGCGCCCCCATACCCAGCTTCTCCATCTGCGCCGGGCTCAGCACCTCGACCTTGACGCCCAGCTTGGCGAGCCCCTTGGCCTGTTCCGCGAGAGTTTCCGGGTACAGAACGTTGGCCGGCTCGCTCACCAGATCGCGCGTGAGGAAGACGCCCCGCGCGACCTTGTCTTCAACGCCGAACGCCGCCTTCGCCACGCGCGCAAGGGCGCAATGCAGCTTGATCTCTTTCAGTTTCGTCTTGTCGTGGTCTTTCTTTTTGGTCTTGTATTTGTCGAAGCGGTAGCTGCCAAGCCGTGCGCCAAGGGCGATTTCGGCGGCCATTTCGTGCGCTTTGAGATCGCATCCCTCAAGCGCATCCACGATAATATGAACAAGCGATGTCTGCGTGCCCAGCATCTTGACCAGGCGTCCGCCCACGGCCTGAAGTTCCAGGGCGTCCACCGCGTCCGCCTTGCCCAGGCCGACACACACTACACGGTTCAGCGTATCGTTCGGTGTCATGATGACCAAGGAATGGTGCTTGGTCCCCTTGAAGGTGCTGGCCTTGATGGCGCGGACAATCGCACCGCCTGTCGCTTCGTCCATGGCGCTCGCACCGGCGGTAAGCCTGCGCCCTTCCATCACGCCCACGACGACGGTACCGGCCTCGGGAACTGCGGAATCGACAAAAGTGACTTTCATGGGGGGAACTCCGTTCAAGAAATTGGATTCTTATCCGCGTTTGAGACCGTCGGGCGAATTTGCACGCACTCTAGCAAGCCTTTGGACAAAGGCCATAGTGCTTAATTTTTCTGTATTTGCGCCGTGGCACCGCGCAACCCGGCCAAGCAGGGCTTTGGTGTTTTTTGAAAAGCTTGATGTCCCCTAGGATCCAAACTCATTCACGTGCCGGCTAGTTGCGACCAATGTTCACCGTATTCCCGGAACCAGAGATCTGACTGCCTACGTTATGGTCGCCTGTCTGTGTCATGGTCTGGGTGGCTCCTGCGGCTTCCAATACGCTCTTCAGCTCTTTGGCAAACGAACCATCCTTTTCGAGGCGCGCAAGCAGGGCATCCTCAAACGTCTTTTGAACCCCTAAAGAACCCGGTTCGGCTTCGAGCTTCTTTAGGGCCTGTTGTTCATCAGAAGCAGTAAGCTTCGATTTCAGCCAGTCCACGACCTTTGCGCCTGCCGCTTTACCGGCTTCATCTACAACCTCAACAGCCGTCGCGTTGAAGAAAACAAGCGCCAAATTCAGTGCGGTTGACGCCAAGCCCCCTATATTCATATCCATCACGTCTAGATTACCTCTCAACTTCGAGTTGTCTTTATACGTAATCTCGCCTATTTCCATCAACTTCTCGGTGATCGGTTGCAGGAGTTCCATGTCCGGCGCAATGTCGGCATCTTGCGCGCTCTGAAGATAGCCTTGCCGCAATGCCACAGCAAGAGAGGCAAATGCCTGCGGAAACTGCGCCAGGTGCGGCGCAATTGCGGCAAGCCCCTCGCCGAAACTCTGTACTGCCTCCAAATGGCGATGCAGATTCTGAAAGACACGTCCGAGTCCAGAATATGCCTCCGCAAGTGTGGGCCGGAAGGCATCGGGGCGCGCGGCGGCAAGTTCGCGAAAAATCGCGAATGATTGTTCGATGGCGGGCAACGCATCTTCGTGGCGCCCCAGTTCCGATAGACGGGACGATACGGTGTCGAGACTGCTCGCGAGGGCGGGCCGAAAAACGTCGGGGCGCGCGGCAGCAAGTTCACGCCGAATCGTAACCGCTTCCTCACCGGCGGCAAGCGCTTCCTTGAGGCGCTCCAGCTTCGATAGACGGTACGATACGTTGTTAAGACTGTCCGCGAGGGCGGGCCGAAAAGCGGCGGGGCGTACGGCGGCAAGTTCACGGTAAATCGTAACCGCTTCCTCGCCGGCGGCAAGCGCATCCTCACGGCGCCCCAGCTTCGATAGACGGTTCGATACGTTGTGGAGACTGCCCGCGAGAGCGGGCCGAAAAGCGGCGGGGCGTGCGGCGGCAAGTTCACGGTAAATCGTAACCGATTCCTCGCCAGCGGCAAATGCATCCTCGCGGCGCCCCAGATCC
>CAYVHU010000017.1:0-52492 GCA_964451415.1 uncultured Magnetovibrio sp.
GCGATGTGCAGCTGTTTAAGGCCCGCCGCGGCGATCGCCTCACTCAAAAGGCCGTGCAGCGCAACGGGGGGGAACAGGGCCTGAATGTGTGCCTTCAGAGCATCGGAATAGTCTACCATGCCGATCCGTGTGGCGAAGCGAACGCTGCGTTTGCGCGCAAATCCTGCGAAATCCGGCGCCACCAGGGCGGACAGAATTTCACGCACGCGATCGGTGCGAAAATTGGCCATCAGAAGACCGTCACCGTCACACATGCCCGCATAATCGCCAAGCACGGTGGGTTCGATGAATTCATCCGTGATGTTGTCGCCGTACGCGGCCTCGATGGCATCGGTGGCTTTGATCGCACGCGGGCCGTCGGCGTCCACCAGACACGTATAGGCTTTTTTCACACGCTTCCAGCGTTGGTCCCGGTCCATGGCCCAATAGCGACCGCCCAGCGTGGCCAGGTGCACATCCGCCATGGCGCGGATATCAACCTCGAAACGCTGCACCAGGCCCAGGGCGCTTTTGGGCGGCGTGTCGCGTCCGTCAAGAAACGCATGGACCTTTACCGGAACGCCCGCGGCGCAAATGGCGGCGGCCAATGTGCGAATATGCCATTGATGACTATGCACCCCGCCGTTGGACAACAGACCCATCAGGTGGCAAACGCCGCCCGAGGCCTTCATTTTCTCGATAAAATCCAGCAACACCGGATTGCGGTCCAAGGAACCGTCATGGATGGCGCTGTCGATACGCGGCAGGTCCTGCAAAACGACGCGCCCCGACCCGATGGTCATATGGCCGACTTCGGAATTCCCCATCTGGCCGTCGGGCAGGCCGACGCTCACACCCGAAGCCTGCAACTGCGCTTTCGCCCCCGTCGCCGCCAAACGATCCCAGTTCGGGGTGCGAGCGGTCCTAACGGCGTTGTTGAGGGATTCGGCGCGTTCGCCCCAACCGTCAAGAACACACAAGACAACAGGCTTTTTCCGGGTATGGGCGGGTTGATCGGTCATGGTCATGATATGGGCCTTTTACACCGCGATTTCACGGCTATGCTCTGCGATCAGGACACATTATTCGCGATGGTACGGATGTCCACTTAAAATGGCGTTGGCACGATAAATTTGTTCCGCGAGAAGGCCTCGCACCAACATGTGCGGCCACGTCATCGCCCCCAGCGACAACACCATGTCGGCGCGTTCCAGAACCGAACGCTCCAAGCCGCTCGCACCACCGATCACGAACGCCACACCGCGCACGCCGTCATCGCGCCAGTTTCCTAACATTTTAGCGAAATTCACCGAACCCATCGTTTTGCCCCGTTCGTCCAAAGCGACCACGCGCACGGCCTCGGGAATAACCGCCAAAAGCAGTTCGGCTTCACGCGCTTTCAGCTTTGGTGCCGGAAGGGTGCGCTTTTCCTCGACCTCGCGCACCTCAAGCGTGGGCGTGATGCGCGCGGCGAAATGCTCGAACAGCGTCCGTTCGGCCCCAGGCTTCATACGGCCAACCGCGATCACATGGCAGCGCAGGGCCGTCATATCCTGCCCTCAATGCACGGCGGTGGCGGCCCGGCGAGCCTCTGCAAGCGCGTCTGCGCCCCACATTTTCTCGATGTTGTAGAACGCACGCACCTCAGAGCGAAACAGATGCACCACAACATCGCCACCGTCCACCAGCACCCAATCACACTGGGGTTGGCCTTCCATGGGAACGCTGCTCAGACCGCTGTGCTTCAAACGTTTGCGCAAATGATCCGCCATGGCGCCGACCTGACGCGAAGACGCGCCCGTGGCCACCACGAGGTAATCCGCAATATCGCTTTTTCCGGTAAGATTGATGACGACAACGTCTTGAGCCTTGTCGTCCGCCAATGCTTGTTCCACCACATTCAAGAGCGTTTTGCTCTTCGGCGAAGATTGAACAGATTGTGGAATGGTTCGTATCCTTTCGTTGTTACCCGGTCCGTATCGTTTTGCACCCTTAAACATCCCCCGAAAACACCAACCCGGCGTTGTTCTCGTTTCCGTGAAGTCGCCGGATACGGGTCGCCGTCGCGCTGTGCATGGGGGTCCGCAAAAAAATCCATGCCGGAGGTCGGAGGTCCGCGAGGCTCTTGGCCCGGCTCTGTGCAACGCGCGCATTTGCAAAACGCCGCGCCGCCCGTCCGCCAAGCGCCCTCAAAGAATAAGGGGCCCGCGGGAAAACCGCAATGGGCACGGTGCGGAAAATAGCGCGCCAGCCCTTCCATTTCGGCATCTGGCGCAGATTGTCCGCGCCAATCAGCCACACGAACGCCACATCCGGGTGCTCGTCGTGCAGGCGCTTCAAGGTGTCGCAGGTGTACCGGGTGCCAAGGCACGCTTCGATATCCGTCACCACGATACGCGCCGCGAAAGCTTTCGTTACGGCGTTGGCGGAGGCCATGCGCGCCTTGAACGCCGCCATGCCATCCTTGGGTTTCAAAGGATTTTGAGGACTGACCAACCACCAGACCTCATCCAGGCCCAGCTTTTCGAGGGCCAGTTTGGAAATATGCAAATGGCCCTCGTGCGCGGGATTGAACGACCCGCCCAGAAGACCAATGCGCCGCCGTGTGTTCTGCGCTTTTTCGACTTCAGGCAAATCATTCCTCCTGTTGACGCGGGACGCACCTGATTTACGCGGGGCGCACCTGGCTTACGCGGGGCGCACCTGGCCCGTGCCGATGACCTGATATTTGAAGCTCGTCAGCTGCTCCACGCCGACCGGACCGCGGGCATGCATCTTACCGGTGGAAATACCGATTTCCGCCCCCATCCCGAACTCACCGCCATCGGCAAATTGGGTCGAGGCGTTGAGCATCACGATGGCGCTATCGACGCCGTCCAAAAAGGTTCGAGCCGTCTTTTCATCCTCGGTCACGATGGCATCGGTATGGTGCGAGCCGTGCGCCTGAATGTGCGCCATCGCACCTTCCACCCCGGCCACCGTCTTCACGGCGATGATGGCATCCAGATATTCCGTGTCCCAGTCCGCATCAACGGCGGGCACGACGCGGGCGTCAACGCCCTGGGTGCGGATATCACCGCGCACTTCGCAGCCGGCCGCCAACAAGTCCTCCGTTAAGGTTTTGAGATCTTCCGCGCCCAGCGCCTCATCCACCAACAACGTTTCCATGGCCCCACAAATGCCGGTACGGCGCATCTTGGCGTTGAGCACGATGGCACGCGCCTTATCCATGTCCGCCCGGACATCGACGTAAATGTGACAGATCCCTTCCAGGTGCTTGAACAAAGGCACCTTGCTTTCGCGGGTGACACGTTCGATCAAGGACTTCCCGCCGCGCGGGATGATGACGTCGATGTATTGGTCCATAGTCAGCATTTCGCCCACGGCGGCGCGATCGACGGTGGGCACGCGCTGAATGGCGCCCGGCGGTAGATCCGCCGCCTTGAGGCCGTCCGCCAGCGCGGCATAAATCGCCGCGCTGGAATGAAAACTTTCCGACCCGCCGCGCAAAATCGCGGCGTTTCCGGCCTTCAGGCACAACGCGCCGGCGTCCGCAGTGACGTTGGGACGGCTTTCATAAATCACGCCGATCACCCCCAGGGGAACGGACACACGGCGAATCGTCAAGCCGTTGGGGCGCTGCCATTCCCCCATGATGCGGCCCACGGGGTCCTCAAGGGCGGCGATATCCTCCAGGCCCGTGGCCATGGCTTCGATGCGCTCTGCGTTCAAAAGAAGCCGGTCGATCATCGCCGCGCTCAAGCCCTTGGCTTTGGCGGCGGCGACATCCTTCGCATTGGCGGCGAGAATCTCGTTCGCCCGCACGCGCAAGGCCCCGGCCCCTTCGCGCAGGGCCGTGTTTTTGGCGTGAGAGGAGGCGCACGAAAGACGCAACGCCGCCGCACGTGCGGCTTCGCCGATGTCTTTCATCAAGGCATGAACGTCACGCTCCGGGCCACCGGAACGCGCCTCGTCGGGTAAGGCGTCACGCGCGGCACCGGTGATGTTCGCTAAGCTCATTTCGTGCGGCCTTCGTCTTTGTCAAAAGGGGAAACGCGTCCCGGAGGATACTCCAACAGTCCCTGCAATTCATCCTTTTTGATACTTTGCCTTGGATGCCCATTGCGGAACGCTCATGTGATGGACTCCCAAGGAGAAACCGGAAAAACCACTTTACCTTTGAGTCGTAACGCCACATCATTTATTCTCTTATTAAGAGAGTCGATTTGATTTGATTTTATTCCAATAAGACCTATAACAGCAATTGAATCCATGTTTTTTAACAGTTTATATCAAAAAACATGTTACATCAGGACCCATGGATTCTTTTAACCATATCCGGGTAGGGGGGTCACACATTGACGACGGCAACCGTTGCACGTTCTGTAAACTTGGACACATCTGCATACCATGACGAATTGATTAAAAAATTCGTCATCGCGACGGTGGTGTGGGGTCTTTTCGGCTTCTTGATGGGCGACTTCATCGCCTGGCAGCTTGCTTTTCCCGCCCTTAACTTCGACCAATGGACCACCTTCGGGCGTCTTCGTCCCGTTCACACCACAACGGTGATTTTCGCCTTTGCCGGCAATGCCCTGATCGGCACTTCGTTCTATGTCGTACAGCGCACCTGCCGCGCCTCATTGTTCGGCGGCGCCAAACTCGGCAACTTCATTTTCTGGGGCTATCAGCTGTTTCTTGTAATGGCGCTCGTCGGCTACCCGCTGGGCATCACCCAGGGCAAAGAATACGCCGAACCGGAATGGTACGCCGATTTGTGGCTCACCATCGTCTGGGTGGTCTATCTGGTGGTGTATGCCGGCACGATCGTGAAACGAAAAGAACCGCACATCTACGTCGCCAACTGGTTCTACCTGTCGTTCATCATCACCATCGCCATGCTGCACATCGTCAACAATCTGGCCGTTCCGGTCTCGTTCTTTGGTACCAAGAGCTACATCATCTACGCCGGCGTGCAAGACGCCATGGTTCAGTGGTGGTACGGTCACGGCGCGGTGGGCTTCTTGCTGACTTCTGGTTTTTTGGGGATCATGTATTATTTTCTCCCCAAACAAGCCGAACGTCCGGTGTATTCCTACCGCTTGTCGGTGATCCATTTCTGGAGCCTGTCATTCCTTTATATCTGGGTCGGCTCTCACCACCTGCTCTACACCGCCCTGCCCGATTGGGTGCAAACGCTGGGCATGACATTCTCCATCATGCTGTGGATGCCCAGCTGGGGCGGCATGATCAACGGTATAATGACCCTGTCAGGTGCCTGGAACAAACTGCGCACGGACCCGATTTTACGCTTCATGGTCGTCGCCGTCGGGTTCTACGGCATGGCCACCTTCGAAGGGCCGATGATGGCGATCAAATCCGTCAACGCGCTGAGCCACTACACCTACTGGACCATCGGCCATGTCCATTCCGGCGCCCTGGGCTGGGTGGCGCTGATGACGTTTGGCGCGCTGTATTACATCACGCCGAGGCTGTGGAAGCGCGAACGGTTGTATTCGCTACGTCTGGTGAGCCTCCATTTCTGGATCGCAACCATCGGTATCGTCTTGTACATTTCTTCCATGTGGGTGGCCGGAATCACGCAAGGGTTGATGTGGAGAGCATATAATTCATTGGGATTCCTGCAATATTCGTTCATCGAATCGGTAGTTGCCATGCATCCCTACAACCTGATCCGAGCCACCGGCGGCGTGTTCTTCATCCTGGGCACGCTGGTCATGTGCTACAACCTTTACAAGACCACCCAAGGAAAAATCCGCGACGAAATCCCGTTCGGTGAGATCAAAACAACCCCTGCGGCGGCGGAATAGGAGGCCTGGAGACATGCAATCCTTACTTGAACGAAACGTCATCCTCCTCATCATCGCCACCTTGATCACGGTGTCCATCGGGGGGCTTGTGGAACTGATTCCACTGTTTACGATCAAAAACACCGTGGAAAAAGTGGTCGGCATGCGCCCCTACTCGCCGTTGGAATTGGAAGGCGAAAACATCTACGTCGCTAACGGGTGCTACCTTTGCCACAGCCAGATGATTCGTTCCTTGCGCGCCGAAGTGGAACGTTACGGCCACTATTCCCTGGCAGCCGAAAGCATGTACGACCATCCCTTCCAGTGGGGATCCGAACGCACCGGTCCGGACTTGGCGCGCGTTGGCGGCAAGTACCCCAACAGTTGGCAAGTCGCCCACCTGATTGATCCGCGTTCCGTGGTGCCGGAATCGATCATGCCGGACTTTGCTTTCCTCGCCAGAACGCCTTTGAACTTCAACGACATCGCCGCCAACATGAAAACGCTGCGCATCGTCGGCGTGCCCTATACAAACGCCGATATCGCCAACGCCAAGGCCGACCTGATCGCCCAGGCAGACCCCGACAATCACGACCCCAGCGCCATGCAGGCCCGTTACCCCAAGGCGGTGGCAGCCGATTTCGACGGTAATCCCAAAGTCATCACCAAAATGGACGCCCTGGTGGCCTATCTTCAAATGCTTGGGACCTTGGTCGACACCAAGGACTACCAATTAAGCCCGGAAGGAAGGTAAGCCATGGATTGGAACAGCATTTTTACGATGATCCACGCCTTTTGGGTGCTCTGGCTCATGGCGATCATGATCGCCATCGCGTTCTGGGCCTTTCGTCCCAAGAGCAAAAAACGCTTTGAGGACGACGCCATGATCATCTTCCGCAATCCCAAGAACCATGGAGGCGACGCCCATGACTGACATTGAAAAGGACGAGATTTCCGGGCGCTCGACCACCGGTCATGAGTGGGATGGCATCAAGGAGCTGGATACGCCCATGCCGCGTTGGTGGTTGTGGACGTTCTACGCCTGCATCGTGTTTTCCATCGGCTACTGGGTCTGGTATCCGTCCTGGCCGACCCTTTCGGGCAACTGGCAGGGCCTGTCTCACTCCACCGCCCGCAAAGTTCTGGAAAAAGACGTGCGCGCGCGGGACGCGAAGCGCACCCCGTGGTTCAAGAAATTCGCCGCCTTGCCGCTCAGCGAAATCGCCAAGAACCACGACCTTCTGAACTACGCCCTGGCCGGCGGAAAAACCATCTTCGCCGACAACTGCGCGCCGTGTCACGGTTCGCAAGGCGCCGGCGGCCATTATTATCCGGTGCTCGTGGATGACGACTGGCTGTGGGGAGGAACGCTGGATGCGATCGCGACGACGATCCGCCACGGCATTCGCTCTCCCACGGATGAAGACACCCGCGACACGCCCATGCCGTCGTTCGGTGTCGATGAAATCTTGACAAAAAAACAGATCGCCGACGTTGCCGAATATGTCTTGTCGTTCTCAAAGCGAGATCAGAACAAGGCTGCCGCCACACGCGGAAAACAAATATTCGCCGATAACTGCTCATCTTGTCATGGCGACAAGGCCGAGGGCTCCCACGATCTCGGCGCGCCGCGCCTGAACGACGCGATCTGGCTTTACGGCAACACGCGCCAGGACATCGTCAATCAGGTGAGCAAACCGCGCCTTGGCATCATGCCGGCGTGGAAGACCCGTCTCGACGATGTTTCCATAAAGCAGGTTGCGATTTACGTTCACTCACTCGGCGGAGGCGAGTAAGCCGACCCCGATAAGATTAAAGAGCACACGATGGACAACCCCCTGGATCCCGAAAAGCCGACCACACACAGCCCCCCCCCTTTGAAGCGCCTCCCCTTGTACGCGGCGCACGAGAAGGTTTACCCAAAACGCATCACGGGCACATTTCAGCGCCTCAAGAAGCTGACCTTGATTGTGCTGCTGGCGATATATTACGTCACGCCCTGGATTCGCTGGGACCGCGGTCCGAACCTTCCGGATCAGGCGATCCTGGCCGATATTGTCAGCGGCAAACTCTACTTTTTAAATATCGAAATCTGGCCTCAGGAAATTTATTACCTAACCGGAATTTTGGTGTTGAGCGCGGTGGGATTGTTCCTCGCCACCGCCATTGCCGGACGCGTGTGGTGCGGTTTCGCCTGTCCGCAGACCTTGTGGACCGACTTATTCCTCCGGGTGGAACACTATTTCGAGGGCGATCGCAACAAACGCATAAAGCTGGACCAAGGGCCGCTGACCCTTGAAAAGGCAGGACGCAAAATTGCCAAACACATCACCTGGATTGCCCTTTCCCTGGCGACGGGCGGCGCATGGATTTTCTATTTTACCGACGCTCCGACGGCATTGCTCGACATGGCGACGGGCCATGCGTCTTACACCGTCTACGGCTTTACCGCCTTGTTTACAGGCACCACCTATCTGTTGGCCGGATGGGCGCGCGAGCAGGTTTGCACTTATATGTGTCCGTGGCCGCGCTTTCAAAGCGCCATGTTCGACGAAGACAGTTTGATCATTACGTATGAAAACTGGCGCGGGGAACCGCGCGGCAAGCTCACGGACGCACCGGGGGCAGGCGATTGCGTGGACTGCGGGCTATGCGTCAGCGTTTGTCCCGTCGGCATCGACATTCGCAATGGATTGCAATTGGAATGTATCGGCTGCGCGCTGTGTGTGGATGCGTGTAACGAGGTCATGGGCAAACTCGAGCGCCCTGGAAATCTGATTGCATACGATTCCATTTCCAATCAGGTCGCGCGCGAACACAACAGACCCACAAAGGTTGCCCTGGTCCGTCCCCGCACCGTGATTTATGTCATACTTCTGGGGCTGGTGAGCTCAATTATGGCATACGGACTTATGACGCGCAGCGATCTGGAGGTCAATATCCAGCGCAACCGCTCACCACTATTCGTTGCTTTGAGCAGCGGCGACATCCAAAATGGCTACACCTTCAAGCTGTTGAACATGACCAACACGCCGCGAACATTCATCATGCGCATGAGCGCCCTGGCCGGGGCACGTCTGAGCGTCGTCGGCATCACCGATACCCCGGTCAAGACGGTCACGCTTAAAGTCGGCCCGGACCGTGTGGGCAGGTTCCGCGTCTATGTCCGTGCGCCACGGGCAAGTCTTACCCAGAAATTCAATGACCTGAACTTCGTTCTCAAGATCGTGGAAAGCGGGAAGACCATTACTCTCGATTCAAAATTTGCCGGTCCGGCGAAATAAGCGCGGAAGGAAAAAGAAAATGACCGTCGCAAGCACAGGGAACCGAACCGACGGGTGGTGGTATCCATGGTTATTCGTCGCCGCGTTTATCATCATTTTTTTCATGAATGGCGTTTTGGTCTATTTCGCACTGAGTACCGAAAGTGGCGTGGTCACCACGCACGCTTTCCAAAAAGCGCAGCATTTCAACGCCCGTCTGGCGCGGAAATCCACGCAAGCCAAACTGAACTGGACGCCCACGCTCACACACCGCAGCCTCGCACGCCCGGGAAAACCCCACGCGCAGTCCTTGCGTCTTCGCTTCGCCATGCCAAACGCTCAAGGCGTGAACAATCTGAATATCGAAGCGCTGGCCGTCCGCCCCGTACAAGAAGGATATGACCGAACCTTGAGCTTTGTCCCCCAAGGCGACGGCGTATACCTCGCCGTTGCCGACTTCCCCTTGCCCGGTGTGTGGGACATCCACATTACCGCACGGCGCACAAATGAGATTTTCAAACTGAAAAAGCGGATCCGGGTTCCCTGATGCCAAACGTTGCACCCGCTACGACTTGTCTGCACTGCGGGGAGCCCATCGCCGGGACCTCCGGCGGGGAAGCCGGGACCTCCGGTGGGGGCGAGCGGTTTTGCTGCACGGGATGCCGGGCCGCCTATGGCCTGATCAGAGGCATGGGGCTGGAAAGTTATTATCAGCGCCGCTGTCTGGACCCGAACCAACCCACACTCAAACCCGAAGACCAAAACGACACCGTCTCTCGTTTCAATTTCCAGAGCTATATCCAAACCGACGAACACGACGTCTGCACCTTGCATTTGATGGTCGAGGGTCTGCAATGTGCGGCCTGCGTGTGGTTGATCGAAACCGTATTGCGAAAACAGCCCGGCGTCTTGCATGCGCGCATCAACATGACGACACGCCGTCTGGTCTTGAAATGGAAAAACAATCAGACCGATGCCGGGAGCCTGGTTCAGGCGGTGGCGCATTTAGGCTACCGCCTGGCGCCTTACGATCCTTCATTGCTGTGCGCGGCAACGGCCGAACGTGAGAAAAAATTGCTGCGCGCCCTGGTGGTGGCCGGCTTCGCAACGGGCAACGTGATGCTGTTTTCGGTGTCCGTATGGGCCGGGCAGGCCACCGGCATGGAAGGTTTCACCCGCGACCTGATGCATTGGCTGTCCGCCTTGGTCGCCCTGCCCGCCATCGCTTATGCGGCACAACCGTTTTTTGCGTCCGCGCTCAAGGCCTTGAAAGCCCGACGCACCAACATGGACGTTCCGATCTCACTGGCGATCATCCTGACGTCCGCGATGAGTCTGGTGGAAACCATCCGCATGGGCGAACACGTTTATTTCGACAGCGCCATCGCCTTGGTCTTTTTTCTGTTGATCGGGCGCTATCTGGACAGCCGCGCCCGGGGACGCGCCCGGGCAACGGGAGAAAACCTGATGGGACTGCGCGCGCGCGCCGTGACCATTGTGCACGATGACGGCACGCGCGAAATCGCGCCGCCGGAAACCCTCAAGCCCGCCATGCGCATTTTGGTCGCGGCGGGCGAACGCATCGCCGCCGACGGCCTGGTGGTGAGCGGCCAAAGCGATATCGATACCCAACTTATCAGCGGCGAAAGCCTTCCCGAACGCGCGGCCCCGGGCGCCAAGGTCTTTGCCGGAACCTTGAATCTATCCGCCCCTTTGAACGTTCAGGTCACAGCCATCGGCGAGGATACCTTGCTCGGCGAAATCGTGCGCCTGATGGAAGCCGCAGAGGACGCGCGCGCCCGCTACGTGGCCCTTGCCGAACGTGTTGCGCGGTTCTATGCGCCGGTGGTCCATACCTTGGCAGCCGCTGCTTTTTTCGGCTGGTGGATCGTGGGCGCCATGGCGTGGCAGAACGCCTTGATGGTGGCCATCGCGGTTTTGATCATCACCTGCCCGTGCGCGCTGGGGCTGGCGGTCCCCATCGTGCAGGTCGTCGCTGGCGGACGGTTTCTGTCCCACGGCATTTTGATGAAAACCGGCACGGCGCTGGAACGTCTGGCCACCACGGATGTCTGCGTGTTCGACAAGACCGGAACCCTCACCTTGGGGAAACCGCAATGGATTAATCGCAACGATCTGTGCGCGGAAGATATCCATTTGGCAGGTTCCCTCGCAGCGGTGAGCAAGCACCCCCTATCCCGCGCCCTGGCCCAAGAGATCAAAGACGCAACACCCGCCAACGGCGTTCAAGAAATTCCCGGTTCGGGACTGAAGCTGATGACGGCGAACGGCGAGGTACGCCTTGGGCGCCGCGCCTGGTGTGGTGTGAGGAACGGCCCGCAAACGGAACATAGCGAACTATGGCTGTCGCGCCCCGGCAAACCACCCGTGCGCTTCGCCTTCACCGATCGCATGCGCGCGGACGCCGCCGAAGTCGTGAGCACATTGAAACGCCGGGGTCTCGCCGTCATGCTGTTATCGGGGGATCGCTCCTCTGCGGTCGAAGCCGCCGCGCACAGCGCCGGAATTGAAGACTGGCGCGCAAATCTGAAACCCGCCGACAAGGTGGCGATTTTGCAGGATCTGGCGGCGCAGGGACGACGTGCGATGATGGTGGGCGATGGACTGAACGATGCCCCCGCACTGGCCGCCGCCCATGTTTCGATTTCCCCATCGAGCGCCGCCGATGTAAGCCAAACCGCCGCCGACGTCATTTTTCAAGGCGATAAGCTCGCCCCCGTGGTGGAGGCCCTGAGCGTCGCCAAACGCGCCGAACGCTTGATCAAACAGAATTTCGCGTTGTCCTTTGCCTACAATGCCGTGAGCGTGCCCCTGGCGCTGGCGGGGCTGGTGACGCCGCTGATTGCCGCCGTCGCCATGTCCGCATCCTCGATCGTGGTGATCCTCAATTCCCTGCGTCTCGGCATCGAAAGAGGCCTTTTTTCCCCCCGCAAGGCCAGCGCAAAGATGACCCGCGACACCACACTCTATGAAAAGGAAATACAGACGTGAGTGTCTTGATTTATCTGATTCCGATCTCTTTGATCCTGGGACTCATCGCCCTGTTTGCCTTTTTATGGGCGCTGAAATCAGGTCAATTCGATGACATGGAAGGCGCGGCCTCGCGCATCTTGTTCGATGACGACGATACCCCGTCCCCCCCGCCCAAAAAATAACTTCAGGAGACCTTTCATTCATGGAGACATTAGCTCATATCCAAACCCTTCTCAGCGCCGGAATCGTCCAAGGCACTGCCTCAAAAGAACTTCTGTTCGCCTTGTTCATGGTGGGATTTGCCGGCAGCGCGACCCATTGCCTGGGCATGTGCGGCCCGTTCGTCATCTCTCAGACCCAGGCGCGCCTCGAAGCCGTTCCGGCGTCGCACATGAGCGAATTCAAGCGCCTGCACGGCGCGGCGCTCGCGCCCTACCATCTGGGCCGTGGCACGACCTATATCGCACTGGGGGCGGTGGCCTCCCTGCTGACGCAAAAAATCACGGAATTTTCAGCTCTACACGGATTGGCCGCCGTGCTCCTCGGCTTCGCCGCCTTGTTTTTCTTCGGCTATGCGCTGCGCGGTTTCGGGATCACCCTTCCTTTCACCGCAAGCCGAAACGCTTCCGGTGGTGAAGGGCTCTTGGCGCAAGCCTGGGGACAGGCCATAAAGCCGTTGTTCCGCCATCCGGTCGGTATGCGAGGATACTTTCTGGGAATCACGCTGGGATTCCTGCCTTGCGGTCTGCTGTACGGCGCCGTGGCCGCGGCGGCGGCCAGCGGACAGGCCGTAAGCGGCGCGTTCGCCATGGCGGCATTCTGGCTCGGCACCGTTCCGGCCCTGTTGGGGCTGGGCCTGGCCGGGGGAACGATTTTAGGCCGATGGCCCGCCATCGCACGACGAATCGCTCCGCTTGTGCTGTTGTTCAACGCCGCGTTCCTCCTGCGTCTGGCGTGGCGCATGGTGTGAGGGTTCAGCGGACCTTGCGAAACAGATAAAACGCCACGGCAAGGTTGGCGAGCGCCGTGGTCAGAAACACCCCCGGAACCGTCATGCCGCCGCTCAGCAAGATGGCGATCACCACTGCGCTCAAGACCATAAACAACGCGTTCATCACATTGTTGGCGGCAATGTCGCGTGCCCGATGCGCGGCGTCGCCACGGCTTTGCAAGATGGCGTAAAACGGCACGATGAACAGCCCACCTGCCGCCGCAATCATCATCAAATCCATGAGAATACGATAGGCCGAAGGTGTGCTCAGAAAAACGAGAATGCCGAACGTATGATCGCCAAACGCCAGGTGCGCCATCTGCCGGCTGGAGAAATAGATGTCCACCATGAAGGCGCTCATCACTAAAGCGGCAAAGGGTGCGTATTTCGCCGTCACCTCTCCTTTGAGAACTTTGGAACTCAACGCCGAACCAACGGCGATGCCGATGGAAAAAATCGCCAGGAAAAGCGTTACGACGTGTTCGTCTCCGCCCAGCGTATCCTTGGCAAAGGTGGGAAACTGGCTGAGAAACGTCGCCCCCACCAACCAAAACCAGGAAATGGCGAGCACCGCGAGAAAGATATCCCGGCGTCTGGCGGCATGGCGCATCATCTTCACCGTCTCGAACACGAAGTTCGGATTGATCCGCACACTTGCATCTGTGGCGCGAACGCACGGAATGAACAAACTGGATGCAAACCCCAGCACGGCAATCCCGATCACCAAGGCGGAAACCAACGCAATGCCTCCGTCGCTCAGGATCAGCAGACCGCCCGCAATGGTGCCGATCAAAATGGCAATAAAAGTACCGCCTTCGACCATCGCGTTGGCGGCAATCAATTCGTCCTCGTGCAGCAACTGGGGCAAAATCGCGTACTTGAGCGGACCGAACAGGGCCGACTGCGCGCCCATCAAAAACAACACCGCCATCAAGCCCCACACGCTGGCGTTGGCGAAGGCAACGGCGGCCACCCCCATGATCACGATCTCGGCGGCCTTGATGCAGCGCGCCAGAAAAGCCTTGTCGAAGCGATCGGCCAACTGCCCCGCCCACGCACTGAACAAAAAAAACGGAGCGATAAAAATCCCCGCCGCCGCCGTAACCATAAGCGGTCCGCTGACGTGGGCGCGCTGCGCCAACTGAAACGTGATCAGCACCACCAACGCGCTTTTGAACAGATTGTCGTTCGCAGCCCCCAGAAACTGGGTCACGAACAGGGGCACAAACCGCCGGCCTTTCAGCAGAGGCGCCATGGATCACACCTTTGAGAATTCAGGCTCCCACATCGGCATCGATGGCATAGCCTTCCCCCCGCACGGTGCGAATGACATCTGCGCCGTTGTTTTCGTTCAAGGCCTTGCGCAGTCTGCGAATATGTACATCCACGGTACGATCTTCCACGTAAACATCGCGTCCCCATACCAAATCCAACAGCCGTTCACGCGAAAAGACACGTCCCGGTTTTTCCATCAAGGTCTTCAATAAGCGAAATTCCGTAGGCCCCAAATGAATGGGTTGAGCGTCGCGGCTCACCTTGTGTTGCGCCAGATCCATGGCGATGCCGCCGTATTCCAACGCCTCGCTGACCAAAGCGGGATTGGCGCGACGCAGCAAAGCTTTCAAGCGCGCCACCACTTCGCGCGGACTGTAAGGCTTCACCACATAATCGTCCGCGCCGATTTCAATCCCGCGTACGCGGTCTTCTTCTTCGCCACGCGCGGTCAACATCAAGATGGGGATGTCCCGGGTCAGGGTTTCACCACGCAACTGACGACATACCTCGACCCCCGACAGCCCCGGCAACATCCAGTCCAGGACAATCGCGTCCGGCGTACTCTCACGCGCCATCAGCAGGCCTTCTTCACCATCGCCGGCAACGACCACCCGGAAACCCGCTTTTTCCAGGTTATAGGACAACATCTCGGCCTGCGGCGGCTCATCCTCAACAATCAGTACCATGTGCTCCATGGACATATCCCCTCATTTACGTGCTCTTTTGAATCACGGTCTGGCTGGACAAATCACTTTTGGGGCGCTTTTCGCTGGGCAGATCGCCCGCCACGAGGAAGTGAACGGACTCGGCGATCGACGTCACATGATCGCCGATCCGTTCAACATTTTTCGCCACAAACAAAAGATGCGTACATGCCGTAATGTTGCGCGGGTCCTCCATCATGTAGGTGAGGAGCTCACGAAACAAACTGGTGTGCATGAGATCAACTTCTTCATCGCGCAAACGAACATCATCGGCCTTCTTGATGTCACGCGCGCCATAAGCGTCCAGAACGTTCTTGATCATGTTCTGCACTTGGCCCGCCATGCGCTGGACGCTCGCCGTTGCGGTGCCCACCGGATCCATGGTCGACAGGACCATGGTCCGTTTGGCCACGTTTTTCGCGTAATCGCCGATGCGTTCCAGATTGGCCGCCATTTTCAAGGCCGCAATCACAACACGCAGATCACCCGCCATCGGCTGGCGCAGGGCAAGAAGCCGCACCGTAAAGTCGTCGATCGCGGTTTCGCATGCATCTATGCGTTTGTCGTCTTCAATCACTTTTTTGGCCAGATCGATATCCCGCCGCACCAACGCATCGACCGCGTCTGCCAATTGACGTTCGGCGAGACCGCCCATTTCGGCGATGATCGTATCCAAACGGCCCAAATCCTCGTCGAAGGATTTAACGATGTGGTCTTGCTGCTCCATTACTGGGTTCCTGATCAACCGATACGCCCCGTTACGTAAGCACGAGTCCGTTCGTCCTGGGGACTGGTGAAAACATCTTTCGTATCACCGTGTTCAACCAACTCGCCAAGGTGAAAAAAAGCGGTTTTCTGCGACACGCGTGCCGCCTGCTGCATGGAGTGGGTAACCATGACGATGGTATAATTTTCCTTCAATTCGTCAATCAATTCTTCAACCTTGGCGGTGGCGATGGGATCGAGCGCAGAACACGGCTCATCCATCAAAATCACCTCAGGTTCGACCGCGATGGCGCGTGCGATACACAAACGTTGCTGTTGACCGCCCGAAAGGCTCGTCCCCGATGCCTCAAGGCGATCGCGCACTTCGTTGATCAATCCCGCTTTCTCCAAGCTGTTGAATACGATCTCGTCCATTTCCGCACGCGACGTCGCCAAACCATGGATTTTCGGCCCATAGGCCACGTTGTCATAGATTGACTTGGGAAACGGATTGGGCTTTTGGAAAACTATGCCCACGCGGGCACGCAAGTGCACCACATCGACACCAGGCGCATAGATGTCTTCCCCATCCAATTCCAACTGACCTTCGACACGACAGACATCCACCACGTCGTTCATTCGGTTCAAGCACCGCAAAAACGTCGATTTGCCACATCCCGACGGGCCGATCAGCGCCGACACCATGCGTTCGGGGATATCGATGTTGACGTCCTTCAGGGCCTGTTTTTCGCCATAGTAAACGTTGAGCCCGCGCGCCGTGATTTTCATCGGATGATCCGCCGCAAGTGGCGCCGTCTGCATGACGTTCGGCATTTCCGTGTGGATGGTAATTTCCATCGACCCGCACTCCTTACCAGCGCCGCTCGAACCGTTTGCGCAGTATGACCGCGACAAAGTTCATTGCAACTAAAAACCCAACCAGAACGATAATCGCCGCTGCCGTGCGTTCGGTGAACGCACGTTCAGGACTGTCGGCCCAAAGATAGATCTGCACCGGCAGCACGGTGGAAGGATCCAGGAAGGAAGCCGGAACGTCAACGACAAAGGCCACCATTCCGATCATTAAAAGCGGTGCGGATTCCCCCAACGCCTGCGCCATTCCAATAATGGTGCCGGTCAACATTCCCGGCATCGCCAGCGGTAATACATGGTGGGCCACCGCCTGCACGCGACTGGCGCCCATGCCGAAGGCGGCCTCTCGAATGGACGGCGGCACCGCACGCAACGCCGCGCGGCCCGCGATGATGATCGTCGGCAGTGTCATCAATGCCAGCACCATCCCCCCCACCAGAGGGGCCGAACGCGGCAGCCCAAAAATATTTAAAAAGACCGCCAGTCCCAGAAGCCCGAAAACGATGGACGGCACCGCAGCGAGATTGTTGATGTTGACCTCGATCAAAGCGGTCCACCTGTTTTTGGGAGCAAATTCCTCCAGATAGACCGCGGTCATGATCCCCAAGGGGAACGACAGCACGAAACATACGCTCAGGGTCCATAATGACCCCACCAATGCCCCGAGAATTCCCGCTTGTTCAGGTTCACGAGAATCGCCTGCGGTAAAAAAATTGGTGTTGAATTTCAGCTCCAGATCGCCGGACGCAATCAAAGTGTCGATCCACTGAAGTTCCTGGTCCGACACCCTGCGTTCGCTCTCTTTGCTTTTGCGCGCGATGCCCCCTTTCATCAAAACATCGACATCGTCCGAAGCGGTAACCCACACGCGTCGTGTCTGAGCGGAAAGGGTGGGATCGGCAAGGTACATCTTGCGCAGATCATATCCCGCACCGGAACTCACCAGCTTATAAAGCTTGCGTTTGTCCCGCCGCGCACGCACTTCGGGAAACAACTTGCGCAGCGCAGCCTTGACCATGCCCTGCCAGTCCTTGTCCGCAACGAGCGCCGGGTCGAACCTCAAGGTGAGTCGGACCTGGGTTTGGCGCACCGCGCCAATGCCTCTGCTGCCAATCGCCAGCATCATGATGGCAAGAAACGACAGCGCCAGAGCGATCGCAACGATACCAGAGGCCCTGAAAATCATCTCAGAGCGGTAGCGCCGTGCAAGGCCCGCACGTATCCGTTCTGAATTCACAAGAGAAACCGGGGGGCGACTAGTCATAGACTTCTCGATATTTCTTGACGATGTGCAAGGCGATAACGTTCAACACCAACGTCACCACGAACAGCACCAGCGCCAGGGCGAAGGCCGCCAGTGTTTTGGGGCTGTCGAATTCCTGATCCCCCGTTAGCAACGTCACGATCTGCACCGTCACCGTGGTCACGGCGGCGAACGGATTGGCGGTCAGTTTGGCGGACAGGCCCGCCGCCATCACCACGATCATGGTTTCGCCGATGGCGCGCGAAGCCGCCAGCAAGATGCCCCCCATGATGCCTGGCAGGGCCGCCGGCATCACCACGTTGCGGATAGTCTCAGATTTCGTCGATCCCAGCCCCAACGCGCCTTCACGCAAGGACAAGGGCACGGCGGTAATGACGTCATCGGCGAGACTGGAAATCAAAGGGATAATCATCACCCCCATGACCAAACCCGCCGCCAGCGCGCTTTCGCTGGAAACCGTGAGCCCCGCCTGCGCCCCGGTATTGCGCAACCATGGGGCCACCACCAGGGCGGCGAAAAAACCGTACACCACGGTGGGAATACCGGCGAGAATTTCCAAAAGCGGTTTGACCACATTGCGCACTTTGGCATGGGCATATTCCGATAGATAAATGGCGGAAAACAAGCCCACTGGTGTGGCTATTAGCAAGGCGATGGCACTGATCAAAAACGTCCCCGCAAACAACGGAACGGCGCCGAAGGCTCCGCTGGAACCGATCTGGTCGGGACGAATTGCCGTTTGCGGGCTCCAAGTCAAACCGAACAAAAAGTCCGTAAAAGGAACCGCTGCGAAAAAACGCTGGGCTTCGAAAACAAGGGAAACGACAATTCCCAGCGTGGTTAGAATGGCCACGGTAGAACTGGCGAACAAGACGATCTTGATCAACATTTCCAAAGCTTTTTGTCGACGCCGGGCGGAAGTCATGTACATCCGGCCCCGAGGGGGCGCTCCCGTGCGGACTTGATCGATCGCAGACGGTGTCACGTCGTCAAATCTCCAAACAAGCCGGCGGCGGCACAACATACAGGCACAACCGCCACCGGTTCGTTCACATCAAATTACATGGACAGGTTTTTCAGTTCGCGCGCATCTTTCTTGAACTTGGCACGTTCTGCCTTGGGCATGGGAATCAAACCCTTATCGGTCAGATAACCCTCATCACCCCAGGCCTTTTCGCTGGTGAATTCAGACACGTATTCCTTAATTCCCGGAACCTTGCCCACATGCGATTTTTTCACATAGAAAAACAACGGGCGTGAAAGCGGATACGCGCCGGAAGAAATGTTCTCAAAGTTCGGGGCCTTGCCGTTGACAAAGCTGCCTTGAATCACATCGGCGTTCTGCTCCAGAAAACTGTAGCCGAAAATACCCAAGGCCGTCGGATTGGCCTTGAGTTTCTGCACAATCAGATTGTCGTTCTCGCCGGCTTCAATGTAGGCGCCATCTTCACGAACCGTTTCACATAAAGCCTTGAAGGCTGGCTTGTCTTTTTTCTTCAAGGCCTTGATCCAGTCAAAGGTCTTGCAGCCGGCTTCCATGCCGAGTTCCGCAAAGGCGTCGCGCGTGCCGGAGGTCGGCGGCGGACCTAAAACTTCGATCTTCTGCGCCGGAAGGCTCGGGTTGACCTGATTCCACGTCTTGTAGGGATTGGGCTGCGTCTTGCCCACGCCGGCGGGAACGTTCTTGGCCAGTGCCAGGAAGAGGTCGCGCTGCGTCAGTTTGAACAGCGGAGCCTTCTTCGAATTGGCAATGGCGATGCCGTCATAGCCGACCTTCACCTCGGTAATAGCGGTGACACCGTTACGCGCGCAATTTGCGACTTCACTTTTCTTGATGCGCCGTGAAGCGTTGGTAATGTCCGGTTGCTCAATGCCATCGCCCGCACAAAACAGCTTCAATCCACCGCCTGAACCCGTGGATTCCACGATCGGCGTTTTGAATTTTGTCGTTTTACCGAACTGTTCGGCAACCGCCGTTGAGAACGGGAAAACCGTGGACGATCCAACGATGCGAATCTGGCTGCGTGCCTGTGCGGCGCCGGCGACGAAAACACCAGCCAAAGCCAGCGCCGTGAGAGATTTCTTAAGCATAGTGTCTTTAACTCCCCTGACAGGATGCAATCGTTGTTATAGAACCTAAACTTGTTCTACCCGTGCGGCACACTAAGCCCCTGGAGAGTCTGTTTTATGAATGTTATATTACGGATATATTGCGTCGTTTCAGCGCGATAAGTTCGTCAAGTTCAGCGCATCTTTTTTGTATTTTTTACGTTCCGATTCAGGCATCGGGATCAAACCGATATGGGCCAGATAACCGTGGGCGCCCCAAGCCTTGTCGCTGGTGAATTCCGCTACGTATTGCCGAATGCCCGGAACCTTGTCCACATGCGACGTCTTCACGTAAAAAAACAGCGGGCGCGACAGCGGATAGGCCCCGGAAGAAATACTCTTGAAATTTGGCGCCGTCCCGTTCACGAAGCTGCCTTGAATCACGTCAACGTTCTGCTCTAGATAACTATAGCCAAAGACGCCGAGGACAGCCGGCGTGTTCTCAAGCTTCTGCACGATCAGGTTGTCGTTTTCGCCGGAATTGATATAGGCCCCATCACTGCGAACCGTTCTGCACAAAGCCAGGTAAGCCGATTTGTCTTTGTGGCGCAGCGCGCGAATCCAATCAAACGTCCGACACCCGGCTTCCAAACCTTTTTCGTCGAAAACGTCCCGCGTCCCGGATGTCAGGGGCGGGCCATAGACCTTGATCTTTTCCGCCGGAAGACTCGGATCAATTTGATCCCAGGTCGTGTAGGGATTCGCACGGGTCTTGCCTTTACCCGCCGGAACATCCCTTGCCAGCGCCAAAAAAAGATCGCGTTGCGTCAGTTTGAACTGCGGGCCTTTTTTCGAATTGGCAATGGCGATGCCATCGTAACCGATCTTCACTTCGGTGATGGCCTTCACCCCATTGGTGGCACAGGTCGCGACTTCGCTTTTTAGAATTCGCCGCGAGGCATTGGTGATATCCGGTTGTTCGATGCCATCGCCTGCGCAGAACAGCATCAGCCCCCCCACCGAACCCGTGGATTCAATGATCGGGGGACGGAATTTGGTGGTTTTCGCAAACTGTTCGGCAACTGCGGTGGCAAAAGGAAAAATCGTGGACGAGCCGACGATACGAATTTGATTCCGAGCCTCAACATTCCCGGAAACGAAAAAACCGGCCAAAGCCAGTGCGCAAACCGTTTTTTTGAACATGATGTCCAAATTCCCTACGCTTGAAAAGTCTCTGGAGAAACCTGAAAACAGATAAATTCATTGTGCGAGGCCACGCTAAAGCGCGCGCGATTAATCTTAAGAATGGAATGTTACGAATATATGGCGCCGCACGTGAAGAACCTTTGAGGCGGCCGTAAATATGCTGCATTCCTCTTTGAAAACAGAACTCTCCCCGCATGGTTTGAGGTCTGTAATTTATTTTGAGGTGCCCGGGCGATCCGGTGTAGAGTTGGCGCGGACACCGGCGCCCCGGTTAAAAATCTTCACTGGATGAGAAACCATGAAAGGTACGAAACGTAGTGCAGCGTGCTTGTGCCGCCACAATATGGCGAGCGAAGTGAGCCATTTACTGGGCGGACTGGCACACTATCAGCGTTTGATGGTGGTGGCACTGCTCCATGACGGCGCTGAACTGCACGTCAATGAAATGGTTGAACAATTGGGCGTCAACCGTGCAGCTTTATCGCGCCATTTGGCAAAATTGCGCGCTTTGAAGGTCGTGACGACACGCCGCCACAGGAACCGTATCTATTACGCCCTGGCACACGATAAGGCCGCGACCATCGTCGGGGCGCTACGGCTTGTGCAAAAGAGAACTTAGGGTCCAGACTCATTCAAATGATACGCTTTGAGTTTGGACCCTAAAAAGCGCGTGTTCCGTATTGTTTAAAAATACTCTAAACTCAAAGTTTGTTTTTCGTCTCGATGATCAGAGGAAACCGTGATAGTGGGACATGATGTGTTGGAATGCGAAGACCTGAAAAGCACTTGCCAGAATCTTCCGTGCATTGAGTTGATGAGGACCCTCATCAAAGACAAATTCCCGGGGAAAATAGCTCTCACGGCGTCGTTGCGGGCACGTTCAATTGTCGTTCAGCAGATGATTGCCGAAATCGATCCCAACGTTCCCATCATTTATTGCAGCGCCGGTAAACAATTCCCCGAAAGCATCGAATACAAAGAAAAAATCGTCAAACTGTTCGGATTCACCAACGTTCTAACCCCCATCGGCGAGGGAGAAACAACCATCCGTCCCGGGGACCGCGACCACATCGAATGGGTCAAGGCACGCTACGATCGCACCCACGGCGCCACCCAGGAAGCCATGCACCTGAACGCAACCCTGGCAGGGTACGACGCCTGGATCAGCGCCGTTTACCACTTCGATCAAGACAGTACCGTGCGCAACCGCATCGAACGCGAAGGCAACCTGATCCGCGTCAACCCCCTGATCGATTGGGACATGGAACGGGTGCAGAATTTCATGGAAGAATTCAAACTCCCCCATCACAAGCTGAAAAAAATGCCGGACGACCTGAACGCCAAGCATGGCGACGGCGCAGAGGTCATGACCTTCGCATTCTGAACGAGATGCCTGCGGGAAAACCTCAGCTTAAGATCGCCGCGTGGGTCGTCGTTTCAAAACGCACCGTATCGCCGTTCCAGCGGTGTAACTGATAAAGCGGATGGTCCTCAAGGGGGCCGTCGGAAATGCGGTTGTCCACCGGAAGGCTCGGCGTCGTGGTGGCAACACACGTTTCCAATTCAACGCTGAATTCACGATGCATATGTCCGCAGAACACATGCACAACCTGCTTGTGGTGCGCGACCATATCCAAAAACGCATTCGCCAAGATACGATCGTCAAATTGGAACGGATCCTTCGCCGTGGTAACCTCAAATGGTGGATGATGCATGAATAATGCCGTCGGAATGTCCGGTTCTTCTTTCAGCATATCTTCTAACGTCGCCAGACGCACCGAACAGGTCGTGCCGATGTTGCGCTCGCGGTGCTGGGTATCGACGGCAATCAAGCGCACGGGAAATCCATCGATGCTATATTGGACGAAGCCATCCGCCGTTCCCATCCCGCCGAGATCCTTAAGCCCCGCCACCACGCCGGCACGCTCGTCGCGATTGCCCACCGCGAAAAACGTCGGCATCGGCAGAGATCCCATGATCGCCTTGACGATCTCGTAATCCTGCGCCTTGCCGTCGTGCACAACGTCGCCGGTATGAAGGACCAAATCCGGTTTTTCATCCAGCGCCTTGATGTGCGCGACAAAGCTCGCCAACGCCCGCATCCGTGCCAGCGAACGCGGCTCGTTCACGTTCGGTTGCGTGATATGTGTATCCGTGATTTGCGCAATCAGCATCGTTCGTATTCGCGTTTCTCGCCCTTTACATGGCCCCTAAATCGTTGCGCACCTTGGCCACCGCAGCTTGAACGACATGTTCTTGCATCGATAAGGTCGGTTCGCGGAACATCACGTTCTTCATCCAGTCGAAGCCCAGTTTCAACAACAAGACGTCATCGGTTTTCAAGGCCTCGTGGGCTTCGGGATCGACGTTATAGGTGTCCAAAAACTTGCTCCCGAAAACAAACCGGCGCAACGCATCCACGTCGGTGGAAGCCATGAAAAACATCTGTTTGACCTGCTTGGTCGGCTCTTGCCCCCACGGTCCGCCGAGACTCATCCACGACGCCATCTTCATCAGAATGTCCATCCAGCCGCGGTTGACGTCTTCGTATTCTTCCAGGCCTTGCGCATGGCGAAACTCAGACACACTCTGGGACTGGCTTTCTTGATGACCGCAACAGTGCGGTTCTTTGACCAGGAAGAAAAAGTCCTCCTTGACCTCGGCCCCCTTGGGCTTTACCGAGGCAAGCCCCATGGGATAATAGCGACACGTCGCGGGACGGTCTTCGTAAACCGAACACCCATCATCGCTCATGAAAGCGCACGGCCCTTTGCCGTCGCCACCGCCCATTTTGAGCTTGGCGACCGGAAGACCGGTCTTTTCCTGCTCCGCCGGAACGGTGTATTCCAAAAGGAATTCCGCCGGACGTTGGCCAAGGTGTTTGCTCAAACGCAAAATGCAGTTCGGCGTCAAGGTGATGTCCGCGCCGTGACAACATTCGTTCCAGCACTTCACGGCCTTGTGGCAACGGAAGT
The DNA here is from genome assembly GCA_964451415.1 of uncultured Magnetovibrio sp. Taxonomy (GTDB): domain Bacteria; phylum Pseudomonadota; class Alphaproteobacteria; order Rhodospirillales; family Magnetovibrionaceae; genus CAYVHU01. The sequence goes on from CAYVHU010000017.1 coordinate 24,089, forward strand.
TGAAGGTATCGTCCATGGTCATCTTGACCGGCTGCACCGGGTTTTCCGGTGTGCCCGCGCGCACGGCTTCAATCAACTCGACCTCGGTTTCGCTGTCGATATATTCGCGCTGGGCGCGATCATCGGGCGTGAGGCGGCTCGGCGGGGCCTGATCTTCATCGGACATGGGTCGTTTTCCTCGCTAACTTTCTCGGCGCCCCCAAATGTCGGAGAAATGCGCCTTTGGGCTGGTTTATGAGCTATTTTTTAAGATGAGTCACGCACGAAGAAGGGGGCCGGTTCGCCCGGCCCCCCCATCCGTATTTTCGCAGACGAAAAGCTTATCCGTAGTGCTTTTCGACGATATCGATGTGCGGAACCTTCTTCAATTCCCACTCGCCCGTTTCCGGGTCGTGACGAGAGTTGACGAAGCACTTCCACTCCGCTTCGTTCAGGTCCGGGAAATCGGTGCGGTAGAAGAAGCCCGGATAACGGGTTTCTTCACGGAACAAGATGTGCCGCAGGTGCAGTTCGGCAGCCCACATGCGGTGATAGTTTTCCCACGCACGCATCAGTTCGTGCAGGTCTTTCGCCCGCAAGTTCAGGCTGTCTTCCTTCAACATCTTCAGGTGATCCAGGCCGATTTCCAACATGATCTTGTTGGTCTGATAGTACGTGGACGTACCAGCAACATATTCGTCCATGTATTTCTGCAAACGCATCTGGAACATCCGCGGCGTGATGTAGAACGGGTTGACGTCTTCCTCCGTGGTCTTGTCCTTGTGCTCGAAGTAGTTGCGCACCGGAAGATAGATTTCTTCGGCAATGGCATCAATGTCGGCATGAAGAACCGGCTTGAAGTCCTTGTTGTCGCGCACGAACTTGACCATCGCCTTACCGGCGATACGGCCTTCGGCGTGCGAGCCGGACGAGAACTTGTGACCCGAGGCACCCACACCGTCACCGGCGGTGAACAGACCCTTGACCGTGGTCATACGGTTGTAGCCCCACTGCCATTCCGGCGGAGCAATATCTTCCGGACCCGACACCCAGATGCCGCAGCAACCGGAGTGCGAACCCAGCAAGTACGGCTCGGTCGGCATCAGTTCGGATTTGGTTTCTTCCGGACGGATGTTCATGCCCGCCCAGTGACCGGCCTGACCGATGCACATGTCGAGGAAATCTTCCCAGGCCTCGGCTTCGAGGTGCTTGACTTCCTGCGGGGTCATGGTTTCGGCCAGTTTCGCCATCGCCGTCGGCGTGTCCATGAAGATCGGGCCGCGGCCTTCCTTCATTTCCTTCAACATGGCGTGGTTGCGCAGACAGGTTGGGATCACCGCAGCCGTATCGTACGGTGCGAAGTCCTTCAGCATGTCGGCGTTCTTGACCGTGTAGTCTTCACCGTAAGCGTTGGTCGCCTTGGCCTTGAACAGCAAGAACCAGGCGCCGACAGGACCGTAACCGTCCTTGAAGCGCGCCGGAACGAAGCGGTTTTCCATCATCGTCAGCTCGGCGCCGACTTCCGCCGCCATGGCGTAGGTCGAGCCGGCGTTCCACACCGGGTACCAGGTGCGGCCATTGCCTTCACCCATAGAACGGGGACGGAAGATGTTCACGCAACCGCCAGCCACGTTCAAAATGGCGTTGGCTTTGAAGACATAGAGCTTGTGCTCACGAACCGAGAAACCCACGGCGCCGGCGATGCGGTTCTTTTCGTTCTCATCAAGAAGATACTTCACGATGAAAATACGTTCCATGCAGTTTTCGATGCCGATGGCTTTTTTCGCGGCTTCGGCGACGATGGGCTTGTAGCCTTCGCCGTTGATCATGATCTGCCACTTACCGGAACGCACCGGCTTGCCACCTTCGGCCAACGGCACGCCTTCGGTTTCTTTTTGCTTCCAGATGGGCAAGCCCCATTCTTCAAACAAGTGAACCGAATCATCCACGTGACGGCCAACGTCATAGACCAGATCATCGCGCGTGATGCCCATCAAGTCCGCCGAAACCATGCGGCAGTAATCTTCGGGATTGCGATCAGTACCCAAGTAGGTATTGATGGCGGAAAGGCCCATGGCGACGGCGCCGGAACGGTCCATCGCGGCCTTGTCAACCAGCGTAATTTTTACATCGGGGCCAGCCCAGCGATGTGCTTCAAACGCTGCACCGCAAGCGGCCATACCGCCGCCGACGAGCAAGATATCGGTCTCGATATCAATGATTTCGGGATTACCGAAAGTACCTTCAGACATAGAATATTCTCCCTGTGGGACGGGGTATCCGCGACCCGGCGCGGACCTGCCCGTCGAAAATGGAAGTCAAAACAAAACCCCGCAAAAACGGGATTTAAACCATTAAGACGGAGTGCGCAGCGAACCGGATTCGGTGAACAGCAGATTGTCGTCCAGGCTGCCGGCTTCCGGCTTTCCTGCATACGGATCAATGCTGCCGACCGGGGTCGTGCGAACCGGGAACTTGAAGCGTTTCACTTGACCATCGCGGAACTTGATGGTCCACATGATAGCGCTATCGGTGCGCAGCGGAATGCACGCGCCGCCCATCGGAACGACATCTTGATAAGCACGAACTTCAATGGCCTGCTGCGGGCAGGCTTTGACGCAGCACTGGCATTCCCAGCACTGATCCGGCTCTTGATTGTAAGCCTTCATACGCTCGGTATCGAGCTTCATCAGATCATTCGGGCAGATGTACATGCAAGCGGTGACTTCACCGCCCTTGCAGCCGTCACACTTGTCGGTATGCACAAAAGTGGGCATTAGAGAATTCTCCCTGTTTCGACACTCGCGTGTCCAATCGATTATGGGGTAAGGATACGTAAAGGCACACGGGAAACACCCCCGCACCGCCGGCCTGGTCCCCCATCTGGATAACCACGCCGACTTGACTACGAACCACCCCCCTGTTTTTCCGGAGGATCGAGGTTTTCCCCGAATATTATTAATATTTCATGTAAGACATATAACGGCTCATAATGTAAGTCAAACGCCTTCCTTCAGGAAATGATAATTAAGCAATCTCGTACATTGGACTTATTCCGGACGTAACTCATTCCCTATTAAAAACAGACGATTCACAACATAGTATGGAGGATGATTCCAACCCATGAACGCGGCACTCCTCGCGCTTACGACCCGTTTGACACATTTTCGCGATGAGCGGGATTGGCGCAAGTTCCACAACCTGAAAGATCTCATTCAATCGGTGGGCATCGAAGCGGGAGAATTGATGGAACTGACACAATGGAAAACCACCGAGGAGGCCGAAGACGCCCTCACGGAGATCACCTTTCGCTCCCGGCTAAGTGAAGAACTGTCCGATGTCTTTATATACCTGCTTTTAATCGCAGAGCGCGCGGGCCTGGACTTGATCGAAGAGGCGCAGCATAAAATCGACTTGAACGAGACCAAATACCCGGTCAAAAAAGCCCGGGGAAACGCTCGAAAGTATACGGAATTATAAACGACATCGTCTGTGTCACATCGAAGCCTCCCCCTCTTTAGCCGTCATCGCCTTGCCCTCCAGCACCCTTGGCGGCGCACGATGAAGATGCAAATACCGATCAAAACGCTACTCTTGCGAGTGGTGACAAAACGTGTTCCCTATAGGGCATGACATTTCTCTCAAGAGCCTCGCCAAGGGTGCACACGACCACCTATGCGGCCCATTACCGGTCATTCCTGACGGACGCCTGGATCGTCGTCCGCTTGAATCCGGAGCCCGCACCATGAGCGCACTGTCTTACCTACGCACCATCGCAGAAGTGGCCGAAGTTCTGGGTAAAGCTTACCGGCAAAAGACCGCTTGCACACTTTTGAAAATCAAAATCAATCCCGCGACCGAAGTCGTCCGCCTCAGCGAGCCGGATCATCTGGCGGGCGAAGCCCGCCTGTTAAAGCACATGGAAACGATCATCGCCGAGGAATTCAAGGACAGTCCCATTTATCAATTGTCCTTCAGCGCCTACATGGTGATTCTCGATGGCGCCTACGATGATGTTGCAACGCGGCTGCACGATTTCGTCGATGACGTTGCCCCGCGGCGGATCTGTCTCGGAGACAAAACCTATTACCCCAAAATGATCGTCGGCATCACGGAGCTGGAAGACAATCTCGGCGTCAGTCTGTCGCGGCTGGAATTCGCCACGCGCAAGGCTTCGGTGTCGGCCAACAGAACATCATGTTATGTCCCACGCGACGATGCGGATTTCGCCTGTTACCAATGCTGTCGCGTCGGACTGCGGATTCTGCGCCGGGCGCTCGACAATGCCGAACTGGGTCTTTTCGCACAACCGATTGTCGCCATGGACGCGGTCCCAGGCACCAAGGCGCGCAAGTTCGAGGTCCTGCTGCGCCATTACCAGGACGCCACGACCATCGCGCCGCCCGTGGACATGCTCATGTTTGCCAATTTCAACGACGTGACGCAGGACCTGGACCTTTACGTCATCGAGCTTCTGTGTCGAAACTTCCCACATCTATTCGGTAGCGACGGCAAAGATGTCGATACCGTTACCATCAATATTTCCGGCCCCTCTTTTATCCGCCCGCGTTTTGCCGACACCGTGATCGCACTGGTAAAACGCTATCAGGTTCCTGCCCACAAAGTGGTTCTGGAAATTACCGAGGACGTCGCCAACAGCGCCAAAAAACAGGCCCTTTCGACCATGGAGGCGTTCCGCGCAGCGGGCTTTCAGCTGGCCTTGGACGACATCGGCACCGGGTCGAGCAACTTCCGCACCTTGCATGAATTTCCCGTCGATTTTTTTAAAATCGACCGCTCCTACTGCGAAGACGTGCAACGGGATTCTTCGGTGCGCGCTTTTGTGCAGCTCATTATCGATATCGGAAAAGCCCACGCAAAGACCGTCATCGCCGAAGGCATTCCCGACGAAGAAACCCATGACCTTCTGCGTGCCATGGGGGTTGATTTTTCACAAAGTTTTCTCACTGGCCGGCCTTGCGAACTGATTCCCGCGCCGAAATTTACACCTCAAACGTGAGCGGAAACAGGGCCGCCCCATCAGTGCTCCCAGGAATGGGCATCGGTGGGAGGCGTGCTTTTGTCCTTGCAAAAACGGGCGTAATCCTGTCCCAATTTGGTGAAATTTTCGGCTATTTTTCCCGACAGCCCCTGCATCACCGAGAGCGCGGCTTCCGGCGTACTGGTCACCATTTGCAGGAACATCTCCCCTTCAATGCGCAAGACCTCCACTTTCCCCTTGGCGCGCGCGCTCACGAGGCGGGGAATGTTCTGGATCACGGCCATTTCACCGAACAATTCATGCTCACCGACCATCCCGACGGGAACCTCGCAGTGCTCGTTGAAGATCAGTTGTTCCACTTCGCCTTGAATGACCACATAAACGTCATCGGCCACATCGTTGATATGAAACAAGGTCTCTCCGTCTTCATAGGTCAAGGGATTACAGGCGAGCGCTATCAGCTTTTTATTGCAATCGCTCAAGGATTCCAAAATGGGGATATGGTGCAACAGACAAAATATCTTTTTGTAATCCATCGACGTTTTCCCTTACGACATGACCAAATGGCGATAGGCCGATCCGGATTTTACGATGTCCTCGATCTTGCCTTGCTCAATCACTTGCCCGCCTTCCATGATGAAGACCTTTTCGAACTTACCGGCCACATCCGTCCGCTCAAGCACCCAGAGCAATCCCCGCGAACCGACATCCTTCAAGATCGCCTCCATCATCGCCGTCTCCTGCTCAGGGCTCATGATGGACGTTGCCGAATCGACGATCAACAAGTCGGGCCGTTTCAAAACGGCCCGCGCAATGGCAACTTTCTGGCGCTGCGCCGCCGTCAATCGACTGCCGCCAAGACCAACTTCCGTATCGAGGCCAACTTCGATGATATCATAATACAGTCCAAAACGCTCGACCATGCTCCACACCAGACGACCGATGTGCTGACGTGCCTTGGCCCTGCCGTAAATCGGTTTTCCAAACAGAATGTTATCTTGAATGGAGATCATCGGGTTGTAGGCGTTCTCGTCAAAGAAACAGACTGATTTTTTCATATGTTCCGGCAGATCGGCGGCGAATATTTCGCGGGCGCGCAGGATATTTTTTTGAAAATCGTCATCAATCAGATTCAAATGATGACGCGCAACAACCAAATTGAACGGCAAGGACATAAGCATGCGTTTGTCCTCTTCGTTCAACGCGTCGATCCCAATTTTTTCTATGCTGCGTACACACTGGATGAAGGCCGGCAATTCATCGGCCTGGATGAAGCTGAAGCGTCTGAAATATTCGTGATCGGATGGAATGTCGCGAAACACATCCACCATCACTTCGGCAAGTCTGGCGCCGATCGAGACGAACTTTCCGCAAAGGCCGACCTTGTCCAGAACATCCATAACGTAAGGATTTGCGCTGAGTTTCTCGGTCGCCAGCGCCGGATCGAGCGGGGCACCGAACAACAGATTCTCGGCCACGGAAAGATTCGTATTGTATTGCTTGCGATCAAACGGTTCGAACAACGGAATCGCTTCGACGCACTGCAATTCCGAGTGCAGGTGCATACGCGCGTTAAGGATCTTTTCGACAACCTCCGGTTTGTCAAACGGGTCGAGCTGACGGTTCAGGCCGAACTCATAAATTTCATTTTTCAGATCCACGATCCCAAGGACATCCAGGACACGTGCCTGCAGTTGCTGCGGCCCGGACACGCCTGCGGCTTCGTAATCGAGCCAATCCGCGGCCACGTCATTGGTGGCATTGCCGGCCTCGCAGGCTTCAAGCTCCCAACGCAGGCGAGCGTCGCGCGCCTTGTCATTGTAAGCTGCGGCGCGCAAAGGTTCGTGCTTCAGGCCGTAAAAAAGATTGTCGCGCAACGTGCCGGAAAACAACGCCGCGTTCTCGCCAACATAGGCCATGCGCCGCCCGGTAACGGCTTCGTGCAATTTGTTCAGGTCTTGCTCACCGACTTTAATACTGCCGGAATCCGGATGCAGCAAACGAGCGATCATTTGCGTCAATTCGCTTTTTCCGGTGCCATCCGAACTCAGGATGCAAACCTTATCGCCTAAATTCATCTGAAAGGTTGCGCCATCCAAAATGGTGATCGCATTGTCTCCGTCCAGCTTCAGGAAATTTCCCGTGAGCGGCACGTTCAAAAGCGGCTTGACGGCGGGAGAACCGCCTTGTTGCGAGGGCTCAAGCATACCGTTCGGGCGAAACTGTTCGGCCAGTTGTTGATACTTGATCCGGGCATTTTCCATACCCTGGTAATAGCTCAGAAGGTCCTTCCACGGCGATGACAGGTCCTTGTAGGCGGCGAGAACGGCGACCAGCGCACCAAAGGAAAGATTTCCCCTGATCACCAGATATCCACCGATGGAGTAGAAAAAGAAGGGCGTCATTTGCGCCAGAAAATTATTCAAAAACTTGATCACGAATTTCTTGCGGTAAATCAAAAACCGGATATCGTAAATATCGCCCAGACGTTTTGATATCCCCGCACGTTCATATTCCGATGTGTCGTGGGCATGGATTTCTTTTATGCCAGAGATGCTTTCGCCCATCTGCGCAGACAGTTTACGCACCGCAAGCACGCGTTTTTTCGCCAGATCGTTGACCTGTTTTTGTAACCTTGGAATCAAATAAATCTGAAACGGATACAAGGAAATTGCCGCCAGTCCGAGATACGGGTCTTGCATGAACATGAACACCAGGATCGTCACCATCCGTCCCCCTTCAAGGGCCGGCACCGCCAAGGCATCGCCGATAAAGCCGCCCAGAGGTTCCACCTCGGCGGTGATCATGGTGATGATTTCACCTTGTGACATCTTGCGAAAATGCGGCAGGGGAAAGCGCATCACCTGACTGGCCAGTTGAAACCGCAAGCGGCGTAACATGCGTTCGCCAAGCAGACCCTTTTGCACGCTGACCCAGTATTTGAACCCGCCATTGACCAGCACAAGGCCCAGGAACGTCACACAGAGAAGAACCAGATACTCCACCCGTTCAAAACGAAAGCCGCCGAGGGCAACGGGAAATGTTCCCCCACTAATGGCGTCGTTGAAAATCATCTTCGGCATTTCCAAGACCGCATACAAAAACGGCATAGACACCAGAATCATAAACAGCAACCGCAACTGGTGTTTCGTGCTGTAGGCGACGATGAATTTAAAAATCGTACTTTTCATGTGCAATCCGGCGTTTTTTCAAGGTCATGCAAGTTCTACATAAACTATCATAAAAATAGTATTATAAAACCGAACCGTGTGGCTATACTTTAAGCCAAGGAGCGGATCATGAAACAGGCTCGGTTGCTCATTTACAGTCACGACACATATGGTCTCGGGCATTTGCGTCGCTGCCGTACCATCGCCCATTCGCTCGTGAAATATTTCGAGAATTTATCCGTTCTGATCGTTTCGGGGTCTCCGCTCATCGGGTCCTTCGATTTTCACCCGCGCGTCGATTTCGTACGCATCCCCGGGGCCGTAAAGCTGGACAGCGGCAAGTACGCATCCTTGAACCCGGCCATCAGCATCGACGATCAGATTTCCATGCGCGCTTCACTTCTGCGCCAGGCGGCTGCGGTCTACAGGCCTGATATTTTTCTGGTCGACAAGGAACCCCTGGGCCTGCGCGGTGAAGCCGAAGAGACCCTGAACATGCTGAAGCTCAAAGGGACCAAACTGATTCTGGGCTTGCGCGACGTCATGGACGACCCGGAAAAGCTCCGTGAGGAATGGGCGCGGAAAAATGTCATTCCCGCCTTGGAAAACTTGTATGACGACATCTGGGTTTACGGCCTGCCCAAACTGTACAAACCCCTCGACGGCGTCGGCGTCAGCGCAAAAATTCTCAATAAAATGTCCTATACAGGATATTTGCGCCGCTCTATTCCCATCTCGCTCGCCGCACAAAGCCTGCGCACTCCCCTGGATGACAAACCTTATATTCTGGTGACCACGGGCGGCGGCGGCGACGGCGCACAGCTGATCGACTGGGTCTTGCGCGCCTATGAACACGACCCCGACATTCCCTATCCCGCACGCCTGGTTCTAGGCCCGTTTATGAACATCAACCACCAGCACACGTTCATGGACAGGGTTGCACACCTTGATCAAGTCAGCGCCGTGACCTTTGAAACCAATATCGAAACGTTGATGAAAAACGCTGTCGGCGTCGTTTCCATGGGCGGATACAACACCTTCTGCGAACTTCTATCCTTCGACAAACGCGGCCTGATCGTGCCGCGCACCGTGCCCAGAATGGAACAGTACATTCGCGCCTCGCACGCCGAACAGCTTGGTCTGGCGAAAATGCTGATGCCCGAAGAAACCTACGACGCAGCACGCATGGCGGCGGCCCTGCAAGCCTTACCGCATCAGACGAAACCTTCCGAAATCCATATTCCGGGACTGTTGGGCGGACTGCCCGTTATCAACACGATGATGGAGCGGCACCTCGATGCGCCGCCACAAGGTCGCACGATGGGACCGCCTTTAACCGTAGTGGGATCGTGTCCGGTGCCATGAGTTCCCCTATCGCTTTTATTCTGAAAGGCTATCCCCGGTTGTCCGAAACCTTCATCGCGCAGGAAGTTCTGGCGTTGGAACGGCGCGGTTTCGACATTCGCATCTACGCCCTGCGCCATCCCACCGACAAAACGCGCCATCGCGTTCACGACGACATCAAAGCCACCCCCAAATATCTGCCCGAATACCTGTACCTTGAACCCTTGCGCGTGGTGCGCGCCTGGCTGTCGGGGCGCAAAAAAACCGGATACAAAGCGGCGCTGGCGACGTGGCTCAAGGATTTCAAACGCGATCGCACGGCCAACCGGGTGCGCCGTTTCGCACAAGCCCTCGTGCTGGCCTGTGAACTGCCCGGAGACGTGCGCCATCTGCACGCCCATTTCCTGCATACCCCGGCCTCTGTCGCCCGCTACGCGGCCATGGTGCTCGGCATAACATGGAGCGCTTCCGCCCATGCCAAGGACATCTGGACGACGCCGGCGTGGGAACTTCGCGAAAAGCTCGACGATTGCCGGTGGCTGGTCACATGCACGCGCTACAATGCAACGTATTTATCCACGCTGGCAACCGAGCCGTCGCGGGTTGAGTTGGTCTATCACGGCCTTGACTTTTGCCGCTTTGGCGCACCCGCACAACGACACGCCGCTCACGACGGCTCCATCGCGGACCAGCCCGTACGACTGCTTTGCGTAGGCCGTGCGGTGGCGAAAAAAGGTCATGCATGTTTGCTGAACGCGCTGTCCATGCTGCCTGAGAATATACATTGGCACCTGGACGTCATCGGCGGTGGTCCCCTGTTGAGTGCCTTGCAAGACCAGGCCCGAGACATCGGCCTTGAGGCCCATATCATCTGGTGGGGCGCCCTTGCGCAGCAGGACGTTCTGGCGCAATACCGCACAGCCGACGTGTTCGTTCTCAACAGCCTGATCACGCAAGATGGCGATCGTGACGGCTTGCCCAACGTGCTGATGGAGGCCCAAAGCCAGCGCCTTGCGTGTGTATCGACGCAGGTTTCCGCCATCCCTGAATTGATCGAACATGATGTGACGGGCCTTCTGGTTTCCCCCGAAGACGACCGCGCCTTGGCCCACGCCCTGGAAAGACTCATCGGCGAGCCGGCCCTACGTGCACGACTGGGCGAGGCCGGATTTCAACGCGTACGGCGGGAATTCGATTTAAAACGTGGCATCGACAAACTGGTTGCACACTTCGAGAATCCGGATGGACCACTCCTCCGGGTTGCGGAGTGAGGTCTTATGCACATCGCCTTCTACGCCCCTTTGAAACCGCCGACGCATCCCACACCATCGGGAGACCGGCGCATGGCGCGGCTTTTGATCCGCGCGTGGGAAATATCGGGCCATCGTGTAGAACTGGCGTCGCGCTTTCGCGCTTACGACCGTGGCGACGAGCACCGGCAAATCCGTTTGAAAGACCTTGGCGAGCGCCTTGCCGCGCGCTTGATCCGGCACTACCGCACACGCCCCGTCGCGCAAAGACCGGACGTCTGGTTCACCTATCATATGTACCACAAAGCCCCGGACTGGCTGGGGCCGCGCGTTTGCGAGGCGCTCGACATCCCTTATATCGTCGCCGAAGCCTCATACGCGCCGAAACACGCGGACGGCCCTTGGAACATAAACCATAAATCCGTCGCCGCCGCCATCGCCCGGGCCGACCTGCTCATCGGTTTCAATCCCGACGACGCGCCGTGTCTGCGTCCCTTTGTGAAGCCGTCCGCCCACGACATCACGCTGCGGCCGTTCCTCGATACCGAAGCCTATCGTCACGTGATGGAAAACAAACTTTCACACCGCCACAAACTCGCAAAGCAACACGGGCTGGATGAAAATTCACCCTGGCTTTTGTGCGTCGCAATGATGCGAGATGATCAAAAACGCCGCTCCTATGAAGTCCTGGCCCACGCGCTCGACAAAATCAAAACGCGGCCGTGGCGGCTTTTGGTGGTCGGCAACGGCCCTGCGGAACCTCACATCAAGGCGACGTTCGCGCCCCTGGGCGCGCGCGTGTGCTGGCTGGGGCTTCAAGGGGATGACGATTTACGCGCGCTGTATGGGGCCTCCGATCTTTTCGTCTGGCCCGCCATCAAGGAAGCCTACGGCATGGTGTTTCTCGAAGCCCTCGCTGCGGGTCTGCCCGTCGTCGCCGGTCACTCCGCAGGCGTGGCGGCCGTCGTCTCCCATGAACACACCGGACTTTTAACGCCGCAAGGCGACGTCGAGGCGTTCGCGAAGGCGTTGGCACGTCTGCTCGACGATGCGCCTTTGCGCGCGCAAATGGCAACGCGCGCGCCCAAGGACATGGCCGAAAACCATTCCCTTAAATACATGGCTCCAACCCTTGATCGACTGCTGCAAACCCTGATGATGGAACCCGAGCGATGACGGGCCTTCTCATCATGCGCCATGGCCCGACACCGTGGAATGCCGCACGGCGCATTCAGGGACATACGGATATTCCGCTGAGCGATGACGGACGCGCCACCGTGCGAAACTGGCGCATACCACCCGATTGCGCCGCTTTCCACTGTGTATCCAGCCCCCTGTCCCGGGCACGGGAAACCGCCCGCATCCTCGGTTTTGATGCCCAAAGCGAAGCGGCCTTGATGGAAATGTCCTGGGGGCGGTGGGAAGGCCGCGTGCTTGACGATCTGCGCGGCGAATTGGGCAGCGCCATGGCCGACAACGAAGCCCTGGGTCTGGATTTTCGTCCCCCCGACGGCGAAAGCCCCCGCGACACGCAAGACCGTCTGAAACCGTGGCTGAAACGCCTGCGCGAACCGACGCTGGCGGTTGCGCACCAAGGCGTCATCCGCGCCTTGTACGCCTTGGCCAGCGGCTGGGACATGCGCACGAAACCGCCCGTCCGTCTGAACAAATTCGCCGCGCACCTGTTCCATGTGGATCGCAAAGGCGTACCGATCGTTGCCCGGCTGAACATTGATTTGGGGATGGCGTAATGACTGTGCGGGTTTTGTTTTACGTCCAACACCTGCTGGGCGTCGGCCACCTGAGCCGCGCCGCCCTTCTGAGCGCGGCCATGGTTCATGAAGGCCTTGATGTCCTGGTCGTGCTGGGGGGCCGCGAGGTCCCCGGCATTTCCTTTTCCGGCACACGCATCGTCAGGCTGCCCGCCGCCCATGTGGCCGACCATACCTTCAGCCCGCTTCTGGACGAAGACGACCGGCCCGTCAGCGAGACCTGGAAACGCCGCCGTGCAAGCCTCCTTTTGCAGACCTTCAAGACCTTTTGTCCCGATGTCGTCATGTGCGAGATGTTTCCCTTCGGCCGTCGCCAGTTCCGCTTCGAACTGCTGGCCTTGCTGGAGGCCGCGCACGGCGCGCGCGCGCGCGTCGTCTCGTCGGTGCGCGACATTTTGGTCCGAAAACCAAAGGCGGGACGCGACGCCGAAACGGCGCGTTTTGTGCGCGCGCATTTTGATCTGGTTCTGGTTCATGGCGATCCAACCCTGTGCCCCCTGGACGAAACATTCCCCGAGGCAAAATCCATTGCGGACCTGATCCGTTATACGGGCTACGTCCGCGCTCCCGAGAAAAAGACCGGCGTCTCGCAGGCGGGACGCGACGAAGTGATCGTCTCCGTCGGCGGTGGGGCCGTTGGCGCCCCCTTGCTGAAGGCCGCCATGGGGGCGCGCGCGCAATGCAATCTAGCGCACAAGACCTGGCGTTTCATCGGCGGGCCCAATTTGCACGAAGACACGTATCGCACGCTGAAGGAAAAAGCCCCCGACGGCGTGATCGTGGAACGTTTTCGCCGCGATTTCCCAGACCTTTTAAAAAATTGCACCCTGTCGATTTCCCAGGGGGGGTACAACACCATCATGGACATCGTGCGCGCGCACGCGACGGCCATTGTCGTGCCCTTCGCCGACGCAGCGCAAAGCGAACAGGCGCACCGCGCAAGACGGCTGGCCGCCCGCGATGTAATCACCGTGGTGGAAGCCTCGAAGCTGACACCCGCCACCTTGGCCCGCGCCATCGACACCGCGCGTCCGCCCGAAGCGTGCAAGATCGATTTTTGCGGGGCGAGCCGCACGGCACACATCATCGGCGAGGTCGCGCGCCATGGCTGAGTGGCAGGATTTGACCGACGAGTTGGACATCTGGCGCGATCGCGGCCTTCAGGCAACATTCTGGTGGCGCGACGACGACGCCGTCGCGTTCACGCCGCCCTTGCGGCGCATGCTTGAAATCGCCCGCAATCACGACGCCCCCCTGGCGGTGGCGGTCGTTCCGAACGGCTTCGAGCCGGAACTTTGCGAACGGCTGAACGCGCGTGCGGACGTCAGCGTTTTGCAACACGGCTTCGACCATACCAATCGTGCCCCGGCAGACGAAAAAAAATCCGAATTCCCGAAACGACGCAACCTTCAAGACGCATTGCAAGATATCGAATCGGGTCGCAAAGCCCTGCAAGCGTTCACCGGCGGCGAAGCGGTCCTTGTGCCGCCGTGGAACCGCATCGCGCCTGCCGTGCGCGAAGCCCTTCCCGGTCTCGGATTTGCGGGCGTTTCCCTGTTCGGCGCACGGACACAAAATCACCGTGCAAAGGGTTTGAGCGTGATCAACACCCATGTGGACATCATCGACTGGCACGGCACACGCGGGTTTGTCGGCAGCGACGCCGCCATAACGGCAATCCTCACACATCTGCAAAGCAGACGCGCCGCCATGCACGATATCCACGAGGCAACCGGACTGCTGAGCCATCACCTGGTTCACGATGAAGACTGCTGGCACTTCATCGAGGATTTCCTGCACCATGTAAACGCCCACGAGGCGGCACGTCCGATCTCCATCGCGGAGGCCTTAAGCCCATGAACGATGGCGATTTGCTGCACGTCAAAGACCTTGAAGTCGAGTTTCACAGCCTTGGCGGCGTGATCAAGGCGCTCAAAGGCATATCCTTTCGCGTGCGTCCCGCCACCACGGTCGCGCTGGTGGGAGAATCAGGTTCCGGGAAATCCGTCACGGCCCAGGCCATCTTGGGGCTGTTGCCGCGCACGGCGAAAATCACGAGGGGAGAAATTTTACTGAACGATCCGGTCGCGGGGCGCCTCGACCTTGCGGCGCTATCGCCACGTTCAAAACGCTTTGCCGCCTTGCGCGGCAACAAAATTTCCATGATTTTTCAAGAACCGATGACCTCGCTGTCGCCCCTGCACACCATCGGCGACCAAATCGGCGAAACCGCCATCATTCATCACGGGGTCTCCCGCACGCAGGCCCGGGAACAAACCATCGACATGCTGCGTCTGGTCGGCTTTTCCGATCCCGCCGAGGCCTTCAATACCTATGCGTTCGAATTGTCGGGTGGCCTGCGCCAGCGCGCGATGATCGCCATGGCCTTGCTGTGCGGCCCGTCGCTGCTCATCGCCGACGAACCGACGACCGCCCTAGACGTCACCGTGCAGGCGCAAATCCTGAGCCTCATCAAAGACCTTCAGGCCGATCTGGGCATGGCGGTTTTGATGATCACCCACGATCTCGGCGTGGTCGCCAATGTCGCCGACGAGGTCGTCGTCGTTTATCGCGGCCAGGTGATGGAAAGCGGAACTTTGGACGATATTTTCGAAACGCCGAGGCACCCGTACTTGCGGGCCCTGCTGAACGCCATTGCGCACTTCGACATGAAGCCCGGCGAGCGGTTGCAGCCGATCCGCGAAATCAAACCATGCACCGGCGGCTTGACGGCGTTCACAAAGAAATCGCACCCCAAACCCGCAGGCGCGCCTCTGCTTGAGATCAACAATGTCTCCAAATCCTTTTCCACACGCAAAAAATTACGCCTGTTGGGCAAAGCACCCGCGGCGAGCGTGCGTGCACTGAGCGACGTGTCCTTGTGCCTGCACCGTGGGGAATGTCTGGGACTGGTCGGAGAAAGCGGCTGTGGAAAAACGACCTTAAGCAAGATCATCACCCGCGCCATGTCCCCCGACACGGGACAGGTCATTTTCAACGGGGGCGATGCGCCGGTCGATCTGCTCACATTGAACGCCCGCCAGATGGAACCCATACGACGTAATATCCAGTATGTTTTTCAAGACCCGTACAGCGCCCTCAACCCGCGCGTAAGCATTGGCGACAGCCTCATCGAGCCGCTTCTCATCCATCGCATCGGCAATGCGCGGAGCCGTCGCGAAACGGCTCTGGAATTGATCCGTCTGGTCGGTCTCAAACCAGAACATTTAAATCGCTACCCCCACAGTTTCTCCGGCGGCCAACGTCAGCGCATCGTGATCGCACGCGCGCTGGCGCTGAATCCGGAGCTTTTGATCTGCGACGAACCGGTCTCCGCCCTCGACGTTTCCATTCAGGCGCAAATCCTCAATCTGCTCAAGGACCTGCAAAAAGACCTGGGTCTGAGCTATTTGTTCATTTCACACAATCTGGCGGTGGTCGATTACATCGCCGACACGATCGCCGTGATGTGCGCGGGCTATGTGGTCGAGATCGCCCCGCGCGACACGCTGTTCAAATCCCCCCTTCACCCGTACACGAAAGCACTGATTTCCGCCGTACCGTATCCCGATCCCAAACGGCCTTTGGATTTTGCGGCCTTGGCGGCCGGACGCCATTCCGATCCCCGCGAATGGGCGTTTCCCTTCGGCGGGCGCGAGCGCGCGGAGCCGCGCCTGATTGAACTCGACAAAGGCCATTTCGTGCGCGCGCACAAGCCGCCGGGGCGGGAGAACAGCCATGCCTAAGCCCCCCGTATGGCGAGGCGTGGCGCTGGCGCTGCTGGCCCTTGCCCTCGGCGCAGGATCGGCGCGCGGTGCACAATCGCTGCCGAAACTGATAGAGCCCGATACTTTCGCCGCCGCCATCGCCGCGGGCCGCCTGCCCGAAATCAAGGACAGAATCCCGAAAACGCCCCTGGTCGTAAATCTGAAAAGCAAAGACAAACAACCCGGACGATACGGCGGCACGCTGCACATCCTCGGCGGGCGAAACAAGGACACACGCTTGATGGTCGTGTTCGGCTACGCCCGTTTGGTCGTTTACAACGAGGCCTACCAACTGGTCCCTGACATTGCCGAACGCGTTGATGTCAAGGACGGGCGCATTTTCACCTTTCATCTGCGCAAGGGCCAGCGCTGGTCCGACGGCTACCCGTTCACGGCAGAGGATTTCAGATATTACTGGGAAGACGTCGCCACCAATAAAGACCTCTCCGTGATGGGCGTTCCGCGCGAACTTCTGGTGGACGGCGAGCGGCCACACGTGGACATCGTGAACGCAACAACGGTGCGTTACAGTTGGACAAAACCGAACCCGTTTTTTCTGCCCGCCCTGGCGCGCGCGCAACCTTTGTACATCTACCGCCCGGCACACTACCTGAAACAGTTTCACGCGAAATACGCAAACCCCGCGGAACTGCGCCGCAAAGTCAAGGCCGCCGGGGTGCGCAACTGGGTGGCGCTGCATTATGCCCACGACCATCCTTACAAAAACAACAATCCCGACTATCCGACCTTGCAGCCCTGGGTTTTGAAAACGCAGCCCCCGTCTTCACGCTATGTCTTCGTGCGCAATCCCTACTTTCACCGCTTGGATTCCCAAGGGCGGCAGTTGCCGTACATCGACAAAGTGGTGATGACCATCGTCACGCCGAAACTGATTCCGGCCATTACCGGAAGCGGAGAATCCGACTTACAAGCGCGCTATCTGGACTTCAGCAACTATACATTTTTAAAACAAGACGAAAAACGCAACGGCTTCACCGTGCGTCGTTGGACGTCGGCCAAGGGCGCACGCATCGCGTTGTACCCCAATTTGAACGTTAAGGACGCCCAATGGCGCGCCTTGATGCGCAACGTGAAGTTTCGCCGCGCCCTATCGCTCGCCATCAACCGCCGCGATATCGATCTGGCGGTGTATTACGGTTTGGCGCGCGACGGCAACAACACGGTGCTGCCGCAAAGCCCATTGTATAAAGCCGAATACACAACCCGCTGGGCGCGCTACGACCCGCAACAGGCAAATGCCCTTCTGGACAAGCTGGGTCTCAAACGGCGAAACGCACAAGGCATCCGCCGGCTTCACAACGGGCGCGAACTTGCGATCATCATTGAAACGGCGGGGGAGAACACTGAACAAACGGATGTCCTGGGGTTGATCCGCGACGATTGGCGAAAAATCGGCGTTAAAGTCTACATCAAGCCCATGCAGCGCGAAGTTTTTCGCCGCCGCATCTTCGCCGGATCAACCTTGATGTCGGTGTGGACGGGGCTGGACAACGCCATTCCAACCGCAAATCAGTCGCCGGGCGAGCTGGCCCCGATTTCTCAACAGCAACTTCAATGGCCCCAATGGGGGCAATACTTTGAAACCATGGGGCGCTCGGGCGTTCCGCCGGACCTTCCGCAGGCGCGCCGGCTGCTGGCGCTGTATCGCGCCTGGAGCGTTGCAAGCGATCATGAAACAAAAAGAAGAATCTGGACCAGGATGCTCAAAATCCAGGCCGACCAAGTGTTCACCATCGGCGTGATTTCGGACGTTCCCCAACTGGTGGTGGTCAACAACCGCCTGCGCAACGTTCCCCGAAAAGGCGTCTACAGTTGGAATCCAGGCGCCTTATTCGGCGTCTATCGTCCCGAAACGTTCTGGTTTGCCGATACTGCGGACAAGCAAGGGAGCAAAAAGCGATGATCGGCTACGTCCTCAACCGTCTTTTGACCATGGCCGGAACGCTGGTGGCCATCAGCGTCTTGGTGTTCATCATCATTCAACTGCCGCCGGGGGATTACCTCACCACGTATATGTCCGAACTGCAAAGCCAGGGCGAGGCCGTTTCCCAGGAGAAAATCGATTTTCTGCGCCATCAATATGCGTTGGACCGCCCCCTGAGCGAGCAATACTTCATCTGGGCAACGGGTCTGCTCAAGGGCGATCTGGGCTATTCCTTTGAAAATAACATGCCCGTCGCGAAGGTCATCGGAGACCGCCTGTTCCTGTCCATGATCCTGAATTTTACGACAATCTTGTTCATTTACGCCGTGTCCTTTCCCATCGGCGTCTATTCGGCGACCCATCAATACAGTTGGGGCGACCACGGCCTGTCCTTTCTGGGCTTTCTCGGACTGGCGACGCCGAATTTTCTGCTGGCGTTGATTTTGCTGTATTTCGCCAACGTCACCTTCGGCATCTCGATCGGCGGCCTGATGGCCCCGGCTTACATCGATCAACCCTGGAGCCTGGCCAAGATTCTGTCGATGCTCGAACATTTGTGGATTCCCGTCATCGTCATCGGCACGGCGGGCACGGCGGGCATGATCCGCCGCCTGCGCGCGAATTTACTGGACGAACTGCACAAGCAATACGTCGTCACGGGCCGCGCAAAAGGACTTCCGGAAGGCAAGCTCCTGCGCAAATACCCCCTGCGCATGGCGCTCAATCCCTTTATCGCCGACATCGGAAGCCTTCTGCCGCAGGTGGTTTCCGGATCCGTGATCGTGTCCGTGGTGATGTCCCTACCGACCACCGGGCCGATGCTGCTGTCCTCACTCAGATCGCAAGACATGTATCTGGCGGGATCGTTCCTGATGTTTCTCGCCACTTTGACCGTGGTGGGCATGTTCGTATCGGATATTCTTTTAGGCATCCTCGACCCCAGAATCCGCCACGGTGCGAGGCCTCTGAAATGAACGACCGCCTGGCGCATTACGTCCGTGGTGAGCCCTTCGACCCGGAATTGGAAGAAGATGAGGACACCAGCCCCTTCCATCTGGCTTCCCAGCGCACCATCATCTGGTGGCGTTTCAAACGCCACAGGATCGCCCTTCTGGCACTGTTCATATTGATTCCCAGCTATCTTTCCATCATCGTCACGGAATTCCTGGCCCCCTACAATCTGCACAGCCGCCACACGGATTATATTTTCGCCCCCCCCCAACAGGTGCACCTGTTCAACAACGGAAAATTCATCGGTCCTTTCGTCTATGCCCGCACCATGCGTCTGAACATGGACACATTGAAACGCGAATACAGCGACGATAAAAACCGCGTTCAGCCGATCCGTTTTTTCTGTTCCGGCGATCCGTACGAATTCTGGGGCCTCGTTCCCGGCTCATTCCACCTGGTCTGTGCCGCCAAGGGCGGGCAGTTGTTTCTTCTGGGCACCGACCGATTGGGCCGCGACATGGCCTCAAGGTTGCTTTACGGCGGGCGCATATCGCTGACGGTGGGACTGATCGGTATCACCGTCAGTTTTATCCTGGGGTTGTTTTTCGGCGGCCTGGCCGGTTTCTTCGGCGGTGGGGTCGATTACGCCATCCAGCGTTTGATCGAAATTATCCGCTCGCTTCCCGAACTGCCCTTGTGGCTGGCCTTATCGGCGGCGCTGCCCGTCACCTGGAGCCCCATTTTGGTCTATTTCGGCATCACGCTCATTCTCGGACTGTTGGACTGGCCGGGCCTGGCGCGCGCGGTACGATCAAAGCTTCTGGCGCTGCGCGAAGAAGACTTCTGCGTTGCCGCCCAACTGATGGGCGCGCGCCCCGGACGCATCATTGCACGCCACTTGCTGCCGAACTTCATGAGCCACCTCATCGCCTCGGCAACCTTGTCCATCCCGTCGATGATCCTCGCGGAAACGGCCCTCAGTTTCCTCGGCCTGGGCCTGCGTCCGCCCATCACCAGTTGGGGCGTTTTGCTGTCCGAAGCGCAAAACATCGACGCCGTCGCCTTGTATCCATGGCTACTGCTGCCGATGGTGCCGGTAATCGTGGTCGTGCTGGGGTTCAGTTATCTCGGCGACGGGCTGCGCGACGCGCTGGATCCTCACGAATAACGTTTACGCAACCACAGGCTCGATTCAAGCGCGCCTTTGGGACATGCGATTTGGCTCACGACCGGCGTGTTCGCCACCGCATCGCCCATGCGGCTCACCACGTAGCGGCTCGACCACAAAACGTCAAAGGCGCCGCCTTGCAGCAACGCCGCGAGCGCCAACTGCTCATTATAACCGCGCCATTGCCATGAAAACGGATAGTCGTCGGGCAGAAAGATATCGTGAATATGCACGATCACACCCGCGCGCATGTGCGCCATCACGGCGTTCACGAGAAAATCGACATCGCTGTGCGGCATGAGAATATGGCTCGAATCGATGCTCAGGATATCGCCGTCCACCAACCCCTCAAAGGGAGAAAGCCCCGCGCATTGCACCGTCCGACGCACAAGACGGACATTCAAATCCGCAATGTCGGCGCGTGGCGCGGGGTCGATGGCGGTGATCGCCACGTCCAGGTTGCCATCGCGCGCGGCGCGGGCGAAAAAGCGGGTGGAATGGCCCGAGCCGACCTCGACGATGCGTTCCGGTTTCAGTTCCCGCACCATGGTGTAGGCCGCCATGGCATCCAGGCGGGGAAACCAGTCCTGACCCCAGCGCGGTTGCGGCGGGGCTTCGTTCCCGATGGCGTGCAAATCCTTACGCAGCGCCTCCATCCGCTGAAGCACGCCGCGAAAAACATCCTCCTTCTTTTGCAGAAGGGCCGCGATGGCATCATAGGGCGCCGCCCCCGCGTCGGGCATGACGGATGCGGCGTAGCGATACGGAATGAAGAACCCCAGACGCCGGATTCCCAACACCGTCAACAGCCCCATCCCCAGGCGCCGCAAGGTTTTTGCCATAAATCATCCCTTTCGTAACGCCACCCCTCGCCGAAGAGCAAAAAAATATGGTATAGCTAACCTTAGGGGTGGCTATCAATTTACGCGATTTGGGCAAGAGCCGCCATTTAATGTGCGAGACTTTTGGCCATGCTTGAACCTCTTTTTTCCAATTCCATGTTTTATGTAAGCTTCGCCGCCGTCTTGTTGGCCACCGGCGCCGTCGCCGGGGTGCTGGCCGGCCTGTTGGGAATCGGCGGCGGTATCGTTATCGTGCCGGTTTTGTTCCTATTGTTCCCGATCCTGGGCGTTGCGGAAAGCGTGCGCATGCATCTGGCCGTGGGCACGTCGCTGGCGACGATCATCCCAACGTCGATCATATCGGCGCGTGCGCATTACCAGCGCGGCGGCGTGGATATCGAGCTTCTAAAATCCTGGGGACCGGCGATCTTCATCGGCGTCGTCATCGGCGGTATTTTCGGCGCTCTGTCGAAGGGCGAAGCGCTGACCTTGATCTTCGCCACCCTCGCCATTTTGGTGGCCGCCAATATGGCATTTCTCAAGAACGGCATGATTTTGGCCGAGGCCTTGCCGAAAGGCATTGTTCGTTTTTTCTTCGGCACGATCATCGGTGCGTTTTCCGTGGTGATGGGCATCGGCGGCGGCACCTTGAGCGTGCCCATTCTCACCGCCTACAATTACCCGGTGCGCCGCGCCGTGGGCACGGCGGCGGCCATCGGTTTCATCATCGCGCTGCCAGGTTCGCTCTCTTTCATTTTGAGCGGTCTGGGCAATCCCGACCTACCGCCGGGCAGCCTTGGCTATGCCAATCTTCTGGGCTTCGCCCTGATCGTTCCGGCGACAATGGTCATGGCGCCGGTGGGGGCGAGGCTTGCCCACACCATCAATCCGGCTCACTTGCGCAAGGCGTTCGCCTTTTTCCTGCTGCTGACTTCGGTGCGCATGTTCTACAGCGTGTTCACGGGATAATCGGAGCCCGTCATGTTTCACACGCGCCACAGCCGCAACGCCATGATCACGGCACCGCATCATCTGGCCGCCGAGGCCGGAGCCGATATTTTGCGCGCTGGCGGCAATGCGGTCGAAGCCATGGTCGCTGCGGCGGCCACGATTGCGGTCGTTTATCCCCATATGAATTCACTCGGCGGAGACGGGTTCTGGATCATTTCCGAACCGGGGAAAGCCCCCTTCGGCATTGACGCCAGCGGTCCCGCCGCCGCCTTGGCGACGCTTGAGACTTACCGGGAATCCGGTTTTTCAGCCATCCCGCCGCGCGGTCCCAAGGCGGCTTTAAGCGTGGCGGGGGCCCTCGACGGCTGGGCGTGTGCGCTGACGGCGGCACGGCACTGGGGAAAACAGCTTCCCCTTCGAGATCTTCTCGCCAACGCCATTTCCCAGGCACGCGACGGCATCCACCTCAGCGCAAGTCAGGCGGATCTGACCCGCGAGAAACTGGCCGAATTGAAAGCCGTTTCCGGTTTCGCCGAAACCTATCTCGACCCCGCAGGCCATGTTATCCCCGCAGGCGGCATTTTGAAACAAGGCGCGCTGGCGAGCACCCTTGAGCACCTGGCGACGGCGGGACTGGACGATTTTTATCGCGGCGACGTGGCGCGAACCCTGGCAAAGGGTTTTGCAGACAACGATGGGGTTTTGCGACTGGAGGATTTTGAGTCCTATCACGCCTTGCGCGTCAAACCCCTATCTTTGCGCCTGCGCTGCGCACGGCTCTACAATATGCCCGCGCCGAGCCAAGGGGTAACGTCCTTGATGATCCTGGGGCTGTTCGAACGCTTAAGGGTAGAACACGGCGATACTTTCGCTCATATTCACGCCCTGGTTGAGGCAACAAAACGCGCCTTTACATTGCGCGACGCCTATCTGACGGACCCCGCCTTCATGGATAGAGACCCGAGCGCGTGGCTGAAAGCTGACGTCCTGGAAACCGAGGCGCGTAAAATCGACATGGAACACGCCGCCCCCTGGCCCCACATCGCCAATCCAGGTGACACCGTGTGGATGGGCGCGGCCGACCGCGAGGGGCGGGTCGTAAGCTTCATTCAAAGCCTGTATTGGGAATACGGTTCCGCCTTTGTGCCGCCCGCAACAGGCGTGGTGTGGCAAAACCGGGGCGTGAGCTTTTCGCTTGATCCAGACCACCCTAACGCTCTCGCCCCGCGAAAGCGTCCCCTTCACACCCTCAACCCCGCCTTGGCGCATCTCGACGATGGACGCACGCTGGCTTACGGCACCATGGGCGGCGACGGCCAGCCGCAAACCCAGGCGGCCATATTCACCCGCCATGTTTTGTTCGATCACCCCCTGCAACAGGCCATTACCGCACCACGCTGGTTGCTGGGACGCACCTGGGGAGACGACGCAACAAACCTGAAACGGGCCGTCTTGAAACTGGAAAACCGTTTCGACACAACCATAGTAAAACAACTCATCGCGGCAGGCCATGACGTTGAAGTGGTCGCCCCCTTCAGCCCCCTTATGGGGCATGCCGGAATGCTCAGCGTCGGCACAAACCGGCAAGGATCGCCAATGCACTTTAAAGGTGCGAGCGATCCACGTAGCGACGGCGCCGCCGTCGGGCTTTAAAAGCCAAAAAACAAAATCCGACAACAGCGATAATGTATTTGCCGAAAAATACCCTTACAAATCAAGGAATTCCAGAACTGTGTTGTAAGGCGTTTACGCGCCACATATAATGTGTGTGTAACTCCATTCAGGACAATACGAAAACGTGTGAAACATAACGTGCGCAGCGGCAGGGCTTCCACTTCAAGGCTGCGAAACGTTTTCGGTTTACGGGCGTTTTGGATAGGAAAGTGCCGATTTTTTTGTCTGTTTTTACGCCCGACACAGAAACGATAAGGAAGGTTCCGGATGATTATTGAAACAATTCTCAAGCACAAAAGCGACGTCCTGATCTCGTTGCGCCAGGAAGACACCGTACAAACGGCGGCGACTTTGCTGACCACCAACAAGATCGGCGCCCTGCCCGTGCGCGACAAGGACCATGGCCTTATCGGTATTATTTCCGAACGCGATATCGTCAAAGGCGTTTACATGCATGGCGGGGACATCAGCAGTTTGCAGGTCAGCGAACTGATGACGACGAACGTCAGCACATGCAGCCTGGACGACGACGTGACGGACGTTCAACAACGCATGCACAACAACCGTTTCCGCCACATGCCGGTTGTCGAAGGCGGCAAACTGGTTGGCGTCATCTCTCAAGGCGACGTGGTTCACCTGTGCATGGAACAATCGAAACTGGAAGCCAATGTGATGCGCGATCTGGCGTTTGCACGAGGCTGAAGGCAGCGCAAACCTTCGCGCCAAAACAAAACAAACGATAACGCACCCTTCGCAAGAACGGGTGCGTTATCGTTTGTTGAGCGAGAGAGCATTATCGCTGTCGATGGGAGCATTGCCGCAACCGCAATCCTCGTGGTCGTCCTTGTGCGGGGAATTTTCTAAATTTGCCGATTTGGCGGGCTCGACCTTGACGGCGGCCAAAGCCTCAAAGACCTGACGACGGTGCGTGATTTCATCTTCCAGCATCTTACTCAACATGGCGAAGCGTGCCGGGTCCTTGCGCTGGACCTGACGAAAACGATTCTCGTTAAGAAGATAATCTTCCACAGGTCGCGACGCCGCCTTGCAGTCTAGCTGCAAAGGCGCTTTGTTCTGGGCGCGCAAACGCGGGTCGAAGCGATACAGCATCCAATAGCCCGTTTCCACCGCCAAAGCCTGCTGGTTCAGGCTTTCCGACATATCATAGCCGTGCTCGATGCATGGCGAATAGGCGATGATCAAAGAGGGTCCGTCAAACTGTTCTGCCTCGTGAAAGGCCTTCAGCGTCTGCACGTCTTTTGCCCCCAACGCCACCGACGCCACATAGGCATGGCCGTAGCTGAGGGCCATCAGGCCTAAGTCCTTTTTCGGCACCGCCTTGCCAGAGCTGGCGAACTTCGCGCTCGCCGCCAGCGGCGTCGCCTTGGATTGCTGACCGCCGGTGTTGGAATAAACCTCGGTATCCATCACCAGAATATTGACGTTCGCTCCCGAGGCCAAAACGTGGTCCAGACCGCCATAACCAATGTCATAGGCCCAGCCGTCGCCGCCCACGATCCACAGAGATTTTTTAACCAAATAGTCCGCTATATTTAATAGATATGAGGCGTCGTCTCCGGGAATTTCGGCCAAACGCCCTTTCAGGCGTTCTACGCGTTCACGCTGTTCAAGAATTCCGCTCTCCACGGATTGATCTGCATTCAACAACTCATCCAGCAAACCATCGTTGGCTATGATTTCACGCATATCGGACACCAGCCGACGCGCATGGTTCTCATGACGCTCAAGCCCCAAGTGCAGACCAAGTCCGAATTCGGCATTGTCTTCAAACAACGAATTCGCCCACGCCGGCCCACGCCCGTCCGCGTTGCAAGAATAGGGCGTGGTCGGCAGATTGCCACCGTAAATCGACGAACATCCGGTGGCGTTGGCAATCACTGCACGATCCCCGTAAAGCTGGGTCAACAGCTTGATGTACGGCGTTTCACCACAGCCCGAACACGCGCCGGAAAATTCAAAAAGCGGTTCGGCAAACTGGCTCATCTTAAGGTTCGAACGCAATTTTGCACGATCCGCTTCAGGCAAGGCGAGGAAAAATTCGAAGTTCTCGCGCTCTTGAATTTTCAAGGGCGGCTGCGGACGCATTTCCAGCGACAGCCGTTCGGGATTCTTCTTGTCTTTGCCGGGGCAGACCTTCACGCACAGCATACAGCCGGTGCAATCTTCCGGGGCCACCTGGACGGTATATTGGATATCCTCACCGAATTCGCGACCTTTGTATTTCATGGATTTAAAGTGCGCCGGCGCGCCGGACAATTCGTTCGCACCATAGGCCTTGACGCGGATCGCCGCATGCGGACACACCAGCGCACACTTGTTGCACTGAATGCACAGGCCTTCTTCCCACGCCGGGATTTCGTCAGCCAGATTGCGCTTTTCCCACTTCGCGGTGCCCACCGGCCATGTGCCGTCGACGGGAAAGGCGCTGACCGGCAGTAGGTCGCCCTTATCCGCCAGCATTTTCGCGGTTATGTCCTGGACAAACTTCGGCGCATTGGGAGAAACGATAGGGGGAAGATCGAAATCCGCATCCGCCGCTGCCGGCACATCGACCTCTTCCAGGTGCGCCAGCGCCGCATCGACCGCGGCCCAGTTCATTTCCACCACCTTGCGACCTTTTTTGCCGTAGCTTTTTTCGATGGCCTCCTTGATATGACGCACCGCCTCGGTGTGTTCGATCACGTCCGCCAACCAGAAAAAGCAAACCTGCATCACCGTGTTGATGCGCTTACCCATGCCCGCCTCAAATGCTACGCGCGCCGCGTCGATGACATAAAATTTAAGGTTTTTGTCGATGATTTGACGTTGCACCGAAAGCGGCAACCTGGCCCAGATTTCATCCTTGCCGTAAGGCGCATTGAGCAAAAACACACCGTCTTGGGCGGCATGTTCCAAAACATCCAGCTTCTCCAGAAATTCGTACTGATGACAAGCCAGGAAGGCCGCATGCTTGATCAAATAACGCGCGCGAATGGGCTCGGGCGAAAAGCGCAGATGCGAAATGGTGATGGCCCCGGCTTTTTTGGAATCGTAGACGAAATACCCTTGCGTGAAGTTATCGGTATTGTCCGCGATGATCTTGATGGAATTCTTGTTCGCCCCCACCGTCCCGTCGGAACCAAGGCCGTAGAACACCGCCCGGCGCACGTTCGTCCCTTCGCAGGTGAAGGCATCGTCCACATCAAGGGACAATCCCGTCACATCGTCCATGATACCCACGCTGAACGTCAGCTTGGGCGCGTCTTTTTGCAATTCATCGAACACCGCCTTCGCCTGGGCGGCGGTAAAATCCTTGGATGACAGACCATAGCGTCCGCCGATCACCTTGAGCATCCGTCCCGCACGGGTAAGCGCGGCCACGACATCCAGATACAGCGGTTCCCCCAACGCGCCGATTTCTTTGCAACGATCCAGAACCGCCACCGCCTTCACGGTTTTGGGCAGCGCATCGGCAAAGCGCGTCCAATCGAAGGGACGAAACAAACGCACCGTGATCACGCCGACCTTTTCGCCGTGAGCGTTCAGGAAGTCTGCGGTTTCACGCATCGTCTGTGCGCCGGATCCCATGATTACGCTCACACGTTCGGCGTCGAGGGCTCCAAAATATTCGAAAACGCCATACTTGCGGCCCGTCAAAGCGGCGAATTTCTCGAACTCCTGGTCCAAAATATCCGGTACGGCATCGTGGTAGCGATTGCGCGATTCCTGCATCTGAAAGAACGTATCGGGGTTCTGACTGGAACCGCGCAGCACCGGATGGTCGGGGCTGAGGCCGTGTTTGCGATGCGCCTCCACCAGATCCGTGCCGACCATCGCACGCAGGTCTTCGTCATCGAGCATGGCGATTTTCGAAACTTCATGCGAGGTACGAAAGCCGTCGAAAAAATGCATGAACGGCACCCGCGAACGCAAGGTGACGGCTTGCGCGATGCAGGCGAAATCCTGGGCTTCTTGAACCGTGGCGCTGCCCAAAAGGGCGACACCCGTCTGGCGGCACGCCATCACGTCGGAATGATCGCCGAAAATACTCAAGGCGTGCGTGGCGATGGTGCGTGCGGCAACGTGCATGCAAAACGGCAGCAATTCTCCGGCAATCTTATAAAGATTGGGGATCATCAAAAGCAAACCCTGGGATGAGGTGAACGTCGTCGTCAGCGCGCCCGATTGCAGCGCGCCGTGCACGGCACCCGCGGCGCCCGCTTCGGACTGCATCTCCACCACACGCGGGATATCGCCCCAGACATTCGCGCGTCCATCCGTCGACCAGGCTTCGCACAACTCGCCCATGGTGGACGACGGCGTAATGGGATAAATGGCGATCACTTCGTTCAAGCGGTGGGCAACGGAAGCAACGGCCTCGTTACCGTCAACGGCAATCATCGGGGTCTTCGACAGAGTTTTCGCAGCAATGGAATTCATGAAATTATCCAGAATCGGTTTCGCACGCGTCGAGCGACACGGCAGGTTGGAACGCATCTATATTAGACTTTTGCGATAGGAAATGTCCATGAGCGTCGCTTAATCGGTCTCGCGACGCTCTTCGTCCGTGTCTTCGTCCGTGTTCTGGG
>CAYVHU010000017.1:52592-55833 GCA_964451415.1 uncultured Magnetovibrio sp.
GTCGCTTAATCGGTCTCGCGACGCTCTTCGTCCGTGTCTTCGTCCGTGTTCTGGGTCGGCAAGAATAATGTGATCCGAGAAAACGTCACCATGAACCCCGGAACCGAAGGGGGAGGGATGGTGACTGTCGTTGGTGATGACTGCCTGTTTATGGCCGGTGCACATGTGGCACATGATTGCCTGATTGGTAATCATGTGATTTTTGCAAATAATGCAACAGTGGGCGGGCATTGTGTTGTGGGTGATCATGTTGTGCTGGGTGGGTTATCCGCAGTCCATCAATTCGTGCGTATCGGCAAACATGCTTTCATAGGTGGTATGAGTGGCGTTGAAAATGACGTTATTCCTTTTGCCACTGCACTGGGAAACCGGGCACATCTGGGTGGCTTGAATGTTGTCGGCATGAAACGCAGCGGATTTGAACATAAGCAGATACATATTATCCGGGATGCATACCGTCTTTTATTTGCAGAAGAAGGCACCATTCAAGAGCGCCGTCAGCAGCTGGCGGAGCTTTACGAGGGAAATGCGGATATCGATGAAATGATAAAGTTTTTGGATGAGGGTGTGCAGCGCTCTTTATGTACGCCCTCGCGAAGCCGAAACGGGTAGTCCGTTCTTACGCCATATGTTAGACACCCCAAAAAATATCAGCGATCCATCAACTGAAGTGATTGGAATTATTGCCGGGGGAGGACCGTTCCCCATTGTTGTTGCTGAAGCGGTGATAGCTTCTGGCCGTTCAGTTTTTATTTGCGCACTGAAGGGATTTGGCGAACCGGCTTTGGAAAATTTCCCCCATGACTGGGTAACTCTCGGGTCTGTCGGGCGCATTTTAAAGAATTTAAAGTCCGCCAATTGCCAGAAAGTTGTCATGATTGGACATGTCAAAAGACCTGAAAAATCGCAGTTTGTCCCTGATTTTGGTGCCTTGAAAAATGCCGGTGCTTTGCTGGAAATTTATCGCGGCGGTGATAACCAATTACTGTCAGGTGTTGCCAATTTTATCGAAACCCAGGGGTTTACGGTGATTGGCGCTCATGAGCTGATACCGGAAAATCTGATTGGCAAAAATACCATTGATAAGGGTTCTTATTCTGTAGAAACAGAAGAGGATATCACCAAGGGAATTGAGGTCCTGAATGCATTGGGAAAACTCGACGTGGGTCAGGCTGTTGTCATTCACGGTGGCCACGTATTAGCCGTTGAAGCAGCTGAAGGTACTGATGAAATGCTAAGGCGGGTAGCGGTGTTACGCAAAAACGGCCGCGCTAATCACAAAGGCGGAATTCTGCTAAAAAGCCCAAAACCCAATCAGGACTTGCGTGTGGATATGCCGGTTATTGGACCCGTAACTGTTGAGCTGGTTGCCCAGGCGGCGCTGTCAGGTATTGTGGTGCAGGCAGATAGTGTCCTGTGTTATGACCGATCAACATTAATCCAACGCGCCAGGGATCTTGGTATCTTCATTGAAAGCAGAACATTTCTTCACTAACGGAAAGATAGTCAGCTGCACCGGTCATCTCAACCTACACAACCTGCGACGGTGAAAATTGGTATTGCCGCCACTGAACCGTCCGGGGATATTCTTGGGGCTGAGCTTATATCGGCTCTACAGCAACAATCCGGGGTAAAATTTGAATTTTGCGGTATTGGTGGATCTGCCATGCAGGCCACTGGTTTCAACAGCCTGTTTGCCATTGAGCAACTTGCGATCATGGGTCTAACCGATTTTATAGCGACTATTCCCAAGGGGTACAGATTAGCAAAGAAGCTGGTAAAGTTTTTCGTTGAACAGGATATTGACGTACTGATCATTATTGATGGCCCTGAATTCAATCACCCTGTTGCCCGCTGGCTGCGTGCACGCAAAAGCCAACTGCCTATATATAACCTTGTCGCCCCAACCGTCTGGGCGTGGCGAGCAGGCCGTGCGAAAAAAATGAAATCCTATGTCAACGAGGTTCTGGCGGTTCTTCCGTTTGAGCCACGTGTTTTTGCTGAACTTGATGGGCCGCCTTGCACCTTTGTCGGCCATCCGGCAATTGATCGTGCCAAGCGTAATACCATGACGGGCAAATCGTTTCGCAAGAAATACTCCCTTCACGATCATCAACCTGTACTGGTCCTGCTGCCGGGAAGCCGTAAGGGTGAGGTTTCGCGTCATATGAGGGTATTTGCACAAACTCTCAAGCGTTTCTCAGATACCGTTGGCAATTCTCAAATCGTTATGCCGGTGATGCCCCAGGTGAAATCTGATATATCTTTGCTGCTGCAAGATCTGCAGATGGATGTTTTGCAGATTGAAGATGAAGGAGATAAATGGGGAGCATTCAGGGCAGCAGACCTGGCCCTGGCGGTCTCAGGAACCGTCACCCTGGAACTTACTGCGGCTCACACGCCAATGGTTGTGGCCTATCGTCTGGATCGCGTAGCCAGTTATTTCAGATGGCTGGTCAAAGTACATTCAGTGGTGTTACCAAACCTGATTATGCGGGAAAATATCGTACCTGAGTTCATTGGTAATGAGTGCACGCCAGAGGCTCTGTCTTCAGCGCTGATTGAATTATATCAATCAGAACGTACCCGAGACAAACAACAAGAATTTCTCAAGCAGGCAGCCGTTGAAGTGGGCAGCAATGATCAACTGCAAACAGCTGAGCGCGCTGCCCTGACAATCCTCAAACGGCTGAACCTAGAGCCGGACTGATCGCGTATTACCGATCATCAATCTGTACATAATCACGCTTGGTTGCGCCGATATACAACTGCCGGGGCCGCCCGATCTTCTGTTTTGGATCTTCAACCATCTCATTCCATTGAGCCACCCAGCCGACCGTGCGAGCCAGGGAGAACAGAACAGTGAACATGGTGGTTGGAAAGCCCAGGGCGCGTAGGGTAATGCCGGAATAAAAATCAATATTGGGATAGAGACTGCGCGAGACAAAATATTCATCTTCCAAAGCGATTTTTTCAAGTTCCCTGGCGATATCCAGCATGGGATCATCAGTCATACCCAGTGCATCGAGAACCTCGTGACAGGTTTTTTGCATAATGCGCGCACGCGGATCATAGTTTTTGTATACCCTGTGGCCAAATCCCATCAATCTGAAAGGATCTTCTTTATCCTTGGCACGGGCAATATATTCAGGAATTCGGTCGACAGAACCAATCTCAGTCAACATATTCAATGCCGCCTCATTGGCTCCCCCGTGGGCGGGGCCCCACAGACAGGCAATAC
>CAYVHU010000018.1:0-47889 GCA_964451415.1 uncultured Magnetovibrio sp.
GGCTGACGATTACGGTGGATCCGGTTGCGGACGCGCCGGTGATCACAGCGCCGCACGACGTGAGTGTGAACGAAGACGGCTCCGTGGCGCTGGGCCTGGTGGTTCAGGGCACGGGCGGTGTCGCGGTGGATAGCATCACCATCGCGGGGGTTCCCGCGGACGCGACGCTTTCGGCAGGCACGCACAATGCGGACGGCTCGTGGACGTTAACGCCGTCGCAGTTGCCGAGCTTGAGCGTCAACCCGGGCGCGGACTCCGATGTGGACTTTAACCTCAGCATTACCGCGACGTCCGCCGATGGCTCGACGACGAGTACGGCCACGGCGGTGACGGTGAACGCGGTCGCGGATGCACCGACTTTGGATGTGTCGCTTGGCGAGGGTGTACAGGAGCCGTCAGCCCTGGGGAGCATGACGCTGGAAAACGTCGGGCATGCCAGTGCAGGCTATGAAAATACCATTGGCTGGTATTCCATGGACGCCAACGGTAATCCGCAATCCGGTGAGGTGATCTGGGCCGATGTCAAACAGAGCGTCGGAGACAGCTTTACCCTGGACGGTGTTGATCCCAGTAAAGTTGGGTTCTTCATTATCTCCGATGGCGGTACGCAGAATTCCAATCTGGACAATGGCGAAAATGTAAGCTTCCAGCAAGATTCCGGTGGAAACTGGCAGGTCCTGGATTCCGGAGGCAATGTGCTCGACGCGATTCATGGCGAAGGCGCATTTTTCACCAATCCCGCGTTGAATCCGGATGGTCGGGATCATGAAGTTGATAGCCATGCCATTGGTAATATGAATTGGGAAGATCTGCTGGGTGGCGGCGATAAAGATTACAACGACGTCAACATGAACTTAACGACCCAGGCGGGGACGCAACAAACGGTCTTTGATCTGAACATCGCCACGAACCTGACCGATACGGACGGTTCCGAAGCGCTGTCGGTCACGGTTGCGGGTATTCCCGACGGGGCGACGCTGTCGGCAGGCACGCACAATGCCGACGGGGTGTGGGAAGTTCCTG
This sequence comes from uncultured Magnetovibrio sp., assembly GCA_964451415.1. Classification (GTDB taxonomy): domain Bacteria; phylum Pseudomonadota; class Alphaproteobacteria; order Rhodospirillales; family Magnetovibrionaceae; genus CAYVHU01. Next base: position 1,024 of record CAYVHU010000018.1, read on the forward strand.
TCGATCAATTGTCGGGGTTGCAATTGCGCGTGCCGAGCGATGAGGCGGTGGAAGGCTTCAACCTGTCCGTAACCGCAACGGCGACGGAAGCGGAAAATCAAGATACCGCCAGTGTCACGCAGAGCGTTACGGTTGAGGCGGGCGATCAGAATCTTGTGGGCGGCCCCGGTGACGACCATCTTGTGGGCGGTGCCGGCGACGATACCCTCGATGGCGGCACGGGGTCCGATCTTTTGCAAGGCGGTGCCGGCGACGACACCTTGAAATATTCCGATGACGGCAACTGGTCGAGGGGATTTGGCGCCCTCAATGTCGGCAGCCCGGGCGTTGCGGGAACCGGTGAGTTTGTCGGAATTCATGGCAAGAATCTGAGCGAAGACGTCTTTCAGGGCGGTGCCGGAGAAGATACCCTGATTATGACGGCTGGAAACGATGCCTTGTTCCTTGATGACAGTTTCAGCGCATCACCTACGGGAGGGGCCCGGATTTCCGGTGTCGAGCATATCATCGCCGGGGCCGGAAACGATGTCGTCGATCTGACCAGCAATCAATACGACTACGGTGATGTCACCGTTGACGGCGGTGCCGGTAACGACGTCTTGTGGACCAGCAGCGGCAACGATGTGTTGAACGGCGGTTCCGGCAACGACAGGCTTGAAGGCGGCGCAGGCAACGATATCCTGAACGGTGGTGAAGGTCACGATACGCTTGGTGGTGGCCTTGGCAACGATGTCCTGAACGGCGGTTCCGGCAACGATAGGCTTTACGGTGGTGCCGGCAACGACACCCTTAGTGGCGGAGAAGGCAACGACAAGCTTTATGGCGATTCCGGAAACGATATTCTGTCCGGCGGTTCCGGTAACGATACGCTTCATGGCGGTTCGGGGAACGACGCCCTGTTCGGCGGAGACGGCCATGACAAGCTTTATGGTGATGGCGGCAACGATCTTTTGATGGGCGGTGCTGGTAATGACAGGCTTGTCGGTGGTGAGGGCAACGATCTTTTATTCGGCGGCTCCGGCAACGATACGCTTGAGGGAGGCTCCGGCAACGACACGCTGATCGGCGGAGATGGAAACGATACCCTCAAGGGCGGTTCTGGCGATGATGTGATCTATGGAGGGGCCGGAAACAACAAGATTGACGGCGGTAGCGGCGAGGATACGGCCGTGTTTTCCGGTGCGCGGGAAGACTACCTCATTACTGCGGGTCATCACGGCACCTATACAATCGAAAATATCAATGACGGAACGGACGGCGTCGATCATGTGAGTAACGTTGAGAACTTCCAATTCAGTGATGGCACTTATTCGCATGATCAATTGGTGGATTCCAATCCATCGGCGGACTCGAGCCTGACCTACGATATCTCCATCGAAGGCGATGACGAGGGAACCTTGTCCAGCGTAACACTGACGGGTGTTCCCGACGGTGCATCCCTAAGCGCCGGGATGCACAATTCCGACGGTTCGTGGAACTTGTCGCCGAGCGACCTGGACGGTCTGACCTTGCAGGTGACGGATCACGTGTCCAGCGACTTCTCGTTGTCGGTAGCCGTCACGTCAAGCGAGGAACACGGCGAAATGGAAACGGAAACATCCACCATCAATGTGGACCTGCCCGACGGTTTTGGCGATGGCGGGGCTTCGAATATTACGCCCGACACCGATACCGATGCGCTGCAACCCCTGGCGGCGATGTTTACCGATTCCAACACCCTGAGTTTCGATGGTAAGGAATACGATATCAGTTCGCTCACTAGTGGTGATAATTCCAATGACCACATGGGTGTGACGCCGATTGGTTCGCATTCAACGGACAACAGTACGAGTACGGACACGCCGCCGGTGGACAATTCCGACCCCGGCGATGGCTATTCCGTATCCCAAGATGGGGATGAAAACATCGTTGTGGTGCATCATAATGGAAACAACACCGGAGGGTGATGTTCGAGGTCTGGCTCAACCTTCCGGCAGAGGTGGTTTTTCTCGGTAATGCGCCCACTTTTCCTTGCCGGCCCGATTCTCTAGGACGTTGATCAGCGCTGAAACCGGCTTGCGGTCGAACTTTGACCCAGTATCGCCGAGCAGAATGTCGGATACTTTTTCGAACGTCATGGCGTCGCGGTAGGCGCGCGCGCTGACCATGCCGACGAAAGCGTTGGCGACGGCGAGAATGCGCGCGCTGAGCAAGATCGTTTCACCGTCTTCGCCTAGGGGGCCGGTGCCGTCCAGGGTTTCGCCCATCTCGCGAATGGTGTCTACGACGGGCCCTTCGAAAGTGACGTCCTGGAGTAGGTCTGCGCTGACAAGATAGCTTGTCATCAATGTTTGACGTTCCTCCGGTGTCAGGTCTCCGGTCTTGGTCAACAGCTCCGGGGGAATGAATATTTTGCCAAGATTCATCAAACTGCCGGCAATATCGACCGTTTTTGCTGTCAACTCGTCGCAACCCATTTCCTGAGCAATGGCCTTCGCGACTTCAGCAACGTACTTCGAATGATTGGCGGAGAATGGATCGCGACGGTCCACCACACTGACCAGCGTGTTGATCAGTTGACGCAGCATTTTTTCGCTTCGCTGTCGCTCACGTGACAATTCAGTGATGTCTTCCAGGATCATCAATACCCCAGGGGGGTGGTCCGTGTCGTCAAGCATGGGAATGTGATCGGATTTGATAACTTGAAAATCGGCGGTTTCATTATCGTCGCCAAAGGTGTTGACGTGGGTCTCACGGCACGCGTCACGGTCGTTTGTGGCGGCGAAATGCTTCAGGACCTTGTCGTTTATGTCCGTATAGACCTTGGCCTTGATCGGGCCTAAAACGGCGGCCATGGTTTTGCCCAGCATGTCTGTCGCGGGAAGTCCTGCGTCGCGTGCTGCCGGTTCGTTGGCATAGGTATAAACCGTATCCGCGTCCACGGCGACGATGCCTGCGGGCTGGGCGTTGGAAATCAGGTTCATGAAGTTGGATAGGTGCTCGAAGCGTTCCGACGAGATGCGGAAGTTTTCCGCCGCCTGGGTGGCGCGTAGCGAACTGCCGTGACGCCATACCGCAAATACCGTGACGCTCACGCCGATGATAATCAGGATAAACACGCTGAGCATGGTGGCCAAGCGCGTTTCCGTTTCCGCCAAAGCCTCGCTTTTGTTGATTTTGCGCACCAGAACCCACGGCATTTCAGCGATGGGGCGTGATATGACAAGAACGTCTCGACCGCGATAATCACGTTTAATGGCGAACCCACCGGGGGATTTCGTTGCATATGCACCCGCCAGATCCGGCGTGTTCAGCGCTAGGGCGCGTTTTAAAGGCGGCGTGCCGTCGGCCAGGGGAGACAGGTATTCAACTTGCGTCTTAGAGGCCCGCACCAAGTACGTTTCCGCCGTTTTGGCCGTTTCCCCGGGTTGTTTCAGTTTGGAGAACAGGCTTTGATCCAAGACTTTGACACCGATTACCGCGCCGATGCTTTTGGCCCCTTTGCCATCGTCCTGAATGCCGTAAACGGGCAGGGCAAAGCCGATGGTCGGCAGATTGGTCGGTCCCATATAGACGTCGATCGCCGTGGGGTTACCTTGAAGGGCCTTCATCGCCGCGTCTTTCAGGCGTCCCGTTATGGGAGGCATGGCAGGTGAACTGGCGATCGGATTTCCGTCGGCGTCAATGAGGCCCAGTCCCGCGCTGCCTAGACGTTCGACATTGGCGTTCACTTCGGCGGCTGCGACCTTGGGCTTGAAGCCGGTGCGTTGCGCTGTGGCGGTGAGGATATTGCGTAAATAGGTGCTTTGCGCTTCACCGCCGCCATTACCAAAGGGGTTTGTTCCTTGCGCCGTGCCTGTCAACGCGTCGCTCCCCGTTTTTGCTGCGGCAGAAATTTCGGTCATGTAAAGCTGCAAGGAGGCGTTTTGTGCCAAATCCCGAATTGTTGCGAAATTGCCTTCCAGCCAGTCGTTGACGGCGGCAACGCGGGAGTCCGCAACGATGCCCAAACGAATTTGCCAGGCTTGTACAACGCGCGCGCGCTCGCCTTCGACGAAGCGAAAGGTGAAAAATACGGATGCGGCGATCGCGGCCAGCATTACCACCAGACCAACACCGACGAAAACGTTGACGGGACGTTTTACGTGTGCGGGAGCTTTGTCAGGCACGATCATCTCCCGTTATCAAGGACGAACATATCCGTACTTTAGCGTCAATTTTAGGGCTAGGCAAAGAAGAAAGCCGTAATTTTCTGCTCCTTTTCCGCCTTTTTATCGTCACTTGTTCGGGGCTTGTGCCAAGGTATATATTTATACCCGCTATTTATTTTAAAGGGATATGGAATGCCGTCGCTGGGATTAAAAGGTCGCTCGTCATTATGGGACCTGCGTGCGGGGCGATGCCTCGCGGTGGCGCTGTTGGTGCTCGCGATGATCCCCGAGACGGCCCATGCCATCGGAAAACCCAGTTTCTTCAACTCCACCGAAGTCCGCTCCACCAATCTGAAGCCATTCAAGAAGTGGGATACGGCGATTGCACGGTATCGTGGTGAAGTCGCCCGGGCCAGGAAGGAAATGTGCACGTCCAAGACTCTGAACAAATGTAATTACGATAAATGGACGAAGTTTCTGGCCGACCTCAAGGGTAAAGACAGGGTCACGCAAATTCGTGCCGTTAACGATTACATGAACCGTGCGCCGTATATTACCGACCCTGTCAATTGGGGGGTGAAGGATTACTGGGAATCTCCTGGTCAGTTCATGGCCAGATTCGGGGATTGCGAAGATTATGCCATCGCGAAATATCTGTCGCTTAAGCTTTTGGGATATAGTGAAAGAGAAATGCGGATAGCGGTGGTGAAAGACTTGAATTTAAGAATCGGCCACGCCGTTCTTGTGATCTACTACAAGGGCAACCCCTATGTCCTGGACAACCAGATCAAGCAGGTGGTCCCCGCGTCAACCATCAAACACTACCTGCCGGTGTATTCCATCAACGCTTATGCGTGGTGGCGTCATATTCCGCTTACATAAACAACGCGTCGGGGAGGCTTTTCTCGCGCCGCACTGCGCGAAGAAAGCCGCTTTTTTCTGGTGTTTTGCGGACAATGGCCTACATTTCCCCAAACTTTACGCGACTTTGTTTGGGCCTTCATGACGCACCTTGTGAATAACGTTGAAAACCGGCGCACCTTCGCCATTATTTCCCATCCCGACGCGGGGAAGACGACGCTGACGGAAAAACTGTTGCTGTTCGGTGGCGCGATCCAGATGGCGGGCGCGGTCAAGGCACGCGGCAAGGTGCGGCGCGCGCGTTCCGACTGGATGAAGGTGGAGCAGGAACGCGGCATTTCCGTGGCCTCAAGCGTGATGACGTTCGATTATGGTGAACAAACCTTCAACCTGCTCGACACCCCGGGGCACGAGGACTTTTCGGAAGACACCTACCGCACGCTGACGGCAGTCGATTCCGCAGTTATGGTCATCGACGCCGCCAAGGGCATCGAGATGCAAACGCGGAAGCTGTTCGAGGTGTGCCGCCTGCGCGATGTGCCGATCATTACGTTTGTCAACAAGCTGGATCGCGAGGGGCGGGATCCTTTCGATCTGATGGACGAGGTCGAGCAGACCCTTGCCCTTGACGTCACCCCCGCGACCTGGCCCATCGGCATGGGACGCGAGTTTCTTGGGTGTTACGATGTGATCAATGATCAACTTTTGTTGATGGAACGCTCCAAAGGCGAGACGGTGGGCGAAGGCGTTCAACTTCAAGGTCTGGAGGACCCCAGGCTTGATGAACTGCTGCCCGATCATGCCGTTGCGAAGCTGCGTGAAGATGTGGAAATGGTGCGTGCGTTGTGCCCTGCGTTTGATCGTCAGGCGTATCTGGAAGGCCATTTAACGCCGATGTTTTTCGGCTCTGCGGTAAATAACTTCGGGGTGCGTGAACTGCTTCAGGGGCTGGCACGCCATGCGCCGTCGCCGCGTCCTCAACCCACGACCACGCGCTCGGTTGACCCCACCGAGGCCAAGGTCACCGGCGTGGTTTTTAAAATTCAGGCCAACATGGACGCCAAGCACCGCGATCGTATCGCCTTCATGCGCATCAATTCGGGGCACTTCAAACGGGGCATGAAACTCAAGCACGTCCGTTCGGGAAAAGTGCTTACCATCCACAGCCCGATGTTGTTTTTGGCACGCGATCGCGCCGTGGCGGAGGATGCCGTGGCGGGGGATATCATCGGCTTGCCCAATCACGGAAATCTACGCATTGGCGATACTTTGTCGGAAACGGAAGACCTGCGTTTTACCGGGGTGCCGACCTTTGCGCCTGAATACCTGCAAAAAGCGCGTCCCGACGATCCGTTGCAAGCCAAGCACCTCGGCAAGGCCTTGCAGCAAATTGCCGAAGAAGGCGCGGCGCGGGTGTTCAAACCGATCATCGGTGCGGACTGGGTGGTCGGTGTCGTCGGGCCTTTGCAGTTTGAGGTCCTCGCCGATCGAATTCGCACCGAATATGAAGTTCCGGTGCATTTCGAGCAGACCGAACTGTACACCGCGCGCTGGGTCGAGGCCGACGATCCCAAGGTTCTGAAGGCCTTTATGGATGCAAATCGCGGTGCGATGGCGGTGGATCATGACGGCGCGCCCGTTTATATGGCGCGCAACGCCTGGCACTTGAACAAGGTCGCGGAGGACTTCCCCGATGTCCGGCTGTTGAAAGTCAAGGAATGACTACGCACAGACTTTTAGGACGCGAATCGAAGGCCGTTTTTCCCGGCCTGCTTTACCGCATACATGGCCTCGTCTGCGCGTTTGATCAAGGTTTCCGGGCTTGATCCATGATCGGGATAAAAAGCAATGCCGATGCTGGCGCTGATGGTGGTGCGCTCACGCAACGCAAATGGTTGAGAGATAACGTCGATAATTGTCTGAGCCACTTTTTTTGCGCCGGAAGGTTCGGTGATGTTGCTCAACACCACAATGAATTCATCACCGCCGATTCGCGCCACGGTATCAATTTCACGCAGGCATGATGAAATCCTTGTCGCAACGGTTCTGAGAACCTGATCGCCGACGTCATGTCCGAATTTATCATTGATGTTTTTGAACCCGTCAAGATCGACAAACAAAACCGCCGCTTTGGAATTCTGGCGTCGCGCCATCGCCATTGCGCCGTTGAGCCGGTCGATGCACAGCTTGCGTGTGGGAAGCCCCGTCAAGACATCGTGGGTCGCCATATGGCGCAATTGTTTCTGTGTCTGCTTTCGTTCGGTGATATCGAGAAGCGTTGCCAATAGCCTGAGGGGATGGCGCGTGTCGTCGCCGATCACTTCGCCTTCGTTGGAGATATGGCGGACGGTGCCGTCGGGACGCAGAATGGCGTGCTCGATGCTGTACGACCTCGCGTTACGCAGGGCCGTCTCGAAGGTCTTTGCGACTCGTTGCCGATCGTCGGGATGAATGGCCTTCAGGAAGTTTCGATAGCTCGGCGTGACGTTTTGCGGTGTCCTTCCCAAGATGCGGTAGACTTCGTCTGACCATGTCATGTCTCCGCTGCGTATGTCCCATTCCAAACTTCCAAGACGTGCGATGCGCAAGGCGTTGCTCAGGCTTTTTTCGCTGATGGTAAGCCTGTCGATATAGCGGCGGTGCGTGGTGGCAAGGATGGCGGTCACCCAGATCGCAAAAATCGCCAGGCCCTGGTTGGTCATGGTGACCCATGTCAGGGCATCTTGCTTGGTGATGGCGTAGGCGCTCAAGGTGAGCACGGTGCCAATTCCCGCTAGCATAAGGGAAGCGTAGCGGTAAGGGATCCACAATCCGACCAGCACGAGCACCACATAGGGCACGTCACCGGTGACATTTGCCGGCAAAGACATATCGAAGATAAAAATGGTTGCCGAAATGAGAATGGCCAAAGCGACGCCTGCGGATGTAGACATCGTTCGCATATTTTCTTTGTGCTTTAGCGGGGTCAGCACCCAGAAATAAGCGGAGGGGGTCGCAAAGGCGGAGAAAAAGACGGAATCGATGATGATTTCCCGGAAGGGGTTCAAGGTGAACGATAGCCGGTTCAGCAGTAACATCGCCCCCCCTTCAGCGAGAAAGATCACAAAACTCATGTAAAGGGCGATGCGTTTGAGGTGCGCGGAACTTGCAGCGTACTTGTAGTGGGCCCACAGGCCGATCGGCGGAATGATAATCAAGGATAATACGACAATGTCCCAAAACGTCCTCAACCAGATGTTGTTTCCGGCCACATCACTGGTGATGACCACCGACATGACGAACGCTTCCGCCAGAAAAAAATGAAGGACGAGCAATGCGAACGTGCGCAATGAAGACATTCTCGATATCCAAACTCATTCAAATGATATGGTATAAATATTATATTTACAGAATTTATAAGAGTTTTTTATGCGTACACGCAAAATACCCGGCGGCGCGGCGTATCTTTATGCGGGATGTTGTTGTCGTCTGCGGGTATTTTTGGTTGTTGTGCGTTTAAATGCATTCCACAGTTCGGGATTTTGCTTGAATAGATTGTAACAGTATACTAAAAAAAAGTCCTTCAGTTAACGGAACACGGTGAAATTCCGTGGCGGTCCCGCCGCTGTAATCGGGAAGTTTCCTTTCAGGCTTGCGCCACCCACTGAGCGGATAAACCGGTTGGGAAGGGGAAGGGGGATGGATGACCCGAGAGCCAGAAGACGAATTGGAGCAATGGATGGTTTGAGGTCGATGCCCGATGGAAAAGGGAATCGGTGGGCGTTTTTGCTTGCCGATGGCCTTTTTGTCACGGGAGATGACTGATGAGCGATCAAAAGAAATGCGAATCACAACCTGAATTGAAATCCGAGGCCTCCGTTGAGGCGGACTGGATTGTAAAGACGATCGCCTACCGCAAGACCTGCGATGTCGAAGGGACGGGCTTGTCCCATTACATTCTCATGGACAAGCGGACGGATTGATGGCTCCTCCCCTGGACGCGCCGGTAGGCGCGGATCGAACGGCTTCCAAGGGGAGCCGTTTGGTTAATAGTGGCGGTGGTCCGAGCTTTCAGACCTTCGACATTGGCCATGAAAAGTACACCGCCGTGATCGAAGCGGACACGGCCTTTTGGGCGCTGGTGCCCAAGGCGGAACTGGCCGCTGTTTTGGCCGGCGGGCCGGTGCTCGATTCGTATTTCGACAAGCGCGAAGCCATGGCCCAGGAAATGGACATGCTGCGCTTTCATCTGAAACCGTCGGCGGTCTATTTCAATCCGACGGAACGCTGCAACCTGAATTGTTCATATTGCTACATTCCCTCGGATATGCGGCGTTCGGGCTCTCAGATGTCGGCGCAGAAGGTTCTGGACTCTCTGGCGCGGCTCAAGGCCTACTTTGCGCAAACGGTGCCTGAAGGGCGCTTGCCTCAGGTGATTTTTCATGGTGCCGAACCCTTGTTGAACCGTGAAGCGATCTTTCAGGGCATTGAAGCGTTTGCAGACGATTTTCATTTTGGCATCCAGACCAATGCGACTTTGCTGGATGATGCGGCAGTGTCTTTTCTCAAGGATCACCACTGTTCCATCGGTCTTTCCCTGGATGCACCGCAAGCCAGTGCGGCGGATCGCACGCGCTTCCAGTGGAATGGCAAGGGGGTGTTCCAATCCACGTGTGAGGCCATGAAACGCCTGCGTGGGTACGATCGCTGGAGCGTGATTTGCACCATGACTCGCGAAAATCAGGGCAACTTGAGCGAGATGGTCGAATTTCTCCATGCTCATGAGGTGCCGTCGTGCATGCTCAATGTGCTGCGCTGCACATTGCCCGGCGCGCGCCCCTTGCAGCCGGACGATCTGGATTTGGCGGCGCATTATATCGAGGCGCTGGAACGCAGCAATGCGCTTTACCGTGAAACGGGCCGCAAGATGGTGGTGGCCAATTTCGCCAACATCTTGATCAGCATCGTTGCGCCTACGGCGCGACGGCTTATGTGCGATATCTCGCCGTGTGGTGGCGGGCGGAGTTTTTTCGCCCTGGCGCAAGACGGAGATTTATTTCCGTGCAGCGAGTTTATCGGCCTTGCAGACTTCAAAGGGGGGAATCTGTTTACAGGTGGCGTGGCCGATGCCCTGGAAAGTCCTCAATTCAAGCAGGTTACGGAGCGAAAAGTCGAAGATGTCGCGAGGTGTAAGTCGTGCGCCATTCGTCATTTTTGCGGCGCGCCGTGTCCTGCGGAAGCCCATGAGATGAACGGTGGTATGGATCAACCCGGTGCGTTTTGTGAATTTTACGTGGAACAGGCCCGCTACGCTTTCCGTCTGCTCGCCGAGCAACGCGAAAACGAATTCTTATGGGAGGCATGGGATGCCGATACCGAGATGATGTTCGCGCCGCTTTAGATTTCCTTGCATTCGGTGAACACGCGGGCCTTGCATGTCGTGCACTTGCCTTGGTCGCGGAGGATTTTCCGCAAGGCGCGGATGGCGGTGTTTTTTTCGTCGAAGAAGTGCGTGTTGCCGATATCGCGCACCAGATGGGTATGACTGATTTTTTCGTAAACGCTGGGTTTGAGCTCGGCGAAGTATAACCCGCCGCCCATTTCAGTCAGTCGTTCTGCTTCTTGATGCAGCATCTCGGACCCGGACAAGTCAATCAGGTTGATTCCTGAGCATAGAATCAAGATGGTCTTGATTCCTTCTTGATCGGAAATGCGTTGCAGTTCTTTTTGCATGTGATCGAGAGAGCCGAAATAGACCGACATATCGATGCGAATGATCTTCATGTACGGACATTCCGTGAGCGGTTGAGCCGTCGTGTCGATGAGGCATTTTTTGTGATAAACCGGGTCGTATCCCGGTGCCAAAGAGACGATTTCCGGGTACGAGGTGCGCCCAAGAAAGATCACCAACGACAAAAGTACACCCAGGTAAATGGCGAATTCCAGTTCCAGGAACAAGGTCGCGCCCAAGGTGGTGAGCAAGATCGCGGTTTCCGATTTGCTGGAGTGGATCACATGGGTGATTTGTTTGAAATCGATCAGGTTGAAAGCAACCAGCAAGATCACGCCGGCCATCGCCGAGATGGGCAGGTAGGCCGCATAAGGCGCAATCAGAATGACGGCGATCATCAAAAATCCGGCGGCGAAGATGGCCGACATGGGCGTTCTAGCGCCCGCGGAATAGTTAACGCCGGATCGCGTGAACGACCCGGAACCGGCATAGGCGGAGAAAAAGCTGCCCACAATATTGGACAGACCTTGACCGATGAATTCCTGATTTCCGTCGATACGCTGGTGGGACTTCGTGGCGATGGCGCGGCTGATGGACACCGCTTCGATCAAACCCAGCAGGGCCACGGCGAAGGCTTCCGGCGCCACCAGACGGAGCGTTTCAAGGGAGATGTCCGGCATGGAGATCGGCGGCAGTTCCGCGGGGATCGCGCCGACCATGGAGATGCCGTTGGCGTGGCCGCCGAAGAGTTGCGCAATCACGCCGCCAACCAGTAGGGCGATCAGAAGGTTGGGAAAATTCGGGCGGAATTTTTTAATCAGTACGGCAATCAGCAAGGTGCCGATGGCGGTGAGAAAAATGCCAGGGTGGGTGTGGTGCAGTCCCTTGGCGATATCGACCCAGGTATTGTAGAAGGAAGCCCCTTGGGGGACCGCGATGCCGAAGACGTTTTTCATCTGGGTGGTGGCGATGAGGATTGCCGCGCCGGCGGTGAAGCCGACCACCACGGTATGGGAGACGAAATTGACCAAAATGCCGAGCCGCGCCAGACCGAAGGCCAACTGGTAGACCCCGGCGAAGAAGGTGATACTCAGTGCAAGTTCCACAAATTGCGGCGAGTCGACGGCGGCCAGACGGCTGACGGCGGAAAAAATGATAATGGAAATGGCCGTGGTCGGTCCCGAAATCAAGTGCCACGAGGACCCGAACAGGGCGGCGACAATGGGTGTCACCATGGCGGTGTAAAGGCCTTGTTGCGGCGGTAGACCGGCAATCATGGCAAAGGCCACGCCTTGTGGCAGAACGATGACGGCGCCGGTGAGCCCTGCGATAAAGTCGGCGCGCAGCGTCGACTTGTTGACCATCGGCAGCCACAGCAGAAAAGGAAAAAGCGCTTCTTTTGATGGACGGTGCATCCAAAGCTGCGAAAGGGCGCGGCCAAACATTCTGCCTCCATTGTGCATTTAAATCCAAGACGCCACAATCATAACCATATGTGGCAATCATTGCGAATTGGTATTATGCCGGCGCAATGAGCTTTTTCGCTTGATCGCGCGCCTCTTCGGAATTGGCGGTGAACGTGATGGAACAACCGCTTGGCTTTGCGCACATATTCATCAGCACCTTGCGCGGCTGCGCTTGAACGTTCACCAAGATGACGTGGATGTCTTGGTGACGACACCGTTCCATGAAATCCAACATGGCCGAGACGCCGGTGGCGTCCATTAACGGCACATGGCGCATGCCTAGGATAAACACCTTTGGCGTGGGGCCGATGCGATCCATCACATCACCCAGACGCGTTGCCGCGCCGAAGAAAAAAGGACCGTTGATGGCATACATGACGACCCCGTCGGGCAGGTCGTCTTGTGCCGCATAAGGGGTGGAGACGGGATCGGTGAAGTCGTCGATGTCTTCGTCTATGAGTTTTTCGTGGGTCTCGATTTCCACCACTTGCGCCATGCGGTGCATGAACAAGATGGCTGCCAGCACGACTCCCACCGCGATGGCGGTGCTTAAGTCCACCAACACCGTTAGGGTGAACGTGCTCAGCAACACCACGCGGTCCCCGGCGGGCGCACTCATGAGGTGGATGAAACGCCGGTATTCACTCATGTTCCAGGCGACGACAGCGAGGATCGCACCGAGCGCCGCTAAGGGGATGTAAGACAGATACGGCGCAAAAAGCATGATGAACAGCAGCAAAAAGACGGCATGCATCATGCCTGCGACGGGGGACCTTGCGCCGGCACGAATATTGGTGGCGGTGCGCGCGATGGCGCCGGTGGCGGGTATTCCGCCCATGATCGCAGAGGCGATGTTGGCGGTTCCCTGGGCCACCAGTTCGCAATTGGAACGGTGGCGTCTTCCGGTCATGCCGTCGGCGACCACGGCGGACAGCAGGGATTCCACTCCGCCGAGAAAGGCGATGGTCAAGGCGCTGGGCAAAAGCGCCGTGATCCGCGCCAGGGTGATTTGAGAGAAATCCGGCAAGACCGGTGTCGGAAGGACGTGAGGAATTTCACCGAAGCGCTCTCCGATGGTTTCCACCGGTAGCCCGAAGCCCCATACGGCCACGGCCGCGCCAAGCACCGCGACCAGAAACGCCGGCCAGCGCGGGGCGAATTTACGAAAGGCGATGATGACCCCCAGCGCGGCGAGCGCGACGCCCAGCGTCAAGGGGGAGGTTGAGGAGATGTGCGTGAAGTAGGTGCGCCATTTTTCGATGAAGTTGGCGGGGACCGCCCCCATGTCCAGGCCCAGGATGTCCTTCACCTGAGAGGAAAAAATGATTACGGCGATACCTGCGGTAAAGCCGGTGACGACGGGATAGGGAATGTACTTGATGTATGTGCCGAAGCGGGCGAGCCCGGCGATGATCAAGAAGACGCCGGCCATCAACGAGGCGAGCACCAGTCCCTCATAGCCGAATTGTTGGATGACGTTGAACACCACCACCACGAAGGCCCCTGTGGGTCCGCCGATCTGGAAGCGGCTGCCGCCGAGAAACGAGATCACGAAGCCTGCGACGATCGATGTGTAAAGACCGCGCGCCGGCGCCGCGCCCGCCGCCACCGCCAGCGCCATGGCCAAGGGCAGCGCCACGATGGCGACGCTCAGTCCGCTGATGGTGTCGCTTTTGAAATCGCCGAGGCTGTAGCCTTTGCGTAAAACGGTAAAAAACTTGGGAATGAACAGGCGCCAGGTGGAGGACGTCATCGCGGTGACTTTTCTTTTAAAGGGAGGGACGAAACGGGAGAGGGCGCAGCAACCGCTGCGCCCTGTCAGGCCCTGTTGTAACGATTTAGCGTTTGGAACGCAAAGTAGATTTACACCACGCCGAGGATCTCGGCCACCAGGGGATGGCGCACCACGTCCTTGTCCCTAAGGCGCACCACGCCGACATTGTCGAGCGCTTCCAGGCGGTGCGCGATGTCGGACAGGCCCGATATGCCCGGCAACAAATCGGACTGGTCCGGGTCGCCGGTGACGATCATGGTCGAATGCCAGCCTAGGCGTGTCAGCAGCATCTTAATCTGGGTGTAGGTGCAGTTTTGCGCTTCGTCGATAACCACGAAGGCATTGTTCAGCGTGCGTCCGCGCATGAAGCCCACCGGGGCGATTTCAATATCGCCGTTTTTCATCATGGTTTTCAAGTTGCGTCCGCCCAGACGGTCACTCAGGCTGTCGAACAGGGGACGCAGGTAGGGGGCGATTTTGTCCTCCATGGCGCCGGGCAGAAAGCCCAGGCTTTCTCCGGCTTCGACGGCGGGGCGGGTGAGGACGATGCGTCCGACCTGGCCCTTTTCGAAGGCTTCCACCGCCTTGGCGATGGCCAGATACGTCTTTCCCGTGCCTGCGGGCCCCAGGGCCATCACCAGATTGTGTCGGTCGATCATTTCCATAAGCTGTTTCTGGCCTTCGCTGCGCGGCGTGACGTTTTTGACGTAACGCTGGTCGCGCCGTTCGCCGCGCTCGTGCGTGGGGTCTTCCGCCAAGGGGTTCCATTCGCCTTTGTTGACGTTGGGATACAAAGGGTGGACGTCCGCGGTGGCGCTTGCATTGTAGCGGCGAGATTTCTTACCCATGATGCTCTCCGATGGTGGGGCCAGCGTGGCCCGTTTGTATGATGCGCAAACGACAAACGCCTCCAAAGCGGAGGCGTTGAGGATGTGCGCGAGGCGGGAAATCGGTAGATGTCGGCGCGAAAGGGGAAACCGATAAGAGAAGGGGTGTTCGTGCGGGACCGTTAAACGTGCCGGGACCGTCAAGCATAGATATCGCTCCTCAAGAGAATCGACCGATGCGGGAATAGTAGCAGAAAAGGTATTAAGGTTTTTTGGCATGCCTTTCAGAAGGTCGTTGGCCAAGTGTTGCGGCGCCGGGCAGGACCAGCAGGCCCGAGACGGCGACGATGGCGGCGGCCCCCAGCGCGATGCTTTCCACACGCCACCCCCTGTCCAGCAGCCAGCCAGCCCACACCGGCGCGACGGCGGTTGAAAATACCGCCAGTGCGGAACCGAGCGCGCGCACCGCGCCTAAGCTTTTGACACCGAATATTTCCGCCCATGTGGCGCTGACGATGACCGCGGATGCGCCGGCCGTCAGGCCTCCCAGGGCGAGGTAAAGCAACACGCTGGCCGGGTTATTGGAAAACGCCACCACCAGCAACGCCGCCGCCAGCGGCCACACGAACACCCTCAGTGCGCTCTTTGCCCCGTAGCGATCCACCATCCATCCCGTGCCAAGCGAGGAAATCACGATACCGGCGGCAAAGGCTGGAAACCCGGCGGCCAGCCAGGTGATGCTCCAGCCCTTGGCGGCGGCGAGCGCCAATTGATGAAAAAACAACCCGGTCATGATAAATGGCGCCATCACGGCAGCGGGCATGATGGTTACGAAACGCCAGTCTGTGGCGATGGCGCGCCGTTTTAAGGTAGGCCGCGTGTCACCGTCGTGTGCCAGACGCGCCTCCAGGTCCCGGTGGCGTGCGCCGTGTCCTTTGAGCAGCCAGAGCGCCAGTGGCAGATGAAAGACCAGTATGTATAGTGCGATTGTCCCCCAGACTTCCCGCCAGTTCATGATCGCCAGCGCGCCGATCAGTATAGAGGGAAAGACGGCTTCGCCGAGGGGAAAGCCGAGGCCGACGAGGCTCATGGCGCGCCCGCGTTCACGTTCGAAATAGCGGGCCTGACTGACCATGGCGGTATGGCGCAGAAGGCCCTGGCCGAAAAGACGCAGACCCATCAGGCCAAGCCCCAGAATATAAAGATTTTGGGCCCCTGCAACCAGTGCGGCGGCGGCGGCGAGCCCGACGAATACGCCCGCGGCGAAAATGCGCAGATCCACATGGTCGATCCATTTTCCGACCCACAGGATCACCACGGCGCCGCTTAGCGTGGCGATGGAATACACGGCCCCGAAATCGGTGTTGTTGAGGGAAAAGGCCGCACGAATTTGATCCCCAAACAAAGCGATGAAAAAAGTCTGACCGAAATTTCCGGCCACCGTGCAGGCGAGGCCGAAGGCGAGAAACCGACGGTTTTCACCGACAAACGTGAGAATTTTCATAACCTCGACCGGCGACTCACGAAGGTGGCGTCCCGGTGTCATGGACCGCATGGGCGGCGCACTCGATGCACAGTGGCGTGGCGGGGTCCATGCTCAGGCGTTTTGCCGCGATTTCCTCGCCACACGAAACGCAATATCCGTATTCGTCTTGCGCGATGCGCACCAGGGCGGCTTCGATGCGCGCCAGAGCAACCTCGCGGCGGCGTTCCGTTTCCAACTGCATGGCTTGGTTTTGCAAGGCGTCCATGCGCGTGAGCCGGCCCACAGTGGTTTGGTCCAATTTGACCGTGGCGCGCTCGCCGGCTGTGAGTTCGGCGTCGTGAAGCAGCGTAGCGCGTTCGCGTTTCAGGTCGGCTTTCAAGGTGGGGATGTCGATGTCGGTGCGTGTATCCATCGGGGAAGCGTACACCAAATTCATACTAAGTGTCTCGTATCAATGGAAACTTTCTGAATAAATAATACAAACGGGCAATATCTTGATGTTTGTGCTATACTTTTATGACATCTGGGAGTTTCCACACCTTTTGCGCCGCGCGGCGCAAAGACAGAGGAGGACAAAAAATGCTCGTGAAATGCATTATCGAAGCCAAGGGGCCGGAGGTCATTACGGTCTTGCCCGGTGAGAAGGTGCGCAAGGCCGCCAAGATGTTCAGGCGCAAAGGCATCGGTTTTGCGTTGGTGGAAAGCGGCGAGGGCGCCCTTATGGGAACGCTTTCCGAACGCGATATCGTGCAGGCCTTTGCCGAGTTGGGGGACTTGGCGCATGTGGCGGTGAGCGATCTCATGACGCCCAATATCGTGACGTGTGATATTGACGACACCTTGGAAGACGTGCGCGAAATCATGACGGAAAAGCGGACTCGTCACGTTTTGGTGATGGAAAACGGCAAGTTGCACGGGGTCGTGAGTATCGGCGATCTGATCAAGCACAGTTTGGATGAATGCCGCATCGACGCCACGCATATGATGGAATACATCAGCGGCAAAGGCTATAACTGAGCACGAAGGACAACGGACAAGGGTCGTCTTAAAATCTTAATCTTGAAATGTGGGCCGCGTTCGGGTTTCCCTTGCGCGGCCCTTTGGCTTGTGTCTTTTTGTTTGGGCGCACGGGTGGGTGATCGCGCACGCATGTGGGGCGGTTGGACCTTGTTCCTAAGCCGTTCCGGTAATTGCCAACGTACTTGCGAGGCCGTATGATCCGCACCTGATTCGCACCCAATTCGTGATGACCTGCACAAGATGATCTGCAAAAAGGGCCTGACATGAACATGCGTCGTTTCACAATTTGTATCTTGGTGGGCTTGCCCCTAATCGTGGCGGGGCAGCCGCTGATGGCGAAGGAGCCTGCCCAGGCGGAGGCCCAGGCCGTGCGTGTGAACCCCGTGCGCGTGGAGCCCGTTCATGCCGCTCCCGTGCGGGCGCCCGCATCGGCGCAGATGTTCATCGAGGATATGGCTCAAGAAGCCTCGCGGGCGTTGACCTCTCCGGGCATTTCGCGGGTGCAGCGCATTACGCTTTTTCATAAGCTTTTGAAAGAAAACTTCGATGTCGGGGTGATCGGCAAATGGGTTCTGGGACGCTATTGGCGTCGGGCTACGGCGCGCGAAAAGAAAGAGTATCTGAAGCTGTTCGAAGACTATATCACCATCACCTATGTGGAGCGTTTCGATCAATATTCAGGTGAAAAACTGAACGTGATCAAGTCCATCGCCAACCCCGGTGAAGACGCTTTGGTGTTTTCCGAGATCCGCCGGCCCTCCGGCGGCGACCCCATCAGCGTGAACTGGCGCGTGCGCGGGGGTTCCGAGGGCTACAAGGTTATCGACATCTACGTAGAAGGCATTTCCATGAGCCAGACCCAGCGCAAGGAATTCACGTCGGTGATCCGCGCCAACGGCGGCACCGTTGCAGGCTTTCTGGACGTCCTGCGCAAACAGGTTGCGAAGATGGGCGGTTGAAGCGTATTGGCGCTGCAAAACACGATTGTAAAAGGAGCGGGTGACGAGAATTTCCCCGTGGCCTCGTTTTTGCTGCCCGCTCGGGTGCGCGACCCTATCGTGGCATTTTATGCGTTTGCCCGCATTGCCGACGACATTGCCGACGCGGCGGGTCTGGATGCGGCAGAGAAACTGGAAGTGTTCGAACTGATGGGCGAACAGTTGGAAAGCGGTGCGGACTTTCCGTGCCGGCCCGTGCAAGCGTTGAATCAAAGCCTGGCCGCAACGGGGGTAAGCCGTGAGCACGCGCTCAATCTGCTGAAGGCTTTCCGTCGCGATGCGTTGAAATCGACAACCGACAATTGGTCGGAACTGATGGCCTATTGCCAGCTTTCCGCTGCGCCGGTGGGACGTTATGTCATTGATTTGATGGGTGGTGTCGAGGGGGGCTACGGCCCTTCGGATGCCCTGTGCGCCGCCTTGCAGGTAATCAACCATATTCAAGATGCGAAAAGCGATTACCTTGGGCTTTCTCGTTGTTACGTGCCGTGCGATTGGCTGAACGAAGCGGGAGTGAGACCGCAAGAATTGGGCGCAGATGCGTGTTCTGCGTCTTTGCGCGGCGTCTTTGCGCGCATGCTTGATGGTGTCGAGGGCCTGCTTGATGAAGCAAGGTCGTTGCCCGCCACGATGCACTCCAAAGCCCTGGCGCGTGAGACGGCGGGGATTCTCGCCATCGCCCGGGCGTTGACGAAGATGTTGCGTCGCGACGACCCGTTGGCGCGACGGGTGAGGCTGTCGCGGCCGCAAAAGGCGTTGATCTTTTTATGGGGTGCGTTGCGTGCGTGAGGGGAGTCCGTCTGTGTCCATGGCTGATACGTCCTCATATCCTGTCCCACGCCACGGCGCGCGCACAAGTTCTTTTTATTGGGCGCTGAAGTGCCTGCCCGCACCCAAACGCCGGGCGATATTTTGCATTTATGCCTTTTGCCGCGCCGTGGATGACATTGCCGATGGGACGTTGTGCGTGACGGACAAGGTGCTTCTTTTGGAGCGCCATGGGCAAGCCATCGAGGCGCTGTTTGCGCACCAGGATACGGAAATCGACGTGGTGCGCGCCTTAAAGCCGTATATTGCTCGCGACGCCCTGGGGAAGGCCGATTTTCTGGCGCTGATCGCGGGCATGCGCATGGACGCCGAAGCGTGTGTGCGCATGGCTGATCGTGCCGCGTTCGATCTGTATCTGGATCGTGTCGCGTGTGCCGTGGGACGGTTGTCGAATGCGGTGTTCGGCTTGAAAGGACCGCAGGCCGACGCGCTGGCCCACCATCTGGGGCGCGCCTTGCAAATCACCAATATTTTACGCGATCTGCGTGAGGATGCGGCGCGCGGCCGATTGTATCTGCCGGGGGATCTGTTGCGGGCGTGCGCTTTGGACGAAGACACGCCGGATCGTGTGCTTGCCCATCCGCAACTGGAAGACGTGCTTTTGCGTTTGGCCGGGGATGCCGAACGGGATTTCGCCGCCGCTGCGGTGCTCCTTGAAACACTTTGTTCAAAAAAAGTCCGTGCGGCGCGAATGATGATGGCGGCTTACCTGCGTGTGCTTGCGAAACTGAAGGCGCGCGGACTTGCGCGTGTGGACGTGCCGGTGCGTCTGGGGCGGACGGAAACGTTGTGGATCGCGCTACGCCACGCGATCGCGTGATGGGGATGCGGGTGAACGTCATCGGTGCGGGGGTGGCGGGACTGAGTGCGGCGCTGCGTTTGGCGCATGCGGGATATTCGGTGCGCGTTTTTGAATCCACGCGGCACGCGGGGGGGCGGTGCCGCAGTTTTTACGACGCCACGCTCGATGCGATTATCGACAACGGCGCGCACCTTATGCTCAGCGGCAATCAAGACATTGCAGACTATTTGGCGTTGTGTGGCGCCGGAAATGAGGTGCGCCGTGCGGCCTCCGCACGGTTTGATTTTTTCGATGTTGCCACGGATCGGCGCTGGGTTGTGGATCTGGGCGCGGCGGGGCCTTTATCCCTGGTGATGTGGCTTTTCGACAAATCCCGTCGGCCGCCGGGGGGCGGCGCATGGAGCCTGCTCAAAGACTTTTATGCGTTGAAAACGGCGCGTGGGCGCGTGGTTTCTCAATGCGTGGGAAACTCGCCGGTGTTTGCAACGTTCTGGCAGCCGTTGTGTGTGGCGGTGCTCAACACACCCGCGCATGAAGCGGCGGCGTCCTTGCTGTGGCGGGCCTTGGCCGAGACGGCGCTGAGGGGGGGAGCGTTTGCCCGTCCGCTCTCCACGCCGCACGGCCTGTCCGCGGCTTTGGTGGACCCGGCGCTCAACACATTGCAGGGTATGGGTGTCGAAATTCATTTCAACACGCCGTTGCAGGCCTTGGGTTTTGATACTGGGCGCGTGCGTTCCCTCACGTTTGCCAAGGCGGTGGACGTTCTGGGCGCGCGTGATCAGGTGGTCCTGGCGGTGCCTCATTTCGCCGTTGAATCCCTGATGCCCGAGGTTTCTGTGCCGCAGCAAAGCCATTCTATTTTGAACGTGCATTTTCGCCTTCCCGATGGCTTTCGTGCGCCAGGTGCGATCACGGGATTGATCCATGCCCCGGTTCACTGGGTGTTCGTGCGCGGTTCCATTGTCTCTGTGACTCTCAGCGTGGCCGATGACTGGATGGCGCGAGACGCCGAGGGGATCGCGCGGGAAATCTGGCCTTGCGTCGCACGCGCCCTGGGGGTGCCGTCGTTCGATCGTCTTCCTTCTTATCGCGTCATCAAAGAGCGTCGCGCCACATTCGCTCAAACACCCAACGCGGAATCCCGGCGTCCTTGCGTGCACACGGCGTATGAAAACCTTTTCGTGGCGGGGGATTGGACGCGCACCGGCCTGCCTGCCACCATCGAAGGGGCGATCAGGTCCGGACGTTTGGCGGCGCAGGCGGTTCGTTGTCGCGCAGTTCCGGGGGCAACTTGAAGTGCATGTTTTCTTCGACCCCGTCGAGTTTTTCAAGGTTTGTCGCGCGCAGTTCGGACAGCCGTTTTAGTACGCCTTCGACCAACACCTCCGGGGCCGATGCGCCGGCGCTCACCCCCAGCGTTTCCACGCCGTCAAGCCACGCGGGATTTAGGCCTTGTGCATCGTCGATCAGGTAACTGGGCACACCGTTCTCGGTCCCGATTTCACGCAGTCGGTTGGAGTTGGAGCTGTTTTTGCCGCCGATGACGATCAAGACATCGACATGTTTCCGGCAGGCGAGGTCGCGGACCGCTTGCTGGCGGTTTTGCGTTGCATAACAAATGTCTTTCAGGTCCGGCCCTTCGATGGCGGGGAAACGGTTTTTCAAGGCGTCGATGATATCGCGGGTGTCATCGACGCTGAGCGTCGTTTGTGTGACATAGGCGAGCTTTTCCGGATCCGTGACATTCAGCGCGCCAACGTCCCCCACGGTGGCGATCAGATGGGTGCGCCCGTGAATGCGTCCCAGCGTGCCTTCGACTTCGGGATGACCGGCATGGCCGATCAAGATCACGTCTTGTCCCTTTTCGGCATGGTTGCGGCCTTGATGATGAACCTTGCTGACCAAGGGGCAGGCGGCATCGATGTAGGGCAGGGCGCGGCGTTCGGCCTCGTTTTCGACGGCCTCGGAAACCCCGTGGGCGGAAAAAATGGTGTGTGCGCCATCGGGGATTTCATCAAGCTCGCGTACGAACACCGCGCCCAAACGCCTCAATTCGTCCACAACATAACGGTTGTGCACGATTTCGTGGCGCACATAGATCGGTGGGCCGTATTTTTCCAACGCTTTTCGGACGATGGCGATGGCGCGGTCCACGCCCGCACAAAATCCGCGCGGCTGGGCCAGAATCACACGAAGGGGTTGACGTTTACGGGGCTCGGACATGAAATCTCGGTTCGATGGGGGTGGATAAGTTCGCGCGTTCGGCCTCCTCTGCCGGGGACCGATTGCGAGGGACCGATCCTATACGGCTTTCGATATCGTGAAAAGGGGGTGGAAAATCGGTAAAAAAGGGCAATTTATGCATATAACGCTATGAAAACATGCTGTTTAATGTATTTTTCTTAAAAGTATCCCTTGACTCCGGTTGGTTATTGGTGTGATTATGCTGGAAGCCAATGCCCTCTGGGGTTGGTAAGGAGCTTTGTCGTTCAGGGAAGGGGTTTTCTGAAGAAAAGACGGGGCTGCGAGCATATCTGGCCGGTTTCGGCGGATTTTGTGCGTTAAGGCGATTGCGAAGGAAGTTAAGCGTTTTTCATTCAACAACGCCCTGTCTTCGCCGTAATCTTAAGGCAAACATGTAGGGTCCATTGCTTCTGAAGGAGGATGACCGTGACCACGTTGTTGCTGAGCGCGTTTGGCGCGTCCCTGGGTGCCTTTGTGGCGTTTTTTCATATGAAGTCCGATTTTGGTTCAGTGCGGGTGCGTTGCGCGCCTCCGCGCTGTTGAGGTATTGCGTGCGCAAAAACGGAACGCCAAAACAAGGCCTGTACAGACGTTATTTAACAGCATTTGACAGCTTTTGCTGATTTGGGAGTGAAACTCGCCATGACCACCATAGCTTCGGGGAACGTACCCATCCTCAAGTCCGAAAATAGCCTGGCCCAATATTTCAAGGAAGCCTGGTCGTATCCCGTGTTGAGCGCCGTGAGGGAACGGACCTTGGCCGAACGCTGGCGCGACGAAGGCGACGTAGAAGCCGCGCACGCCCTGGTCACCAGCCATTTGCGTCTGGTGGTGAAAATTGCCATGGGCTTCAAAGGCTATGGTTTGCCGGTGGCGGATCTGGTCAGCGAAGGCAACATCGGTTTGATGAAAGCGGTCAAGAAGTTTGAGCCCGAGCGCGGCTTTCGTTTGTCCACCTATGCCATGTGGTGGATCAAGGCGGCGATCACGGAATACGTTCTGCGGTCCTGGTCCCTGGTTAAAATGGGCACGGTTGCGGCGCAGAAAAAGTTGTTCTTCAGCCTGCGCCGTCACAAACAGCGCCTGGGCATCCAGGACACGGGCGATCTGACGCCCCAACAAGCGCGACTGTTGTCCGACGATTTGGATATCGCCGAGGATGAAATCGTCAACATGAACCGCCGTCTGGCGTCTCGTGATATGAGCCTCAACGCGCCGGTGGGGCAAAGCGACGAGAGTACGGTCGAGTTCCAGGACCAACTGGTCGCGCAAGGTGCTTCGCCAGAAGACGTCACCGCCATGGGGGAAGAACGCGTTTTGCACCATGATTTGCTGCAAAACGCCATCACCACCCTGGATGAACGCGAACGTCATATTTTTGTCGAGCGACGCTTGCAAGATACGCCGCAAACCCTGGAGGAACTGGGTGTCCATTACGGCATTTCGCGTGAACGCGTGCGCCAGCTCGAGGTCCGCGCCTTCGATAAGGTGAAGCGCGCCATGACGGCGGCTGTGCAAGCGAACGCCCTGGCTCAAGGGGCTGCGCCCGTCCTTTAAGCATTTGCCTCAACACAAGTCATGAGTTGTACCTTGCCCGGCGCCTGCGTTCCCATCGTTTTGTTTTGCGATTTCGGGCTGCCCTATACGGGGCAGATGAAGGCGCGCCTGCTTGCGGGCGCGCCGCAACATCCCATCGTCGATTTGTTTTGGGATGTTCCGGCTCATGATATCCGTGCCGGTTCCGTCTTGTTAGCGGCCCATGGGCATGATTTTGCCAAAGGTAGCGTGTTCGTGTGCGTGGTCGATCCGGGCGTTGGTTCGACGGCGCGTAAACCCGGTGCGGTATATGCGGGAGGACGTTGGTTCGTCGGGCCGCTCAACGGTTTGTTCGAGCACGTCTTGCGTCGCTGGCCCGAAGATGCGCGCGCCTTCGAAATCGTGATCCCTCCGCAGCATTCATCCCCGCCGATCGTGTCGGCTACGTTTCATGGTCGCGATGTGTTTGCTCCCCTTGCCGCGCGTGTGGCGGCGGGGGATTTTTCCGCCCTTGCGCCGCTGCCCCTTGAGGAAATCCGCCACGTAGAATTTTCCGATGATGTGGCGGAAGTCGTTTACATCGACGGCTTCGGCAATTTGATGAGCGGAATCCGTGCCGCATCCTTGAACGCGGAGGAGGGAGTGATGATCGCCGGGCGTATGTTGGCGCGACGCCAAACGTATGCGGACGGGGAATGCGGGTCACTTTTCGTTTATGAAAACGCGGTCGGCCTGATGGAGGTCGCTGCGGTCGGGGCGAATGCGCAAAATATTCTGGGGGTGAGTCTGGGTGCGCCCATAAAAATCGTAGGAAGGTGAGCGGAGTCACTTTCAAAACTACACAATTATGGGATAGTATATTCAAATCGACGTGGTTCCACGATAACGCGCTCATGACGGAGAAGGCATGTCACTGTCCGTTAAATTCTGGGGGGTTCGCGGCAGCATTGCCTGTCCTTCGCCCCATCATATTCGTTACGGCGGCAACACCAGCTGTGTCGAGGTCCGTGCCAACGGCTATCGCCTGATTCTGGATGCAGGCACCGGCATTCGCGGTCTGGGGCGGACGTACCTGGAAGAAGACATGAGCAGTATTCACATCTTGCTCACCCACACGCACTGGGATCACATCAACGGCTTTCCATTTTTCACGCCGGCCTACGATCCACGACGTTCGTTGTATATCATGGCGGGCCACCTGCGTGGCGCGGAAGGCATTCAGAACGTCCTTGCCGCGCAGATGGACAATCCCATGTTTCCTGTGCCGTTGTCGGCCATGCAGGCGAAAATGCGCTTTGAGGATTTTGAAGCTGGTACGGCCTTCGACGTTTATGACGGCGTGCATGTGCGCACCGCGCCGCTGAACCATCCGAACGGGGCCACGGGGTATCGCATCGAACACGCCGGTCACGCCATTTGCTACGTCACCGACACCGAGCATGTGCCCGGCGAACTGGACCGCAATATTCTGGGCCTGATCGAAGGTGCGGACCTGATGATCTATGACAGCACCTACACCGAAGAAGAGTTTCCCTCAAAGATCGGCTGGGGCCATTCGACGTGGAACCAGGGGGTGAAACTGTGCCGTGAAGCGGGCGTGAAGTCCTTGGCCATTTTTCACCACGAGCCAGAGCACGAAGACGACTTCATGGATAAGCTGGGCGCGCAGGCCAAGGCCGAATGGGATGGAGCCTTCGTTGCGAAAGAAGGCATGACGCTTTTTTACGGTGATGACGACGGTTGAGGTTCAACCGTCTTTTTCGGTTTCTTGAGCGCGTCGATCCGCTCCTGGACGGCCTTGCGCTTCGCGGCATCTTCTTGGCGGCGTTTGCGTTCGATTTTGGCAATACGTTCATCGGACAGAACCTGCAAGAAGGCTTCTTTCTCTTTTCTGCTCATCGGCACCAAACGGATGATGACGCGCCGGTTCTTGGCCTGATTGACTTTGATGGGGTCGCCGAAGCGATCGCGGTTCGGAACCTTGGGGTGGGAACTGCCGAATCCCGTGACTTTCATCTGGAAGGGGTGGGTTCCGTTGGCGATCATGGCGCGTGTTACCGCAGCGGCGCGCGCTGCGGAAAGTTCCCAGTTGGACGGGAACTTCGCGGTGTGGATAGGGGCGTCGTCGGTATGGCCTTCGACTTCGATGAAAAAGAATTTGAATTTTTCCTGGCTGAGGGTTTTCGCCCACCGTTTGATCAGCGGAAGAACCTGGGGGATAATTTTCGCCGTGCCCGGTTTGAAAAATGAAGCGCTGGCCATTTCGATGGCGACGCCGCGCGCATCCTTTTGCACCTCCACCACCTGTTCCATGTTCATCTCGAACGAGGATGCTTCCACGGCGGCCTTGAGCTTTTGCATCGCGGAGGCCGTCGTGCCCTTCCCGATACCGATTTCCTGCTTGATGCCCGAGGTGACCTGCTCGAACATCGCCATATCAATCTTGGAAAAGGAGACCAGCATGACAAAGAATGCCAGCAGAAGGGTAATGGCGTCGGCGTAGGTGATCAGCCAGTCTTCTTCTACGATTTCGTCGTTGAGCGTTGGCGGCGGCAGTGTCATGGTGCGGGTTCGCCCATGTCCTTTGCCCGTTCACTTTGCGCGTGGCGACGGCGTGCCTTATCGATGTTGAAGTGCAGCGCCGGGTCAAGATAACTATTCATCTTGTCCTGGATATAGCGGGGGCTTTTGTGGTCCGCCATCAAGATCAGTCCTTCGGCCACCAGATAATTGCGAAAGCGCACGATTTGTTCACGTTGCATGATTTTGTTGGCGGCGGGGATGTAGATCAGGCGTGCGAACAAGATACCGTAGAGGGTCGTCAGAAGCGCCAGCGCCAGACCGGGGCCCAATTGGGTCGGGTCGTCGCCCATCGTATCGAGCATGATAACCAGCCCTACAAGGGTGCCGATCATGCCGAAAGCGGGCGAGGTCGATGCCATGCTTCTGAGAATGTTCACCTGCACCGTGTTGCGCCCGAATGTGGTTTCGATCAGGTTGGTCATGATATCGCGCACTTCATCGCCGCTGTAGCCGCTGATGACCATATCCACGCCGAATCTGAGGAAACGATCGCTGGCGATGGTTTTCTTCGCCTCCGCCTCCAGAGCGGGTGGACCGCCTTTTTGGATGATATAGGCCCAACGGATCATGCGCCCGACTTCGGCCTTCAGAATGTCGCGCCCGATTTTGGGCGTAAAAATGACGCGTCCAATCAGTTTCAGCGACAAAATGGCGTAGCGCGGTTCATAGGAAATAAATGTCGCTGCCAAGGTGCCGCCGATGACCATAATGAAGCTTGCGACGTTGAAAAAGATTGTGAAATCGTTGGTGCTGATGAAGATGGAACTGAGAAACAGTCCGAATGCAATCAGCAACGCGATCAATGTTGAAAACGAGATTTGCATGCAATTTTCGCCCCTCCACAAATCTTGATCGTTTATTCGTACGTTATCAAGATTCTGCGTTCATCGTTCCATTTTCCGTGGCCCATTTGTGTGTGGAGGCTTGCTCAACGCTCGCGGAATGCTTCATTTTTAAGTTTCAAGACCGGCTTGATCATATAGTTCATAACGGTTCGTTGCCCGGTGTGAATGTTAATCGTGGTTTGCATCCCGGGCAAGATAGGCAGTTCCCCGGGCTTCTTTCCAAGATACGTCTTTTTCGGTTTGACCACGACCCGAAAATACGCGCGTCTTTTCTGGTCCAGGCTGGTGTCCGCGGCGACCGAAATCACCGTTCCGTCCAGACCGCCATAGGTGGAATAGTTATAGGTCGAAACCTTGATCGTTGCACGTTGCCCAACCGTCACGTAGCCGCGGTCCGTGGGGCGTAGGCGACTTTCAATCACAAGATTCTTGCCGGTCGGAACAATTTCCATAATCGCTTCGCCGGGCTTGATGACATTGCCGACCGTGGTGAAGGCGAGGTTGATTACAACCCCGTCGATGGGGCTTTTGATCTCGGCGCGCACGCCTTGTTCTTCCGCTTTTTTAAGCAACTCGCGGATGCGCCCGATGGCTTGTTCTGTTTTGTTCAATTCATCCTGGGCTTCGCGGCGGAAACGCGTCGTATTTTCCTGAATACGCTGTTTGGCTTCGGCGACGGTGGCGCGTGCGCGCGGGATACCGGCTTGAGTGGTTTGGATGTCGCCTTGCAAGCTTTCCACCTTTGCGCCCAGTTGCAGATGATCGACCCGCGAGGTCAGGCTCTCCTTGAGGAGATTTGTGGAAATCTTGAAGCGTTCCTTGATCAACACCAGATTCTTGCGCGCCGTGCGCAAACGGGCGTTCATTTCCTGGACATCTTGCTTGCGTTGCTGCACAAGGGCGTGCAGAACGGACAGTCCGGCGGCCAGTTGGCGTTTGCGCGCATCGAACGCTTGGCGTTGCGACACGGCTTGTTCCGGCTGTTTTGCAACGATGTCGGCGGGAAAAGACGGTTCTTTTTTCCCTTTGGATTCAGCTTCCAAACGTGCGCGGGTCAATAGCGCGCTGTCCAGGCGGACCTGCAATTCCTGAATATTGGTCCCCCCGGAACCTAAGTCCAATTGCAACAGGGTTTGTCCTTTGGACACCGTGTCGCCTTCCTTGACGTAAATGTCTTGGACGATGCCACCTTCCAGATGCTGGATCACTTTCGATTTTCCCAGCGGAATGACTTCACCGGGCGCGACGGCGACTTCGTCCAGTTTGGCGAAATTGGCCCATCCCAGGCCCAGCACGATCAACGCCATGATCGGCCACGCAATACGCCGCCACGTCGGTACGGGGTGGGCGGTCAATAAAACATTGAGGGGATCGACGCGTGCGGTCGTCATGCGCTCTTACTCCGCACTTTTGGAATGACGTGGCACGGGTATGGAGCGGCTCTGCGTCGGCGAGGGGCGGTCTTTCGTCATGGTGTGGCGGATCTTCGGCATGGCGGCGGGGTTTGCTCGCGAAAGCGGGGTCCGCACGCTAGGAGGCGTGGACGACACCGGAGGTTTGGGCGAACGCAGGGACAAGCTGATTTTCGGAGCCGCTTTCGGGCGTTTTTTTTCGTTCGTTTGCGGATCTGTTTGCGCGGCGGTTTTGCGCGGCGCGACCTTTAGGGTCAGAGCGGGTTTCTTGTCCGCCGGCGCCTTTTTAACGGGTTTTTCGGTCTTTGGTTTCTTCGTTTTTGGTTTTGCGCTTTTGCCGCCGAACAGGCGCGGCAGAACTTCCTGAGCGGGACCAGCCAGCGCCAACTTGCCGCGATCCAGGGCATACAGAAAATCGCACGCCGAAAGTAATATGGGGCTGTGGCTGACCATGATCACGGTGCGCGTTTTGGCGATTTCGATCAAGGTGTTCTTCAATTCGATTTCCGCATGCCGATCGAGACTTGAGGACGGTTCGTCCATCAATACCACCGGCGGATCGCCCACCAGGGCGCGGGCGATGGCGATTCGTTGGCGCTGGCCGCCGGACAGGCGCGAACCGGCCTCGCCGATTTCCGTCGCATAGCCGTCGGGCAGGTCGATGATGAAGTGATGAACGCCGGCCTCGGTCGCGGCCTTGATCAACTCTGCATCCGTGGCGTCGGGTTGGCGTGAGGCGATGTTGTCGCGCACCGAACCGGCAAACAAAACGCTTTCCTGCGGAACGTAGCCCAGCCAGTCGGACAACTCCGTCCGGGTGAATTGGACAATATCGGCGCCATCGATCAAAACGCGGCCTTGTTGCGGTTGGTAGAGGCCTTGGATGATTTTCAGCAAGGTCGTCTTGCCCGAACCGTTGCGTCCCACCAAAGCATGTACGCCGCCGGGATTGATTTCCAGGGAAATGCCGGAAACCACCGGCGCTTGATCTTCGCTGTAGGCAAAGACGACGTTTTCAATGCTCAGCTTGCCCGTGGGCTTTTTCAGCACGACCTCGCTTTTTTCGCGTTCCGCCTGGGTGGCGAACACCGTGCCGAGACGTTCTGCGGATTGCGTAAAATTGGAATAAACCCGCCACGTTCCCACCAGCTGGTTGAGCGGTCCCATGATGCGCCCGGACAGCATGTTGGTGGCGATCAGCGCCCCGACGGTCAGGTTCTGGTCGATGATGGCCAAGGCCCCCACGGTGGTCAGCAACAAACTGGTCAACATGCCCATGGATGCGCCCAGGTTGGAGAAACCGTCGGTCTTGGTGCCGCGCATGATGGCGTTTTCAATGTTTTCGGCGTGTTTTTCCTCCCACACCGGTTCCATCGAACGATCCAGCGCCAAGGCCTTGATGGTGGTGCGCCCGGCGATCATTTCCGCAATCAGAGAATCGCGTGTTTGCGTGGATTTGCGTTCCTCGCCGCTGGCTTCGGCCATGACATTGGCTGAGCGCCACGCGATAAACATGAACACCGGCAGCATCAGCAGGAGAACCCACGCGACGGGGGAGGCGATGACGAAAATCAGCACCAGAAACAAAATGGAAAACGGCAGATCGGCGATCAGCAGGGCGCTCGAACCCGACAGCGTGTTGCGCACCACGTCCACATCGCGAAACAGCGACGACCAGTGTGCCGCCGGTTTGCTTTCCAATGTTTGCATCGGCAGGCGCATCAGCTTGCGGAACAGCCGTCGTCCTAATTTTACGTCCACCCGCAGGGCGACCGTTTGCAAGATGCGCGCGCGCGACTGGCGCAGCACATAGTCGAAGAGCAAAACCAGCGCCATGCCGATGACGAGGCCTTGCAAGGTGCTGATGCCCGCGTTTCTGACCACGCGGTTGTAGACCTGCATGGTGAAAACGGGAATGGCAAGGGCGAGAAAGTTGACGAAAAAAGACATGGCGATGACTTCACGGAAGACGGGAGCCAATGGTTTTAGAAAAGGTCTCAACCAGCCTTTTATCGGTGTGTCAGGGGCTTCGGGCAATCCGTGACTCTCCACTTAAACACAGACCCTTCCACAAGGAGGGCCTCCACAGGGCCGTAGATCAAGGGTCGTTCAAGGGTCAAAATGATGATCTTCTTTTATCATTATAGACACAAGTTAAGGTAAAATGAAGAAATCTGCCGATTCGAACTCTTATTGTTCTTTGTTTACAAGACGTTCTGACAGCATTCCCGTCGTCCTGCCAAGGGGAAAGGCCAGGTAGAAAAGCATGAAGGGGATTTTGCAAAAAGCAATCAGCTTCGACCGGCTGTTGGGGATGGTCCTTTTGGCGATCCTGCTGATGGTCGCGATTGCGGACCCCTATCCGGTGCGCTTCATACGGGAAAAAAGCTTCGATATTTACCAGCGTATCAAGCCCCGCCAGCCGCCCGGGGCGAAAGATCGTCTGGTGACGATTATCGACATCGACGAACGCAGCCTCCAGCAAATCGGTCAATGGCCGTGGTCGCGCAAAACGATTGCAAGACTGGTGACGGCGTTGCATGACTTAGGCGCCGGGGTCATCGTTTTCGACGTCGTGTTTCCCGAAGCGGACCGTTTGAATCCCGAAAGCGTGGCGAACATTCTAACGGGTCTCGACGCCGCCGCACGCGCTAAAATTCTCAAAATGAAAAGCAACGATGAAATTCTGGGCGAAACGATTGCCCGCAACAATGTCGTTCTCGGCCAGGCGGGCTATTGGAACCAGTTGCCGAACAAGGTGGGCAAACCTTTTCGCCGCACCATAGCGGTGCGCAAAACCTCACGCGATGCCCCGTCTCCGGGAACGTTTCTCAATGCCGTACCGACCTTGATCCGCAACTTGCCGGTCCTGGAAAAAGGCGCAAAGGGTGCGGGGATGTTTTCCTTGAACGCCAGTTTTGACGGAATTATCCGCAAAGTGCCGTTGATCAGCAAACACAACGGTGCCTTGTATCCCGCCCTGGCGATCGAGGCGATGCGTGTCGGTTTCGGCGTGTCGACTCTGGTGATTTATGTCGGCAAGAATGGGCTTGAAGCGATTGGCGTCGCCCCCAGAAGCCGGGTCAAGCCCAAGGGATTGAAAATCCCCACCAATGCCCGTGGTGATGTGCGGCCCTATTTCGCGCCCAATGAGAAGGCGCTTTATGTTTCCGCTGCCGATGTTTTGAACGGGCGTGTGGACAAGTCCAGAATCGCGGGCAAAATCGCGTTGATCGGGACGTCCGCCGTGGGCTTGTTGGATATTCGCGCCAGCCCCATTGATGCGGTTCTGCCGGGGGTCGAGATTCACGCCCAGATCATTGAAAATGCAATCGCCATCGACCGGGCGAAGGGGGCCGTGGTGGCGGCAAATTTATTTTTGTCGCGTCCGTCCTATATGCGCGGCGCCGAACTCCTTTTGATTGCGTTGAGCGGCGTGATGATGATCGTGTTGGCACCGATGCTGGGGGCGACGCGTTCGTTGGCAGTCTTTTCGGTGTTGATGGCCGCGGTGGGGTCGGCGTCGTGGTATTTGTTTTCGTATCAGCGCATCTTGCTGGATGCCACGTTTACGGTTGTAAGCACTTTTTTGCTTTATGCGACCTTGACGTACTTGAATTTCTCCCGTGAAGAAACGGCGAAAAAGCAGACTCGCGATGCGTTTTCGAAATATCTCTCGCCGGACATGGTCAAGGTCGTGGCGGAAAATCCAGAACGACTGAAACTGGGGGGTCAGAAGCGCGACATGACGTTGTTGTTTTGCGACGTGCGTGGGTTTACCACCATTTCGGAGCAATACGACGCGGAAGGTCTGACCACGTTGATCAACAAACTCCTGACCCCGTTGACCAACGTCATTTTGGCGCGGCGCGGCACGGTCGATAAATATATGGGCGATTGCATCATGGCGTTCTGGAATGCGCCGCTTGACGATGGGGAACATGCCAGACACGGCTGTCTTTCAGCTTTGGCGATGTTGGCGGAAATGCAGCCCCTGAATGACCGCCTGAAAAGCGAAAACGAAGCACAAGGGCGCAAACATCTCACTCTCAAAGTTGGCATCGGTTTGAATTCAGGAGAATGCGTGGTTGGCAATATGGGGTCAGACCAACGTTTCGATTATTCGGTGCTGGGCGATACGGTTAATCTGGCGAGCCGCCTGGAAGGGCAGTCCAAGACCTACGGCGTGCGCATCGTGATCGGAGAGGGAACCTTTCGTCGGGCGCCGAAGCTGGCTTGTATCGAGCTTGACCTGATCAAGGTAAAGGGCAAAACGAAAGCGGTGCGGATTTTCTCTTTGCTGGGCGATGAAAAGTTGGCGGCGAGGCCTGAATTTCAAACATTTAGTGCCAAAGTGGACGAAATGCTCAGATCCTATCGTGGGCAAGATTGGGCGGCGGCGAGAGAGGCCTGTGTCCAGGCTCGCGCGTTGGGACGGTCTTACGATATCGAAGGCTTTTTTGATCTTTACGATGCCCGCATTGCAGACTATGCGCTTAATTCACCGGGCGTGGATTGGGACGGTGCGTTCGTCGCCACCACGAAGTGAATTTGCGTTTTGCAAGTGCTCTCCGAATTGTGCCATCGCCATGATAACTGCCTCTAACTTTCGCCCCAGCGGGCTCAGTGTGTATTCCGTTTTGGGGGGAATGCAGGGGTAGATTTTCTTATGCACAAGGCCGTGATGTTCCAATAGCTTGAGGCGAACCGTGAGCATTCGGGGACTGATTCCCGGAAGACCGCGCTGCAAGTGCGAAAACCGGCGCGTGCCGGACAACAGTTCGCGGACGATGCGCGTCGTCCATTTGCCATCCAGAATATCCGCTGTCCGGCGCACCGGACACTCGGCGTCGCAGTCTTGTGCAGCGGGCGCTGTATTGGTCATTATGCTGTCTTTCATATATATAGTAACTTACTTTTTAGTACGTACTTCATAATTCATAGCGCCATGGTTATGATTGTGTCAACACAACCTGCAACGTAGGACACGCATATGAAGAAACGACGGGCTGCATGTTAGAGCCCATTTTGCGTTTGACCGCCCGCGCGTTTCTCATCGCCGATGCACCAAGGCTGTTCAGTATATTGCACGCGTGCACATGGTACGGCGGAACGTTGAGACGCTGGACGCAAGGTCTGGGCTTGATGCCTGGTGCACGTATCCTGGAAATTGGTTGTGGTCCGGGCGGGTTGAGCCGGGATCTGGCGGTGGCCGGGTATTGTGTCACGGGGATTGATCGCTCGAAAGCGATGCTCCGCAGGGCCGTGCGGGTTGCGGGATCCATGGAGAACGTGAACTTTTACCAAAGCGAGGCCATGCAACTGCCCTTTGATGCTCAAAGTTTCGACGCTGTGATTGCGGCTTCAGTGATCAATGTGGTCCGGGACAAGCGGGCGTTTGTTTCGGAAATGGCGCGAGTGGTTCGTCCGGGCGGTTGCTTGTCGGTTTTGTTTCCGACACCGAAATTTACACCTGCGAGCGCAGCGGCCTTCGCCCGACGGCAGGCTTCCGCCCCATTCCACAGCGTTTTGTTTGAGTTGTGGGCGCACAAAGCGCCGAAGCTGGACGGTGGCGCGGTTATGGCTCTGTTCGAAGAAGAGGCCCGCGGTTTGGCCGTGCTGCAGGACTTTCTTGAAGGGCAGTTGATGTGTGTCACGTGTACAAAACCGGCTTGATATCGCGAAAGAAGCCCGCCCGGTTCCAGATGGATGTTGGCGCGATGCCTTAATTTGCTCCGTGCACGCCCGGTTCGGTGGTGGTCAGTTCAATCAGTTCCGGCGCGCTTTTGGACGACAAGGTGATATCGCCGTCACTGATGACGACCCGATTTCGACCTTCGGCCTTGGCAGTATACAGCGCCTTGTCCGCGCGTGTAACGATACTGTGAATGGTTTTGTCGTCGGGGCCCAATTGCGCTAGCCCCATGGATACGGTGATATGCAGGGCTTCGTCGCGCCATTCGACGTCCATGTTCTCTATGCCCACGCAGATGCGCTCGGCCAGTATGACGGCCCCTGGAATGTCGGTTTCAGGCAACAGAATCGCGAATTCCTCACCGCCGAAACGGGCGAAGACGTCCGTGGTGCGCAGAAATTCTTGTGTCGTGGTGACGAAACGGCGCAGCACTTCATCGCCGCAGGGATGGCCGTATGTATCGTTGACGCTTTTGAATTTGTCCAGATCGAGCATTAAAAAGCTCATGGGTTTTTGATAGCGATGAGCGCGGGCGATTTCCTCTTCTGCCTTATGCAGGAAATGACGACGGTTGATGATGCCCGTCAGGGGGTCCGTGGTGGCAAGCAGGCGCAGCTTTTCTTCCATCTGTTTTTGTAAGGATATGTCCACCATCACGCCGTTGAAGACCACTTCGTTATTGCCCAGGGGAAAGGGCTTGGAAATGCCGCGCCACCATTTTTCCTCGCCCGAGGGCGTGAGCAAGCGGCCTTCGAAGGACCATTCACTACGCTTTTCAAAGGCGTCGTTGATGGTTTCGAAATAGCGTTCACGGTCGTCTGGATGCAAGGACAAGGCCTGCCAATCACGTTTCAATTCATCGGGGCTGACGCCGTAGAGTTCCTGGCAACGCGGGCTGACATAAAGATAGCCCCGTTCTCCATTTTGCCGTCCGTACCATTGAAAAATAACTCCCGGTACGTTTGCCGCCATGTCACGGAATTTTTGTTCGGATTCCTGCAGGGCGGCCTTTTCGTGTTCATAGGCTGCGATTTGCTTGTATAGGCGCCGGATCAGCCAAAAGACAATGACGCCGATGAGGATCATGACGGGCAGGAACATCCATCCCATGCGCACCAAGGCCGTTCCCTTGGTCGAAGCCTCATTCATGGTCACTTCGGCTTTGCTCGCTTGGGCACGCCATGCCCAACGTAACTTGTCCAATGCGGCGGCGGCGGCGGCGGTATTTAGATTGATGGCCGTGTCGATTTGCGCCGGTGTCATGCCATGGGCGCGCAACCTGGGAATGGTCCGGATTTGTTTGCGCACGTTGAGCACCAGCGTGCGCAAGGTCTGGAGGGCTTTTTTCTCATCGGCGTTGACGTCCAGCAAGCTATAGCTATCGATGCTGTTTTTCGCTTGATCCAGATCGATGTCGATCCACGTGAGCAGGTATTTTTTGTTGTACAGCAGGTAGTTTTTGAGATTTTTTGTCAGACCGCTAAAGCCCAGGTAAACGTGGATCTGCGTAAGGTACTGAACCTTTTCCGCAGAAACCGTGTCGTAGTGCCGCCACGTTGTGCGCATGTCGTTGTATAAACGAATGGCGTTCGCACCGATAAAAAGGCCCCCGGCCATCGTAGCGACGATCAATGCCGCTGTAACAAGACCTACAATGTCCCATCGTTTCTTGATGGTGTTCGAGGCTGTCGACATGCTTCCATCTTGCTTCATGACGTTAACGATGCACAAAAAGTCATTCACAGGTTAAGGAGCTGTGGTGAAAAAGCCAAAAGAAGATTTGGTGACAGTTACGTTGCGGTTTGTCCGTGTGGGGATGGGGCTATGGGCGCGGGACTTTGACGCGCAAGGTCTGTGCGCTGGCGCCGTGTTCGTTGTCGCTTGCGCGGATGAAGACTTCGGTTATGGAAGGGGGGATGAGAACGCCCGACAAAGAGCGTGTGAACGGTTGTTCGCCCACATGGGGATGAAGCAGCACACGCTTTCCCAGGACCGTGCCGTCCGGGGCGAGGACTTCCCACAAATTGGCGTAATGATCCCAGCCGGTATCGTCATGGCGCAAGGTAACGTCGAAGCTGTAGCGGTCGTGTCCTTGAGGGCGGATGTTCACGGCGACGACCACGACGTCGCCGGCGGCGTTTTGCGTAGCGGCGGGCGCGGCAATAGCGAAAGAGGCGCTCGTCAGCACAAGCGCGGCAAGGATGAGCGCCGTGCGCACCGTCAAGTTCCACCTAAAGGTGTTGAGTATTGCGTTGGCAAAGCGAATGCCGGGGTGCGAGGTGCGGGTGGTCATGACGGGTTCCGTTTGGGGATTGATTAAAGGGTATTGTTGATCTCAGGGTCCAGA
Source organism: uncultured Magnetovibrio sp. (assembly GCA_964451415.1). Taxonomy (GTDB): domain Bacteria; phylum Pseudomonadota; class Alphaproteobacteria; order Rhodospirillales; family Magnetovibrionaceae; genus CAYVHU01. The sequence goes on from CAYVHU010000018.1 coordinate 37,588, forward strand.
CTCATTCAAATGACACGCTATAGTTTGGATCTTAATGCGTGTGCAGGCGAAGGCCAAGTGGTCTCTACGCGGTGCTGTCAAGTTTGTCCCGTCGCGCGTGCGATGGCGTGCAGGACCTTGAAATAATCCCCGTGCCCCTCGTGCAACGCAACGGCGGCATTGGCGTTGACGTCCGCAAAACGCAGGCGTTCAGGGGGGGCGATGGTATGTGATTTGAGGTGCGCCGCCGCGCACGTCGCGCGACGATAGCGCAAAGCTGCGGTTTGTTTGCTGCTCTCGGTGTGACGCCGTCGCGCTTCTTTTTCAAGGTCGCCACGCTGGACCAACCCCAGGACGTGACGGGCAAGAACTGTGCTTAAGGCGTCTTCCACTGGTCGTGCGTCGTCTTCGACCAAGGTGCGCAGATGTGCGAGCGCAGCGAAATACAGATGTTGAACGCGCGCCGCCTCTGCGCAGGGGTCGGCACCGTGGGCATTTTGAGAAACGGCGTTTCCAAGGCGTATCTTCATGACCGCTCCCGATACCCTGAATACAAAGCATGTTATGTCATAATATGACATGTGTCAATGCTCGCATGTCAATACCTGACATGCCTTTCTGTAGGATGCCGGACCCACCGAGAGCGGTTCCTGTCCGCGTTCACTTGAAAACCGTCACGCCCAAAAAGAAGAAGCAGGTACGTGAGACGCGTGGAAACGCAGCGTGGATTGGTGCAAAAAAAAAGCATTCAAGGCGCCGCGCCCATTCACCAGGGAGTGGGAATCATTTCAAAGCCAAATTCAACAATAGCAATTCCAGGATGAATTCAATGACGACCAGCGTTGTCAGTGCCCCGAGCATCAAGGGTAACCATAGGGGCAAGCGTCGTTCTTGCGCCATGCCTTCTTGAGGTGTTTGCGCCGCCGCGCGATCACGGACAATCGATGTTAACGTCTTGTCGCTTCTCGACATAACGCACCCCCCCTGCATATTCTGGTCCCGCCTCGGCTGAGGTGCGGCGGAGCCGGTTTTACTGGGTGGGCAGACTTTAGCGGGGATGCCCGTGATAAAGGGGGGCTGCAACCCTCCTGAGTCCTCCGCTGCATTTTCCGACGCAACGCTAGGTGGTAAAAAATTAGTAAATCACCGAGGGATTGTCAATCGCATGTGCGAATTAATGTGCAAAATATTAAAAAAACAATGCCTGATTCGTACACAAGAAAACAATAACGAAAAGGAATATCGGCAGTTGGAGGGGTTTTTGGGCCTTCGTGCGCGGCGTCGCGTTTGAAGTCGATGGCATTCAGGGCATGGATTTTATGTTGGAGACGGACTGGAGATACAACTCTGAAGGGTGCGCAAATCAAAAGTGTGTGACACCCGTCGGGACGCCCCGCAGGGTGTCAGCCAAACTTGGCGGCGATGACGTTCTCGCCGGCGGCTTGCGCGGCGGCATCCAGGGCCTCGTCTTTCAGACCGTTGGTGTACTTGATGCGATAGAGAATCCTGAACTGGTCCGCTACGGCGTCTTGCATGTCGTCCGGTGACAGCGTCAGCCCATGCGTTTCCAGAGCCTCGTAAACCTGGGCGAACGCTTTGCCGGCGAGCAGGGATAGTTCGCTGATTTCGCCGCCCGGCGCCATCGCGCCCACACCGCGAGCGGGGGGTGAGGCTTCGCCCAGGATGTCGGCCATGGTGCAGTCCAAGGCTCGCGACAGACGCCTGAGCCATCCTTCGTGCAGACGGGTTTCCCCTTTTTCGACTTTGTTGATTTGCGAAGCGGTGACCGGCGGATCGCAGGCCTGGGCCAGCGTTTCCATGGACCAGCCCTTGGCTTCGCGCAGTGCCTTGATCTTGTTCATAATTTCATTCTCGCCCATAGATGGCCCTTCGAGAATGTCATAAACAGACATTTATGAGTTGCATGTAATGTCAAAACTAGACATAATTGAGGAATGGGAACACAGCTCAACGAAATCGCATCAGGAGCTTCATTATGAATATGGGTTTCGACAAGGATAAAGGCCTCGTTCAAGATTCAGGGCCCGTGATGGACCGAGGGCAGGGCTTCGGTGTCAGTGACGATGGTGACAATGTATTCCGCGGTGCCACGGCTCCCCTCGAAACGGCTCCCCTCGAAACGGTTCCTCTCGAAATGGTTCCTCTCGAAATGGTTGATGTGGATATTTGCGATTTTGAAATCCAGGATCCGGGGAGCCTTGACGAAGAGGTGCATGACGCCGCGCCATGCATGCCATGACGTCACGCCCTGACATCACGTTCTGGAGCCTTATATTTGCGCGTATGTCACGAGAATCCAGTAAGCAACGCCGAACAGGGCGGCGCCGAAGCTGACCCATGCTGCCCCCCAGAACACGCCGCGCCTGTTTTCGCCATAGTCGATTCCGGTGCGTAACAACCTGATGCCGTGGACCGCAAGCAAGGCCCCGATGGCCGTGCAAATAAGAATGATAAATTCAATCATGACTTGAAGGTAGGGATGAAGATGACATTGGTCAAGCAAAGGATACGTTGTGTTTTCAGAAACATCTGCTCCGAATGTCAAGCCTTGCATCATTTCGGAAATACTCTCATGGGTAGAGATTTAGCGGGGGTCTGTCATGGGGGTGTCCAGGAGTGAATATCTTGGGATCATGAGGGACGCAAGGGATGGATCATGGGAAATAGAACGAAACGATCGCCGCTGAAGATGCGCGATGCTCTGCGGGTTCTGCGCGAAACAGGAAGCGTTTCGCGCGCCGCGCAAAGCGTGGGGATCGGGCGTTCCACGCTTTACGCGTGGCGCGGTGCGGATACGGATTTTGCGCATGCCTTCGAAGATGCGCTGGCGGCATATGCCGATGCCCTGGAAATCGAGGCCGACCGGCGCGGCGTCGAAGGGGTTGAGAAGGGTGTGTACTACCAGGGCCAGCGGGTGGACTCGGTGCGCGATTATTCCGACACCTTGCTGATGTTTCGCCTGAAAGCCCTGAAACCCAAAATATATCGCGAGAAAACCAAAGCCGATCCGCAGACCGCTTCGATAAAGAGGATTGAACGTGAAATCATCGACCCTGAAAATTAAGACCCCGCGCGTCTTCGCTCCCTTGCTGGGAGCAGCGCGCTACAAGGGTGTGTATGGCGGGCGCGGTTCGGGAAAATCACATTTCTTTGCCGAACTGGCGGTGGAACGTACGGTGATGAATCCGGGCCAGCGCATCGTGTGCGTGCGCGAAGTGCAAAAGTCGCTCAAGGACTCCGTCAAGCGCTTGATCGAGGACAAAATACGCACCCTGGACGTGGGCGCGCACTTCGGCTTTTACCACGACCATATCGTCACCCCGGGCAAGGGTGTGATGCTGTTTCAGGGCCTGCGCGATCACACCGCGGAAAGCATCAAATCGCTGGAAGGCTTTCATGTCGCATGGGTTGAAGAAGCACAGACATTATCCGAGATGTCCTTGGAATTCCTGCGCCCCACCGTGCGCGCCGAAGGCTCTGAGCTATGGTTTTCGTGGAACCCGCGACATGCGGACGATCCCGTTGATGTTTTGTTGCGCAGTCCCCAGACGCCACCTGGCGCGGTGGTGCTCAAGGCCAACTACGACGACAATCCGTTCTTTCCTGCCGAGCTTGAAACCGAGCGCGCGTTCGATCTGAAACACAGACCCGATCGCTATGCCCACATTTGGCTGGGCGAGTACGAACCGGCGGCACAAGGGGCGATTTGGAACCATCAAACCATCGTTCAGGGACGGCGCCCCCAGGCCCCGGAACTGGCGCGCATTCTGGTGGCGGTGGACCCCGCCGTGACCAACACCGCAGGCTCCGACGAACACGGTATTGTGGTCGGCGGCGTGGGTGCGGACCGGCGCGGCTACGTGCTGGACGATACCTCTACCCACGGCGGGCCGCAGGCATGGGCCGAACGCGCGGTGGCGACGTATGATCGTTATGACGCCGACGCCATCGTCATCGAAGTCAACCAGGGCGGCGATATGGTGCGTCATACCTTGCAAAGTGTGCGCCCCGGCATTCGCATCATCGAAGTGCGCGCCACGCGCGGCAAGCATGTGCGCGCCGAACCCATCGCGGCGCTGTATTCCCTGGGGCGGATTTCCCACGTTGGTACGTTTGGCGAACTGGAAAGCCAGATGTGCAAGATGACATCCGCCGGCTTCGAGGGCTCCGGTTCACCCGATCGGGTGGACGCGCTGGTGTGGCTGTTTACAGAGCTGTTTCCCCGCATGACGCGCAAGGCGGCCCCCCAGGGCCAGACCATCGCCGACACAGACTTTGGTGTGGTGTGAGGGGGGTGGTGTGAGGGGCTCAGGCATAGGCGAGGCCTGGTGGGTAGTGTTTAGCGATCCGGACCCAATTGCGCCCGAAGATTGGCCGCGCATCAAGCGGCGCGACCGGGTTTTGTATCGCTTGCTCGGCTTGCTCAAGCCCGGGTTCCGCCATGTGTGGGCGATGAAACGGGCGGAGAACTTTTCCGGCTGGCTGCTTCTCAACGTGCTGTCCGGCGGCGTTCAGGTGTGTGAAGTGGCCGATGGCACGCCGGTGCATGTGGGGGGGCGAGCGTTTGCCGATTACCACGATTTCCTGCTGGCCACGGAGGCCGCGGGCCTGGCGCACATCGTCGTGGCCCCCGTGCAGCCGGGAACGTACTGGCGGTTTCGCGGACCGTTGAGCTGTGTGTCGGCGATCAAGCACACGTTGGGGGTTGAGGCCCCGTTCGTGTGGACGCCCTGGCAGTTGTACCGGCACATAAGCCGGTGCGCACGATGAATACGGCGATGAATACGGTAGCGAATACGGCGGCGATACGCATGAAACGCTATCGCCGACGCCAACGCAGCGGTGTCCAGGTGGTGCGCATCGAGGTGGACCAGGACAGCGTTGAAAGCCTGCTGATCACGCAGCGCCTCAAACGCGAAGACGCCGGCGATCCCGCCGCCATCGCCGCCGCCATTGAGGCGCTGATGAAGACGCTTTAGGTTCATTTACCTGATATGCTTTGGCGCAATGGGCGTATTCCGATAACCTTGGCGGTAATTATGAGATATCTGGATTACATGGACACGCCCATAGGAGAGCTTGAAATTCAGGCTTCCGCACAAGGCATTACAAAAGTTGTTTTTTCCGCGCGGCACGTTTCCGCCATTCGGGTCGGTGACATAACGGACCGCTGCAAACGTCAACTCAACGAATATTTCGCTGGAAAACGAAAAACGTTTGATGTGCCGCTGGACCAGCACGGCACGTTGTTCCAGAAATCCATTTGGGCCTGCCTGACACAAATTCCCTTTGGGCAGACCGTTTCCTACCAAGCTGTTGCCAGCATGGCGAACAACGCCAAAGCCGTTCGTGCCGTCGGAACGGCCAATGGTAAAAACGCCATTGGGATTATGGTTCCTTGCCATCGCGTTATTGGCAAAAACGGAACCTTGCGAGGGTATGCCGGAGGTAAAGATCGCAAGCTATGGTTGTTGAGGCACGAAGGCGCCGTATTTTAGCTTATTCCATTTACACCCCATAATAATTCGTGACGCGTAACGTGCGCGGGCGGATTTTGCGCTCACAATAAACCTATCACGAAACAAGAGTGTGAGGGTTTTATGGGCGGTATTTTAGGCGGTGGGGCCAAGCCTCAGGCGGCTCCCGACACAAGCTATCTCGATCAACAGCGCAAGCAGGCCGATGCGCAGCGCGCCAAGTTGCAACGTGAGAACGATGCTAAACGGCGCAACCTGCGGGCCCGGCGTTCGGGCCGTGCATCGTTGCTGTTTGCCGATACGCGTGGCGTTGGCGACGCTGGCAGCGGCCTTAAATCCACGTTGGGGGGCTGAGAAATGGTAGCCGACACGGCGATCCTCAAACGTTATCGCAAGGCGTGCGCCAAACGCAAACAGTGGGATGCGCTCCTGGGTGAGGCCTATCGTTTCTGCTTGCCCAATGCTGCGCACGTCAAAGGCGCAAGCGCGCAAAAAAAGGGACTTGATGTTTACGATGGTGTGGGCATTGAAGCGCTCAAGGATCGGGCTGCCTACACCGTTGGGGCGCTGTTTCCGGAACGTGAAAAATGGCTGTCTGCGTGTTCTGAGATCGGCGACAGCGCATTGGGCGCCTATGCCGACATGGCGTTTTCCACGGCCCAGAATGCCATCGACAATTCTAATTTCATGGCCGAGATCGTGCCTGCGATGCGCGACGCGTACATTTCCATCGGCGCGCTCAACTGCGACTTTGGCGATGTCGATCGGCCCTTGAATTTCGAGGCCTCGCCCATCGCCCAGATTACGCCCGAAGAATCCTTTGACGGCTTAATCCGCACGAACTTTCGCACTTTGGCGCCCCGCATCAAAGACCTTGATGCCAAATGGCCGGGTGCGGTCGTGCCCCGGGAATGGCTTGATAAAGCCGAAAGCAATCCCGAGACCACCCTGAGCGTGGTCGAGGCCATGCTTTTTGACCCGAAAACACAGCGCACGCAATATCGGGTAATCATCGAAAAGGACGGTACGGAAATTTTTCGCCGCGACGACGAGGCGGGACGTTCAATCTTGTTTCGCGTCGATAAATTTCCCGGCGAGATCATGGGGCGCGGCCCCGTTCTGGACGCCATGCCCGAAATCAAGTGTGCCAACAAAGTGGTCGAGTTGATTTTGAAAAATGCGTCCATCGCGGTGACGGGAATCTGGCTGGCCGACGACGACGGGGTTTTGAACGTTGCCAACATCAAGCTCAAACCCGGCGCGATCATTCCCAAGGCGGTCGGGTCAAAGGGTTTGCAACCGTTGGAATCTCCGGGACGTTTCGACGTTTCGCAACTGGTCTTGAACGATCTGCGCCAAAGCATCCGGCGGCGTATTTTCGGTCAGGATTTGCCACCGGCGAACCAGGGAGGTGCCCGTACGGCCTTTGAAATCGGCGAACGGGTGAAAATGTTTGAAACCGTGGAAGGCCCGCATCTGCGTCGTTTGATTCCCGAGTTGTTCACCCAATTGGCACGGCGTGTTCTTTATATCCTGACCCATCCCTCCATGGCGGCATCGGCCTATTACATCGCGCCGTTTGCAACCCTGTCGGGCGCCGAGACGTTGGATTTTCTGATGAACGTTCTGGAAAGTCCCGAAGAAACCATGAAACGCAAACGTGCCGATGCGCGTGCGGATGCCGCGGTGGCGGCGATGCTGAACCTTTTGGGCGACGCGACCGCGCAGGTTCTCGATATGCAGGCCTATGCGCGCAAATTCCTCAAACGTGAAGGCGTACCCGCGGACGTCATCGTCAACGGGGATGCACCATGAGCGGGAACATACATTTTGAACCCGGTGCGGTCGCAAAGGCGGCGGCGCGGGTGTTCGCCCTGCAAAACGAAGACGCCCAAACGGTGTTGGCGCACCTGCGCGCCATGACCGTGGAACGCACATTGGGTGCGGAGGCAACGGACGCCCAACTGCGTGATCTGGAAGGCGCGCGCCGTTTGGTGAAGCACATTGAAACCCTGATCGCAAGCGGAAGGATGAAACCATGACCCCTGACATTCCCACTGTTGAAGCGCCGAATTCCGAAAGTCCTGCCGAGGTCACGCCAAGTGGTGAGACGTCGGTAGACGGAGACCCTCTGATCGAAATCGCCCCCGCCGCAGAGGGTGACGTCACGCAGAGCCCGCCGCCAGAAGACTACCGGTTGAACGTGCCCGAGGCATATGCGGATCGTATCCAGGCCGATTTAGGCGATCCGCGCGTCGAAGGGCTGTTTGAAATTGCCAAGGCCAACGGGTGGAAACAAGACGTCGTCGATGAATTGGTGGCGCTGGAATACGCCAACGCGGCAGCGGCGGCACAAGCTGACACGCAGGCCCATGCCAGCGAAAAAGAAGCTTTGATCAAACTGATGGATCCCGACGGCACGCTGGGTGGCGAAGGGGCGATGAAGGCTGCGCAGGACGTCGGAAACTGGGCGGTGAACGTGTTGTCCGGCGATATCAAGGCCAACCCTGCCATCGCCGATGAAATCCGCTTTTCGGCCACCACGGCAAACGGGGTGGCGATGCTTCAGGCATTAATGAATCGCACCAAAATCAGTGCCGCACCGCGGGCGCACGACGCAGGCGGCCAGCCCAATCCGTGGAGCAGCACGCATTTCAACCTGACGGAGCAAGGCCGCATCGTGCGGGAAAACCCGGACCTGGCGGCATCCCTCAAGGCCCAGGCATCACGATAAACAGGCATCACGATAAATATATTTGAGAGTTAGGCGATAAAAGGAGAAGACGACCATGGCGACGACACAACTTGCGGACATTATCGAACCGTCCGTTTTCAATGCTTATGTGCAGGAACGCTCCACCGCGCGCTCCTTGCTGTTCAATTCCGGCGTGATCGCCGCGCACCCGGAAATCACGCGTCTGGCCCAGGCCGGTGGCAGCCAGATCAACGTTCCGTTCTGGAACGACCTGGCCGACACCGATCCCAACATCGGTTCCGACGATCCCGTCGTCAAATCGGCTCCGGAAAAGCTGGGGTCTGGTCGGGATGTGGCGATCATGCATTATCTCAACAAATCGTGGTCGTCCATGGACATTTCCGCGGTGGTGGCGGGTAACGATCCGATGAAGGCCATCGGCGATCTGGTGGCCGGATACTGGGAACGCGCCGCGCAAAAACGCCTCATTTACACCTTGAACGGCGTGATTGCGGAAAACATCGCCAACGATGGCGGGGACATGGTGGTGGATATCTCCAACGACGCCGTTCCGCCGATCCTGACTACGGAACTGATCAGTGGCGATGCGGTTATCGATGCCGCGCAGACCATGGGCGACGCCAAGGACAAATTTACCTTGATCGCCATGCATTCGGTGGTTCATGCCCGGCTGCAAAAACAGAACCTGATCACCACCGTGCACAATTCCGACGGCAAGGTGATGTTCGACGAATATATGGGCAAGAAGGTGTTGGTGGACGATGGCATGCCCGCCGTCGCCGGAACCAACCGCATTACCTACACCACGTATTTGTTGGGCGAAGGGGCGGCGGCCTTTGCCGAAGGGAACCCGCGCGTTCCCCACGAGGTCAGGCGTGATCCGGATGCGGGCAACGGCGAAGGTCAGGAAACCTTGTTCTCACGCCGTCATCTGGTGATGCATCTGCGTGGCGTCAAGTGGACCAATGCCGCCATTGTGGGCAAAAGCCCGACGGTTGCGGAAATCGAAAATCCTCTCAATTGGAACCGCGTTATGGATCGTAAGAAGGTCCGTGTGGTGGCCCTGAAGACCAACGGTTAGGGGAAGGGACCGGGGCCGTGAAATCGTCACGGCCCCACCGAATACGCAACAGGAGAACGAACATGATCAAGTCACGTAAGAAAGCCCCGCAGGCCCCGCAGGCCTCGCAGGCCTCGCAGGCCCCGCAGGCCCCGCAGGCCCCGCTGGAAGCCTGCAACGCCTTTGCCGCAAAGACCGACCGATCTTTAAGGGAGCAGGCGCGCAAGGAACAGGCGCGCAAGGATGTTGCTGCGGCAAGGGCGCTTCTCAAGGGTGCGGGGGGCTGATTGTCATGGCGTTATCTGAAATTCAAGCTTGCTCGAAAGCGTTGTTGAAGCTGGGAATGGAACCCATTCAAAGCTTTTCCGATGGCACCACGGAAGCGGAGATCGCGGCGGGAGCGTATGCGTACGTGCGCGATGCTCTGCTGTCTCTTTACCCGTGGTCGTTTGCCACCGCGCAGACGAAATTGCCCCGACTGGCGGTGGGTCCGGTGGCTGATTTTGCCTACGCCTATCAATTGCCCGACGATTTTCTGCGCGCCATTTCCTTAGGGGGAGCGAAAAATGTGGGTCGCGGTGCGCAATACCGGATTCGTGAAAAATGTATTCACACCAACGCCGCACCAGCGGTCTTGACATATATCTTCCGGCCCGTTGAGGGCTTGGCGATCCCGCCGTTTTTCGATGCCGTGCTGGTGATTCGTTTGGCAGCGGAATTTTGTGCGCCGTTGACCCAAAGCAATTCGCGCACCATGGAATTGCTTTCGCTTGCCGAGGTGGAATTGCGTCATGCCCGCCTCATCGACAGCCAACAGCAGACCACTGTTGGTTTTGAAGACTTCACCTTGATCGAAGCGAGGCGCTGAACATGGGGCAACGCACACCGGTTCAGACTTACAGTTTTGCGTCGGGAATTTTGTCGGCGAGCCTCATCGCACGTCAGGATCTAAAGCGCTATTACGATGGTGCGTTGGAAGCGCGCAACCTCACCATGCAGACCCACGGCGGCATGAAGCGTCGTGGCGGATTGCGCTTCGGCGTGGAATT
>CAYVHU010000019.1:0-40356 GCA_964451415.1 uncultured Magnetovibrio sp.
GCCCACGTCACCTTCTTTTTCAACGGTGGTCGCGAAAAGCCGTTTCCCGGCGAAGACCGCATCTTGGTGAAGTCGCCCGATGTCGCTACATACGACTTGAAACCGGAAATGTCCGCACCGGAATTGACCGACAAGCTGGTCGCCGCGATCGAAAGCGGCGTTTACGATTTTGTCGTCGTGAACTACGCCAATGGCGACATGGTCGGCCACACCGGGGTGATGAGCGCCGCCATCAAGGCGGTCGAGGCCGTGGACACCGCCCTGGGTCGCCTCGAAGCCGCCGTAACGGCGGCGCACGGCGTTTTGCTGATTACGGCGGATCACGGCAATTGCGAAAAGATGCTCGACGGCACCCAGCCCCACACCGCCCATACCTTGTTTCCGGTGCCGCTGGTGATGGTGAATGCGCCGCTGTGGGCGCATGGGGCGCATGGGGCGCATGGGGTGCATGACGGGGCGCTGGCCGATCTGGCTCCGACGATTTTACAATTGTTGGGCTTGCAGGTTCCCGCCGACATGAAGGGGCATACGCTGATCGGGGAAGGTCCTGGTGGGTCTCATGGCGCGGGCGAATAGGACGAAGTGGTTCTGTTGGGCCCTGGCGCTTCTGGCAGTTTTGTATGGCGTGCCCGCATGGGCGCAAAATCCAGCGCGAAATCCGGCGCGAAATCCGGCGCGAAATCCCGTGAGTGCAAATCAGAAGCTCCGCAATGTGGAGCGCAAAATCGAATCCCAGAACCAGGAAAGCGTCCGGCAAAAGGCCCGGGCTGAAAAGTTGAAGGCGCAATTGAACGCCGTCACGTTGAAGTCGGTTCTCGCCGCGCGGCGCGTTCAGGATCAAGAATCGCAGGTGGCGGTGCTGGAAAGTGAGTTGACCCACCTGGAACGCGAAGTGGAAAGCAAGGTGCGCAAACTTGGCGTCCGCAGGCAGCAGTTTTCCGGTGTGATGATGGCCCTTTCGCGCATCGCGCGCTTTCCCCCCGAGGCCCTGCTCGTGCAACCCGTTCCGCCACAAGACATGGTGCGCACCGCCATTTTGTTGCGCGCCGCTGTTCCGGCGATTGAAAGGCGCGCGGATGTTTTGAAAACGGAACTGAAGAATCTTTCCCAGACACGCGCACAAGTGGAAAAACGCCGTTTCGATCTGCGCGGCGCGGTCGAACGGCTACGTACCGAGGAAGCGGGCATTGAAAGGATTCGCAAGAAAAAAGCGGCTCTGCGCGCCGAGGCGATCTCGAAAAGCCGCGCCGCCAGAACCCGTGTGAGCCGTCTGGCGCGCAAAGCCAAAAGTTTGCGTGATTTGGTCTCGCGTCTGGAGCAGGCGCGAAAAAAGGCTGAAGCGGCTGCCCGGAAACGTGCCCGAAGCCAGGCGCGTTCCATCCTTTACATCCGTCCTGGAAGGCGAGCGTCCACATCGCCGAGCGCCCGCGAAGTCGGTGTCTTGGGGAAAATAGGTTCGATCGTCAAGGCGCGCGGGCGTTTGCCGTTTCCGGTGGCGGGACGTTTGGTGGGGCTTTACGGCCAACCGCTGGATGGCAAGACCACGCGCAAAGGTTTGTCTATCGAAACCCTGGCGAATGCACAGGTTGTTGCCCCTTTTGATGGAAAAGTCGTGTTTTCAGGCCCCTTTCGAGGTTATGGTCAACTGTTGATCATCGATCATGGCGAGGGATATCATAGCCTTCTCGCTGGCCTGGGACGCATTGACGTGGTCATGGGTCAGGTTGTTTTGGCCGGTGAGCCGGTCGCCGTTATGGGAACAGGGCGTGGATCCGGCGGCGGGGTCCTGCCTGGGGCGTCGGCGGGAGAAGGCCATGACGCCAAGCGTTCCATACTGTACGTTGAGTTTCGTCGCAACAACCGCCCCATCAATCCTCTGCCCTGGCTTGCATCACGAAAAGGAACACCCAAGGGATGATCATTCGCACCGTAGCCTCCGCCGTGTTGGCGGCTTTTCTTTTGTTTTCGCTTCCTGCGGCACCGGCTTTTGCCGCACCGGCGCCGAGTGCGAGCCAGAAACCGGAAGATACGTACCGTTTGATGCAGTTGTTCGGCAATGTGTTTGAGCGGGTGCGCAGCGACTATGTCGAGCGTCGTTCGGACAAAGCGCTCATCGAAGCCGCCATCAGCGGCATGTTGAGTTCCCTGGACCCCCATTCCAGCTATATGAACGCTGAGGCCTACAAGGAAATGCAGGTTCAGACCAAAGGGGAATTCGGTGGTCTGGGTATCGAGGTCACCATGGGCAACGGCGTGGTCAAGGTGGTGTCACCCATCGACGACACGCCGGCGGCGCGGGCGGGGATCGAGCCGGGCGACCTGATCACGCATATCAATGGGAAACCCATCATGGGCATGACCTTGTCGCAGGCCGTTGACAAGATGCGCGGCCCGGTGGGCTCTACGATCAAGATCACGATTCTTCGCAAAGGGCGCAAACCCTTTGACGTCACCCTCAAACGGGCCGTGGTCAAAATCCGTTCCGTACGCGCGCACCTGGAAGGCGATATCGGCTATGTGCGTATTACCTCTTTCAACGAACAGGCCTTTTCGGGGCTGAAAAATGCCCTGGGCGATTTTCGCAAGACCTTGAAAAAAGAACACAAGTCCATGCGCGGCCTCGTGTTGGATCTGCGCAACAATCCCGGCGGGCTTCTGGGGCAGGCCATCCAGGTGTCGGATGCTTTTTTGCAACACGGTGAAGTCGTTTCGATCCGCTCCGAACAACATCCCAGCGAGGCGCAGCGCTTCAATGCGCGCCCGGGCGATCTGATCAAGGGGCTGCCGATCGTCGTTCTGGTCAACGGCGGGTCGGCCTCGGCTTCGGAAATCGTTTCCGGGGCATTACAAGATCAAGGCCGCGCCATCATCATGGGCACGCAATCCTTCGGTAAGGGTTCCGTGCAGACCATCACGCCGTTGAACGGGGGACGTGACGGCGCCATGCGCCTGACCACCTCGCGCTATTACACACCGTCGGGCCGTTCCATTCAGGCGGTCGGCATTACGCCCGATGTCATTGTTCCCCAGTCCAAGCTGGAAACTTTGGAGCCCAAAGGCCAGCGCCGCGAACGCGACCTGCCCGGAGCCTTGAAAAACGACAGTGCCGCCGCCGAGGTGCACAAGGATAAGAAGAAACCCACCAAACAGGATTACCAGTTGACCCGGGCCCTGGATCTTATCAAGGGGATTACGCTTTATATGCGCACGGATCGGCAAGCGCAGAGATAGCAGGGATAGACGGGACTTGGCGATGGGGAGGCGAGTTAGGTGAAGCTCCCATTCAGCGGAAAATTTATGCTCGTCAAGGGCGTTTTGGCGCGTTTGAATCCCGGTGCCTTGATGGCGCGCCTCAAAAGGGGGAAAAAGGTTTCCGCAACCTCGCGTGACGAGGACGATCCGGAAAGCAATATCTTCGAAGGCCTGGGCGATCTGGATGTTTTAGACGCGGCTGCCAACGCCGCGGATGCGCCCCCGGCGGAAGATGAAGACGCGCCAGGCGATCCGCATACCTCCGATGAAACACGCCAAGAAGCGCCCGATTCCGATGATGTGGATGAAGACGACGGCGAAGAGCATGCCGAAATCGTTGCGAAAACGAAGAAGCTTTTGCTGTTCGGCGCCCTCGCCGTGGTGGTGGCGCTGCTTCTCGGTGCCGGCGTCTGGATGGTCTTGGGCGGTGGCGATCAAAGCGTGCCGTCGCAGGTGCAAAAGATGCCACCGGGCACCGTGGTGCTCGATCTCGACAACGTCCCCTATGCGCAGAGCTCAGACGGTGCGAAGAAACCGGTCGTGGATAAAAGCCGCGTTGCGGATAAAAACACGCCGAGCACGTCCCTCGAGAGACCCGCTACGTCACGCGAGAAGACCTTGGCGCAACTGGGTCTTGCGGCGCAGCAGAAACCCGGCGAAGGTTTGGTCGTCCCGGCGATGACCTCGGCATCGTTTGCAAATCTTCGTGCCGCACCCAAGGGGCAGGCATTGGGGCGTGCGCCCATAGACATTTTGGTGGAGCAGGCTGCCGTCGGCCCCTTGCCACGTATCGCCGAAGATGGACAGATGCCTTATCGTGCCTACGCGCGGCCTCCGGCGGCGCTTGGCAAGAAGCCTCGGGTCGCCGTCGTCGTCACCGGCGTGGGGTTGTCGCGCGCCGCGACGGAGGCGGCTTTGAACGCCATGCCGCAGAACGTTTCGCTGGCCTTGGATGTTTATGCCGGCGGTTTGGACTTCTGGGTTGCGCAGGCGCGCAAGGACGGCCATGAGGTGCTGTTGAGCGTGCCTTTGGAGGCCGAAGATTTTCCCCTGGTGGATCCGGGACCGGACATGCTCAAGACTTTGAATGCGCCGGCGGACAACCTTCAGAAGCTCGATTATGTTCTCAGCCGCACCACCGGCTATTTTGCGGTTCTCGCGGACTTTGGTTCCCGGTTTCTCAAGAACGAGGAACAGCTTCGGGTGATGATGAAAGAAGTGAAGGCTCGTGGTTTGATGTATGTCGATGGGGGGGCGAAGGGGTCGCTCGGCCCGCGCGAGGCGCGCAAACAGAAGGTTCCGTGGGCGGCGGTGGACATGAACCTGGATGCGGCCAAGGACGCGCAGGATGTCGATCGGGCGCTGGCGGCGTTCGAAACTTTGGCTAAAAACCGTAAGGCCGTCCTTTTGCGAACCTCCGCGACGCCGTTGCGTTTGCAACGCCTTAGCGTGTGGTTGCGCACGCTGGCGCAAAAGGGCCTGGTGCTGGTCCCCGTATCCGCACTGGCCAACACACAATCCATCAGATAAAACAACGCTTATGAGTAAAAAACACGATCTTCCTTTTCGACTTGGCGTGGGCGCGATGCTGTTGAATGCCGAGGGCCGGGTCTTGATCGCCCAGCGCATCGACACTCCCGGCGAAGCCTGGCAGATGCCCCAGGGCGGCATTGATGGGGGGGAAGACCCACGCGAAGCGGTGTTTCGCGAATTGAAAGAAGAAATCGGCACCGACAAGGTCGAAATTATCGGTGAGGTTCCCGGTTGGCTGAGCTACGACTTGCCCAAGGCGCTGCGTAAGACCCTGTGGAAGGGACGTTACCGGGGGCAAAAACAGAAATGGTATGCGTTGCGCTTTTTGGGACATGATGCGGATATCGATCTTTCAACGCATAAACACCCGGAATTTTCTGTCTGGAAGTGGGCGCCTCTGGAATCCGTTACCGATTTGATCGTGCCGTTCAAACGCGCAATGTACCTTGAAATCGTGGCGGCTTTTCGCCCTCTTGCGAAACCGTCGGTGCACGAGGATTAGCCCCATGAGCTATGTGCAAATTCTCATGGGTTTTGTCTTGTTGTTGGGCGGTGCGGAATTTCTCGTGCGTGGTGCGGTGCGCGTGGCCGCCAAAGCGGGCCTGTCGCCCATGCTGATCGGCATGACGGTGGTGGCGTTCGGCACGTCGGCGCCGGAATTTGTCGTCAGCCTCAACGCCGCGCTGGATGGTGCGCCGGGGATGGCGGTGGGCAATGTGGTCGGCTCGAACATTGCCAATATCTGGTTGATTTTGGGAACCA
Source organism: uncultured Magnetovibrio sp. (assembly GCA_964451415.1). Taxonomy (GTDB): domain Bacteria; phylum Pseudomonadota; class Alphaproteobacteria; order Rhodospirillales; family Magnetovibrionaceae; genus CAYVHU01. The sequence goes on from CAYVHU010000019.1 coordinate 5,548, forward strand.
CCGCGCTTGTGGCACCGGTTGTCGTGGACGTCCGCGCGGTGATCCGTGATGCCATGATGTTGCTGAGCAGTTCCCTTCTTTTTGTCTGGGTAAGCCTGTCGGGAAACATTCAGAGCGTCTCTGGTTTGGTTTTGGTGTTGATATTGCTGGCTTATTTTACCTACGCTTATGTGAGTGAGCGTGGTGTGGCCAGCGCCAGCACACATCTGCACGAACGTGAAACCGAGGAATTTCAAGACACCGAAATGAACATCTGGCTGGCGTGGGGAGCCCTTCTGGGTGGTCTTGTCGCCTTGTCTTACGGTGCGGAATTGTTGGTTACGGGGGGCGTGTCGATCGCGCGTTCGGCGGGCGTGCCCGAAGAGGTCATCGGCCTGACGGTGATCGCGTTCGGCACGTCTTTGCCGGAACTCGCCACCTCCGTCGTGGCGGCGTGGCGCGGCCATACGGACGTGGCCATCGGCAATGTGATCGGTTCTAACCTGTTCAACATTCTGGGCGTCGCGGGGGGCGTTGCGGCCATTACGACCCTGCCTGTGGCGCAGCAGATTCGCGATTTTGACATGTGGGTGATGCTTGCGGCGACGGTGATGCTGCTGGCGTTGCTCGTTCTGGGTGTGCGCCTGGGGCGGCGTGTGGGGGGGGTCTTTCTAGGGTTGTATATCGCTTATATCGTTGTGCAGATTCAGGGCGTGGACTGGATCCTGGCGGGGTTGGGATAATGGGGCGTGTGGGGTTGCATCGAAGGGGGCTTTTGCCCATTTTCCAACAATGACGCATGATACCCATAGAAATGTTTTGATTACCGGGGCCGCGCATCGCATTGGCCGCGCCATCGCCCTCGATTTGGCCGGGCACGGCTATGGCGTCGCCTTGCATTACCTGAATTCGCGCGTCCAAGCCGAGGAACTTGTGGCCGCGATTGCGGATCAAGGCGGGCGCGCGGTGGCGGTGCGCGCAGATTTGAACGACGAGGATGCGCTCAAGAGCATCGTCACTCAGGCCCGTGAAGCGCTGGGGCCTTTGAGCGTTCTGGTGAACAACGCTTCGGTGTTTGAAAACGATACCGTTGAGAGTACGACGCGCGAAAGCTGGAATGCGCACATGAACGTGAACCTGCGTGCCCCGTTCGTGTTGTCGCAGATATTCGCCGCGCAGCGCGCCGAGGGGTGTTGCGGCAATATCATCAATATGTTGGACCAGAGGGTCTGGAATCTGACACCGTTTTTCATGTCCTACACGGTGTCCAAGGCGGCTTTGTGGACCCAGACCCGGACTTTGGCCATGGCATTGGCCCCCGAGGTGCGGGTGAACGGCATCGGCCCGGGGCCGACCGTGTGCAATGTGCGCCAAACGGAGGACGATTTCCGCCGTCAGTGGTCGGAAACGCCTTTGCAACGGCGCGTCATGCCCGAGGAAATTGCCGCCGCCGTGCGTTTTATCCTTCACGCCCCTTCCATGACGGGGCAAATGATCGCCCTGGATTCTGGACAGCATATGGGCTGGGCGCAGGGCTCGAACTTGACTTTGCCGAAAGAATGATGCGTCACTGCGCACTTTGGTATAAGGATCGCTTATGGACAACCCCAACGTCCGACTTGTTTCCGCCCCGCGCATTGCCGATGCGCGCAACGCCATTCGCCATGTGTTTGTGCGCGATTTGACGCTCTTGTGTTCCATCGGCGTGCATGCCCATGAGCGCACCGGGAAACAGCGCGTTCGTTTCAATCTTGATCTTGCGGTTTTCGAAGGGGATGTCTCGCATATCGGCGATCGCCTCGAAAACGTCGTGTGCTACGAAGACATTGCCAATGCCACGCGCGCAGTGTGCGCACGTGACCACATCAATTTGGTGGAAACCCTGGCGGAAGATGTGGCGCGGGTGTGTCTCGTGAGTCCCCAGGTGCGTTCGGTGCGGGTGCGCGTGGAGAAGCTGGACGTGTTTGAAGATGCCTTCAGTGCCGGTGTTGAAATTGAACGCTTCAATCCTGAAGTATAGGTTGGGGTTTTATTTGGTAGTATTAGTCGCAAATAAAGAGCATATGAAGTCTCCTCGGAGCGACAGTTTTCAACACCCTTGCACGTTCTTGTTGATTCTGGTTTGGCCATGCCGGTTGCGGGTCTGCCCCGAAACAAACTTTTGCAATGAATAAAAAATCTATAAAATTCAACGCATTATGTTTTTGCTTAATTCTTGAGCAAAGCGGAGGAATTCTAGGTCTTCAAGGGACCCGGTCATGTGTGCGCGGATTGTCCCCAACCTTATCCACAGCTTCGGTGGATAGTTGAAGGTGTTGTGCTACGCACGTACAACGCAACTTTCACGATACGTGTTGGAGCGATGTGATTTCCATGGTCGAGACGAAAAACACTTCCGATGAATCGTCGAAAGGCGGGCTTGTTACGGGTGTTTCGGTGATTGAGAGTTACTTGAGAACGCTGCCAGCCAAGGCGGGCGTGTACCGTATGATCGCCGCTCACGGAGGTGTCCTTTACGTCGGCAAGGCCAAGGACCTGAAAAAGCGTGTCGCCAATTACACCCACCCGGAACGCCTGACGGTGCGCATTCGGCGTATGGTGGCGTTGACGGCGGCGATGGAATTCGTCACCACCCACACCGAGGCGGAAGCTTTGCTGTTGGAGGCCAATCTCATCAAGCAGCTGGCCCCGCGCTACAATATCTTGTTGCGCGACGATAAAAATTTCCCGGAAATTTTGTTGAGTGCGAGCCACGTTTATCCGCGTGTGGTGAAACATCGCGGTGCGCACAAGCCGGGAGAGGAGTATTTTGGTCCCTTTGCCAGCGCTTCGGCGGTGAACGAGACGTTGGCGGCGCTGCAACGGGCGTTTTTGCTCAGAACGTGCACAGACAGCGTGTTCGCCAATCGCACGCGGCCTTGCCTTTTATATCAAATCAAGCGCTGTAGCGCGCCGTGTGCCGAGGGCCTGATCTCACGGCAGGACTATGGAAGTTTGGTCGACGAGGCGCGGTCGTTTCTGGCCGGAAAAAGTCAGGCCATCCAAAAACGCCTTGCCGTGCAAATGCAGAAGGCCAGTGATGAGCAGGCCTTTGAGCTTGCGGCACGATTACGCGATCGCATCCGTGCCCTGACGCAGGTCCAGCACCATCAAGACATCAATCTCGGCACGCTCAAGGATGCCGACGTGGTGGCGCTTTATCAAAGGGATGCCCAGCCCGCCGTGCAGGTGTTTTTTTACCGGGGGGGGCGAAATTACGGAAGCCGCGTTTTTTTTCCCACTCAGGCCGGGGGTGAGGTGACAGGGGACGTTTTGGAAGCGTTTCTCGGCCAGTTTTACGCCAAACATGACCCTCCGGGAAAAATTCTCATCAGCCATGATGTAAAGAATGCGGACTTGATGGCGGAGGCCCTCGGTGTACGCGCCGGGCGCAAGGTCAAACTGATCCGTCCGGTGCGTGGTGAACGCTTCAATTTGGTCAAGCACGCTTTGCATAATGCCCGCGATGCGCTTGCCAGACGCATCGCCGAGCGCGCAACTCAGGAAAAGATGCTGGCGGGGCTGGCGGATGTGTGCGCCATGGAAGCTCCGCCGCAGCGTATCGAAGTCTATGACAACTCTCATATTTCCGGTGCCCATGCGGTGGGGGCGATGATCGTCGCGGGGCCGGACGGTTTTGAAAAAAGCGCCTATCGTAAGTTCAATATACGCGGTGCGCGCAACGTTTCACCGGCAGCAGAGGGCTTTCAGCCCGGTGATGACTACGCCATGATGCATGAAGTTCTTACGCGGCGTTTTCAGCAGATTGGGGACGGACCAAAGCCTGATTTGCTGTTGATCGACGGCGGACGCGGCCAGTTGGGCATTGTCTTGTCGGTTGTGGAAGAATGCGGTGTCGAAGGCATAACGGTGGCGGGCGTGGCCAAGGGGCCGGAACGCAATGCCGGGCGCGAACGCATTTTTTTGCCCGACCAACCCGCGAAGGCCTTAGACGACGGGGACCCCGTCCTCTATTTCATTCAGCGCCTGCGTGACGAAGCGCACCGCTTTGCCATCGGCACGCACCGTGCGCGGCGCGCCAAGGCGCAAACGCACTCAAGATTGGATGACATTCCATCGGTGGGGGCCAAGCGTAAAAAAGCGTTGCTGTATCATTTCGGCTCGGCCAAGGCGGTGGAAGAAGCCGGCCTGGTTGATATGGAAGCTGTTGACGGCATTTCCAAAGCCATCGCCCGGCGTATTTATGACTGGTTCCATCCCGGTGCATAAAAGCGTACAAAAGCGGCGTAGTATCGCTTTGCAAAACTTTCTACAATGAGCTCATGCCGTTCAACATCCCCAATATCCTGACCGTTTCGCGCATCGCAATGATTCCTGTGGTGCTGATCTTCATTTATATTGGCGGCCCGATCGGCAACTGGCTGGCGTTCGCGGCGTATGCCTTTGCCGGTGTGACGGATTTCTTCGACGGCTATCTGGCGCGTGCCTGGCATCAGCAATCCGCCTTCGGGCGTTTCTTGGACCCGATTGCGGACAAACTTCTGGTGGCGGGCGTGTTGTTCATGCTGGTGGGGGTGGGGAGCATCTCTTCCCTGAACATTTTTCCGGCGGCAGTGATTTTATGCCGGGAAATTCTCGTTTCGGGATTGCGGGAATTCCTCGCCGAAGCGCGGGTTGGTATGCCGGTCAGTTTGCTTGCAAAATGGAAGACGGCGGTGCAGATGGTGGCGTTGGGCTTTTTGATTGTGGGTGCGCAGGGACCGGATTTCGCTTTCGCCAGCACCTGGCAGATCGGGATATACGGGTTGTGGGCGGCGGCGTTGATCACCATCATTACCGGCTATGATTATCTGCGCGCAGGATTGCGTCATATCGTACAAACGCAAGAAGGCGCGCCGCCAAAGGAATAAGCACGATGACGGATGTCGAAGAAACCTGCTGCACACGCGATGAAAATCTCCTCTCCTTTGGCGAGGCGCTACGCATATTGAAGGTGCGCACGCAGACGGTGGTGGGTCGTGAACGCGTCGGGCTTTCGCTGGCCTTAGGGCGCATTTTGGCCGAAAACATTACCGCACCGCGCGACGTGCCGCCTTATGACAACGCCGCGGTGGACGGCTATGGCGTGCGCCATTGCGATTTGCGCGCAGAAGAAGATACTCATCTGCCCATAAACGCGCGCATCGCCGCGGGACATCCCGTGGATCGTCCGGCGAAAGCGGGCGAAGCGATGCGCATTTTTACCGGCGCGCCGATGCCTGAGGGTCTGGACACGGTGCTCATGCAAGAAGACGTGCACACCGATGGTTCGGATGTCGTCATTCCTGCGCATGTCGCAGCGAACGTAAAGGTGGGCGCCAACCGGCGTCGGCGTGGCGAAGACGTCACGACGGGCGATATCATCCTGCATACAGGCCGGATTTTGCGTGCGCAGGAAATCGCTCTGGCGGCGTCCGTGGGCGTGGGGGAACTGTGGGTTTGCAAACGTTTGCGCGCGGCAGTGTTTTCCACCGGTGACGAGATCGCCGACCCCGTCATGGACGAAGCCGGGGAAGGCGCGATTTACGACGCCAATCGCTATAGCGTCGCCGCCTTGTTGCGCGGTTTGGGGTGTGAAGTCACGGATTTGGGGATACTGTCGGACGGTGTGGCGGAAATTCGTTCCGCCCTGCACGACGCGGCGCCGGGCCATGACGTGATCATCACGTCCGGCGGCGTCAGCCTTGGCGAGGAAGATCACATCGCCCATGTGGTCAAAAGTCTGGGTTCGCTCGATTTCTGGCGTCTCGCCATCAAACCGGGACGGCCGCTGGCGCTGGGCTCCATATCCGGCACGGCCTTTGTCGGTCTACCCGGCAACCCGGTCGCCGCCATGGTGTCGTTCATGCGTATCGTGAGACCGTTGATCCTGGCTTTAGCGGGGCGAACAGATGGGACTGTGCGGGCCTTCAAGGTTCCGGCGGCGTTCGATATGGACAAGAAAACGGGGCGGCGGGAATGGCTGCGCTGTAAATTGATTGTGGATGAAAAGGGTGTTTTGCACGCCGAAAAATATCCGCATCAAGGCTCCGGCGTCTTGACTTCCATGGTGGCTTGCGATGGTCTGGTGGAACTGGCGGAGGATGTGGAACATGTACGCGCCGGCGAGCTTGTCGATTTTCTGCCGTTTGTGGAGATGACGAATTGAAGATTTTGTACTTCGCGTGGGTCAAGGAAAAAACGGGAATCGGCGAAGAAACTCTGAATCTGCCGGACGGTGTCGAAACCGTTGCGGCGTTGATCGACTGGCTGAAGGCGCGCGCTCCGGGATATGGCGAGGCCTTCGCCGACGAAGGCCTCGTGCGCGTCGCGGTGAACCAGGAACATGTTGACGCCGCTCACCCCCTTGCCGAGAACGATGAAGTGGCATTCTTCCCGCCGGTTACGGGCGGTTGAGGACGTGATCCGCGTTCAGCAACACGATTTCGACCCCGGTGAGGAACTCGCAAACCTGAGTGCGGGCAATACCGCCATTGGCGGGGTGTGCAGTTTTATCGGGCTGGTGCGCGACTTCACGGGTGCACAAGCCATGGTGCTGGAGCATTATCCCGCCATGACGCAAAAGGAACTGGCGGCCATCGAGCGCGAAGCGCACGAGCGCTGGCCCTTGGATGCGACGTTGATCGTTCATCGTTTTGGATGCCTGGAACCGGGCGAACGCATTGTTCTCGTTGCCGCCGCTTCGGCGCACCGCGAGGCCGCATTCGAAGCGTGTCGCTTTTTGATTGATTGGCTGAAAACCCGGGCGCCTTTTTGGAAAAAAGAGATCGGCGTGGCGGGGGATAAATGGGTGAGCCCGCATGCCAAGGACGCCGCACGTCAAAGACGCGCCGGTGTTTAAGCACAAGGCTGAGAAAGGGAAAAAAAACATGGTGCGAAAACATGAAAACCGAAGGGATCCGCACAGGCCGGTCAAGGCCTACAAAAACCTGGAATTTCTAACCACACACAGTGGGCGCCCCTTGCGCATCCTCTCGGAATTCATCGAGCCGGAAGACCGTTTTGCGCGGCACAATATTTCCGACACCATCGTTTTTTTCGGCTCCGCACGCATCCGTTCACGCGAAACAGCCCTTCAGGCTCTGGATTCGGCGCGTAAGCACGGCGGCGATATCGCACGTGCCGAACAGACCCTGAACATGTCGCGCTATTACGAAGAAGCCCGTGAACTTTCTCGGCGCATGAGTGAATGGTCCAAGGGCTTGAAGGGCCGCGCCAAGCGTTTCGTGGTGTGCACCGGCGGCGGGCCGGGAATTATGGAGGCCGCCAACCGCGGTGCGTCAGATGCCAAGGCCGACAACATCGGCTTGAACATTTCACTGCCCTTCGAACAGCACGAAAATCCCTATCTCACGCGCGAATTGGCATTTGAGTTCCATTATTTCTTTATGCGCAAATTCTGGTTCGCCTATCTGGCGAAAGCGGTGGTGATTTTTCCTGGCGGCTACGGCACCTTGGATGAATTTTTCGAGTTGTTGACCTTGATTTCAACGCAGAAGATGACCAAGCCCATGCCGGTGTTGTTGTATGGCACCCAATACTGGGATGAGATATTGAACCTGGACGCGATGGTTAAATACGGCACCATTTCGCCGAGCGATCTGGAGATGTTTTATCGCTGCGACACCGTCGACGATGCCTTTACGCATCTCACCGAGAAGCTTAGCGAATATCACCTCAGCACCCCCGGCGGGACGATGTGAACGTTACGACGATGTGAACGTTACTGCGCCGCTGCCACCGCCTGAGCCTTGCCGATGAGCCTTTCGTAATCGTCGCTCAAGGTGCGGGTGATCTCGCCGACGGCGAACGTGTGATCGTCGATGCGCCCCACGGGGGTCACTTCCGCCGCCGTGCCGGTGAGAAAAACCTGGGTGGCGGCGGCTAGTTCATCGGGCATGATGGTGCGTTCTACGACCTCGATACCGCGTTTGCCGGCCAGTTCTATGACCGTGCGTCGCGTGATGCCGTCCAAAAAACAATCCGGCGTTGGGGTGTGCAGTTTGCCATCGCCCATCTCGAAAAAGATGTTGGCGCCGGTGGCTTCGGCGACATGTCCACGGTAATCCAGCATCAAGGCGTCGGAAAAGCCCTGTGCTTCGGCGTCGTGCTTGGACATGGTGGCAATCATATACAATCCAGCGGCCTTGGCGTGGACCGGTGCGGTGTCCGGGGCCGGACGACGCCACTTCGCCGTCATCAGGCTGATCCCCTTGTCGCGCGCCGCGGGTGAAAAGTAGCTGGGCCATTCCCACGCCGCAACCGCCAGATGGATGGTGTTATGCTGTGCGGCCACGCCCATCATTTCACTGCCGCGCCAGGCGATAGGACGGATATAGCCATCCGTGACACCATTGATGCGGCACGCCTGAAGGCAGGCTTCGTCCAGTTCGTCCAATGTGAACGGCACGGTGTAGCCGAGAATCTCGGCGGAACGCAACAGGCGTTCATTGTGTTCGCGCAACTTGAAAATTTCACCGCCATACATGCGGATGCCCTCGAACACGGCGGAGCCGTAGTGCAGGGCGTGGCTCAGAAGATGAACCTTGGCGTCGCGCCACGGCACCATTTCGCCATTATACCAGATGTGGCCATCGCGATCGTCGTAAGCGGGTCCCGTCATGTTCTTTGCCTTTCAACTCAAAATAGCCATGCTGGCGTAATAAAATTACTCAATGCAGCCGGTGTTGGGAATGTTGTTGCTTTCTTTATCAGCCTTGTGCATATATGTCAATAATACTGACGTATTTTGGCGAATTTGACGAAACGGACCGGACACATGTCTTCCCTTCCCTTGAGCCTGGAATCCTATCTCAGCGATGAAGAGGTGCGTCAGGCCTTGGAGCTTTTGTTTTTTGCCTACCGCGATTTCACCGCGGAACCGGACGCCATTTTGGCCAAAGACGGTTTTGGTCGTGCCCACCACCGGGTCATTTATTTTGTTAAGCGCAACCCGGGCATCACGGTGAACCGTCTTCTGGGGATATTGCAAATCACCAAACAAAGTTTATCGCGGGTCCTTCGCCATCTGATGCGTGAAGGTTTTGTCGAACGCGAAACGGACGCCACGGACCGGCGGCGACGCATTTTGCGTCTGACGTCCAGGGGGAAAATCCTGGAGGCGCAACTTACGAATTGTCAGGGGACGCTTGTGCGGCGCGCCTACCGGCAGGCCGGCGCCCAAGCGGTGCAGGGGTTCAAAAGCGTTCTCGCCGCCATCATCAACGAAGATGACCGTGGCCGCTTCACGGGCGGCGGTCCCCATACGCACTGAGGACAAGCTTTGATATTGTGGTACAGTCCTGGGCGCGAAACGAGGAGGACCGGCAGACATGGATGCGGACCGCCCCCACATTTTGGTGGTTGACGACGACGGTCGTTTGCGCGAATTGCTCAGAAAATATCTGAGCGAAAACGGCTATATCGTGGTGAGCGCGCAACACGCCGCGGATGCGCGCGCCAAGCTTACCTTGTTGGCGTTTGATCTGATTGTCCTGGACCTGATGATGCCCGGCGAAAGCGGTCTTGAATTTGCGCAAGGGTTTCGCGCTACGTCCGAGACCCCCATTCTCATGCTCACAGCCATGGGTGAGACGCAGGATCGCATTCGCGGTTTTGAACATGGGGCAGACGACTATCTCACCAAACCGTTCGAACCGCGCGAGTTGCTGCTGCGTGTCAATGCGATCTTGAAACGTGCGCCGCGTTCCGGTGTTCAAGATGTCGTTGTCCGCAATATCGCCCTGGGGCGGGCGCATTTCGATGTCGCGCGTGGCGAGTTGAGCGTGGATGGCGAACCCCAGCGCTTGACGAGTCAGGAAGTTCAACTGTTGAAGGTTCTGGCGGAGCGCCCGGGCGAAACGTTTTCGCGTGAAGAATTGATCGAGCGCACCGGTGCGGGGGCGGGAAGAAGCGGTGTGAACGCACTTGGAAGCGGTCGCGCCGTGGACGTTCAGGTGACGCGCCTGCGCCGAAAGATTGAAGCGGATCCCAAAGTGCCGCGCTATTTGCAGACCGTACGCGGCAAGGGTTACGCCTTGATTCCGGATTAAGGCGGCGGCCATGGCGATTTCCACCTTCTTGAAGCCGTACCTGCCGAAAAGTCTTTTGGGGCGTTCGATTATGATCATCGTGACGCCGCTGATTTTGTTGCAGGTGGTCAGCGCCACGGTTTTTTTCGAAAATCACTGGCGCAAGGTGGGGCGAAGACTGGCCTTGGGGGTGGCGGGGGAAATCACCTTTCTCATCGACACCGTGCGTTATGCTCCCGATGAGGCCACGCGCGATGTGTTGTTTCAGCGCGCCCGGGCGGCTTTTCAGCTTGATGTCAGTTTCACCCCTGGCGGCGTGCTTAGCGATACGAAGAAGCGTGGCGAGAACATTCTCGTCGGCCAGCTTTCCGCCGCCATGGACGAAGTGGTGCATCGGCCCCATCGTATTGATGCGCTCGCCCGCCATCGTTACGTCCTCGTCGATGTGCAGTTGGCGCAAGGTGTCTTGCATGTGACGGTGCCGCGCAAACGGCTTTTTTCCACCACCACGTACGTTTTCGTCTTGTGGATGACCGGCTCGTCGATGCTGTTGTTCGGTGTCGCGGTGATTTTCATGCGCAATCAGGTGCGCCCCATTCGCCGTCTGGCGGTCGCGGCGAATGATTTCGGCACCGGGCGCGACAGTCCCGGTTTCAAGCCCGAAGGGGCGACCGAGGTACGTCGCGCCGCAGGCGCTTTCATCGCCATGCGCAACCGTCTTAAGCGTCATATCCAGCAACGCACCGACATGCTCGCGGGGGTTTCGCATGATTTGCGCACGCCCTTGACGCGCATGAAGCTGCAACTGGAAATGATGGCGGATATTGACGGTGTGGACGACTTGAAAACCGATATCGCGGACATGGAAACCATGCTTGAAGAGTATCTCTCTTTTGCCCGCGGGGAGGGAACGGAAAAAAACAGTGAGATGAGTTTGACCGCTATGTTGCGTGAAATTGCCGCTCAGGCGCGCCGTAAAGGGGGCTCCATCGATCTCCATGCCGAAGGCGATTTCATTGCCACGGTGAAGGCCAACGCCTTGAAGCGGGCGTTCACCAATCTGGTGGACAACGCCGTGCGCCATGGCGATAACGTTGCCATCCGTATCGGGCAGCGCGGCGCGTTCGCCGACATTGTCATCGACGATGATGGGCCGGGCATTGCGGCGGACAAACGCGAAGATGTCTTCAAGCCTTTTTTTCGCATTGATGGTTCACGCAATCCGAAAACCGGCGGTGTCGGGCTGGGTATGACCATTGCGCGCGACGCCATCCGCGGCCATGGGGGTGATGTTTTGCTGGAAGACGCACCGGGCGGCGGGGTGCGTGTTAATATCTCCCTGCCGCTTTAGGCGAAAAACCAAGACCCGATCTGGCTGGCGCTGTAGAACTGTGATACGGATTGCCGTAAACCTACCGTGTTTGAAAAACTCAAAAAGAGACGATTTATGAAAATCAGTGAAATTGCCCGAGTTCAGGAATATTTGCGTACTTCCCTATCCAACAACCGCGTCGTGATCAACCCGCCCGTAAAAGCCGGTGCGCCGGTCGAAGTCTATATTGGCGATGAATTTGTCGGTGTCCTGCACCGCGACGAAGACGAGGGTGAGGTCTCCTATTCCTTGGTCATGACCATCTTGGAAATGGATCTTCCGTCCATCGCCGATGTGCCGTTGATCGGAAGCTGAACTGGGGGGTGACGGTGTCCCCTGTCATGACCGGGACGAAAGATATTTTTTCCTATCGTCCTTTTTGGGCGCACCGTTTTGGCGTTGCACCCTTCCTGCCCATGAGCCGTGCGGAAATGGACGTGCTGGGGTGGGATTCGTGCGACGTGATTCTGGTCACCGGCGACGCCTACGTGGACCATCCCAGCTTCGGCATGGCCATTGTCGGACGTGTTTTGGAAGCACAGGGTTTTCGTGTCGGCATCATCGCCCAGCCCGACTGGTCCAGTGCCGAGGCTTTCAAGGTGCTTGGCCCGCCGAACCTTTTTTGGGGCGTGACGGCGGGCAACATGGATTCCATGGTCAACCGCTACACCGCCGATCACAAGTTGCGCCATAACGACAGCTACACGCCCAACGACGAAGGCGGAAAACGCCCGGATCGCGCCGTGATCGTTTATGCGCAACGGTGTCGTGAAGCGTACAAAGAGGTGCCCATCGTGATCGGCGGGATCGAGGCCTCGCTGCGGCGCATCGCACACTATGATTACTGGTCGGACAAGGTGCGCCGCTCGGTCCTTGTGGACAGCAAGGCGGACGTTTTGCTGTACGGCAATGCCGAACGCGCCATCGTCGATATCGCGCACCGCAGCGCCCGGGGGGAGGCTCCCAAAGACATGCATGACGTGCGTGGTGCGGCCTTCATGGTCGGCGGCGCGCCGGAAGGCTACCGGGAACTGGACATGCGCGATCCGGACGCGGTTGAAAAACCGGGCGCGGACGCCGAGCACACGATCTTGCGCCTGCCAGGCTATGATGAGGTGCGCGCAAAACCTTATCTTTATGCCCAGGCCTCACGCGTGTTGCATCTGGAAAGCAACGCAAGCAATGCACGACGTCTGATCCAGGACCAGGGCGGCCGCGATGTGATGCTGGGTCTGCCGCCGGTGCCGCTCACCACGAAGGAAATGGACGGCGTTTACGCCTTGCCCTTTGCGCGGGCGCCGCACCCTGATTACGGCGATGCGCGCATTGCCGCGTGGGAGATGATCCGCTTTTCCATCAACATCATGCGCGGCTGTTTCGGCGGCTGTACCTTTTGTTCCATCACCGAACACGAAGGCCGCGTGGTGCAAAATCGATCGGAAGAGTCTATTTTGCGCGAAATCGAGGACATCCGTGACAAGGTCAAGGGCTTTACCGGTCAAATCTCGGATCTGGGCGGACCGACGGCGAACATGTATCGCTTGGCGTGTCGGGACGACAAAATTCAGGCCGTCTGTCGCCGCTTGTCGTGCGTTTATCCCGAGATTTGCAAAAACCTGAATACCGACCACGAACCCCTGATCCAGCTTTATCGCAAGGCGCGCGGCATTGAAGGGGTGAAGAAAATCTCCATCGCCTCCGGTTTGCGTTACGACTTGGCGGTGAAAAGTCCCAAGTACGTCAAGGAACTGGTGACGCACCACGTCGGCGGCTACCTGAAAATCGCTCCGGAACACACCGAAGCGGGACCGCTGTCCAAAATGATGAAGCCCGGCATCGGCACCTATGACCGCTTTAAGCAGATGTTCGATCAGACGGCGAAACGTGCGGGCAAGAAATATTATGTGATCCCGTATTTTATCGCCGCGCACCCCGGCACCACCGACGAAGACATGATGAATTTGGCCATGTGGCTGAAACGGAACAACCTGCGCGCCGATCAGGTGCAGACGCATCTGCCTTCGCCCATGTCTTTGGCGGCGGCCATGTATTATTCCGAACGCAATCCCCTAAAGCCCATCTTTGAAAACGGCGGTGAAGTGGTGCGCACCGCCAAGGGGCTGCGCCAGCGCCGCCTGCACAAGGCGTTCTTGCGCTATCACGACGCCAACAACTGGCCGATGATCCGCGAGGCCCTGAAAAAAATGGGCCGTGCCGATCTGATCGGACCATCCAAAAAGCATCTGGTGCCTTCATGGCAGCCCCGGGGGACGGGGTCTCAGAGCGGCGAAGGCACGCGCAAGCCCGCCGGGCAGAAATTCTTCACCCAGCAGGCCGGGAAAGGCCGTCGCGCGAAACCAAAACCGTCTAATCCGAAGCGTTCGCGCTGAGATAACGGGCCACGGCCTCGCCCGCCCACCTGCCGCTGGCCAGACACGCACTCAGCAGATAGCCGCCGGTGGGGGCTTCCCAATCGAGCATTTCCCCCGCTACCCACATGTTGGACAGGGCCTTGAGTTGCAGGCCCGCGTCCACCTGATCGAAGCGCACGCCGCCGGCGGAACTGATGGCCTCCGCAATGGGGCGCGGGCGGATCAAGGCGAGGGGGACGGCCTTGATCGTAGCGGCGAGGTGCGCTGGGTCCTTGAAGATTTGCGCATCCGCCCCTTCGCGCAACAGCCCCGCCTTGAGGCCGAAAATGCCCACCGTGCGTTTAAGATGCGTGGCGACGGATTTCTTGCCGCGCGGTTTGGAAAGACGTTGCGTTAAATCCGCAAGGCTGCGATTTGGCGCAAGGTCGATGGTGAGGGTCGCCGCACCGTCCTTTTCGATGGCCTCGCGCAAGGGGGCGGACAGCGTGTAAACCGGCCCGCCCTCGATCCCTGTTTGCGTGATCGTGGTGTCGCCCGATGCGTGGTGCCCCTGAAAATGCAAGGTGACGCCCTTTAAGGGCTGGCCCTCGAAGCGCTGTGCGAAATGAGCGCTCCATGTGACATCGAAGCCGCAGTTTGCGGGCTTCAAGGGCGCTATGGCGACGCCTGAGGCCTCCAGCATGGGAACCCAGGCCGCGTCGGAACCGAGCTTTGGCCAGCTTGCTCCGCCCAGCGCCAAAACGGTCGCTTTTGGACGCACCACCACGGGGCCCTTGGGCGTGGAAAACGTGAGCGCTCCGCCTTCGTCCCAGCCCGTCCAGCGGTGGCGGGCATGGATGGTGACGCCGTGTGCGCGCAGACGTCTGAGCCACGCGCGCAGCAAGGGCGCGGCCTTGAAATCCTGGGGAAAGACGCGGTTTGATGTGCCGGTGAAGGTCTCCACGCCCAGATCGCGCGCCCAAGTGCGAATGGCGTCCGGCGGAAAAGCGCTCAGGATCGGGCTCAGGTTTTGTGTGGCGGGGCCGTAACGGGTGAGAAAATCGCTGAACGGCTCCGCATGGGTCAGGTTCAGCCCGCCCTTGCCCGCCATCAGGAACTTGCGGCCCGGCGATGGCTGGGCGTCGAACACATCCACTTTGATGCCGTGGACCGAGAGCGCCTGCGCCGCCATCAACCCGGCCGGACCGCCGCCGATAATTGCTACGTATAATTCAAGCACGACGCACCCTCATCACGCCGAGCACGGCGTAGACAATGAAAGCGCCGCTCATAGCCACGACGATCAAAAGCGCGCTGTTGGCCAGAAATAGCGCGACGGCGGCGACAATCGCGACGGCGAGGCCTTCCAGAAAAACGCGCCACAATTCTTCTTGTTCTGCGTAAACATGTTGGAAAATCGACACCGGAACCAAAATGCACGCCAGCGCAAGGGCGGCCAGAAGGCGGTGATCGGCGAGAGCGATTTCGGGATGAATGCCGAAGCCGATCACGTTGGCCAAAATCGACATGCCCGCATAGACGAACAAATGGCCGTAGATGATGGTATGGCCCGCGCCCAGTTTTTTCCCTGTGACGATTTCTTCGATGATATCGAAATACACCCACCACAGGGCGGCAATCATGACGAAGCCCGCCCCGCCTGCGAGAAGCTGGTCGAGGTTCCAGTTCGCGGCGTTCAAGGACATGGAAAGATTGACCACCGATTCCCCTAGCACGATGATGGCGAACAGGGCGTATCGTTCGGGCAGGTGGTGGGACTCGACGGGCATGTTTTTCAGCCGCGCGCGTCCCAGCAGCGGCACCGCCAGATCGAAGGCGATGCCCGCGTACAGCACCACGTATTTCCAATCATTGTCGAACAAAAGCGACGACAGGCTGATGGCAACGCCGATGGCAAATCCGATCCCGAGATAAAGGCTGACGGCGCGATTTTCCGGACACAGGTGCGCCGCGCGCAGATACATCAAGACCAGAACACCGCGAAACGCGACATAGGACAGCAAGAAGCCTTTGTAGTTGGGATCGAAATCGGGATTGATGAACACCGACAGCGATATGGCGCACACCATCTGGATCAAGGTGAGTACGCGCTGCACGCTATCGGTGGTCTCGAAACGGTTGGTGAACAAGGTGTATCCGGTCCACGCCCACCATACCGGCACGATGATGAGGACGAATTTTAAATACATCATCGCCGCAATATGCCCGCCATGCGCTTCGCCCAGAACGTCGGTGGTCTTGGTGATGGCGACGACGAAAATCAGGTCGAAAAACAACTCCAGCCAGGTCGTCTTGCGCGGCGCGTCGTCCATATGAATTCCTTGCAATACGGCCCAATTGTCGGGGCGTAGATATTGGTGTTGTCTCAGCCTGTGATCGGCTCTGTTCCCTTGATCAGAATATCGAGATATTTCTGATACGCGAAGATTTTGTTGCGTTCTTTTCCGGTTGTCTCACGCACAATGCCCAAGGTTGCAAGTGTTCCCAGAGAGCGCAAGACGGTTGGCAGGGAAACGTTGCATCCCTCTTTGATTTTACGTGTATTGGCGACGGGGTGATGCTGCAAATATCGGTGGATCGACAAGGTGGCCGATGTCGATTTTCCGGATTTTTCAATGCTGGAGCGATCTGCTTTAAATAAAGCCATGATCTCTTGTGCTGTGTCTGTTGCCTGTGTGGCCGTGTCAATCACGCCGTTCAGGAAGAATTTAATCCAGCTTTCCCAGTCGCCGGTTTCCCTGACAGATTGCAAGTGATCATAATATTCCTGTCGGTTGGCTCTGAAATAGAGGCTTAGATAAAGCAGGGGTTCTTTTAAAACACCCTCCATGCAGAGAATGAAGGTAATGAGCAATCGCCCCAGACGGCCATTGCCATCAAGAAAGGGATGGATGGTCTCGAATTGCACATGCGCCAATGCCACCTTGATCAAAATGGGCAATTTGACGTCTTCATTGTGGAGGAATTTCTCGAACGCATCCAGACACTCCATAAGCCGTTCAGGCGGAGGCGGTACAAAGCGGGCATTGCCGGGACGTGAGCCGCCAATCCAGTTTTGTGAGGTCCGAAACGCACCGGGTTGCTTGTGCCCTCCCCTTGTGTTGGCCATCAATTTTGCATGAATTTCACGGATCAGGCGCAAGGACAATGGAAGTTCCTTGAGCCGCTCAAGGCCATAGTTTAGGGCTGACACATAACAGGAGACTTCCGTGACATCATCCATCGGCACACCGGGAACTTCGTTCGTTTCCAGCAAAAGAAGATCGGAAAGTGAGGATTGCGTACCTTCAATTTGCGATGACAGCACAGCTTCCTTGCGGACATACATGTAAATGAACACGGAAGGATCGGGCAAAACCATGCTCATCCCATCCAGACGACCGATTGCGGTGTTTGCCTGATCAAGAAGCGGATAGAGGTCCTCCATTTCCAGAGGGGGAACAGGAGGCAGATTCTTGGGGATATAGGCCGAATAACGCTCACCGCGTGTGACGGCGCAATCTACAAACAGTCCGATGCGCTCTTTTTTCTGCCCAGGGCCCATGACTAACGTTTTTCCACATTTCGTTATTTATATAAAAATAACGAACGGGGATGAAACATGCAAGGGCCTAACTAACGTAATTGTAAATTATGTTAGTTGCCGGACTCATGACCTTTGATGCCCTGTTCGCGACGATTGCCCCGTTGCGTGATATGGTGGGGTGTGCCGGGAATAACGATGCGTGCGATGCGAGCCATAGGGGAGTCTATGGCCGGATGGGCGGTAGAATAAAGTAAACTGTCACTGTAATGTCACTGTAATGGTCACTGTCACTGTAATGGTCACTGTAATGAAAGTTCTGAAAGCAAAATAGCCAGCTAATCGGTAAATAACGATGAAAAAATTTCTAAAAATTATATCCAGCGGACTCCGCTATTTAGTCTTCTTTATAAGCCTGATCTCCTTTGCTTCAATAACGGAAGCTGGCGTGCTTAGATATGAATGTGTGATTAAGAAGGTATATGACGTTAACGATGCAGGAATGCTCGAAATATCAAGTTTCCAAAGTCAATTCGAAGGCAATAAGTTTTCCGTTTCACGGGAGACCGGAAAAATTGTTGGGCAGACATTAACCACCATCCTTTCAAAGAATACACGTGTAATAAATTATGGCTCAAAAGAAAACTCATTTAAGGCATTAGCCGAATTTGAAGGCCAGATTCAAGTAATAGAAATTCAGGAATTTAGAGAAGGCAATGAAAAACCATTCGTAGCATCATCTATGGGCGGTGCCGGAATAGTCACGGGTATATGTAGGTAAGGAATTACGGTGACATATGTCACCGTAGCTCCTTGCACAGGAGCATTCTCGATATTGATAATTGTCGCAAAATTAGATATACTTGGACAAATGTCTAGGGAAAAAAGAAATGCCGACACTTCATCTTGTCGAGGGAACGCCGGCTCCTCCTGGCCAAATCTTCTCTGAAAAGGAGGTTCATGCCATGCAGCGAGCAACCATTAATTTGTTCGAGCGCTGGAATGTGCGTGACGATGAGGCTGCTATATTGCTTGGTGGAATCGCGCCGCGCACATATCAACGCTGGAAGACTGGAAAACTTGGACGTGCAGGACCGGATTTGGCTGCCCGATTGTCCAATCTTTTGGGAATTCATAAGGCGCTACGTTTGCTGTTTAAGGAATCCTCACGCGGTTACGGCTGGATCAAACGCCCGAATGATGTCTTTGCCGGTCGCTCGGCTCTCGACATCATGTTGGGCGGGCAGTTGACCGATTTGATGCGGGTGCGCCGTTATCTGGATGCACAGCGCGGTGCTTGGTGATGCCCCCATCGTCACGGGTCACGTGGCAATATCACCGACTTATTAACTCGGCATATCCGCCCATCGATCTATTTGAGGATATTGCCGATCCGGCAGATTGGGCGTTGCTTGCAGCCGCTGAGAGTAAAACAAACCCCAGGATTGCTGAAACCATTGGGAACCTGGATGCTGTTCCACCTGAGCATCGGGTCAGCGGGGCGGGCGCGTCTTACGTCATGGCTCCTTTTGTTCACGCCAGCTTGGACAAGCCGGGTCGTTTTCATGACGGCACGTATGGTGCGTTCTACGGTGCCAACCAATATGAAACGGCTTTGTTTGAAACGCTCCACCACACGGGACAGTTCTGTGCCGCCACCAATGAGGTTCCGGGTTGGATTGCAGATATGCGTGAGCTGGTTGGGGAAATTGACGCTGACCTGGTTGATATTCGAGGAAGCGGCTTTGACGACCTGCTGGCCCCAGACGACTACGCTTCATCGCAGGCTTTTGCCCGCACGATCAGGGATGCAGGCGACAATGGAATCGTTTATCCCAGCGTCCGTCATAGGGAGGGCGAATGCTTCGCCGCCTTTCGTCCCAATGTCATGAGAATACCAACCCAGGGTCGCCATATAACCTATCATTGGGATGGCAATCGCATCGATATGATCCAGGACGTTTCAGATGACAATAAGGTCTATGAGATAGAAATGTGAATAATGGGAATGACCGTAATTAATTGAGTAAACCGTCACCGTAACCTATCATTGGGATGGCAATCGCATCGATATGATCCAGGACGTTTCAGATGGCAACAAGGTCTATGAGATAGAAATGTGAATAATGGGAATTACGGTAATTAATTGAGTAAACTGTCACCGTATTTCACAAGGCAAGGGGGAAGATCAGAAAAAAACCTGAAAACCTGAGATCGGCGTAGCTTCTTGCGTAACACCGGATGGCCCTCAGAATCAGAACCGTGAACTTGAAATACCGACTTCGCCAAATCCAAACCGATTGTGGTAATCTTGCCCATTGGACGCTCTCCCTTTACTGAAAAGTTTCGACACTCTCCAGTATGGCTCATTGAGAAGCCGGTGGGGGCGTCCATACCATTACCGTAATCTTACGTAATCTTAATCGGTTGGAGTGTAATCATCAATAACTGCCTTGATGCGCTCAAGGATCGATGTGAATTTTATAAAATCAATTTTAGCAGCATTGGCACGCACAACTTGGTCGGCAAACACTGCCTTTCCGTATTCACCCCTAGCTTCATGTTTTTTGTCTGGGTTAAATTTCATTCCACGCAATTCTGTGCCAGTTACAGATGCATCAAAGAAGTTCTCAATACAAGATTTTCGCCCCGGTGTCTTAATTAGATAAAGGTTTTCTGTAATATGAAAGAAACTTTCTTTAGAATTTAGATTTATTTTAAGATTATAGTTATCTTTTATTACGCTGAATATTTGTTTTGCCCCATCATCATTATCAATTAAAATTATTACGGGATGGGGTTGTGGCTTATGTTTGAAATTTCGAACCGTTTCACCGTATTTTAGGATAAGGTATTTTAAATCACCGGTGCCCCCATTTAACCCAAGTATTTGGTGTGATTTTCTTGAATAATTGAAGAATGAAACACTGAGTGTTAGCACACCATTTGATACAATTCCTAAAAAAGGGTGGAATCTATCAAGGTATTTAATCGCATATTTTAGATATATGTTGTCAGTCTTTCCTTCACATATGATGAGTGGTTGTTTGGGTACTATGAATTTTCTATAAAAAAGAAATTTTTTGTATAATTTACTGAATGATGTTGGGTTAGTTTTCTTTTCTAATGCATTTTTCTTCTTGTCAGAATAGTCTCTAATATCAACGAGATCCTTTACATAATGGATGTGGTTGAGGATACCATGAAGCTTATCCAGCGTGGGGGCCTTCTCAACTTCGGGAGGTACAGCCCCAAGTTTCACCTCAGTTGGTATGATTGGTGTTGGCCGATGATAACTGCCAGTTTGAAAAAGTGAATTACACATCGCCCGAGCTAGACGGTAGTAATTCGAACGTATATTGACCTTCTTATTGACCGTAAGCCCTGTTACCAGTTGGCGTCCTGTCCTATATTGCATATGAGTCTTACGAGGGTTGATTGTAAATCCTGATTTGTTGATTATCTTAGCAAGTTTGCTGCTAAGAACCCAGTTAGGACCTTCGCCTTTTTCTTGTTTAGCCAAAGCGGTAGGAAAGTCTCTTTTATTGGTCGAGAAGGTAAGATCATCTGCATACCTCGAATATGTAATCCCATGACGCTTAGATAGCTGAACAAGGGGTATATCTAATAGGTGTGCTAGCATGTCGGCGATAACAGGAGAGCACGGACTGCCCTGTGGAAGAACATTTTCGTGACAAGCAATTTGCGCGATGATAGTCGCTATTTTTTCTTCGAGCGCAAAATCATGGTTTTTTATAAAGAAACCACGCACCCGCCCGAAATTAAATGATGGGAAAAAATCTTGAATATCCAAGTTTAGAACATATCTTCGGTTTTTGTGGCATTGAGCATTCGTGACGATTGAAAGAGACTTTCGGAAACCATGGGATAAGGGTTTTCTTTGTGGGTTTTCTCTCTCTATTTCCGTCCGGCAGGCATAGAGTATATTGGCCAAGTGCCGCTGCAATGTTTTGATGCGCTCAACTGGTGCATGTATGTCCCGGATACCCCCGTTTTTTTTGATAATCTCAAATTTTGTATATTTTTGATCTGCCGGCATTTTGTAAAGAAGAAAGGCAAGGGCATCAGTCTTGTAGCCTAACATTGTGGCAAAAGCCTCTAATGATTTTGCTTTTTTCAATTTTTTTAATACGGACACTTACATAAAACCCAATTTTAAAAATGGCTTACAGGCACTCTTATGCGTAATCATGGCCAGTCATCATGTTGATAAATGGGCATTAAGGATCATAGGGAAGCAAGGCTTCCTAACATCGTTTCATATATCGCGATACGCGATAACAAATCTGCCTGTAAGCCAAGATATTTCTAGCATTACTACCCAAAAAATCAAGCGACAAACCACCTATGATTGGTGGTAGTTTGTGTAGACGAAACAATTCTTAACCATTACGATTTATATGTTTCAGCAGAACCAACTGAGCTACTCCCCGCAAATCGGACAGTGACGTAAGCTACTATTTTGGTGTTTTCTGGTCTTCAAGAAAGGAAGATCAGACATGACCATTACGGTAATGGTATGGACGCCCCCACCGGCTTCTCAATGAGCCATACTGGAGAGTGTCGAAACTTTTCAGTAAAGGGAGAGCGTCCAATGGGCAAGATTACCACAATCGGTTTGGATTTGGCGAAGTCGGGTTACGGTGACAGTTTACTTTACTGTAATCGTAGTCTTCAAAGAAAACGAGTTCGTGACGATTGCCTCGTTGCGTGACGTGGCAGGGTGTGCCGGGAATAACGATACGTGCAATACGCGCCATAGGGGAGTCTTTTAAGTCTTCTTGTCAAGGCGATGATCGCTTTTCGTCCTATATTTTAAGACGTAGCCTCCGCAACCCGGACAATTTCATAAAAGCATCATAGGATGCGGTTACATCTCCTGCAAAGTGGCGACATATCCGGGACGGCTTTCATGACCAGTGACATTCGTAACTACGGCGTTGTGACCGCCGCCTATTGGGGGTTTACCCTGAGCGACGGGGCGTTGCGGATGCTGGTGCTGTTGCACTTTTATACTCTGGGCTACACCCCGTTTGAAATTGCGCTGCTGTTTCTTTTGTATGAATTCTTCGGTGTGCTCACCAACCTGATCGGCGGGTGGATCGGGGCGCGGCTGGGGTTGAAGGTGACGCTGTTTTCCGGGCTGGGGTTGCAGGTCGTGGCGCTTTTGGT
The DNA here is from genome assembly GCA_964451415.1 of uncultured Magnetovibrio sp. Taxonomy (GTDB): domain Bacteria; phylum Pseudomonadota; class Alphaproteobacteria; order Rhodospirillales; family Magnetovibrionaceae; genus CAYVHU01. The sequence continues at coordinate 28,057 of CAYVHU010000019.1, forward strand.
GTTGAGCCTGTTCGATCCCGCGTGGGGAACGTGGCTGAGCGTGAGCTTTGTGATGGGGGTTCAGGCGCTTTCCGGCATCGCCAAGGACTTGACCAAGATGAGTTCCAAAAGCGCGGTCAAGCTGCTTACGCCCGACGGCGATCCCGGCGCGCTGTTCAAGTGGGTGGCCGTGCTGACCGGATCGAAAAACGCGTTGAAGGGCGTAGGTTTTTTCCTTGGCGGTGTGCTGCTGGGGGCTTTTGGATTTTCCGGATCACTCTACGTCATGGCGGGGGTGCTGGCTTTGGTTCTGGTCGTTTGCGCCGCCTTGTTGCCGGGCAACATGGGGCAGGCGAGGGCGAAGGTCAAATTCACCAGCATTTTGTCGAAAAGCCGGGAAATCAACGTTCTGTCCGCCGCACGGTTTTTCCTGTTCGGGTCTCGCGATGTGTGGTTCGTGGTCGGCCTGCCGGTGTTTTTGGCCGCAACGCTGGGGTGGAACTATGAATTGGTGGGCGCGTACATGGCCGCGTGGGTGATCGCCTATGGTTTCGTGCAGGCCGCCGCACCCAAGGTCTTGAGGCGTTCCGCCGGGGCGCCGTCGGCATCCCTGTCAAGGCGCTGGCTTCTCATTTTGGCGGTGGTCACCCTGGCCATGACGGCGGCGGTGATGGCGGATGTCAAACCGGGTTTGGTCGTCGTCTTCGGTCTGGCGGTCTTCGGGTTCGTGTTCGCCATTAACTCCGCCGTTCATTCCTATCTGGTTCTGGCCTACACCGAATCCGAACATGTCTCGCTGAACGTGGGCTTTTACTATATGGCCAATGCGTGGGGTCGTTTGGTGGGCACGTTGCTGTCGGGGCTGGTGTACCAGTGGGGCGGGATCGTGGCCTGTCTGGGCGTATCGGCGGCCTTTGTCGTGGCGGCGTGGGCGTTGTCGCTAGCTCTGCCCGATGTCACGGCACGCGAACAGACGGCCTAACTTAACGCTGCGTCACCGACGAACGCATTGTTCGCGCGTTCCGCTCCGAAGGTCGAGGTCGGCCCATGGCCGGGGATGAAGGTCACGTCGTTGCCCAGGGGCCATAATTTGGTGGTGATGGAGGCAATCAGCGTTTCCAGATCGCTGCGCGGAAAATCCGTGCGCCCGATGGAGCCTTGAAACAGCACGTCGCCGACCTGAGCCAGTTTTTCGCCTTCGTGATAAAAAATGATATGTCCCGGCGTGTGACCCGGCGTGTGCAAGACGCGCAGGGTTTCGTTGCCAAACGTAATGGTGTCGTCCTCGCGCAGCCAGGCGTTGCCCACCACGTCGCGCCCGCCGGGCATGTTGAACATCTGGCCCGACGCCACGACTTTGGTAGTAAGAAATTCATCGTCCCTGTGCGGCCCGACAATGGGAACGTGTAAGCGTTCCGCCAAATCCATGGCGCCGCCTACATGGTCGAAATGCCCATGGGTGAGGAGAATCTTGTCAACGCTCACACCGGCCTGCGTAAGCGCGTCCTGGATCTGATCCACATCGCCGCCGGGATCGATGACCACGCCTTTCATGGTTTCGCTACACCAAAACAAGGTGCAGTTTTGCTGCAAGGGGGTCACGGGGACGATAGCGGATTTAAGGCTCATGGGGTTTTGTCTCCTGCAATCTCGGCCCACAGATCGTATTCGCCCGAACGCGTGATCACGGCCTTCACCAGATCGCCGGGCTTTAGCTCGGGGGCATTGTCCAGATAGACGTGACCGTCGATTTCCGGGCTGTCGGCGTAGGTGCGCCCCACCGCGCCGCTTTCTTCGGATACCTCGTCGATGAGGATATCCATCGTTTGGCCGACACGTTCCAATAGCTTGCGTTGCGAGATGTCCTGAGACAGCTCCATGAAGCGTTCCCAGCGGATCAGCTTGTCTTCTTCGTTCACATGATCGGGCAGGGCGTTGGCCTGCGCGCCACGCACGTTTTCATATTGAAAGCAGCCGATGCGATCCAGCTGCGCGTCTTCCAGAAAGTCGAGCAGGGTTTCGAAATCTTGCTCCGTCTCGCCCGGAAAACCGACGATGAAGGTGGAGCGAATGGCGATTTCGGGGCAAATTTTGCGCCATTTTTCAATGCGTTCAAGGGTTTTTTCCTGATGGGCCGGGCGGCGCATAGCTTTCAATACGCCGGGGCTGGCGTGTTGAAAGGGGATGTCCAGATAGGGCAGGATTTTGCCTGCGGCCATCAGTTCGATCACCGCGTCCACATGGGGGTAGGGATAGACGTAGTGCAGGCGCACCCATGCGCCCAGGTCTCCCAGAGCCTCCGCCAGTTCGAACATGCGGGTTTTGACAGGACGTCCGCGCCATGGGGATTCGGCGTAATCCAGATCCAGACCGTAGGCGCTGGTGTCCTGGGAAATGACCAGAAGCTCTTTCACGCCCGCCTCAACCAGACGTTCCGCTTCGCGCAAGACCTCACCCACCGGGCGGCTGGTGAGGGGGCCGCGGATGTCGGGGATGATACAGAATTTGCACGCGTGGTTGCAGCCCTCGGAAATTTTCAAATAGGAATAATGGCGCGGGGTCAGCTTCAGGCCTTCCGGGCCGACCAGATCGACAAAGGGGTCGTGGGCGGGCGGCAGGGCGTCGTGGACCGCCTCGACCACCTGCTCATATTGGTGCGGTCCGGTGACGGACAAAACGCCGGGCGCCACTTCGCGGATCGCGCCTTCGTCCCGTCCCAGACACCCCGTTACGATCACGCGCCCGTTTTGCGCCATGGCTTCACGGATGGCTTCCAGGGATTCCAGACGTGCACTATCGATAAAGCCGCAGGTGTTGACCAGCACCACGTCCGCATCGTCGTAGGTGTCTGAAATCTCGTAGCCTTCCGCGCCCAATTTGGTGAGAATGCGTTCCGAATCCACCAGTGCCTTGGGGCAGCCCAGGGAAATAATGCCGATTTTTGGGGCCGGTTTTGTCATGTCATGATCCATGCGCCCTATATAGGGCCAAAATCCTGTAGACGCCATTAATCCTTGATTACAGGGCCGGGGAGGCTACAAATAGGCCCGCTTTCCATTGAACGGACCGGACTTGAGTATGAGCGCAAAACACAAAGACGATATTTTCAAACCGCGCCCCATTTCGGGATTTGTGGAATGGCTGCCGGAGGTGCGTCTGGTCGAACTGCGCTGGCTGGACCAGATCCGTGACGCGTTTGAAAGCTACGGCTTTTGTTCCATCGAGACGCCCTCGGTCGAAGAGATCGACGCCCTGATCGCCAAGGGTGGCGATGCGGACAAGGAAATTTATGCCCTGCGCCGTTTGGCGGCCGAAGCGGGTGAAGACGACACCAAGACCGGCGGCGGCCGTCTGGCGCTGCATTACGATCTGACCGTGCCTTTGGCACGCTATGTGGCCCAGCACTTCGGTGATTTGGTGTTTCCCTTCAAGCGCTATCAGATGCAGCGCTGCTGGCGAGGCGAACGTCCCCAGGAAGGACGCCTGCGGGAATTTTTGCAATGCGACATCGACGTGGTGGACTTGAACGAGGTGTCGCTGCACTTCGATGCCGAAATTCCGGCGATGACGCTGGATGTGCTGAGCCGCCTCGACATCGGGCCGGTGCGTCTGCACGTCAACAATCGCAAAATCCTGCAGGGCTTTTATCAGGGTCTGGGAATCGACGACATTGTCGGTGCGATCCGCATTGCCGACAAGATGGACAAAATCGGCACCGACGGCGTTTTGAAAGGGCTGACGGACGAACTGGGCCTGAGCGGCGAGGTTGCGCAAAAGTGCGTGGATTTAGCCCTGATCAAAACCGAAGACGTATCCTTTGGCGGGCAAGTGCGTGCCTTCGGCGTGGCAAACGACATGCTTGAAAAGGGCCTTGAAGAGCTGGAATTCGTGATGGCGGAGCTGGCGCATTTAGCCCGCGGTACGGTGGTGGCGGATTTGTCCATCGCGCGTGGGTTCGACTACTACACCGGCACCGTCTACGAAGGTAAACTGGTGGACTATCCCGATTTTCCGACTATCTGCGCGGGCGGGCGTTATGATAATCTGGTGGGCTCGTACTCACGCCAGAAATTGCCCGGCGTGGGGATTTCCATCGGTTTCTCGCGCATTTTCACCAAGTTGGTGAAGGAAGGCCGTATCGAGATCGGCGCGAAGTGTCCGACCCAGATCATGGTGGCGTGTTTGCCCGGTGCGCCGCGCGCCGACGTCGTCGCCACCGCACGCACCTTGCGCGAACGCGGCTTCAAGGTCGAGATGTATCACGAGGAAAAATCCCTCAAGGCGCAGATGAAATACGCATCGCGCAAGGGCATTGCCCATGTGTGGTTTCCCGCCACCGCCGAGCAGCCGAACCACGAGGTCAAGGACATGCTTAGTGGTACGCAAACCGCCGCCGATCCCAAGAACTGGTCTCCGTAACAAGACGGCAGGCCTATGGTGGAATCTATATAATTGCGACTTAAGGTCGGACGGAAGAAAAAATCTTTCCGGGGTTCATGATATTCATGGGGTCCAGCGCCGTCTTGAGCGCGCGCATGGTGTCGATGGTTTCCTCGCCCAGTTCCCGGCGCAAAGATTCCATTTTGCCCAGGCCGATGCCGTGTTCGCCCGTACAGGTGCCGTCCATGCTTAAGGCCTGCGCGACGATCTGCGCGTTGAGGCGTTCGGCTTCTTCGTATTCAAGGGCTTCGTCGGGGTCGAACAAAATCATGGTGTGGTAATTGCCGTCGCCCACATGGCCCAGAACGATGCCCGTTAACGGACTTTGCGCCAGAATTTGGTGGGTGTGTGAAATACAGGGCGCCAGGGCGCTAAGCGGCACGCACACATCGGTGGTGAGCGCCCGGTGGCCGGGTTTCAGCGCCAGACCCGCGAAGTAGGCGTTGTGGCGCGCCGCCCACAGGCGCGAGCGCTCTTCGGGCTTGTCGGCCCATTGGAGACCCCGGGCAGCGAAATCGTTGGCGATGTCTTGAAAGGTTGTGATGTGTTCGGCAAGGGCACCGGGACCGCCTTCGAATTCCACAAACAGGGTCGGGGCCTCGTCGTAGGCCTCTTTGGCGTAGGCGTTGAGCGCCTTCATCGCCAGCGCGTCGAGCAGCTCGATGCGCGCGCAGGGCAGACCCATTTGCAAGGTGGCGATGACGCAATCGACCGCGTTCTCAACGGTGGGAAAAGCACAGACGACCGCCGTCGTGGCTTCGGGAATGCCGTGGAGTGTGAGTGTGATTTTCGTGATGAGGCCCAGCGTGCCTTCGGAACCGACAAACAAACGGGTCAGATCGTATCCCGCCGCCGATTTGCGGGCGCGCCGCGCTGTGGTGATGATGCGTCCGTCGGCCAGAACCACTTCCAAAGCCAGAACGCTGTCCTTCATGGTGCCGTATTTGACCGCCGCCGTTCCCGATGCGCGGGTGGCGCACATGCCGCCGATGGTGGCGTCCGCGCCGGGGTCGATGGGAAAAAACAACCCCGTGTCGCGCAGGTGGCGGTTGAGCTGTTTGCGCGTAACGCCCGGTTCGACCACCGCGTCCATGTCCTCGGTGTGGACGGCTAGAATTCTGTTCATGTGGGAAAAATCGATACTGACGCCGCCATGAAGCGCCGCAACGTGGCCTTCCAAAGACGTTCCCGCGCCAAACGGGACCATGGGGATAGCGTGGGCGTGGCAGATTTTGGCCAGCGCGCTGAGTTCTTGTGTGCTGGTGGGGTAGGCGACCGCGTCCGGCGGGGCGCTGGTGGCGAAACCTTCCCCCCGGCCATGGGCTTTGCACGCGGCGGTACTGGTGTCCAGACGCGATCCGAACAAGATTTTCAGTTCTACCAGAGCATCCTCCGGCGGTTGAGTATCATTTTCAGACATGTTTGGGTTCTATCATGAACTGGCGTAACGAGGTGCCGTAAATCTGCAACATTCGAGTTTGAAAGACATCAAAAATACCCCCATAAGACAATAAACATTGTATTGAGTTGCGCCTTGGTTGTATTTAAAAAGCTCAAGACTTTCAGTGACATCCCTTTTATTATAGAAAAGCGAGTTTTTGCGAATAAGGGAGGGGTCGGCATAATGAACGCAGAAGTCACACCGAAAAAGAACGAAAAGACCACGACAACGCGGCGCAAGACAAAGGACGGGCCGACCTTGATTGATGCGCACGTCGGTTCGCGGATCCGGGTGCGGCGCGGCCTGTTGGGTATGAGCCAGAAGGACCTGGGGGCAAAGGTCGGCTTGACGTTTCAACAAATTCAAAAATATGAACGCGGCGCCAATCGCGTCGGTTCCGGTCGTCTTTATGAATTCAGTCGTATTTTAGAGGTGCCGATTTCTTATTTTTTTCAAGATATGTCCAGTGAAATGAAGGTCTTTGCGGAACAAGGCGCCAAACGAGGCAAACCTCTTCCGCTAAGCGCACCGGAAGCGGAGGTCATGGATCGGCGCGAAACTCTGGAACTGGTGCGTACGTTCTACATGATCGAAGACGTTGCCGTGCGCCAGCGTTTCATGGACCTGATGCGCGAAGCGGCGCGGGTGTGTAAAAAGTAATCTTCGCGGGCATGCCGTTCCTTGAAGGCCGCCTCGTTCGGGGCGGCTTTTTTGTGTGAAAGGAGCCCCTTGAAGGTGTGCCGACAATACGCTATGTTCTCTTTTTGTTCTTTCTCGATGAGGAGCATGCAAAAGGAGAATCACCCATGTTTTCAGGCCCCACATTGCACCCGCATGTCCCATTGGAGGCAGACCCCGATACATATGACGCTTTCACGTCGGTCGGCTTGCCGGTGATTGCCGGGGCTGTGCATGCAGGGTTCCCGTCTCCCGCCGAAGACGGCATCGAAGGCTCTTTGGACCTGAACGCGTATTTGATCCGCCACCGCGCCGCGACGTTCATTATGCGGGTCGAAGGCGAGTCCATGACGGGTGCGGGTATTTTTTCCGGTGATCTGCTGATTGTGGATCGCAGCATCGATCCGCGTGACGGACACATCGTGATCGCGGCGGTGAACGGCGAATTGACGCTGAAACGTCTGAAGGGCCATCGGGGCCACTGGCGGTTGGTGGCGGAACATCCTGACTTTCCGAACATCGGACTGGGCGGTGAGGCTCCGAGCGTTTGGGGTGTGGTCACGAGCGCCGTGCGCAGACTGCTTTTATGAGCAATGAAATGAAGCCACACTGAAATGGCGCGTCTTTTCGCATTGGTCGATTGCAACAATTTTTTTGCTTCGTGCGAGCGCGTGTTTCGTCCCGACCTTGAGGGCAAACCGGTGGTGGTGTTGTCCAACAACGACGGCTGCATCGTGGCGCGCTCGGCTGAGGTGAAGGCGCTCGGGATTCCCATGGGAATCGCATATTTCAAGGTGCGAGATGTTCTGCGTGCCCACAATGTCCATGTTTTTTCATCGAACTACGAACTCTATGGAGATATTTCAACACGTGTGATGGCGGTTTTGTCGCAATTTTCGCCTGGTCTGGAGGCCTATTCCATCGACGAAGCCTTCTTGAGTTTGGACGGATTTGATGCCCGTGATGTGGAAGCCCATGTCCGCACCTTGCGCACCCAGGTAAAACGCTGGACGGGGATCCCGGTTTCCGTCGGTGTGGCTCCAACCAAAACCCTGGCCAAGTTGGCTGTTGAACAGGCGAAAAAGGATATAAATACGCAAGGTGTTCTGGTTTTGGATACGCGCGCGCGCATTGAAGCGGCGCTGGCCGTAACGCCGCTTCGCGACGTGTGGGGGATCGGTCGACGTTGGTCCGAGCGCCTCATGGCCGTGGGGGTTGTCACGGCCAGAGATTTTGTCCAACGTTCCGAACCCTGGGTCCGCAAACGCATGGGGGTCGGCGGCGCGCGAACGCGCAGCGAACTTTTGGGTTCCGCGTGTTTCGGTTTAAGAAGCCAACCCAAGGTGCGCCGAAGCTGCATCGCTTCGCGTTCGTTCGCCAACACGCTCACGCAATTGGGTGATTTGAAAGGGGCCATCGCCACGTTTGCCGCGCGTGCGCGCAAACGGCTGTGCCGTCCCGGGCACGAGGTTCTGGTTGCGCAACGGGTCGGCGTTTTTATCCACACCGATCGTTTCGATGCGTTGGCGGCGCAATATAACGGCGCGTTCACCCTCACCTTGGCGGTTCCGACAAACCGAACCGCAGACATTACCCGCGCGGCGCTGGCGGCGCTTGAGCAGGCGTATCGTCCCGGATTTCGTTATAAGAAGGCGGGTGTGATGTTGCAGGATTTAAGCCGCGCGGGTGAGATGCAGGCCTCGTTGTTCACTCTGTCCGCTGCGCAACACGATAAGGCGGAGCGGTTGCAACGGGCTTTGGATGCCTTGAACGCAGCCGGTTGCGCTTCTGGCGAGGTGGTGCGCTTCGGCGCAAGCGGATTGCTTGGAAACTGGCAGACGCGCCGCGAACGGTGCTCGCCACGCTATACGACCCGATGGACGGAACTGTGTTCGCTCAAGGAATAAAAGCCGCATTTAGAGACGATCTACTGATCGGAAGCATTGGTTTTGTAAATACGTGTCATGGTTACGGCCAGATGGTCCTCGACCACCACCACCTCGCCCTTGGCGATCAGATTCCCGTTGGCGCGGATTTCGATGTCTTCACCCACCGAGCGTTCAAGCTGCACCACCGCACCGCGCCCCATCTTGAGCAGTTGGCTGACTTTCATGCTGGTGGTACCCAGCACCGCCGTGACTTCAAGAGGAACGTCCAGAAGCGCTCTGTGTTCTTTTTCGTCGTCGCCGTCAGCCATGTCTCACCACCCGGAAATCGTTGCCGCGTCGTAGCAGTATAGCGCTTTAGGCGCGCGGACCCAAATTCAAGATTTGACGAGCAGATTCACCCGCATCGGCTGGTCGAAGACGAATCCATTATCCGCCGGTTTTCCCAAGGTCTCGAACGCGGCCATAAGATCGGGCTCCAGCGCGGTGAAATCGTCACTGCGCTGCGGGTTGATGCGCAAGATGCGTTCCTTGAACTGTGCGAAATCCCCATAGGTGGCGGGGTGGATATAGGTAAATTCATGCGTTTGCGTAAGGTTGTGTGCGGGGGCGTTGCGGACGGCCTTGTAGGCTTTGGCGCGCACCTGAGTTTCGTCGTGCACGGGCTGCATCACCTGGAAATGGGGGCCTTCCGCCAGCGGTTCGCACACATAGACAAAACCGCCTGTTTTGAGCACACGGGCCGCTTCTTTCAGCGCCGTGGCCATGGCGTCTTCCGCCACGTGATGGAGTGAGTTGAAAAACACCACCGTGTCGATGGAGCCGTCGTCGAAGGGCAAGCTTTCAGCCTTTCCTTCGCAATAGACTTCATCGCCCACGGGTTTTTCACCATGCGCTTTTTCCAACTGCTGGGGATTGCATTCCACACCGACGACTTTGGCGCCGTGGCGCGTCATCAGGCGCACCAGATCGCCTTCTCCGCATCCTACATCGACGACTTTAATGCCGGACAAGTCGATGGTTGCGGTAAGGACTTCGGAATTCGTGCGGTAGGTGGTGGACGTCATGTGTCAGGACCATCTTATGTTTTTATGTGGGGAAACGCGATCGGCGCGGACGGCGTCTTCCCCGTCCGTTTTTTTACGCCCATTCAGCGAACGCCGCACTCTTTTAAGGTGCGCATGGCCGAAGGGCAAGCTTGAAATCTCAATAAAGTTTCACTTTGAACGCGCACGCGATTGCCGCCAGGCGCGCAGTTGCGCCCGGCGTTTGCTGGCAAATCCAACCGTGTGGGTCGAACCGGAAAGCTGCGCGACGTGTGTGCCATATTCCATGGCGTTTCTGCGGTTGACAATGGCGTTGCCGCCGGCGGCGCGGCGCTTGAGGAAAGCCTTGTTGAAACCTCTGGTGCGCGCCATGTCCAAGGCGGGTAAGTGCGCATAAGGAGGCACCTTGTTCAGCGAAGCCGTGGGATAGACTTGTGCTGTTTCGCGATAGATTTGCGCTGTTTTAAGGGAGGCCATGCGGATTCCCGTCCCCTCCGAGGGCGCGGCACCCTTCCACAGCTTGACGATTTTTCGCCGGTATTCTTCATTCAGTGCGGGCGTGGTGGAATGATAGTCCCCTGCCGCTTGCAGCCAGGATTTGGATGTTGCAAAACGTTCGCGTAGAAAATTCGCCGCGTACGCTGCGTTGGTCTCGGGATCAAAGGCACGTTCCAGGTTGGTGAAAGCATCGGGATGATATTTCAGGTTGATCTGCATACAGCCCACGTCGATGTTTGTCACGCCGTCGGCCTGAAGGGATTTAACGAATGCCACCGCATCGCTTCGGCTGGGCAAATAATGCCCTTTTCCGCCGCTGGTAACGGTCCACGGCCAGGCAAGAATTTCCCCGCGTCCCGTTTCCGAGGGCGTATACCAACGTCCCGATTCGGCAAATGACAGCGCTTTTAGAAGGCCTTTCGGAATGGCGTTGCGGTGCTCTTGGATATGGATGGCCCGGGCGCAGGTTCCGGCTTCTTTCGCCATGTTTTCAAGGGGTTGTTCCGTTGCCGCGAAGGCGTTTTGTACCCACAGTAGAACCGCACCCACAACGAAGCCGGCTAGGATGGGGCGGACGGACTGTTTCCAGGTCAGTGGCGCTATGGAGATCATCATGCTGGGAAATCTGCAAAGGCCGTGCCAAGGGGAACGTGATTAATCCGGTAGGGTCGTATCACCCTCGCCGAGCGGGCGTTGCATCAAGATCGCGTCAACCCAGGTCGAGAATTTGTACCCGGTGGACTTCAAAACGCCGGCCTGGGTGAACCCCAGTCGTTTGTGCAGGTTGATCGACGCCGCATTGTCCGAGCCGCCGATCACCGCCACCATCTGGCGAAAGCCAAGCTGTGTGCAGCGTTCGATCAATGCGCCGAGTAGCTGTGCGCCGATGCCCCTGCCGGTGGCGGTGGGGGCGACATAGATGGAATCCTCCACCGTGTGGCGATAGGCCGAGCGCGGACGGAATTTTGAGGCATAGGCGAAACCCTGTACTTCACCGTTCCACTGCGCGACGATGTAAGGCGCGCCGAAGGCCAGCACGCCGTTGCGCCGTCCCAGGATTTCATCCACGTCAGGGGCGGCTTCTTCGAAGCTGGCGGTGCCGTTTTCGACATGATGGGCATAGATGCGCTGCACTGCCGCACAGTCCTCGGGGCGTGCGTCGCGGATCACGATGTTGTTTTGGGGAAGCGGTGCGGTCTTCATGTTTTCGTGGGCCCGCTTAGAATATCGGCGTTGATGGCGCACAAAGCCTCGATCAGGACGTTGAGGTTTTGCGCCAGGACGGAAAATCCCGATGCACGAGTGATCGTGCATTCATCCATATAAAGGGCGCGATTGACCTCGATTTGCAGGGCGTGGCCCTGTGTGCGGGGGTGGCCGTAGTGGCGTGTGGTGAAGCCGCCGGCATAGGGGGTGTTGAGCACCACGTGATAGCCTAAATCTCTGAGAACTTTATGCGCTATAGCGGTGATTTGGGGAGCGCATGATGTGCCGTTGGCGTCACCCAGAACCATATCGACGCGGTTGTCGCCGGGGTCGCGGTCCATGGGGCCGCCGATGGAGGGCATGGAATGACAATCGATCAGCAAATAGGCGCCGAATTTGACCTGCGTATCATGCAAAAGTTGACTGAGGCGTGCATGATACGGTTTGTAACAGGTCTCAATGCGGCGTTCAGCCTCGGCAAAGGGGATTTTATCCTTGTAGATGCGTGCCCCGTCGGTGACGACCTTGGCCACCGTACCCAGCCCCGCGCGCACGCGTGGCGTTTGCGTTTGCACCCAATGGGGAAGGGCGTCGCAAAACATTTCAGGGTCCAGTTCCCACGCCTCACGGTTAGGGTCGGCATAAGCGCGTGGAAAGTGGGCGCGCAGCAAAGGGGCACCGAAACGCGGGGCGTTTTCGTAAAGTTCGTCGATGAAGGCATCTTCGGAACGGCGCAACGCTACTGGATCCAGGCGGCTGGCGGCGATGAAACTGGCGGGGTAATTCCGTCCGCTGTGCGGGGATGCGAATACCACCGGGGCCGTCTGTTTCCCGGGGTGAGAAACATCGAAGGGAACATCGATTTCGCTTTGGTGTGCGGCCAGCCTCGTTGCCGGGACGGCCTTGATGGACGGTTTGCTCATGTATGTACGATTCCAGTGTGCTTATTAAGGGGATAGCGTGCACATCCCCGATTGGCAACGCCAAACTGGAGAAAAGCCCCGATGGGGGCTTGCCAAGAGGCCGTGAACGGACTAAAAAGCCGCGTCCGCCATACTGAAACGCGGACATCAGGGCGCGTAGCTCAGCGGGAGAGCACCTCGTTGACATCGAGGGGGTCACTGGT
>CAYVHU010000020.1:0-36369 GCA_964451415.1 uncultured Magnetovibrio sp.
ATAACCGTTTTGTGCGATGGAGCCGCATGGGTGTATTTGACAAGATATTTGCGGGACTTGCCGCCGATGAAGGCGTGCCAGCATTGCGGTGACAGTTTACTTTACGACGACATTGCGGTGACAGTTTACTTTACTGCCTCCTCTTCGTATTCACCGCTTTTCAGCAGTCATGTGAAACTCAGGTTCGTTTCAGCAAAATGGTGAATTCGCTCAGCGGATAATCGTCGATGACTTCGACCTCCGGCGTCAAAGTCAGCGCATGTTCGATGAAGGCGCGTTTGTTGGCATAATACAGATCGTCCAGCTTGGTCTGTGTCTGTTCGTCGAGCAGGTTGTAGGCCAGAACTTTTCCGGTTTTGGCCCACAGGACCTCTACGCTGTTTTTAATGTAAAGTTCCCAGTAACGGCGTTCTGCCCCCACGGACATATTGTAGGTGCCCGACACAAATGAATAGTCCGCCGGTTGTGTCGCGACGGGGCTGAGAACGAAGCGGGCTCGCGGGTCGTTGTAGCGCGCGTTCGCCGCGCGGATCATCTCCGGCGAGATGTCGTAGCCGGTGTAGCTTCCGCCGTCCATCATCGGCTCATCGCGCACCAGTTCGAACAAGGCCCCGTAGCCGCAGCCCAGATCGTTGATCGTAATGGGGCCGTTCAAGTCCTGCGCCGCGACGGCTTTGAGCAGCACTTCCAGGCGTAGAATTTGTCCGTGCGCGTCCTTCCAGAACACGCCGTTCGCCTCCGCTCCGCGTTCCTTGATGCGATAATCGTAAACCCGTGAGACGAATTCCAGCAGTTGGCTGATATCGTTGGGCAGTTCACGGGGCAATGTCAGGTGTCGCTTTTTGTCTGGAAAACCACCCAGTCGGGAATTTGGGGGGTCAAGGTCGCGCCGCCACACGAAAAGGGAATGCCGTCGCTGAGTGCCTCCAGGCGGATCAAGGCGAGGCCGATGCCGTCCACGCTGGTTTTCATGACGCCGGGTGTCTTGTGTGCGGTGCCGTCGAATTCGGTGCCCGGGGCGGGGGCGGGGCCGTCTATTTTCACCGGTAAAAGACGTTTCTTGACAAGGCCGCGGTAGCGCGTGCGCGCGGTCAGTTCCTGACCCATGAAACAGCCTTTGTTGAAATCGACGCCGTTCAGTTCTTCAAACCCGTATTCCAGCAACAACCCCTTGTCTACATCAATGTCGTGCGACCCGTCCGGGATGCCAAGCATAATCCGCAAGTGTTCATAGTCTGCTGTTGATCCACTTTCAAAGCCTGCTTTTTTAAGTTCTAAATCATCCCCTCTCGGCAAGACGGCGCGTGCCCCCATGGCGCTGAGGCGCGGATCCACATAGACGATCCCGGCGCCGAATGGCGTTGCCGCACCGCGCTCTGCATCCAACTTCAGATTCCCCATATCGCCCAGTATGGCATGAACCCGATAAGCGTCGGTTTCATCGCTAAGGGTGACGTCGGAGCGCAGTTTGTACATGCTAAGGCGTTTAAAGAAGTCGGAGCGCCGTGCGCCTTCGCAATCGAGCCACAGTGCGCCGTTCATTTCGAAAGCGAAGAAATCGAACAGAAAGCGGCCTTGCGCGGTGAGAAACGCGCCGTAGACAGCATGATTTTCATCGACGCCGGTTATGTCCTGACTGACCAGGCCTTGCAGGTAATTTCGCGCATCCGGGCCTTCTATTTTCAAGAGGCCACGGTTTTCTAGGGGGATATGGATCGGGGCGTTCATCAAGATTCTCACCTTCGCAAAAAGATAGGAGTTAACAAAGGTGGGACATCGTGAGCACGATCACAAGGGGGGGTGGGCAATCCGCGCTCACGTCCGTATAAAGGCTTTTGGGTTTCTCGATGTTTGGGGCGACATTTGGCGCGAATCTTGTTCATTACGTCCAACCGGCTGGGCGACGCGGTTTTGTCCACGGGCGTTCTGGCGCACGTTTTGGCACGCCATCGCGGCGCTAAAGTGACCGTGGTGTGCGGACCCGTTCCGGCGGGATTGTTCGCCGGTGTGCCCGGGCTTGAAGATGTGATCGTTCTGCGGAAACAAAAATATTCCCTGCACTGGTGGAAAATGTGGCGGCGTTGCGCATTGAAGCTGTGGGACGAGGTCATTGACCTGCGCAACGCCCCGCTCAGTTATGCGTTGCTGGCCAAACACCACACGCATTTGGGACGGGCGGGCAAGCAAGACATCCACCGCGTTCGCGCTTTGGGGTCCGTTTTGGGGGGTAAAGTCGATTTGCCTTCTCCGCATGTGTGGACATTGCCCGAACACGAAGCCCATGGCGCACGCTTGATCCCCAACGGCGCGCCGGTGCTGGCGCTGGGTCCGACCGCGAACTGGGGGGGCAAAATCTGGCCTGCGGAACGTTTCAGTGAACTGGCTTTGCGCTTGAGCGCCGAGAACGGCATTCTGCCCGGGGCGCGAATCGCCGTGATCGCACATACCTCCGAAGCCGCCTTGGCCCGTCCGGTGTTGGAGGCCCTGCCGCGCGAACGCGTCATCAATCTGGTGGGCGAAACGCCGTTACTGGCGTTGTTCGCGGCCTTGAAGCGGGTGCGGTTTTTCATCGGCAACGATTCGGGCCTGATGCATCTGGCGGCGGCTTCCGGGACGCCGACCCTCGGTTTGTTCGGCCCGTCGCGTGAACAACACTATGCCCCGTGGGGTGAAAAATGCGCCTTCGTGCGCGGTGAGAAAAGTTATGACGAGGTGTTCCCCGAAGATTACGATTGGCAGGTGAAACAATGTCTGATGTTGGATTTAAATGTGGATCAGGCTGAACGGGCCGCGCGTGAATTGTGGAAGACCGTACCATGAACGCAGCGCCGAAACTCTCCGCCTTGGTGGTGGCGCACAATGAGGAAGCGAACTTGGAGGCCTGCCTTTCAACGCTTGCCTTCGCCGATGAACTGGTGGTGGTGCTGGACAAATGCACCGACGCCTCCAAGGCGATCGCCCAGCGCCATACGGACCGCCTGATCGAAGGAAGCTGGGACATCGAAGGCCCTCGCCGTCATGCTGGCATTGAGGCCTGTCAAGGCGACTGGATTTTAGAGGTGGATGCGGACGAACGCGTTTCCGCCGCGCTGGCCTCGGAAATCCGTGAGGCCATCGCGCATGCGCCGTTCGGTTATTTTCTCATCCCCTATGACAATTATATCGGCGACACGTTGGTGCGTTACGGCTGGGGGGCGTCGTGGGGGGTCAGCGCCACGGTGCGCCTGTTCGCCAAAGGGGCCAAGGTGTGGGGGCACCAGCGCATTCATCCGGGCGTGACGTTGCAGGGGAAACGCATGTGGCTTAAATCCCGCATGGTGCATTTGGTGGACAGGGATATTTCCGACATGATCCAACGCCTGGATCGTTATTCCACGCAGCGTGCGCGCGATTTGCGCGCCGCGGGTGAAATCGGTTCACTGGCCAATAATCTGCGCCGGTTGTTTTCGCGTTTTTTCAAATGCTACATCGGGCGCAAGGGTTACAAGGAAGGGGGCTACGGCTTTCTTATCGCCCTGATGGCGGGGCTTTTCCCCCTGCTGTCATACCTGAAAGCTAGGGAGAAAGACTGAGGTGCGTGTCTTACAAGCCATGGCCGGGGCCGAATTCGGCGGTGCGGAGGCCTTTTTCGTGCGTCTGGTCATCGCCTTGCATAAGGCGGGATTGAAACAACGTGTGGTGATTCGCAAAAATGAACGGCGCGCACAGCTTTTGCGCGACGCCGGGATCGAGCCGGTGGAATTGAAATTTGGTGGACGTTTCGATCTGGCGACGCCGCGGATGATTAAAAAACAACTGCGCGATTTTCAGCCGCACGTGGCGTTGAGTTGGATGAACCGCGCCACGGCGAAGATGCCCCACCGTCGTACGTCCGGCGTTGATAGCGTGCTTGCGGCGCGCCTAGGCGGCTATTATGACCTTAAATATTATCGTCATTGCGACCACCTGGTCGGCAATACGCATGATATCTGCGATTACCTCGTCCGCGAAGGTTGGCCTTTTGAGCGCACCCATTATCTGCCCAACTTTGTCGCCGCCGGCGAAAGTGTGCCCCTTGATCTTGCCTCTCTGAACCTTCCTCAACGGGCGCGATTTATCCTGGCGCTCGGGCGCCTACATGAAAATAAGGCCTTCGATACCTTGATCCGCGCCTTGGGTGAAATCCCCGACGTTTATTTGGTTGTCGCGGGCGAAGGGCCGGAACATGATGCCTTGATGGAACTGGCCACGAACTTAGGCGTGCGCCCGCGTATCCGTATGTTGGGGTGGCGCGACGACATTCCGGCGCTTCTGGGGGCGTGCGACGTTTTCGTTTGTCCATCGCGCCACGAACCGCTGGGCAACGTGGTGATCGAAGCATGGGCGCAGGGCCGTCCCGTTGTGGCGGCCAAGAGTGAGGGCCCCAGGGTCCTCATTCGCGATGGCGAAGACGGTCTGCTGTGCCCCATCGACGATGCATCCGCCATGGCGGATGCGATCAAAAAAGTTCTCGCCGACGACATGCTGGCGGGCGATCTGGCCGTGGCCGGACGGCGGCGCTTCGAGGCCGAGTTCACCGAGGCCCGGGTTGTGCAGCGGTATCTGGATTTCTTTCAAAGGATTTCCGTCTGATGTGTGGCATAGCGGGTGTGGTGGGAACATCCCCCAAAGCAGACATTTTGGATCGCTTGAGCGACGCTCTGGCGCACCGGGGACCCGATGGCCGGGGGACCTATGCCAACGGCCCGTGCGCGATGGCGCATACGCGTCTGGCCATCATCGACCTGCAAACCGGCGATCAGCCCTTTGTTGTGCATCGCGAAGATGGCGGCGAAGTGGCGTTGATCGCCAACGGGGAAATCTACAACAATTCCGAACTGCGTGCCAAAATGGTCAAAACGGCGTTCAAAACCCGTTCCGACTGCGAAGTGCCGCTGCATCTTTATTTGAAACACGGCCTGGATTTTGTCGATCATCTGCGCGGCATGTATGC
The DNA here is from genome assembly GCA_964451415.1 of uncultured Magnetovibrio sp. Taxonomy (GTDB): domain Bacteria; phylum Pseudomonadota; class Alphaproteobacteria; order Rhodospirillales; family Magnetovibrionaceae; genus CAYVHU01. The sequence continues at coordinate 4,973 of CAYVHU010000020.1, forward strand.
CATCGCCCTGTGGGATGCCGATGCCGCCCATCTGGTGCTTTCGCGCGATTCTTTCGGCATCAAGCCGCTGTATTATGCCGAAACGGAGCGGGGGTTTGTTTTTGCCTCCGAGGCCGGGGCCTTGCTTCGCGCCGGCCTGCTGGATGCGCGTGTGGATGAAGACAAACGCGACGAGCTTGTGCAACTGCAATTCACCACCGGGCGCACGACGATCCTGAAGGGCGTTTATCGCGTTCTGCCGGGGGAGACGCTGGTGGTGAAGGACGCAAAAATCGTGGAGCGGCGCGTGCGCCGGGCATTGCCCGATGCGCCGCCGCGCCGTCTTACGCGTGCCCATGCGCTGGCGGATCTTGACCAGGTGATGAACGATGCCGTGGGGATCCATCAGCGTTCCGATGTGCCCTACGGAATGTTTTTGTCCGGCGGCGTCGATTCTTCCGTTTTGCTGGCGATGATGCATCGCCTGAACACCGAACCGGTGATGGCTTTTACGGCGGGATTTTCCGCCACCACCGTTCCCGACGAGCGCGCCCATGCTCGTGCGTTGGCTGAATGCGTGGGTGCGCACCATATTGAAGTGGAATTCGACGCCGACGATTTCTGGGCTTTGTTGCCGCGCATCGCCGCGCATCTGGACGATCCGGTGGCGGACTACGCGGTTTTGCCCACGTGGAAACTGGCGGCGTGTGCAAGGGAGCACGGCCTCAAGGTGGTGTTGAGCGGTGAAGGTGCGGACGAGCTTTTCGCCGGTTACGGGCGTTATCGCACCGCAATCCGCTCGTGGCCGTTTGCCAGGGAAATTTACCGCAAAGGGATCCTTGATAGTTGTGGCGTTCTGCGCCGTAAAATTCCCGCACGGGTTTGGCGTAAAGGGATTTCCCAGGCCGCCGTCGCGGTGCATCGTGCGCGGTATACGCGTCTGCAAGACGTGCAGGCGTTGGATATTGCGACGGGGTTGGCGGACGACCTGCTGATCAAGACGGACCGCATGCTGATGGCCCACGGCGTGGAGGGGAGGGTGCCGTTTCTGGATGATAAATTGGCGCACTTCGCCTTCGGCCTGCCGGACAATTTGAAAATCAAGCACGGGCTCGGCAAGCATGTGCTGCGCCACTGGCTGGAAAGCGCCATGCCCGAGGCCAAGGCGTTTTCGCGCAAACGCGGATTTACGGTGCCGGTCGGCGAATGGATCGCACAACGCGGCGCGGCGTTGGGCGATGCGCTGGCGCGTCAGGACAGCCTTCTTGCGATATGCGATCCGCAAGGGTTGCAAAGCCTGTTCCGCGCGTCCCCGCAGATGGCGGGCAAGGCGCAATGGACGCTTCTTTTTTATGCCGTCTGGCACAAGGTCTGGATCGAAGGCGCAAACCCCGAAGGCGGCGTCTTCGATGTGCTGCGATGAAGGCCTGTGCATAACATGAAGATGTGAGACAATGCGACTATGAAAATCACACTTCGCCGTCCCGACGATTGGCATCTTCACCTGCGCGACGGGGCCATGCTCAACGCCGTGGCCGGGTCATCGCGCCATTTTGCGCGCGCCATCGTCATGCCCAATCTCGTTCCTCCTGTAACCACCGGCGCGCAGGCGGCGGCCTATCGTGAGCGCATTTGTGAGGCCCTGCCGGGGGATAGCTCATTCGCACCGCTAATGGCGGCGTACCTGAACGACAATACCGACGCGGACGACCTGGAAGCTGGGTTCCGGCGCGGTCTTTTCACGGCGGCAAAGCTTTACCCCGCCGGAGCGACGACGAATTCCGACGCTGCCGTGAGCGATCTGGACAAGATTTCCGGCGTTTTGGAGCGCATGGAAAAGATCGGCATGCCGCTTTTGCTCCACGGCGAGGTCACGGACCCGGCGGTCGATATTTTCGATCGTGAGAGCGTTTTTATCGAACGCGTGTTGGAGCCTTTATTGAAGCGTCTGCAAGGCCTGAAGGTGGTGTTCGAGCACATCACCACGGACACGGCGGTCGATTTCGTGCGGGCGCAAAAGGGACGCGTGGGGGCGACCATCACGGTTCATCACCTGGTGATCAACCGCACGGATATTTTTCGTGGCGGCGTGCATCCTCATCTTTTTTGTCTGCCGGTAGCCAAACGCGAACGCCACCGTTTGGCCTTGCGCGAAGCCGCGACGTCGGGTGAGGCACCGTTTTTCCTGGGCACCGACAGTGCGCCGCACGTCATTGCGGCTAAAGAGGCAGCGTGCGGGTGTGCCGGTATTTTTTCCGCGCCGGTTGCTTTGCCCCTGTACGCCCAGGTCTTCGATGAAGAGGGTGCGTTGGACAAACTGGAAGCCTTCGCCAGCCTCAACGGTCCGGCGTTTTACGGCCTTGCGCCTAATGCCGATACCGTGAGCCTGGTGCGTGAGCCTTGGGTTGTACCGCCAAGCGTTGCCCTTGCCGACGGATCGAGCGTGCGGGTCTTTCAAGGCGGCAAAACGCTGAGCTGGCGTGTTGTCGCATGACGCCGGCCCCAGATACATTCCATGCACTTGTTATCGAGAAAAACGATGACGGCAAGGTCGCAACTTCTTTTCAGACCCTGGACAATGCCCGCTTGCCTGAGGGCGAGGCCACCATCGCGGTGCGTTATTCGTCGCTGAATTACAAGGACGGCATGATCTTGAACGGTTTGGGGGGGCTGGTGCGTACGTATCCGCACATTCCCGGCGTGGATTTCGTGGGTGAAGTTGAACACTGTACAGACGGGGCCTTCCAACCGGGCGAGCAAGTGATCTGTACGGGGTGGCGCATGGGGGAGACCCGCTGGGGCGGTTTCGCCACCCGTGCGCGGGTGCCTTCGAAGTGGCTGGTGCGCCTGCCCGAGCGCCTGAGCGCCCGCCACGCCATGGCCCTCGGCACGGCAGGCCTCACGGCCATGCTGGCGCTGATGGCGCTGGAAGCACACGGTTTGAAGCCCGATGCCGATGGCGAGGTTCTGATTACCGGGGCGTCCGGCGGGGTGGGCAGCATTGCGGTGACGTTGCTGGCGTCCCTGGGTTACCGCGTCGCGGCGGGGACGGGACGTGAAAGCACTCATGATGACCTGAAAGCCCTGGGGGCGACGTCGATTGTTACCCGGGAAGAATTAGAAACCGTGCCGCGTGGAGCGCTGGCCTCGGAACGCTGGGCGGCGGCCATCGACACCGTCGGGGGGCCGATTCTGGGCCATCTTCTGGCGGCGTTGAGATCCGGCGGTAGTTGTGCGGCGGTGGGGCTGGCGGCAAGCCCGAAACTGGACACCACGGTCCTGCCGTTCCTGCTGCGCGGCATCAATCTGCTGGGTATAGATAGCGTCAACTGCCCCCTTGAACGGCGTCATGCGGCATGGACACGGCTGGCTCGGGACCTGCCGTTGGTCAAGCTCGACGCCCTCAGCCATGTCAGGCCTTTGTCGGACTTGCCGGAACTGGGCGCGCTGATCTTGAAAGGTCAAATTCAGGGCCGCATCGTCATCGACGTCAACGCTTGAACGTGTTTTATTACCCGGATGGAGAAAGTCATGCGCATCGCGTTGCTCGTCAGTTTCGTTTTTTTGGGGATCGGTTTTTTTAGGGCCGTTCCGGCAAAGGCCGCTATCCATAAGCCCCATTCCGCCATCGTGGTTGTCGAGACCGCGCAGCCTTTTGGCGCGTTTGTCAAGAAACTCAAAGCGGCCATCGTTGAAAATAAAATGGGGATCGTCGCGCAGGCCTGCGCATCGTGTGGTGCGCGTTCGCTCGGCGTGAGCATACCGGGCAATGTCGTGATCATGATTTTCCGTCCGGATTTCGCCGTACGCATGTTGAAAGCCAGCATCGCCGCCGGTATCGAGGCCCCGTTGCGTCTTTACATCACCGAACGCCCCAACGGACAGGCCCGGCTTACGTACCGGCTGCCCAGTCGCGTTTTCGCCCCTTATAAGGTGGCGAAACTGGAGGCAATGGCCCGGGAACTGGATAAAATCATCGCCAGGATTGTCACCGCCGCCGTGAAATAACCTCCCGTCGAATCCGGAGCACGTTTTTTTTGTCTCTTTCTCCATCACCGCCCACCGTTCAAAAACGTCTTCTCGGCGTCGCTGTAACGGTTGCGGTGGGACTGGTCTTCACGCTTTACACAGACGGGATCAGACCGGCACTTTTGGCACTTGTCGGCCTTGGTTTGGGGATGTCGCTTTATCACGCCGCTTTCGGGTTTACCTCGGCCTACCGGCGCGCCTATCTGGAAAAGGATATCTCCGGCGTCAGCGCGCAGATGGTCATGCTTGCGGTGGCGATGCTGCTTTTCGCTCCCATCCTCGCCAAGGGGCAGGTTTTTGGCGTGGGCGTGGGCGTGGGCGTGGGCGTGGGCGTGGTCGGGGGCGTGGTCGGGGGCGTGGTCGGGGCGGTGGCGCCGGTGAGCGTGTCCATGGCTTTCGGCGCCTTTCTTTTCGGCATCGGCATGCAGCTTGCTGGCGGGTGTGCGTCCGGCACCTTGTACACCGCCGGTGGCGGCAACCTGAAAATGATTTTGGTGCTGGTTTTCTTTTCCCTGGGGACCTTTTGGGGCAGCCTTGATCTGCCGTGGTGGAGCAGCCTGCCCGGCATCGGCCCCGTGCGCCTGAGTGATGTCTTCGGCTGGCCGGGCGCGGTGGCCTTGCAACTGGGCGTTCTGGCGGTTCTTTATGTCGGGCTCAGGCGGATGGGGATGCGCAACAAACGCCCGCTTTGGGGGGGACGCGGTTTCAGCCTGTCTCGCGTCTTTCGGGGGCCCTGGCCGCTTTTGTCGAGCGCCCTCTTGCTGGCGCTGCTCAATGTGGCGACGCTTTTGCTCGCCGGACATCCGTGGACCATCACCTGGGGCTTTTCCCTGTGGACGGCGAAGGCGGCGGTGTTCTTGGGGTGGGACCCTTCTACCAGTCTCTTTTGGAGCGGGATGTTTCAGCAGATGTCTCTGGTCCGGCCCCTGTTGAGCGATACCACGGCGATGATGGACATCGCCATCATGGTGGGGGCCTTGATAGCGGCGGCGCTTGAAGGCCGGGCGGGGGGCCGCAATCCCCAGTTGGCGCGCGCCCGGCTGGCGTACACCTTGGCGGCTATCGTGATCGGCGGGCTTGCCATGGGGTACGGTGCGCGTCTGGCCTACGGCTGCAACATCGGGGCCTTTTTTAGCGGCATTGCCTCCACCAGTCTGCACGGCTGGGTGTGGATTCTCATGGCCATTCCGGGAAATATCGTCGGCATTCGTTTGCGTCCGCTTTTCCAGGCCAGGAGGGATCCTAAGTGCCTTCACCGGGAAGATAGCGTTTGATAAAACTCACCGCTTGGGGGGAAGTCCAATCAACGGCACCGACGATTCTACCCAGTTCACGTCCTTTGGCGTCGAGCAGCATGGTGGTGGGCAGAAGGCTCTGCTTAAAGGCGATTCCCAACTTTCTGTTCTTGTCGATAAAAACGGGAAGGTTCGCGAGCTTGCGTCGTTTGAGGAACCTTTTAACCACCGTTGCACCGCCACGGTCCTGGGAAATGGTCAAGACCGTGAAGGTCTTGCCGCCGAGTTTGGCTTGCAAGGCGTTTAAACGCGGCATTTCCGCGACGCATGGGGGACACCATGTGGCCCAGAAGTTGAGCAAAACCACCTTGCCGCGGAAATCCTTCAAGGTGTGCTTTTCGCCCCGGGCGTCAAAGAACGCGATGTCCGACGTCTTTTCAGGACGTACGTCATGGACGAATTTTGCATAGCCCCCCGTGAGGGTTCCCCTTGCCAAGGCGCGGCCCGATGGCGCGACGGCCAGGGTCAGGACGAACGCGAGTACAAGAAAGGCGACGTTGGAACAAAGAGTGCGGCGCGCCAATCTCATTGAGCCGCGCAGGGGTTCATGGCGGAACGCGGCGACATGGTTTTGTTCTGGGCTTTCTCTTGGGCGATGAAACCTTTTTGTAGTTTCGCCGTGTACGCTGTCAGGGCCGCCAGCTTACGGGAATTCCAAGGCAGAGGCTTCGTTTCCATGGCCGCCAGCAGGCATAACTGAATCATTTCGTCGAGCCTGATTTGTTTCACTCCATTATCTTCCGCCATAACGACTTTGTGGGGATAGGGTTTGGCGAAGGTTTCATTGTACATGCCGTAGCTGGCGTGGCAGGTGTTGCAGGAGTAACCATTGGTGCTCAGATCCTTGTCCTTGAACAGCCGTTCGCCTTCCTTGACCAACGCCGCCTGGTCGCCTTTCGCCAGCATGGTCCCTTGCGGTCTGGTGAAAAGTGAGGTCTTGATGCCCATTTCCGCCGCCGCTGCTGCGCAGGGATTGCCCGGTGCCGCCGCGCAGGGGTTCATGCCGGTTTGGGCGACGCTTTTTCCGCCTGAAACAAGAAGGGCAAAAGTGAAAAACGCACCCCATAAAACCAGACGGACGACAGTGTCCCGTGTCACTTGGTCCCGTGTCATTTGACGTTCTCCCTTTTCACGATGAATTTCAGGTGTTCAGCGCCCAAACGCATTCAAATGACACCCTCGCGGTTGCCGTGAATGCGTTTGGTTCCTTGGCCTTCGGCGAATCCCAAATTTTCGACTACTGCGCCGCGCAGGGGTTCATGCCCATTTTCTTGCCGTGTTCGGGCTTCATGTCGTCCGATGATGCCGCGCAGGGGTTCATGCCCATTTTCTTGCCGTGTTCGAGCTTCATGTCATCCGATGATGCCGCGCAAGGGTTCATGCCCATCTTTTTGTCATGTTTTGGTTTCATGCTTTTCGAAGACGCCGCGCAGGGGTTCATGGCTCCGTGGCTGTCGGCCATGGCGGTTCCGCCAAGGCTCAGCAAGGCCACGGTGCCGAGTGCGATGAAAAGTGTCGATTTGGTCATGTTGAAACGCCTCATTTGCAGTTCTCCTCATACAAAATCAGATCGGGGAGGAAGGGTACACGGACAGAGGGTACACCGACAATGTTTTTCAATTATTCCATATAAAAATGATACGCAACGTCCTCATTGACTCTGCAATTTATACGACCCTATGTGGTCACAATAAGCAAGGATTTTGAGACTGAAAAAGGCTTGAATTTTTTTATGACTTTTTAATCTGCAATTTTGAGATGGATTCCGACGGCGCGCATCCGCGGCCCGTCTCGGTACGGTTGTGAAGGGGGGCATCGAATTGAAAATGAGAACAGCTTTGGTCATGGTTTTCGGGGTGTTGTCGGCGTACTTCTTTTTCGGCGTTCCCACTGTTTTTGCCGGCCAGGCGCAGAAAACCGACGTTGCGGTGGCGCACCTGCCGGCGGGATACTGGCGATCGCCCCTTGCGCCCCAGGGTGCGCCGCCGAAGGATTGGGACAAGTTGGAGCGTTCTCTCAACCCGCGCTCGTGTGCGCAATGCCACAGCGATAAATTCAAGGAATGGAGCACGTCTTTTCACGCCAAGGCCTTTTCGCCCGGGTTGGTGGGGCAGTTGATCACCACGTTTTCCACCAATCCCGGTTCGTGCATGCGCTGCCATGCGCCGCTGGCCGAACAGACCCGGGCCTTCAAGGTCGCGCGCGCGCGCGGACGGGGCGACGACAAGGCCGCCCAGGCTCTGGCGGCGATGGGGAACAGTTGCGCGGGCTGTCATCTTCGCCACAACCGCCGCTACGGTCCGCCCAAGGCGGGCAGCGGAAAAACCGGACAAAGTGTTTTTACGGCCCCACACGGCGGTGTTTTCAGGACCAAGGATTTTGAGAAATCATCCTTTTGCAAGTCCTGTCACCAGTTCCCACCGGCATGGGGTACGGTTAACGGAAAGCCTCTTCAGAACACATATGCCGAATGGAAGGCCAGCCCCCAGGCGGCGCAGGGGATTTCGTGCCAAAACTGCCACATGCCTGGGCGCAAGCACCTGTGGCGCGGTATCCACGATCCGAAGATGGTGAAATCCGGGCTGACGGCGCGCTTTGAAGCAACGCCGGACAAGGCCCGGTTCGTGCTTGTGAACAGTGGCGTTGGCCACGCCTTCCCGACCTATGTGACGCCCAAGGTGGTGATGCGCGCGGTGGCGTTGGATGCCGCCGGTAAACCGCTTGCGGGGACGCAAAGCGCCTACGTCATCCGCCGGTCTGTCGGCTCCGGCGATAATGGTTGGTACGAAAACTTCGACACGCGCTTGCTTCCCGGCCGTTCGGCGAAGCTTTCGGTCCCCTGGGGCGGGGCCAGGCGGGTGCGCATGTGGCTGGATGTCTATCCGGATGATTTCTACGCCAATCAGGTTTATGGCGGGCTTTTGCGGGAACTGAACGGGAAAGCGCGCAAACTGATTGTCAAGGCCAGTAGGGCCGCTTCCAAAAGCCACTTCCGCCTGTTCGAAACCGAACTGACCCGGCCCCGGTGATCCCCTGGGTACGATGTGCGCCCATAAGGCCTTGACGCTTCGACTTGATTGCCTTAATACCGCCCTCTCGTGGCTGGGTAGCTCAGCTGGTTAGAGCGCGGCACTCATAATGCCGAGGTCGGCGGTTCGAGCCCGCCCCCAGCTACCACACACAAAACCCGGTTCCTGGTTTCAGGAGCCGGGTTTTGCGTTAGTTGAGGCAACGTGGGGTGTCATTGACTTCCTCCGCGACGACCGAAACGGATTTTCCATCACGGTCAATAATAGCGTACTGTTCGACGTCTCCGGCGAGAATTTTTTCGCGCATGTCGGTAAGGAACGCCTGCGCCTGTTCCTCGCTGGGCAGCGTGGCATTCGAATTTTTGGCGAGGCCCACCACGCATAAGGTCCAATCGGTTTCGTGGGCATCTGCGGTTTCGCGCACCTGATCGAACTTCAAGCCCGGTTCCACCGCCTGATGGGCATCGAACAGGATCTGCACGAAGCTGACGTCAGCGTCTTCGACGCTCATTTCGCGGCGGGTTTCATCGCCCATGGCGGAGACGCGGACAAAGACATAGAGCATGCGGTGCTTGAAACCGGAAAGCAGTATTTGCGTAACAAGGTCGTCGAAACTGACAGCGTTCATGGGCGGTCTCCGTTATCGTTTGGCGAGGTGGACGGTTTTTTCAAGGGCATTGAGAAAGCGTGAGCGATCTTGTTTCGCGAACGGGCGCGGGCCGCCGGTGATGCTGCCGGCTTCGCGAAGGTCCGTCATCAGGTTGCGGGTCGCCAGCGCCATGCCAATGGAAGATTCGTTCAATGTCCTCCCGTTGGGGCACAGCACATGCGCCCCGTTTTTGATGCAGCGCTCGGCCAGCGGAATGTCGTTGGTGATGACGATGTCGTTGTGTGCGACATGCGCGGCGATCCAGTCATCCGCCGCGTCCGCTCCGGGGGCGACCACCACCACGCGCACCAGGGGACTGGGGTGGGGGCGTACCCCGCCGTCGCAAACCATGTGGACGTTCAGGTGGTGGCGTTCGCCAACGCGAATGGTTTCATCCTTGACCGGACAGGCGTCGGCATCAATGTAAATTTCAGGCATTTTGTTTGGCCTCAACGCTGAAGCATGCGGGTTTTTCCGGCCCGGTAAAATGCACCGTATGGGTTGAAGACGCCAGCCTCATTGTGTGGTTTTGGTTTTGCCGCTGGAAAATATTTTTTTGAATCTCTCCAGAGTAGAAGGTATAACGGACGCTTCAATTTTAGAAAGGGCGTTCATGATTACATGTGCGACTTGTCCCGGTTCGACGCTTTGCTCGGGGATGAATTTGTATCAAGTCCTGGTCAGGGTCTTCGATCTTTATTCAGCCGGCGTGACAAACAAGCTTGATATCCTGTTTGCCTTGAGTGACGAAGACGAGGCGATCTTGGAGCGTTACACCGTGAACATTTCACATTCTTGCTGGTCCAAGGCGGCGCTGTTGAGCATCGTCGAGGTGATTGCGCGTCTCGATACGACGGACATGGAGCCGAAAGCGTTTCAGGAACGTGTTTTTGCCGTCATGCGTACGGCGCGCGAGGCCTTCGGTGCGTTTCCCTGGAATCTTTCTTCGTTGGCGGATCAAGCCGTCGATATGTACGACCTGATCCGTGAACGCTGTCCGGATACCGCCCTGTGCGATCACATGAAGAAGCGGAATTTTATCAAAACGTGCATCGAGATCTCCTATGGCTGAGCCTTCGTGCCCATCACACCCATCACGCCGCGTAGGCCTCCTTGGCCTCGCGTGCGGCGCGCGCGTCTTCGGCTGAATAGGCCTTGCCCGACCATAACATTTCGTAGGCGATTTCCTCGTTGCCGTTCTCACACAGTTCCAGAACCTTTTCGAACAACGGTTGGAACGTTGCGCTCTTGTGCGATTGCTCGTGTTCTTCGAAGGATCGCCAGAAGGTGACAACCAATGCTTCCTTGCCCTTTAAGGGGCTGCTTACGGCCTGTCCGAGGGACCTGCCGGCGTTGGAGACAATGCCGGAATTGAGCAGTACCAGCCCGCCCAGAAATCCCGTCTCGGAATGATAGGTTTTGACATTTTCACACAAGGCGGCGACGCGCTCTTGAAGGGTGTCCACATCGTATTCGGGTTTCAAAATGACGCGGTTTACGGTTACGACGCCATCGTTTTGTATGTCGATCATGGTTGTGTCTCCTTCTCTCATCCCGTGCATATTATGTTTTTCTAATGTTGTCTTAGATGTGTATACTAAACTAAATTAGTCAAGTATTAAATCCGAGTCCGAGTCGAGAAAACGCAACGTTGCCATGCGTTTTTACGGTGAAATTAGTCGTGATGGAGAATGGTAAGGTAAGCGATTAAGGCTTCGCGCGGTGTAATGCCCGCCTTTCTGGCTGCGGCATGAAGAGCTTCGGGTTCCGGCATTTGCGGGGCGAACGCCAATCCCGCCGCCTGAACGTGATCGATCATATTCAGTGCGTTGCGTAAAGGATTAGAAAGCGGATCCGCATCGGAGGAGGCCTTGGGGGGAGAGGCCTGCACGAGATGGTCTTGCGAGGGAGGGGATGAGGTCGCCATCACGATTTCCTTATGCACGATCCGCTTTCGTTTAAATCAACGCAAGTGGCGTGCCAATTTTCTAGAATCGAGACAATGCTTTGTTATTTCAGGATATTGAAAAATGAGAGGGGGAGAACTCACCGTTTTACGTGCCGCAAAACATGACCGCATATGCAAATCGGCAAGACAATTTGCGTTATGCGAATGCTCGATGCGCAAATCGCAGCGAAACGGCGTTTCTTCGTACGACGCAAGCTGATAGGTTGGCCGCCATGAGCCTGTTTACAGATGATTGGTATCGTTTTTTCTGGCCGTTGGTCCGTCGAATTGATCCGGAAACCGCCCACAACCTGGCGATCTGGGCGTTGCAGCGTGGCCTGCTTCCCAAGCCTCGCGTTGTAAATGCGTCGGTGTTGCATCAGTCCTTGTGGGGAATGGATTTTCCCAATCCCGTGGGCCTGGCGGCAGGCTTCGATAAGGATGCGCGGGTCTTTGCCGCGATGCTGGCGCAGGGGTTCGGTTTTGTCGAGGTCGGCTCCGTCACCCCCAAGGCGCAACCGGGCAATGCAAAGCCGCGCCTTTTCCGCCTGGAAGAGGATCGTGCGGTGATCAACCGCATGGGGTTCAATTCCGAAGGCCATCTTGCGGCTGCGGCACGGCTGAAAAATCGTGTGCGAACCGGGGGCGTCGTTGGGGTCAATCTGGGCAAGAACAAAACGACGCAAGACGGTGCCGCGGATTATGAGGCGGGAGCGCGGCGTTTCGGGGCACTGGCGGATTTTCTCGTGATCAATGTTTCATCGCCCAATACGCCGGGTCTGCGCGCCCTTCAAGGCGCGAAAGCGCTGGAGGATGTGCTGAGCCGCACCCAGGCCGCCTTGCGTGAGGCCGTCGGGGAAGAGGCGCCTCCGTTATTGTTGAAAATCGCCCCCGATTTAAGCGATGAGGATAAAGCGGATATCGCGCATGTAAGCCTTAAGAGCGGCATCGACGGTTTGATCGTGACCAACACCACCGTAGAGCGTCCACAAAGCTTGAAGTCTGCGTTTAAGGGCGAAGGCGGCGGGTTGAGCGGACGACCACTACTTGCGCCGTCAACCCGCGTTTTGCAAGAAATGTTCGCCGCCACCGCCGGAAAAATGACCTTGATCGGTGTCGGTGGAATTCATGATGGACGCACAGCCTACCAAAAAATACGCGCGGGCGCGTCCTTGGTGGAACTGTATTCCGCCATGGTTTACCGAGGTCCGGGCGTGGCGGCGCGCGTCAATGTCGAATTGGCCGCATTGTTGAAAGCCGACGGATTTTCCGCGATTTCCGAGGCGGTGGGACAAGGAATATGACTAAACCAGAAACTGTTCGCGCACGATGCGTTCTTCCAGATTGTGTTCCGGGTCGAACAGCAACACCGGGGCGAGGGAACGGTCTTCCATGACCTCGACGGTCTTGATGCGGCGCACCTCGGTGTTGTCCGCAACCGCGCTGACCGGGCGCTCAAGCGGATCCAGGACTTCGAACTTCACTTTGGCGTCACCCGACAGCAGCGCACCGCGCCATTGACGGGGGCGAAACGCGCTGATCGGCGTCAATGCCAGAAGGTCCGCCCCTAGCGGGATGATGGGGCCGTGGGCGGACAGGTTGTAAGCGGTGCTGCCTGCTGGTGTTGCGATGAGGGCGCCATCACAGATCATTTCCTTCATGCGGACCTGACCATCGACGCTGATGCGCAATTTGGCGGCCAAGCGGGTTTGGCGTAACAAGGACACCTCGTTAATCGCCAGGGCCTTGTATTTTTCGCCCTTGGTGTCGACGGCGGTCATGCGTAAGGGATGCAAGGCGATGGGCTCTGCGCGTTCCAGGCGTTTCAACAGCCCCGTTTCCTTGTAGACGTTCATCATGAAGCCCACCGAGCCCCGGTTCATGCCGAAGATGGGAATGTTGCGGTGCAGGTATTTGTGTACCGTATGCAGCATGAAGCCGTCGCCGCCCAGCGCGACGATCACGTCGGCCTTGCCTGGGGAGACGGTTTTATAGCGTTTCTTGAGCCGGACAAGGGCATCTTGCGCCGCTTTCTGACGGGCGGCGGTAAAGGCGATAGAGGTGAATTTCATATGGCTCACACCGGGCTGTAACAGGCTGTAAGGTTTTTAATAGTCGATCAAAAAAACCGAGTGATTCCAATGTATCGCGATTTTAGTGTTTGTGTCCCGGAAAAGCTCACTATGTTATTCTCCGCCGCCGTGTTTATTCCGCCTTTCGGAAAACACCTCAAGCAATCTGAGCGCCGTCTCAATGTCTTCGTCACAGAGCGGTTCAAGTGCTTTGTGCAATCTACATTCGATCTCGTAGGACCGCACGAATGCGACGCTCTTCCTGTCGTTTCTTTCAAAAAACGAACTGAGTGAAATATGCAGTCCTTTGGAAATCCGCTCAAGGGTGTCGAGGCTTGGAAGAAACTTGCCGCGTTCGATATTGGAGACGGTCTCAGGCGTGCGTTCAATCATCTCCGCGAGCGTTTCTTGCGTTATATCTTGCGCGTTACGCAAGTTCCGTAATCGCAGCCCAATAATACGTTTCAAATCATGGTTCATTTCTCACGAAGTTTGACTTCGATTTTCGACGTTGACCACGTAATGTATTTCGTATATCAATGAGCATAGATTGAAATAAATTTCGTATTTTGAGTTGCATTTATGCCAAATGAGAGAGGGCTGAAGACATGAACACGCAGTTTGCACGGCGCACCGTAGCGTTGATCGGTATTGCCGCGGCATCGTATGGATTTACTGGGTCAGCTCAGGCTAAAGGGACAGCATTTTATACAACCCTTAATTTAGGACTGACGCATGCGCCCGACGTTAAAGACAGCCTGAATGTGACAACCAAGTTAAATAATGGGATGGGTGTTTCCGCAGCCTTGGGATACAGGTATGGGGAAAATATGAGGGCTGAAGCCGAGGTCCTTTATGGAAAAAACTCAGTCGATACTCTTACAGATACAGCAGTTAATGGCGGCAATTCCGAGAATGCTGGGGGACGTGTCAGTACCTTGGCCCTCATGGCAAACGGCTACTATGACTTCAAGACGAATACGGCCATCGTGCCCTACGTTGGGGCTGGCATTGGCGTCGCCAAGATCTCTGTGAATGACGTGTCGGCTCCCGGATTTACCGTTACGAACGATTCTGACAACGTGCTGGCATGGCAATTTAAAGCGGGTGTGTCATATCCTGTGTCAAAAAGAACAGATGTGACCTTTGGCTACCGATTCTTTGATACAAGGAGGTTGTCTCTGGTGTCAGACGACGGTACGCGCTTCACGTCAGATGGAGCGCGCATTCATTCCCTCGAAATCGGACTTCGCTACGGGTTTTAGGATAGCCTGAACAAACAACGGAGGGGGTGCGTCGACGCCCTGTTACAAGCCACCATCGCGTATCGCCCAGACGAAAAACGCGACGATTTTTGCCCACGCCGACGGCGCTCTTGTGCAGATAGAGCGCCCATGCCCACTCTGGAATATACATGCTGGTGGTCGAAGACCAATAGACCTCTTCGGTCCGCGTGAAGGGGTGTTCAGGCGGGAGCGCGGGGGTGTGACGTGCGCAATCGACCAGGGATTCAAGTTCGTTGATATTGGGCAGACGCCACGTGTCGGATGTTTCTCTATTGAGCCGGGCAACGGTGCGCAGGGCCTCTTCCCAGCCCATCGCGCGGCCTTCAAAAATGGTGTCCTTGCGCCATTCCAGCCTCGTCAGCCGGTCGATGACGGTGGTGTCACGCACTTCAAAACGGGGCGGGCCAGGGCACGCCCTTTTGCAGTTCGCCGTCCTGGGCGCTTTGCGCACACGAAATCGTCGCCCCGTTTTCATCGTGGCATGTGATCTGCCCGGTTTGCAGACACGGGGTCGTTTTCGTTCGGGTCATTCTAACCGCCGGTTACGTTCATATGGCGTTTGAGTGTGGGGCCGCCCGCGCCCGGGGCAATGACGAAATCGTGCCCTTTGGGTTTGCGGGCGAGGGCCTGGTCGATGGCCGCGTTGAGACGTTTGAGCGAGGAATCGGCGCGTAAGGCCTCCCTTAAGTCGAGCGAACCGTCTTGCCCCAGGCACATGTACAACGTGCCCGTGCAGGTTAGGCGCATACGGTTGCAGGTATCGCAGAAATGATTGCTCAACGGGGTGATGAAGCCCAGTTTCTGTCCGGTTTCGCGAACATCGACGTAATGCGCCGGCCCCCCGGAGTTCGCGGTGCTGGGGCTCAGAGTCCAATCTTGAGCCAGACGTGCGCGGACCTCTTCCAGGCTCAGGTAATGCGCCGTGCGGTCACCGCCGATATCTCCCAGCGGCATGGTCTCGATCAAGGTCAGGTCGAATTTTTTCTCTCCGCACCAGCGCACCATGGCGCTTAATTCGTTCTCGTTGAAATCCTTCAGCGCCACGGTGTTGATCTTGACCTTGAGGCCCGCTTGCGCGGCGGCCTCCAGGCCCTTCAGCACCTGAGACAATTTGTCGCGCCGCGTGATGGCGGTGAATTTGTCTTCGTCCAAGGTATCCAAGGAAACGTTGATGCGCGCCACCCCCAGTGCCTTCAGATCGTGCGCATAGGCGGCCAGCTGGGTGGCGTTGGTGGTGAGGGTGAGTTCGTGCAGGGCCCCTGTTTTCAAATGGCGAGATAAATTTTTGATCAACGTCATTACGCCTTTGCGGACAAAGGGCTCGCCACCGGTGAGACGCAGCTTGGTCACGCCGCGTTCAATGAAAGTCGTACAGACCCGGTCCAACTCCTCAAGGGATAAAAGGTCCCCGCGCGCAACGAAGTCCATGCTTTCGGGCATGCAGTAGAAACAGCGCAAGTCGCAACGATCGGTGAGCGATACGCGCAGATAAGTAATGGGTCGTCCAAAGCTGTCTTGCATAATCCGTAGCAGAAGGTCCGTTTCAGGGGGGGCGTCGTTTTACCGTCCTCCTTCATATATAATGATCTGTGAAACGGAAACCATTATTGCCCGATGACGCGCTACGTTTCTTCGGCCATATTAGGGTTCAGACTCATTTCGCGGTGCGTGCATCGTGGGTTTGGTGATTAAAAGAGGGTGTCTTCCATGATATCGAAGTCGGTCCGTGATCTGGCGATTGCGAAGGGATTGGTTGAAGATCCGGTCCCCCAGGCCTTTGTCGTTGCCGAGGGCGCAAGTGTGGTTTTGCCCGAGGGACTGGACCTTGCTGATGCAGTTTTGCAACGCACCGGACCGGATTTGGTGGTGACGACGCACGATGGAAGCGAACTTGTCATCGCGGATTATTTTATGAGTGAAACGCTGCCACAGATTGTGGACGCACACGGCGCGCCCCTGGATGAGGCCTTGGTCGCCCCTTTGCGGGAAGATGAAGTCCCGGACCAACCGCCTCTTGATGAGGCCCCGGCGGAAACCGTGGCAGAAGTTGCAAACGAGTTTCCCGCCGATGTCCCCGCCGATGTCCCCGCCGATGTCCCCGCCGATGTCCCCGCCGATGTCCCGGATGAGATTCCGGATGAAGCCCCGGGTGCGGGGTTTGCGCCGCAAGAGCCCATCGGCAGAATCAGCGCGTCCACCGGCGAGGTTTCGGTGATGCGTGCCGCCGATGCCGCGCGCATCGGCCTTAAAACCGCAGACGCGGTCTTTCAGGGCGATATCGTGGAAACAGGTCCTGAAGCCGGGGTGGGAATCCTGCTGGCCGACGGAACATCGTTGTCCATGGGGGCGGATGGGCGGGTGGTCCTCGATGAAATGCTCTACGACTTCGGCGCGCCGCAGAATCGCCTCGTCCTGTCTGTGCTGAAGGGGGTGTTCACCATCGTTGCCGGCGGGATCTCCCGGATATCTCCCGATGCCATGGTTGTGCACACGACGCTGGCGACGCTCGGCGTTCGCGGCGCTCAGGTGGGCGTCGATCTTGCCGATCATGAATCCTTGAGGGTTGTGATGATGGAAAAAACCGACGGGTTCGTCGGTGAGTCCGTGGTGAGCAACCAAGGCGGCGAGGTTGTTCTCGATAAGGCCCATGCGGTGGTGAAAGTGTCTTCCTATGACGCGCCGCCGAACGAAATGGCCTCTTGTCCGCGCGATCTGCTGTTGCAGGTTTTCGGTGTGACGTTTGCTTTTCTGTCCGACGATGACGACAACGGAAACGATTATGGTTTGCGTTCCGTGTTGAGTGAAGAGCTGGCGGCAGGCGAGAGCGTGCAGGAGACTTCGCTGTGTACCCCGGCGGTGCCGGAGACTCCGGTGGAGCCGGGTTCGGTGCTGCCGGTGCAAGACGGTGTCTTTGTGGGCCGTTTGAGCGGGGGGGAATTGGGTGAAGGTGTGCTGATTTTTCGCCTTGCAGAGGATGGCGCGCCGGCTCATGGCGCCGTGGTCATCCATGAGGATGGCATGTTCGCCTATACCCCGGACCCCGATCATGACGGTGAAGACAGCTTCACCTATCGCGTTGGTGATGAGGCCGCTCACGTTGTCACCGCGGCGGTGGCGGTGAACGTGGTGACGCCCGCTCAGGAACCTGTTTTGGCCGTGGCCCATGCCGCTGGCGTTGAAAAGACCGCCATCGCGCTGGTCATCGCCGCCGCCATGCCCGCCGATGCGACGCAAACCATTGAGCAAATCACCATTTCCGGGCTTCCCGAGGGCGCTTCCTTGAGCGCGGGCGAGGACCGGGGCGATGGGCGATGGGTCTTGGGAGAAGACGATCTGAAGGGGTTGGTTTTAACGCCGCCCGCGGCATATTGCGCAACCATGGCGTTGTGCGTATGCGCCCTTTCCAGCGATGCCCGCGAGGTATGTCGTGATCTTAATGTGAGCGTGGCGCCGGTTTGCGGACAGCCCTACTTGAGCGTTTCCGACGTCGCGTTCGTTTCACTTGGGCGCGACGATGCCTGAAATCAGCGTCTGAAATCAACGTTTTTTGGCGTAAGGATTGTTGCCCTTGCGCACCAGCAGGCGTAGCGGAACGCCCCACAGATCAAAATCCTCGCGCAGCGCGTTGGCCAGGTAACGTACGTAGGATTCAGGAAGTCCCTTGGCGTGGCTGACGAACAGGGCAAAGGTCGGCGGTCGCGTTTTCGGCTGCGTGATATAACGAATTTTAACGCGGCGTCCCGAGACCAGCGGTGGCGCATGATGTTCGAGAATGTGTTCCAGCCAGCGGTTCAACGCCGCCGTGGGGGTGCGGGTATTCCACACCGAGAACACATCGAGGACCGCATCCAGAAGCTTGTTCGTTCCACGCCCGGTTTTGGCCGAAATCGTCACGACGGGAATGCCGCGAACCTGGGGCAGGGATGTCTCCAGACGATCGTGGAGTTTATTCAAAGCACTTTTGGTGTCTTTGATCAGGTCCCATTTGTTGAGTGCGATGACCAGGGCGCGGCCTTCTTCAATCACCGAACGTGCGATGGTCAGATCCTGTTTTTCCAGCATGTCGCGCGCATCGAGAACCAGCACCACCACTTGGGCGAAATCGATGGCGCGGCGCGATTCCGCGCCCGAAAGAGCCTCGATCTTGCCCGTGACCCGGGCGCGACGGCGCAGCCCAGCGGTATCCACCAGACGGAATTCACGTTCCCCATGGGTCCATGGTACGGTTATGGAATCGCGCGTAATGCCCGCTTCCGGGCCGGTAAGCATGCGATCCTCACCCAACAGCTTGTTGATAAGGGTGGATTTTCCAACGTTGGGTCGTCCGACGATGGCCAGTTGCAGGGGGCTGACCAGGACCTTTTTATCGTCGGCTTCCTCGCCGCTGTCGCGCATGATTTCGGGTTCATGTGCGCCATGGGCGGCATGGGCGGCCTGGGCCTTGGCGGCGGCGGCGTTTTCGTCGTATGGCCGTAAGGCGTCGTACAGTTCGCCTAGTCCCTGGCCGTGTTCGGCCGATAGCGGCACCGGCTCGCCAAGTCCGAGAGCGTATGTTTCCAGAAGACCCGCCTCGCCGACTTTGCCTTCGCACTTGTTGGCCACCAGGATGACGGGGGTCTTGTGTTTGCGTAACCACATGGCAAAATGTTCGTCGATGGGCGTCAGGCCTGTGCGCGCATCAATCAAAAACAGTGCGACATCGGCGTCCAGCAGTGCCGCTTCGGTTTGTTGGCGCATGCGTGATTCGAGGGAATCGTCGTGGGCGTTTTCCAGCCCGGCGGTGTCGATGATGCGAAAGGTCATGTCGCCGATTGACCCTTTGCCTTCGCGTCGATCGCGCGTGACGCCCGGCGTATCGTCGACGATGGCCACGCGTTTGCCCACCAGACGGTTGAACAAGGTTGACTTGCCCACGTTGGGGCGGCCGATGATGGCAATGGTGAAGCTCATGGTGTTGTTTCAGCCTAGCGGTATGCGGACAATGTGGCGTCGTCGGAAAGGAAATAGACCGTTCCGTCGGCGATGATCGGCGGCACGGAAACACCGCCCGGCATTTCTTCGGAACCGATGATCTTTCCCGTGTACGGCGAGATCGCCAGTGCCCTGCCAGAGGATCCGGCGACGATCAGACGGTTGCTGACCAGCAACGGCCCGGTCCATATGATGGGCCCGGAACGGTCTTTCGGGTCGTCCCAGCGCGGGAGGGTGCGCACCCAGATCACGCGGCCGGTATCGCGTTCCATGGCGGCGAGTTCTTCATTGCCGGTCAGGGTGAAGAGATAGTTCCCCGCAACCCAAAAGGATTCGTCGCCGCCGATATTCTTTTCCCACACGCGCCGCCCGGTGCGCAGGTTGATGGAGACCATCAACCCGCTGTTGGACAGGGCGAACACGCGTCCGCGGTCGATGATGGGGTTGGCGCGGATATCGGCCAACGCCGCCGTAGCGTCGGTGCGGCGTCGTGAAACCAGGGAGTCCATCCACAATTGACGACCATTCTCGACCTTCAAGGCGACCAATTCGCCCGATGAAAACGGCGCCACCACGACACCGTTGTCCACTGCGGGGCTCGCCCCGCCCAGCAAGACGGCCAGTTCTTCGGCCCCGGAGTGGCTCCACAGCAAACGGCCGTCCGAGGCGGCCAGGGTGTGTAGCTTGTTGTCCAGGGAAATAGCGAAGACGCGTCCGCCGCGCACGCTCGGTGCGGAATGGATCGGCGCCGAGACCGTCTTGCGCCAGATGATTTTTCCCGTCTTCGCGTTCAGCGCCAGCACCTGCGCATAACCCGTTCCGGCGAAGATACGTCCGTTATTGTAGGCCAAACCGCCCGCGATATGGGCGTCGTCTGCGCCGCGCGGCGTTAAATCCGTACGCCATAGGCGGGCACCGGTTTTGCTGTCGAAGGCCGAAACGGTGCTGTCGGTGTCGATGGTGTATACGCGGCCTTGTGCCACAATGGGCGTGGTGGTCAGACGATGCCCAGAATCTGCCCCCGCGCCGATGTCGGCCGACCAGATCAGACGCAGATGCGTGGCTGCGGAAATATGATACATGGCGTGATTGGCGTAACCGCCGTTTTGCGGCCAATTCGGGGTTGGGGAAGGGGCCGGCAAAAGGATTTTCGTTTGGCGCAGGGTCGCATCCGGTTGCAGCGCGCTTTCGTGACGCAGCACGGAAATTCGCTTGCCCGGCAGGGGGGGAGCTTCGCGACTGCCAAACCACGTGCTACAGGCGCTGGCCGTGAGCGAAAGGCTTGCCACGGCCAAAATGCGACCGAGAGTGCGAATGAGTGTGCGGATTGTGGTTGCGTGCTTCACCGATAGCCCCTTTGGCTTTGGATGCCCGTTTTACGGACCGCTTTACTGGCCGTTCATTGATTGTACGAGGTCCCGGGCGCGTTGGGCCATGCCTTGGGGCGCCGCGGTGCTGGAGGCCAGCTTTTCAAAAATGGAGCGGGCGGTTTTCCGATCGCCGGCTTCGAGTGCAATCAGCCCCAGAAGTTCCCGGGCGCTGAAACGGTAAGGTTGACTGTCTTCCGCGATGGCCTTCAAGCGCAGTTCCAGCCCTGCGCGGTCGTAATTTCCGGCGTTGACTTCTACCGCCGCGCCCAGGATGTTGGCCAAGTCCGATAACGCGATGTTGGATGAGGTGTCATAGGCGATGGTTTTATAAAGCTTTGCCGCGCCCTTCGCGTCGCCTTTTTTCGCCAGCATCGCCGCGTGTTCGAATTGCGCCAAGACGCGGTAACCGGACGAAGCATCGCTTTCCAGTTTTTCGAGAGCCTGAGTGGCGGCCTTGAGATTGCCCGCACGCGCCAAGGCGGTGGCGGTGCTGAATGTGGCGGCTTCGTGTGTACGCGTCGATGTGTCGTATTTCAACCAGCCTTGATAGCCCGCGACGGCGATAACCAGCAAAATGGCGGCCCCCACAACATAAACGCCATAGCGCTGCCAGAACTGGGCAATGCGTTCTTCGCGCATTTCGTCGTTGACTTCGCGAATAAGGGCGTCTTCGTTGGGGTTGGACACGGGCGTCTCCTGGTTGGAACGGTTCAGGTATAACCGCTGTTGCGATTTTGGTGCGCAGGGCGGAAAATGCCGTCCCTGAGCACCGCCAACATACCCAAGCGCGTGCGCCTTGGCAAACGCTCAGAAGCACTAAAAAACAGGGGCTTATCGAGACGAACCGGGTTCGTTCCCAGGCTTCCACTTGATCGAACAGCCCATGGAAGAAATTTGTTCTTGCGGACCCAGGCCGGTTTCAGCGACCTGCTTCATGGCCAGATAGAGGTCGCGGCGCGTGTCTGCGGGCGCGGTTTCCTTCTTTGAGGCGTCCAGACGACCGCGATAGCGCAGGGCGTTGTTCTTGTCGAAACCGAAGAAATCCGGCGTGCATACGGCACCATAGGCCTGCGCCACATCCTGGTTTTCATCGTACAGGTAGGGGAAAGGGAAATCGTGCCGGGTGGCCATCGTGATCATGTTTTCGAAGGAGTCATCGGGATATTGCGCCGCGTCATTGGCGTTGATGGCGGCCACGCCGAGCCCTAAGGTCTGCAAATCGCGAACGTCGCGTATCAGGCGCGGCAGGATTGCCAGCACATAAGGACAGTGATTGCACATGAAAATGATTACCGTGCCATTTTCACCTTTGATGTCGTCGAACCCATACGTCCGTTCATCCACGCCACGAAGACGAAAATCCGGGGCTTGCCAGCCGACATCGCAAAGCGGGGGGATTGCGGCCATGGTGTGGGCGCTCCTTAACCTAAAATTAACCCTGAACGAACATTGTAGGCTACTTGTTTCTTCGTTCGGATCAAGGCCTGAGATAAGCTGGGCGGAAATTGGAGCCAAAGCTGATGCGCTTTTCCCTCACACGTCTTTTCGTGGTCGTTGCCCTTGGCCTGCTGGCCTCTGCGTGCAGCAATTTTTATTCCCTTGCGCCGCGTTCCGCCATTAAGGCCGTGGGCAATCTGGCCATCGTCGATGTCGGCGTGATCATGGCCACCGGCAAAACGCTGGGTGATCAGTTCGTGTCGTATCGTACGGGCAAGGATTGCTCCACCGTGCGTCTGGAACAAGGCCGCACGTATTGCCGCGAAGATGAACCCAATCCTGTCATGTCCACCAAAAATTGCGAGCACACCCTTGGCGACGTGACGTGCTATGTGGCCAGCGCCCCCTCCTCGCAGGTTGCGAAGAAGCAGAAGAAATCCTCGACTCCGAGTCTAAATTCAGGGCGATAAATTTGCATTCCGTGATGTTTTCTGTGAGGTTCGTTTGAACGACCGGGGCAGAACCGATGAAACGTCTACTGTTTGCAGTTTTGGGCCTGAGCCTCGTTGCCGGCACGACGTTCTGGCTTCTGAGCACGCCTTCCAAGCCCCCTCCCGCAGAGGTGCGCAAAAGTGAAGGGGTGTCGGTTTTTGCGCAAACCTTGCTGCGCGCGCAGCAAGGTGATGCTCGCGCGCAGTATGTCATCGGACGCATGTTCGAGACGGGAAACGGTGTTCAAAAAGACATTTCCCAAGCGGTTGCCTGGTATTTGAAATCTGCGCGCCAAGGTTTTGGCGAGGCGCGTTATCGCCTGGGCTGGTTGTATGCCAACGGAATCGGCGTGCGAAAAAATTACATCAAGGCGGCCAAATGGTTCCGCATCGCCGCCGCTTTCAACAATCACGGGGCCTCTCAGTTTCAACTTGCCGAGATGTATTTTTACGGTCGCGGTGTGGCTAATGATTATGCCAAGGCCATTGAATATTATACCCAGGCGGCCGGCAACGGTTCCGCTGTGGCGCAATACATCCTTGGTTCTATGTACGAAGATGGTTGGGGGGTGAAGCAGAACGTCATCGTTGCCTACATGTGGTTGAAACGCGCCAGCGCCAAACGTGCCCAGGTGCTTGCCTTCAACAAGCGCCTCGACCCGGTGAAAAGATTGAAAGGCCTGCAGAAAAAAATGAATCGCTATCAAATCGAAGAAGCGGAAAAACGCCTCGCAGGCCTCGCAGGCCCCGCAGGCCTCGCAGGCCTCGCAGGCCCCGCAGGCCCCGCTGGCCTCGCAGGCCCCGCTGGCCTCGCAGGCCCCGCTGGCCTCGCAGGCCCCGCTGGCCTCGCAGGCCCCGCTGGCCAATAAAGAAGGTCAGGTCTTGTTTTGCCAAGCGGGCACGTTTTTTATCTGGAAGCTTCGCTATGGCTTTGCATAATGCGGCGCACACGCACGATTCCCTTGAAATCATTCGGGTCTGCAACTTTACCTTTACGGACGATTTCTGCGCGATTGTGACGCGCCAGATGCACGGCTTGTTGTTTGACGGCGGTCATATAGCCCCGCCAGCCGTCCGCGCGGTCTTTTGCCTTGCGCCGCGTCTCGAAAATGCGCATGGCAAGGTCCTTGAAGGTCAGGGACGTCCCGTCTGCCAGAATCTCTAAAATAGCGCTGGCGATGGGATCGTCCTTGGGCGGTGTTTTTTCGGTATCGTCGTTCATGGCGCGCGGTGTATCACGCTTTGACGCGGTTGTCTTTGCTTATCCTTCATGAAAACAGAACACTTTGTGCCAAACCGTCAAAAATGAATTGAACCGCCAGGGCGGCCAACAGGACGCCCACGATGCGCGAAATCACGTTCAGGCCCGTTACCCCCAGCAATTTTTGAACTTTTCCCGCCATGAGCAGCAAAAGCAAGGTGATGGCCAGAACGCAGAGCAGCGCCCCGACAACCACCCCCCAATGGACAAGGTTGCCGTTGGATTCCGCGCTCAGCAACACCACCGCACCCATGGTGCCCGGCCCGGCGATCAACGGGGTGGCGAGGGGGAAAACGGAGATATCTTTTTTCTGGCGGGCCTCAAGGGTTTCGTCGACGGTGGTGGAGCTTGCGCCGGAGGGGTGGGCAAAAACCAAATCGATGGCGATTAACAGCAGCAAGATACCGCCTGCGGTGCGCATGGCGGCCAAGGAAATGCCCAGTTCGGCCAAAGCGGCGTTGCCGACTAGCGCGAAAACAAGCAAAATCGCCGTGGCGATCGAAACCCCTTTCCAGGCCATTGCCCGGCGTTGGTGCGGTGTCGTGTCGATGGTTAACGCGGCGAACAGCGCGGCCACATCGACGGGGCCTATGGTTGCAAAGAACGTGGTGAACGCGACGAGGGCGATTTCGTGCATGGACGCTCCTTCATAGGGACGCACCTTCATATGTCCGCTTCTTCACGGGCCGTTCTTTCAAGGGTGCCGTTTGCGTGAACCCGGCCCCTAACGTTGCGCACGTCACGCTACCATGGTGCGGCGATCATTCAAAGGAAGCCTGTTGACGCCGTGCCATGATCTGTTAATCCAGGGGCCATGTACATTATGGAAACAGACAAAAAGAACGGCGGAATTGAAAACGGCGGGATCGAGCATGGGGGCGATCCGGCCAGTGCCGAAGCGCGTTTCGGGAGGCCCGAGTTCGGGTGGCTGGATTTATCCACCGGGATCAATCCGCGTGCCTATCCGGTACCGCCCATACCAGCGAGTGCATACGCACGCTTGCCGCGCCACGGTGAAGAGGATGTCCTGGTGGCGGCGGCACGCAAGGCCTACGGTGTACCCGACGATGCCGCCGTTGTTTGCGCAGCGGGGGCTCAGGCTCTGATTCGGGTGATCCCATCCCTGTTCGCGCGCAACGAGGTGACGATCCTGGGGCCGACCTATGGCGAACACGCGCGCGCTTGGAACGCAGCGGGCCATCGCGTGGTGGACGTGGGATCCATCTGTTCCCAGGCCGTTCATCCAGCCCCGTGTGGTGTCGTGGTGCATCCCAACAATCCCGATGGTCACACCCAGAGTATCGAGGGCCTACTCGCCTTTGCCGATGAACTGTTCGACCGCGGCGGGGCCCTGGTGGTGGATGAAGCCTTCGTTGATGTGACCCCGCAACTTTCCGTGACGCCGCACGTCGGGCGCGACGGTTTGATCGTGTTGCGTTCGTTTGGCAAGTTTTTCGGTCTGGCCGGGGTGCGTTTGGGATTCGCGGTGACATCCTCCGCGGTGGCCGAGACGTTGCGTGCAAAGCTCGGCCCATGGGCGGTGTCCGGTCCCGCCATCTGGGCGGGAACGTGTGCGTTGCGCGATCAAGACTGGATCGCCACCACGCGCACGCATCTCAAGTCGGATGCGGCGCGCCTCGACGCCCTGTTGCAAGACGCCGGCCTTGACGTGAGCGGCGGAACGGACCTGTTTCGCCTTGTCGAAAGTGCGCATGCCGGCGCGGTGTACGAGAAACTCGCGCGCCGTGGAGTCCTCGTGCGGGCCTTCACGGACAACGCGCGCCGGCTGCGTTTCGGTTTGCCGGGATGTGAACGCGACTGGACGCGTCTGGAAGCGGCGCTCGCGCTATAGATTGTAGGCTGTGTGTCCGGCGTCGAGCTCGTCCTTGGCGTTGATCAATTGTCCGTGCACCGTGCATGCCTGCGAGGCCAGTTCCGTGAACAGGTGATTGATGGCCTCGGGCGGTTTGACGTCTTCGGGTACCTCGCCGGGCATTGCCTGGGCGCGCATGGCTGTGCGGGTTGCCCCGGGATTGATCAGATTGACACGCAAATTCGTTTTTTTCGTTTCCTCGGCATAAATGCGCACGGCCATTTCCAGCGCCGCTTTGGAGACCGCGTAGCCCCCCCAGAACGCGCGCGGTTCATGACCCACGGTTGAGGTGGAGAAAATCGCGCGCCCCGCATCGGAAGAGCGTAACAACGGGTCCAGGGAGCGGATCAAACGCCAGTTGGCGGTGAGGTTGACGTCCAGAATCTTTTGCCATTCCTTGGGGTCGATATGCGCCATCGGCGTCAAGGTGCCGAGCATGCCCGCGTTGGCCACCAGAATGTCGAGCTTTTGATAGCGTTCGTGGATTGCGCCGCCGATTTTATCGATGGTTTCGAAATCCGTCAGATCGCACGGGATCAGCGTTGCTTCGCCGCCCAGGGTGCGAATTTCGTCGTCCAGTTCCTCCAATGCCGCCTGGGTGCGGGCGGTGATGATGACGTGTGCACCTTGTTCGAAGAAATGTTTGGCCACCGCACGACCAATGCCGCGCGATGCGCCGGTGATGAGGGCGATGCGCCCTTGAAGAATTTTATCGCTCATAATGTCAGCCTTCAGCCAGCAAGGTTAATTGTTCGGGTCCGGGGTCGCGATCCTCGTCCACCAGCGCGATGGGGTAATCTCCCGTGAAGCAGGCGTCACAGAACTGGGGACAGGCTGGATCGCGGTTTGTTTCGCCCACTGCGCGGTAGAGACCATCGTGGGAGATGAACGCCAGTGTATCGACGCCGATGTGTTTTGCCATCTTTTCAAGGGTGTATTTGTGGGCAAGAAGTTTTTCCTTGTGCGGCGTGTTGATCCCGTAAAAACAGGGATGCGTCGTGGGGGGGCTGGAAATGCGCATATGCACTTCCTTGGCGCCGGCATTGCGCATCATTTCCACGATTTTGACGGACGTGGTGCCGCGCACGATGGAATCGTCCACCAGAACAAGGCGCTTGCCCTTGATCAAGGCGGTGTTGGCGTTGTGTTTCAGCTTGACGCCCAGATTGCGGATGTTGTCCGTCGGCTGAATGAAGGTGCGGCCCATGTAATGGCTGCGGATGATGCCGAGATCGAACGAGATGCCGGTTTCTTCGGAGAATCCGATCGCCGCAGGCACGCCCGAATCCGGGACGGGAATGATCATGTCGGCGTCCACATGGCTTTCACGGGCCAATTCCGCGCCAATGCGCTTGCGCACCGCATAGACGCTGCGTGCGTCGATGACGCTGTCGGGGCGCGCGAAATAAATATATTCAAAGATGCAAAATCGAGTTTTTTGCCGGGCGAAGGGCTTGATGCTTTTCAGGCCGTCTTCGTTGATAACGACGATTTCTCCCGGTTCCACGTCGCGCACGTACTGCGCGCCGATGATATCCAGCGCGCAGGTTTCCGAACTCAGAACCCAGCTTTCCCCGAGACGTCCGATAACCAGCGGACGGACCCCCAGGGGATCGCGCACACCGATCAGTTTCTGTCGCGTCAACGCGACCAGGGAATAGGCCCCGGTGACGCCGTTCAAGGCGTCGGTCAGGCGGTCCATGACCTTACGGTATTCGCTGGTGGCGACACGGTGCAAGATGGTTTCGGTGTCGGATGTGGACTGGAAGATGCAGCCCTTTTCCACCAGTTCGTGGCGGCAGGTCCGCGCGTTGGTCAGGTTGCCGTTGTGGGCGATGGCGAATCCGCCGAACACCAGATCGGCGAACAGGGGCTGGACATTGCGCATCAGTACCGCGCCCGCAGTGGAATAGCGCACATGGCCGATCGCCATGGGACCTTTCAGCCGTCCGATCACGTCTTCGGAATTGAAATTGTCGCCGACGCTGCCCAAGGCGCGGTGACTGTGAAAATGAACGCCGTCGAAGGAGACCACGCCGACCGCTTCCTGGCCGCGGTGTTGCAATGCATGGAGGCCGAGTACGCTCAAGGCCGCCGCGTCGGGATGGTTATAAACGCCGAACACGCCGCATTCGTCGTGGAAGTGATCGTCGTCGAAGGCGCTCATGTGCGGCGCGGAACCAGGGGGGTGCTGTGAGTCCATGGGGGGTGGGTTCTCTACTGCTGCGGACGAAGAGGGCTACTTGTTGGTTTCAAATATCCGGTTCATCTCGTTGCGTTCTTTCTGGCTGTAGCCGCCTATGTTTTTTTTGTCCAGCGATTTCGGAATGGCGTTGATGGCCTTGTTCAACAATGCGCGGCTGCTTTGCGAGGATAGATTCAAGGTTTTCAGGTTCTTTTTTTCCGCATCGAAGAAGCTTGGCGGAACTAAGGTGTTCAAGATTTTGGCGCCTCGGATGACCAGGGGCAGGGTGCGCGCTTCATGGATCCATGCGGGTTGTTTTTTGAGCGGCGTGGTCCAAGCATAGCCGATCCATATCAGGCTCACGATCACGGCACCGCGCAGCAGACCGAACAAGAATCCCAACGCCCGGTCCAAAGCACCCAGCGCGCTTTCCTTCACGCCCCGGGAGATCAAGCGTGTCACGACGAACAAGACGGCCAGCGTGACGATGAAAATCAAAGCGCCGCTAAGCAGATCGGCCCAAAACGGGGTGTCGATGAAACGGCGTGCGAAAGGTTTCAGCAGCGGCGTGGCATAGAGGGTGACGAAGCTTGCTCCGACCCACCCTGCGATGGACAGCGTTTCATGCACGAAACCGCGCATGTAGGCGAACACGCCCGAAATGAGCAATACGGCGATGACCAGAATATCGATTCCGTTCATTCGTCGTTTCCCGGGTCCTGGCGATTGTCGTTCATGCTCACTTTGTCGTCCATGCTCAACTGGCGTCGGTCTCAAACATGCGCGCCAGGTCTTGGATATGGCCAATTTCGTTTGCGCCGATGTTCTGGCTTGCGGTTTTGCCTCGGCTGCTTCCTTGACGCCGGGGAGCTATGGCGCGCTTGAAGCCGAGCTTGGCCGCTTCCTTTAAGCGGGCCTCACCATGGCTGACCGCGCGCACCTCGCCGGAAAGGCCCACCTCGCCGAACAGGACGCAGCCGTCGGGGACGGCGATGCCGCTTAGTGAAGATAGTAAAGCCGCTGCGACGGCAAGGTCCGCAGCCGGTTCGGTAACCCGCAGTCCTCCTGCGATGTTCAAGTACACGTCGTTCGCGCCGATGGCAACCCCGCATCGCGTTTCGATCACCGCCAGGATCATGGCGAGGCGGCCAGTGTCCCAGCCCACCACGGCGCGCCGCGGCGTCCCCAGCGTGGACGGAGAAACCAACGCCTGCACTTCCAGCAGCATCGGCCTTGTGCCTTCCATGCCGGCGAACACGGCGGAGCCGGTAACTTTGTGTTCGTGTTCGGACAGGAAAAGAGCGGACGGGTTGGGGACTTCACACAGCCCCGCATCCGACATTTCGAATACGCCGATTTCATCCGTGGCGCCAAAACGGTTTTTCGTGGCGCGCAGAATGCGGAACTGGTGGCTGCGGTCGCCCTCGAAATAGAGTACCGTATCCACCATATGTTCCAACACGCGCGGCCCTGCGATCTGGCCGTCCTTGGTCACGTGGCCCACCAGCAAGACGGGAAATCCGCGTCGCTTGGCCAGCTTGATTAGTTCCTGAGCAGATGTGCGCACCTGCGTGACGCTGCCCGGCGCACTTTCGATTGCATCTACGAACATGGTCTGGATGGAATCTATGATCGCTACAAAGGGCGGATCGGATTCCAGCGTGGTGACGATATCGCGTACGTTGGTTGCGGCGGCCAACTCCACCGGCGCGGTTTCCAGCCCCAGCCGGCTTGCGCGCAAGCGCAGCTGGTCCACCGATTCTTCGCCGGAAATATAGGCGACGCGGCCGGATTTGGCGAGGTTCGCAGCCGCTTGCAACAAGATCGTGGATTTGCCGATACCGGGATCGCCGCCCACCAAAATGGCGGACCCCGGGACCAGGCCTCCGCCCAGCGCGCGGTCGAATTCTGC
The DNA here is from genome assembly GCA_964451415.1 of uncultured Magnetovibrio sp. Lineage (GTDB taxonomy): Bacteria > Pseudomonadota > Alphaproteobacteria > Rhodospirillales > Magnetovibrionaceae > CAYVHU01. Next base: position 34,760 of record CAYVHU010000020.1, read on the forward strand.
AAGTCCGGTTTGGCGTCGTGGGGGCTGTTTTTCACGGCCTTGCAGGGCGACGAAGTGAATTTTGCGGCCCCTTGTGGCCCCGAGTCCCTTTGGGGTTGTTTCGGGGGGGGCATCTTCGGCCAAAGTGTTCCACGCGCCGCATGCGTCGCACTTGCCGCTCCATTTGGGATAAACGGCGCCGCATTGGGTGCAGACGTACTGGATCTTGATTTTGGCCACTGGGCTATCCGGGTCTTAAGCGTTGGACTGGGCGAATTGGTAAAGCGCTATGGCGGCGGCGTTGGACAGGTTGAGGCTCTCCACGGCCTCGGTGATGGGGATTTTTACCAGAAGATCGCAGGTCTCACGGGTCAGCCGTCGCAAACCCGCGCCTTCGGCGCCCAGCACGACGGCATTGCGTCCGCGCAGGGTTTTCGCGCTTAGGGAGTCGCTTGCGTGGCCGTCGAAACCGACGCACCAGAATTCAGCGGCCTTCAATTGCGCCAAAGTCCGCGCGAGGTTTGTGACCCGTACCAAAGGCAGACGTTCCACCGCGCCGGAAGCGGCCTTGGCGAGGCTGCCGGTAATGCCCGGCGTGTGTTTGTCCTGCACGATGACGCCCAGCGCGCCGAACGCGGCAGCGGTGCGCATAACGGCCCCGATGTTGCGTGGGTCCGTGGCCTGATCCAGCACCACGACACAGGCGCTCGGTGTATTCGCCGCCGATTCCACGATGTCCTCGATGACGGGGATGGGCAGGGGGGCGGCATCGATGCAAATACCCTGGTGGACCGCGTCGTATGGCAGCAATGCATCCAGTTCGCGGCGGTCGCGCCATTCGATTTTGGGACGCGTGCGTAGTGCGTCCGTGCCATCATCGAAAGCTTCGGCCGCGTTGGCGGCGTCGCACACGGGGATTTCCAACTCATCGACGTTTTGCGTGGCGACGACGATGCGCCGGATGGTGCGCTGGGGGTTCGCCAGCGCGCTCAAGCACGCGTGTATGCCGTAGAGCCACGAATTTGCACTGCGTCCCGAAGTCGTTGCGGGCGCACTCTTATCGGTGCCACGATAGTGTTTCTTGCGTTTAGCCATAGGGGGCTTTTAGCACCGAGTGCGCAAAGAGCACAAAAGTTTTTGTAGCCCCGGGGATTAGGGTGTTGACATGACGTATCAAATGTTCATATTGCCCCGGTCCTGCACGCTGGAATTTCGGTGTGCGTCCGGTCGTGATATGGCAAGGATATGGAGGGGTGCCCGAGCGGCTAAAGGGGACGGGCTGTAAACCCGTTGGCTTACGCCTACGTTGGTTCAAATCCAACCCCCTCCACCATTCTTGAGACAGGCTCGGCGCGGAAGGATTCGCTGGGGCGATTTGCCGGAACCGTGATGGCAGGGGTTCGGTGTTGGAGTTTGCGGGTGTAGCTCAATGGTAGAGCGACAGCCTTCCAAGCTGACGACGGGGGTTCGATTCCCCTCACCCGCTCCAGCCCCGGTGTTAAGGATTTGTTTGTTCGATATTCGATAATTGTGTCAGGTTAAGCGAAAGCGTTGAGGAAAGACGGAAATGGCCAAGGAAAAGTTTGAACGCACGAAGCCGCATTGCAACATTGGCACGATCGGCCACGTTG
>CAYVHU010000021.1:0-15737 GCA_964451415.1 uncultured Magnetovibrio sp.
TCGCGCCGATCGCCATGGACGAAGGCCTGCGCTTCGCCATCCGTGAAGGCGGTCGCACCGTCGGTGCGGGCGTCGTCGCCAAGGTTGTTGCGTAAACGGCTGGACATTTGCGGGGGAAGAGGCTAAACCCTTTTTTCCCGCCGTACCGCGATGCGACAGGACGGGTTCGCTCGTCCTGTCTTTTTCTTAATCCTTGTCGAGGCAATGGCCTTGTCGAGGGGCAAGACCCGGGATTATGTCAGGCTTCGTCCTGAAGTGGAATCGGGTATCATAGGGGTATAGCTCAGTTGGTAGAGCGGCGGTCTCCAAAACCGCAGGTCCCGGGTTCGAGTCCTGGTGCCCCTGCCATTTTTGTGGGTCGCGTATTTTTGTGTTCCGAGACAGGTCTTTAGAAAGAAAAGAGTAAGATGGCGAAAATGACGCCCGCTAAGTTCGTTCAGGAAGTTCGCCAGGAAACGGCGAAGGTGACCTGGCCGACGCGCCGCGAGACGACGGTCTCCACCGTAACGGTGTTTGTCATGGTCATCTTTGCGGCCATGTTCTTTTTTCTTGTGGACCAGTTTCTGTCGTACGGTGTGCGCTTGATACTGGGGTGGGGAGGCTGATCCATGGCGGTGAAATGGTACGTTCTGCACGTTTATTCCGGCTTTGAGAAAAAGGTCAAGCAGTCTATTGAAGAGCAGGCCAAGCAGGCCGGAATGGAAGACAAGATCGTCCAGGTTCTGGTGCCCAGCGAGGATGTTGTTGAGGTGCGTCGAGGTGCGAAAGTTCATTCGGAGCGCAAGTTCTTTCCGGGCTATGTATTGATTCAGATGGATATGGTCGACCAGGCCTGGCATTTGATCCAAAACACGCCGAAAGTGAGTGGTTTTCTGGGCAGCAAGGACCGTCCGACGCCGATCAGGGAAGCCGAGGCCCAACGGATCATGAATCAGGTGCAAGAAGGTGTGGATCGTCCCAAGCCTTCTATCGTGTACGAAATTGGCGACGATGTGCGGGTGATCGACGGGCCGTTCGCCTCGTTCAACGGCTCGGTTGAAGACGTTGATGAAGAACGTGCGCGTCTGAAGGTTGCCGTTTCGATTTTCGGTCGCTCCACGCCCGTGGAACTGGAGTATGCTCAGGTCGAAAAGACCTCGTAGGATTTTAGGATTTGCCCGTAAAAGGGTGAAAAATAGTGTGGGAGGTCAGCCATGGCCGTACCACGCACTCAGAAACACAGAAGATACTGAGGTATGTAATGGCTAAAAAAGTTCGCGCAATCGTAAAATTGCAGGTGGCGGCGGGTTCCGCAAATCCGTCACCGCCAATCGGCCCGGCCTTGGGGCAGGCCGGCTTGAATATCATGGAATTCTGTAAAGCGTTCAATGCCCAGACCCAGCAGCTGGAAAAGGGCATGCCGATCCCCGTGGTCATCACGGCGTATCAGGACTCTTCGTTCGACTTCATCACCAAGACGCCGCCGGCCAGTTTCTTTTTGAAGAAAGCGGCGAAAGTCAAAAAAGGTTCCGGTGAAACCGGCAAGGCGATCATCGGTTCGGTGACCATGGCGCAGTGCCGTGAAATTGCCGAACAGAAGATGAAGGATTTGAACGCCAACGACCTGGACGCGGGGGCGGTCATGATCGCCGGTACCGCACGTTCCATGGGTCTTGAGGTTAAGGAGTAGGGCCGTGGGAAAGATTGGTAAGCGTATGAAGGCGGCCAAAAGTGCCGTGAACGTTGAAACGCTGTACAGCCTTGGTGAGGCGGTAAAGCTGGTCAAGGGAAACGCGAAAGCGAAATTTGACGAAACCATCGAAGTGGCGGTCAATCTGGGTGTCGATCCCAAGCACGCCGACCAGATGGTGCGGGGAATCGTTGCCCTGCCCAATGGGACGGGGAAAACGGTCCGTGTGGCCGTGTTCGCCAAGGGCGACAAGGCCGATGAGGCCAAAGCTGCCGGTGCCGATCTTGTCGGCGCGGAGGATTTGGCGGAACAGATTCAAAAAGGCGAAATGAATTTCGATCGCTGCATCGCCACCCCGGATATGATGATGGTGGTGGGCCGGTTGGGAAAGGTTCTTGGCCCACGTGGTTTGATGCCGAACCCCAAGCTCGGCACCGTTACCGCGGACGTCGCGCAGGCGGTCAAGGACGCCAAGGGCGGTCAGATTGAGTTTCGCGTTGAAAAGATGGGTATCATTCACGCCGGCGTCGGCAAAGCCAGCTTTGATGAAAAAGCCATTGGCGAAAATATCAAAGCGTTATTGGATGCCTTGAACAGGGCCAAGCCGTCGGGTTCGAAGGGAACGTACTGGAAGCGTGTGACCGTCAGCTCGACGATGGGCCCGGGGATCAAGCTGGATGTTGCCGACGTGTTGGGTACGGCATAATTACCGGAAATGTGTTTTTCCACCCATGACGTTCATGTCATGGGTGGACATCGGAAGCGAAGGGGCTATACTCCGGCGCTTCCAAACCTGTCCAAGACCGTAGGCGCCCCACATTTTGGTGGGGTTTAAAGGGCTTGCCCGCCTGCATAGACAGTGCAGTAAACCGTTTTGAGCGACCTTCGTTCTATTCGGCTTGAACTGTTGCACTGGACAGGCCCGTTGGGTCTATTTGCCTTCCTCATGGGAAGGCGACCGTCCCCCAGGGGAATGGACCTTTTCGTGCAACGGCTTTTCCCGTCGGGGAAGGCCACTGTGAAACTGGAGATAAGCGTGGACCGATCACAAAAAGAAAATATGGTCACTTCGCTTCACAAGACCTTCAAGGACGCCGAAATGGTCGTCGTGACCCATAATTTGGGTCTCAGCGTCGGCGAAATGGAGGACTTGCGCACACAGCTTCGTGAAGCCGGTGCAAGCTTTAGAGTGACGAAGAACCGGCTCACACGTCTCGCCCTCAAGGACACGCAGTTCGAAGGAATTGCGGATCTGTTCAAGGGACCAACCGGCGTTGCCTATAGCACCGATCCGGTTGCTGCGGCCAAGGTCACGGTCAAATTCGCCAAAAGCAACGACAACTTTGAAGTTGTGGGTGGTGCGTTGGGCTTAGACATCCTTGATATTGCGAGCGTCAAGGCGCTGGCGATCTTGCCGTCCTTGGATGAATTGCGCGGTAAGCTGGTTGGGCTTTTGCAGGCGCCCGCGACCAAGGTCGCTGGTGTTCTTCAGGCTCCTGCCGGTCAATTAGCGCGGGTTTGCAGCGCATATGGCGCTCAGGGCTAGACGGCGTATTTCGGATACAACAAACACAGCAGTTCAAGTTTTAGGAGAATTATGATTATGGCGAATATCGAACAACTGGTGGAAGATCTTTCCTCTTTGAGCGTCCTTGAAGCCGCCGATCTGGCCAAGCTTCTGGAAGATAAATGGGGCGTTTCCGCTGCCGCGCCGGTGGCGATGGCGCCGGCTGCTGCCGCCGCGGAAGTGGTCGAAGAAAAGACCGAATTTGACGTCATTCTGACCGCCTTCGGCGAACAGAAAATCGGCGTCATCAAGGAAGTCCGTGCGATCACCGGGCTGGGCCTCAAGGAAGCCAAGCAACTGGTCGAAAGCGCGCCGAAGGCCGTTAAGGAAGGCATTTCGAAGGACGAAGCCGAAGGAATTCAGAAAAAACTTGAAGCCGCCGGTGCATCCGCCGAAGTCAAGTAAGTATCTGAAAGTATGACATCGGATTTTGGCGGTGTTCCTTCGGGAACGCCGCCGGATCCAACGAAGATCATCCGCCTGAATGGGCTCGCCGAAGCCGGTAAAGTGGATGTGAAATTACGCCTCTTGGCAGATGGAATGGGGACCGGCGTCTCCACCACCGTCAGCCGGGGGCTTTTTCTGTTTTCAGGCCGGGTTGAGGCTGAAAAGAGAAAATGGGTTTAATGCTTTTTAGTGTTTCAGGCCCAATTTGCGGGTCGCAGGCTACTGGGATGAGGAAGATTGATGACGACGTCGTTTACGGGTCGCAAGCGTGTGCGTAAGGATTTCGGGCGGATCGGCACTGTGGTGGATATGCCGAACCTGATTGAGGTTCAGAAAAGTTCCTACGATTTCTTCCTGCAAAAGGACGTTCCTGCGGAAGAACGCACGCAGACGGGTCTGCAAGAAGTGTTCAAGTCGGTGTTTCCGATTCAGGATTTTTCCGGCCACGGCACGCTTGAATTCGTCGCTTACGAATTTGAAGACCCCAAATACGATGTCGAGGAATGCCAGCAGCGCGATATGACCTATGCCGCGCCCTTGAAGGTGACGCTGCGCCTGGTGGTGTGGGACATCGACGAGGAAACCGGCGCTCGTTCGGTGCGTGATATCAAGGAACAAGACGTCTATATGGGCGACATGCCCTTGATGACGTCCAACGGCACCTTCGTCATCAATGGCACCGAACGCGTCATCGTTTCGCAGATGCATCGCTCGCCGGGCGTGTTCTTCGATCACGACAAGGGCAAAACCCATTCGTCGGGCAAGTACCTGTTCGCCGCACGCGTGATTCCCTATCGCGGTTCGTGGCTTGATTTTGAATTCGACGCCAAGGACTTGGCGTATGTGCGCATCGATCGTCGTCGCAAGTTGCCGGTGACCACTTTGTTGATGGCGCTGGACAATGACGAGACGGCGGCAAGGCGTAAAGCCGAAGGCGCAGACTTCGATGCCCTGGAAGCCGTCGGCATGTCCAAGGAAGACATCCTCAACTTTTTCTACGATCACATCACTTACACGCGCACCAAGAAGGGCTGGAAAACGCCGTTCAATGCCCAGCGTTTGCGCGGCGTAAAGTTGATCAAGGATATGGTTGACGCGAAGACCGGCAAGGTCGTCGCTGAAGCGGGCGAGAAGATGACGCCCCGTAAATTGAAAAAAATTGAAGAAAGCGACCTGCACGACATTTTCGTGTCCAGCGAGGATCTGATCGGTTCCTATGTTGCCGAGGATCTGTTCAATGGGGAATCGGGCGAAATCTTTGCCGAACCGGGCGAAGAGATTACCGCGGAATCCATTGAGGAAATGGAACAGTCCGGTCTTACTGAGATCAAGGTTCTGGCCATTGATCACGTCAATGTCGGCCCCTATATCCGCAACACGCTGGCGGTCGACAAGAATACGTCTCGTGAAGAAGCGCTGATCGACATTTACCGTGTCATGCGTCCGGGCGAGCCGCCGACCCTGGAAACCGCGCAACAATTGTTCAAAACGTTGTTTTTCGATTCCGAACGCTACGATCTGTCCAGTGTCGGTCGCGTTAAGATGAATTCACGTCTTGGTTTTGAGACGGATGACAGTGTGCGTGTTCTGCGTCGTGAAGATATTTTGCGGATCGTGCGTATCTTGGTTGATCTCAAGGATGGCCGTGGCGATATCGACGATATCGACCATCTGGGCAACCGTCGTGTTCGTTCGGTGGGCGAATTGATGGAAAACCAGTACCGCGTCGGTCTGTTGCGCATGGAACGCGCCATCCGCGAGCGCATGAGTTCGGTGGAAATCGACACCGTCATGCCGCACGACTTGATCAACGCGAAACCGGCTTCCGCGGCGGTGCGCGAATTCTTCGGGTCTTCGCAGTTGTCGCAGTTCATGGATCAGACCAATCCGCTTTCGGAAGTGACGCACAAGCGGCGTTTGTCGGCTCTTGGGCCGGGCGGTTTGACCCGTGAACGCGCGGGTTTCGAGGTACGTGACGTGCATCCCACGCATTACGGTCGCATCTGTCCCATCGAAACGCCGGAAGGACCGAATATCGGTCTTATCAACTCCCTGGCCACGTTCGCCATCGTGAATAAGTACGGCTTTATCGAAACGCCCTACCGTAAGGTTGAAAGTGGTCTTGCGTCCCACGAAACGGTTTACATGTCGGCCATGGAAGAAGGCCGTTATGTGATCGCCCAGGCCAACTCCGTTTTGGATGAAAACGGCAAGTTCTGTGATGACATGGTCTCGTGCCGCAAGGCCGGCGACTTTGTGATGGTGAAACCGGAACAAATCGAGTTCATGGATGTCTCGCCGAAACAACTGGTGTCTGTGGCCACGTCGTTGATCCCGTTTTTGGAAAACGATGACGCCAACCGTGCGCTGATGGGCTCGAATATGATGCGCCAGGCAGTGCCGCTGTTGCAGGCGGAAGCGCCGCTGGTCGGCACCGGCATGGAAGAAACCGTGGCGCGGGATTCCGGGGCGTGTATCGTCGCCAAACGCTCGGGCGTTGTCGATCAGGTGGATGCGACGCGCATCGTGGTGCGCGCGACGGAAGAAACCTCCACTTCGGCCTCCGGCGTCGATATCTATAACCTGTTGAAGTTTCAGCGTTCCAACCAGAACACCTGCTTGCATCAAAAGCCTCTGGTGAAGGTTGGCGATCGCGTTGAGGCTGGCGACACCATCGCCGATGGTCCGTCCACCCAGTTGGGTGATCTGGCGCTGGGCAAGAACGTGCTGGTCGCGTTCATGCCTTGGAATGGCTACAACTTTGAGGATTCCATTCTCATCAACGAACGGATCGTGAAGGATGACGTGTTTACGTCGATCCATATCGAGGAATTCGAGGTGATGGCCCGTGACACCAAATTGGGTCAAGAAGAGATCACCCGCGACATTCCCAATGTCGGCGAAGAGGCTTTGAAGAATCAGGACGAAGCGGGCATCGTTTACATTGGTGCGGAAGTGGAGCCGGGCGACATTCTGGTGGGCAAGGTGACGCCGAAGGGCGAATCGCCGATGACGCCGGAAGAAAAACTGCTGCGCGCCATCTTCGGTGAAAAGGCCACCGACGTGCGTGATACCTCGTTGCGTCTGCCGCCGGGTGTGGCTGGCACCGTGGTTGAGGTGCGGGTGTTCAATCGGCGCGGCGTGGACAAGGACGAACGCGCCTTGGCCATCGAACGCGACGAAATCGAACGTCTCGCCAAGGATCGTGACGATGAACGCTCCATTTTGGAAAAGAGCTTTTCATCGCGCCTCAAGGACCTGTTGCTGGGCAAGAATGTCGTATCGGGTCCCAAGGGCATCAACGAAGATGCCATCATCAGCGAAGACTTGTTGAATGCGTATACGCCCGGACAACAGGCGCAGATCGTTGTCGGCGACGACAAGGTAATGCTGGATGTCGAGGCCCTGAAGGGCCAGTTCGAGGAATCCATCGCCGCTCTTCAAGCGCGTTTCGAGGATAAGGTCGATAAGCTGCAACGCGGCGACGATCTGGCCCCCGGCGTGATGAAGATGGTCAAGGTGTTCGTGGCGGTGAAGCGCAAGCTGCAACCGGGCGACAAGATGGCGGGGCGTCACGGCAACAAGGGTGTGATTTCACGTATTTTGCCCATGGAAGACATGCCGTATCTGGAAGACGGCACACCGGTCGATATCGTGTTGAATCCGCTGGGCGTGCCCTCACGCATGAACGTGGGGCAGATTTTGGAAACACATCTGGGTTGGGCGTGTGCCGGGATTGGGCAGCAGATCGGCGATATTGCTGATGCCATTCAGACCCAAGGTGCAGATTCTTCGCAACTCAAGGCCAAGTTAAAAGATGTCTATTCGCCGAGTGAATTCAAAGAGAAAATCGAACCTCTTGAGGATGATGGGCTTCTCGAAATGGCTGATAACCTGCGCAAGGGGGTGCCCATCGCCACGCCTGTGTTTGACGGCGCGCGTGAAGACGATATCAATGACATGCTGGATCTTGCGGGCCTGCCGACGTCGGGTCAGATGACGCTGATCGACGGTCGTACCGGCGTACCGTTCGATCGTTCGGTTACGGTTGGTTTCATCTACATGCTGAAACTGCACCATTTGGTCGATGATAAAATTCATGCTCGTTCCATCGGTCCGTACTCTCTGGTCACCCAGCAACCGTTGGGCGGCAAGGCGCAATTCGGCGGTCAGAGATTTGGTGAAATGGAGGTGTGGGCGCTGGAGGCCTATGGCGCTGCGTACACGCTTCAAGAAATGCTGACGGTGAAATCCGATGACGTTTCGGGGCGTGCCAAGGTTTACGAATCGATTGTGCGCGGCGACGACAATTTCGAAGCCGGCGTTCCTGAATCCTTCAACGTTCTGGTCAAGGAGCTTCAGGCTCTGGGCCTGAACGTCGATCTGTCCTAAGCGCGTGAATTTGAGGAGTATTGAACATGAATGAACTCACGAAGTTTTTCGGGCAGGTCAGCGGAACTCAGCGTTTCGACACGATCCAGATCAAGATCGCGGCCCCGGAGCAAATTCGCGCCTGGTCGTTCGGCGAAATCAAGAAGCCGGAAACCATCAATTACCGGACCTTCAAGCCGGAACGCGACGGTTTGTTCTGTGCGCGTATTTTCGGCCCCGTAAAGGATTACGAATGCCTGTGCGGTAAATACAAACGCATGAAATACAAGGGCATCACCTGCGAAAAATGCGGTGTCGAAGTGACGTTGCAAAAAGTGCGCCGCGAACGTATGGGGCACATCGAACTGGCCAGCCCGGTCGCACATATCTGGTTTTTGAAATCTCTGCCTTCACGCATCGGTCTTTTGACGGACATGACGCTGAAGGATCTGGAGCGCGTGCTCTATTTCGAAAATTACGTTGTCATCGAGCCCGGCCTGACGCCCTTGAAGCAGAAGGAACTGTTGAGCGAGGAGCAATATCAGGCGGCTGCGGATGAATACGGCGAAGACGCCTTCACGGTTGGAATCGGTGCGGAAGCCCTGCGCGGCATGCTGTCTGAAATCGTCCTGGAAGACGAGCTTGAGGTTCTCAAGGGCGAACTGAAGGAAACCACGTCGGAGGCCAAACGCAAGAAGCTGGTCAAGCGGTTGAAATTGGTCGAGGCATTCATCGCCTCGGACTCGCGACCGGAATGGATGATCATGGAAGTCATCCCGGTCATTCCGCCGGAATTGCGTCCCCTGGTGCCGTTGGATGGTGGCCGTTTCGCGACGTCTGATCTGAACGACCTTTATCGTCGCGTGATCAACCGCAACAACCGCTTGAAGCGCTTGATCGAACTGCGCGCTCCGGAAATCATCGTGCGCAATGAAAAGCGCATGTTGCAGGAATCCGTTGATGCCCTGTTCGACAACGGGCGGCGCGGTCGCGCCATCACCGGCGCCAACAAGCGTCCGTTGAAATCCCTGTCGGACATGTTGAAAGGCAAGCAAGGCCGGTTCCGTCAGAACCTGCTGGGCAAGCGCGTCGATTACTCGGGCCGTTCGGTGATCGTGGTGGGGCCGGAGTTGATGCTCCACCAATGCGGCCTGCCGAAGAAGATGGCGCTGGAACTGTTCAAGCCGTTCATTTATTCCAAGCTGGAGTTGTACGGCTACGCCACCACCATCAAGGCCGCCAAGCGGATGCTGGAAAAACAGCGTCCCGAGGTCTGGGACATTCTGGAAGAAGTCATCCGCGAGCATCCGATCATGCTCAACCGCGCCCCGACGCTGCATCGCCTGGGCATCCAGGCGTTTGAGCCGAAACTGGTCGAGGGCAAGGCGATTCACCTGCACCCCTTGGTGTGCGCGGCGTTCAATGCCGATTTCGACGGCGATCAAATGGCCGTTCACGTGCCGCTGTCCCTTGAGGCGCAGTTGGAAGCGCGCGTTTTGATGATGTCCACCAACAACATTCTCAGCCCGGCCAACGGCAAGCCCATCATCGTGCCGTCACAGGATATCATCCTGGGCCTGTACTATATGACCATGATGCGCGAAGGCGAGAAGGGCGAAGGCATGATTTTAGCCGACCTGGGCGAAATTCAGCATGCCTTGGACAGTGGTGTGTTAAGCCTGCACGCAAAAATTACCGCGCGTTACCATGGTGTGGACGAAAACGGTAAGGCAAAGGTCTACCGTGTGGAAACCACGGCGGGGCGGATGAAGTTTTCCGCCTGTCTGCCGCGCCATCCCAAAATTCGTTTCGATTTGTTCAACAGGCTTCTGACGAAGAAGGAAATCACCGGCATTATCGACGTGGTGTATCGTCACTGCGGCCAGAAAGAAACGGTGATGTTCGCCGACCGCATCATGGGTCTGGGCTTTGCCAACGCATGTCACTCAGGTATCTCGTTTGGCAAGGACGACCTGATCATTCCCGAGGCCAAGAAGAATCTGGTCAGTTTCGCCGAAACGAAGGCCAAGGAATATGAACAGCAGTATCAAGACGGCCTGATTACCCAAGGCGAAAAGTATAACAAGGTCGTCGATGCGTGGGCGCACTGCACCGATATGGTGTCGGACGAAATGATGAAGGTGATTTCGGCGGAAAAACCGGGTGAGCCGGTCAACGCCGTGTACATGATGGCGCACTCCGGCGCGCGTGGTTCGGTGGCGCAGATGAAGCAGCTTGCCGGCATGCGCGGCCTGATGGCCAAGCCGTCGGGCGAAATCATCGAAACGCCGATCATCGCGAACTTCAAGGAAGGCTTGAGCGTGCTGGAGTACTTCAACTCCACCCACGGTGCGCGCAAAGGCCTGGCCGATACGGCCTTGAAAACGGCGAACTCTGGATATCTGACGCGCCGTCTGGTTGATGTGGCGCAGGACTGTATCGTTTACGAAGAAGATTGCGGAACCGACATCGTGATCACCGTTTCCTCGGTGGTTCAAGGCGGTGAAACCATGGTCGAAATCGGCGAACAGGTTCTGGGTCGCACGGTGGGTGAGAATGTCTTGCATCCGACCAGTGGAGAATTGCTGGTTAAAAAAGGCACCTTGGTCGAAGAGCCCGAGGCCGCGATCTTGACCGCAGCTGAAGTGGAAAGCGTCAAGGTGCGCTCGCCGTTGACGTGCGCAAGCAAGGCCGGGATCTGCGCCTCGTGCTATGGCCGTGATTTGGCACGCGGTACGCGGGTCAACTTGGGCGAAGCGGTCGGCGTGATGGCCGCGCAGTCCATTGGTGAACCGGGAACCCAACTTACCATGCGGACGTTCCACATCGGCGGCGCGGCGCAGAAGGGTTCCGAGCAGTCCTTTGTCGAAGCGCCCTTCAACGGAACGGTGAAGCTTTACAGTTTCAACACCGTGAAGAATTCCGACGGTGTGCCCGTGGTGATGAGCCGCAACGCGGAAATCGCGATGATTGACGTTCAAAATCGCGAACGCTCCCGTCACCGCATTCCCTATGGCGCCAAGCTGTTGAGCAAGGACAACGCCAAAATGGAACGCGGCGATAAACTGGCCGAGTGGGATCCCTATACCTTGCCAATCATTACGGAAGTGGATGGCGAAGTCAGCTATATGGACCTGATGGAAAGTGTCTCGCTGGTGGAACAGACTGATGAAGCCACCGGCATTGCCTCGAAGGTCGTGGTGGACTGGAAATCGCAACCCAAGGGTGCGGACTTGAAACCACGCATTACGCTGCGCGATGACAAGGGCGAAGTGGTGATGTTGGATAACGAGCTTGAAGCACGTTACTTCCTGCCTGTGGATGCCATCTTGTCGGTGGAGAACGCAGAGCACGTCCATGCCGGCGACGTTTTGGCGCGTATCCCGCGCGAAAGTTCCAAGACTCGCGATATCACGGGCGGTCTTCCGCGTGTGGCGGAATTGTTCGAAGCGCGTATCCCGAAGGATCACGCCATTATTTCCGAAATCGATGGCCGTGTGTTTTTCGGTAAGGACTACAAGAACAAACGTCGCGTTATCGTGAAACCCCTCGACGAGAGCCAGGAACCGCGGGAATATTTGATTCCCAAGGGCAAACATCTGGCGGTCCAAGAAGGCGATCATGTCCAGAAAGGCAACCCCCTGATGGACGGTAATCCGGTGCCGCACGATATCCTTGCGGTGATGGGCGTGGAGGCGCTGGCGGAGTACCTGGTTGATGAAATCCAGGAGGTCTATCGTCTCCAGGGTGTGGCGATCAATGACAAGCACATTGAAGTGATTTGTCGTCAGATGTTGCAGAAGGTCGAGATTTCCGATCCCGGCGACACCACCTATCTGGTCGGCGAGCTTGTTGACAAGTTGGAGTTCGAGGCCGCCAACACCAAGGTTGTGGATGCGGGTGATCGTCCGGCCACGGCGACGCCGGTGTTGCAGGGGATCACCAAGGCATCACTGCAAACGCAGTCGTTTATTTCTGCGGCGTCGTTCCAGGAAACGACTCGTGTTCTGACAGAGGCTGCGGTGTCGGGCAAGATTGACCACCTCGTCGGGTTGAAGGAGAACGTGATCGTCGGTCGTCTTATTCCTGCGGGCACGGGATCGGTGATGAATCGTTTCCGTACCATCGCTGCGGAACGCGATCAGAAGATGATGGCAGCGGCCGAGGCGGATAAACTGAAGGCGCAGAAGCTTGCTGCGGTTGAGCAGGCAGCGGCCGAGGCGGAAGCCTCTGCGGGCGACGGCAGCGCATAAGACGGACTTTTCTTTCCTGGTTGGTTCCAGGAATCAAGGATACGGGCGGGGCAGGGAACGAAATTCCGGCACCGCCCGTTTTATGTGTGCGAATTATTGCGTTGGGAGCATTCTTTGTCTTGACGGGGGCTGAGGGTCTGCATAGTATGCGCGCTCTTCCGGGGCCTGGTGGTGAACCCGAGAATCACTCGGTTTGGCGGTTCAGACGCAGGCACCCGAAGTTAGCGAGTTGTAAGATAGAGCCCTTAGGGGCGCTCATTTGACCACCGAGAGGTAGGAAGAGCCAATGGCCTTACCTCTGCGGTCTTTTGTTGCACCGGGAATTCATCTTTTGAGATGGATCATACGGTGCGTGTGATGGAAAGAACGCTATGCCGACGATTAACCAGTTGATCCGCAAGCCTCGCAAGGCCCCTGTCGCGCGCAACAACGTTCCCGCTTTGAAGGCTTGTCCTCAGAAGCGTGGCGTGTGTACGCGTGTGTATACAACGACCCCCAAGAAGCCGAACTCGGCGCTTCGCAAAGTCGCCCGCGTGCGGCTTACCAACGGTTTTGAAGTGACCAGTTACATACCGGGCGAAGGTCATAACCTACAAGAGCACTCGGTTGTTATGATCCGTGGCGGTCGCGTCAAGGATTTGCCTGGTGTGCGTTATCACGTCATTCGCGGCACGTTGGACACCCAGGGTGTTTCCGATCGTCGCCAACGTCGTTCCAAATACGGCGCGAAGCGTCCGAAGTAAACAAGAGGTCTTTGAGAAATGTCCCGCCGCCACGCTGCTGAGAAACGCGACATTCTGCCGGACGCCAAGTATGGCGATCTGGTGGTTACCAAGTTTATGAATTCTTTGATGTTCGACGGCAAGAAGTCCGCCGCAGAACATATTGTTTACGGTGCCTTCGATCGCATTGAAAAGAAAATGAAGGCCGATCCTTTGGTTTTGTTTCGCGAAGCCATTGATAATGTGAAGCCCTCCGTGGAGGTTCGTTCGCGTCGTGTTGGTGGTGCCACGTATCAGGTTCCGGTCGAAGTCCGCGCCCAGCGCCGCCAGGCGCTTGCCATTCGTTGGTTGGTGGACATGGCGCGCAAGCGTTCGGAAAACACCATGGTTGACCGTCTGTCCGGTGAGCTGATGGATGCATCGCAAAATCGCGGCGCGGCCGTCAAGAAGCGCGAAGACACGCATAAAATGGCTGAGGCGAACAAAGCCTTTTCGCATTATCGCTGGTAAGGCCCGAAAGTTCTCAAGGAAATACGACTATGGCACGTTCAGTCGCCCTCGATATGTATCGCAACATCGGCATCATGGCTCACATTGATGCCGGTAAAACGACGACCACGGAACGCATTCTTTATTACACCGGCAAGTCCTATAAAATTGGCGAAGTGCATGATGGCGCGGCGACGATGGATTGGATGGAGCAGGAGCAAGAGCGCGGCATTACCATTACGTCGGCTGCCACGACGTGTTTCTGGCGCGATCATCAGGTCAATATTATCGACACCCCGGGTCACGTTGACTTCACCATCGAGGTCGAGCGTTCATTGCGTGTGCTGGATGGTGCCGTGACGGTGTTTGATTCCGTTGCTGGTGTCGAGCCGCAGTCCGAAACGGTGTGGCGTCAGGCCGACAAGTACAGTGTTCCGCGGATGTGTTTCGTCAACAAGATGGACCGCACCGGGGCCGATTTTTATCGCTGTGTCGATATGATGGTGGATCGGCTGGGGGCGCGTCCCTTGGTGTGTCAATTGCCCATCGGCGCGGAAGACACCTTTGTCGGCGTCGTGGATTTACTCAAAGATAAAGCGATCATCTGGGACGAAGAAGGCCTCGGTGCGGCGTATCACGAAGAAGACATTCCCGCTGATCTGGCCGAAAAAGCGGCGCAGTATCGCGAGGCCTTGATTGAAACGGCGGTCGAGCAGGACGATACGGCGATGGAAGCGTACCTCGATGGTACCGAACCGGACCGCGACACCTTGATTGCCTGTATCCGCAAGGGCACCATTGCCGGTGATTTTGTTCCAGTTTTGTGTGGCACCGCTTTCAAGAATAAGGGCGTGCAGCCGTTGCTTGATGCTGTGGTGGACTTTCTTCCGGCACCGACCGACGTTCCCTCGATCAAGGGTGTCAAGATGGACACCGAAGAAGAAATCACGCGCAAAAGTTCGGATGACGAACCCTTCGCGGCGCTGGCGTTCAAGATCATGAACGACCCCTTTGTTGGTTCGTTGACGTTCTGCCGCGTGTATTCCGGTGTGCTTGAGGCCGGTTCCAGCGTGCTGAATTCCGTCAAAGACAAGCGCGAACGCGTGGGTCGGATGTTGCAGATGCACTCCAATTCGCGTGAAGACATCAAAGAAGCGCGCGCCGGCGATATTGTCGCTCTTGCGGGCCTGAAGGATACGACGACGGGCGACACCTTGTGTGATATGGCCTCTGCGGTGATTTTGGAGCGCATGGAATTCCCGGAGCCGGTTATCGAGGTGGCTGTGGAACCGAAGACCAAGGCCGACCAGGAGAAAATGGGCGTTGCCCTGTCGCGCCTGGCAGCTGAGGATCCGTCGTTTCGCGTGACATCGGACAACGAAAGTGGTCAGACCGTGATCAAGGGCATGGGTGAATTGCATCTTGATATTATCGTCGATCGCATGAAGCGTGAATTCAATGTTGAAGCCAACGTGGGCGCACCGCAAGTTGCCTACCGCGAAAGCATTTCCAAGGTTCATGAAGTTGACTACACGCACAAGAAGCAATCCGGTGGTTCGGGTCAGTATGCCCGTGTGAAGATGGTATTTGAGCCCTCCGAGCCGGGAGATGGTTTTATTTTTGAAAGCAAGATCGTTGGCGGCAACGTTCCGCGCGAATACATTCCCGGTGTTGAAAAAGGCTTGAAAAGCGCCATTCAGACAGGCGTTTTGGCAGGGTTTCCGGTAATCGACTTCAAAGCGACGTTGGTTGACGGTGCTTATCACGATGTTGACTCATCCGTTTTGGCCTTTGAAATCGCTGCGCGCGCTGCCTTCCGTGAAGGTTGCAAGGCGGCGGGGCCCAAGCTTCTGGAACCGATCATGGACGTTGAAATCGTCACCCCGGACGATTACATGGGCGACATCATCGGTGACTTGAATTCACGTCGCGGTCAAATCGGTGAAATGGAACAGCGCGGCAATGCGCGTGTTATCACGGCGAAAGTGCCGTTGGCCAACATGTTCGGTTATATCAATACGTTGCGGTCCATGTCTCAGGGTCGTGCCCAGTACAGCATGCAGTTTGCGAATTACGCAGAAGTGCCTTCGCAGGTTGCCCAGGAAATCCAAACCAAGCTTGCCGGCTGATGCCGGTTTGAATGGAGTGAAGAAAAATGGCTAAAGAAAAGTTTGAACGCACGAAGCCGCATTGCAACATTGGCACGATCGGCCACGTTG
>CAYVHU010000022.1:0-13038 GCA_964451415.1 uncultured Magnetovibrio sp.
CAGGAATACACCTTAACTTCGCTGCCAAACTGTCCAACTATGTGGGACCACCTCACACCTCATATCTCGCGATAACCCACTGGTTAAGGCCAGTTGAACAGCTTCTTTGCGGAACTCATCTGTAAACTTTCTGCGGATCATGTTTTCCTCCAAGATAACGATTGTAAATCTCGAAGATGTGTCTTATGCACACATGGTTTCAGGGGGTGCGTTGTGAGGGTGGACATATATCCGCTTTGGGAGGATACACTTCATGACGATATGGTTTGTGAAATTTGATTTCTTTCATTCTGCTTAGCATTTCCTTGCATCCTTGCTTCATAAGGTACCTTATGACCACCAGAGGCGTACTCTTTCTTGTTGTCGGTCCCAGCGGTGTTGGCAAAGACGCTATTATCTCCGGAGTCAAAAATTTTTTTGTATTCGACCACCGGGTTGTTTTTCCCCGACGCGCCATTACCCGCGTTCTCGACAAGGTGGGTGAAGATCACATACCGATGTCCGAGGAAATTTTCGAAGCTCGCTTGAACGCGAATGATTTTTGTCTGAATTGGTACGCGCACAATTTGCGATACGGTGTGCTGGCAATTGTCGAACGGCACTTGCGCGAGGGGCGGTGCGTTGTGGTAAACGTTTCGCGAACGGTCATAGATGAGGCTCGGCTGCGCTTGGCACCGCTGAAGGTGATATCGATCATAGCTCCCGCCGATGAACTGACGCGCCGCTTGATGGCGCGGGGAAGGGAAAAGCGGGGGGCTATCAAAAAGCGAGTTGCACGTGCCGATGCGTTTAATATAGAAGGTCCGGATGTTGTCATCATTGATAATGGCGGGTCTTTAAACGACAGTGTCGATGTCTTTGCCGCGGAAATCGATAAGGCTCTTAACCGCGCAGAGGGTATCGTGCTGCAAGCGTAAACGGGGCACTCCGGTTTTTCTGGTGAAAAAGACTCACGGCATCGATCCATAGCGGGGTATCGACGATCATTTTGAAATGACGACGCAGCAACATGATTAAAGGCTTTATCCGGTCGTCTTCAGGCCGCTCGCTCAGCGTCATGTGGAAGCTGAATTCCTCGAAAACGAAAGGATAGCCCCAGGCCGCAAGGAGGCTACGTTGACGCAAAGAAAGATTTTGCCGTTGACGCAAACGGATTTGTTCGGGTGTTTCGGAGCCTCTGAAGTCGTCGAAGGCACGTACGCATGCGCTGGCGAAACGGTTGAGGACGGGGTTTTCGCCGACGGTCTTTAGGGCGATAAAGCCGTCCATTTCTCCGACCTCCAGCAGCGGTCCCGTAAAGGGAGGTCGGTTTTTAGTGAAATCGTCTAGGGCATCCATAAGATCGTCGGTGCGCCGTCCGTCGATCAATCTGAACGGGGATTTCAAAGTTGCGTGAAAGCCGTAATGGCGCGCCGTGGCGCTAAGCGCCGCGTGGTCCTTCGGCGCGATATTGTGAAAAAGAGCGGCACTTTCGTATGGGGCATTATCATCGTCACGGCCAAGCCACTGCGCGCCGGCATTCCAAAGTGAGCTTTGGTACGGTGGCGCATAATAAATCGCGAAACGTGGAGCGCTCATGACAACGTCTTCTTGTCTTGTTTAATACACCCGTTGGCCTTGTACCCAGACTTCGCTGACAACGGGCAACGTACCCACTTCGCGCACCCGCACCAGATCGGCACGTTTCCCCGGAGCGATTTCTCCACGCTCAAACAGGCCGACGGTCCGGGCCGGATTGACGGTTGCCTTGGCGATGGCTTGGGGTAGGGAAATGCCTTCCATTTCTCGATTCATGGCGAATGCCGCTTGCAACAGACTGTTTGGATAGTAGTCTGACGAAATGATATCCAGACGGTCGCTTCGGGCCAACTCTCTCGCCGAAACGTTGCCAGAGTGGGACATTCCGCGCACAACATTCGGCGCGCCCATCAAGATATTTAGTCCTTTTTCCCGGGCCGCCGCCGCCGCCGCTGCCGTGGTTGGAAATTCGCTGATAACCATGTCGTTTTCATGAGCTTGAACGATGTGGGCCGCGGAAGCATCGTCATGGCTTGCCATGGGCAGGGCGTGCTCATGGCACAAAGCGACGATTTGTTGGCGGGATTCTTCGGAAAATATTTCACTGGAACGGTGGTGGCGGATAATAAAGGCATCCATTTCGGCGTTGGAAAAATGGTATTTTCCTTGATAGTACTCCCGATACTTATTCTCATTCAGAAACTGCCGTTGTCCCGGGGCGTGATCCATTACCGAGACCAGTTTGACAAGGGGGTTGGCGCAGAATGGACGAAACAAATCCACCACACCCTCAAAACTGAGTTCACAGCGCATGTGGAGATAATGATCGGCCCGTAACGCCCGGTTTTTGCGTCCAAGGGAAATTGTTTTGGCCATCTCCTCCAATTGACGTACTCGGCTGCTGTCTTGCATAATGTCGCCGATCGACAGGGCATCGTACACGGTGGTGATTCCCGCCCCGATGATTTGGACGTCATGGGCGATCGTGGCCGATAACGACGGCCATTTCACCCCGGGTCGCGGTGTAAAATGTTTCTCCATGTTATCGGTATGTAGTTCGATCATGCCAGCGATCAGATAATCGCCATTTAAATCGATCGCGCCGGGTACGCCTGTGTTGCCGTGATCGACGGAAACGATTTTGCCGCAGTGAACTTCTAAAGAACCGGCGATGACGCTGTCTGCGGTAACGATGCGCGCGTTGGTCAATATCAGGCTATCACTCATCACACGCCCCCACTGTCGTCATATCCAGGGACTTAGCGCCAAGCGAGCGGACGATCGCATCATCATGGAAAATTCCCACGACGCAGGCTCCGCGTCGTGCTGCTTCCCTGATTAAGGCCCCGACCACAGCGCGATTGTCTGCATCCAGAGACGCCGTAGGCTCATCCAGAAGCAAGATCGGATAATCGACGATCAGCCCGCGCGCAATATTGACGCGCTGCTGCTCTCCACCGGAAAACGTTGCCGGGGCAAGGTGCCACAGCCGCTCGGGAATGTTCAACCGTTGCAGGAGCGCTACGGCGTTGTCTCGTGCACGTCCCACCGCTTCGCCCAAGGCAATCAAGGGTTCGGCGACGACATCGATCGCTCCCACCCGGGGAACGGCACGGAGAAACTGGCTGACGTATCCCATGGTTCGGCGGCGAATATCGATAACCTGATGGGGGGATGCGCCAACCATATCGACCATTTCATTATCGTGTCGAATCCAGATTTCCCCGGTTTGAACCAGATAATTGCCATACAGGGCGCGCAGCAAAGTACTTTTGCCAACCCCCGATGGCCCCCGCAAAACAAGGCATTCGCCTTTGCTTGCGTTCATACTCACGGTGTTGAATACGGGGATTTTCACGCCGCCCTGGTTATGCAAGGTGAAGGTTTTCCCGATGTCCCTTACCGAAATCATATGCGCGTTTTCCATCATTGGGTGGCCTTCCTTAAGGGTTCCTCAGGGCTGCAAGATCGAGGAAACCAGCAATTGGGTGTAAGGATGTTGTGGATCGTCAAGCACTTGGTCGGTCAACCCGCTTTCGATAATACGGCCCCGGCGCATCACCACCAGCCGGTGGGCGAGCAGGCGGGCGACGGCCAGATCATGGGTGACGATAATCGCCGAGACGCCCAGCGTCGCCACCAAGGTGCGCAACAAATCGAGAAGCCGTGCTTGTACCGAAACATCTAGGCCGCCGGTTGGCTCGTCCATGAAAAGCAATCGCGGTTCGCAGACAAGATTGCGTGCTATTTGAAGACGTTGTTGCATCCCACCGGAAAACGAGGTCGGAGAATCATCGATTCGTTCGACATCAATTTCCACCCGACGTAGCCATTGGCTTGCCCGGGCGCGAATGTCGCTGTAATGGCGCGCACCCACCGCCATCAGGGGTTCACCCACATTGGCTCCGGCGCTGACCTCCATCCGTAGGCCGTCGCGCGGATTTTGACGCACCAAACCCCATTGCGTGCGCATCACCATGCGCCGCTCTGCCTCACTCAGGGAAAAAATATCGCACAAACCCTGGCCGTCGATATCGTACGATACGGTTCCGTCCGTCGGGTGACGCTGGGCTGAGGCGCATTCGAGCACCGTCGTCTTACCCGAACCGGATTCTCCGACAATGCCGAGCACCTCTCCGGGCCGGATGTCGAAACTGACATCGAGACAGCCAACTTGGGTGCCGTACATTTTATTCAGCCCTGAAACACGCATCAGCACTTGGGGGGCATGGGAGTCTTTCATCGTCATTTTACGGCACTGCCTTGGCGTTGGCGAAGAGATCCTTGGGATCGGCCCCAGATTTATTGGTGTGGCCGTCTTCGCGCCGTTGTCGACAATAATCGGTGTCCGAACAGACATGGATCCGCCCCCCTGCATCATCGGTCACCACTTCGTCCAGATAACTATCGATGGCCCCGCATAGGGCGCATGCCTCGTCCCATGATTGCACCGTGAAAGGGTGGTCGTCGAAATCCAGGCTTTTGACTTCGGTATAGGGCGGCACCGCGTAAATGCGCTGCTCGCGTCCGGCTCCGAACAATTGGAGCGCCGTCATGTGATCCATTTTCGGGTTGTCGAACTTAGGGATCGGCGATGGGGACATGAGATAACGTTTGTTGACCATGACGGGATAGTCATAGGCGGTGGCAATCCGTCCGAAGCGGGCGATGTCTTCGTATAGCTTGACGTAAATCACGCCATAATCTTGCAAGGCGTGCATTGTGCGGGTTTGTTTTTCGCGCGGTTCCAGCCATCTGAGCGGTTCGGGGATGGGGACTTGATAAACCAGAATCTGGCCTTCTTTCACGGGATGCTCCGGAATGCGGTGCCGGGTCTGGATGATACTGGCTTGTGCAGTGCATTGAGTGGTGGCAACGCCTGCCGTCTTGGCGAAAAAACGACGGATGCTGATAGCGTTGGTGGTATCATCGGCGCCCTGGTCGATGACCTTTAATGTGTCGCTTTGGCCGATGATGCTGGCGGTAATCTGAATGCCGCCGGTACCCCACCCATAGGGCAGGGGCATTTCGCGCGATCCAAAGGGCACCTGATGACCGGGGATTGCTACCGCTTTGAGAATCGCCCGGCGAATCATTCTTTTGCTCTGTTCGTCCAGATAGGCGAAAGTATAGCCGGTGCTCGTATGGGCGGCGGTATCGTTCGCGTCGGAAAATTCTGTGCCGCCATCTTGTGCTTCAAACGGGCTCATTGTGTTTCCCCTTTGGCCGTATCGCCTCCGAGCGTTTCGGCGCGGAGCCTGCGTACGATTTCCAACTCACTTTGAAAGTCAACATAATGGGGCAGTTTCAAGTGCTGTACGAAACCCGATGCCTCTACATTGTCGGTATGAGAAAGGACGAATTCTTCGTCCTGCGCAGGGGCGCTGACCTCTTCGCCAAGTTCACGCGCGCGCAAGGAACGGTCCACCAGGGCCATCGCCATGACCTTGCGCTCGCAATGGCCGAAAGAAAGGCCGTAGCCCCGGGTAAACTGCGCTGGGATGCTGGCCGATCCGCTAAACTGATTGACCATTTCACATTCGCAAACGGTGATTTCGCCAATATCGATGGCAAAGCCTAATTCCTCGGGGATGATTTCTATGGCGACATTCCCCAGCCGGATTTCCCCGGCGAAAGGATGACTGTTGCCATATCCGCGCTGCGTCGAATACCCCAGCCCCAGCAAGAATCCCTCGTCGGCACGTGCCAGTAGTTGTAGGCGGATATCGCGCTTGGCTGGGAACGATAATGGTTCTCGTGTGATATCGCCGACGCGCAACGTATCGTCGGGGACTTCATCTTGAAGCAGACCCTCACGGCCTAAAATTTCGGAAACTCTTGCTATACGTTCCATGGGTTCGGTGTGTTCAGTGCTGCCGGGAACATCGTCGTCGGGAACGGGTCCGGTATCTTTGGCGTGAAAAGGAGCTTTTTCCTGTGCCCTATCGGCCAAAGTGAAATCGAGTAGGCGGTGGGTGTAATCAAAGGTCGGTCCCAGAACCTGTCCCCCGGGAAGGTCCTTGTAAGTGGCGGAAATGCGCCGGTGAACGTGCATGGCTTCGGTGTCGATGGGAGTGCTGGTGGCAAAACGGGCTAAGGTGGTGCGAAATGCGCGTACTAGGAAGATGGCTTCGACCTGATCGCCGCAGGCTTGTTTCAGCGCCAACGCCGCTAAATTCCGGTCGTATAGAGTCCCTTCGCTCATCACCCGATCGACGGCGAGACCCATTTGTTCGTTGATCTGTGTCACGGAGAGTTCCGCCACGGTGCGATTGCCTCGGCGCTGTTCATGGAGTAAGGCGTGGGCGTTGTCGATCGCCTTTTCGCCGCCTTTGACCGCAACATACATCGTCTATTCCCCCACCTGAGTTGTTCGAGGCAGGCACACAATGGCGTCGTGTGTGCATAAAATGATATCGACCCCCCGGGGGAACAGCGCATGGTTTCGTTTCAGGGCGTTCCAAAATACATCGGGAATTCCTGCAACCGATAATTCCGTTGATCCGTCGATACCGGGGCCGTGTAAACGCTTTCCCGGGCCTTCGTCCAAGGCTTCGACTTGAATGATGACGGTGGTGGAAGTCTCGGGGCGTTCGTCCGAACCTAAATTAAAACGTGCAAGATCGACACTTTCCAGGGAATCTCCGAGTAAGGCGATGCAGGCTTCATCCGGTATGGTGGTGATTGGGCAGGCACAATGGAACTTCAGATGATTGATCGCTTGTGCCGAAGCGGCGGTGGCATTGTCGACCCACACCGGGGTTTCAAAATCCACAAGCCCCAGACAGATTGCTGCTGCCGCCGGATATAACGGCACCGGGGCATCGGGAAGATCGTCGAGCTCAACGATACGTCCCGGATGGGATATTGCCTCTAAAATGCTACGGAAGACGTACTGAGCATCATGGACTGGGTTTAAAAATCCGGACATCGGAGATGAAGTCCCGCTCGAAGGGGTGTGTGAAAGTGTCATGGCCTGTCCTGTTCATGCGCGCCGTCTTTGTGTGTATCGTCTCCATACGCCTCGTTCGCACGCACGAGGGTGAAAAAATCAACTTTGGTCGTGGCCGTTTTGCGGGCAGCATCTCGAACCCGGCAGTTTTCGGAGGTTTTGATATCGTTCAACAGGCCCTGTTCCAACCGGGGATGCCAGAGGGGGTCTTGCAAAAGGGCATCGAATAGTGCCGCGTACAGGGCATGGTGCCTGTTGCGCCCAGAGACGTAGGCATGCCCAACCCGGTTTTCGGCGGTGCGCACCGCGCAGCGGCATACCGTCATTTCGCCTAAGTTGAACCGCTGCCCCGTACCTGCGGCCCGGGCGCGAACCATCACCATTCCGACTTCTGCCGGACGGAGAACATCATAATCGGGGGTATCGTCCAAGGCCTCCCATGCCGCTTTAAGAGTTTCGTCGTTTGAGCGAGCCAGCAGCGCCATCCACCGTTGACGAGCCGTTTTGCCCGCATCCGGTGCGCCATCATTGGCGTTGGGGAGATCCTTGTCGCTGGCGTTTTTGGAGGGTATGTCCGTATTGATATTTGGCATTGTTCCCGTGGCGATGTTGTTGATGTAATTACGCTTTTAATGCGGTGTCGGCGTCGATGTGATTTTGGCCGGATGGTTGAATTGCTGCTTCCAGCCTTGTTTTGGTCTTGCTTCGATGTTTTTCTTATATCCCACGCCACACTGCCCGGTGCACCCTGAAACCGCCTTGATGCAGAGCTAGTGCTTCAACCTTTATCAAATTTGTATAGACGTCTATATCATATCGTGTTTTTATACCGCTTCTTGGCTGAACCACACAACATTTGTTGTGTGAATCTTTTTTGACACTATGCGCATCTCTTGCATATCGTTCGGCAAACAAAAGGAGAATCCAATGTCTCTTGATCGCGGCCGCGGCGTTGCCGTGTGGCGTCAGATCGCCGATATCCTCAAAGGGGAAGTTACCACCGCGCGTCTGGCTCCCGGTGAACAGTTGCCTACTGAGTACGATATGGCCGTGCATTTTGGGGTAAATCGGCACACGGTTCGTCGCGCCGTTGCGGCTCTTGCCACGGAGGGTTTGCTCAGCGTCGTTCAGGGGCGGGGAACTTTTGTCCATGAAGACGTTATTGATTACACGGTGCGCAAACGGACGCGTTTTAGTGAAATTATCAGCGAACAATCGCGCATTCCTAGCGGGCGTTTATTGATGTCGCGCTCTATTGAGGGAGACGAAAAAACGACAAAAACCCTTGGTCTTCGCCCGAACGCCATGGTTATTCAACTGCGTACGCTGGGCGAGGCCGACGGCCGGCCGGTGAATATCTCCGACAGCTATTTCTGTGCCGAACGTTTTCCCACGATGATCGAGGCGTTTTGTGCAACAGGGTCGATCACCAAGGCTTTGATGCGTTTGGGCGTTGATGACTACACCCGCAAGGAAACGCGCTTGAGTGTGCGTATGCCCAACCGTGAAGACGCTGATTTTCTTCGTCAGGCGCACACCCGTCCGATTATGGTGTGCGAAAATTTCAATATTGATGCCGACGGCCGCCCGCTGGAATTTGCCATTACCCGCTTTGCCGGGGACCGGGTGCAAGTTATTTTTACCCCTTAATGGCACCGGCGCGGTAGTGTTCCACACGTCGGCTAAAAATTCTAAGACGGCATTTTCGCAGGGTATGGTTATGGTCGTTTGGTTTTAGGCGACAATCCGGCGAAGATAGGCTGAAAGGCGTTCGGCGACCATCACCACAATGAAGGTGACGATCAGTAACACCGAGACGGTCTTGTATTGGAACAGATTCATGGCGGTGAGCAGTTGGAAGCCGATGCCGCCGGCACCGACAAACCCCAAGACCAGTGATGAGCGGATATTTTCGTCGAGGCGGTAAAGGCTGATGCCCAAAACCGACGGCAGTACGCTTGGCAATACTGCGTGGGTGAAGACTTGCATGCGAGTTGCCCCGGTTAGCGTCAGGGCGTCGACCGGCCCCATGTCCATGTCTTCGATCGCCTCCGAAAACAAGCGGCCCAACATTCCGACAGAATGGATTGAGAGAGCCAATGCACCGGGAAAGGGGCCGAGGCCCACGGCGGTGACGAACAATAGCGCCCAAACCAAATCGGGGACCGACCGGCACACAGCAATTATCCCCCGTGACAGATAATAGAGCGGGCGTGCGGGGCTGACATTGCTCGCAGCGAACACCGCCAGTGGCATCGCGAGAAAGACACCGGCGAAGGTGCCGAAGATGGCGATGTCGATCGTCTCCAATGCCGGCCAAATAACGTTCGGCAGTTGGTCAATGGCCGGCGGCATTGCGCGGCTGATCATATCGACCATGCCGGCAGCACCGGAAATCAGGTCCGAGGGTTTGGCCTTGATAACGAACAAGGATTGAACGAAGGCCACCAGAGCGCCAAGGCCGAGAGTGAAGCGCAGCATTCGAGAAGGGCCGCCGGCGGCAACTATCGAAGGGAGATGTGCGGTGCCGTCGGTATCGGGGGGGGAGGGAAAAGTATTCATGCTGCCTGTGTCGCGTAAAGGGTGGAAATGTGGTGGTCGGACATGCTTTTGGGCGGGGTGTCGAAGAGAATCTGCCCGTCTTGGATGCCGATAATGCGATCACCATAGCGCGCCGCGAGTTCAGGTTGATGCAGGACACACAAGATGGCGAGGCCGTCATCGCTGGCGAGACGACGCAACAGGCCCATGACGTCCTGGGTCGCCTCGGGATCGAGGCTCGCGACCGGCTCGTCGGCAAGCAGTATGTTCGGGCGCTGCGCCAGGGCGCGGACAATGGCGACGCGTTGGGCTTGACCGCCCGAGAGCGTCCCGGCGCGTTGGTTGGCAAGATGGCTAAGGCCGACATGATTTAACAGAGCGTGGGCATGGGTGAATTCGCTATGTGGCAGGAAGCCCATAGCGGTAATCGGGTTGCGATGTCGGCCGAGCGTGCCGCTGAGCACGTTGGCGATGACGCTACGCCGTTTCACTAGATTGGCGTGCTGCGAGACCATGCCCAGTGCCATGCGGACGCGGCGCAGAGGCTCGCCGGACAGGGTGGTAATGTCCTGTCCGGCGAGCCTGATGGCGCCTGACGAAGGCGTCAGGAGACGGGCCACACATTTAAGGAGGGTGGACTTGCCCGAACCGTTACTGCCCAGAACCACCGCCAGTTCGCCTGCCCGTACGGACAGGTTGGCACCGTCCAAGGCCTGCTTTCCGTTGGGATAGCGCATACAAAGGTCGATGACTTCCAGTAGGGTACGAGATGAGGGCTCCATGTGGCGCCTCCTTAGGTAGATGTTGGACCAAGTCGGGCGGTGGTTGTTGTATAGGTCTTAAAGCTTGGTGAGATCGATGTGCAGCGTAGAAATCAGAGCGCGGATATGATCATAGGTATGATCGTTGGCCGGAACCAGATGCGAGCCGTTGGAGACGAGCACTTTGCGATCGGCCGCAGGCAGCTCGCTAAGGTCGAGGTTGGCGAGCACCTTGGAGATGCGGGCCTTGAAGGCGGCGGGTAAATTGCCGCGCACGGTGATCGGATCGGTCGGGATCGGCTTGGACTTCCACAGGGTAATGAAATCTTTCGGGTTGTATTCGTTGGCCTGCTTGGCGGACTCGATCTGCTCGCTGTTCAACTCACCGGCCTTGACTTTGTGGTGGCGCAAGGCCTCGTACGACGAGGTGTGGCTGCCAGCGTAGATCGCCCTGACGCCATGATCGGGGTCGATGCCGTTCTTGCTCAAGGCATAGGCCGGAAACAGGTGTCCGGAAGTTGAGGCCGCGTCAGAATAGGCAAATGATTTGTCCTTGACACCGGCCAGCGACGTGATGCCCGAACCCGGCCAGGTAACGATGCTGGCAGTGTAGGTTGACGCTTTACCGTTCGGGGTCGAGAAGGTGGCGACGGCGTCGGCGCCGGCGACCTGATGAGCGAGGACGTACCCCAGCGGACCAAACTGGGCAATCTCTAGCTTGTTGTTGCGCATCGCCTCAATTTCGGCGGTATAGTTGGTGGTGATCAGAACCTCTACCTTGCAGCCGATCAGCTTGCCGATCAGCTTGCCGAGGCTCTGGTAGACGGGCATCAGGTGGGCCGAGGATTCGTAAGGCTCGACAGCAAAACGGACAACACCGTTATTGGGGCAGTCGGCAGAAGTAGCTAGGGCCGGGGTGGCCATAGCCATGGTGGTCATTGCACTGGCAATGATGATAGCATGGCGAACGTTCATTTTTTTCTCCTGTAAGTTAATGGTGTAGCAGAGCGGCGCTAGTCCTTCTTTGGGCTTTTTCTATTTTGGGATAGTGGGGCAACGGAGAGGTCAGGGGAAAATAGTGAGCCCATGTTGCAATTTATGGAACAAATGATGAAGGCTTCATGACCTTTTTATGTCGGTGCCTTTCTATATTTTGTCCAAAACGGGAGGTGTCCTCACCGGGGCTCTTGTGTCGGCACCAACGCCAAATCATTGCTCGTCGCACGACCCATCTTCTGGAAAGTCTAGTCTGTCAGCACCTATTACAACTCCTAGTAAAGGTGCGGCTTCGATGAATTGGTCCGCTGATTGGCGATTCAACCAAAGTTCCCATGACACGGGGCCATCTTCTTCTGGGAATCTGTTTTCGGGGCTTCGCCACAGCTCCCGCACCCGGCTTTTACGGCTCTGTGCCAGATCGGCATTGTAGGGGCGTCCTACGGTACCATCAGACTTTTGTCTGTCCTTTGTTTCAAAACCCACAATTTTCTTTTGGAGCTTTTCGAGCCCTTTGGTGGAGGCGAAGACAGTTGCTTGGGCGGGTTCATTCTCCTCCGGTACACCGGATTTAAATTTCAACAGAGTCAAATCACTGGCATTAAGACCCGATGTTACCATGACCTCGCCGAGGCGGCTCTGCACGTCTAGGTATACTCCAGGAAGTTCTTCTATTTTGGGGTTGGGTAGCGCATCGAGTGCTTGTAGCAAAGCGCGAGCATGTGTCGCACGGTCACGAACATCACGGTTTTTTTTGGACCCGGCACCCTTTGGTGCGAACCTTGCCGGGTTTCCTATCCCGTTTAGCACGGTCCCTCGGCATCAGTAGCTCCCCCTATCCCTAGCAGTGATCGGCGACGCTCAAGGGAAGTTACCAAATTTCTTGTTTTAATCAGCTTGGCGTCCTGAGCTACTCCCCGCAAATCGGACAGTGACGTAAGCTACTATTTTGGTGTTTTCTGGTCTGGACTTGTCTGAATAAAGTGGACAGCACCTTCGAGATTTATCAACGTTATCTTGGAGGATTAAATGACCCGCAAAAAGTTTACAGATGAGTTCCGCAAAGAAGCCGTTCAACTTGCTCTAACCAGTGGTTTAACGCGCGACCAAGTTGCTGAAGATTTGGGTATTGGCAAGTCGACGCTCGGCAAATGGATGACCGCTCACCACCATGAAGACCTGATGTCTGGTCCGCACGATGACGTTCAAAAAGAGTTGAAACGACTTCGCAAAGAGAACAGAATTTTGCGTGAGGAGCGTGACATCTTAAAAAAAGCCACAGCCTTCTTCGCGAGCCAAAAATGATGAGATATCGATTCATCAATGCGGAGAAGGCCGATAACAATGCAAGTCGTCTATGTGACTTGTTCAAGGTGTCGCGGGCTGGGTTTTATGCATGGAAGCAACGGCCGCCCAGTCTTCGTCAACGTCAAGACAAGGCTCTGCTTGCCCATATTCGCAGTGAATTTGAAAGTAGTCATCGGTCTTATGGTCGGCCCAGGATGGTCGAAGAATTACGCGAACAAGGCTTCCATGTTGGTCATCATCGTGTTGGTCGGCTGATGCGTGAAAATGGCATTCAGGCCATCAGGACACGCAAAGCAAAGCGCTATTTCAGCCACACGCCATTATTAGGATTTGCGCCTAACCTGCTGGAGCGAGACTTCACGGCCACGGCCTGTAATCAAAAATGGTCGGTCGATATCTCGTATATTGAAACCCGAAGGGGCTGGCTTTACCTGGCTGTCGTGATCGATCTTTATTCACGAA
>CAYVHU010000023.1:0-9679 GCA_964451415.1 uncultured Magnetovibrio sp.
AAATACTCGGCAGGAGTGGGGAAATCAGGAACGTTTCCGTTCCAATTAAAAATATAATCCCGTATAGCGGAAGAAGGGATCGAATACCGACACCAGGATTTACCAACAATTCGATCTGTTGTGTCTCAATCTGTTGTGTCATCGCATGTCCTCGCTGAATATCAAGGAATTTATATCCTGCTCTATTTTCAAGAGACATCCATGGCGGGGGCCGAATTCAGTGCGTTCGTGTGTCAGTTTTGTCCAATACTTCGTACACGAACTATTGAAGGCCCTGACATCGGTGTCATTTTGGATACATTTGAATATTTCGGCATTGTATTCCATTCCCCCCTCAATCGCTTCGTAACCACACGTTTCCACAAGAAACGTCTCGGCACCGGCTTGCGCTTCAAAGAAGCTTTACTTCCGGTGATAACGTAAGTTTTCTGATCATGGATTTTTCCATCCGTAATGCATAACACACAGTACAAGACTTATACAAGTATCGAAGTGTAACCTAAAAAAACTACAAATGTTTCCGTAAAGTTTTCAATGCACCTTCAATAACCTCATAATGCAGGATCCCATATTTCCAAATCCCCTCCCGCCTTTTTTCAACGATTTCGGCGCGAATCAAAATGTCCAGATGGTGTGTTAGCGTGGGCAGTGAAACTTTTAGGGCATCGGCTAATTCCGTACAGTTCATTTCCTTGCGTGCTAACATTTCAATAATTGTCAATCGTTTAGAATCAGACAATGCCCCAAATATTAAGGCGAGATTATCTTTATAGTTGGCCATGGGTTTCCAATTGCGTTGCCGTACAGACACGTAAATACATCCAATGATGTAAGCACATAAATCTTCTGATTAACAACACTTAACCTGCCACTTGTCCGCATTCGGCACGGCACTGAGCGTCACTTCAAGAAGGCCTGCTCGTTCAAGCTGAACGTATGGACGATCTGGGTAATAACCGCGCTTTGTATAAGAAATATTTTCTGGAAACCACAAGCCTAAATTGTTTCTAACTTTCAATGACCCTTCATGGTTTATCTTTGGGGGTCGTGCGTCCGGCGAAGAACATGCTCACACCTAAGCTGAGCCGAAATTTTCACCTTGCGCCGACGCTCCTCACAGAGACGAGCGCCTTGCCACGGACGCGACGAAACCGCATATTCACGTCATGACCAGACGCGCCCGCAAACAAGGCCTTGAGACGCCCTTCGATTTTCGCTCCACCAGCGAGAAACGGAGTCGCGTGTGCGCATGGCCCGGCTGTGCGCAAGGCGGAGAGTTTCGCACCGCCAAGTCACCGCGCGAAATCGAGGTGCATCTGTGGCTGTGTGCGGAACATATCAGCGAGCACAACAAGACCTGGAATTTCTTCGAAGGCATGAGCGAAGATGAAGTCGAAGCCGCGGTGCGTAGCGATACAGTATGGCAACGCCCGACTTGGCGTCTGGGCTCAAACCCCGGTCCCAAGGCAAAAAAAGGCTTCGCCAACGCCCGTTTCGGTGCCGAATTTCACCTGTTCGATGATGATGGCGATCATGAGAAAAACACACTGCATCGGCATTTCGCGCCCGACAGCCTTGAAGCCAAGGCCTACGCCGCCATGGATTTGTGTCCGCCACTCACCGCCGAAGACGCCAAGGCGCGCTACAAAACCCTCGTGAAACGCCACCACCCCGACACCAATGGCGGCTCCAAGACGGCGGAAGAAAGATTCAAGGCAATCGTCTTTGCCTACCAAATCGTCCTCAAGCACCTGGACGCTTGAATTTCCTTGCGCTTGCCCCTTAATCTGAACGAACCGATTTTTCCCAGGAATTTATCATGACTACGGCGATCAAGAGCAATGACAAAACGTCCTCGTTCCCCCTGAACGCACCGGATATCGTGCTGGACGTGCGCCAGACCTTCGGCCTTAACGTGGACATGGAAATGCCCGCCTTCAGCGCCAGCGAAGAACATGTGCCACGTGTGGACACGACCTACCAGTTCGACTTCGAAACCACGCTGGCCATTCTTGCCGGTTTCAAACACAACCGCCGCGTCATGGTGCAGGGCTATCACGGCACCGGGAAATCGACCCATATCGAACAGGTCGCGGCGCGTCTCAACTGGCCCATGATCCGCATCAACCTAGACAGCCATGTGTCGCGCATCGATCTGGTGGGCAAGGACGCCATCGTGATCAAGGACGGCATGCAGGTGACGCAATTTCGCGAGGGCATCTTGCCGTGGGCGTTGCAAAATCCGGTGGCGGTGGTGTTTGATGAATACGATGCCGGACGGCCCGACGTGATGTTCGTGATCCAACGCGTGCTAGAGGTCGAAGGCAAGTTGACCTTGCTGGACCAAAGCCGCGTCATTCACCCGCATCCCTTTTTTCGGCTGTTTTCCACCACCAACACCATCGGGCTGGGCGACACCACGGGATTGTACCACGGCACCCAGCAGATCAACCAAGGCCAGATGGACCGCTGGAACATCGTCGCCACGCTGAACTATCTGCCCCACAACGACGAAATGCGCATGATCCTGGCCAAGGTTACGGCCTATGACACAGATGAAGGCCGCGACATCGTATCGTCCATGGTGCGGGTCGCCGATCTAACCCGCGAAGGCTTCATCGGCGGCGACATTTCCACCGTCATGAGCCCGCGCACCGTTCTCACTTGGGCTGAAAACGCACAGATTTTCGGGGACGTCGGCATCGCCTTTCGCATGAGCTTCCTCAACAAGTGCGACGAGATGGAGCGTCCCATCGTGGCTGAATATTATCAACGCTGCCTTGGCACGGACCTGCCGGAATCCATCGCCGCCACCTTGGAATCCGCGTGACCCCCCGCGATGCGCAAACACGAACCAGCAGCAGAAACCTTGAAACGCGTCAGCGCGGCGGTCCTCAAAGCCATGGCGACGAAGCGGGATTTAGCCGTCACCTTCACGCATGCGGAACAAAACATATCACACGATGCACACAGCGTGAGCTTGACGGAACCCGCAGCGAACTTAACACGCACCGATCTCGTCAAGTTGCGCGGCAATGTGGACGCGACCGCCTTGTGTCTCCACTTTCACGACCTTGACGTACACCAGCGCTTCTCCCCACCAGGAGACGATGCGCAACGTCTGTTCAGCGCCATGGAACAGGTCCGCGTCGAAGCCTTGGGCGCGCGCATTTATCGCGGTACGGCGAAAAACCTGACCGCCATGCACGCCCTTGGCGCGCACGCATACGCCGACATCGAAGACCGCGACCCCGTTCACATGCCCCAGGCACTGGCCTTGCTGGCACGCGAACGTTTCAGCGGTGAAAAGCTGTCTGCTCCGGCGCGCGCCCTGGCCGATTTATGGCGCGATTGGGTTGAAGAGAAGGCCCCCGGTCACTTGCAACGCCTGGCCCCGCTGCTCGACGATCAGACCGCATTCGCCAAGGAAATGGGGGCGATGATGGTGGCGCTGGAACTCATCAACCATGCGCCCGGCGAACATACGAACGACGATAGCGCGGACCAGGACAGTAACGCCCCACCGGAAAACGAAGACGCACAAGACGACAATCAAGCCGCCAAGGGCGAGGGCGAATCCGCTCCCATGGGGGCCATGAGCGCCGAGGCTCAGGCCGCCGACATGGCGCAAGGTCTGGACGGCGACGCCGGAGACGAGGACATGGTGAGCGGCGGCGAAACGCCGTCGGGTCCCAGCGAGGCTGAAGACCCCTGGCCACAAAACGAGCCCAAAAGCATCGCCGCCTACCGCGCTTTCACGACGCAGTTCGATGAGGTCGTCACCGCCGAAGATTTATGCGACCCACAAGAGTTACACCGTCTGCGTGAGCAACTCGACCGCCAGTTGGACAAGCTGCATGGCGTGGTGACGAAGCTTGCCAACCGCCTGCAACGCCGCTTGCTGGCCAAACAGACGCGATCGTGGGAATTCGATTTGGAAGAGGGCATGCTGGATGCGGCACGCCTGCCGCGCGTGATTACGGACCCCTTCGCGCCGTTGTCGTTCAAGGAAGAAAAGGACGCCGATTTCCGCGACACCGTGGTGACGCTGCTGATTGACAATTCCGGTTCCATGCGCGGACGGCCCATCACCATCGCCGCCATGGGCGCGGACATTCTCGCCCGAACCCTGGAACGCTGCGCGGTGAAGGTGGAAATCCTGGGGTTCACCACACGCACATGGAAAGGCGGCAAATCGCGCGAGCTATGGAACGAAAAGGGCAAACCGGAACGCCCCGGACGCCTCAACGACCTGCGCCATATCGTTTACAAAAGCGCCGATATGCCGTGGCGACGCGCCAACAAGAACCTGGGCCTGATGCTGAAAGAAGGCATCTTGAAGGAAAACATCGACGGCGAAGCCTTGATGTGGGCGCATAGTCGCTTGCTCGCCAGGCCGGAACAAAGGCGCATCTTGATGGTCATTTCCGACGGCGCGCCGGTGGACGACGCCACCCTCAGCGCCAACCCGGGAAACACCCTGGAACACCACCTACGCAACGTCATCGCGTGGATCGAAAACAAATCTTCGGTGGAACTTATCGCCATCGGCATCGGCCACGATGTCACGCGCTATTATCAACGTGCGGTAACACTTCTGGACGCAGAGGAACTAGGGGGCACGATCATGAGCGAACTCGCGGATCTGTTTGACGAAAATCCACCACGCGTGCGCCGATCATGAACGCACCCACCTACGACCTCGTCATCATCGGCGGCGGCATCAATGGCGGCGGCATCGCGCGCGACGCCGCCGGGCGCGGGCTATCGGTGTTGCTGGCGGAAATGAACGATCTCGCCAGCGGCACGTCAAGCGCCTCGACCAAGCTGATCCATGGCGGGTTGCGCTATCTGGAACATTATGAATTTCGCCTGGTGCGTGAATCGCTCAAAGAACGCGAAGTTCTTCTGGAGATGGCCCCGCATATCGTCCAACCGTTGCGTTTTATACTGCCGCACCACCGGGGTTTGCGGCCCTGGCTTTTGATCCGCCTCGGCCTGTTTCTGTATGACCATCTGGGCGGGCGCAAAAATTTGCCGGGATCGCACATGATCAACCTGACCCGCGATCCCGCAGGCCAACCCTTGAAAGCGCAATTCACGCGCGGCTTTGAATATTCCGATTGTTGGACCGACGACGCCAGGTTAGTGGTCCTCAATGCGCGTGCAGCGGCGCGAAAGGGCGCGGACATCCGCGTGCGCACCAAAGTTCAAACGGCGGTGCGCGAGAACGACCTGTGGCGCATCGAACTGGAAGAGCACGATACCGGCCACAGCGAAACCGTTTACGCCCGCGCCCTGGTCAACGCCGCCGGACCCTGGGTTTCCAACGTCAGCACCTTTCATATCGCCTGCAACACCAAGGCCTCCCTCCGCCTGGTCAAAGGCAGCCACATCATCACGCCGAAGCTTTTCGATGGCGAGCACGCCTATATTTTTCAACATGCCGACGGACGTATCGTCTTCGCCATTCCCTTTGAGACCGACTTCACCTTGATCGGCACCACCGACGTGGATTTTCAAGGCGACCCGGGAGAAGCGGTCTGTTCACAAGAGGAAAAGGAATATTTGTGCACGGCGGCAAGCGCGTATTTCAATACCCCCATCGCACCGCAAAGCATCGTATGGTCCTATAGCGGCGTGCGCCCCTTGTTCGACAATGGAGAGAAATCCGCCCAGAAAGCAACACGCGATTATGTCCTCGCCTTGGAATGTGAAGACGATAACGCGCCTTTGCTCAATGTCTACGGCGGCAAGATCACTACCTTTCGACGTCTCGCCGAAGACGCCCTGCGCAAGCTGTCCCCCTGGTTTGCGAATGCAGGCCCGCCGTGGACGCGTGGCACGCACTTACCTGGCGGCGATTTCCCCGTTGAGGATTTCGATGCCCTCGTGCGCGATTTGCAGCGCCATTGTCCGGCCCTGGACGAAGCCCTGGCGAGGCGACTTGCACACGCTTACGGGCGGGAGGCCGAACACCTGATCGACGGAGTCCAAAAAATTGAGGATATGGGCCGTCATTTCGGGGCCGACCTTTATGAACGCGAAGTCGAATACCTGATCGAACACGAATGGGCGAGATGCGCCGAAGACGTTTTATGGCGACGCTCGAAATTGGGGCTGCGCTTCAGTCTTGAAGAGGCCGCGGCATTGGCCGCGTGGTTCAAAACCCGCTAGGGTAGATTTATGTACGTTCTCGCCATCGACCAGGGCACATCATCCACACGCGCCGTTATTTTCGACGACGCTCATGCACTTGTGGCCATGGATCAGCAGGAATTTCCCCAATACTTCCCCCGTTCCGGCTGGGTCGAGCACGACGCGGAAGATATCTGGTCCACAACTGTCGCGACGTGTCGCGGGGCCATGGCGAAGGCGCACGTGAAGCCCGGCGACATCGCCGCCATCGGCATCACCAACCAGCGTGAAACAAGCGTTATCTGGGACCGCGAAACCGGACAGCCCATACACCGTGCCATCGTCTGGCAGGACCGGCGCACAGATGATGTGTGTCAGGCCCTTAAGGCAGCCGGACGTGAAGCGATGGTCACGCGTAAAACGGGGCTGTTGCTGGACTCCTATTTTTCAGCCACCAAAATCGCCTGGCTTCTCGATCACGTCAAAGGCGCGCGCGCCGCCGCCGAGCAAGGCCACTTGGCGTTCGGCACCATCGACAGTTTTCTGCTGTGGCGGCTCAGCGGCGGCACGGTTCACGCCACCGACGCGACCAACGCCAGCCGCACGTTATTGTACAACATCCATACGGGACATTGGGACGATGAATTGCTGGATATGTTTAATATTCCGCGCGCCGTGTTGCCCGAGGTCAAAGATTGCGCCGCCAACTTTGGAATCACCCAATTCGATCTATTCGGTGCGTCGATTCCCATCACGGGCATAGCTGGCGATCAACATGCGGCAACCATCGGCCAGGCATGTTTTCGCCCCGGCATGATGAAAGCCACCTATGGCACCGGCTGTTTCGCGGTGTTGAACACAGGCGAAACGGCGGTTGTCTCGAAAAACCGGCTGCTCACCACCATCGCCTACCAGTTGGACGGCAAACCGACCTATGCGCTCGAAGGTTCGATCTTCATGGCCGGAGCGGCGGTGCAATGGCTGCGCGACGGGCTGGGTATCATCGAACACGCCAGCCAGACGGACGCCTTGGCGTGCGATGCCGACCCCACGCAGGAAATTTATATTGTCCCGGCCTTTGTCGGGCTGGGCGCGCCGTACTGGGATGCAAAGTGTCGCGGTGCCATTTTCGGACTGACGCGCGCCACCGGCCCCCGGGAACTAGCCTGCGCAACTTTGGAAAGCGTGTGTTATCAAACCCGCGATCTTCTCGAAGCCATGTGCGGCGACTGGGATAGCGATCACAACACGGTGTTGCGCGTCGATGGGGGGATGGTGGCGTCAGACTGGACCATGCAGCGCTTGGCGGACATCCTCGACGTCCCCGTGGATCGCCCCCAAGTGCTGGAAACGACCGCCCTGGGGGCGGCCTATCTGGCGGGTCTGCACGTGGGATTTTATCCCGCGCCCGAAGACTTTGAGAAAACCTGGGCGCTGGATCACCGCTTCACCCCCACCCTCGCCCCCGGCGAACGCGAACGCAAATACACCCAGTGGAAAGACGCCGTGCGCCGCACGTTGTCTTAGGGTCCAAAACAGTTGAGTCATTTCAGTTGGTTAAGAAATTCTGAGACAATATGAATTACGCCTTCGTAATCTCGTTCGGGATTCAGGTCACTGTTTTTATGGCAAAGGCAGGATAGGCTATTTGCTAACGAAAGATGAGAAATCCAGGTCAGAAGCAATTAGCGATAGGGCGATAAGAAATATGCTTATACTTGCAAATTTTGAAATGATCTTTCCGTTGCGATGGCTCATGAGAAGCTTGTGGCCTTTTCCCGATGCAAATGCCCCAACAGAAGAATATATGACGAAACAGAGAATACTGGTCACGGTTCCATATATCATTGCGTAAATCCAAAATGGCATTGATCCCTCGACATAAAATTGAGGTAGCAATGAAAAGTAAAACACGAGCCCTTTGGGATTTAAAACACTGGTGAAAAATCCATATCTAACATCATTAAAAGATGTTTTCTGTACTGTTGATCCTGATGAAAAGTTCACGATATCTGCAACAAACAACTGGTAAGCTAGGAACATTAAATACAACATTCCCAGTAGCTTAAAGCCTAAAAAAGCATCCGGGTACGTTCTTAAAATGGTTTCCAAACCAAACGCAACAAGTGCTGTGAAAACCAGATATCCACTTGCTATTCCAATAGCCGCTTTAATGCCGGCATCACGTCCATCTGCAAGGGCGCGACTTGTGACATATAGCATGTCCGGACCAGGCACTATGATAAGGCTGATAACCGTTATGAAGAAAAGTGCGGTGTTGGTTATCATAAAAATAGGTTTCCCGTAGAGTCCATCCAGAACGTTTACGTTTTTGCTATCGGACGGGTTCTTAGGCGTAATTGTTATACGCCGGTTGTCATTGTCTGGTGCGCTGCAGAATCAACGCGCATGACGGTCTCAACTCTCTGCTCAAAGAGTTCCATCGAGGAGAAATTCGTGCCGTCATAAATTGGGAAATAGACGTTCCAGCCTTCAGGAAATTCTCCGCTCGTGTAGAGTGTGCTCATTGTCCTGAAAAGAGCTATTGGGATGAGATGGAAAATCGAAAACCGGCATTGTGTATTTGTAAGCATTTCCCAAGCGAAAAACGTCTTTGGCTTCATCTTGATCTTTGAGAGAAAAAAAGTGATGGTTGGATGGTTGATGAGCAAAAGCTTTTTCACACAAAACTCCTAATTCGTGATGTTTCGCCACAAAAATATTTTTTGTGGTTCTACAGCTAATCATTGGAGTAATGTTAAACTGAGTTTTATCATGTTTAAATCGGAAAGATTACGCAATATGGGCGCAAAGGTCAGTATTGACAGGACAGATTACGCTATAATGGCGCTTTTGCAGGAAAATGCATGGATCAGCAACAAAGAAATTGCTGGGTCGGTAAATCTTTCGATTTCGGCAACGGCTGGTCGCGTTAAGCGGCTTAAGGACGATGGTATTTTGCAATCCGCTCATAGCGTTGTTGATGGGCGTGTGATGGGGGTTCGTTTAGAAGCCCTGTTCCTCATTCAACTTGATAAGCATGATCAAGATATCGTTGGCGAGTTTATGCAAGAAGCACTCATGCTGCCAGAGGTTCGTTCAATCTATCTGATTACCGGACCCTACGATATTGTTGCTAATGTTGTTGCTCGAGACACAGATCACTTGAAAACGCTAGCCTTCAAGCATTTTACCAACCGATCCTACATTACAAGAATTGAAACCTCTATCGTCTACAATTCTCTTATTTCACGAGTTCTGAATCCGCTAACCTAGGGTCCCGGCATTTAATGGTGCAATATTCTCCCTGTGAAATAACGGGGACACGGGAAATTCGTACAAATTCGGGGACACAATACAAAAAAAGCCCAGCCTGTAAGGCTGGACTTCTTATGGTGGGCACGCCCGCGAAAACCCTTGTTTTCGCTCAACATTGTTGTCCGGTCGTGCCACAAAAAAAGCCCAGCCTGTAAGGCTGGACTTCTTATGGTGGGCACGACTGGGATTGAACCAGTGACCCCCTCGATGTCAACGAGGTGCT
>CAYVHU010000024.1:0-4564 GCA_964451415.1 uncultured Magnetovibrio sp.
CCCGCAAATATCTTGTCAAATACACCCATGCGGCTCCATCGCACAAAACGGTTATATAACGTTTTTGCCGGGCCATACGCCGCCGGCGCATCTCGCCATTGCAGGCCCCGCTTGATCACATGGATAACTCCGGAAATAACCCGAAGATCATCAACACGAGGAATACCGTGAGATAATGGAAAGTGTGGTTTGATCCGATCCAATTGAGCTTGTGTCAGCCAAAAATAGTCATTCATGGGCAGGCCCTCCTGCTAACAATGAATCAGAGTTCGTTCAGAAAAACCAGAAAATTAATAGGTCCTGAGCCTAAGAGGGTCAGAGGAGGGTCAGGTCTTGTTTTGCCACATCGTCCCCTGCGACTCTCATCTCTGCCAATCCGCATAGGATGCATCGCGTTCGTTGATGATGAGAGGGGGGTGCGGCCAGGCGATGGCGAAGGTCGGGTCGTTCCAACGTGCGCCGCGCGCCAAGTCGGCGACAAAGGATTGCCCCATCAGGTAGTTCACGTCCGTATCATCTTGAAGGGTCATGAAGCCATGGGCGCAGCCGCGCGGAATATAGAGACCCTTGCGGTTGTGCGCACTCAATTCCACAGCAAACCATTGACAATAGGTGGACGAGGCCGGGCGCAGGTCCACCGCCACATCGAAAATGGCCCCGCGGGTACACGTCACCAGTTTGTTGTCCGCTTTGGGTTCGCCCTGATAGTGCAGGCCGCGCAATGTTCCCTTGTGCGTGTTGCCCGAAATGTTGGTCTGCTTAATCGTGAAGTCCACGCCTGCGGCTTTGAATTCTTCCCCGCAATAGGTGCGTGCAAAAAAGCCGCGATCATCTTCGAACTTTTGCAAGGACGTCACGAACACGCCGTCCAACGGAGTTTTGTCGATCAGCATGTCACCACATCTCAATCTCGGGAATCGCCACCACGAATTGACCACCCCAGTCGCGAATGTACGAAACCTGTTCGGCGATTTCATCGCGCAGGTTCCACGGTAGGATCAAAACATAATCGGGCCGGGCATCTTTGATATGATCGGGGCTTAAAATGGGAATGCGGCTTCCGGGCAAAAAGCGACCCTGTTTCCAGGCGTTGGCGTCAACGACGAAGTCCATGTCGGCGGCATCAACACCGCAGTAATTCAGCACCGTATTGCCCTTGGCCGCCGCCCCGTAGCCCACCACCGTTTTGCCATCGGCCTTGGCGGTTTCAAAAAATGCTAACAAGCCATCGCGCACCGTTTCAACCTTGGCGGCAAAGCCCGCATAGGCCGTTCCATCCGCCAGACCGGCGGCGGCTTCCTTTGCGCGCATGCGGAACACTGCGGGGTCTTCTTCATGGGTGGCGGATGCGCTCTTGCAGGCAAAAACGCGCAACGAACCGCCGTGGGTGGAAAGTTCTTCCACATCGAAAACACGCAGGCCATGGGCCTTGAACACCTCTTCAAGAGCCAGCAGGGACAAATAGAAATAATGTTCGTGGTAAATGGTGTCGAATTGTACGGATTTCAGAAGGTTGAGCAGGTGGGGAAATTCCACCGTCAAAACGCCATCGTCTTGCAAAAGCTCAGCAAACCCGGCCACAAAAGCGTTGATATCCGGCACATGGGCTAAAACGTTGTTGGCGGCAATCAGATCCGCGCGACGCCCTTGCGCTTTCAAGCTCCGCGCGGTCTCGATATTGAAAAACGCTTCCAGGGTTTCCACACCCTTTTCACGCGCCGCCTGCGCAACGCTGGCAGACGGCTCGACCCCCAGCACCGGAACTCCCGCCGCAACAAAGTGCTGCAACAAATAGCCGTCATTGCTGGCCACTTCGACCACCAGTGAGGATCCGTCCAGATCCAGCCGCTTGATCATCGTGTCGGCATACCCCTTGGCGTGGGCCACCCACTGGGCGGACACGGACGAAAAATAAGCGTAATCGTCGTGAAAAATTTCACCGGGGTCCACGGTTTCGTCCAACTGCACCAGATGACAGCGATCACACACCATGGCCTTTAAGGGGTAAACGTTTTCGGGCGCACCGACGTACTTCAGATAACCGTTGGACGGCGGTTGAGACCCCAAATCGACAAGGGTGGTTTCCAAAGGAGCTTGGCAAAAACGGCAGACAATCATGGTTTTTCAATCTTCTTGGGGCGCGCGCGCCGCGTGGTTTTGGAAGCCGGAACCCCCAGCAGATACGCCAGCGCGCCGCTAAAGCGCGCCGCGTCGCGGGTCGCTTTTTTACGGTTCAGGCTCAGCGCATAAAGCACCGCCTTGGGGCCGAAACGCAACGCATTCCTGATCCCGAGCTTCAGGGCCGAAGCGAACGAGACGTACTTGGTCTCAAAATACAGCCGCGACCAGGCCAGATGATAGTACTTCTCATAGAACGCCTGCCAGCTTGTGCCCACGGACCCGCCGACGCTGTGCAGGGCCTCAGCCGCCGGTTCAATCTGGATCGTATAGCCAGCTTTCATCAGGCGCATGCACAAATCGTCATCTTCATAATACAGAAAAATTGCGGGATCGAAAAAGCCTGCCTTGCGTGCCGCCGCCATGCGCAACAAAATGACCGCCCCGGAAACATACCATGTGCAAAACCGGCCCTCCGGACGCGGCTCCCCATCGCGTTTTGAAGCCATGAAGGCGCGGCGTTCAAAGGGGCCGTCCCACGCCTTGTCATAGCCCCCGTCCGGCAACGGCAAGATGGGCGAAACCATGCCCGCATGAGCGTCCTCATCCATAAGGGCGACGAGCTTTTCCATGGTGCTTGGTTCAAACACGGCATCGGGGTTCATCATCAGGGCGAATTCGGTCTCGACCGAGGCCAGTCCCTGGCTGGCGGCATTGCCATAACCAACGCCGATTTTGTTTTCAATGATGTACGCCTGGGGTGCTTTTTCCCGCACGATGGCCAGCGTGTTGTCCGCGCTGGCATTGTCGATGACGATCATGCGCGCGTGCGCCGGGAACACATCCAGGCACGCCCCGATCACGGCGCCGGAGTTGTGCACGACAATAATAACGCTGATGCGATCCCAAATTGCGGTATTCATAATGACGAAATGGACCTTGTGGCTCGCGGGCAAATATCATAAGGGATCAAAGACACGGTATCATATGGACGTGCGGGCATGACGCAAACACAAAAGGCGCAAAAAATTCTGTTTTTCGGCACCGAAGACGGAGCCTTCTGCCAGCACCGCCTGCCCATGGCCCGCGCCCTCAAAGGGGCCGGATTTGAAATTCTGGTCTGCGCGAAGGAAGGCTTCCACAAAGAACGCATCGAACAAGAAGGATTCACCTTTATCCCTTGGCGCGTGCGCCGCGGCAGCATCAACCCTTTTGTTGAGCTGGTCGCGCTGGTGGACATGATCCGCATCATCCGTCGGGAAAAGCCGGATATCATTTTCAATGTTGCGCTCAAACCGATCCTGTACGGAGCGATCAGCACTGTGCTCGTGCGCGCGAAACACATCATCAATCTTTTTGCGGGGCTTGGGGCCGTCTTTATCGAACCGACCCTTCCCTTGAGAATCCTGCGAAAATTTATATTCCCCGTACTTCGCATGCTCTTGTCGCGTCCACACCACTGGATTGTGGTGCAAAATCGCGACAACTTAGAAACCCTGAAAGCCCTTGGGTTTGGCGCACCGGATCGTTTCGCCCTGATCCCCGGCTCCGGCGTTGATCTGGACGCCTTTGCCCTGTCTCCCGAACCGGACACCATCGATCCGATTATCGTCACCATGGTCGGGCGCATGCTGTGGCACAAGGGCGTGCGCGAAATGGTGGAGGCGGCGCGAATTCTCAAACACGACGGCGAAAACATCCGCATCGTTCTGGTCGGTGCGCCCGATGAGCAAAACCCGGCCTCGGTACCGCGTGAAACTCTGGAAGGCTATAACAAGGAAGGGATCGTGGACTGGCAAGGTCAGCGCAGCGACATTGTCGAGGTATGGAAAAATGCGCACATCGCCTTGCTGCC
The DNA here is from genome assembly GCA_964451415.1 of uncultured Magnetovibrio sp. Lineage (GTDB taxonomy): Bacteria > Pseudomonadota > Alphaproteobacteria > Rhodospirillales > Magnetovibrionaceae > CAYVHU01. The sequence continues at coordinate 3,974 of CAYVHU010000024.1, forward strand.
GTCCTACGCAGAAGGCACCCCCAAAAGCCTGCTGGAAGCCGCCGCCATGGGCCGCCCCTTGATTGCTTTCGATGCTGTCGGCTCACGCGACGTTGTAAAAACGAATGAGACCGGAATTCTGGTGCCCTTCGGCGATGTTCACGCCCTGACCGAAGCCATCAAAACACTAGCGCACGACAGAGACCTTCGTCTACGTTTGGGAAAGGGCGCGCGCGAAGCCGTAGAGACCACATATTCCTCGCAAAAAATCGGCGAAAGTCTGGTGAGATTCGTTAAGAAAATAACGACTGAACAAAACCAGGATAAATTCTCATTTTGATTCTGTTCGGCTGGATTATCCGCTAGCCGTTCAGACCGCGCAGCCGTTCATATCGCGCGTCTGTTTCTAACTTTGGCTCCGCTTCTTTGATTGCTTCAAGGCAATCGTCCAATTTTCGTTTCGGCCCTTGTATTTTGGCATCTATTATCAGGTTCAGAAAATCCAGCGCCTCTTCCGGGAATTTTTTGGAGAGACCGGATTCATGAAGCCTATGTACTAGGGTCTGAACCCAATTCAACTTATTGAATTATTAACCCAAAACGTGATTCGAT
>CAYVHU010000025.1:0-3708 GCA_964451415.1 uncultured Magnetovibrio sp.
CGACGCAACCCCACGCCAAAAAAATACCGTCACTAGCACTACGGGTAACAACCTGTCGAAGGAAGTGATGGGTCAACTGATTGCGGCGGCGCAAGAAACCGGTGTGTCGAGTACCGACACCAAAGCATACGACGGTCCCTTGTCGATAGGGGAGCGTCATCATCTCGAAGACATTGCCAATAACCCCGGATATGCAGCGAGCCAAGCTAACTTATTTGGGATAGGTGGTGAGCTTGTGTTTGTTGGAAAAACTCTTCCAACCGTAAATAACGGTTTTACAGATGCAGAACGGGCAGAATTTATTGCTAAACAAACGGCCCAAATGGCGAACCTGGAACAGGTGCAAGGGAAACGCAGCGCATATTACGAAAGCCTGACGGGGCAGGGCGTACCGCCTGCCGAAATCTTCGCCAAGCTGCTCGAATTCAACGCCAATCTGCCGGAAAGCCATGATGCTACTCTCGGGTGGTCTGAGTCCGGGAGAGCCATGTCTTATTCCGACTACAATAAAGCCCAACTTGATTATCTACAAAACCTCATCAACAAAGGGTAAGTCTGCCTCGGTTTTGGCGAAGACAGAGGATTCAACCGAAACAACAAACAGGACGGATATCTGCATGAACAAACGCCTCTTTTCTGCCCTCGTTGCGATGATCGTTGGCTTCTTAGGGTTATGCCCCGCCGCCCAGGCGGGGACGGAGATTAACCCACCCCGCATCACCTTAACGGCGGACAATCCCGTCGCCGTGTTGACCATCACCAATGACCGGAATGTTGCTGCGGGTTACGACCTTGAAGCGTTGGGGTGGGAACAAGAAGCGGATGGCAAAGTTCTGTTGCCCCCCACCAACGCCATTCAGGTGGGTCCCGCCAGCCTGGACATTCCCGCCCACGGCAGCGCCCAGGTGCGCGTCACCGCCGTGGCGTCAGCCCCAAAGCCGGGTAGTGCGGAAAACGTCTATCGCATTCGCATTGTCGAACGGTCCGACCGCACACGCGAAGAGAATGAAAAGGATGTCCAGGTCATTGCTTCGTTCACGCTTCCCGTTTTTCAAAAGCCCTTAAAAACCGCCCACATAGGGCGTTTAACCAGCGCCCCCGTTGCCAACGGAGCGTTGACCTTCACGGTGCATAACGCAGGCACGGAACATACCTACGTCGGTGAGGCGTCGCTAACCGGGCGCGACAAATCCGGCAAGCAAGTTTTTCGCATCAACAGGCAAGGTTGGTACGTACTGGCTAACGGTAAGCTGGAATTTAAAGCGGTGCTGGCCCGCGAAGACTGCCTGCGCAGCCGCACCATCACCGTCGCCGCCCAGGTGTTGGAAAGCGACGAAACATGGTCGACCGACATAACGCCAGACGCAGCCCAATGCGGCGACGGAACGTTTAGTGAATTCTCAACTTTTGGACTTAAAAAAATGCCAAAGGGCTTTAAGCCAGGGGATGAAATGCCCGGCGGTATGAAGCCCTTGCCGCCGTTAAAAAAATAAGACAAGTTTGTCAATGATCCAGCTCGACAACATCCATAAAGCCTACGGATCCGGGGCGGCAAGCGTTGAGGTTCTGAAGGGCGTCTCGTTGCGCATGGCGCGCGGCGAGATGTGCGCCATTATGGGCGCGTCCGGATCGGGCAAGAGCACCCTGCTCAACATCCTTGGCCTTTTGGACCGCCCCACGTCGGGACGGTATCGGCTGGATGACATTGAAGTTCAACGCTCCGGTGCCGATGAACTGGCCGACCTGCGCAATCACAAAATCGGTTTTGTGTTTCAGGCCTTTCATCTTATGGGACGCCTGACCGCCTTGGATAACGTCGCCCATCCATTGTTGTATCGTGGCTTAAGCCAATCCGAACGCAGGCCCCCTGCCCAAGCAGAACTTGAGCGAGTGGGTTTGGGCGATCGCATCCATCACCGGCCCGAAGAATTATCCGGCGGACAGCGCCAGCGCGTCGCCATCGCGCGCGCCTTGGTCGGCACGCCATCGCTGATTCTGGCCGATGAGCCCACCGGCAACTTAGACAGCACGGCAGCTTCTGAAATCATGGACCTTTTAGCGCGGATGAACAGCACCTTGGGTATCACCATCATCGTCGTAACCCATGACCCGGCCATTGCCGAGCGCTGTCATCGCCGTATTGTTGTGCGCGACGGAATTATCGACACATGAGCACGCCTTCGCCCCGTTTGTTCTTTCTATTGGCGCGCGAAGCCGTGGCGAATTTGTTGGCGGTCGCTCAGCGCTCGGTGCTGGCGCTGCTCGGCATCGTGATCGGAACGGCGTCGGTTATCGCTATGTTGAATGTCGGTCACAATGCCGAAGTGGAATCGATCCGCCAGTTTAAATCCATGGGAACAGACCTCATCGTCGCCCAGATTCTCATGGGCCAGGCGCAAGGTGCACGACCAACGGTTTTGGCCATTGAGGAAATATCTCAATCCCTTCCAGAAATCCGCCAAATCGCACCGCTTTCCATTACAGGCATGCGCTTAGGACGTGATCGCAGCGTGCAGAGCAGCGTGATCGGCGCAACACCATCCCTTGAAGGCGTGATACGCCTGCGTACAGCCGAGGGGCGTTTCCTATCGCGTTTCGACTTAGATGAAACCTATGCCATTATTGGCGCGAAAATCGCGGCTTCATCCAAAATCAGCGCCAATCCACTACACCCGGGCGATCAGGTCCGCATCGGCAACTATCTGTTCACCGTCATCGGCATATTGGCGAAAGTCACCCACAACCCGCTATTGCCCTTTGACGTCAACAGCAGCGTTATCATCCCCCAGGCTTCCATGCGCCGCGTGGCGACGCAAGCCGGGAGCTCAACCATTTTGGCGGCAGCAACCGAAGACAGCGACCCCACCCTTGCGGCAGAAGCCTTAGGCGAACGCTTGCGCGCCTTGCATGGCGGCAAGCCCGTACAGACGCAAAGCGCCCGCCAGTTGATAGAAGGGATGCAAAAGCAAGCCACCATCATGGCGGGCCTGTTGGCGGCGATCGGCAGCATTTCCCTTTTGGTCGGCGGCGTCGGGGTGATGAACGTCATGTTGATGAATGTTGCCGAACGGCGCAGGGAAATCGGTTTGCGCATGGCGTTGGGGGCACGTCGTAGTCATATCCGCACCATGTTCCTGATGGAGGCCGCACTGCTATCACTGACCGGCGGGGTCTGCGGCACCGTTTTGGGAATGCTGGCGGCATTGGCCTATGCCCGTTTTTCGGGATGGGACTTCGCGCCATCGTCGCTTGCCCTCCCCCTGGGAGCCGGAATTTCCGCAGGGGTGGGGTTGTTCTTTGGGGCTTATCCAGCAGCCTCCGCCGCCCGCTTGGACCCCATCGAAACCCTACGAGCGGAATGATTAATAGGCTTGTTTTGATATGAACATGGCACGCATAAAATGAAACTCGCTAATTTCTCATTTCAACTGCAACACCGGTATGTTCCTGAGTGGCGACGGGAAATCAGTATGCTCATCTCGACCGTGATGAAAATTATGAGATCTATGGCCGCAATGCCCCGCTGCCTGTTGGTCAGACAAACCTTACATCGGCAGAACATACACAGCTTGACCCTGTGCTTGGCGCCAATTGGCGCCAAGCACAGAAATGGAAGAAACCATCCGTTTCACGCTCGTTAGTTGAGCGCAAAGTGAGCTACTCCCCAATCGTTGGACAGATTCAGCGGCATTTTAAGCTGCAGTCTGG
>CAYVHU010000026.1:0-2195 GCA_964451415.1 uncultured Magnetovibrio sp.
TGAGCTACTCCCCAATCGTTGGACAGATTCAGCGGCATTTTAAGCTGCAGTCTGGGTCTTCTGGCCGATTGCTCCATTGGTTTGTTTTATGCCGCTAAGTCTGTTGCCCGGAGGACCGGGCGCAAGCCCGGGCCGGAGGGCGACAGACTGTTTCGATATCCCAGACCGGCGTTTGCCCGCCATGGGTGCCGTGGGGCCGTCGGTGATTGTAGAAGTCGATCCACCGCCCGATCCCCGGCCCGAGCGTTGCGCCCGCCTATGTTGTTCATCATCCCCTATATTTTCGATGGCCCTCCTAGTATCGCCTAAGCTGATGAACCAATTTTCATTCAGGTGTTATTGATTTAATGTCTATCGTAGCATACGGTATACAAAATAAAGCGCGTTATATTGGACGTTAAAATGAGTAAGGAAAAAAGAAAATCCCTGCCCGTGCCGGTGAACCGCGCCTTGAGAAAGCTGGGCGCGGACATTCGTGATGCCCGTCGTCGTCGTCGCATTCCGATGGCAGTTCTCGCTGAACGCGCCTCTATGAGCCGGGGGACGCTAACGAAAATCGAAAAGGGTGACGCGGTGGTTCAATTGGGGAACTACGCCATGGTTCTTTTTGTTCTCGGCCTGATCCACAGGCTGTCCGACCTTGTGGATGTGAAAAGCGACGAACTTGGCATGGAACTCGATGAAGAGCGGTTGCCGCAACGCATACGTTCCCGCAAGCCCAAAGGGGCGTGAATGATGGATACCCAGGTTTTCGTCTATGTTGATTGGGAAGGGGAACCGGTGCTGGTTGGCCGCCTATGGTCGCGTTTGCGCAAAGGGCGGGAAAGCGCGACGTTCGAATACGATCCGATGTGGCTTGAAAACCCCACGCGGTTTTCGTTGGAACCCGCGCTGAAGGTTGGCCCCGGCCCATTCCACACGGCAAACCGTAAAGCGCTTTTCGGTGCGCTTGGTGATTCCGCACCCGATCGCTGGGGGCGTGTTCTCATGCGTCGCGCCGAACGCCAACGCGCAGCGGCGGAAAGTCAGGCTCCGCGAACATTACGGGAAGTGGATTACCTGCTTATGGTCACGGACGAGGCGCGTCAGGGAGCGCTTCGTTTCGCGACCCAGGAAGGCGGCGCGTTTCTCGCCCCCTCCGACCAAAGGGCAATCCCACCGCTTATAGATTTACCCAAACTTTTGTCTGCCAGTGAGAGGGTATCCGAAGACCCCGACGCGACGGAAGCGTTACATCTGCTTCTCGCGCCGGGGTCTTCGTTGGGCGGGGCGCGTCCTAAAGCGTCGATAAGGGATAAGGACGGGCATCTGGCAATCGCCAAGTTCCCACACAAGGAAGATGAAACCGACGCCGTGCTTTGGGAAGCCGTGGCGTTGAGTCTGGCTGACAATGCCGGAATTAACGCTCCGGAGTTTCGCGTCGAAGTGGTTGCTGGTCGGAATGTTCTCATTCTGCGCCGCTTCGACCGTGTTGGCGCAACGCGTCGCCCCTTCCTGTCAGCCATGAGTATGCTGGACGCGAAAGACAACGAGCATCATAGCTATCTGGAAATAGCCGATAGCTTGCGCCAGCATGGGGCACGGGCGAAAAGCGACCTCCATCAGCTTTGGCGGCGCATGGTCTTCAACGTGCTGATTTCCAACACGGATGACCACCTCAGAAACCACGGTTTCCTTTATGAAAGCACGTCCGGTTGGGTTTTATCACCGGCCTATGACCTCAATCCCGTGCCGACAGACATCAAACCACGAGTGCTGTCCACCAGTATTGACTTGGATGACAACTCGGCAAGCCTGGATCTGGCGATGGAAAACGCCGCCTATTTTGAACTTTCTTCCGCCGACGCTTCGGCTATGGCCAAGGAGATTGGAAACGCGGTTTCTTCATGGCGGAATGAGGCCGCAAGGTATGGCTTGAAGGCCGCGGAAATCAAACGCATGGCATCGGCCTTTGAACATGACGACCTGAAACAGGCCATCGCCTAATCGGCTAAACGTCTTGGACCAATGCAGGACCTTGAGGTGCCCCTAATTTGTTAGACACTTTGCCGCATCGCGTGTGGGATAGGTTTTTCGCCTGATCCGCTCGCGTTTCAAGAGTTGGAAGAAGCTCTCGGCGACGGCGTTATCATGACAAAACCGGTAATACCCCCAATTTTTAGCGGTACTTGAAAGTAGAATCTTCTCGTAGATTT
>CAYVHU010000027.1:0-1826 GCA_964451415.1 uncultured Magnetovibrio sp.
TGAACATGTCTTGCACGCCGTCGCCCACATACTGAATGCGCGGCGCAATGGCTTCGATCTGAATATGGTTCGCCATATCAGGCCCTCCCCGTCTTGTTGTATGTGTTGAGACCCCTTACCGCGCCCAAACCGAAGTTCAGCAAATCACCAACGATGGCCCCCGTCTTATTGGCCCCGACAGCGCGGCGTTTGTACGCATAGACCTGATCTGCCATGCGCCCGCTTTGATCGAACATTCGACGTTTGGTAGCATACAAATCCGCTTCGTTCTGCGCGCCCTGGAAAGTGGAATCCATCAGGCTGCTTGCCGAGCCGGACGATAAATCCGCACCAAACACATTGGCACGCACGTTCAGTGCCGACAGTGTTTTGCGCAGGCGTTGTTCAACCGCCAATGAGCGTTGTGATAATTCCAGCGCATTGTTTGCGTTCGCAAAATTCTGCTGACCTTGTTGTAATGCCAGCATGTTGGCCTGCTGATCCGCAGTCGCACCGGCTTTCACCATAGCGCCCACCTTGGAGACAGCTTGCAAACCCATGCCAATTCTGGACAAGGTTGACATTTGCGCCAGAGACGACAAAAAGCCACCCGATGACGCTGCCGCACTGGCCGCGCCAGCCGCACTGGCCGCGCCAGCCGCGCCGGCGGCCCCGGCCTCAGCCGCACCGGCCCCCAACAGACCGAACCCGCCCGTGGCGATCCCAAGACCTGCCAAGGCCACCAAAGGAAGAATTTTTCCCGCTTTACCACCCATTTTGAACCCCTTTCTTAAACAGCGACATGTGCCGTTACGGCCTCGATGGTGATCGGCAACCGGCCTTCCATACGCACCGTCGCCGCTTTGTCCTCACCACGTTTCCAACCCAAAAACGAGATCGTCTTCACCCCGCTGTAAGCTTCCAACGGCGCATCCAACATCATCATTCCCATACGCCGAAATACCACCGGCTTCGTATTCACCACCATGTCGTGGGCCCCGCGCACACGGATCGCCGCCTTGTAGATACGCATGGCCGCCCCGATCAAAGTGCCGTCGCCCAATTGTGCAACCGGCGGCATGGTTTCCAAGGCCCAGTCGAAGGCAAGGCCCGCTTCCATATCGGAAACATCCACGACTTTCCCCCCATCGGTGACGGTGATCTGCCCGCCCGTCACCTTCGCATCATCACGCAGTGCTCCGTCCGCCCACACTTTGAGAATTTCGCCTTCCAGATGGGCAAAGCCCCCCCATACCGCTAGTGCCGTGGCGCTGGTTTGTCTGATTGAGCAATCGAAAAACGCACTTTCGTCCAGATATTCGAGGAAATATTTTGTCGCCCCGCCCACGGTACGCTTAACCAAAAACCACGCCGTCCCCCCTACCACGGCCACACGCTGCACGGCATCGGTGCCCGAAGTGCCGCGGGCATCCCACCATGTCCAGCCCAGCATGTTCTGGCTGCGGCGTAGATGCAAAACAGCAACGCTACCATCGACATTGGGAACGAAAACATGGTGCGCACTGGACGCGTCCGTACCGCCTTTTTGCACCGCAATGTCCACCGGACCGTTCATGACTTCCGGACACAGGACGTTCAGGTTTTCCGCCACGTAACGCGTGGTCACGGCGTTGCCGTCCACCACCAATTCATGCAGTCCGGCAGCCTTGCCCGTTTCATCCGCCGCGACAAAGGCCACGCTTTCTTCCAGTTCCACCGGCGTAAGAGCGGCGGAAGGCACGGCGGAATTTTTCTTCAACATGAAATTGCTCGGTGTCAAGGCCGCGTCGCCGGCGGCGAACATGCCCCCCGTGGTAAACGCAAACAGCGATTGCATGGCCATGACC